>NZ_KI543236.1:0-42683 GCF_000496835.1 Thalassobacillus devorans MSP14
GATTTTATTCCATCAATGGTTTACGCATCACATTATTCCACCGTAGCGAAGCTAACCTCTTCGAGTAATCTACAGAGCAAGCTTTGCGAGAAGTTCAACAGTATTTATTCAGCCAGTAGGTTGAACAATAGTGTTGAACGACGAGCATAAAACTAAGATTGTAGCTCAATGATATATATAATCACATTATTCCACCGTAGCTCAGTGGTAGAGCAATCGGCTGTTAACCGATTGGTCGTAGGTTCGAATCCTACCGGTGGAGCCATGGAGAGCTGTCCGAGTTGGCCGAAGGAGCACGATTGGAATTCGTGTAGACCGTTACCGCGGTCTCGAGGGTTCGAATCCCTCGCTCTCCGCCATAACATATTGGCCCGTTGGTCAAGTGGTTAAGACACCGCCCTTTCACGGCGGTAACACGGGTTCGAATCCCGTACGGGTCACCACTTACATAGGAGGATTAGCTCAGCTGGGAGAGCACTTGCCTTACAAGCAAGGGGTCGCAGGTTCGAACCCTGCATCCTCCACCATATTATTCACATTTTCAAGTGAATATCGTAAGATATAATGTCTTAAACTATCGTAAGTGCTTAAATTAATGCATTTACACTATCGCGGGGTGGAGCAGTCTGGTAGCTCGTCGGGCTCATAACCCGAAGGTCGCAAGTTCAAATCTTGCCCCCGCAACCAATTAATTTTCACTTGCAACGTCGATTAAGCATCCTTGCCAGTGAAAGATAGTAGTACTGTAAAGTGCAACCAATTAATTTTCACTTGCAACGTCGAATGATCTTCTTAGCTAGTTGAAGATCGTGTGCTGCAAAGTGCAACCAAATTATTTTCACTTGCATCGTCGATCAATCATCGTTGCTAGTGAAAGATAGTAGTACTGTAAAGTGCAACCAGATTATGGTCCGGTAGTTCAGTTGGTTAGAATGCCTGCCTGTCACGCAGGAGGTCGCGGGTTCGAGTCCCGTCCGGACCGCCATTATTACTTTTACATAGTTTTATAATCTTTTTAATACTTAGGCTTGGTAGCTCAGTCGGTAGAGCAACGGACTGAAAATCCGTGTGTCGGCGGTTCGATTCCGTCCCAAGCCACCATTTCTGATTAGCCGGTCTAGCTCAATTGGTAGAGCAACTGACTTGTAATCAGTAGGTTGGGGGTTCAAGTCCTCTGGCCGGCACCATTGTAGGTTTTCCTGCAACGTCGAATAAACTTCTTGCTGGAAAACAACCGTGTGCTGTAAGTGCACCATTGCATAGTTCCCTTACTGCGTTGAATAATCTTCAAAGCTAGGGAACGATAGTAGTACTGCAAAGTGCACCATTGAAAGTTTTCCTGCTACGTCGAATAAGCTTCCTGTTGGAAAACGACCGTGTGCTGTAAGTGCACCATTGAAAGTTTTCTTCATAACAATGGAGGGATAGCGAAGTTGGCCAAACGCGGCGGACTGTAAATCCGCTCCCATCGGGTTCGTAGGTTCGAGTCCTACTCCCTCCACCATATATAGGGGTATAGTTTAATGGTAAAACGAAGGTCTCCAAAACCTTTGATGTGGGTTCGATTCCTACTACCCCTGCCATTATGGCGGCCGTGGCGAAGGGGTTAACGCACCGGATTGTGGCTCCGGCATTCATGGGTTCGATTCCCATCGGTCGCCCCATCATTACTTTGCCTGTTGGCCCATAGCCAAGCGGTAAGGCAGCGGATTTTGATTCCGTCATGCGCTGGTTCGAATCCAGCTGGGCCAGCCATTTTATTGCGAGAGTAGTTCAGTGGTAGAACACCACCTTGCCAAGGTGGGGGTCGCGGGTTCGAATCCCGTCTCTCGCTCCATTTATTTATATATCACGAGGCGGCATAGCCAAGTGGTAAGGCAGAGGTCTGCAAAACCTTTATCACCGGTTCAAATCCGGTTGCCGCCTCCAAACAAATATGCCGGTGTGGCGGAATTGGCAGACGCGCACGACTCAAAATCGTGTTCCTTCGGGAGTGCCGGTTCGACCCCGGCCACCGGTACTACTTAGAAAATGGATTCTTTCATAATGAAAGAGTCTTTTTCTTATTACTTTTCACTTTTGATATTTTGCGGATGTGGCGGAACAGGCAGACGCGCTAGGTTCAGGGTCTAGTGGTGGCAACACCGTGGGGGTTCGAATCCCTTCATCCGCATCATCTTTTTGGAGAAGTACCCAAGTGGCTGTAAGGGGGCGCACTCGAAATGCGCTAGGGCGGGTAACCGTCGCGTGAGTTCGAATCTCACCTTCTCCGCCATTTTCACATGCCGGTGTGGCGGAATTGGCAGACGCGCACGACTCAAAATCGTGTTCCTTCGGGAGTGCCGGTTCGACCCCGGCCACCGGTATTCGAATAGAAAATGAAATAAGACCTTAAACAAGGTTGAGATCTTTTTTCTTTATATACAAAAGGTGCTTGCAAATAGGCAAGCACCTTTTTTTCATAATTTCCACTCATTCGATTTCCATAGTTTCTTCAATAAATCCTCCGACTCCCCCGTGTTGGCATTGATCAGGAAAGTTTTAGTGAAGAAATCAGTGTCTACTTCTATCAGCCATAAAGGCAAGTAAACTACCTCTGCTTCTTCAACCTCATATCTTGGTTTTTTTAATACATAGTTACGATTGATTTGCTTTTCCTGAATATTTATCAAGTATTTTTCTAGTAGTTCTTGCTTGGTTATAGTAACGTTTTTAACTTTTGAAGAAGTTACTTCCTGCTGGGTGACAGGAGGTATATTCGGAAATAACCCCCGGTAACCTGAAATGGCATCTACAAAAACCATGTTCGGTTTTATTTTTGGTGGGAATGGTTTTCTATCAGCTATGACCAGCATCTTCACTGTCCACATTGGCTGATAGATTTTTTCGCTTTTAACGATACCCTTGGCAATCACCTTCTCATCAAGTTTCTTATTCAGTTTCAAGGTAGGCTTCAAGCTTTTATACATATACATGGGAAGTTCATGTTCCTGGATAGAATCTTCTCCTAAAACATTCAGTTTCATTTTTTTCACCTGCTTATGCTTCCATGTGATAGCTGTCTACTTCTTGTTGTATCTTTTCGGATGGTGGGGCTGTCATTAAGCTTACTACAATCGTAAGAATTGCTGAAACAGGGGCAGAGACTAAGTGCTCTGAGACAAGCGCAAACGGTAATAATGCCATGATGATGAAAACTACCGTTCCTCCAATCATTCCAGCTAAAGCTCCTGTTGTATTTGTACGCTTCCACCAAAGTCCTAAGACCAGTGGAAAACCAAAAGCCGAGAGCATTGCGCCACTTACCCATCCTACCATGACAGCGATCAACTGAGGGGGATCGATTGCGAAGATAATCCCGACCACACTTGCTAAAATCATAACGATCAGTCCTAGACGAGTGACTCTTTTTTCAGAAGCATTTTTATTAATATATTCTTTGTAAATATCATGGGCGATTCCTGCTGATACGGCCAGAAGCATCGCGTCCGCTGATGACATGATTGCGGCTAATAAACCCGCCAGCATCACTCCGGCGAGTAAGGAAGGCATATAATGTTCAATGACTGAAATAAAAATCATATCCTGATTCTCCAGTGAATCAGCTATTCCTAGACTGGCCCCTGCAGAAGCAATGACAAAGCCGAATAAAAACACGGTAACATACAGAAAACAAGCTCCTAGTGCTGAACGCCGGGCTGTTTTCGCATCACGTGCAGCAAAGTTCCTCATGACTGCAGAGGGTGAAACTACCCCAAACCATAGAAAAGCTACAAATAGACCGAAGTAAGACATCCAAGGCTGGGTGATTGATCCGAATTGAGGATCAACCGCCAAGGCATCCTGAATAAGCGGACTGATTCCTCCATGGTCCATTAAGATAATGATAGCAAGAATGCACATACCGATAACCATGACAGCACCCTGAATCAAGTCTGTATAAGTAATCGCCCACATTCCACCTAACGCAGCATAAAGGGTGAATCCTAGTCCTAAAATAATTACAGCAGTTATATAATCAATACCAAGTACATAAGAACCGATAAGACCCGATGCCGTCAGCTGGGGTATCATATAAAAAGTCATACTCAGTACGACTAAAATAGCTGAAACGATCTGAACCGACTTTCCATACCTGTGCTTGAAAAATTCAGGCAAAGTCTTTACTCCTGTTCTTCTAATTTGCCCAGCGATTAAAAACATAGCAAACGAAGGGATAGCGACTGCGCCAAAACCGTAGGCTAATAGAAAAGGAACACCTAATGCTACTCCGGAACCTACAGCACCCATCAGTGAGCTGGAACTCGCTACCGCTGCAAAAAATGCAAAAGACCCAACAAAGCTATTAATCTGCCCGCCAGCTGTCCAATAATCGCCTTCAGATGAGTGGGCCCGCTTTGCGAACCAAACTCCTATTATGGTCATCAGGATTAAATAAATAGCTAAAATAATTGCTTCCATTACTTGCATGATTACTCACTCCTTTATTCCATTTCTTTCTTTTCCAGTCTCTCCATCCATACGACATAGGCGACTGTTAACGCTAACCAAATGAAAAAGCATACAAACATGGCCCATCCTGCTAAGGATATTCCCCCTACAAATGTGTCTGTCGGCCACCATATCCAAACGATTAAAGATATAATAGATAAAATGATAACCATGACGATTCCCGGGTCTTTCCACTTTTTCCTTGTCAGTTTTCGCATCGTTCTCCCACCTTTCTATTTGTAATACTTTTCATACAAGGATTTTGCAGTTACTAAATCAAAAATAGAGGCACCGACAGACTTGAAAATAATTGTTTTATTATGGGTATCAGCAGGACTATGGTTTTCTCTGATTATTTTTTCAAGGTCCCACGTATTCTCTAAATCGTTCCGTAACTCTGCAGCTCGGATCATATCCCCTGATTCCCGTAAAGCACTTGAAGCATCTACATATATCTCATCTGCCTCCTGCATTACCTGATCCGAAAGTTCTTGCATCGAAGGTCGAAAGGATCCTACGCCGACAATTTGTTTTCCTTTCCATTCAGATGGCTCCAGTTCAGGTAATACCGGCTTAGATGAGGTGGTGGTCGTTACGATGATATCTGACTTCTTCACCAGCTCCTCTACGGAAGACACAAAAAAGGTGATGTGAGGAAATGCTTTTTCTGCCTGCTTTTTATATGCAAGTGCTTTCTCTTCTGTACGGTTAAAGATATGTACTTCGTTAATATCCCGTGCGACAAGCCCTGATTGCAAATGACTCCATCCTTGTGTCCCTGTACCGATGATTCCTAAGGTTTCCGCATCTTCTTTCGCCAAATACTTCATGCCTAAACCTCCAAGAGCACCTGTACGTAACGAAGTAATGGCGATGGCGTCACACATGAATAATGGTTCCATGGTTTTACGATCATATAAAATCATTAACCCATGAATCGTGTCTTTGTCCAGATTCGTGTTATTCGGAGCAACTCCGACTAACTTCGTTGCATAATAATCACCGTAAAATGCTGGCATTAGCAGAGCAGTATTGTCTCCATCTTCAATATGCATACGGTCAGGCGAAATGTAGTCTCCTTCTTTTTGTTTGTAGAAATTCTCAATCGCTTCCATTGTTTCTTTCATGGAAAAATTCTGTTTGATTTCTTCTGCTGTAATCACTTCCATATATCATTCTCCTTTCTGTATACTAAAAAATATTACCAAATTATTCTGAAAAATAAAACCGTTTACAAGTTCTGTTCGGCAGCAAAAAACAATATAAGGAACAAATCAGGGAGTTGGCTTTTTCCTAATTGAAATCGTATGATTAAGATAAAGAAAGACAACCTAATTCGTATAGGATAGATAGGCGAGTGATGTTATGAAAAAGGAAGAAAAGAACCAGTTGAAATATGCGCAGCAACACCTTGCGAATGAAAGGACTTACCTGGCCTGGATTCGTACGGTTATTGCTATTGTAGGCATCGGGTTTTTGAATACCAGTCTCCATTTCACTATAGGGGTGCAGCGCAACAGTACAATTGATATGATCAGCCTTTCTTTAGGTGTGTTTGCAGTTGTTCTTGGTTTTATTATCATAATTTTAGCGACCGTCGCTTATTTCAAGAAAAAGAAACAAATCATGAATGACGAAACGTTCAATCCTTCTAATACATCTGTGACATTAGTATCTTCATTAATGATTGTTATTTTGATTTTCATACTGTTTTACTTTTTATACTTGGAAAGCTAGTGTGTAAAAATTTCCCTGGCTATATTACAATGAGTGATATAGTGATTGCGTACAGGGGAGGTATAATATGGTTGTTTTTTTAACGGTTATCGGGGTTACCCTTTTAATCGGAATATTAGGGTACATTGCTAACACTAATACAGACGATGAGCCTATCCCGGTCCATCGTTGGGAAACGAACGAATCGCAAATCGATTCCCCCGATACAGCTGCCATTTATTTTGAGCGTGACAACCGGATTGCTGCCTGGTTGAAATTAGTCGGGTATGTATGTTTAGTGACATGCTTCTTTGCAGGCTTGTTTTTCCTGATTAATGAAGAGTTCCTGGTTTTTTTCTGGATGGTGGGGGGCGGAGTAGTATCGTTCATCCTTGCTTTAGGATTAGGAGAAATAGTGCAGCAGCTGCACCATATTAATATTCGTCTACGTAAAAAAGACTTTTTATTAGATAAGGAAGAAACAAAAGTCGATGCCATTGAATAATACATAAGTGTGAGGCACTGTTGGGCAGTGTCTCTTTTTGATTTTAATATAATAATAGTGGAAACGTGATAAAAATCACAGACTTTCAGGTTACAGCCATATATCATTAAGGTATATTCATCGTTCAGGAGGTAGGCATGATGAAGCCTTTACTAGATAGATTGGAACAGAATGAAAAAGATCTATTGCTCGCTAATTCAAAAGAAACACAAGTCAAACGTGGAGAAGTTATATTTGAAGAGGGGTCAGAGGCTTCCTATTTGTACTTCATTCTCAAAGGTACGGTGCGTGTCCATAAGCAGATGAAACAAAATAAAGAAGTAACTATATTTTTACGTAAGAACAATGATTCATTCGGTGAAATAGGAATATTCTCAGGGGAAATTTACTCTTGTTCTGCAGTTGCTTTGACAGATGCTTCTTTGTTGTATATTTCCAAAAACGATATGGAAACCTTGATGGCGCAAAATGGACGTTTAGCTTTAGGTATTACAAAATGGCTGGCAGAATCGCTCGAAGCCAGTAAAGCCAAACTGAGAGACTATTTAGTGTTCGGATCAGAAGGCGCAGTCGCATCCATTTTTATCCGGTTAAGTCATATGTATGGGAAAGAAACTCCAAGAGGGGTGGAAATTACTGAACCAATTGTTGTCCAGGATATTGCGAAGTACGTGGGGATTACCAGGGAAACCGCCAGTAGAGTGATCAGTAAATGGAAAGACCAGGGGCTCATTGATAATGAAGCAAAAAAATTCTTCATTAATGATATTGAATATTTCCGGACCTTATTGATGTGTGATCAATGCGGCGTTCAAAATTGTACATTATAAATAATTAGTAACCAGGGGCTGAAAAGCCTCTTTTTTTATTGGATTGGTTGTGCGTATTTTGTAGAAAAAAAGCAGGATATGGATTGATGTAAGTAGAAACAGTGGGATAACGATACTTAAACTAACGAGGTGGATGTATTGATTTCACTCGGAGCCTATATTGATTCTTTTCCAGTTCCGGCTTTTATTACAACAGATGATGATGTAATTATTCAATTAAACAGCCAATTCACAAAATCAATAAAAACAGTAGAAAGTAACCACATAAACCAGATTTTTGAATATATTGAAATGTATGAAGAAGGAGCATTCATGTCAGCTGTCATAGAAAAGCGGCAATTTTTATTTCTTCGCCAAAAAATCAATGATAATTTCTTATATATCGGAAAGGAGACAGCTTTTCTTCAGGAGCTTAATCAAAAAGTAATCGAACTGAAGAGGCTTAACCGGGAGCTTGATTCGATTATAAACAGCTCCTATGACGGGATATATATTACAGATAACAAAGGTGTCACTTTAAAAACCAATGATGCTATTGAACGTATAACGGGGATACCAAAAGAATACTACATTGGCAAGACCGTGGACAAGCTGATGAAAAGGGGCATTCTTAAGAACTCAGTAACACCTAAAGTATTAAAACAAAGGCGTACCGTGTCTGTCGTCCAAAATAATTATCAAAATAAAGAAACATTGATCACCGGCAGCCCGGTCATGAATGAAAAAGGAGACATTGAAAAAGTAATTACAAATATCCGCGATTTATCTGAGTTGAATAACTTGCTTGATGAACTAAACGCAGTCCAAAAACGAAGTGATGAATATGAAAGAGAATTAAAGAAATTAAAAGGTTATTCAAATCAAGGCATCATCATCGAAAGTCAAACGATGACTGAATTATATGAAATGGCTGATAGGATTGCCGACTTTGATGCTACAGTACTTATATTGGGGGAGACGGGTGTAGGTAAAGACGTACTGGCACGTTATATCTACCGGTCTGGCAAAAGAGCAGAAAAAGGCGAATTCATAAAAGTAAATTGCGGGGCAATTCCTCCTGAGTTATTAGAATCTGAACTATTCGGTTATGAAGGAGGAGCCTTTACCGGGGCGACCAAAAAAGGCAAGCCTGGTATGTTCGAATTAGCTGATAATGGAGTAATCTTTCTCGATGAAATAGGAGAGCTGCCATTAAAGATGCAGGTGAAATTATTACAGGTTATTCAGGATGGAATGGTACAGCGAGTAGGAGCAACAAAATCAAAGAAAGTGGACGTAAGGATTATTGCTGCTACTAATAGGAATCTACGGGAAATGATAAAAGAAGGAACCTTTCGCGAAGATTTATTTTATCGTTTGAATGTCATCCCCTTCACAATCCCGCCCCTACGGGAAAGAAGAGATGATATCTTAGCGTTACTACAGTTTTTTCTAGATAAGATCAACAATAAATATGGTTTGGATAAAGTGTTAACCGATGAATTGAAAGGATTTTTATATGATTGGGAATGGGAGGGCAATGTGAGAGAAATGGCTAATTTGATGGAGCGGTTAGTATTGACCACATCATCTTCCAAAATTTCTATCGAACATTTACCCCCGGAATATCGTAATGATGAACAAGATATGCAGATAAATGACATCATTCCATTAAACCAAGCTGCAGAACTTGCTGAAAAGCAAGTGATATCTCTAGCTGTTCAGCGATATAAATCTACCTACCAAATTGCAGAGGCGCTACAAACAAGTCAACCGACAATTGTACGGAAGATGAAAAAATATAGGATAGAAATGAAATAAAGTACTAATTTGGGGACTGGCGTGTAGCAGTCCTTTTTATTTTGGTATGAATTTTGCATCCAATAGAAAAAGCAAAAGGAGGTAAAACTATGAAAATAGGAGTTGCAGGAGCCGGTGCAGTAGGGGGGGTACTTTGGTGGAATGTTGGATTTAGCAGGCCATGATGTTATCTATCTTGCCAGAGGAGATCATTTAAATAAAATGAAAAGAAATGGATTATACATCGAAACACCACACGAAACATGAAGCAGAATTACACAGCTCAATAGAAAGGTAATAATTCATACCTGAATCAAAAAAAGAAGAAAATACTAAAAAAACCACCTAGCTTGTGCACTATTATAGTGATACAAAAATGAATCGAATAATGCAATTTTGGATCAAAAAATAACGAATCAACACCATGATTTGTATAAAAAACCACCTGCACATAATTTTAAAAACCTTTCACAATAGTTTTTTTATGTTGTTTTTTCTGAATATTATAAAATTTGGCATGGTAATTGCAATGTATATATGTGAAACAAAAAAGGGGGAAATTAAACGATGTCAGAAGCTATGTTGACGGAATTGGATCAGATGAAAACAATGATACGTAATTTTGTAGAAAATGAAGTTGAACCATATGCTCAGCAAATTGAAGAGGAAGATATGATCCCACAACATCTTATCGAAAAAGCAAAAGAGTTAGGATTATTTGGGATAAGTATTCCAGAAGAATATGGAGGCATCGGATTAAACGCAGTAGGAAAAGCGGTAGTACTGGAGCAGTTGGGAAGAACACATAACGGTTATGTTTCGCTGATAAGTGCCCATACAGGGATAGGAAGCACTGGACTTGTAAAATTGGGTTCTGAGCGGTTGAAGGAAAAATATTTGCCTGATATGGCAGCTGGAAATAAAATTGCTGCATTCGCCTTATCCGAACCGGGGGCTGGATCTGATGCCACCAATCTCTCAACAAATGCGGTCAAATCTGGGGATAAGTGGATATTGAATGGGATGAAGCATTTTATTACCAATGGTCCTGTCGCTGATGTGTTTACTGTTATTGCCTCGACAGATAAATCAAAAGGTGCGAAAGGCGGCATAACAGCTTTTTTGGTAGAAAAAGACTTTCCAGGGCTTGTGGTTGGTAAACGAGATAAGAAAATGGGACTTAGAGGTTCATACACCAGTCAAATTATTTTCGAAGATTGTGTGGTACCAGAGGAAAACGTTATTGGAGAAGTCGGTATGGGCTATGTATCTGCACTTAAAATACTTGGCGAGGGAAGAGTGGGGCTGGCCGCAAGAGCAGTTGGCTCATGTGAAAAATTAATTGAAATGTCTGCAAGTTATGCTAAAGAAAGAGTCCAATTTGGAAAACCGATCGCTTCAAATCAAGCAATTCAATGGATGCTTGCAGATATGGCTACAGATACGGAAGCAGCAAAAACTTTGACAGTTAGTGCAGCTAAAAAAATAGATGAAGGAAAAAAAGTCATTAAAGAAGCTTCCATGGCAAAACTTTTTGCATCAGAAGTGTTTAATCGAGTGGCCGATAAAGCGGTTCAAATTCACGGTGGTATGGGTATGTAGCTGATTATCCCGTAGAACGCTTTTATCGTGATGCAAGGATCACGAAAATTTATGAGGGTACAAGTGAGGTTCAAAGAATGTTGATTTCACGTCACATTTTAGACGAGAACTGAAGCTTGATGTGAGTGGGGCCAAAAAATAAAATACCTTTTAAGTTATTACCCGAAATGAAAGCGTTGTCACAAGGAAAGGGAAGGAGTTGAAAAGTTGAAAAAGAATGAAAGTGCAGCAAACGTTAAGAAAATTGACACAAGCATAAAAGAAAAGCCGGCATTGATAGAAGAACTTTGGGTGGCTAAGAAAGGAAGATGGAACCTTTCCAGGTTGATTATATTACTCACTTCTCTTCTTGCAATAGGACTTTCTATTTTCCACATCTACACCGCTGGCTTTGGTACATTGTCTTCCTGGCAGCAAAGGAGTATTCATGTCGTGTGGGCGTTACTACTCATTTTTCTAATATTCCCTTTCAAAAAAGGGAAAAAGTTCGGATTGGTTGATGTGTTTTTAGTTTTAATCACTCTAGTGGAGGTCTGGTTCATTTTATTCCAGGGGGAAGCTATTCAGAGTCGCCAGGGGAATCCGAATATGACAGATTATATTGTAGGAACAATATTCATTGCGTTGGTCCTTGAAGGGACAAGGAGAACAAACGGTATATTAATGGCGGGTATTGGCTTATTCTTCCTTGCCTATATTTTCCTTGGACCCTACTTTCCAGGAGCCCTTGCACATCCGGGTGTACGATACGGGAAAATGGTTGATCAAATGTTCAACGGAACGCTTGGCATTTTCAGCGCACCGATTTATATAAGTTCAACGGTACTGATCCTCTTTGTAATTTTTGGCTCCTTTTTAATGAGGTCCGGTGGGGGACAGTTTTTCACTAATTTCGCTTTTGGGGCGCTAGGTCATCGTGCAGGCGGACCAGCTCTGTCGGCAGTTGGGACTAGTGCCATGGTGGCGACGATTACTGGAAATGGAGCTGCAAATGCAGCGGTAACAGGGTCATTTACCATCCCTTTAATGAAAAAGTTGGGATATAGTAAACGATTTGCAGCAGCGGTAGAAGCGGTAGCATCACAAGGCGGGCAGATTATGCCGCCGATTATGGGGGCATCTGTCTTTATTATGGCAGAGACCACCGGAATCTCTTACATTACCCTTGCTTTATATGCATTGATACCCGCAACCATTTATTTTCTGATTGCTGGATTCATCGTTTACTATCATTCCCGAAAGTTACAGCTTGAGGGAATTCCAAAAGAGCAATTGCCGGATACTAAAATGGTGCTATTGAAACAAGGATATTTATTTTTACCAATTCTATTAATCATCTATCTTATGATCGACGGCTATAGTCCGATGAAGGCAGGATTCTACGGAATTATCTCTACAGTCATTTTAAGTTGGATACGGAAGATGACGAGAATGAACCTGCTTGATATACTTGCCTCGCTTGAAAATGGGGCGAAAAGCGCTCTTACTGTAATAGCTGCTTGTGCAACTGCTGGAATAATCGTCGGAGCAGTATCACTTACCGGACTAGGCCTTACTTTTTCGAGATTTATGATTGATGTCGCGGGAGGTAACCTCTTTATCCTGCTTATCATGCTGGCTGTTGCTTCTATAATCCTCGGCATGGGGATGCCGACTGTGTCCGCATATGTGATTCTTGCAGTCCTTGGGGTACCAGCATTAGTGGAAATGAATGTGAATTTGGTTGCTGCACATATGTTTGTATTCTACTTCGGTGTAATGTCCGGTTTAACGCCTCCTGTGGCAATCACGGCTTATACTACAGCAGGTATTGCAGGATCTAATCCTTCTGCAACTGCCCTTTACGCAATCAGGATCGCACTCGGAGGCTTTTTTATTCCGTTTATCTTTGTTTATAATCCTGAGCTTCTTTTACAAGGGGATGATATAGCTGCGATTGTGCTGACATTAATCAGTGCTATTATCAGCTGTGTGTTGTTTGCTGGAGCAATAGAGGGTTATTGGTTTGGTGAGTTAACTAAGCTTAAGCGTATTTTACTATTTGCTGGTGCAGTCTTGCTTGTCGTTCCCGGAGTGACCGGAGATATAGTTGGAGTTGGATTGCTGTTGTTTGTCTTCCTATTACAACGATCACAGACAGCAAGTAATACAGAAGACACGAGCGTAAAAGGAGGAATTTTATGAGAAAGTTATCTATCAGCGGGGTTCTTTTGACTTTATTGTTGATTTTCACTGCATGTAGCAGTAGCGGTGCATCTGATGACGGAGTAGAAGCTCCGGATAAGTTTTTGAAGATTGGGTCTGGACCGATGGGGTCTGGATGGTATCCCATAACAACTGCTCTGTCTGAAGTTTATATGGATGAATTCGCAGGTCTCAACGTCTCTCAAGTTGAAGGTGGGTCGACATCCAACCTGAAGGCACTGCAAATTGGTGATATTCAATATGGCATCCATTACACTTCTGATTATGCAGATGCCCTAAAAGGAACGGGAAGCTTCGACAAAAAGATGGATCAGGTAGCGGCTCTTGGATCTTTATATCCTGTTTACCAGACGATTGCTACGTTAGCAGAAAATGATGAGATCAATAGTGTAGAAGATATTGTGGACAAACATATCTTTCTTGGACCTAAAGGCGGCGGTGGACCAGTGGCATTTTGGAGAATGATGGAGGAATACGGAATTGATCCTCAGAAAATTGAAGAAGCTGGAGGAGAAGTCTCTTACGGTAATTACAATGATGGGGCTTCTATGCTGAAAGATGGTGTGGTAGATGTTTTTGTCGGAGGCGGGGCGCCACAAGTCACTTCTTTACAGGAAATAGAAGTTACAAAACCTATTAAAGTGATTCCATTGGATGAGGAAAAATTGAAAAGTATAAGCGAAAAGGGCCTTGGGATTTCATATGATAACCTCCCTGCAGGAACTTATGAGGGTCTGGATAAGGAGATACCTACTTATACGCTTGTAGCAATGTTCAGTGTCAGAAAAGATCTCGAAGAAAGTTATGTTTATAATTTGACAAAAATATTCTGGGAGAACCAGGATGCTTTTGAATCCCAAATACCAGAAAGAGCTAAGAATTTCACATTGGATACAGTACTTGACGGTATAAACCCGGATACCCTGCATCCTGGAGCGAAGAAGTTTTACAAAGAAGAAGGTGTACTGGATAAATAAAAGTCTCCCATTTAGATCTGATAGATTCCATTAAAAAATCGAAAGGGATGATTTGCTTGGAAAATCTGATTGAACGTCCCTGGTACAGTGCTTATCCCGATGGAATAGAGCGTCATTTAGATTTTCCTGAGTGTTCTCTATACCAAATGCTTGAAAATAGTGTAAAAGTTTTTGGCGAACAAACAGCACTTATATATCAGGGAGAACAGATATCCTATCAAAACATGATGGATAAAGTGGATCGATTGGCAAATGCATGGGACAAGCTAGGGATCGGCAAAGGTGACAGAATAGGCTTAATGGTTTCTAACTGTCCGTTCTATGTGTATGCTTTTTATGCCGCTCAAAAGCTTGGAGCCATTGTGGTTCAAATGAATCCAATGTATACATCCAGAGAAATAAAATATATCACTAACACCGTAGACACCAGGTATTTAGTTACGGAAAGCAAGTATTTGGAAAAGGTGGCTCAGGCTGCTGAAACAAATCCTTTTAAGCATGTTTTCGTTATTGATGACGAGAAAAGGCAAAATGTCGAAGTGCAATCCATCCCTTCATTAATTCAGTCTCAACTAAGTAAGCAATTGGAACCGGATGTTATCACCCCAAAAGAAGATATAGCCGTGATTCAATTTACTGGTGGCACCACGGGAAAAATGAAAGGGGCAATGCTCACTCATTATAATCTTGTTGCCAATGTAATGCAAAGTTACTTGATGTACGGCGAGGAAATGAAAAAAGGGAAAGAGGTTACGTTGACATGTACGCCCCTTTACCACGTATATGCTATGACCAGTGGTATGAATCTCAGTATCTATTTAGGAGCAAGTAACATTCTTGTGCCAAAATTCCAGGTTGATAGAGTGTTGGAGATAATTCAAACATACAGACCTACTTTCTTCCCCGGGGTTCCAACAATGTACAATGCATTCATTAATCATCCAGACGTAGAATCCTATGGTTTAAACTGTTTGAAGTTCTGTTCGAGTGGATCTGCTCCGCTTCCTATAGATGTCATTCATCGGTTTGAAAAAGTAACTGGAGCGACCATAGGGGAAGGATATGGCATGTCGGAAACTTCCCCATCTACACATCGGAATCCTACTAAAGGAGTAAGGAAGATAGGCAGCATCGGTATTCCTTTTCCAGGAACTGATAGCAAGGTAGTCGATGTGGAGGGAAAAGAGTTGCCGCCAGGTAGTGTCGGAGAACTGATTATACATGGCCCTCAGGTCATGAAGGGATATTGGAAAAGTCCCGAAGAAACAGCTAAGTCTCTTAAAAATGGATGGGTTCATACTGGTGATTTAGCCACGATGGATGAGGATGGTTATTTTTATATAGTGGGGCGAAAAAAAGAGCTAATTATCTCTGGCGGGTTCAATGTATATCCTCAGGAAATTGAGGGTGTTCTATATGAACATCCGGAGGTAAAGGAAGCTGCTGCCATCGGTATTCCTGATGATTATAGCGGGGAACGTGTCAAAGCGTATGTTGTGCTCAATGAAGGAGCAAAAACAACAAGTGGAGAATTGAAGAATTTTTGCCAGGAAAGACTGACCCGCTACAAAGTACCAAAGGAGATTGAAATACGTGATTCGCTTCCTCGAAATTCCGTAGGTAAACTGCTGAAGCGTCACCTTGTTAAAGAAGAGACAAATGAGAAACAGAACAGAAACACGGAAGCGAGGTGAACAATTGTTATGGAAGCGAAATTAGAAGGATGGCATGAGCAGATTCGTTTTGATTTTGAAACCAGTCCATTTTTTCAGTTGTTGGGATTCAATTTGGTAGAGGTAAGTGAGGATGACGTACTTTTGGAACTGCCCATAGAAAAGAAACTGTATAACACGTATGGAAATCTTCACGGTGGCGTGTATGCAACAATCATCGACAATATTATCGGTATGAAAATGAGAGCGGTTTTCGGTCAGCCGGTAATAACCATTGATCTTCATACGCAATACATTGCACCTGTAAGTGGCGGTACGATTTCTGCCAGAGCAAATGTCTATGGGAATGGAAGAAAAATAAAAATGGGAGATGCAGAAGTGTTTGATTATGAAGGAAATCTTCTGGCCAAAGGTTATGGAACTTTTAAAGTGATAAAAGAGGGATGACTTGATAGAGGGGGAGAGGATTGTATGAATATTTATGTGATTTTAAAGCGCACGTTTGATACAGAAGAGAAAATTGCCATACAAAATGGAAAGATCAGTGATGATGGTGCTGAATTTATCATCAATCCTTATGATGAGTTTGCTGTTGAGGAAGCGATTCTGCTCCGGGATAAGCATGGCGGGGAAGTCACCGTAGTCAGTGTCGGAGATGAGGATAATGAAAAAGAACTCCGTACTGCTCTTGCTATGGGTGCTGACAATGCGATTCTTATCAACACTGAAGAAGTGGAAGAAAAAGATCAACATACCACTGCTTCAATTCTTGCTGCATTTTTTGAGGACAAAGCGTACGATTTGATTCTCGGAGGAAATGTCTCAAACGATAACAGCACCGGTCAGGTGGGACCTAGATTGGCTGAGCAATTAAATATTCCTTGTGTAACGACAATAACCGATATTGAAATAGAAGGAGATACTGTGACAGTGGAGCGTGATGCAGAAGGGGATACAGAAATTCTGAAGACCAGTATTCCTCTGCTGGCTACAGCACAGCAAGGTTTGAATGAGCCGCGCTACCCGTCGCTTCCTGGAATCATGAAAGCGAAGAGAAAACCTCTTGAAGAAATCGACTATGACGAACTCGATATCGACGAAGATGACATCGAATCCTTGACGGAAACTGTGACAGTTTTTTTACCGCCGGAAAAGCAGGCTGGGAAGATTCTGCAGGGGGAAACAGCTGATCAAGTCAAAGAACTGGTCACCTATCTGCATAAGGAAACAAAAATATTATAGGAGGGACAATGGATGAGTAAAAATGTACTTGTATTTGCTGAAGCACGAGACGATGAATTGAGAAATGTATCTTTTGAAGCACTCGGCGCAGCAAGAGAAATTGCAAATGGCGGAAAAGTAATTGGCGCAATTGTCGGAGCGGACAACCATCATCTGGCTGAAGAACTTTTTCATTATGGGGCGGATAGGGTCATTTCTGCTGAACATGAAGTACTGTCCGATTACACTAATGACGGTTATTTTCAGGCTTATTTACAGGTAGTTGATTCCGTGAGTCCTGATGTGATTTTGTCAGGCCACACTTCACTTGGCAAAGATTTGTCTCCCCGCTTGGCAGCGAGGCTGAACCTTGGACTCATTTCTGATGTCACAGACTTTGAAGTGGAAGAGGATGAGGTAATTTTCACAAGGCCTATTTATTCAGGAAAAGCTTTTGAAAAAAAACGGGTGAAATCAGGAACTATTTTTGCAACAATTCGTCCGAATAACATCGCTTCGCTTGATAAGGACTCAGCAAGAACAGGTCAGGTTGAATTTGAACAAGTTACTATCACTGATTTGCGAACCATTTTAAAAGATATTGTGAAAAAGACAGCTTCCGGTGTGGATCTATCCGAAGCTAAAGTGATTGTGGCTGGAGGCAGAGGTGTCAAAAGCGCAGGAGGTTTTAAACCACTGGAAGAGCTTGCAGAAGAATTAGGAGGGACTGTTGGTGCCTCCCGAGGTGCATGTGATGCAGAGTATTGTGACTATTCCCTGCAGATTGGTCAAACCGGGAAGGTCGTCACACCAGAATTATATATAGCTTGTGGAATTTCAGGAGCAATCCAGCACTTAGCCGGAATGTCCAACTCCAAAGTGATTGTTGCTATCAACAAAGATCCGGAAGCAAATATTTTTAATGTGGCTGATTATGGCATCGTAGGCGATCTGTTTGAAGTCGTACCGTTGTTGACGGAGGAAATCAGACACATGAAGGTTGGAGTCTGATTTAGCTGTAATACTTATATAAATCGATCACATTATTACTGACAGGAGGATTCACTTTGGATTTTCAACTCGATGAAGATATTCAATTCTTAAAAAACAATATACGCAACTTTGTAGAAAACGAAGTGGAAAAAGTAGCCATGCAAATTGAAAAAGAAGATAAAATACCAGAACGCACGATTGAAATGGCTAAAGAGATGGGTTTATTCGGATTGAGTATTCCAGAAGAATATGGTGGACTGGGCATCGGCATGGTCGGAAAATGTGCGTTATATGAAGAACTTGGTAAAACCCATAATGGATTTACGACATTAATTGGTGCTCATACTGGAATCGGTACAGTAGGGATCGTAGAGCTTGGAAACGAAGAACAAAAACAAAAATACCTCCCTGACATGGCGAGCGGTAAAAAAATCGGGGCATTTGCATTGACTGAACCGGAGGCAGGTTCCAATGCAGCTAATCTCAAAACGACTGCTGTAAAAAAAGGTGATAAGTACATTTTGAATGGCACAAAGCATTATATTACTAATGCAACAGAAGCGGATGTATTCACTGTTATGGCGGTTACGGATTCCTCAAAGGGAGCGAAAGGCATCACGTCGTTTATTGTGGAAAAGGATTTTCCAGGTTTTCAAGTTGGGGCAATTGAAGAGAAAATGGGGCTGAAAGGCTCCCATTCCGCTGAGCTGATTTTAGAAGAATGTGAAGTACCTGAAGAGAATGTCCTGGGTGAAGTTGGAAAGGGATATGTTAATGCTTTAAAAATATTAACGAACGGCCGTGCAGGGCTGGCTGCCAGGAATTTAGGATCGTGTCAAAAACTGCTTGATATGAGTTTGGAATATGCACAGGAAAGAAAACAGTTTGGTGTGCCGATTATTGAACACCAGGCAGTTGCTCATATGATTGCAGAAATAGGAGTAGAGACAGAGGCTCTAAGGTCCTTCACATACCGTGTCGCCTGGATGGTTGACCAGGGTGAGAAATTAATTAAAGAAGCAGCGATGTTAAAACTGTATGGCTCTGAAGTATACAATCGTGTTGCTGATAAAGCCTTGCAAATCCATGGCGGGGTGGGATATATTTCCGATTATCCGATTGAGAGATATTTTCGGGATGCCCGAATTACCCGGATTTATGAAGGTACGTCAGAAATTCAAAAAAATATCATTGCCGGACAGCTCCGTAAAGAATACAGCTGAAGGAGGAATGAAAATGAAAGAGAGTATCGTCATTGTTGAAGCTGTCCGAACACCAGTTGGACGGTATGGAGGTACATTAAAAAATATTAATTCTGGTGAATTGGCTTCCATAGTAATTGAGTCAGCACTAAGAAGGACAGGGCTCTCGCCTGAACTAATTGATGAAGTGATTCTAGGGGAGGTAAGGCAGACTACAGAGTCATCCAATGTTGCAAGAGTCGCTGCTTTAAGAGCTGGTGTTCCGGAATCATCTCCTGCATTCACAATTAACCGACTATGTGCATCAGGGATGCAGGCAGTAGCTTCCGGTGTACAGCAGATCATATCCGACCAGGCTGAAGTAGTTATTGCAGGCGGAACAGAAAGCTTAAGCAATGCACCAATTTATTTACGTAATAGCCGATTTGGTGGAGACCGCACCATGCTTGTTGATTCCAATCTTGAAGCAGGTCAGCAGCCAATTGAAATGTATGGTAAAAACCTCGGTATGGGAATGACTGCTGAAAATGTCGCAGAGAGGTATTACATTTCAAAAGAAGACCAGGATGCCTTTGCATTAGACAGTCAGCGTAAAGCTGCTGAAGCCATCGAAAATAATGTATTCCAGGAAGAAATCGTTCCGGTTGAAGTTAGACAGAAAAAACAAACGAAAACTTTTGATAAAGACGAACATCCGAGACCGCAGACAACACTTGAAAAGCTTAATCAACTCAAACCCGTTTTTAAGGAGGGAGGCTCTGTAACTGCAGGAAATGCCTGCGGTCGTAATGATGGAGCGGCAGCTTTAGTGATAATGAAGGAAGAAAAAGCGAAAGAATTAAGCCTAAAGCCGCTTGCTAGAATAACAGATTGGACAGCTGCAGGTGTTTCACCTGAAGTGATGGGTATTGGACCTGTTCCTGCAGTCCACAAATTATTGGAACGCACTGGGCGAAAACTGGATGATATTGGACTGATTGAATTAAATGAGGCTTTTGCTTCCCAGTCACTTGCTGTTATACGAAAACTTGGACTTGATCCAAAAAAAGTTAATATCAATGGAGGTGCAATTGCTCTTGGCCATCCTCTGGGCGCGACTGGAGCCAGGTTGTTAACCACACTTGTTCATGAAATGAAGCGGAGTGGGGAAAAGACCGGTATAGCAACACTTTGTGTAGGTGGGGGCCAGGGAATGGCGATGTTGTTGGAAAGAATGTAAGTTACTTTTCTAGCAAAAGTTGTCCGTAAAGGGTTGTTTTTTCTGAAATTTCAAAATAATATAGAATTATAACCTACTAACCGGTTGGTATGTTAGGGCGTAGGATATCTTTTACATTACTTAGAGGATTGGGGATAGTGATATGCATTTACGTCTTACTGATGAGCAGCAAATGGTACAGAAAACGATTCGAAAGTTTGTAGAAAAAGAGCTCATGCCACTAGAAAACGATGTGTTGCGTAATGAACGGGAGGGCAAACCGAGCCTTTCTGCTGAAAAAATGCACGAGCTTCAGATGAAAGCGAAAGAAGCTGGATTTTGGGGAATCAATACACCGGAAGAATATGGAGGAGCAGACTTAGGACAAATGATGCTGGCAATTGTCCAGATAGAAGTTGCTAAGACATTTGTTCCCTTCCAATTCGGAGGTTCTGCTGATAACATCCTCTATTACGGAAATGAAAAACAGAAGGAAAAATATCTACTTCCTACCATCAATGGCGATAAGAAATCTTGCTTTGCCATGACAGAGCCAGGCGCCGGTTCTGATACCAGGAATATTCGTATGACTGCTGTGAAAGATGGCGATGAATGGATATTGAACGGGGAAAAGACGTTCATTACAGGTGGCAACGAAGCGGATTTTGTCATGGTTATTGCCATCACCGATAAAGAACTCCATCAATCCTCCGGAGGCCGTAAAGGTGTCACTTGTTTCATCGCGGACCGTTCGATGGGATGGAAATCCGAATATATCGATACAATGGGAGAATGGGGCCCGGCCAGTTTGATTTTTGAAAATGTCCGTGTACCGGATGAAAACGTGTTAGGTGAAGTGGATGGAGGCTACGACTTGGGGCTGGAATGGATCGGGTTTGCGAGGTGGATCGTCGGTGCACGTGCAGTCGGATCAGCTGAACGGTTATTGAAAATGGCTATCGATTACGCCAATGAACGGGAAACATTCGGAAAACCGATTGGTACCCGCCAAGCGATTCAATGGCAGATTGCAGATTCAGCAGTGGAAATTGAGGCAGCTAAATGGCTTGTGCTTAACGCCGCTTTCACGTTGGATCAGGGAGAGGACAACCGTCATGCTGCCTCGATGGCAAAGTTATACGGCTCGAATATGGGAAATCGTGTGGTCGACCGTGTCCTTCAAATCCACGGCGGTATGGGATATACCAGGGAACTTCCTATTGAACGGTGGTACCGTGAAGCAAGGCTATGGAGAATCTATGATGGAACCGATGAGATACAGCGTTTGATTATTTCCAGGAACCTATTAAAAGGTCATGTGAAGGTAGGATAACTCTTAATCTAGTAAGGGTTAAAATCGAAGTTTATTACAGATGGTGGAATAAAATTAAGCGCTTGTATCAGTAAAATTCAAGAGGCTGACCTTTTTACGAGCGCAGGAACATTGGTACCAAGATTTTAATATTGGAGGAATCGATTATGTCAGGTAGATTTGATGGAAAAGTAGCATTCGTCACAGGTGGAAGCCGCGGAATTGGAAAAGGAATTGTTCAGAAATTCGCGGAAGGGGGAGCGAAAGTAGCTATCATTGATATCAACGAAGAGGCGCTTTCAGAAGCAGCAAATGAGTTCAACGAAAGAGGTTATGAAATATTTACGAAGGTTGCCAATGTGACGGAAGCTGAACAGGTAGAGAATGCCATGAAAGAAGTGTATGAGAAATATGGTTCAGTGGACATTCTTGTCAACAATGCTGGTGTAATCAAGGATAATATGCTTTTCAAAATGACTGATTCCGATTGGGATACTGTGATGGGAGTCCATCTGAAAGGGTCTTTCAACGCCGCTCGTGCTGCCCAAAAATACATGGTCGAAAATAAATACGGACGTATCATCAACATCTCATCGACTTCTGCCTTGGGTAATCGTGGACAGGCAAACTATGCTACAGCTAAAGCCGGGCTGCAGGGCTTTACAAAGACATTGGCGATTGAGCTTGGCCGCTTCGGTATAACAGCAAATGCGGTAGCTCCCGGGTTCATTGAGACTGATATGACTAAGCAGACAGCGGCAAGAATCGGTATTTCCTTCGAAGAATTGGTGGAAGCCAGTGTCTCCAATATTCCTGTAGGAAGAAGCGGCAAACCAGAGGATATTGCAAATGCGGTTGCTTTTTATGCAGATGAACAATCATCCTTCGTCAATGGGCAGGTACTATATGTAGCTGGCGGACCAAAAGATTAATCAGGGAGGGATCATTTATGTTGGCACATGTTATCGGAAAGAAATCGAAGCCCGTTAAGAATGTTGTGGAAAGAGGAGCTGTCAAGAAGTTTGCAGAATCTATCGGTGACTTGCATCCGATTTTCACATGTGAGGAGACAGGGAAGCAGTCCATGTATAACAATAACATCGCTCCCCCGACTTTTCCGAGAGTTTTTGATTACGGCACTATTGAGGAATTGGAATTACCTGCAAAAGGGTTGATTCACGGGGAAGAGACGTTTCATTATGAAAGGCCTTTGATAGTGGGAGAAGAAATCAACTGCTATGCGGAAGTGAAAGATTACTATGAAAGAAAAGGAAAAAGTGGAGAAATGGGCTTTTTGCTATTAAAAAGATATGGTGAAGACCTTGAGGGTAATCTGATTTTCACAGAAGAGCAGGTAGTCATCATTACAGAAGCGGTTCGGAAGGAGATGATGGTGTGAATCAGTTAACTTTGTTAGAAGCAGGGGAATCACTGGAGAACGTCACGCTATCTCCGGTTTCCAGACTGGATTTGATCAAATACGCGGGAGCATCAGGTGATTACAATCCGATCCATACTATTGATGAAGAAGCAATAAAGGCTGGCCTCCCTGGAATTATCGCACATGGCATGTGGACGATGGGTAATCTTGCTAAATTATTCACTCCTTATTATGAGGAAGGGTTTATCCAGGATTATAAAATAAGGTTTCAAGGTATGGTTCGACTCGATGATGTCATCACCTTACAGGCGACCTTAGCTAATAAAACGGATCAACATTTACATTTCGACGTTGCTGCATCGAATCAAGAGGGCAAGGATGTTATCAAGGGTACAGTTGTATTTAGTCAGTATGAATAAAGGAGATGACTTATGAACTTTGAGTATACGGAAAAAGTTCAGGAGTTGCAGCATAGATTGAAAGCTTTCATGGAGGAAAATATTTATCCGAATGAATCCATATATGAGGAGCAATTGAATAAAGAGGATCGGTTTTCAACTGTTCCGCCTATCATGGAAGAGTTGAAGCAGAAGGCAAAAGAAAAAGGGTTATGGAATTTGTTTTTGCCTGAGAGCGAGTATGGTGCCGGACTGTCAAATATGGAATATGCACCATTATGTGAAATTATGGGACGCTCCCATATAGCACCAGAAGTTTTCAACTGCGCAGCTCCTGACACGGGGAACATGGAGGTATTGGAGCGTTATGGGTCTGAGGAACAAAAAGAGAAATGGCTGAAACCGTTATTGGATGGGGAGATTCGCTCCTGTTTTTCTATGACAGAGCCGGATGTAGCTTCTTCTGATGCTACTAACATCAGGACCAGTATTGTGAGGGATGGTGATGAGTATGTCATCAATGGAACGAAATGGTGGTCTTCAGGGGCGGGAGATCCCCGCTGTAAAATAGCAATCGTGATGGGGAAGAACGACCCGGAAGCCCCTAAACACGAACAGCAGTCGATGATCCTTGTTCCTCTCGACACTCCTGGAGTGCATATAAAGCGGGTACTGCCTGTTTATGGTTATGACCATGCGCCCCACGGTCATGCAGAAATAGAATACGATAATGTCCGTGTTCCTGCATCGAACCTAATCTGGGGAGAAGGAAAAGGGTTTGCGATTGCACAAGGAAGACTGGGGCCAGGAAGAATCCATCATTGCATGCGGACGATCGGTGCAGCAGAAAGAGCGCTTGAGGATATGTGTAAGCGTGTCAAAGAACGGGAGGCTTTCGGAAAGAGGCTTTCTGATCAAGGTGTCATCCAGGAATGGATTGCCGATTCTCGAATTGAAATTGAGCAGGCTCGCCTATTAACATTGAAAGCTGCCTATATGATGGATACGGTAGGAAACAAAGAGGCCAAGGCTGAAATTGCGATGATTAAAGTAGTAGCCCCTAATATGGCACTGAAAGTTATTGACCGGGCAGTACAGGCATTTGGAGCAGCCGGTGTCAGTGATGATTACTCTCTAGCCGCGAAATGGGCAAATATACGGACGCTGCGCCTGGCTGATGGACCTGATGAAGTACACCGGAGAGCCATTGCCAAATATGAATTAAGAAAAAATCACTGAATCTGGGAGGCACATACATGCATGTTAAAGAGCTGTTTGATTTAACAGGAAAGACCGCCATCGTAACTGGCGGCGGCAGAGGGTTAGGGAAGCAGATTGCGGAAGGATTCGCAGAGTCTGGAGCAAATGTAGTTGTTTGTTCAAGAAAAGTAGAAGCCTGTGAAGAAGTAAGCGAAAACCTGGAAAAAATGGGTGTTGAGTCTTTTGCTTTGAAATGTGATATCACCAATCCGGAAGACATCCAGAATGTAGTTGATCAGACAATGGAACGCTTCGGAAAAATTGACATCTTGGTAAATAACAGTGGTGCGACATGGGGAGCTCCCGTAGAAGAAATGCCGCTTGAAGCATGGCAGAAAGTAATCAACGTCAATGTCACCGGCACATTCATGATGTCACAGGCCGTAGGTAAAGTGATGCTTGAACAGAAGACAGGGAAGATCATCAACATTGCCTCTGTTGCTGGACTGAAAGGTTCTGACCCAAAATATATGGATACGATTGGGTATAACTCCAGTAAAGGGGCAGTGATAACTTTTACGAAAGACCTCGCTGTCAAATGGGGCCCAAAGGGTATTCATGTCAATGCGATAGCTCCTGGATTTTTCCCGACGAAAATGTCCAAAGTGCTGATTGAAAAAGGAGAAGATGCTTTCCTTGGTGGCACTCCTCTAAGAAAATTTGGAACAGAAGATGATCTGAAAGGAGCGGCAGTATTCCTGGCATCTGCTGCATCAAACTATGTAACAGGTGAAACGTTAGTTGTAGATGGTGGCTCTCATGCTATGTGAAGGGAGTGAAGGTGATGGCCAATAGAGAAGCTGTTATCGTTTCAGCTGTCCGAACAGCGATCGGACGGCAAGGAGGAACGTTAGCTACGGTGCCAGCTCATGTGTTAGGAGCAGAGGTCATTAAAGCAGCTGTTCAGCGTGCAGGTGTCCAGCCCGAACAGATCGAGGATGTTATTTTTGGCAACGTATTAAGTGGAGGAGGAAATATTGCCAGGTTAACAGCATTGGAAACAGGTTTATCTATCAGCCTGCCAGGATTGACAGTAGATCGTCAATGCGGCTCAGGATTAAATGCGGTGAATCTGGCAGCACAAGCTATTAGAGCTGGGGATGGAGATGTTTATATTGCTGGCGGGACTGAAAGTATGAGTCGTGCTCCTTATCTGATGGATCGCCCGGAAAGGCCTTATAGCCCGGTTCCTCCTAAATTCAGAAAATCTCCGTTATCCCCAAAAGAAATAGGAGATCCTCCGATGGGTATCACTGCTGAAAAACTGGCGGAAAAATATGAAATCAGTCGGGAGGAACAGGATGAGTTCGCCTTAAGCAGTCAACGCAAGATGGCGAGAGCAATGGAAGAGGGAAGGTTTAATGAGCAAATAGTTCCTTTCGAAGTTCCGGTCCGGAAAAAGGATTCGATAGATTTTAAGATTGATGAACATCCCCGTCCGCAAACCACAATCGATGCGCTCTCGAAGTTAAGCCCGGCTTTCCTTGAAAATGGAACCGTAACAGCTGGGAATAGTTCAGGTTTGAATGATGCGGCTTCAGCACTGGTAGTAATGTCTGGCGAAAAAGCTGACGGACTTAATTTGAAACCTCTGGCAGTAGTGCGTGCCCAAGCCGTAGCAGGCGTTGATCCAAATATCATGGGGATCGGTCCGGTGCCTGCAACGAAAAAAGTATTACACAAAGCTGGACTTAATCTTAAAGATATGGACGTCATTGAAATCAATGAAGCTTTTGCGGCACAGGTCCTTGCTTGTAACCGGGAACTGGAGATGGACTTAGAAAAAGTAAATGTAAATGGCGGGGCGATAGCTCATGGGCATCCACTTGGAGCGACTGGAGCGATATTGGCTACAAAAGCTATATATGAGTTGCAGCGGTCAAATGGGAAATATGCGCTGATTACAGCCTGTATAGGCGGGGGGCAGGGTATAGCAACTATCCTGGAGCGCGTATGACAACTGGCTGTTTTCAATAAGGAAAAGTTTCGAGAAAGGTTAGGTATGATATAATTTTCCTATCATATCTAAGCGAGAGGAAATGGAATATGAAACAAAAAATTATTGATTACAGCATCCAATTATTTGATGAAAAAGGGTTCACCGAAACATCTGTCCAGGATATCGTCGAGGGCCTCAACGTTACGAAGGGTACTTTCTATTATTACTATAAAAGTAAGCAGGAATTATTAAGAGATATTCATCTTTATTACATTGAATATTTAGTGAAGCAGCAAGAAGAAATCATCAATGATGCTAATAAAGACAGCAGAACGAAAATCAGAGAGATTATTTATATGATTATCCAAAGTATTCAGGAACGAAGAAGAAGTGCCAGAATCTTCTTCCGCGAGATGCGCAATCTACAGCAGGAATATCTGGCGCAGAATATGCAACAAAGGGATCTTTTTCGTGAAAATGTCCAAAAAGTCATTGAAGAGGGAATCCGTGCAGGCAACTTCGAAGAAAATTTGAATGCAGACATGATAACTCGTGGTATTCTCGGAATCACGAACTGGAGTTATTACTGGTTTAATCCTGAAGGAGACGTCTCTGCAGGTGAGCTTACAGACATATATACCAATATGATCTTCAATGGAATCAATAAAAAAGAGTAACGGATAGCAAGGGGCACGCCCTTCTATGCCACTCACATACTGACTAGTTGGTAGATAGGTTGTTATCCAGGTGCAGGAGGTCTAATAATGAGACATGAAACAGAGGTGTGGGTAAGGTTTTGTGAGACAGATGCAGCAGGGCACGTCAACAACACCAGTTACTTTATTTATCTTGAGGAAGCGCGTGGGAAGTTTTTTGAAGAAATTCAGCCAAATCGGTCAGAAGTATTTGAAGGGTTCATCATCGCTTCCACGAAGTGTGATTTTGTGAGCCAAGCATACTTCAAACAAAGGTTGATTATTTCAACATCCATCTCAAAAATCGGATCAAAGAGTTTCAGCTTCCATCATGCGATTAAAGCAGCTGAAACTAATGAATTGGTCGCTACTGCGGAAGCCACTATCGTGTGTTTCAATTATGAGAAACAAAAAACGGAGGAAATTTCATCGACACTGAGAGAAGTGCTTGAAGGATACCTTGTCATGAATTAGCAACTATCTTAGGTAAGGAGTGAATCCAATGAGTTCACAGACGATACCAGTTCGTAAAGGGGAAGAGTTGGACCTTCCTGCCATTGAAGCCTACTTAAGAAGCCAACTCAAGAATTTGCCGGATCAAGCATTGACCATCAAACAATTCAGTGCCGGACGATCCAACCTGACCTATCAATTGAACATGGGTGAGGGATGGGAAGCGGTATTAAGACGGCCGCCGTTAGGACCTGTCGCTCCCAAGGCTCATGATATGGAAAGGGAGTTTAAAATACTGCAGGAAATACACCCTTATTTTCCACAGGCACCTGAGCCTTATTTATTTGCTGATGAAAGAGTGATTGGCAGTCCGTTCATTATCATGGAAAGAAAGCACGGAGCCGTATTAGATACAAAGTTTCCGGAAGGTGTAGAAGTGACCGATCAGTTATGTAAGGACATCTCAGAAATAATGGTTGATTCACTTGTTTCTCTACATAGCATTGATTTTACCAAAACCAAGTTGAAAGAAATGACAAAGCCTGACGGGTTTATGGAAAGACAGGTCCATGGGTGGATCAAACGCTATGAGCGGTCACAGACGGATGATATTTCAGGTGTCTCTTCCCTGAAAAACTGGCTGGTCACTCATATTCCAAAATCTCAGAAACCGACAATCATTCATTATGATTACAAATTGAACAATGCCATGTTCCATGATGATTTAAGTGGGATGAATGGGTTGTTCGACTGGGAAATGACAACAGTTGGCGACCCGTTAGCAGACTTAG
Organism: Thalassobacillus devorans MSP14; assembly: GCF_000496835.1. Lineage (GTDB taxonomy): Bacteria > Bacillota > Bacilli > Bacillales > Halobacillaceae > Thalassobacillus > Thalassobacillus devorans_B. The sequence goes on from NZ_KI543236.1 coordinate 28,622, forward strand.
GGGTGGCAATGAGCTATTGGATAGAAGCTGACGATTCCGACTTGTTAAAAAGAGGGTTAGGGGAAGAGCCGATCACCACATTACCCGGTTTTATGACAAGGGATGAATTCCTGGATGCCTATGCCAGAAAAAGTGACAGAGATCTTTCAGAAATGAACTTCTACATGACCTTTGCTTATTTTAAATTGGCTGTCATTTGCCAGCAAATCTACTACCGTTGGAAAAAAGGACAAACACAGGATGACCGGTTCGCTGAACTAAATCATTTTGTTGACAACCTGATTCAATATGCAGCTTATAATGCGGAAAGATAAATCTGATTCCTGACTTGAGGTGTAAAACAATGAAAATTCACCTTCTGTTAAAGAAGGAAGAAATCGATCCAGAAAAGATGCAGGAAAAGGTTACAGTGGTATTTGATGTGCTGCTTGCTACATCTACAATAACTGCAGCGTTAGCGTTTGGAGCTAAGGAAGTTGTTCCAGTATTGAACGGTTCTGATGCTCAAAAGGAAGCTAGCGGGAGAGCTGACGGGAGTTATGTCCTTGTTGGTGAATATGAAGGGGCAACGATTGAAGGTTTTTTAGCTCCTAACCCTTTGGACTTGAAAGAAAAAGTTTTAGGAAAGAGCGTTATTTTGTCAACCACCAATGGAACTGTCGCACTGAAAAATTCTTTCCCGGCAAAAATTATCTATGCTGTGTCGTTATTGAACAGCAAGACAGTAGCAGAAGATATAAGGAAACGATTTTCAAATGAAACGATTGTGCTCGTTTGTGCAGGGTCGTCTGGCGAGTTCAATATAGAGGACTTTTATGGTGCAGGTTATTTTATTGAGTGTTTAATGGCAAACGTGAAAGAAGAAATAGATTTAACAGATGCGGCAAATGCTGCTTTCCACTTTTACAAAGGCAACATGCAAAAAGGACCTGAACTCCTCAAGGTATCTCGTATTGGCCGGATGCTGATTAGCCGCGGATTTGAAAGAGAAGTAGACTTCGTTGCGAGTAGCAACTTATTTCAAGTGATACCCAAGTTGGCCGATAACGGGAGAATCATTAATCACCAGCATTTAGAAATTAAAAAATAACAGTGATGAAAAGGATGTGGTAGCTACGTGAGTAGATTCAATGGGAAAGTAGCGGTAGTGACAGGAGCAGGCAGTGGCATTGGAGGAGAAACGGCTGCAAGATTAGCTGGTGAAGGGGCCAGGGTTATTTTGATTGGACGGACTTCCTCTAAGCTTGAAAATACTGCTGAAAGAATCAAGAGCTCTCTGAAAGAAGCAGATACAACGGTATTTTCCGCCGATGTAACCAAGGAAGATGAAATGGAAGAATTAAAGAAATTCATTCACCAAAAATATGGAACCATTCATGTATTGGTAAATAACGCTGGAGTTTCTGGGAAGTCTACTATTCTCGATTTGGAAGCCGAAGAGTGGGACCGGATTCAAGCGACGAATTTAAAAAGCGTTTTTCTCGTATCTAAAATACTTGGCAAAATGATGATAGATAGCAGCCGAGATGCTGACGAGGAAACAGCCAGTGATCGTTCGATTGTCAATGTCGCTTCATTATCGGGTCACAAAGCAGGGGCTCAAATTCCTCATTACAGCTCTTCTAAAGCGGCGGTAATCAATTTTACTAAGGCACTGGCAGCCGAGTTTGCACCCTATGGTATCCGTGTCAATTCTGTATCACCAGGATTTACAGAAACCCCGCTGACAGAAAGAGGTTTGCAAAATAAGCGGTTTGAAGATGCCATCCGGCGAAACACAGCATTAGAAAGAGTGGGCAAGCCGGACGAGATCGCTAATGTAATAGCTTTTGCAGCTTCTGAAGAAGCATCTTATATGACTGGCTCTGATTTATTAGTAGACGGCGGATGGCTGGTAAAGTAGATAGAAATGAAAACAAAGGAGGAATCAGTTTGCAAAAATCAGATACGAAAGACTTGCTTGTCCAAGTTGAAGGGACTGTTATGAATTTGACGTTGAATCGTCCGGAATCATTGAATGCGTTCAGCCCGGCGATGATTGCTGAGTTAAAGGAATCGATTAAACAGGCGAAACAGGATGAGAACATTCGGGTAGTAATCTTATCTGGTGCCGGTCGTTCATTTAGTGCCGGCGGTGATGTCAAGACAATGGGTACGAATGAACCGATTGACGCTTATAAACATATCGGTAAGCTGAACGAACTGATTTTAGCGATAAAAGACCTGGAAAAGCCGGTAATTGCTGCGGTACATGGCTTTGCTGCTGGAGCAGGTTTTAATTTGGCCTTAGCCTGTGACATTATATTGGCTGCAGAAGATAGTGATTTCGTCTTAAGCTTTTCGAAAGTAGGCCTGGTTTCAGATGGAGGCGGTTCATATTTCCTGCCTAGATTAATTGGAATACATCGAGCGAAAGAGTTAATGTTCCATGCCTCTCCTATCAATGCCACGGAAGCGAAATCTCTTGGTATTGTCAATCAAATTTATCCGACTGATACCTTTAATATTGATGTCGAGCGCTACGCGGAAAAACTCGCTTCCGGCCCATCAAGAGCCTATGGATTCATTAAAAAATTAACTGACCGTTCTCTGTCCTCCAGTTTAGACGAAATCCTCGAAGCAGAAAGAATTACACAAGCCACAGTGATTACCACCGAAGATCATCGTAAAGGAGTAAAAGCTTTTAAAGAAAAGCGACATCCTGACTTCCAAGGAAAATAAGCATCTATCTGCCAGCTTAATTAACTGAATATTTATCATATTCAAAAAAACACCATTCAAAATGACAACGCTTACAAAGGTGCTTCTGAAAGGAGAGAGTAATGTGAGCCGTACTGATCACTTTGCTAACTGGCCGAAATTGACCAAATCGCTTACTGTTCCTGAAACGACGCTAGTTGATAATTTAATTGTTTCAGCTAGTCGTTTTCCCGCTCATGAGGCAATTTTTTATTATGGTAACTCGATAAAATATCGTGAGCTCATGGAAGAAGTGGAGTCCTTGGCAGGTTATTTGCAACAGAAGCTTGGGGTTTCCAAAGGGGATAAAGTATTACTGTTTATGCAAAATTCTCCCCAGTTTGTAATCGCTTATTATGCGATATTACATGCAGACGCTGTAGTCGTTCCTATCAATCCGATGTTGAAACCTAATGAACTGGAATTTTATATAAAAGACGGTGACATTCAAAACGGAATCGTTGGGCAGGAATTAATGGATGAAGTAAAGCCATTATTAGAATCCACTCACCTTCAGAAAGTTATCATTGCAGCTTATTCCGACTATAAAGGAGACAACTTCGACGGAGTGCTTCCACAAGAAGTGAATACTCCACGTAAAGTCTATAAGGAAGCTGATCATTATTTATGGGTCGATGCGATTCAGTCAGGAAGTCGTCCTGGGAAAAAGGTAAGTACGGCCGATGACTTGGCTGTCATCCCTTATACGTCAGGGACAACTGGGCTGCCGAAAGGCTGTATGCATACCAACCGGACGGTTCAGGCAAATACGACTGGGGCTTATTATTGGTCGCGTACTACAACCAACTCCAGGAATTTGATGACCCTTCCATTGTTCCATGTAACCGGAATGGTACACAGTATGCATATGCCGATATATGCCGGCAGTACGATGGTGATCATGACCAGATGGAATCGGGAAACTGCACAGAAACTGATAAAAGAACAGCAATGCACCCATTGGGTAACGATCAGTACCATGCTGATCGATTTTCTTGCAAATCCGGATTTGAAACCTGAAGAACTTACTTCCCTGATTTCCATTTCCGGTGGAGGAGCTGCGGTTCCGAAAGCTGTCGGAGAAAAGCTTTACCAGTTGACAGGATTAGAATTCATAGAAGGATATGGATTATCGGAAACGATTGCTCAAACGCATTTCAATCCGCCTGACCGTCCTAAAAGACAATGTTTAGGAATCCCTGCTTTTGATGTAGATGCCAGAATTATCGATCCAGTTACCAATGAAGAGGCGGAAGCTGGAGAGATAGGAGAAATTGTGGTCAACGGTCCCCAAGTGATGGTCGGCTATTTCAATAGAGAAGATGAAAATAGGAACGCTTTTATTGATATTGATGGCAAGTCTTTTTTCCGCACTGGAGATATTGCCCGACGTGATGACGAAGGATATTTTTTCATTGTGGATCGGGTGAAACGGATGATCAATGCTTCTGGCTATAACGTCTGGCCGACAGAAGTTGAGTCTCATCTATATAACCATGAAGCAATTCAACAAGCGTGCGTAGTCGGTGTGCCTCATCCACGCAAGGGCGAAGATATTAAGGCCTATGTAATTTTAAATGAGGATTATCAAGGAAAAGTAACCGAAGAAGAGATTGTAGAATGGGCCAGGCAGCATATGGCTGCTTATAAATATCCTCGGCAAGTGGAGTTTAGGCAAAAATTTCCAACAACGAACAGCGGAAAAATATTATGGAGGAAGCTCCAGGAAGAAGAAAAGGAAAAGGTGGAGAGGGTTAATAGGTAGGAGAATGTCAGCATCTGGGGGGTAAAAATCATCCGCTAAAGGGGTAGTTATATGGATATATTATCGCAGCAGTTATTTAATGGGCTTACGATAGGAAGTGTATATAGTCTGGTTGCTCTAGGTCTGACGTTGGTTTACGGGATATTGCATATACCGAACTTTGCCCATGGTGCTATGTATATGCTGGGTGCTTATGTAACATTGACGATGATGCTTCTGTGGGGGCTCCACTATTGGCTGGCTATGGCTATATCAGTGTTGGTTGTCGGCTTGCTGAGTGTTCTGATGGAAAGGCTGGTTTTTCATCCTTTAAGGAATGCACCGCCAATTCATGACAAAATAGCAGCAATCGGTATTTTACTATTTCTTGAAGCACTGGCGCAATTGATCTGGGGAGCAGACTATCGTTCTATGGGTACACCTTATGGTGAAGTAATTAACCTCTTCGGCTTGACCGTAACGATGCAGCGTATACTCATTAATGTGGGCGCGGTAGTGGTTATGCTTTTGCTATATCTATTCTTAAAGAAAACAATGGTCGGCTCTACGATTATAGCTATGGCGCAAAATCGCGAGGGCGCACATTTAGTGGGAATCAATACAAATAAAGTAGCTATGCTGACCTTCCTGATATCAGGTGGATTGGCCGCAATTGCTGCATCGCTTGCTGCGCCGATCAACCTTGTCTTTCCTGGAATGGGCCACTTAGTGATACTGAAAGCCTTTGTCATTATCATTCTGGGTGGGATGGGCAGCATACCGGGGGCTATTCTGGGAGGATATATTCTTGGATTCAGTGAAAGTCTTGGAGCTACTTATCTTTCTAATGATTACAAAGATATCATTGCGTTTTTACTTTTAGTAATCATACTATCATTCAGACCTAAAGGGTTGTTTGCCAGGGAGGGATTTTAATGGCTGCTTTATTAAACAGGCGGACCGTCATATCAGGCTTCATTCTTTTGGCACTCGTTTTTCCTTTCCTGACCAAAAACAGTTATGTGCTCCATATATTGACACTGGCATTTATTTGGATGATTGCTGTCTATGGGCTGAATTTGCTGGCTGGTTACACTGGATATCTTTCACTAGCCCATGCTGGTTTTTTTGCTATAGGAGCCTACTCTTTAGGAATACTGACAGTCAAAGTTGGCATGAATTATTGGCTGGCTTTTCTATCCTCTCTGATAATCACTTGTATTTTAGGCTTATTAATCGGCTTAATAGCCTTAAGGACAAAAGAACATTTCTTTGCGATTTATACTTTGTGTGTAGGGTATATCATTTATCTGGTCATCGATAAATGGGACGGTTTGACAGGGGGAGTGCGTGGCCTGATCGGTATTCCGGTCCCTGCTGGTTTCGGTCCGCTTTCATTTGAGAAGCCGCTATCCCAGTACTATCTGATTTTATTTTTTCTCCTGCTAACCGTACTCATGGTATATCGAATTGTTCATTCTTTGTCAGGACGGACATTCATTGCTATCCGTAATAGCGAGGAGCTGGCAAAGACCTTAGGGATCGCTACCATGAAAAATAAGCTGATGGTTTTTGTGCTATCCACATTGTTTGCCGGATTAGCTGGTGTGTTGTATGCATCATTCATTCGATTCATCGGGCCCGATATAGGATACATTACGATAACTTTTGATCTGCTGATGTATTTGTTGGTGGGAGGAATCGGAACGTTAGCTGGGCCTATTGTAGGCACTTTGCTGATTGTATGGGTATCCCAATCCCTGCAATTTCTACAAGACTATCGTATGCTGATTTTTGGTCCGCTTCTCACTTTACTAATTATTTTTTACCCCAGAGGTATTATAGGGGCCTTTTATGAGTGGAAAATAAAGCGGCAAGAAAAAAAGCGAATGAGAGCTTTAATAAAGAATCATAAGGATGCGGAATTTCCAACTGCCAATTCCGTTCCTGACAAAAAGGTCAAGGAGGGGTGACCATTGTTCCTGAAAACGAAAGAATTGACGAAGAAATTCGGTGGTCTCATTGCCGTAAATGATGTGAGCTTTTCACTGGAAAAAGGTAAAATTAATGCAATCATAGGTCCAAATGGAGCTGGGAAATCAACTTTTTTTAACCTTGTGAGCGGATCACATACACCAACTTCGGGGCAAGTAATATTCAAAGACCAAAATATAACGAAACTCCCGCCTAATAAAATCGCAGAGTTGGGAATAGCAAGAACCTTTCAAACTACCAATCTTTTTGAACAATCGACCGTGCTGGATAATGTGAAAGTGGGACATCGTCTTCGTACAAATTCAACGTTACTGGATGCTGTCCTCAGAACAAAACGGTTTAAAAAGGAGGAAAGAAAATGCAGAGAAAAAGCTATAGAGGTACTCGACTTTGTCGGTTTGACAGATGTGAGTGATCAGCTGGCTGCCAATATCACACAAGAAGAAAAAAAGCGTGTTGCCTTTGCACTCGCACTCGCTACGGACCCTGAAGTTGTTTTTCTGGATGAACCGGCAGCAGGCATCAATCCAGATGAAACGGAAGGCTTGGCAGAACTGATGAAGAAGATGGTGGATAGAGGGATTACCGTTTGTCTGATTGAGCACAAAATGCAGATGATCATGAAGCTGGCTGATAAGATCATGGTGCTCAACTATGGAGAAAAAATTGCTGAAGGTACTCCTGAAGAGATTATGAACAATCAAATGGTCATAGAAGCATATTTAGGAGGGAGCGCCAGTGCTTGAGTTAAAAGGTCTTTCTGTTAGCTATGGCAGCTTTACAGCGATAGAGAGTATAGATGTCCTTGTTCAAAAGGGAGAAATTGTCGTGTTACTGGGCTCAAATGGAGCAGGGAAGAGTACTACATTTAAAGCAATAAGCGGGTTGGAAAAACCTCGTAAGGGTGAAATCCTCTTCGAAGGGAAGTCAATCGATAGCAGGTCTCCAGGGCGGATTGTAGAGTCAGGAATCGTTCAATGTGCAGAAGGCCGAAAACTTTTTCCAAAAATGAGTGTCAGTGAAAATCTGATCATGGGGGCTTATGTTCACCGTAAAAATAAAAAAGCTATTAAACAATCAATCAAGCATGTCTATGAATTATTTCCGATACTATATGAGAAAAAAGAAAATGCGGCAGGGTCTTTAAGTGGTGGACAGCAGCAAATGCTTGCTATTGGACGGGCCTTGATGGCAAAACCGAAATTGATGCTGCTGGATGAACCATCCATAGGGCTGGCCCCATTAATTGTAGAACAAATGTTTGAAGTCATACAGCAAATTAATGAAGAAGGGACTACCATTCTACTGGCAGAGCAAAATGCCAATGCTGCACTAGGTATCGCAAGTAAAGGCTACGTTTTTGAAAGCGGTTCCATAGTGGTTCAGGGAACTTCAGAAGAATTGCTGTCCGACGATTCTGTACGTAAGGCTTACATCGGAGCATGAATGTGGAGATCATTTCAATTTTGGTCTTACAGAAATTTATGAAGGAGGCAATTTAATGAATAAATTCCGGTTAATCGTTTTCCTGTCTGTGTTGTCAATTGTATTTGTATTAGCAGGGTGTATAGAAAATCCGTCCGATGAAGCCTCTGGCGAAGGAAATGAAAAGGAAACGGAAACTCCATCTACTGAAGAAGGAGAAAAACTCGTCAATATCGGTTTCAGTGGTCCTCTCAGTGGTCCGGCTGCTTATTATGGGGAAAGGTCATTCAGCGGATTGGAGATGGCAGCCGAAGAAATTAATAAAAATGGTGGTTTCGAAGTAGATGGACAGACTTATAAAATTAATTTGATTTCTTTTGATGATAAATACTTGCCAAATGAAGCTGCAGCAAACGCCAAAAGGCTTGTACAAGAACACCAGACTCCGATCGTCTACACGCCTCATAGCGGGGGAGTTAAGGCCATGCAGGTATTCAATGAACAGGAAAAATTCTTGATTGGCGCTTATACCAGTGAACCGGACGTAACGGAAGCAGGAAATTCCCTGACTGTCCGAATCCCTCCTCGATATGATAATTATATTGAGCCTTTTACAAACTATACAATGGAGCGTTTTGGCCAAAAACTCGCTGCCTTGCCGACATCCACTCAGTACGGAAAAGATTGGTCCGAAACTTTGCTCCCTTACTGGAAAGAGCAAGGGGGAGAGGTAGTCTATGATTCTTCTATTGATTTTTCTAAGGAGACGGACTTTTTCACCCTGGTAACTAATGCTTTGAAAGAAGACCCTGATGTATTATTTATTGGAGGTCCCTCTGAACCTACGGCAAAACTAGTTAAACAAGCGAGAGAACTAGGATTCGAAGGTGGGTTCATCATCATGGATCAGGCAAAGCTCGATGAGATGAAGAAGGTAACTAAATCAGATTCCTATGAACTATTTGAAGGAGCGATTGGGGTTATGCCGTTAGTGAATGCGGACTATCCCGGGACACCACAATTCGTAGAAAATTATCAAGAAAAATATAAGAACGATCCTGGTTCGGAAGCAGGTTTCCACTATATATCTCTATATATTTTTGTAGAAGCTATGAAAGCAGCAGGCACAGTAGATGATTCAGAAGCGATCCGTGCACATATACAGGATGGATTAAACCAGCTTCCTAAAGAAAAACAAGTATATGTTATCGATGAAGTTGGTAAAGACGGAGGGTTTAAAGCCAAGAGAAGTGTTGCAGCAATTGAAGACGGGGAAATTGTACCAATCAAGGTAGGAGAATAATAGTAACTTGTGGTTAGAGGTTGGCTTCTATTGTTGGGTCAACCTCTTATATATTGTATGATTATAACAATAAAGGTGGTGAAAAAATGGATATTAAACCAGAAAACTGTAAATCCAGGGAAGTCTATAAACTATTAACCGGGATAGTAGTGCCTAGGCCGATAGCTTTTGTTTCATCCAAGGATAAAAATGGCGTACATAATTTGGCACCATTCAGTTTTTACACCGCTATAACCAGTTCACCTCCGATTATCATGTTTGCAATTGGAGAGAGGGGCGGTACCAAGAAAGATACTCTGAATAATATCGAAAGCCAGAGAGAGTTTGTTATCAATGTGGTAACAGAAGAGATAGCAGCACCAATGAACGATTCCTCGGCAAATTTCAAGTCGGAGGTAGATGAGTTCAAGGAAGTAGGGCTGACAGGAGTACCTGCTCGAAAGGTAGATTGCCTGAGAGTTAAAGAGTCTCCTATCCAATTAGAGTGTGAATTAGAGAATGTTATCCCTATCGGCGATCATTCCCATATGGTACTTGGAAGAGTAGTGCATTTTCATATTGAAGACGAGTATTATTCTGGTAATTTCAAAATTAATGTAGAAAAGCTGAAACCACTGGCAAGAGTCAGTGGACCGAACTATGCTAAACTGAATGACTTTTTTAGTTTGGAGAAGTCTTTCAACTCCAAAAAGATAATCGATTAATTTTTAAGGATTTCGACAAAAAATTTAAAAATTCCATTGCACCACTAAACTACCCTTGTTATAATTATAATTGTCATTTCAAAAAGGCATGTTCATTATGCGGGTGTAGTTTAGTGGTAAAACCTCAGCCACGAGCGAAGCATCCACCGAATAAGCTACGAGTTGTCTCGACGGATTAACTTCCTGGAGTTATCTGGCAGAGGAAGAGACATGATTGTACGTGAACCTGACTTAAAGCAATCATCTATTATTATGCGGGTGTAGTTTAGTGGTAAAACCTCAGCCACGAGCAAAGCATCCACCGAATAAGCTACGAGTTGTCTCGACGGATCTTACTTCCTTGAGTTATCTGGCAGAGGAAGAGACATGATTGTTCGTGAACCTGACTTAAAGCAATCATCTATTATTATGCGGGTGTAGTTTAGTGGTAAAACCTCAGCCTTCCAAGCTGATGATGTGGGTTCGATTCCCATCACCCGCTCTTATTGCCGGTTTCATCCGGCAAGAGTTAGTATTTCCCCAATCAAGTTAACCAACGCAGTGTTTCGTTCTAGGTGACAACGAAGCATTGCGTTTTTTATGTTGTAAAGATGGCAACATTGTAAATAAACCAAGTAGATAGTTGGATTGGAGATGATTCGTGTGAAGAAACTTCAACAGCAATTACAGCAAATAGATGGGAAAAGTTATAAGGGTTATAAACAATTACAAGGCAGCTATCAGTTTGATCGCTACCGGCTTTGGATTGATTATGTGCAGGGAGATCCGTTTGCGGCTCCTTCTAAAATAAGGATCCAAGTACCTTACACCAAGCGTCCGATAAAATCCGAGTGGCGGACAGACAAAAATCGTCGGGTCTATGCTGAAGATATAATTACAAGAGATATTGCCCGTAAACTGATGAAGCTAAATCCTAATGTGAAAGGATCAGGTAAGAGTGGTCTGGTAGCTATCGATCGCCCTGGTCAGGAAATATTAGAACGTACGGCTGTATATTTGAATAGTGATCATATGATTATCTGCTTAAGCGTGGGTTTACCGGCCAATGGTAGACGCATTAATGGAAAGCAGGCTGAGAAGCTATTTTTCCAGGTGCTTCCTGAACTGATTGATACCTCCGTTTTTCGTATCAGCGATGAGGAGATTGAACGTGCAGTGCAACTGGCTGATCAGCATGCAGCTATTCGCAGGGAAATGGAGGCGAATGACTGGGTTGCATTTGTAGCGGACGGTGCAGTATTGCCTCGGAAAAGCGGTGTCAGTGAACGGCCAATGGAAGGAGCGGTTCCATTTGAAAGTCCTGAACAGAACCGTGTGACTATTGAACTGCCTCACCGCAACGAGCCATTGACAGGTATGGCGGTGAAAAAAGGGATCACGTTGATTGTCGGCGGGGGGTACCATGGTAAAAGTACCCTATTGAATGCGATGGAACGAGGGGTGTATCCTCATATTAAAGGGGATGGCCGTGAGTATGTCCTGACTGATCCGGCAGCAGTGAAAGTCCGGGCGGAGGATGGAAGAAAAGTCACAACCGTAAATATCTCGCCGTTCATAAAAAATCTCCCGCATGGTACAGATACAAACACGTTTACGACGGATAATGCAAGCGGTAGTACATCACAGGCTGCCAATGTAGTGGAGTCTCTCGAAGCAGGCGCTGCTACACTGTTGATTGATGAAGATACCAGCGCAACGAACTTTATGATACGAGATGAGCGTATGCAGGAACTTGTCGTGAAGGAGAAAGAGCCGATTACTCCATTCATCGATAAAATCAAACAGCTTAGTGATGAACTGGGTGTCTCAACGGTACTCGTCATGGGGGGATCCGGTGATTATTTTGATGCAGCTGAGAATGTTATCATGATGGACCAGTACCTCCCTTATAATGTTACTTCAAAGGCAAAAGAGATTGCAGATAAATATCCGCAACAACGGAAAGCGGATAAGGAAAACACCTTTGGTGAGATCACAACACGCAGGTTTCTTCCAAACAGCCTGCAGACTCAAAAGGGGAAGAAAGCTAAAGTACAATCAAAAAGCAAGACTTTGATTTTAAAAGGAAACACAGAAATATCATTGGACTATGTTGAGCAGCTTGTAGATGCATCTCAGACAAGGATGATTGCAGATATGCTGTTGCATTTGGATAAAAAAGGCTGGCTGGAAAAGAACCGGTCGATGAAAGAGTTGCTTGATGCCGTGGAAGATCAACTGGATGAGCAAGGGTTAGCTTCTTTTGCACCATTCCAAAACCAGCACCCTGGCGAACTGGCCCGGCCTAGACGGTTTGAAATCGCAGCGACATTAAACAGGATGCGAACTGCAAAAGTAAATCCTTTATAAAAAAATTTTAAAAGGGCAAGGGAACCAATAATTTTAAGAGAAAGGAGGGGTAAGGATGGATTACAAGCAATTGAAGGAAGATGTTATAGCATACAGTAAGGAAATCGGCATCGACAAAATCGGATTTGCTTCGGTAGATGTGTTTGGAGAACTGAAAGCCCGTCTGAAACGTCAGGAAGAGCTGGCGTACCAATCGGGTTTTGAAAAAGGGACGGTTGAGGAACGTACAGAACCAGGCAGGCTCTTACCTGAAGCACAGTCGATCATTTCGATTGCTTTAGCTTATCCCTCTAAAATGAAAGATGCACCGAAAAGTAAAAAAGGCGACAGACGCGGTATCTTCTGTCGTGCTTCCTGGGGACAGGATTACCATGATGTACTGCGTGAACGCCTGCAGAAGCTGGGAGAATTCTTAAAAGAGAAATTCCCTGAGGTAAGCATCAAGTCGATGGTGGATACAGGAGAGCTGGCTGACCGGGCAGTGGCAGAACGCGCAGGCATCGGTTTCAGTGGGAAAAACTGTGCCATCATCACGCCTGAATTTGGTTCTTATGTATATCTTGGAGAAATGATTACGAATATTCCTTTCGAACCCGATGAACCTGTGGAGGACAGTTGCGGTGATTGCAATATTTGTGTCGATGCCTGCCCGACTGGAGCCCTTGTCCAGGGCGGCCAGCTGGATGCCAATAAGTGCATCGCATTTTTAACGCAGACGAAGGACTTTCTTGCTGATGAATATCGGATAAAAATCGGTAACCGGCTATATGGTTGTGACACTTGTCAGACTGTATGTCCGAAAAATAAAAAGAAAGATTTTCATCTGCATGAAGAATTCGAACCCGATCCAGAAGTGACCAAGCCGCGATTGAAGCCGCTCCTTTCGATTTCGAACAGGGAGTTTAAGGAGCAATTCGGTCCGATTGCCGGATCCTGGCGTGGCAAAAAGCCGATTCAACGTAATGCTATCCTGGCTTTAGGCCACTACAAAGATGAGACGGCAGTGGACGATTTAATTCGTTTGATGAAGGAAGACCCTCGCCCGGTCATCCGTGGAACGGCTGCCTGGTCGCTGGGAAAAATTGGATCCCCTGGGGTGTACGAAGCGATTGAAGCCGCGATGAAGAGGGAATCGGATGAACGGGTGTTGTTTGAAATGGAAAAAGGGCTTGGGTTTCAGTTGAATTGACAGAAAACTCCTTCCCATCTTTGCATTTCTCTAGTATAATAAAACAAACTTTTTAAAAAAGAAGGGGTTGTTTATGGCTAAACGTTCCTTTCTTTATTATGGTGAATTGGAAACTCCGCTTGGTCCGATAACATTCGTCGCAGATAAGGACGGTGTCTGCCGGATCGACTATGGTAGCTATCAAGAGCTGGCAACGCATCATAATAATTGGGCGAGACAGTATTTCCTTTGTCCGAAGTTTGTGCAGGATGATGAGTTGTTAGAATCAGCCATGCAGGAGTTCCAGGAGTACTTTCAGGGAACCAGGCATGCATTCACCTTTGACTATCAATTATATGGAACCCCTTTTCAGCAAAAAGTGTGGAAGGCGTTGTGCGAAGAAATTCCTTATGGGGAAACAAGATCGTACAAAGAAATTGCAAAAGCGATTCAGGCGCCTAAAGCGATACGTGCTGTAGGCGGTGCGGTAAATCGCAATCCTTTATCGATTATCGTTCCATGTCACCGAGTAATTGGCACGAACGGAAAATTAGTGGGTTACAATGGTGGATTAGAAAAGAAAAGAAAGTTATTAGAATTAGAAATGCCCCAGATGCTTTTCAACTTTTAATATG
>NZ_KI543236.1:42708-275620 GCF_000496835.1 Thalassobacillus devorans MSP14
TTTTTTAATATAAGAAAGTATAAAATTCGGGCTGGGAAGAATTGGCTAGCTTAAGCACCCAGACACGAGACGCATAAGCAACCCGTCTTTTGGAAGGAAAGAACGACTTCCTCCAGCCGTTTTGCTTATGAGTCCCGTGTCTTTCAGGGCGCTTGCGCTTTTCTTAGTTGTTAAACCCTCTTCGTATCATAAACTGATAGGGGAGGGAGGAGGACTGATGGTAAATGGTAATATCCTTACAGATTTCTGGAATGAGGTATTGACCAGTCAGCGGGATATGGAAAACGTCCCTTGGCTGAAGAGGAAATGGGAGCTTCACCGAGAACGGGGATACCGGATAGCTCGTGTTTCTGGAGCTGTCACCCCTTATCAGCGGGTGAAGGATTCTGATAACAGGACAGATCTGCGTTATATGTTAAAAACTAACTTTGTACTAAAAAAGAAGGACGACTTCTATTTGGAAGAATTAGAAATGGACTGCCGGGCACAGATGAAACACAATGAAATTTTATTTCATGAATTCACAGAGGAAAAGAATGCACCTGTAGAAAAAGATAAGAAATATGAGCCGATTCCGATGGAAGAGGTACGGGACCTCCGTTTCAATTATGACCGCCGAAGTGCTGTGCGTTACGCAGAACGCTGGTGGAACAGCTATAACCCTCAATATCGGACATTCACAGATGATTGTACGAATTTTATCTCACAATGCATGCGGGCGGGAGGAGCTCCGATGTGGGGGGCTCCGAACCGGGGAAAAGGCTGGTGGTATTCGGGAAAATCATGGAGTTACAGTTGGGCCGTAGCCCATTCCTTCCGCTGGTATTTGAGCGGTTCACGGCAAGGACTGTCTGGTAAGGAAGTCGATTCACCGAAGGAACTGATTCCAGGGGATGTCATCTGCTATGATTTTGAAGGGGACGGAAGATGGAATCATAATACGATTGTCGTTAGTAAAGACGCCGACGGGATGCCGCTGGTAAATGCCCATACTTCTAACAGCAGAATGCGGTACTGGTCTTATGAAGATTCTACCGCTTATACGCCGAACATCGAATATAAGTTTTTCCGAATCGGAGAGTGAGTATGTTATAATAAGCGGGTCATTAAGCAACCAGAGGTGAAGAAGATGCCTATTCATGTCGTTTTATACCAACCAGAAATACCCGCTAATACGGGAAATATTGCAAGGACCTGCATCGCTACCGGTTCTACCCTGCATTTAGTCCGCCCGCTCGGCTTTTCAACGGATGATAGAATGCTTCGCCGGGCCGGTCTTGATTACTGGCATGAGGTAGATATCCATTATCATGACAGCCTGAACGGATTATATAACTCCTATCCAGAAGGGGAATTTTATTATATCGAGAATTTCGGGACGAAACATTATACGGATTACGATTTCAATCGGCCTGAAAAAGATTTGTTTTTCGTGTTTGGAAGAGAAACAGACGGCATTCCTCTCGATTTACTGGAAGGAAAAGAAGACAGGTGTTTACGCATTCATATGACAGATAAAGTCCGTTCTCTTAACTTATCCAATACAGCAGCAATCTTGATTTATGAAGCGCTGCGCCAGCAAAATTTCCCCGGCCTTACGTGAAAAAAAGAGGACTGGAATCCATATGAAAAACCCGCATCTGATTGGATGCGGGTTTTGTTCGATCTTATGTTTATTTTTGCGGGGTACCTGGCTTTTCGTCATATCCAGCAGCGAAAATAGATGTCAGGAATGTCACACATACTCCGATAATCAACGCTAGTTTCATACAATGGCGCCTCCTTTATTCTCTACAATATCAACTAACCCTTATTATAACTAAATTGTCCAAAGATGTGAATTCTTAATCGTACAAAAGTCTATAAACTCCTGCCCATACATCTGGGTATGTCCCCACATACAGTGAAGCATAGGTTACGCTGTACAGAAAGGGGAGGAAGAAAATGGACTATGATTACTTGCCTGAAGCTATGATGGAGATCGAGGATGAAAGGCAGCGCCCACGTCCTGGAAGACGACCGAGAAGGCCGTATTATGGGGGCTACGGTGGATTTTATGGTTCTCCATTTTTTGGAGGAGTGCTGGGCGGATTGTTAGGGAGCGCTTTATATCCTTATCCTTATTATTCGCCGTATTACTACTACCCACCTTATTATCCACCATACTATTATCCCTATTATTAATCCATCCAAAAAAGCCATCCTCAAGTCAGGATGGCTTTATTTAATTAAAATTCACGTTATCCAATTTTTCACCTTGGGATTCATAGCCTTGCATATATTTAATACGACGCTGAGCTGATGTGGAATTGACTTGTTCGTCAGCGTGATAGGAAGAACGAACCATCGGCCCCGCTTCACAGTGTCTAAAGCCTTTTTCCAGAGCAATTTGCTTCAATTCCTCGAATTCATCAGGATGATAGTAGCGTTCTACATTCAAGTGTTTCCTGGTCGGCTGCAAATACTGTCCGATTGTCATGATGTCGACGTTATGTGCCAGCAAGTCATCCATCGCTTCAATGATCTCTTCTTTCGTTTCACCAAGGCCAACCATGATGCTTGATTTTGTCGGTGTGTCAGGAGCGATTTCTTTTACCCGTTTCAAAAGGGTTAGGGATTGATCGTACATGGCACGGGCACGGACGCGCTTGGTCAATCGGCGGACCGTTTCGATATTATGGTTGAAAATGTCCGGCTTTCCTTCCATTAATGTGTGGAGGCTTTCATAGTCGCCTTTCATATCGGAAGGTAAAATTTCTACTGTACAGCCAGGTACACGACGACGGATGGCTTTTACTGTTTCGGCAAAAACTGCTGCACCGCCATCTTTCAAGTCGTCACGAGCAACGGCTGTGACCACGACGTGCTTCAGTTCCATGATTTCTACGGATTCTGCGACACGCTCCGGCTCACCCCAGTCGAGTTCATTCGGCAGGCCGGTTTTGACCGCGCAGAAGCGGCAGCCTCGCGTGCATGTATCGCCAAGAATCATGAAAGTCGCTGTTTTCCGTTCACTCCAGCATTCGTGGATGTTCGGACAGCGGGCTTCCTCACAGACCGTATTAAGTTTTTTGTCGCGCATCAATTTTTTTAATCGGTTGTAAGATTTATTCGTGTTGATTTTAATCTTCAGCCATTCCGGTTTTCGTATGTACTCTTCTTTTTTAGCCATGTGTTTTTGACACTCCTTTAGTAAAAATTATCGCGCATAATTCCATTTATCATTTCGGTATCGTTGCTCTGCTAATTGATGGACAGCCTGTAATTGCTCCTCATTCAACTGAAAAGGCTCCAGTCTGATATTCAATCCCGTTTCAAATCCCTGCTTGAATGCTTTTTTCGTTTTATCAAAAGTGATTGGTTCTGACACGATTTCATTGATAGCTACCGCTTTACCACCGAAGGCTTTACGTGCCCTTTCCTTTACTCGTTCATTCGGATAAATGAACATATCGAATAATTTTCCGTCATCCACGTCAATGGGAATCGATCCGTGTTGAAGGATGACTCCTTTTTTTCTAGTCTGAGCGCTCCCGGCGGCTTTTTTCCCTTCGACGATCAGTTCGTACCATGAAGGCTCTTCAAAACAGACCGCAGAACCGGTGGTCTCCAGTTTTCCTTCTGGAATAGCGAAATCAGCCTGGATGCCAAGATTCCTGAACCCATGCAGCAGTCCTTTTGAGATGATTAAATAGGCTTCTTTAACGGATTTAGGCATATCCGGGTGCTCTTCTGATACAATAACACTATACGTCAATTCCTGGTCATGGAGTACTGCGCGGCCGCCTGTTTGCCGACGTACGAGTTCAAATCCGTGACGTTTGACGCCTTCCAGGTCGATTTTTCCCTGCACCTTTTGGAAGTAGCCAACAGAAAGTCCGGCGGGTTCCCAGCCATAAAAACG
Organism: Thalassobacillus devorans MSP14; assembly: GCF_000496835.1. Classification (GTDB taxonomy): domain Bacteria; phylum Bacillota; class Bacilli; order Bacillales; family Halobacillaceae; genus Thalassobacillus; species Thalassobacillus devorans_B. The sequence goes on from NZ_KI543236.1 coordinate 46,613, forward strand.
TAAAACAGGAGGGATTTTTCCTTCACTATGCCAATCAAGCAGTAACTCGTCCATTGCCATGTTGAAGGCCGGAGTTGCATGGCCAGTGTCGACATAATACCAAGTCTCACTCATCATGATCCTCTTCTCTGTAAAAATATTTCATACTTTAATTAAGTAAAATGCATAAACTAAGTTTAACAAGGTAGCCTTTTATGTGTCAAAAGGGAGTGAAAAGGAAAAGGTGCATTATTTATGGCCCTTCAAAATTGCATTCATATTGTAAATCTGTGAAATTGACGATAGGATATGGGATAAGCAGGAAAATGGACAACAGGTCAGCCAAAACCACGTAAGGGAGGAGTCCCTGGTGAGCCAAACTCTTTATTCGAGTGTACTTTTTTTAGTAAGCTCAGTGATTTGGGCCATTTTAGCATTTATTTATCCTGATTTTAGAATATTGAACATTATTTTATTTATCGTATTTCTGGTTTTAGGACTGAGAAGACGAAAGCAGTATCAATTTGAAAAGCAGTATATGGATGAGGATGACTGACCTGGATCGGGTCAGTCTTTTTTTACCCTGATTGCTTTCTAAATAGCCTGGGAGTGAGCTTGTGATTTGACTGGATAGCCGTGTCGGCATTTAAAGCCGGCATGTACTATCGTCCTGGATCCCCTGGCTGTTTTGATGAAAGGGACAAGTTTTTCTGACTTCTTCTCATTATCTATTCATCACCTGTACATTTGCTACATAGACTTTATTAATCAGCTTTTGCCCATTATCTACAGGGGAGGTAGTACATTGGATATTTTGAAAAAGATTCAAAGTTACCGGGAAGAAGAGGAGAAGCTGAAATGGGAAGGAACCTTTTCTGATTATTTAGAGTTGTTGAAGGAACGGCCTTATTTAGCTCAATCTGCACATTCGCGTGTTTATAATATGATTAAAGACGCAGGGATTGAAGAAGAACAGGGGCACCATAAGTACAAATTCTTTGAACATGAGATTTATGGCCTGGAAGATGCGATGGAGAAGCTGGTGGAGGAATATTTCCATCCGGCAGCCAAGCGTCTGGATGTACGCAAGCGGATATTATTACTTATGGGACCGGTCAGTGGGGGTAAATCTACTCTGGTCAATATTTTGAAACGTGGGTTAGAGAAGTATTCCCATACGGATAAGGGGGCGGTTTTTGCCATTAAAGGCTGTCCGATGCATGAAGACCCACTGCATTTGATTCCGCACCACCTACGTCCTGACTTTGAAGAACAATATGGTATCCGCATCGAAGGAAACCTTTCTCCGTTGAACATGATGCGGCTCGAAGAAGAGTATGGTGGAAGGATTGAAGATGTACTTGTGGAACGTATTTTCTTCTCTGAAGATAAACGCTGCGGTATCGGTACCTTCAGTCCATCTGATCCTAAGTCACAGGATATTGCTGACCTCACAGGTTCGATAGACTTTTCGACCATTGCAGAATATGGGTCTGAGTCTGATCCGCGTGCCTATCGCTTTGATGGCGAACTGAACAAAGCGAACCGCGGGATGATGGAGTTCCAGGAGATGTTGAAGTGTGACGAGAAATTCCTCTGGCACTTGTTGTCCCTGACGCAGGAAGGGAATTTTAAAGCAGGAAGGTTTGCGTTGATTTCGGCAGATGAGCTGATTGTCGCTCATACTAACGAAGCAGAATATCGTTCCTTTATTGCTAATAAAAAGAACGAAGCGTTGCACTCACGGATGATCGTCATGCCTGTACCTTACAATTTGAAAGTCAGTCAGGAAGAGCGTATTTATGAAAAAATGATTCGCCAGAGTGATATCAAGGATGTTCATATCGCACCACATACGCTGAAAATCGCTGCCATGTTCACGATTCTGACACGTCTGAAAGATTCAACACGCGGTCAGGTGGATTTACTGAAGAAAATGAGGCTTTATAATGGAGAAAATGTAGAAGGCTTCAGCGAAGTGGATGTCGAAGAATTGCAAAAGGAACATCCGGATGAAGGAATGAGCGGCATCGATCCGAGGTATGTCATCAACCGAATCTCTTCTACAATCATCAAGAAAGAGATGACCTCAATTAACGCACTCGATGTGCTGCGGTCATTGAAGGATGGGCTGGATAGCCACGCCTCCATATCTAAAGAAGATAAAGAGCGCTATTTAAATTTCATCTCCGTCGCTCGTAAAGAATACGATGAGTTGGCGAAGAAAGAGGTTCAGAAGGCATTCGTATATTCCTATGAAGAATCTGCAGTCACACTGATGGACAATTATTTGGATAATGTTGAAGCTTACTGTAACAAGTCTAAAATCAGGGATCCGTTGACAGGCGATGAAATGAATCCAGATGAGAAACTGATGCGGTCGATTGAAGAACAGATCGGGATTTCTGAAAATGCCAAAAAAGCCTTCCGCGAAGAAATTCTCATTCGTATCAGTGCTTATGCCCGAAAAGGGAAAAAATTCGATTATCATTCACATGAGCGGCTGCGGGAAGCGATTCAGAAAAAATTGTTTGCTGACCTGAAGGATATTGTAAAGATTACCACCTCTACGAAAACACCTGACGAGCAGCAACTGAAGAAAATGAATGAAGTGATTGCTACATTGGTAGATGAGTATGGTTATAATTCCAGCTCGGCCAATGAATTGCTCCGTTATGTAGGAAGTCTGTTAAACAGGTAATCACCAAAAGCATGTGGAAGGATATCCTTTCACATGCTTTTTTTACATTAAGTAAGTTGTAGGGTCAGCTAATAGTTTTACAATTATCAGGTTTTTCCAGAAGCAATCCAGGGTATAGTCAATTAAAAAGGTGGTGTGCGTATGGGTGATAAAAGAATGGAAAAGGATAAGCCGGACAATAGTTCAATGGCAAAAGATATGAAAGAGGTCAAGTATCAAGGAAGAGTAATGGAGCGTATGAATACGAATGAAGAAGTGAAAGAGAAAGGGAAGGAGCCTGATCCCAAACAGCACGATAAATAACCCATACAAATGAAATCCCGAGGATTTTTCGCATGGACATCATACTTCCAAGCTTTTCATGTTAAACATTGTCGAAAAGTTGTAAAAGACGTACCCACAGGTGCGTCTTTCTTGTTATAATGAATTTGTTGTTTTCAGTCGAATAATTAGGTTATAATTCTTGAAGAACAAATCAATCGAACCTATAATGTCATTTAGGTTTTGCAAACGTTTACGTTAATCACAACGATAGACAAATCTACATGGGGGTAATCAACTTGTCAAACAATGGGTCACTAGAAAGCTTTTGGGACAACTTTCACGGCCCCAATACGGGGTACATCGAAGAACAATATGAACTTTATACCGAAGACCCTGATGCCGTCGATCCTTCTTTAAAGGAAATGTTCGATGAGCATGGGGCGCCTGTCTGGATGGAAGCCGGAGCCGAACGCACTACAAGCAATGGCGCCGCTGCACCATCGGAACAGGATATTGCAAAAGTGACCTCAGCATATAAACTTGTTGAGGCTATTCGTCGTCATGGACACTTAGAAGCGGATATTTATGCCGTTGGGGGGAAAGAGCGGTATTCAGAGCTTCTTGATCCGGCTACCTACAATTTGACTGAACAAGACTTAGAAGCCATCCCGGCGAACTGGGTATGGCCGGATTCCCCAGTCAAATTAAAAAATGCTTTACAGGTCGTAAAAACGCTGAAAGAGCGTTATGCAGGTACAATTTCCTTTGAATACGACCATGTAAATAATGAAGAAGAGCGGCAATGGCTGCAAGATAAGGTTGACACTGGCTCCTTCGTTGTTTCTTTGAGCGACGAAGAAAAGAAACAGTTGTTGAACCGGTTATTGGACGTTGAAGGGTTCGAGAATTTCCTCGCTAAAACTTTCGTCGGGCAGAAGCGTTTCTCGATTGAAGGATTGGATATCATGGTGCCGATGCTTGAACATATCATCCAGTCTTCTTACGCTGACGAAACGGAACATATCATGATGGGTATGGCACACCGTGGACGTTTGAACGTACTTGCTCATATTCTCGGCAAGCCATATGATAAGATCTTTTCCGAATTCCATCACTCCCCGGACAAAGAACTGGTACCGTCAGAAGGTTCGATGGGAATCAACTATGGCTGGACCGGGGATGTTAAATATCACTTTGGGGCACGCCGGGAAATAAAAAATGGGGAACAGCATTCCACGCGAGTAACGCTAGCCCATAATCCGTCGCATTTGGAGTTTGTCAACCCTGTTGTCCAGGGATTCACAAGGGCAGCACAGGATGACCGTTCGGAAGCGGGATATCCGAAACATATTCAGGATAAAGCTTTTGGCATCGTGATTCACGGAGACGCTGCATTTATCGGAGAAGGCGTAGTTGCGGAAACCTTGAACATGAGTGACTTGCCTGGCTACCGTGCAGGCGGTACGCTTCATGTGATTGCTAATAACCTTGTCGGGTTTACCACGGATCGTGAACACGGACGTTCTACTAGGTATGCCAGTGACTTAGCAAAAGGATTTGAAATTCCGGTGGTCCATGTCAACGCCGATGATCCGATTGCATGTCTATCAGCAGCGGCCCTGGCTTATGAATACCGGATGAAATTCCACAAAGACTTTTTAATTGACTTGGTCGGTTACCGTCGTTACGGTCATAACGAAATGGATGAACCCCGTGCAACACAGCCGCACCTATATAAGGAAATTGATAATCATTCTACCGCTGCAACTATTTATCAGGAAAGACTGCAGCAGGAAGGTGTCATCAAAGAAGAAGACTTCAAAGAGATGAAAGAAAAAGGCGAAAATAAACTTCGTGAGCTTTATCAGAACATGAAGGAAAATGAAACAGCTGAACCTGAAGCGGAGAAGCGCCCGGAAGCAGTAGAAAACACGTTGGAAGAGATTGAAACAGCTGTTGATTTTGAACGTTTAAAAGCTTTAAACGAAGGCATGTTGAAGCGCCCGGAAGGCTTCAATGGCTTTAAAAAGCTGGAAAAAATCTTGCAGCGTAGAAGCAAGATGCTGGAAGATGGCGGTAAAGTGGACTGGGCTACAGCAGAAGCTTTGGCATTTGCTTCCATTTTAGAAGATGGCTTGCCGATACGGCTTACTGGTCAGGATAGTGAACGTGGTACATTCGCTCATCGTCATATGGTACTTCACGATGTCGAAACAGGGGAAACATATAATCCACTGCACGGCTTGGAGCAGGCGAATGCATCATTCGCTATTCACAATAGCCCACTTTCCGAAGCAGGTGTGTTAGGGTTTGAGTATGGCTATAGTGTCCAGGCACCAGAATCGCTTGTATTATGGGAAGCACAGTTTGGTGACTTTGCCAATGCCGGACAAGTTATTTTTGATCAATTCGTAGCAGCTGGTCGAGCGAAATGGGGAGAGAAGACAAGCATGGTCTTCTTATTGCCTCATGGTTATGAAGGTCAGGGACCAGAGCATTCCAGTGCGCGTTTGGAACGTTTCTTACAGCTGGCAGCAGAAAACAACTGGACGGTTGCAAATGTGACGTCAGCTGCCCAATACTTCCACTTATTGCGCAGACAAGCTGCCATCAGCGGTAAAGAAGAAGCTCGTCCATTGGTGTTGATGACTCCTAAGAGTCTATTACGGAACCAGCGTATAGCTGATCCGGGTGAACGTTTCAGTGAAGGAAAATTCAACACTATCACCCGTCAGCCTGGTTTAAGTGAAAATAAGGAAAAAGTAAAAACTTTACTGATCGGAAGCGGAAAAATCATGGTCGAGATAGAAGATGCTACAGAAAAGGCAGAAGGCCAAAACTTTGATACGATTGCAGGTGTCAGGGTCGAGCAAATTTATCCATTCCCTGATCAGCGCTTGAAAGAAATCATGGATGAATATCCGAACTTAGAAGAATTGGTATGGGTACAGGAAGAACCTCAGAATATGGGAAGCTGGTACTTCGTCGAGGGTATCCTCCATCGATTACTAAATAAAGGCCAAATCCACCGTTATGTCGGACGTCCACATCGTGCTTCTCCGTCAGTCGGTGAGCCAAACATCCACAAGACAGAACAAAAACGTATCATCAATGAAGCACTTATGATGTCTAAAGGAGGAGATTCAAGTGAAAGAAATTAAGGTCCCTGAGTTAGCTGAGTCTATTACAGAAGGAACGATTGCTGAATGGCTTGTCAAAAAGGGAGACAAGGTATCAAAAGGTGATCCGATTCTGGAACTGGAAACAGATAAAGTCAACGTTGAAGTAAATGCTGATGCCAGCGGAGTTTTGACGGAAATCGTAAAAGATGCCGGAGACGATGTCGAAGTTGGCGATGTTATTGCCAAAGTCGATGAAAATGGGGAAGCTGGCGGATCTTCTGAAGACTCCTCCGATCAAAAAGAAGAGCCAAAAGAAGAGAAGAAAGAAGAAGCTAAGCAGGAAAAGAAAGAAGAACCAAAAGAGAAAGAAGAAAAAACTGCTGAGAAAGAAAGCGGAAAAGGCGATGTCGTAGCAACTCCTGCTGCAAGAAAACGCGCCCGTGAACTGGGGATCGATCTTAGTGAAATCAGTGCCCGCGATCCATTAGGCCGTATCCGACCTGAAGATGTAGATGCTGCTGCCAGTGGTTCTCAAGAAAAAGAAACGAAGCAGGAAGCTCCTAAGAAAGAGAAAAAAGCAGAGAAAAATAATGAAAAAACAGAATTCGATAAGCCGGTCGAGCGTGTGAAAATGTCTCGTCGTCGTCAGACGATTGCAAAGCGCCTGGTTGAAGCGCAACAAAACTCTGCGATGCTGACCACGTTCAATGAAGTAGACATGTCTGCGGTCATGCAGCTGCGCAAAGAACGTAAAGAAGACTTCCAACAGAAACATGATATCAAACTGGGCTTCATGTCCTTCTTCACAAAGGCTGTTATCGGTGCCTTGAAAGAATTCCCACTGTTAAATGCAGAAATTCAAGGAAATGAAATCGTGAAAAAGAAATTCTATGACATCGGTATGGCTGTATCCACGGATGAAGGTCTGGTCGTACCAGTAATCCGTGATGCAGATCGTTTAGGCTTTGCAGGCATTGAAAAAGATATTTCACGTCTCGCCAAGAAAGCGATCAACAAAGAATTGCAGTTAGATGAACTGCAAGGCGGTTCGTTCACGATTACTAACGGAGGTACTTTCGGTTCCATGCTTTCCACACCGATTTTGAATGCGCCGCAAGTAGGTATCCTTGGTTTGCACAACATTCAAAAACGCGCTATGGTTATGCCGGATGACAGCATTGAGGTTCGCCCGATGATGTATATCGCTCTTTCTTATGACCATCGGATTGTAGATGGAAAAGAAGCGGTCCAATTCCTGGTACGTGTCAAAGAATTGATCGAAGATCCATACGATCTATTACTGGAAGGTTAAAACTTTGTGAATCCTCGTCATCGAATGTGGCGGGGATTCGCTTTTTCTGATACATTGTAAGTACCAATAGGAAAGGTGGGATCATATGAAGACACCGCGTTCTTTCAACATGATTATATACCCGAAGAAAACAATCTCCATAAATGGAGCAATTTATGATGTTGATCTCACCCATGATGAATTTCTGAATGAGTTCATGGACTGGGTCGAGTCTAAGGGCTGGTCTTTTATGGGGCTGACAGAAGTGACATCAGCAGAAAAAGCGAGTGAAGAGCTTCTTTCACAAATGAAAGCCGAGAGTAACGAGGAAAATGAAGAGGATTAATAATACGTGTACAGCATACATCTCATGGGTTTTGCCATGGGGTGTTTTTTATTTAGCTTAAATGGTGTGTAAGAGAAGAAAGGAGGTAAGATAGGCCATTCGCTCGATTCCGTATGAAGAGCAAGGGTTCTCTTTTTTTATTGAGACCTCCAATAAATTTAATAGAATAGAGTCCAGGCTAAATGAATCATTGTCAAATCAAGTTTTTTAAGGCCTATAGGTGGAATATGAATGGTATTTTTTTAAATTAATAGTCTGAATATTTAATCAAAATCGACAAACCTGCATAGAATAGAATAATACTATAGCAGGAGGGGATGACGTTGGCTGAAGAGAAGAATTTTGTGATTGCAGAAGAAAATTGGTCCCTCCACCGAAAAGGACATGACGACCAGAAGCGCCATCAGGAAAAAGTTCAGGAGGCCATGAAGAATCAACTCCCAGATTTGATCACCGAAGAAAACATCATCATGTCTAAGGGCAAACATGTTGTTAAGATACCAATTCGATCACTGGATGAATATAAGATTCGTTACAATCATGATAAGAATAAACATGTTGGTCAGGGGGATGGAGACAGTCAAGTAGGCGATGTCGTAGCGCGAGACGGATCTGGAGACAAGAAAGCAGGAAAAGGTGAAGGAGCAGGAGACCAGGCTGGGGAAGACTATTATGAAGCTGAAATCAGTCTTGCTGAGTTGGAAGAAGCATTATTTAAAGAATTAGAACTTCCGAACCTGGAAGAAAAAGAGAAAGATAATATTGTTACCACGGATATTGAGTTCAGCGATGTCAGGAAAACAGGACTGACTGGAAATATTGATAAGAGACGTACGATGCTCGAAGCCTTTAAACGTAACGCCATGAAAGGTACTTCCTCGTTTGCACCGATTTATCCCGAGGATGTCCGTTACAAAACATGGAATGATGTTATAAAGCCTGAATCGAAAGCAGTAGTCATCGCGATGATGGATACGTCAGGTTCGATGGGATTATGGGAAAAATATATGGCAAGAAGCTTCTTCTTCTGGATGAACCGCTTTTTGAAGTCAAAATATGAGACAGTGGATATTGAATTCATCGCTCATCATACAGAAGCGAAAGTAGTCAGCGAAGATGATTTCTTCTCCAAAGGGGAAAGCGGTGGAACGATTTGTTCTTCTGCTTATCGTAAAGCACTTGAGCTGATCGATCAAAAATATTCTCCAGAGCGTTATAATATCTATCCTTTTCATTTTTCAGACGGAGATAACCTAACCTCAGACAACAAACGTTGCATTCAGCTTATCGAGGAGCTTTTGAAGGTATCCAGTCTATTCGGATACGGGGAAGTGAACCAGTATAATCGCCATTCCAGTTTAATGCAGGTCTATAAAAAAATAGAACATCCGAAGTTCAGTTATTATGTATTACGGAAAAAAGCCGATGTGCTTTATGCTATGCAGAAGTTCTTAAGTGGAAAAGAAGAAGAAATGACCGTTTAACCAGCTCATTGAGCTGGTTCTTTTTTGTTTTTTACCATACAGAGAGTGGAATATTTTTGCACACAAGAAAAAAAGTCTATAATAATATTATTAGCTTTCAGTTGAGGTGTTGTCAGTAAATGATTCAAGAGGTACTAGAGTCTAATCAAATCATCCTTTTAATCGCATTATTATTAGTAATAAGTGTCGTCGTCACAAAGTTTTCCTCACGTCTTGGTGTACCGTCACTGGTTTTGTTCATACTGGTGGGCATGCTGGTGGGGTCAGATGGTCTGGATATCGTCTATTTTGATAATCCTGAACTGGCACAAACCATCGGGGTTATTTCCTTAGTGATCATTTTATTTGAAGGTGGTATGCAGACGAAATGGGGCGGTATGAAGAAAGTCCTTGCCCCTTCCATCACATTAGCCACCATCGGTGTGGTGCTTACCACCAGTATTGTTGCTGTGTTTGTTAAATACATCCTTGGTGCTTCCTGGCTCGAAGCTTTCCTGATCGGTTCGATTGTAGGTTCCACGGATGCTGCAGCTGTCTTTGCTGTATTGAAAGGGAAAAATATTCGTCATAAGCTCGAAGACACATTGGAAGCGGAGTCAGGGACCAACGATCCTATGGCAGTGTTTCTGACGATTACTTTCATCCAGTTGCTGACTGAAGAATCTACCAGTGTCTTCGGCTTAATCGGTCTGTTTTTTTGGCAGATGGGTCTCGGAGCTGTAGTCGGGGTTGTTCTGGGATACATAGCAAGTTACTCCTTGAATCGTATCAATCTGGACTCCAGTGGCCTGTATCCGCTTTTTGCCATTTCTTTTGCTTTACTTTCTTACAGTGTCAGCTCCCTCCTGCAAGCCAGTGGTCTGTTGGCTGTGTATGTAACGGCGGTGGTCATCGGTAATGCCGAGCTGGCTTATCGTTACTCTATCTTGCGCTTCAACGAAGGATTCGGCTGGATGGCTCAAATTCTGATGTTCGTTATTTTAGGTTTGTTTGTTTTCCCTTCGGAAGTTTTCACTTCGGATATTATGCTGAGAGGATTACTGATCTCCTTGATTCTTATGTTTGTTGCAAGGCCTGCTGCTGTTTATCTGGTACTGGCATTCTTCCGTTTTACGTATAAAGAAAAAATGCTGATCTCATGGGCGGGACTCCGTGGGGCTGTTCCAATCGTTCTTTCGATATTTCCAATGCTTGCAGAAGTGGAAAACAGTCAGATGATTTTCAACATAGTCTTCTTTATCGTACTGACGTCAGCTTTGGTTCAGGGCGCGTCCATTACATGGCTTGCCGAGAAGCTTTCTCTTGTTTCCGATAAACTCAGTAACCCGATTCATTCCCTGGAGCTGATTTCAGTCGGGAGGGCGAACGTTGAAATTATTGAGTTTGACGTCTCGGATAACAACCGGATCACCGGTGAGAAGCTGGAAGATATCCAGTTACCGGACAAAGCGCTGATCAATGCAATAATTCGTAATGGCGATATCATCACCCCTTATGGGCAGACGAGAATATTAGCCGGCGATACGCTTTATGTAACTGTTTCTAAACAGGTAAAAAAACAAGTGCAACAAGTGTTGAAAGATGTCAGACAAGGAGTGGGAGAGGAGGAATAATGGCACTGGATTATAACTTACGTCCCTACGAGAAAAGCCGAGCTGAAAACAGCTCGGCTTTTCTCGTAGCAGCTATGATATTTTTGGTGAATCGTTATGATATAAATATTACATGGTTAATTATAAGAAAATGTCATCCATTTGTAAACCCTTTCTCAGAAATTTATACCATTTTTCAGGGTTTATAGCTAAATAATCTGACCAGAGGCAGGTATTTGAGGTTTTCATGGGGAATATAACAGAAAGTATTGTAGTGGCGAATGATGTCGAATCAATCGGTTGACAATTGTTTTTTGACTATACTTATCCTACAATGAAAAAACGGTTTGGTGCTGAAAGGAGAGAAATAAGATGAAGAAACAGATAGGGTTCATCGGATGCGGTAATATGGCCCAGGCGATGATCCAGGGTATGTTGAAAGCAGAAATTGTTCACAAAGACCAGGTTTCTGCCACAGCTATTACAGATGAAACAATCGAAGGAGCGGCATTCCGTTTCGATATTGATACATCGAATAACAATAAGCAGTTGGCCAGTGAGAGTGATATATTGTTCCTTGCTGTCAAACCGTATATCTACAAAGAAGTGATGGAAGAAATCAAATCATATGTAAGGAAAGACGCCATCATTATTACGATTGCGGCGGGCATTACGATTTCTGACATTGAAAGCTCATTTGACCATCAGGTGAAAGTTATAAGAACGATGCCGAATACGCCTTCTCTTGTGGGAGAAGGGATGAGTGTCCTGTGCCCAAATAAATATATAACGCCTGATGAGCTTAACGAAGTGCGGGATATTTTTGAAAGCTTTGGAAAAGCGGAAGTCATGCCGGAGAAACTGATGGACGCTATGCCTGCTGTGAGTGGATCGGCACCTGCTTATGTGTATATGTTCATCGAATCGATGGCAGATGGAGCGGTGCAGCAGGGAGTACCGAGAGCTCAGGCATACAAGCTTGCTGCTCAGGCTGTTCTTGGGTCAGCAAAGATGGTACTCGAAACCGGGGAGCACCCTGGGAAATTGAAAGATGATGTCTGTACCCCTGGCGGGTCTACGATTGAAGCAGTGACAGCCTTGGAAAGTGCAGGCTTCCGGGGAGCAATTCAGTCTGCGATGGATGCCTGTACGAAGAGAGCTAAATACTTATCAGGAAGTAAGAAATGAAAGAAGCCGTTTTTCGGCTTTTTTTATTTTTTAAATTGGAAGGGAGGGGTTGCACAACCTCCTAAAAACGAATAATATATTAAATGTTGTTATTATTATTCGGAAAGCAAGGTGTTGATATGTCCAGGATTTTTCGGCTCCAAGAAAATAATACGAATGTACGTACAGAACTAATGGCAGGTGTGACAACATTTTTGACGATGGTATATATCATTGTTGTCAACCCGGCTGTTTTATCTGCAGCAGGAGTTCCATTTGAGCAGGTGTTCATGGCGACGGTGATTTCTGCATTAGTCGGTACATTGATTATGGCATTTGCCGCTAATTACCCGATTGCAATTGCGCCCGGAATGGGGCTTAATGCATACTTTGCCAGTGTGGTCGCTTCTCAAGGTGTATCTTACCAAATTGTCTTCGGCACTGTTTTTATAGCGGGTATTCTATTTATTTTATTAAGTTTAACCAAATTAAGAGAAACGTTGATTATGGCAATACCGGCATCATTGAAATATGGAATTACATCCGGGATTGGATTGTTCATCGCTTTTCTCGGTCTGAAGATGTCTGGGATTGTCGTTCCAAGTGAAGCGACAATGGTGACCTTCGGCGATTTGCATCAGCCGGTAACATTACTGACTCTTGCAGGTCTTTTCATAACGTTGGCCTTGATGGCGAGAAATGTAAAGGGTGCGCTGTTTCTGGGTATGGTTATTACCGGAGTTCTCGGTTACTTCACAGGCCAGCTTCAGTTTGAAGGCTTTGTTTCGGCACCTCCAGTGCCTGTGTTTTTTGATTTGGATATCAGCGGTGTTTTCGCTAATGGATTATATACGGTGATTTTTGCATTTTTGCTCGTGACCATTTTTGATACGACGGGTACGATGATCGGTGTAGCTGAGCAGGCTGGGTTTATTAAATCAGATGGCAGCCTTCCCCGCGCCAAGGCTGCTCTAATGGCTGATGCAGTGGCTACAACCACGGGGTCCATGTTTGGTACAAGCCCATCTACCGCATATATCGAGTCTACATCCGGCGTAGCTGCCGGCGGCAGGACAGGTCTTACTTCGGTCGTTGTGGCCATATTGTTCTTTTTAGCTATTTTCTTATCCCCAATTGTAGCCGCTATTTCCAATTTGCCGGCTATTACAGCTCCGGTACTCATCATTGTAGGCTGTTTTATGATGGAGGGGCTCGCACGTGTTGACTGGAGAACATTTGATGAAGCTTTTCCTGCTTTTGCGATCATCTTGACGATGCCGCTGACATCCAGTATCGCTACAGGAATTTCTATCGGTTTTATCACCTATCCTTTATTGAAGCTTGTCAGTGGGAAAGGAAAAGAAGTCCACTGGATTTTATATATGTTCGGGATAATTTTCATTTTACAGATGATTTTCTTCCCCGCTCATTAATTCACCATGATGCCTCCGATTAATTGGGGCATCTTTTTTTATACTTTAAGAAGTTTAACTTTGTTAAAGGATTAAAGTATAAGAAAGTACGAAGGCTTTCGCCAGAAAAACTTGCCGACAAGCCAAGTTTTTCTAATAACTCTCCTTCCATAAATGACTAAATACTCCAATATCGCTCATACTAAGAATCACTATGTAAAAATAAAGGCGGTGAGTGTGATGGGTTATCGTAGACGGAAGTCGAGACGGGATAAATTAATTGAAGAGCAGCCAGGTAATGAAGCGGACGTTAAGGAACCGAGTCAGCCAAGCTTTTCACAGTTATCTCAGAATATCGAATATCTCACCAAAGCCTTAAAGCATTCTAATGATTTAAAGATTCGTATATTACAGGATGGCCAGGCAGCACTTCTTTTCTTTGAGACACTATCAGACCAGGAGAAGTTACAAGCAAATATTTTCACACCAATAGAAAGCGGAAATTTTGATTCTATATCTAAACTTCCCAATGGAAAAAAGACGGATGACCTTGAAGAAGCCCTCAAGGTGCTTCTGAGGGGGCATGCCCTTTATATAGAAGAGGGGAATAAGTCGCTAGTCTATTTTACAGTAACCACGACGTACAATAGAAACGTAAAAGAACCAGATAACGAAAAAGTGGTCAGAGGCTCCCATGAAGGCTTTGTAGAAAATATCATGATCAATATTAATCTGATTCGGAAAAGATTAGAACACCGTGATTTAACGATCAAATACTTCCGAGTTGGTAAAAAAACAAATACAAATATCGCTATAGCTTATATGGATGGGATTACAAACCCAGAACTAGTAAAGGAAATTAAAAAGAGGATTAAAAGTGTCACTGCAGATACGATTTTAAGTCCTGGTTTTATGGAAGAGTTTATCGAAGATAATCCAATGTCGCCATTCCCTCAGACATTAAGTACGGAACGTCCTGACCGGGTGATTGCAAATGTAATGTCAGGAAAGGTGGCTCTGTTAGCTGAAGGAAGTCCGACCGTATTGATTCTGCCATCCACTTTTTTCATGTTTTATCAGTCACCGGATGATTATAATTCCCGTTGGGTGTCAGGCACCTTCATACGGATAATCCGCTTAATGAGTTTCCTGATCGCAATTGGTCTTCCAGCTATGTATATCGCTATTATCGGTTTTCACTTTGAAGTGATACCCGATGACCTGGTGTCGCCAGTAAAAAGTGCTATTGAACAGATTGCTTATCCACCGTTCGTTGAAGCATTTATTATGGTCATCATCATCGAATTGATCAGGGAAGCCGGGATCAGGCTGCCACAGCCTGTGGGACAGACAATCGGTATCGTGGGTGGTTTGGTCATTGGGGATGCGGTCATAAGAGCAGGGCTTATCTCCAATTTAATGGTGATTGTCGTTGCGCTGACAGCAATCGCCTCTTTTGTAGTTCCTTCCCATGAACTAAGTACGACCCTCCGCTTTTTGACATTTCCGTTGATCATTCTCGCAAGTACCTTAGGGTTTATCGGGATTGTTTTTGGAATAATGTTTATTCTCATCCATTTGGTCAAATTAGAGTCATTCGGAAATCCGTATTTCGCCCCTGTATCTCCCTTAAGGATAAAGGATTTGAAAGATACTTTTGTTCGGCTTCCTCTATTTAAATTAACGAATAGACCGAATGATGCGAATCCAATAAATGAGAAGTCGATGGGCGAATCAAGGGAGTGGAAGAGAAGTGGAAAATCCAAAAAATCAAGGCAAACAAAAGGGACAACCCAACCAAAATGATGCAGCTTTTTTTAATAACAAAATCTCCCGCCTGCAATTTTTTTTCCTGATTGTCCAGACACAAATCGGTGTAGGTGTCATTTCTCTCCCTTATAACCTGCAGCAAGTGGCGAAACAGGATGGATGGATATCCCTGATTGGGGCTAGTCTTATTGTCCAGCTCATCATGTTTTTACATTGGCTGCTTATGAAAAACACTCCCAAGCAGCATTTGTTTATGAACCTGGAAAATATATTAGGCAGATGGATAGGAAAGGCCTCTACTTTATTATATAGCTTGTATTTTATTGCTGTAGGAGCCTTGATACTGATTCTTTATACAAGAATTATCAACTTATGGATGCTGATCAATACACCAAAATGGGTTTTGATGGCTTTCATGGTTGCTGCCGGCTTGTATCTTATTTCCGGAACGATAAAAGTACTGGCAAGGGCTTATACGCTTTTCTCCGGATTAATGATCATCCTGATTGTTTCATTGGTATACGGCATTAGAGATGCTCATTTAATCTTTATTTTTCCGATGGGTGTAGAAGGACTGGAGCCTATTTTAAAAGGAGTCAACGAAGGAATACTTTCGCTGTTAGGTTTTGCGTTCGTATTAATCATCTATCCGCTTGTGGAAGGCACCAATAAAGAGAAACTGAAAACGATATTTTATACCCAGTGGTTTGTTCTTGGATTTTACTTGTTAGTCGTTTTTTCAACCTTCACTTTCTTTGGGGCAAAAGAAATTTTGCTCGTCCCACAACCGGTATTATATATGCTGAAGGCCTATGAATTCAGTGTCGTCGAACGGTTGGATTTATTTTTTATCTCGGTTTGGGTTGTATCAGTTACCACTTCTTTCACCACTTATTTGTATATGTCCGGAAAAGGTTTGAAGCATATGTTCAATAGTAAAAGGGAGATGCCTTTTATGATTATGATGGCTATCGTAGCTTTCATTTTGGCTTTAACAATCGGCAGTGGTGAGCAGCGAATCGATCAATATGGAGATGTGGTAATGAAATTCGGCTACCTGTTCTCTGGATCATTGCCGGTCATTTTATTATTAGTTCTCTTCGTTCGTAAAAAGAAACATACAGGAAGTGGTTCCAAATGAAAAAGAAAGGTTTGTTATTGCTGCTATGTTGTGTGATGTTACTAACCGGTTGCTGGGATCAGCGTTTATTCAAAGATGCTAAGCTGATCATGGGGGCTACTTTTGATCTAACGGAGGATGGAAGAGTAAAAGATACCGTCTCTATACTGATACCAGAAGCCGGAACAGATAGGGCGACGGAGGGGCATGCTCATATAGAAACGGGTATCGGTCACAACTTATTTGATGCGAGAAATGAAATCGATAAACAATTATCCTATCAATTCGATCCCTCCAAAATAGAGGTATTACTCATAGGAGAAGAACTTGCAAAAAAAGATATATATTCTATTCTGGACGGGTACTACAGGGATCCTCGAAACAATTTAAGCGCTGAAGTAGCAGTCGTGGAAGGGGAAGCCTCAAAAGCTTTTTCTATAAAGACAGACCAGGAACCCCGTGTTTCTGAACATATTGTCGGCCTGCTTGACGCTGTTGCCAAAACTACCCATTCTCATGGTGACAATGTCCAGCTGATTTGTGCGGAACTATTTGAACCAGGTATCGATATTGCTTTACCTTTACTTACCGTAGATACAGAAGCGAATAAAATAAATTATAAAGGATTGGCGCTCTTCCATGATAAAAAATACTCTGGAATATCATTAGATGCTGAGCAAGCCACACTATTGTTATTAATGAATAATAAGATGGGGAAAGTCGCCAGAATAACACGGCAAGTAAGTGAAACAGGTGAACCAGGTATGACAAGGTATTTAAGCGCTGAAGTAATCAAACAAAATCGTGATTTAAAAATCAAACCTTCCGGAGGAACGATTTCTGTAGATGTAAACTTAGATTTATATTTGAATGTGGTAGAATACCCGAAGGGTAAACTGACTAACCCGAAAGTAGTAGCGGAGTTGGAAAAACAATTATCGAAAACCTTGACGAAAGAAGCAAATGAAATCATTTCGCTGTTACAGGAATCACATAGTGATGTTCTGGGAATTGGCAGGCGAACAGAAGCTTTTCATTATGATACATGGAAAAATATGGATTGGGATAAGGATTTTAAAACCATTATGATTACGCCAAAAGTAAATGTAACGATCCAGGAACATGGAATCGTTGGATAAGTGAAAAATTTGTAAAAATATGAAACTTCTCCTGGAGTGAAAACGTCTTACAAATGTAGAAGGCAAAATCAGGGGGAAGTTAAATGAAAAGAAAAAATATTACGATCTCTGTTGCTTTGCTGGTGGTATTCGTTGTGGCAGGCTGTCAGACTACTAATGGGGCATCGCACGACTATTTTGATTATAACAAAGGGGATGCCAGACAGGCTGCAGAGCAACTGGGGTTTGAGATGGATCTGCCTGAATTCATTCCATTTGAAATGGTAATGATGGTCTCTGATGTGTATAAAGTCGAGGGATCTGAAGCACTTGATCTCAGCTTTTACACTAAAGAAAATGATTTATTGACCCTGCAGTTTATAGAAGGAAATGTCGAACCGGACTTGTTTTCACCAGAACAAGTAGCGATTACAGATTCCCTATCCGGTCAGTACGTTGATAATTCATTTGCTAAAACAGTGACCTGGCAGAAAGACGGGGTTACTTATAAGATGACTTACCGTCCAAGCAAATTTTCTGATGGTGATCATAATGTGAAAAAATCAGATCTGCTCGATGTAGCACGCTCGTTTCACTTTTAATAACCACCGTTAAATCTCGCAAATGCTCCCTTTTATGGAAGACTCAGTTTCGAGAGAAACTGTTTCCGTTACGGTGGTGAGCGTTTGGAGGTCCGGGAAATCACTCGCTTTCCATGGGCGGACGGTGAGCTTCCTCAGGCTCCGCCTTGCGGGATCTCACCAGTCCTATCCTCCCATCGGAGTCTCGCAATTTCCCTGACCTCCTTACGTCTATAAGAGAAACGGAAACATTGGCAGGCAGAGTCATCCAACCATACTAATAGCTACAAAGAGGCTTTGTTTGGCGGTGAATTTGGAAGACATCTTCATGTATGGCAGGGGTTCGTTTCTCCCATCCTTCGGATAGGGTGGTTGGGAAACTGCGAGACTCCCGCGGGAGAAGGAGCTAGGCAAGATCCCGCAGGGCTTTAGCCCGAGGAAGCTTGCCAGGTCCCCCGCAGGAAAGCGAGTAGTTTCCAAGCCAGCCCTGACTCTTTTTTAGTAAAGAACCCCCTTTTCTCTTGAAACTGAGTCTTCCATAATCCGGCCATATAATTGAAGAAGGTTTTGTGAAAAATAAGCTTCACGCATGTATAGCATAAAAACGCCTGATCATCCATGAATGGTCAGGCGTTTTTATGCTATACATGAAACCGAAAAAATGGAAGAAACTAAGTCATACAGCTTCGTAAAGGAGAGAAAAACGTGGGCAAATGGTTGGTATGCTTGTTTATTTTCCTCAACGTAGTAGTACTGGGAACCGAAAAACAAGTAAATGCAGAAACAGTGACTTATTACGTCAAATCAGGAGATACAATGTGGGAAATCTCCCTCCGTTATAGTCTTCCTTTAAAGGAAATACTCGAAAGCAATGCACATATTGATAACCCGTCGGTGATCTATCCGGGGGAGCGTATAGCAATACCTTCCAGAAAACTTACAGAAAGAGTCACCGAGCTTACCAATAAGGCACGTGTTCAAAAAGGAATTGAACCGCTAAATACGGATAAGCAGTTGGCACGTGTTGCGGCAATTAAAGCTGAAGATATGGCTGAAAATGGCTACTTCAGTCACCAATCCCCCACATATGGGTCTCCTTTTATGATGCTCCGCGATTTTCAAATAGAATTCGAGCGTGCAGCTGAAAATATAGCGGCTGCTCCGCTTTCTCCCGAGAAAGTGGTATTACAATGGCTGGCGCATCCCGGCTATCGAAAAAATGTATTAAATAAGAGAATGACCCATATTGGGGTAGGATATTCGGAAGGAAAGAATGGAAGAGGATACTGGGTACAATTTTTCATTCAAAAATAGAAAAAACGGACAAACCTCTGATGACGTAACCCAATAAATTTGTTAAGGTGTATAAAGTCCTGCGGAATATAGTAAAAAAGATTGACCGTTTCACAATACTTCTAAATATTGTAAACCTTGATATGACAAGGGTTTCAGTTTTATGACTGAAAATTACACTTGCATGACGTCTGACAACCTGATAAAATCCAATATGAAACAATCGAATGAAAGCATTTTCATAAAGAGACGGACAATTTTGAGGGAGGAAACAAACCATGGGAATTTTACTAGGTCTTTTGGGTATCATCGTTGTTCTGGGCATCGCTTTCCTAATGTCCAACGATAAGAAAAATATTAACTATCGTGGCATCATAGTCATGCTTGTTTTGCAAGTATTCACTACCTGGTTCATGTTCAATACCGGGATCGGAAAAATGATTATCGAAGCCATTTCTGCTGGATTCAACAAGTTAATTGAGTTCGGTTCACAAGGTGTCAACTTTGTTCTTGGGGGAATTGCTGTCGAAGAAGGCGGCGGAGGCGTATTCTTTTTCAATGTGCTTTTATTGATTATTTTCTTTGCGACTATTTTATCCGTATTAACTTATTTGAAAATCTTGCCTTTCATCATTAAATATTTAGGACAAGGCCTTTCTTACATTACAGGCTTGCCAAAAGTCGAATCTTTTAACGCGGTTAACAGTATCTTCTTCGGTCAGTCTGAAGCTTTGATTGCCATCAAGTCACAATTCCATCACTTGAGTGATAATCGTTTATATATTGTCAGTGCCTCTGCAATGGGTTCTGTATCTGCTTCTATCGTTGGAGCTTATATCGGTATGCTGCCGGCTGAATATGTATTAGTGGCATTGCCTTTGAACATGTTCAGTGCCTTGATTGTAGCGTCTATCATTGCTCCAGTTAGAGTGGACAAAAAAGATGACATTGTAGAAATCAAAGAAGTAACTACTGCAAAAAGCTTTTTTGAAGCAATGGGTAACGGTGCTTTGGACGGGGGCCGCATCGCCCTTATTGTAGCTACGATGCTGATTGCTTTCATCGCATCTCTTGAGCTTGTGAACTGGGCATTTGCTGGTATCTTCAATGGATTTACCCTGCAGGAAGCTTTAGGTTATGTCATCGCTCCAATCGGTCTGTTGATGGGAATTCCAGCTGCAGAAGTCATCGATGCCGGAGCTATCATGGGAACAAAGATTGTCACAAACGAATTCGTTGCCATGTTGGAATTCCAGAACATGCTTGGTCAAGTTTCTGAGAAGACAGTCGGTGTCGTAACTGTATTCCTGACTAGTTTTGCGAACTTTTCTTCCATTGGTATCATCGCAGGTACTGTTCAAGGGATCGATTCTGTCAAAGGTGGAAAAGTTTCCGGATTCGGTTTGAAATTATTGCTTGGTGCAACGCTTGGTTCTGTACTATCTGCAACAATCGCAGGTCTCTTCCTGTAAATAGCTGACATAAAGTGCCACCCTTAATTATGGGTGGCACTTTTTTTGTTTTTAATAGTAGTGTTTCAGTTTCGGCCTTTTCGGAAATAAATCACTATAACTACGAAATAAGGAGAGATGTTATGGTACAGTCACATAACCTATACATCAATGGAGAATGGGTTAAAACAGATGATCAGTTAGAAGTCTTTAATAAGTATACACAGGAAGTTTATGCCCGGGTATCAAAGGCGGGAGAGAAAGAAGTAGAACAGGCAACCACCGCTGCAGAAACTGCTTTTAAAGAAAACCCGCTTCCTCCTTATGAGCGGTACAAAATTTTAAAGCGGGTCAGCGAACTGCTTCAGGAAAACAAAGAAGACCTCGCTAAAAATATTACGATGGAAGCAGGAAAACCTTTAAAGCAGACACGGACGGAAATTGACCGCGCGACCCAGACAATTGAATTGTCAGCAGAAGAAGCAAAGCGCATCCATGGGGAAGGTGTACCGGTGGAAGCAGCTCCTGGTTCAGAAAACCGGATGGCCTATACAATGAAAGTACCTGTCGGAGTAGTCGGAGCAATCAGTCCCTTCAATTTTCCACTGAACCTGGTAGCCCATAAAATTGCACCTGCTATTGCTGCCGGAAATACCGTGGTGTTGAAGCCTGCAAGCAATACACCGACTACTGCTCTGAAATTGGCTGAACTCTTTGAACAGGCCGGACTTCCGAAAGGTTTTTTGAATGTCGTTGTCGGATCCGGTTCAACCGTAGGTCAGCAAATGATGGAAGATGAGCGGATCAATTTATATACATTCACTGGAAGTGCCAATGTCGGTTTGAAATTAAAGCAGAATACAGGGTTGAACAAATTAATTCTTGAGTTGGGTAATAACTCCCCGGTTATTGTTGATAAAGAGGCGGACTTAGATAAAGCAGCCAGCAACATTGCTCAGAAGAGTTTCGCATTTGCCGGGCAAGTTTGCATTTCTGTTCAGCGCTTGTATGTACATGAAGATATCCAGCAGGAATTCCAGGATAAATTATTCCAGTCAATCGACCAATTAAACATCGGTGACCCCAACGATCCAGACACCGATGTCGGGCCTATGATCAGTGAAGAAGAAGCTGAACGTGCTGAAGAGTGGATCAGGGAAGCAGAAGAAAACGGAGCGAAGGTCGTTTATGGCGGCAGCCGTGAAGGGGCTTTGCTGCATCCAACGGTAATTGCTAATGTGAAAAATGATATGAAAGTCGTTTGTGAAGAAATTTTTGCACCAGTCGTAAGTATGATTCCGTTTAGCGATATCAAGGAATGCATCGATGAAGTGAACAAATCCCAATATGGACTTCAAGGCGGTATTTTCACGAAAAATCTGGAAACTGCCTTCTATGCAGCTAAACATGTCCATGTTGGAGGTCTCATGATCAATGACTCCTCTCAGTACCGTGTCGACTTAATGCCATATGGCGGTGTCAAAGGCAGTGGCTGGGGCAAAGAAGGCCCGAAATATGCAATCGAGGATATGACTGAAGAACGATTGATTGTTTTCAACCTTGATCAATAATGTTATAAAACCAGCTGGCACACGCGTCAGCTGGTTTTATATTTGCTATGGAATTTAATATTTCTGCGCTGCAGATAAAACATCCGCACATACAGCGTCATAGCTCCGGCAGTCAAGCCGATGATGAGACTCATCCAATAACCATAAGGCCCGAGTGATGTATAGTTGGCGAGCAGCCAGCCACTGGGCAAACCAATTACCCAATATGATACAAACGCCATCACCAACGTGATATTGACATCTTTGTAGCCACGCAAAATCCCCTGAATCGGCGCTCCGACAGCATCTGACAGCTGAAACCAGATCGCAAAGAAAATAAAGTTTTTCGTCAATGCAATTACAGAAGGGTTAGAACTGTAAAGACGGGCAATGGCATCGTCAAACACATACAATATCAACCCGGCCAGCACGGACATCGCAACAGCAGTCAAGATGCCTAAATAGGAATACGTACGGGCGTCCTTGTGGCGGTTTGCCCCTGTTTCAAAACCGACTGCAATGGTAAGGGTGAATGCAATGCTGAGCGGTATCATATATAACAAAGAAGCGAAGTTGATGGCAGCCTGGTGTGCGGCTATGGTATACGTATCATAGGCGGTCATGAAAAAAGTTACTGCAGCGAAAATACTGGTTTCAAAGAAAATCGCAAAGCCGATTGGAATGCCGATTTTCAGCTGCTCTCCCCAGGCCTTCAACGATGGGCGGATCCAGTTGGATAGAATGCGGTAGGCTCGGAATGGGTGAACGGTCTGCAGGATAATGATCGCGATAATGAAAGACACCCAATAAGTCAAAGCAGTTGCCAGCCCCGCGCCAATACCGCCAAGTGCCGGAAATCCAAATTTCCCAAAAATGAATACATAATTTAATAATATATTAGTCGGAAGGGTAAGGAGAATGATGAGCATTGAAATTCTTGTATACCCCAGAGCATCTATGAAACTGCGATAGATATTGAACACAAATAACGGTATAATTCCAATTCCGAGTGTAATCAGGTAGTATTTTGCGATATAAGCAACATCTTCTGTAATGTCCATCAGACCAAGAACCGGATCGATCAAAAAGAAACCTGACAATCCGATAACGGCAGCGAGAACTGCTGCCAAATACGCTCCCTGTATGACAGCTTCCGGGATGTCGCTGTCTTGTTTAGCTCCCTTTAGCTGTGCAACAATAGGAGAGATGGCCAACATGATACCATTCAGTCCGGTAAAGACGGGTAGCCATACATTGGAACCGATGGCAACACCAGCTAAATCTTCAGCACCCGCCTGGCCGGCCATGATGGTATCGAAGAAATTCATCGCATACATGCCGATTTGTGTGATAAGAATCGGGATGAGGATGATGATAAAAAGCTTGATTTTCTGTTTCAAGGTTGAAGTTTCATACATTTGTATCTTCCTTTTCTGATACAATTCACTTAGGATAGAGAGGATTATAGCATAAAAACAAAACTTAACCTACAAGTAATCATGAAATAGGCAGGATGAAGAAGAGAAAGGAAGTTTTTCATGAGTAAGAAAAGAATATTATTTACTGGTGGAGGAACAGCAGGGCATGTCATCGTGAACCTCGCATTGATTCCTGAATTTAAAAAACTAGGATATGAAATTGATTATATCGGCTCCCATAACGGGATAGAGCGTCAATTGATCGAGGAACTCGATGGTGTTTCCTACCACGCTATTTCCACAGGAAAGCTTCGCCGTTATATGTCGAAAGAGAATTTGAAAGATCCTTTCAAAGTCATGAAAGGAACCGTGCAGGCGTGGTCAATCATCCGAAAGCGGAAGCCGAACGTCATTTTCTCTAAAGGCGGCTTTGTATCTGTCCCAGTAGTGGCAGCTTCATGGATGAACCGGGTACCGGCAATTATCCATGAGTCGGACTATACGCCTGGGCTGGCCAATAAATTAGCAGCGCGGTTTGCCAAAAAAATTCTCGCTACTTTTCCGGAAACGATGCAGTATCTCCCTGAAGGGAAAAAAGAATATATCGGAGCGGTCATTCGTGAAGAGTTATTCGAGGGTAATAAACTAAAGGGGCTTGAGTTGTGCGGGTTCTCTGCGTCAAAACCCGTTTTAATGGTAATGGGTGGAAGTATGGGATCGAAAAAAATCAATGATTCCATCCGAAACCAGCTGGATGACCTGCTGGCGAAAATGCAAATCATCCATATCTGCGGCAAAGGAAATGTCGAGGAATCAGTGAAGCGGCCGGGTTATGCCCAGTTCGAATACGTGACCGATGAATTGAAAGATCTTTTTGCGGCGACTGATTATATCGTCTCCCGCGCAGGGTCCAATGCCATCTTTGAGTTTTTGGCATTAAAAAAGCCGATGCTGCTTATCCCTTTATCGAGACAAGCAAGCCGTGGAGATCAGATTTTGAATGCAGATTCGTTTGTCAAACAAGGGTATGCAAGAAAGCTGGAAGAGGAAGAGTTGACAGAAGAAACACTCATCCGGGAAATTAAGGGTCTGATGAATGAGAAAAATGAAATACTTAAAAATATGGATAACTACCACAGTGAGCAGGTGAAAGAGAAAGTTGTCCAGTTGATACAAAGTTACGAGAAAAGATGAACCTTCGGACTGCCTTCCATTAAGGCAGTCTTTTTTTGTACTTTATGAAATGTTAATTTCAAGATGTAAAGTCAAAAAAACATTAAGGATTTCGCGATAAGGACTTGGCTATAGGCAAAGTTTTTCTGAAGTTTAATCAAGGTTAATCTGGGGAGCGTATGTAATTTAAGTTATAATTGAAAGTAACAGCATTATACAAGTCAGGAGTCGATGTGATTGAAAAATGTCGTTTGTCATTATTGTAAAAAGGAAGTGAAAGACAGGGACAATCTGGTGACCGCTTCCAATTGGTTCCGTGTCAAAGCGTTTCACTATAAATGTTTCAAAGAACAGGAACAGGATACCAGGCTTTCGATCAATTCCTGGAACCCGGTCAATGGGGGCGCTGGAAACGTCAGTTTTGTTATCATGCTATTACTGGCGATCTGGATGTTGTTCACCAGCACGCTGGGTTTCATCGGCGACTTAATAGGAATATTAGCATTGTACCCGATTTTCCTGCGGTTTTTATCGTTGATTTTTATCGAGTCTGCCTTACCCAAGTTCAGTTCAGATAAGCAGAGAAAGTGAATTGTGATCAGTGAAGCTCGCCATGGCTAAGTAAGCTATTATCA
The DNA here is from genome assembly GCF_000496835.1 of Thalassobacillus devorans MSP14. GTDB lineage: Bacteria > Bacillota > Bacilli > Bacillales > Halobacillaceae > Thalassobacillus > Thalassobacillus devorans_B. The sequence continues at coordinate 72,080 of NZ_KI543236.1, forward strand.
GTTCTAAGATAAATAAAGGAGATAAGAAGGTTTTACCTCATTTTCAAACTGGGTAAATACATAAAGTGAGTAAAAATGATAGGATGTAAGCAAGCATTTCGCAAAGGAGAGATAGGATATGAGTTTAACAAGTACTGTCAAACTACGTAATGATGTAGAAATGCCATGGCTCGGCCTTGGGGTATATAAAATGGAGGACGGCCAGGAAGTAGTGGATTCGGTGAAAAGTGCCTTAGAACTGGGCTATCGTCATATCGATACTGCGTCCTTTTATAAAAATGAAGAAGGTGTCGGACAGGCGATCAAAGAAAGTGAGGTTCCACGTGAAGAAATCTTTGTTACTACGAAGGTGTGGAATGATGAGCAAGGTTATGAAGAAACCCTGGAGGCTTTCGAACGCAGTTTGAATAAATTGGGCCTCGAATACCTCGATCTATATCTCATTCATTGGCCAGTCCCGGGGAAGTTCACGGAGACGTGGAAGGCATTGGAGAAGCTTTATAAAGATGGAAAAGTGAAAGCGATTGGTGTCAGCAACTTCCTTCCGCATCACTTGGAAGACGTTATGAAAGACGCTGAAGAAACTCCAATGGTTAACCAGATTGAACTGCACCCGGAGCTTCATCAACAGCAGACAAGGGAGTTCTGTCAAGCAAATGATATCCAGCTGGTCGCCTGGTCGCCACTTGCACGTGGGAAGTACCTGGATGCACCTGTTTTGAAGGAACTTGCTGAAAAGTATAGTAAAACGCCAGCGCAAATCATTCTTCGTTGGGATTACCAAAGTGGTATCGTGACGATTCCTAAATCCGTTAAAAAAGAAAGACAGCAGGAAAATGCGGATATCTTCGACTTTGAACTGACACAAGAAGAAATCAAACGTGTCGATGAACTTGACCTTGGAGAAGATGGACGAAACGGTCCACACCCTGATGAATTTGACTATTAATATCCAAGGGAAAGTGACAGATGTACCGCAAAAAGGCATGGGCAGTATATGTCCATGCCTTTTTGTACTTTAAAAGAGTTTAACTTTGTTTAAGGATTAAAGTATAAGAAACACTTAGGATTTCACCATAAAGACTTGGTGACAAGCCAAGTTTTTTTAATAATGTTTCTTTCTGCATTTCTCTCTACCAGCTCCGATAAGATAATGAACCAGGCGGGTCATGCATGAATATTTGATAGATTGGAAAGGGATAGGCAATCAGCATAGGAGCAATTAAGTTTGAACGACACTTTGTTCGCTATCTATATGGGCAGTTTGCCGTCAACGAATGAGATTAAGGTGAAAATGATGATAAGGAACAAAACATATATAAACAGGGTCAACAGTAAGATTTTCGGTTTTCTGAGAAACAACATGTTGGAGCCCAGCATAGAATCCCTGTTATTTAATTTATGTTCCAGATCATCTAATAATTGTTCAATGGCCTGCTGCTCATTCCTGCTATTGGCTTCTCTTAATTCATTTAAAACTTTGGAGTAGGCTTTCGGAATACTTTGGGTACTGTTGCTGCCATTTTTGCCGGTTGTCAGTTCAGCTTCCATGTTGACGATTTTTTCAAAGTAGTTGTCTTTTTGACTTGCGTCTAAATGTTTGCTTCTTTCAAAACGGAGGACAAGGTCACCGAATAAGTTTTCCAGGTCATAATTCGCTTCTAGATCAACATTGAGATCCCTTTCCACCGATCTGAATATCATAATTAATTTATTGTGAGAAACTTTTTCTTCACTGACTAACATTCCTTCAAGAATATCAAGCAATGTATCTTTTGCTTTATTAATTCTTTCTTTTTTTACTTTTTTCCCAGAAAACCATAAACCAATTGGTCCCAGAATGAAAAACACTAGACCACTTATAAACGACACGACGATATTATTCCTATTTGCTTCCCAAAAAGCAGCTATCCAGTCCACCCATACCACAACCTGTCTAAAAAATGTGATTTTTGGAGCAGGAGAATGTTGTTCTTATAACATATCTATGAGTGACAGAAGTAATAAATTCATTTGCAATGCATTCATACCACGTATATTTCATGTTACAGGAGAGGTTGTCGGAAACCATAACAGACGATGCAGACATGCCTAAGGAAGGGGATCGCGGTGGTCAGCCTACAAAAGCTGGCAGGGTTGAACGGAAGTCACATAAAAAAGAACGACCTTATCTGAACGGGATAAGGTCGTTTTTATATCATAATCAGAAAGGGGAATAACTGATTATTATTGATTTGCCAATCCAAGCATAGCATTCTTATCAGCGCGAAGCGCGTTCACTGCTTTCAGCCCTGCTGCCATTTGTGCAGAGTTAGCACTCATAGTAGTAGTTGGCGGGAAGCAAGTGATACCGGTAAAGCAGCTAAGGTCTACTTCAACGCATATACCCGTGCTGAACCATCCATCAAATAGGAAGAGGTCACAGATCGAATCTGGTGTCTCATCACAAAGACTAGGAAAAAGCAATTCCAGAATAGCGCAGCAATCATCATCTTCTTTGAACTTCTTCACTCGGAAGAAGGGGGAAGGAACCGGACCGAAACAGTCGTTCTCTCTGCGCACTCCCCACGCGAAGTAAGGAAGCAGTCCAGCGAAAGTATTTTCGCAGCCGCACAGCAGCATAAAAGGAATCGTATCGTTGCCGTTTCCGTTGCCGGTAGGGGATACCAGATCCCTGATGGACATTTCGCAAGATCCGCTTCTGCAACAGTCATTGTTGGCGACTTCGTCTTGGACTTCAGCGATCCTTCTTACTTTTCTGCACACGCAGTTGTCTTTTTTGCATTTACAACTCATTCATTTCACTCCTTGATTTGTTTTGCCCGAAGGTATTAATAGAATATGTCGGGGATACAGGAGTGCATGGGAGTTTGTCTCTATCAAAATAATAAATGTACGTTTGTCCATAGCAGGCTTGTCCAGTGAAACAAGCAATCCCCTAGACAGGTTGTCCTATCCGAGGGAAAAGCTTTGGTTAACAACTCTAAATTAAGACAAGATAACGGAGAAGTTGGCTGGGAAATGGGAATGTTTCTTGATAATTCCCTTTTTCATGAGGGTTAGAGCCACTTTTTCATATTATTAATGGGCTGAATTTCTTTGGTTTCTTCCATTAGACGGAACGGACATCCTTTCTCCTGCAAACGCTGGAAGGTGTTACGGATGGTAAATATCTTTGGGTCTTCCAATGAATCAAGTTCTTCCCAATATAACGGAGTGGAGACACTTGCTAATGCATTTCCCCGCGGGGAATAAGGAGCAATGATGGTTTTTCCCGGTCCATGCTGGACATGGTCTACGTACAATCTTCCTTTACGATTCTTTTTTAATCGTTCTGTGGTAAACAGATCCGGCTGGTAATCTACCAGTGTGTTAGCAATTAATTCTGTAAAGCGGCTTGTCTGCTCATAGCTTAAAGACTTGTCTGGAAGCGGCAGGTAGACTTGCAACCCTTTGCCACCAGAGGTTTTCACAAAAACATAAACCTGGAGTTCCTGGAAAATCGCATATAGGTGCTTAGCTGCCTGGACAGCGAGGTGGAAACCATTTTCGTCCGGGGGATCGAGATCAAATACGATCTCTGCCGGAAAGTCACTGTTTTGTTTTTGAAAAGGAATATGATATTCGATTGCTGCCTGATTGCCAAACCAGGCAAGGTGTGCAGCGCTTGAAATAAATTGGCTTTCTTCCTCGTTTTTCTCAAACAGATCAGGAGCGTAGGCGGGCAGGTTTTTTTGAAAAAATGCTTCCTTATTTATTCCGTCAGGATAACGGATGACGGTCAATTTTCTGTCCTCCAAAAAAGGCTTCATATATGGATAGATTCTGCGCAAATAACCAATCAGTTCTGCTTTGGAGAGTTCTAATTCCGGGTATAAATGTTTATCCAGGTTGGTATAGGAAACTTCTTCAGGCGGCATGCCTAGTTGCCAGTCCAGCTGGGAAATGGTGCAGGCCTCCGGTGAGACGTCCAAACGGAAGTCAGTAAATACAGGCTCTCTCAATTCGTTTCCATGGAAACCAAGGCAGTGGATCCCCATACAAATAGCAGGAGATACCTGGAAGTAATCACCCTCTCTGGTACCCCGCTCTTTTACTGCCTTAACCAGTGTTTCCTTATCGTTCTGGTCCAATCCATGCTTACATTTTCCGATTGTAAGCAGATTTTTTTCTTCATCATAAACAGAGATGTCAAAATAATCGTTTTGCTGTTGGTAGCCAGTAACTATTCCTGTGATGGTCCGCCAATTCTTGACTTTTTTCCACTTTTCATTTTTTCCTGCTTCATAGCGGGCAGTGGTGAGCTTTGCCACTATCCCTTCAGCAAGATGGTCATCGACACGTTGCTTAATCACGGACTTTCTTTTTACAGCCTCAACATAGCCAAGCGGCCTGGAAAACCGGATGGCAAGGGGCAGGTCCAGGAGCTTGAACAATTGCTCTAGCTGCTTTTTTCGTGAAGTATAAGTGGAAGTCGATTTCTTCCCTTTCCACTCGATGATATCAAAGGCGAGGAAGTGAGCTGGCCGTTGTTCTCCTTGCTGTTGGATACGCGCTTTATTGCTCATGCGTGAGCGTGTCTGCAAGGTATAGAAGTCGCTCTGATACAAGGTGTTCAAAACGCTCAATTCACCATCCAGCACCAGCGGCAGATAATCCTCTAACGGTTCGGAATGGTTGTGAAAAAATTCTATCACCTCGGGGAACTGTTTGGTCAGTGATTTTCCATTCCGGCTGATTAATTCCACATTGCCATACTCCCACTTGACTAGGCAGCGAAAACCATCGTATTTCACTTCGTACACCCAATTTTTACCGTCAGGCAATTCAGCGTCAAGCACTGGCTGCATGGTCTTATGCTTCATAGCGACACCACCTTTAGCGTTAGTTTGGCAATCAGATAAAATGCTAAACATAAATCTTCGCTGAAAGCTCAAACTAATGAAAAAGAAGGTGACGAAATGCACACGATGTGGAAAGGGACGATCAGTTTCGGTCTGGTTAACATCCCGGTGAAACTGCATGCTGCGACTGAAAATAAGGATGTAAAGATGCGCCAGCTTCATAAGGAATGCCAGTCTCCAATCAAATATGAAAAGGTCTGTCCGGTATGTGACCGCGAAGTGGAACAAGATGAAATCGTCAAGGGTTACGAATATGCGAAGAATAAATTCGTCTTGATCGATGAAGACGAATTGGAAGAATTGAAAAAGGAAAATACCGATAAAGCCGTTGAAATTGTTGATTTTGTCAGCCTGGAAGAAATCGATCCGATTTATTTTGAAAAAAGTTACTTTTTATCCCCGAATGAAGGTGGTTCGAAGGCGTATGTCCTGTTGCGGGAAGCGTTGCAGGATACAGGCAAAATAGGGGTCGCTAAAATTCTGATACGCTCCAAAGAGCAGCTGGCAGTTATCCGTGTTTACGAAAACACGCTTGTCATGGAAACCATCCATTACCCTGATGAAGTTCGTGCCACTGTCGATGTACCGAATGTGCCTGAAAAAGGGGAGACCGTCAAAAAAGAGTTGGATACAGCCAAAATGCTGATAGATCAATTGACATCGGAATTCGATCCAGAAAAGTACCAGGATGATTACCGTAATGCACTGCTTGAACTTATTGAAGAAAAGAAAAACGGAGAAAAACATATTGCGACTGCTAAAGAAAAGAAAACCCCTGATAATGTGACAAACTTGATGGACGCTTTGCAGGCATCGCTCGACAAAGCGAATAAAAGCGGTGGAAAAACAACCAAAAAAAAATCCACAGCCAAAAAAAGCAGTACAGCCAAAAAAAGTACTTCAAAGAAAACCTCTACAGCGAAAAGCAAAACAAAAAAGAATGCGTAGCATAGTTGTGATTTAGAGGCAGCTTTTTATGGAGTTGATTTTCTGCCAATGCAAATGTCAGTTTCACGACAAAAAAAGCTGCCCCTTGATGGACAGCTTTCTGTTGAATTATTCCTGGTATCCCTTTGTCACTAGGTCAAGCTTCCCTGTCTCTGGGTCGATAACAAGTCCATGGACGGGGGTGTTCTGAGGCAGCAATGGGTGATTGCGTAGAATCTCAACACTGTTTTTGACAGATTCCTCGACGCTCTCGAAACCCTGAAGCCAGTTATTTACGTTGACACCGGCATAATCAAGTGTCTTTAAGGTCTCATCACTGATACCTTGATCTTTCATTTTAGAAATCGTACTTTCACCATCGAAGTTTTTCATCCCGCAGCCATGGTGTCCAATAACCATGATTTCATCGGCTTTCAGTTCATAAGCAGCGACAAACAGGCTCCGCACTACGCTGTCAAAAGGGTGGGTAACAATGGCACCAGCATTTTTGACCATTTTCACGTCCCCGTTTTTAATATTCAAAGCACGGGGAAGCAACTCCACCAATCTTGTGTCCATGCAGCTTAAAATGGCCAGTTTTTTATCTGGGAACTTGTCTGTCTGATAGTCTAAGTATTGCTTTTCTTCTACAAAAGTACGGTTATAATCTAATATTTCATCCAAGTACATGTAATCCCTCCTAAAAAGATTAGTTTTATTGTATCGAAAAACCTCAAAATTTGCAGGTATTTCGGTGTAATAAATAAAGATTTAAGCGGGGACACTGCGTCATGACAGGAGACAACGCTTATGGAAATGCAGTTGGTAGAAGTTTATATTCCCAATAATCGATTTGAATCGATCTATGAGAAATTGAAGGAGTTCGATTCGCAATCGCTTTGGATTTCTAATGAATCTGAGTACCGAAAGTTGGTCCGGATATTAGTTTCCACGAAAGATGTGGAAGATGTATTGGATTATCTGGAGGGAGTAGCCGGTGTGGTCGACGACTTCGAAACAATGCTATTTCCGGTACGAGCCTACTTTTCAAAAGATACTGTCAATAAAAAAGAAGAAACAGAGGGTAATGATAAGGAAGAAAAGGAAGAAAATGATGAGTTGCTGCTGCGGGCAAGCCGTCATGAGCTAATCAGCAATGTGGAAAAAAGCAGTAACATCACTCTCAATTATACGTTGATGATTTTTTTATCTGCGATTGTTGCCACTGTCGGTTTTATTAAAAATAGTGAAGCTGTCGTCATTGGTGCGATGGTGATCGCTCCCATGATAGGCCCGGTGATTGCCATCGCTTTTACCTCGATTCTTGGGGACTACAAAAGACTTTGGAAGGCATTCCGGGCTTCGGTTTTTGGTATTCTGATCATCATCATCATTTCAGTCGGACTGGGGTCTATGTTTGATGCAGGTTTGAAAACGGATCAGTACTGGGACCGTACCGAGGTAGCAATTGCAGATATATTTCTGGGAATTGCATCAGGTGCTGCCGGAGCACTCGCGTTTTTAAATCGTTTATCTGGTAACCTCGTCGGAGTAATGGTTGCTGTAGCACTGCTCCCACCTACGATTGCGCTTGGGATTTCGCTAGGAGGGGCGCTTTGGACAAATGCTTTCGGGGCATTCGTACTGCTGATGCTTAATATTTCTTCCATCTTATTAGCAGCCGTCACCATTTTTTCTATTGCTGGTATCCGTCCTGTCAGATGGGAAGAAGTACAGAAAGCGAATGTATCACGTCCGTTGTCAATCGTATTTGTCGTTTTGCTTGTTTTAGTATTAGCATTGACAATATTATTTGGACAAGGAATCTAAAATAGACAATGCTGGCGAATTTTTTTGCAAAAAAATTCCAACCAAAGTATTGATTTAATATTTTGAAAACTATATAATATATAATCATTACGATTAAAGGAGGCCACGACAATGAATAAGCAACAGGTAGTAAACGTGCAAGTCGCTCGATTTACAATTTCATATTTTACGTGGCCGGAAAATACCTGATTAAAAGCAGGACTGGTTTTTATTTGAACATAGGGAAAATAGGCCACGAATAGCTTCGTGGTCATTTTGTGCTTTAAGAATTTAACGTTAAAGTATTAGAAACACTTAGGCTTTCGCCATAACTCCTGGCGATCAGTCTGGTTTTTCTAATGCATTAAGGTAAGGGCATACGTCACGAGCGTATGCCCTTTTGTCGTTATTAGGCAGCTTTATTGGCTGCTTGATATAAATATAAACTTTTGGAGGAGGAGTAACGATGGAAATTTGTAAGCGTTTGAAGCAAGTACTTGAAGATTGGAAAGACAGTGGATAGTAAGAATTGCAGAAGGGAAGTGAGTAGATTATGTTTGGTGTTTTCAGTAAATTAGGATGGTTTTTTAAATTACATTGGAAACGATATACCTTTGCAATTATTGCCTTAATCATTGCAAGTATAGTAGATATCATCCCCCCCAAATTAGTTGGGATGGCAATCGATGACATTCAGTTCAACGCCCTTACCTCCGACCGTCTCATGGAAATTCTACTGATTTATGGCGGTGTGATCATAGCCAGTTATACGATTTCATTTCTATGGGATTACACCTTATTTGGCGGGGCAATCATGATGGAGCAGACCATGCGCTCCAAATTGATGAATCATTTTTTGAAAATGACACCAGGTTTTTTCGGCAAATTTCGGACCGGTGATTTGATGGCAAGGTCCACTAATGATTTAAAGGCGTTGAATATGACAGCTGGATTTGGAATTTTAACCTTAGTTGATTCCACGATTTTCATGATGCTGCTGATTGCGGTCATGGGATTCACTATCAGCTGGAAGCTGACCTTGGCTGCTCTATTGCCACTGCCGATTATGGCATTCGTCATGAATCGATACGGTAAAGTTATCCATGAACGTTTCACGGAAGCACAGAAAGCCTTTGGCGATATGAATGATGATGTCCTTGAATCAGTCAAAGGAGTAAGAGTAATCCGAGCCTTTGTCCAGGAAAAGCAGGATGAAAAACGATTCAAAACCATGACAGAGGATGTCTACCACAAGAATGTCGAAGTTGCTAAAGTAGATGCTATGTTTGAGCCGACAATCACCATATTAGTGGGTATTTCTTATACGATCGGACTCGGATATGGGACCTCTCTTGTATTTCAAAATGTAATGACGCTCGGGGAGTTAGTGTCCTTCAACGTCTACCTCGGTATGTTGATCTGGCCGATGTTTGCAGTAGGTGAGCTGATCAATGTCATGCAGCGAGGAAATGCTTCTTTGGACCGCGTCAATGAAACGCTGGATTATAAAGCAGATGTGGAAGATCCGAAACATCCGGCAAGTTTGAAAAAGCCAGGGACCATCTTTTTTGAAGGTGTAACCTTCACTTATCCTGACACCGATTTACCCAGGCTGCAGAAAATTGAATTGAAAATAGAACGCGGTCAGACCATCGGTGTCGTAGGAAAAACAGGGGCAGGTAAAACCACGTTATTCCGGCAACTGCTCAGAGAGTACCCGGGTATGCAAGGGTCTTTGACGATTTCAGGTATCCCCATCTCCAATTTTGCGCTTGAAAAGACACGATCCTGGATCGGATATGTACCCCAGGAGCAGGTTTTATTTTCAAAAACAGTAAGGGAAAATATCCAGTTTGGTAAAGAGAATGCCAGTGATGAAGAAATCTTCCGGGTCATGGAGCTCGCTCATTTTATCGATGATATCAAAAACCTTTCCGAAGGGCTGGATACAAAGGTCGGAGAAAGCGGTGTCACGTTATCAGGCGGGCAAAAGCAGCGTGTAGCGATTGCCAGAGCATTCATTATGGATCCGGAGGTATTGATTTTAGACGATGCCATGTCAGCGGTCGATGGAAAAACAGAAGCGAACATCATCCAGCATTTGAGGCAGGAACGAACAGGAAAAACGACTATGATTGCTGCGCACAGGCTGTCAGCTGTTACACACGCTGATCATATCATCGTGTTGGAAGAGGGCAGGATTGTCGAAGAAGGGACACACGATCAGTTGATGGAGACTGACGGCTGGTATCAAACCCAGTTTGAGATGCAGCAATTAGATGAGAAGGGGGCGGTATCGTAATGAAACGCTCAACCGAAAAACAATTATTGCAATATGCCTGGAAGTTCCGCAAGCCTATTATGATTGGCCTGCTATGCCTGGTCATTGCGGTAGCGCTGGAATTGACCGGACCTTTCATCGCAAAACGTCTCATCGATAACCATGTCGTCGGCATCGAAGCGACATGGTACCAGGTGGAGAATAAGGATGAATATACTGTTTTCTACCAGGGGGGTTTTTATAAACGGGAAGACCGGTTGGATAGCAGTGATGAAACAGGTGACAGGGCGACAGTACTGCAGGTAGGTGCGAGCTACTATTTTGTCACTCAGGAGGTACCGACATCAGGAAGAAGGCAAATCAGAGGCGATACGCTGATAATCGATACGCCTGAAGGTGAAGTATCGGCAAACGCAGAAAAACTGTCATTACAGGAGTTATATAGTTTTTTCGCTCCAGAGCGCCCGGCGATATACAGGCTGTTAGGTTTGTATATTGGATTGCTTTTGGTGGCAGCTGTTTTTCAGTTTGTTAACACATTTTTATTACAAAAGACTTCCAATCGGATCATTCAGCAGATGAGGGAAGATGTGTTTGGACACATACAGCGATTGCCGATTAATTATTTCATCAATCAGCCAGCAGGAAAAGTGGTTGCCAGGGTGACCAATGATACCGAAGCGATACGTGAGCTTTATGTCAGGGTATTGGCTACCTTTGTTACGAGTATCGTTTATATGAGTGGTATCTATATTGCCCTGATTTTACTCGATATCAAACTGGCAATTCTTTGTTTGCTGCTACTGCCGATTATAGCGGTATGGATGCGCGTGTACAAATATTACGGAGGCAAATATAACAAGGTAGTCCGTGCTACTGTAAGCGATATGAACGGGAATATAAATGAGGCGATACACGGAATGTCCATAATACAGGCTTTCCGAAAGCAAAAGCAGACCTTGGAAGAATTTGAAGCATTGAATCGTAAACATTTCACTTATCAGCAGAAGTTAATCCGTTTAAGTGCTTTGACCTCCCATAATCTTGTCAATGTATTACGAAACTTCGCTTTTGTGGCATTTATCTGGTATTTCGGTTCCCAGTCGATGGGGGCTGAGGGAGTGATAACTGTGGGAGTGCTTTATGCCTTTGTCGATTACCTGACACGTCTGTTCCAGCCTGTCAATGATCTGGTAAATCAACTGCCGCAATTGGAACAAGCGCGGGTATCGGCAGGCCGGGTGTTTGAGTTGATGGAAGAAGATGGCGAAAACGTTGGAGTAGCAAAAGTCCCTCGTTATCAGGGGAATGTACGGTTTGACCATGTTTCTTTTGCATATGAAAAAGATGATTATATCCTTAAGGATATTGATTTTGAAGTGAGAGCTGGCCAGACAGCTGCCTTTGTAGGGCATACAGGTTCCGGGAAGAGCTCCATCATGAATCTGCTTTTTCGGTTTTACGACCCGCAAAAAGGCAGAATCACTATTGATGGGCAAGACACGAAACAGTGGTCCAGACAGCAGGTGCGCAGTCATATGGGGATCGTCCTTCAGGATCCATTCATTTTCACCGGAACGATTTTGTCGAATGTTACGATGAATGACCCCAATATTTCCCGGGAAATGGCGATTGATGCATTGAAAGCGGTAGGAGCCGACCGTTTTGTTGAGAAACTGCCGAACCAATACGATGAACCAGTCAAGGAGAAGGGAAGTTCTCTTTCCATGGGAGAAAGGCAGTTGATTTCTTTTGCGAGGGCACTTGCCTTCGACCCTGCAATTCTTATTTTGGATGAAGCGACTTCTAATATCGATACTGAAACAGAAAAGCTCATCCAGGATGCCCTTCAAGTGCTTAAGCAAGGAAGGACAACATTGGTGATCGCCCACCGCTTGTCTACGATTCAGCAAGCAGATCAAATTTTTGTACTTCATCATGGTACAATGGAAGAGAAAGGGACCCATGCGCAATTGATAACTGAAAAAGGTCTTTATTATCAAATGTATCAAATGCAGCAGGGTAAACTGAAAGCGACCGCTATGTAAGCACGCTGATTTTGTTAATGAGGTGGCTTTTTCATGGAAAATGATGAGCAAAAACAGGATATCATTGATGAAGACTTATATGAAGAAATTGATGATGAGGAAATGTATGAGCTGGTCCAGGAGGAAAGGAGAAAGGCGATTGCTCATGCCCAGGAAGAAAAGAAAGAGCCAAAACGCCCTTTTCCGAAGTGGGCATTTTGGCTTGTCGCTATCGTAATGGTGTTGAATTTAGCTGCAGTCATACCTCAGACTTATTCAATAGCCGCTATCGACTTTCTGGTTACTTCTGCTAAACTGTCTGCCAATCCTGTTATTGATGAGTATCAAGAAGCAGTTGTAGTCGTAAAAGCGGGCCAAAGCAAAGGGACCGGTTTTGCGGTCACAGCTGATGGAACGATCATCACGAATCATCATGTGATTGAAGACGAGAAACGGATTTCGGTCGCTTTTCGGGAGGAAGGTTTGTTTCATGCAGAAGTAAAAGCGGCTTATCCTGAAGTCGACCTGGCTGTCCTTAAGGTGGAAGGAAAATCCCTCCCCCATTTGAACCTGGCTGAAAAGACGACGTTTGAATCGGAAGAACACTTTTATTTTATAGGGAACCCATTGAAATTCACAGGAATTGCCAATCAGGGGACGATCATCGGCTACACTACGCTTGAAGGTTGGGATCAGCCGGTCATGATGCTGGATGCGCCTATTTATAAAGGAAACAGCGGCAGTCCGGTTATCAATGAGGAGAGCGAAGTGATTGGCGTGGTGTTTGCTACATTAAAGCATGAGGAGCATGGAAAAGTCGGCCTTGCCATTCCGATTGATTATTTCCATAATAAGTATCCTTAGTTTTTCCTGAGACTTCACTTATACACCGGTAATCTTTAAAAGCCCTCAGAGCTAATCGCTCTGAGGGCTTTTAGATTAAAGCTACCTTTAAATGAAGACTCAGTTTCGAGAGAAACTGTTTCCGTTATGGTGATGGGCGTTTGGAGGGCCGGGAAATCACTCGCTTTCCATGGGCGTACGGTGAGCTTCCTCAGGCTTCGCCTTGCGGGATCTCACCATGTACTATTTTCCCATTGGAGTTTCGCAATTTCCCGGCCCTCCTTACGTTTATGAGAAAAACGGAAACACCTGCAAGCAGAATCAACATTATAACAGTTACAAAGAGGGCTTATTTCCTGAATCACTAGGCCTTTTCATGCAGAAAATGTGGAAGATATTTTCTTACAACGTAGGGTTCGTTCGTCAAAATATGGATAAGGTGGCGGGGAAACGGTGAGACTCCCTCCCGTGGGAGAAGGGGCTAGGCGAGACCCCACAGGTCGTGAAACGACCGAGGAGGCTTGCCAGCCTCCCCCACAGGAAAGCGAATCGTTTCCCAGCCACCCTTTCCCCTGTCTCGGTAACGAACCCGAATTACTTTGAAACTGAGTCTTCCATAATCCGGCCCTTTTGTTGAATAAGTACTTCATCTTCTGAAATTATTCATACTACGCCATCAAAAAAATCGAGTATAAAACCTTTGTGGCTTTATACTCGACTTAATTACATCTATCAGTCAGAGGACACCTTTTCTTTGAAAGGAAAGAAGAAATAAAATTACGAATCCAGGACGTTTCCAAGGGTAGGAATGGGATGAAATTTGAAGAGTTCAGCAAAATGAATCAAATTATACGTCATTCTTTCAATATTATTCAGTGCTTTACCATCTCTTGATATATCTACCGCTTCCTCTTGGCGGGCATCTATTCTCCCTTCATACGTCGCGTGGGCATGAGGAGGGATAGTAAATCCTATCATAGAGAGCTGGTAGAATATTGACTGGGCAGCAGTGCGGCCTCCGTCCTCTTTAGCGCCAGCTACTACCACTCCCCCGACTTTATTATAAAAAAGGGATTGCCCCTTTTTGTTTTTTAACTCTTGATAACCTTGAAGACGTTCCAATATTAAACTGGCGATACTGCTTTTTTCCCCCATGGAAATAGGGGTTCCGATAATTACAATGTCAGCTTCTTTAATTTTATCGAATATGAACGGCCAATCATCATCGCCGTCTAAACGATCAGTTATCCCAAAGGAAATATGAAAATCTCGTAAGTGAATTCGATTGGTATCAATCTGCTCTTTTCGTAATATTTTGGTTGCCTCATGAAGCAGCTGTTCTGTTTCACTTGCATCTGTTCCTCGTTTTAATGTTGTATTCAAAAGCACAGCTTTCAACTTTTTACCTCCTTTCGTCAGCCTTCCTACTTTGTTTATACCTGTTCTTTAAGTCAAATAAACCAAAGCGGATAACTTACCAGCTTCTTGTTTTACCTTTTCCTGTTACGGGAAATGACTTGTAAACAGGTAGTCTGACTAAAGGAGTGATCAAACATGCTATACCTTGCAAGCACGTTAGAAAACTATAATATCCAGGCTGTGGATGGAGAGCTGGGGAAGGTGAAAGATTTATATTTCGATGATAATAAATGGACGATTCGCTATTTAGTTGCTGACACAAGAAAGTGGCTGCCAGGAAAAAAAGTGGTAGTTTCTCCATCTGGAGTGGAGATGGTAAACACAGAAGAACAAGTCGTTCACGTTAAGGATAAGAAAGAGGATATCCGGGATAATGCAACCCTCGAGGAGAAACAGGAATTTTCCTATGATAAAGAAGTTGAATTATCGGATACCTTTGGGTGGAAACAATATTGGAGTGGAGAGTTTCTCTGGGGAGGATATCTTACGCCCCTTGATCCTATGGAGGAGCCGGTCAGGGCCGCTGAACCGGTGAGTACAGAAGAGCCGCCAATCAATGATAACGTCCACGGCAGCAACCATAAGCTGCGAAGTATTGAAAACATAAAAGGTGAGTTTCAACATGGGATAGTGCATGGGGATAATGGCAAAATCGGTTATATCAAAGATATAATCATTGATGATACGACATGGAAAATAAGATATTTCATCGTTGATACCAGTGAGTGGTCAACAAATGAAAGAGTATTGCTCTCACCAGACTGGCTGCAATCTGTAGATTGGGTAGACAATGATTTCTATATCGATTTGAAATTAGAAACAATAGAAGACGGTCCGAATTATAAAAAGGAACAGGAAGTCACTCAAGAGCTGGAGGAAGAGGTCTACAGAAAATACCGCAAAGAACCTTATTGGAAGCAATAACCAAATATTCGAAGGTCCTGCCATATGGTGGGGCCTTTTTCTTATTTAATAACTGTCCAGATGCGAAAAGTACTATCTTTTGCAATCATCATTTAATAAAATGTAAACAACCTGTGCTAGATACTGATTCTATTATTCGATAAGATAGTCACGTTGAACATTAAAAAAATCATAGGTTCCCTTAATATAGTTAGGTTATACTTCAGAAATAAGGTTGGTTGAAATATATTTGTAACATAATTGAAAAGTTTTTTAATGGTAACACCCATAAAATGAAAAACTTTCCCGAAATTTCTTAATAGCTGGAGGTGGTAAAGGTTGATCAGGAGTCTGTTTTACAAGAAAACTGACACCTCCCTTAATGAGCAAGTGACATTAGCACAAGCGGGAGACGAAGAAATTCGTAATCACCTTTTGAAGCAATATCAACCTTTTATCGCCAAAAATGTTTCTGAAGTATGTAAACGGTACATTGACCAAAATAGAGATGATGAATTCAGTATCGGTTTAATGGCTTTTAACGAAGCAATCGATTCTTTTTCTTCAGCTCGAGGAAGCTCGTTCCTTTCCTTTGCGCGGCTGGTCATCAAGCGTAAGGTGATCGATTTTATCCGGAACGAACAGCGTCATTTGATGGCTGCATCCCTCGATGAGGATTATGAAAATGATGAACAGATGGAGAACCCATCTGAAATCACAGCGGCTAAAGAGCAGTATGAACGTCAGACAGAATCATGGTACAGACGGGAAGAAATCAAGGATTTCCAAATTAAACTGAAGCAGTACAAGCTTTCTTTCAAGGAACTTACTGATGTGTCTCCCCAGCATCGTGATGCCCGTGAGTCAGCAATACGGGTAGCGAGGCTGATATATGAAGATGAGGCATTGAGAGAAAAAGTATTGAAAAAAGGCAGACTGCCGATCAAGGATCTCGTCGACCGTGTGGACGTCAGTAAAAAAACGCTGGAACGGAATCGTAAGTTCATTTTAGCCATGGTTATCATCTTGAGTGAAGAATATGTGTACCTCAAAGACTATATTAAGGGGGTGGGGTTGTGAGAAAAGGGATTGTCATGGAACACCACCGTGGCTATACCATCGTACTTACTGAATTCGGTACCCTTCATAAAGCAAAACCACTGAACGATGTGGAAATTGGAATGGAAACCAGTTTTGAATTACTTCCGGAGAAAACTGGCTTAGCGGTGTTTTTCCAGTGGAAAAGGCAGCAGGCTCAATTAAGAATCATTGCCATGGTAACAGCATTACTGATAGCTTTATTCCCGCTTTATTCGTGGTTTGACAGTAATCAGGCCTATGCTTATGTCAATGTCGATATCAATCCAAGCATTGAAATGAAAATCAATGAGGACCGGGAAGTACTGGATATAACCCCCCATAATGAAGATGCCAGAGAGCTTCTCGATGACCTATCAGATTGGAAGCATCAAGCTGCAGGCGATGTAATTCTGCAAATTATTGAATTCAGTGAACAAAAAGGTATGATGAATGATCTTGATAGTGTATTGGTCGGCGTCAGTTATCTGAAAGATGATGCTGCAAGTGATTTTACCGAAGAAATTGAATCGTATGTGAGTAATCACGCAACAGCTTTGACCGTAGCAGCATTCGTCGTTCCAAATCTGATCAGAGAAAAAGCGAAAAAAAGCAAACAATCTGTTAATCAGTATATGGCTGAAACATTGTCTGATTCCAGTTCGGCCAGCCCCGGAACACCATCTGACCAAGTACAGCTTGACGGGGAAGACAAGGACGTTATCCAATCTTTTTATAACAATGAGCAAGACAACAAACCAGTAGAGACGAAAGAAAACAATAAAACCAAAAATAAAGCTTCTAAAATTGAAAAAGTAACAGATCCAGCACCTCCTGGGCTGAAAAAACAGAAGGAAATAGAAACTCCTGTTAAGAAGAGAAGTGAACAACCAGGCAAGGGGAAAGGGCTGGATAAAAACTCATCCAATAAAAAAGTAAGCCCGTCGAAAGGGAATGGTCCTCCGGACAAGGTGAAAGAGAGAATACAGCAAACACCTGGTCATAAAAAGAAGGAGAAGGACTATTCTCCTTCGCGTGCAGATAAAAATAAAAACGATCATCCTTCTGATAAAACAAATAAGAAAGCCAAAAACAAAGGTCAAAAAAACAAAGATAAAAGCTCCAAAAAGCCGCCCGGGCAAAAAAAAGAAAATAAAAAATGAGTTATCAGCCGTGAGCGCTCTTCGAGTCTCACGGTTTTTTGCATGTATAGCAGGCTTTCAGAATAAATATTATATAGGACAAGCAAATACATATATCTATTTTTCTTGGAAAATAGTATACTTACGTACTGAAATCTTTTTTTGTAAAATCTAGCATTTTTCTGAAACTTTCAGCAGGTGAGTCCGTAAGACTATAGTGACAAAAATTATGAACGGAATCAGGGGGAGAACGATGAAGGATAACCAAAGAAAAAATGGTGAAGGTAAGGGGAAGGGCGCTATGAAAAGCTGGGTGTTTATTGTTTTAACGGTAATAATCGTAGCTGGTATCGGTGCGACAGCTTTCGGGATGCTGAAGGACAAAGACCCGATGACACGTTATTTGACAGCTGAGCAGAATACATTAGAAAAACAGATGACTTTCCTGGAGAGCCAATCCGAACAGATGGAACAATTGGAAGAGAAGATGATGGAGAAGGCCTTCCGTAGTAACTCGACCATAACTGCTGATTTTAACCTCGAAGATGGTGCGCAATCGCTGGGTGCCATGCTTCCGATGATCAAAGGAATGGTCTCCTCCTCGAAAATCGAGACAGAGCAGAGGATGGATCCTGGCACAAAGGAAACGTTCCTGGCCTTTGATCTGTTATTACAGGGACAAAGTCTGGGAAATGCAGAATTTTATCAAAATGAAACTGATGCCGCGTTAAAAGTACCGTTTCTATATGAAAGCTATTTCACGTTGCCTAATGATCAATTTGGTGAATTTCTACGGAAATACGGGGAAGAAGCTGCTGGTATGGAAGTACTGCCAAATCTGGCTGACTACCAGTCTGCAACACTGACACGGGATGAAATGGATGAAATTGCAAAAGATTATGTAACTGCTTTAATTAAAGAGTTAGATAAAGAACAGTTCAAGATGGAAAATGGTATAGCTTATGAAGACGGTAAGTTTGATAAGATAACACTTACCCTGTCGGAAGACGAAACGAAAGAAATCTTAAAAGTCATGCTTGATAAATTGAAGAATGATGATCGTATCTGGGATATAGTAGAGGCACAGATGAACATGAATATGGCTGCTGGCAATGTTGAAGATGGCAAAGCTTCAGTCGAGGAATTGAAAAAAGAAGTTGAAAACTTAAAGCTCCCTGATGGATTCAAGCTGGAAGCTTATATTGATGGAGATGTGGTCGTTTATCGGGATGTCAATTTCACAGTCGGTCATGCAGAAGCAGCTGAGACAGCAGCAGTTGCTATCCATACCAGTTACTCCGAGGAAAATGATGATACGTACACTTCTACCATGGAAATGAATTTTGTACCTGCTACGGAAGAAGATACTGTGACGTTCACATTGAAGGAAAAAGGAAATAAAAGTGGGGAAGAACTTCAATTCGATCACACTATTTCTCTTACTATGAAAGAAGCAGGAGGACCTTCAACGATCGGAGCCGATCTTTCTTCTGTGATAAAGGATAATACAACAGAGATGACGTTCGATGTCAGGATGGAAGGGGCAATGTTCGCAGGTGGCCCTGTTCCTGAATTAGGTGGTTATTTCAATACAGAGACAGAAGTAGATGGGTCTGCAGCGAATCAAAAGATGGATCTGGGCATCGACTTCGCTATGCAGGATCCAATGATGGGACCGGTAAGTGGGAGGGTGGAATTCCATATCGATACAGATACTGCATTCACAGATGACCTGCAATTTCCTTCTCTTGATGATAGCGAAACAGTGAATGTCATGGAAACTTCCCCACAGGAAATGGAGGAAATAATGAGGGAAGTCCAAATGAATCTTCAGAGCTATTATCAAAATATGTTTGGAAGCTTTGGAGGACTGGGAGCCTTTTAAAATTGTACCGTATTGGCAGGTTATAGGAAAAGATAGGAGGATCGGTCGTGCAAAGCATCTCGCTGCTATTACTGGAAATTAGAGCGGCTGTCAGACGGCCGTTCCTCCTTATTGTTTGTTTAATTGGCCCCTTTTTATTGCTTGGTTTCCTTGGCTATGCCATGAGTGGATTCGTGGAAGATAATAATAAAAATATTGTTGTCCTGATCGTCGACCAGGATCAGACTTTTGAAACGAAGTCATTGATCAATCAGCTGCAAGATGATGAAACACTGGCACAACAGCTTGAGTTTGAAAAAGCAGACAGGAATGAAGCTGAGCAGGGGGTGGAATCCGGAAAAGGAACAGCTGCTGTCATCATTCCAGCAGAGTTCACCGCGGATTTGCGAAACGGAACCAATACCCCAATCGAAGTATGGCTGAATGACCAGCAGCCGCTGGAATCAGGCGTCCTAAGGTTATTACTGGACAGTGCAGCGAGCTACATATCTGCCGCGCAAAGTGGAGTAAACGCAGTATATGATTCTGTTATCGAGCCTATGGAGCATTCTGGAGAGCGCCAGCGGTTATTACAGCAGGTGATCGTTACATTCACTCTGGAGGCACTTGATAGAAATGATTTATTCAAGACGGATACTGTGGAACGTGGAGCTTACATTGGCTGGGAAAAGCATGGGATCCTGGCTATTTGGATGCTCGGTTCGTGGCTGGGTTTAAGTTTGTTCATCGCTGCCAGGCAGTCGATTTTACATGGAGGTGTCCGTGATCGTCTCCGCAGCATGAATCTGGGAAGAAGTCACATCCATATTACACAGATTGCCTTGTACACGCTTTTCTTGTTTATTGCCAACGAAATTTTCTTTTTAGCATATGGTATGTATGAACCGGAGACTTATCAAGATGAAGGATTTCATTTGCTGCTGCTGGCCCATGCATTTCTTCAAGCTGCATTGGCAGCCTTTTTCCTTTCCTTATACAACAGAAAAGGACATGCGTCGTTATGGTACGTGTTAGTGTCGCTCCCGTTCCTGCTGGCAAGCGGTATTTTAATTCCTGTCAGCTACCTCCCTCAGTGGCTTAGCGACATTTCTGTGGTCTTACCCTGGACCCATATTTATCAAGGATGGCAGCAGCCATCCTTAGGCTTTCTGTTAGTTCCGGCTGGCTGCGGTCTGGCGTTGGCGCTAGCAGGCGAATTAATCAATCGGAAGGTGGAGAAACATCATGGTTACACAGCTTAGACTGCAATTCATCCGGATGCTGCTAAGCTGGAAAAGCCTGCTGTTTCTATTTTTATTCCCCTTGGTGATAATAATGGGACTTTATCCTTTTCTCTCTGTCGCTGTATCGGGGTCACAGGTTCCTATCGCATGGGTCGATGACGATAACTCTGAATTTTCGCAACTTGTCTATCATCGACTACAGGAAAATGACCGTCTTCATATAAAGACTCTTAACAAGGAAGAAGCCAGACAGCAAGTACAAACAGGGGAAGTAGAAGCTGCGTTCCTTATCAAAGCTGGTTTTGAGGAACAGCTAAAAACTGGAGAAACAGATGAAATCATCAGCTGGATCCGGTCAAACTCATCAACGCTTGATGCTTTTGCCAAAGAAAAAATTGCCTCAGAAGCGGTAAGGCTGTTACTCAATAGTAAAGCTGCCCAATTTGTTGCTGCCCGGCAAGGGAATGAATCCTGGGAAAAAACGTATAAGCTGGCAGATAGTCACTGGATGCCTGCCCCGCTTTTCCAAATGGAATTCAAGTGGAAAATGGGAGTAAATACAGAGGGTGATGCTGCCCTGCCATTATCTCTGCAAGGGGTGATTTCCTTTTTGCTTGTATATGTAATGGGGATGGCTGCTTACTTCTATAACCAATGGTTCAAAGATAAAAGATCGGGTGTATTGGAACGGATAAAATTGAGCACCGGTCACGTATATTATTATTATGGAGCCGCATTCCTGATCCAGCTCGTTCTATTGATTAGTGTCACTTGTTTTGTATTCGGGCTGTTAGTTCGTGTTTTTCAAGTTGAATGGGGAATTCTTACTCCGTGGATGCTGCAATTCACAGTCATCCTGACCCTGGTTCATGCAATTTTGTTTCTCATGGTCCTGATACTGAGAAGCCCGCAGGTATATTTTAGTATCAGTGCGGGTATTATTCTTGCCTCGTTTCTCTTGGGGGGAATTCCTCTAGAAACCCTTGATGGTTTAAGGGTTGGCGCATGGCTTCCGCACGGCTGGTTGTTCAATCAAAATTGGATGGAGGGATTCATGTGATTCGCACAGAACAACTAAAGAAACGATATAAACAGAAGCAGATTCTTCATGACCTTTCATTGGATATTAAGGCAGGGGAATCGGTGGGTATTACCGGCCCCAATGGCGCTGGGAAAACCACCTTATTGAAATTGCTGGCAACGATTGAAAAGCCCACTTGCGGAGCACTGTTTTTTGAAGAAAAACCCTATTCCAGTCAGATTAAAACAATCCGTAAACGTATCGGTTATATCCCTCAGGATATCTCTTTGTTCGAAGGATTAAGGGTTAAAGCGCAAATCAATGCCTGGCGTAAACTGAGTGCTCAAACGATCGATGATACCTATATGAATGAGATGATAAGAATATTACGTTTGAATGAGGTGATGAATCGTCGTTCGGATGATTTATCCGGGGGCTGGAAGAGGAAGCTTCACTTATGCATCGGATTGTTGCACAAACCGGAGATCTGCCTGTTGGATGAGCCGACTGCGGGTATTGACATGGCTGCTAAAGTAGAAATTATCGATTGGCTCAAAAAGCTTAATGATGCCGGTATGACCTTGGTTTATATCAGTCACGATTGGTATGAGCTGGAGCGGTTGAGTAAACGGCTGGTATTGATGGATAACGGAAGTATCGTTTTTAATGGAGAAAAGAGAGAGTTGAAAGATTTGCCAGCAAACGAATTTAGCAGGGAGCTTGCTAATATCATCCATGCCGGCAAGAAAATCGTGGTACATAAATAAGAGCCTGACCTCGCGCAGGCTCTATTTTTCAGTTAAAATATTGGTAAATTATCAAGATTGTTCGTCGGGTCACCGTCTGCATCACTCCGTAAATGCTTATCTCCATCTCTGCCGCGGAAAGTATTGACATGCTCGATTTCTCCGTTATCAGCCATCTGCTGGGCTTGCTTATAATCGACAACCTGGCCGGAAGACAGTTTCAGTTCAATGATATCTCCGTCACCATTTTTTCTTACTGCCACTACTTGTTCAGCCATTAAGATCGCCTCCTTACCCATAGTTTGTACTTTTTTAATAATTTTATTAGTTTATTGAATTCTATACTTTAAAACGACATCTATTCCAATATAAGCAGCGGTTACGATAAACCTGTGAAAGGGTAAAACTAGACAAGCGAATATTTTTTTCAGTAAGCTATAGGATGACAAAAACCTTTACCAGGAAAGGATAAAATTGCATGTCTAAACTTGATTTATCTCAATTTGAGAAAAAACTGGCGGTCAGGAACCTCCAGGATAAAGATATTGATGCAATATTAAGATTACAGGCCGTCTGTTTCCCTAATATGGAACCATGGAAGCGCGAGCATCTGGAAAGTCATTTGCGTCACTTCCCAGAAGGGCAGTTTGTTGTGGAATATGATGGCGATATCATCGGAAGTTGTTCCAGCCTGATTGTCAATTTTGATGAATATGATGATAAACATACCTGGGACGATATCACGGATGAAGGCTACATCACTAATCATGATGATGAGGGCTACAATTTATACGGAATCGAAGTGATGGTTCATCCGGATTTTCGCGGGATGAAAATCGGCCGGCGTCTCTATGAGGCACGAAAAGAATTGGCGCGCCAATTGAATTTGAAAAGTATCATTATCGGCGGTCGTATCCCCAACTATCATAAATATGAACAGGAGCTTACACCCAGGGAGTATGTAGAGGAAGTTCTAAACAAAAATATCTATGATCCGGTCCTGACATTCCAGGTAATGAACGGATTTACGATTATGCGGATTAATCCGAACTACCTTCCGGATGATACCCAGTCCTCGAAGTATGCGACGTTGATGGAATGGAATAATGTAGATTACCGTGCCAGGACCAAACGTCATTTCAAGACAAGCTATCCAGTACGGATCATGGTCATTCAATATATGATGAAGAACATCGATTCGTTTGAAGAATTCGCGAGACAGTGTGAATACTATGTCGATGTCGCGGCCGACTTCGGCTCAGATTTTGCTGTTTTTCCTGAAATTTTCACGACACAGCTTATGTCATTTCTGGAAGAAAAAATTCCCTCAAAAGCTGTGCGCAGATTATCAGAATTCACGGAAGACTATATTGAGCTGTTCACCCACCTGTCAGTAAAATACAACGTCAATGTTATCGGGGGCTCTCATTTTGTGGAAGAGGACGACCATATTTATAATATTTCCTATTTGTTCCGCAGAGATGGTACGATAGAAAAACAATATAAGATCCATGTCACTCCAAACGAACGCAAATGGTGGGGCATCCAGCCCGGGGATGCTGTCAAAGTTTTTGATACCGATTGCGGTAAAATCGCGATCCAGATCTGCTATGATATCCAATTTCCAGAGCTTGCCCGCTATGCTGTCGATAAGGGTGCGAATATTATCTTCGTTCCTTTCTGTACCGATGACCGTCAGGGTTACTTACGGGTGCGTTATTGTGCCCAGGCCCGCGCGGTTGAGAACCAGGTTTACACTGTCATTGCTGGTACGGTAGGAAACCTTACTCAAGTGGAGAACATGGACATCCAGTATGCCCAGTCCGGCATTTTCACCCCGTCTGATTTTGAATTCGCAAGAGACGGGATTGTGGGGGAATGTAACGCTAATGTCGAGACAGTGGTCGTTGGCGATGTCGATCTGGAAATCTTAAGACGTCAGCGTAAGTCAGGTACGGTCAGGCAGTTGCATGACCGGAGAAGAGATTTGTTTGAATTGGACTATAAATTGGACACCATTGTCAAACCAGAACGCACATAAAGAAAGGAAGAGTCAACATGTTGAAAAATCAAGTTGCAATAATCACCGGGGCTTCCCGTGGTATCGGGAAGGAAGTCGCTCGTCAATTAGCAGAAAAAGATGTAAAACTCGCGATACTTGGAAGTTCTCAGGACATCCATGAAACAGCGGAAGAGCTGAAGCAGGAAGGTTATTTGAACGTACAGTCCTTTATCGCTGATATAAGCAAAGAAAATGATGTGGAACGTGTAGTTGAAGCTACGAAAAAGGCCTATGGGAAAGTTGATATTCTTATTAATAATGCTGGTATCGGGGCTTTCAAAAAAGTGGAAGATGTCACGGTAGAGGAATGGAATAAAACATTTGCCATCAACGTCCAAGGGGTGTTCCTTGCCACAAAAGCAGTGCTTCCAATCATGAAGAAAAATCAATTTGGTACCATTATTACCGTAGCTTCGGATGTATCCAGGTATACGATTCCAGAAGCGGGGTCGCTTTATACGTCCACGAAATATGCCGTCCAAGGCTTTATGGGCGCAGTCGCTCAGGAAGTCCGTGAATATGGCATAAGGGTAGGAACAATCAACCCGGGAATGGTCGATACTTATTTTGCCAACAGTAAACAGGGTCTTCCAGAAAAAGAAGAATGGCTGAAGGTGGAAAATATCGCTGAATCAATCGTTTATATGGCAGGTGTTCCTAAACATATGCT
The DNA here is from genome assembly GCF_000496835.1 of Thalassobacillus devorans MSP14. Taxonomy (GTDB): domain Bacteria; phylum Bacillota; class Bacilli; order Bacillales; family Halobacillaceae; genus Thalassobacillus; species Thalassobacillus devorans_B. The sequence goes on from NZ_KI543236.1 coordinate 97,019, forward strand.
GATTGACGAACTGCATTTGCATCCACTAACGCAAACCTATCCAAGGCCATAGGTTTTTAGCCGTTTAAAAAATATAAAAGTTGAAAAGCAGCCATAGCGGCTGCTTTTTTTAAACCATCATAGCCGGAACTGTAGTAGCCATGGCATGATCGATATAGGAAAGTAAACTTTCATGAGACTCAAGCACTTGCTGTTCAGTAGAGGGATAATGAAAAGCGTGAAGAAACACTTCAATTTTTTTGGATAAAAATTGATCCTGCGTCCTCACCATCAAAATCAGCAAGTCATCCCATTGACCCCAGAGCGTAAAATACAACGCTTTATCATAGTCAGTGCAATACATCTTGTCGCCCCTTTCTAAAGCGAAGGGTTATCTTTATTATGTCCGCAGGACGTTTAAGTCTTCCTGTCGATTGGTACTAAAAATGTCAACACTTGACGGAATGAAACAGGTTTATCGACAGAAAATAAGGGTAATCCATTGAAAGGAGCACTTCTATGACCAGTCATAATGGCAGCAAAGGAAGTAAGAACCAAAGTTCACCGCGACGAACAGGTAAATTGCCGGGTGGGAAGATGAATGAAGAATTCGGGAAAGAAATCACTTCCGGCGACCAGAATAAAGGGAAAGAGTATCGTTCAAAAAAAGGTCCCAAAGCCAAAAAGACTCATAATAAGTAACGATGGGTGCTCCGGTATTTTCTTCCGGGGCAACCGTCTTTACATAAAGAAAAATATGGTATAATCATTTTTGAATGATGTTGAGAGGAGCGGGGGTTCAGTCATGGAAATGGAAAGAGCAAAACAACTACTAATTGGCACGGATAGGAAAGAACAGCTATTTTTGTCCAATATATGGACGATTGCGGCATTCGGTCTCTTTTTGCTGTTCACCTTCACGGTAGCCGGGACAGATACTGCTTTACGTGTAATGGTCATCCTTACTGAAGTGATTGGGGTTCTGGCAATCGCTGCAGCAATTTTCGGCATAGTCCAGTTATCAGGAGAACAACAATGGCTTTCGATTGCTAATGTCTCCTTTTTGAGTGTATGGGTGATCTTTGCAATCGGCTACGAAATCGGACTTAGTGAACCGATGAGTAATTATTGGATCTTATTTATTACATATTATATTTTCTTTATCGCATCACTTGTATTCATCCGCTTAGCTTACACAAGAATAACCAGTGTGTATAAAATAGTTCCACCTGTTTTTATGTTTTTGAATGCATTGTTGACTGTATATATGGTTTTCCTGAACATGTGGTGGGCACTGACATCTTAACCTCAGATGAAGGCTTTTGCCTTCATCTTTTTTGAAGTATAAAGTACTAAGGTTTTCTCCATAAGTTCATGGCGACAAGCCAAGTTTTCTAATAAAAAATTTAATCGTTTATTCTTGGTAATTATGTGCTTTCCGTGCATAAACCTCCTCTTTTTTGGAAGGATAATCTACGACAAAGATTACATGCTAACCAAAAGAAGGAGGAAGTGTAAAAATGAGAATAAAAACAATTGCTCTCAGCTTTCTTGCGACAACTGCTTTAGTAGCCTGCCAGGCTGATCCGGAAGAAGGAGCATTAAACGATGACAATCTTAATGGTCCGGAGAATGTAGGTTTTGAAAGAAATGTAGATGAAATGGCTGACGGTGATGATCGCGATAACGGTAACAAGCGTAATACTAATTATGAAGTGGCCGAACAAGCAGCAAAGACCATAACAGATCAAGTAGAAGGTGTCGATCGTGCCAACGTATTGACGACGCGTAATAACGCTTATGTCGCGGTAGTGATAGATGGTAAAGATAAAGGGGATAAAAATGGCATGAACAATGCTGCGAACGGTAATAACAACGATTTAGGGAATCAGATGAATAATGCCAATGGGGTACGTGATAATGGCAATGATAATAATGGTATGGACGTCGGCAGAAACGAAGACGGGGACGTCAGTGATGAAATGAAAAAGAAAATCGCCGATATTGTCAAAAACCAAAATGAAGATATCGATAATGTGTATGTCTCTTCAAACCCTGACTTTGTCGACTTGACTACAAACTATGCTAATGATGTTGATAGAGGAGAACCAGTTGAAGGATTCTTCCGTCAATTTGGTGAAATGGTCGATCGTATCTTCCCGGATGCAGAATAATCACAACCAGGCTGTTGCCAGAAACAGCCTGGTTTATATTTTGCCAATAATAGGTTATCCAGCTACGCATTCTGTGCAGAAAAAAGTGCAGAATAATGGGTAGGGGAGGTGACCAAAATGGCACAAGATGTGTTATGTGAAGTAAATAACTGTGTTTATTATAAAGAGGGAAACCGGTGTGGCGCATCAGAAATATATGTCGTGAGTCATGCTGGGAGTACGGCAGAAGACAGTAAAGAAACAGACTGTAAAACGTTTGAACCGAACCATTAAATAAAGCAGTGCCCCAAGATGGGCGCTGTTTTTAAAATTTACTATTACATATATAAGCATATACCTTATAAGACCATTTAAGGTGGAGGTGGACGAATGGAAAAAAAGATAGTATAGGTTGAGCGTGGGCAAATGTGTTGAAACTGCCTGGAGATAAAACACGACTGACGATTTATTCGGCTTTTATGTGCGAACCGAATGCTGTGTATGCGAATTTGTTGAGATTAGTCAGCCGGCAATCAGGATAAGAAACACGTAAACCGGGGACTTGGTCCACGTTTTTTCCAAAATAAAATTTCAAGTTGCGGGTTTTTCGAGACCATGTTTGGAAAATTCCCAGCTTGGTTAATAGGTATAATGGAAGGAATTATGCTTCATAAGCAAAAGGTTACATCATTTGGGTATACTATCATATAACGAATGAACTGTTAGGAGGAATAACAAAAATGGCTCATAAAGCGATCATTTTAGGAACAGGGCCGGCGGGGTTGACGGCCGCTGTCTATTTAGCGAGAGCAAACATGGAACCACTTGTCATCGAAGGCCCGGAACCAGGTGGACAATTGACATTGACGACAGAAGTAGAAAACTATCCAGGATTTCCAGATGGCATCATGGGACCCGAACTTATGGATAATATGAAAAAACAGGCCCAGCGTTTCGGTGCGACATTTGAACGGGGCTGGGTGACAGAGGTCGATACATCAAACCGGCCTTTCAAGGTCTCCGTAGATGGTCTTGGAGAGCTCGAAGCAGATGCCCTGATTGTTTCTACAGGCGCTTCAGCCAAGCTGCTTGGCATTCCGGGAGAGAAAGAAAACATGGGGAAAGGGGTCAGCACTTGTGCAACCTGTGATGGATTCTTTTTCCGGGATAAAAAAGTATTGATTGTCGGTGGCGGTGATTCCGCGATGGAAGAGTCCAACTTCCTGACCAAATTTGCAAGTGAAGTTAACATCGTCCACCGTCGTCACGAACTGCGAGCTTCAAAAATCATGCAGGACCGTGCGAAGAACAACGATAAAATTACTTGGACTCTTAATAAAACGCCAGTTGAAGTACTTTCTGATGGGATGAAAGTTTCCGGTCTTAAAGTGAAGGATAATGATTCTGGTGAAGAGGAAATTATTGAAGCAGATGGGATTTTCATTGCCATTGGCCATAACCCAAATACGAAATTTCTCAAGGGACAAGTCGATACAGATGAAAACGGATATATCCAGGTGACTCCTGGTACAACAAATACCAATATCCCTGGCCTATTCGCTTGTGGCGATGTCCAGGACAATAAATATCGCCAGGCAATTACGGCCGCAGGAACAGGCTGTATGGCAGCCATGGATGCCGAGAAGTATCTGGAAGGTGAAGTGACGATCGACTGGAGTCAAAACTTATCTTCGTAATAACCAAAAGCGTGCAGAATCAATCTGCACGCTTTTATGGTGTTTATTTTTTTAATGTTTCGTCCATACGGAAAGCAGTAATGAGACCTGCCAGGAACGGCATAAATGCAACCAGTGCGATAGACCAGCTGACACCAAGCATATCGGCGATGAGTCCGGCTAATAATGCCCCGAAAGCATAGCCGCTGTCACGCCAAAAGCGATAAACTCCCATCGAAGTAGCCCGCCAGTCAGGATGAGCGACATCACTGATTGATGCCATGATTGTCGGATATACCATCGCTGTGCCGATCCCTAACAGGAGTGCTCCTAACAGCCATAAAGGGTGACTATTGACCATCAATATGAGCCATAGGGACACAGCCTGGAGCCACATACCCGTAGTTATCAGCCATTTTCGACCGATACGGTCGCTTAACACACCAGTGAATAACTGGAAGAATCCCCAGGCTGCTGGATAAACAGCTACGACCGTTCCAATTTGCCCGACGGATAAACCGCCAGATGCAAAAAATATCGGAAATAACCCCCACGCCATTCCGTCTTTCAAGTTTGTAGTGAGACCCGCAAAACTGCTGCTTGCCAGGTTTTTATTTTTCCAGGTCGTACGGTTGAATACTTCTTTTGTCGAGAGCGCGTCCGTCATTTGTTGCGTTTCACTTTTAGCCTGGACTTTTAAATGTTTATCTGTATTCTTGGAAAATAGAGATAGAATGAACCCGATGATCACGGTAACGATTCCTATAAAAAAAGGTTCTGGACTTAATGAATAGCTGGAAGCTACATACCCTGAAACTGCTGCCATCAATGCAACACCGATATATCCGGCGAACTCGTTGAAACCGACCGCCAATCCGCGCTGTGTCGGCTTGGCCAGATCCACTTTCATATTTACCGTCATCGACCAGGTTAATGCCTGATTAATTCCAAGTAGAACGTTGGCAAAAATAATGACCCACCAGGCATGTGCAAAAATGACGAGCAAGGGGACAGCTAAACCGATTCCCCACCCAAGCAGGAGGACGTATTTTCTTCCAATCCGATCAGCCAGTCCTCCAGCAAAGAAATTGACGATCGCTTTAGAAAAACCGAAACTCACAATGAAGGAAAGAGCGGCACTCGTAGAGGCCAGACCAAATTGTTCTTCGCCGATTATCGGCAGAATTGTCCTTTCCAGTCCAACCATCGAACCGACAAAAAAGTTGATTAGAACGAGTAAGGAAAATTGTACGATATTTTCTTTTACACCGACTTGTATTTTATTTAACGATCCTTCCATATCCACTCACCTCAAAAATAGCATGCTGCTTTCATTAATGATTATGATTCGCCTGGTATTGCTGCCATTCATGGAAACCTGCTTCTAAGCGGGCTGCTTGATACCCTTGTTCCTTAAGAAATTCGACGGCCTGGGTAGCATATACACAATAAGGGCCTCGGCAGTAAGCGATAATTTCTTTATTTTTCGGCAGTTTCTTTAAATGTTCATGCAATTCCCCGACAGGTATCGATAGCGCCCCGTCTATATGTCCACTTGAAAATTCTGTATGGGGTCTTACATCTATCAGAACATGGCTGTCCTCTGCCTTAAGGTCGACCCAATCCTCCAGTGCAATGGTTTCTAATTGATCTCCTTTTACAATAACATCCTCGCGTAAGTGATTAATTTCAGGAATTTGATCTTCGGCAATAGATTTAATAGAAAATAATACAGCTACCACCCTGTGGCTGGCCAGGTGATAAATGACATAATTTTTATTTTTTTGGTAATCAACCAGGCGGGCGTCGAGCAATGTTTGTAAATGTTTGGACGTATTAGCCATGGTCATATTACTCTCCTGCGCCAGTGTTTCTACTGATTTAGGAGATTGTGAAAGTAAATCTAACAATTCAAATCGTTTGGGGCTTGATAAGACTTTTCCCACCCGGGCGAATTCACCATATACACGGTCTTTAAATGTTCTGGCATCCAAAGGATACACCTCCAAACTATTCAACCATTCAGTTGAATAGTAGCATGCGGCCTTATTTTTTGTAAATGTGTAAAGTTTATTCCTTGCTCATCATTCTTCCTAGAAACTCATACATTAGAGTAATACTCAATAAGGGGGAGAACTAATTGAGATCTGAGGACCAACAGCAGCTGAATAAAGCAATTAGCGAAATTACTGAAATCGCAGAAGGGTTTGGACTGGATTTTTACCCGATGCGTTATGAAATTTGTCCTGCTGATATTATCTATACATTTGGTGCTTATGGGATGCCGACACGTTTTTCCCATTGGAGCTTTGGAAAGCAGTATCATAAAATGAAGCTGCAATATGACTTAGGCTTAAGCAAGATTTATGAGCTTGTGATCAATTCCAATCCGTGTTATGCATTTTTGTTGAATTCCAACAGTCTGATTCAAAATAAACTTATTGTTGCCCATGTGCTTGCCCACTGCGACTTTTTTAAAAACAATGTGCGGTTTCAGAATACCAACAGAGACATGGTAGAAAGCATGTCAGCAACTGCTGAGCGTATTTCTGCTTATGAGCATAAATATGGCAAGCAGGAAGTGGAAGATTTCCTGAATGCCATCTTAGCAATTCAGGAACACATTGATCCCTCCTTGGTGCGTCCTAAGTTAGAGTGGACATGGCAGGATGTCGAAGAGGTAGATGAAGATGAAGAGCCAGCTCCTAAACCTACTGCTTATGATGATTTATGGAAGCTTGCAGACGAGCCGAAAGAAGAAACACCAGTAAAAAGGAAAAAGAAGTTTCCTCCGAGACCTGAAAAAGATTTACTATTATTTATCGAGCAGTACAGCCGTGAATTGGAACCTTGGCAGCGCGATATATTGACTATGATGAGACAGGAAATGCTTTACTTCTGGCCGCAGTTGGAAACGAAAATCATGAATGAGGGTTGGGCTTCGTACTGGCACGCGCGAATCTTAAGGGAAATGGACCTTACGAGTGATGAATCGGTAGAGTTTGCAAAGTTGAATGCAGGAGTGGTTCAGCCATCCCGAACACAGATCAACCCATACTATCTGGGCTTGAAAATTTTTGAGAACATAGAGGAAACCTACAATAATCCGACAGAGGAAATGAAAAAGCATGGGGTAGAGCCAGGTTCAGGTCGGGAGAAGATATTTGAAGTCCGTGAAATAGAGTCGGATATTTCGTTCATCCGTAACTATTTGACAAAGGATTTGTGCCGTCAGGAAGATCTGTATCTTTTCCAGAAGCAGGGGAAGGACTACAAGATATCTGATAAAGATTACCAGGCCGTTCGAGATCAGCTGGTCACGATGCGAGTGAACGGCGGCTTTCCATACATTACGGTCAACGACGGTGACTTTCTGAAAAATGGAGAGCTGTATCTCAAACACCATTATGAAGATGTCGAGTTGGATCTTGAATATTTGGAACGGACCCTCCCGTATATTTATCAGCTATGGGGGCGCCCTGTTCACATGGAAACGGTGGTCGAAAAGAAAGAAGTATTGTTCAGTTACAGTGGCAAGAAGGTGCAGAAAAAGTTTTTATAACAAAATGGATGATCCTGGCGGTTCTTTTCCGTCAGGATTTTTTTATGAAAGACAAAATAAGGTATACTAAATAATTATAAGTTTTGAACGAGGGTGGATCGTTGATGTATAAAAATCTGATAGCAATCGGAGTTGGTGGGGCATTGGGGACACTCTGCCGTTATTTTATTAATCTCCAGACCATGTCAACCGGCCTCCCGATAGGTACGGTCATAGAAAATCTTTTTGGCAGTATGCTGCTCGGTCTGTTTACGGGATGGGTTTTACATAGAAATCCAAGACAATGGGTGAGTGCTGGTATCGGTGTCGGGTTTTGCGGCGGGTTTACAACGATGTCTACCCTGGCAGCGGATACGATATCTCTTAGCAGCCAGTTATCCTTAACAGCGTCTTTGATCTATTTGGTAGTCTCATTGTTCGGAGGAGTAGTGCTTGCTTTTGGCGGGTTAGTACTGGGAGCAAAGTGGAGTGAAAGTACTGGGAAATAAGGTGGAATGAAAGATGAATGTGTTTATAGTAGCTACAGGTGGTGCGTTCGGGGCAATGGCCAGGTACCTGCTTGGTTTGGTCATCATGAACCGAATTACGGATCCTCCAATACCCATAGCCATGCTGATTGTAAACATTCTTGGATCATTCGGTCTGGGGCTGTTCTTTGGTCTGTTTTATGGTGCCATTCCTGGAAGTGCTTATCAAGATCCATTATTCTTATCTGTGGGAATAGGGTTTTTCGGGGCCTTTACTACTTTTTCTACGTTCAGTGTAGAATTGGTCCAGCTGGTACAGAAGCAATATTACGGCAAAGCTTGCGTCTATCTTAGTATATCTGTCCTCGGAAGCATTGCGGCATTTTTATTGGGACTGTTTGCAGGAAGATAACGGGACTTGATTATTTTTAAGGCCCTGATTAATTTTTTCTTGCTAAAATAAAAATTGTTCCTTATTGTATGGTGTATGACAATAAATATCGTAATCCATTACCTTGGGAAAGTCGTGAGTAGCTATGAAATTAAAACACCATAAAATGAAAAGTCTGGATCGAATACATCGATTCACATCCGCACAACTGATCGTTTTATATTATATATCAGCTGTTATCATCGCTACAGTCTTACTTAGTTTGCCATTCACCCATCGTCCTGGGGTGGAATTGACATTTGTTGATACGTTGTTTACTGCTATCAGTGCCATCAGTGTTACTGGTCTTACAGTAGTTTCAACAGCAGATACGTTCAGCGTTCCCGGCTACTTTATCTTGATGTTCATCCTCCAGTTCGGAGGCATTGGGATTATGACGCTGGGTACCTTCATCTGGCTGCTATTCGGCAAACGTATCGGCCTGCGGGAAAGACAACTGATTATGACAGACCAGAATCAATCCACGCTATCAGGTTTGGTTCAATTAATGAAACAAATATTAAGTCTTATCTTAGTCATAGAATTTATCGGCTTTTTAGTATTAGGTACTTATTTTTTGCAATATTTCCCTACCTGGCAGGAAGCCTATTTACAGGGAGCGTTTGCAGCTGTGAGTGCAACAACGAATGCGGGATTTGATATCACCGGCAGTTCTCTTGTACCATTCGCGGATGACTATTTTGTACAGTTTATAAATATTTTATTACTCATTCTTGGAGCAATCGGTTTTCCAGTGTTAATTGAAGTTAAGGAGTTTCTGACTTATAAAGGGGATAATTATCGATTTTCACTTTACACTAAGCTGACTACTTCTACTTTTTTCTTGTTGGTAGCGGCGGGGACCATTTTTCTATTGGTCTTCGAACAAAATAATTTCCTTGCGGATAAGTCGTGGCATGAAAGTTTTTTCTATTCCCTTTTTCAATCAGTTACGACTAGAAATGGGGGACTCGCTACCATGGATGTCATTGAATTTACAACAGGCACATTATTAGGTGTTTCCATGCTAATGTTTATTGGTGCTTCTCCCAGCAGTGTAGGTGGTGGTGTACGTACCACAACATTTGCGATTGCCGTTTTGAGTTTATACGTATTTGCAAGAGGGAAGTCGACAATTAAAATTTTCGATAGAGAAATTGAGCAGACTGATGTGATACGTTCTTATATAGTCATTATGACTGCCTCACTGATTTGTGCATTTGCAGTAATCACTATGGCCATGATCGAAGATTCATTTACTTTGACGGAAATAATTTTTGAAGTATGCTCAGCTTTTGGAACAACCGGACTTTCTATGGGAATTACTCCGGAGCTGAGTACCGGTGGTAAATCAGTGATCATGCTTCTGATGTTTATTGGAAGAATCGGGATTTTCTCTTTACTATTTATCATAAGAGGAAAAGAAATCAAAGAAAATTATCACTATCCGAAAGAGCGAGTCATAATTGGCTGATTCACGAGAAAGCTATCCCGGAAGTTCTCATTAGGACTAACCGGGATTTTATTTAAAACGTGGTTACATTATAAGGATATAGTCCAGGAGAAAAGCATGTTGTAAATGGGAGGCATACAGAGAGGGAGCAAAAGGTCAGGAAATAAAAAGAACAGTTGGTATTTCACCAACTGTTCTTTTTATTAGTTTATTCAGTAACTTCGATAGAATTAAGACCGCCAACAGCTGGCTCTTCTCCGGCAAGGTCAGTTGTGTTATTACTACCAAAACCTAACGCAAAAACTGCTGCCAAAGCTAGCACACTCAAGATTTTAGTGAATTTTTTCATTTGTTCCACTCCTTTACTTTAATATTTTTAAAGCTTTCTGATAATAGATGCTTGAAACTTTATAATTCGCTTTCTGGAAATGATAGTTTCCAAGAGAGCGGAAAGCCCTATAAAGAAGATCATTTTCGCTTTGTTTCTCATAATATTCTATAGCTGAATCTAACTCTTTTAAATATTCTTCGGTATCTAAAAACTTCAAGATAAAGTCGGTGAATAAAATAGTAATATACGCCGGATGTTGATTAGTTGCATTATTTTCATGTAATGTCTTATATAATTGGAGACCTTTTTCTCTCTCTTCCTTGATAATATAGATTTCAATCAAAGCTCTATAGGCACTCCACAAGGGAGTTCGTCCTTCTTCCAGATCAATCTCAATCGATTTTTGAAGGAATTCCTCGGCTTCTGAATACTTTTTTAAATCAATATTAATTAATCCCTTATTGTGATAAATAAGTGTTAGTAAATCTTTATATTCATACTTAGTAGCAGTGATCAAAGCTTGTTTTAAATATTGCAATGCTTCTTCATGTTGTCCTATTTTCATATGTTGAGCTGCCAATAAGTTATTGGTTTTACATAGTAAAATTTCATATTTCTTCGTATATTCAAACATGAACTTGGCTTTTAAACCAAACTGTATTGCCTTACTATGTAACTCGAGTTTTCCGTATAATAAGGCGATATTATAGATAACAGCAGCTTTCATTGGTCCCTGTTCGACTGAATCTACAAACATTTCCATGTAATAGGTACTTTCTTTGATCATATTTTCCGAGAACATTTTCAACGCCATCATATAGTTGAAACTTTCTCTTACCAGCTTCGGATAAGAACGCAATTCTGTTTCATCGATATAATGAATGATGAAGTTTTCGTATAGGTCGATGGCTTTTTTAGTATCATTGATTTTGTAATAATAAGCGCACTTCAAACATAAATAAGTGGCTTCCAGGCTGATCGGTGATAAATATTCGAAGTAGTTCTCTTCGATAACATCGATCACTTCTTTAGCCTTGTCCGGGTGCAGGACAATATTGGAAAGAAGCAGGCGTAGAATATATTCTGCGTCTTCATCCCGTGTTTCATAATTGGTCAAAAAACCTGGGCATACTTCGAACTTCCGTTCTAAAGCTTGTAACACATGCGGCCTGGGGGGATAATTGCCCTCTTCTATTTTAGCCAGGTAACTGGAAGATGTAATAGTGTCTGCGGTTTGCTTTAAAGTTAGCTTCCGGTTATTTCTCATGATTTGAATGCGATTCCCGATGTGCATAATCAGACCCCATTGTGTGTTTATTCCAAAGACTCAGACAGTGAGTCTTGATTATTTTCATATTATACCAAAAGTGGAAAAAAGGAAATATGTCTCACTGTTTTTGTGAGAATACTATCATAGAAAACAGGTAAATATACCTATTAGTTGTTGCTTTTTCCTTATTACATGCTTCTGAATTACATCTTTTTCAAGGTTAATTTATCTAGTAATACCATAAAATAATGATGGGTAAAAAGTTATCCTTTTCAAATGTTCTGAATATGCTATAATAATTTAACAAATTTGAAGAGGGTAAGGAGCGATTTTCATGGATCAGCTGAGAGAAAACCATCATCATGAATCAATAAATGAAAATCCGTTCCTTTTTATTGTGAGAGTATAGGCGTATTCGTCCTTGCTCTCTTTTTTTACGATGAACTTTTAGAGAAATGTTTGGTTAATGCCGTTAGGAGGAAAAAGGATGAGATACCGTCGGGTTTTAGTGAAAATCAGTGGTGGAGCGCTCGGGGGAGACAATAATGAAAATTTTGATCATACCCATTTAGAGCATATCTCCAATGAAATATTGTCCCTTGTAGAAGCCGGAATTGAAGTAGCAATTGTAGTTGGTGGTGGGAATATTTTTCGGGGAAGGACTGCTGAAGCCTGGGGAATCGACCGGGTAGAGGCGGATAATATCGGCACGATGGGAACTGTTATCAATAGCCTCATGTTACGTGGTGTATTAAAAAGTAAAACAGAGAGGGAAGTCAGAGTGATGACTTCTGTGCCGATTTCCGCTGTAGCTGAACCATACATCCGACTGAAGGCGATGCATCATTTGGAAAAAGGATACTTGATCATCTGTGCAGGCGGCAATGGCCAACCGTTTGTGACAACAGATTATCCGGCTGTTCAGCGTGCAGTAGAATTGGAATGTGATGCTATTCTGGTAGCGAAACAAGGAGTGGACGGAGTCTTCACTGCAGATCCAAATAAACATAAACACGCCCAAATGTATACATTATTGAATTATGATGATATTCTGATCAAAAACATTCAAGTGATGGACCAGACTGCCTTATTGCTGGCGAGAGACCACAAGCTTCCAGTCCATATATTTAACTTCGACTATCCTGGCATGATGCAAAAATTATGTGCAGGGATGGATGTCGGCACCATGGTTTCGAACCAGCCTTCCACACTGAAGGAAGACGCATGATTTTAACTCAATAAAAAAGTGACTTATAGGAAGAATATTAGTAACATAGTGATTGACTGTAAAGGAGAGATCGTTCATGGCAATCAAACCGATCATTTTGTCAGATAAGGAATTTTTGAATCATGAAGAATTGCACTATCCCTTCGAAGAAAGAGGATTGCAGTTCGGTGACGGGGTTTATGAAGTAATCCGTGTATACGATGGCAATTATTATCTAATGGAAGAACACATCGACCGGTTATTTCGTTCTGTTGAAGCAATAAAAATCAGGATACCTTTCACAAAAAAAGAGCTGAAAGATTTATTACACCAGTTGTTAGAAAAAAACAAGGTGGATCAAGATGCCAAGGTTTACTTACAAATTACGAGAGGTTCAGCTGCCAGGGATCATGCATTCCCGGTGGATGTGAAGCCTAATTTTTATGCTTATGCCCAAGAGCTTTCAAGAAACTTGCCAGTGATGTGGAATGGTGGATCGGTGATCTCCCATTCAGACCATCGCTGGGACTGGTGTTATATTAAGAGCTTGAATCTGCTGCCGAATGTTCTTGCCAAGCAGGAAGCGAAAGAGAATGGAAGTATAGAAGCGATCCTTCATAAAGATGGTGTGGTAACGGAAGGCAGTTCTTCAAATGCTTATCTCGTGCGAGACGGGAAAGTTTTTACCCATCCCGCTAAAAAGAATATCCTGCATGGGTGTGTCCGCATGAGGGTAGAGCAGTTCTGCGATGATCTGGGCATCCCATTTATGGAAGAAGCGTTCCGGGTCGAAGATATTCAATATGCTGATGAGATGTTCATTACCAGCAGTACGACTGAGGTAACCCCAGTCACGCATTTCGATGGTAAAAAGATTGCAAATGGCACCCCGGGTGAGGTTACTAGAAAGCTTCAATTTGCCTACGAGAAAGATGCTGGGATTCCAACAGCAAAATCACTTTTTGAAAGTGTGGAAAAGCAAAACGCATAATCGTGCTTAAACTATAAACGTTATAGGATACAGGCTATTTTGCCTGTATCTTTTTTTGTCTTTATTAATTGAATAAAAGGCGGCCATACTATCCATGGCTGTTTATTTTGTGTACGATGAAGGAAAGGAGGCTAACACGATGAAAAAAGTCCGTTTAGAATTTACACCAGATCAATACCAGAAGCTTGTAGAAACCCTGTTCTTAGGGGGATGGGTATCGAATACAACACATCAGGATTTAGATGAGGACTTTGAAGCGCTTCGTGACCATGTGTACCACTATTACAAAGAAGCTGGTATGGAAGGGTTGATTGAGGAAAACCAGGAAATTGGTTATAAGGATTTGAATGTTGACTATGAGTCGACATTGCTTTCCCGATACATCGAACCGTATGATGAACAAGTGTTTTGGGAAAAGCTGGCTGAAAAATTATCTGACCGTGAGCTGGTTAATATGGAAGGGCCTATTTCCGTTCCACTTAATGAAGCTCAAATCTTAAAGAAGCTTGCTCTTGAAGAAGAGATTGAAGAAGATTTACACATAAACGGTTTACAGCATGTAAAGTGGGAGCGAAAGTGACTGTTTTATTTTAATGAACTCCCACTTTCCTTTTTCTTTGTCCGTTTCTTCTTTATTAAAGCTCCTGTCAGTAGTAAAACCGGTAGAATAAATCCATGCATTGTTGCATAAGGAAGCCAGGTAGTACTGACGAAACTTTCAAAATAAGCGACATCAGGGTAGGCGATGATTGAAAGTACTACCATGCCCATTCCTAATGGTAATAGTAAAATGCGGTAATCATCGATTTTTAAAAATTGAGCGATTCCTAAACTTGAAGCATAATAAAGGATGACCAGTTTGAAGAAAATAGTCAGCATCCATACGATAGCCACGATAATTTCTACTCCTTCTAAGAATCCTGCAACGTTTATTTTAGTTGCCAGCTCATAGATAGGATATTCATTCAAAGCAGTAAGATCACTGCCTAACACTAGAATGCTGAACAAGGTTAGCAGTGTCAAAAAGCCACACCCAATTAACAATCCGATCAACCATGCATGTTTGGCTTTGTGTTTTTCTTTAACGTGAGGGTAGATCATCAAAAATATGATCATTTCCAGTAACGGAGTACTTATGATAGTTAAAGAAGTGTTTGAAATGGACTGTAAACCAGCCCCAAACATTGGTTTAAGGTTGTTAATGTCGAGTTGTGGGGTAAGCGAAAGAAATAGGAAAACCAATAATAGAATCATCCAGGTGATGAACATTTCTGCGGAACGTCCAATCGTCTCGATGCCCAGACCAGCTCCCATGATTACGACTAATAGGAAAAGGATATGAGTAAATTGTAAAGGCGTTTGATCCATCATCTGTGTAGTCATGAAATCCCCAATATTCCTCAATACTAAAGCGGCAAGGATATAAATGAAAACCAAGTGAAAAAAGCTGATGATTCGCCCGAACCAATTTCCGAAAATATCAATCGCTGCTTCCACAAAAGTTTTATTACCAATTGTGACGCCGATCTTGTGATATAAAAGCACCAATAACACTCCGATTCCAGTGCCTGCAATAGCCGACATCCAACCATCCTGTTTTGCTCCAGCAGCTAGTGGACCAGGAATGATAAGAATGGAACTTCCTATTATGAAAAGTATCACCAAATACATGAACTGGCGTGGGCTGATTGTGTTATTTTCCATCTTCATTCATCCTCACTTGTTATCATTGGTACAACATATTTTGCAGCCAGGTATTTACGGGGGCATAAAAAGCTTGAATAAGGTCCAATGGATTAGACGGTTCTTTGCCCATACTTTCAATTAAGCTGACAAAAGTAGCTGCTGTCAGAAAAAAACAAAAATAACCTAACTCTTTCGTTTTCTTTTCTCTTTTTAGCTTGGGTGCTTCGATTAAAAAAATAGCAGCTGCTACTAGCAGCACGCCAAGAATCGGCCACATTGAAATCATCTACCCTTCCTTTTGTACAGGTTGTACATTGGTACCTTTTCTTCTAATATTGACTTTCGTATTAATTTTCACTTCTGTATCGACAAAATGAGCATCCCAGTCTTTCTCAACTTTCTTCCAGTAATTCGGTGCTTTCCGACTTACTGCATTTCCAAATCCGAAAATATCACTTTCATATACTTCTTGTGCCGCTTTAATGGAAGCCTGAATTTTATCTTTAATGTCACCTTCAGTTTTTTGGGCTATCATTTGAAGGGTTTCCGGTTTACTTAAGTCAATCTGACATTCTACTTCTCCTACATTCCCTTCTGCTTCTATATCAACAGATATAACAGGTTTTCCTTTCTTCATTTTCGCATCCATGGATGCGTTTGTCCGTAATAGCTCCACTCCGATTCTTCCGCTTCCTTCCTCTTTACAAGGAAAATTGATCAACGTGCTTTTTACGTTACCTGCGATATAATTGTAGCCTTTACTCTCAGCTTCGTTCAGCCACCCGAGCATCCGGTCATCTTTAAACACGCTAAGGTGGTCTATCTCTAAACGGGTAGGTGCATCGAGGTATTCGATATTTTTTATGGAATTACCTATATCTTCTTTACCTTTCATCAGTATTCCAGTCATGACGGGACTTTTCCCTGTACTTCTTATGTCTGAAATGACTTGGTCAATATAGACACCCTCCGTAGCAGCCCAGTTTTCTTGCGCAGCCGTCAGCGTCTCCATAATTTTATTTGCTGGAATTTTTTCATACGGGGTAATGACACTAAGAATATCTTCAACGCTTGCGTTTTTTGCTATGGTCATAAAAAAGCTGGTGCGGAATTCCGGGTCTCTATATAATAAGTCCAACGCAGGGAGAACTCCTTCTTCAGCCAAAGACTGGCCTATGACTACTAAGCGCAGCTGTGAAACATAAATTTTTCTTGGTGCTGTCTTCGTCATTTTTCGAAATGCCTCAAAAAGTGTTTCTCCTTCCGCTTTATAGAGGGTGACTGGAGGGCGTGTAGTTGCCTTTTCTGCCGCAATTTCAGAGGGGTTGATTATTTGTACCGTCAAAGCGTAGGTTTCCTCTTCCGTTTTATCCATCCCTAAAGCCACTGCAATTCCAAGTTCATCAAGTTCCCGGCTGCTCCAACAGCCTGACAAAAATACAAGACAAGCGAACATGATAAGGATCAGTCTGCTTTTATTCCATAAATACCACATCCCCTTCATTTTGAGCCCCCCTTCGATTGGTTTCGGCCATTCGTCCGTTTTTCGTTTTTATGAGAAGTAGCAGAAGGTCTGGATAGCAACCCCCAGTGAGGAAAGCGTACCAGTACATCTTTTTGGTCTTTAGGAACCAGTGGAGCGAATGGCGACATGTAAGGTACGCCAAAAGATTGCAAACTGCACAGATGAAGTACCAGGGCAATCAAACCGAGGATAATTCCATACAACCCAAAAGTAGCTGCCAGTATCATCAGGGAGAATCGCAGCATCCTGACAGGAATCGCCATATTATAGGATGGGAAAACAAAACTGCTGATGGCAGTTATGGCGACGACGATGACCATTGCCGGAGATACAAGACCAGCCTGCACCGCTGATTCTCCTAATACGAGCGCCCCCACAATCGAGACGGCAGAACCGACAGCTTTCGGCAGTCTTACACCGGCTTCACGAAGGATTTCGAAAGTTGCTTCCATAAGTACAGCTTCGACAAAAGCCGGGAAAGGGACACCTTCCCGTTGGGCCGCCAAGTTGATCAATAAAGGAGCCGGAATCATTTCCTGGTGAAACGTTGTGATTGCAATATATAAAGATGGCATAAATAAAGCGATGACAAATGAAAATAGTCGTAACAACCGGATGAATGTCCCGATATCATAACGTTGGTAGTAATCCTCACTGGACTGCATGAAGTTGACGAATAGCGCAGGGACTAACAGGACATTAGGAGTGCCATCTGTAATGATGGCTACCTTTCCTTCTAAAAGTCCCCCGGCTATCGAATCCGGTCGTTCCGTATAATAGACTTTAGGAAAGGGAGAATAAGGTGGATCTTCAATGAATTCCTCAATATATCCACTTTCCAGCACTCCGTCGATGTCTATCTTATCCAAACGGGCATGCAGCTCTTTCACGACACTTTCATCTGCAGTCCCCTCGATATAGAGAACTGCGACATCGGTGACGGTCATATTTCCTATTTTCTTCGCGTCAATGCGTAGGTTCGGGTCTTTAATCTTTCTACGCACAAGCGCTGTGTTCGTCCGAAGTGTCTCTGTGAAAGATTCTTTAGGTCCACGAATGACACTTTCCGAGGTGGTCTCCTGGACGCCCCTGTCCTTCCAGCCCTTTGTGCTTGCGGATAATGCCTGCGTTTCCTTATCCACAAGTACCAGGGTCTCGCCGGATAATAGTCTCAGCAGCAAGTCATCAAGTTTATTTGTTTCTGTGATTTCTCCTATTGGCAGAGCTGAGTTTTTTATCTCTTCATAGACATGTGCAAGGGAAATCTTTTCCGGAGGCACCTCAACCATCATGACTTCCAATATGAAATCCTGCACAGAAGTTTTATCTACAAGGCCATCGATATAAAGGACCGCTCCTTTGAGGTTATTGCTGTTATTCAATGTCATGCGCCGTATCACCAAATCAGAAGCGTCACCTAAAATCTTTTTAATCACAGTCAAGTTGACTTCTAAACTCCCGTCTATCAGTTTTGACAGGGTGGAGTCCAGTTGGATATCATCAATAGTAGTTTTTTTCTTGCCACGTCTCATGGTGCTTGCCCCTTTTATAGATGCTTTACGTATTAGCTTGCACACCTGGGGGGGATTTATGAATACAGTAGCACGAATAACAAAAATAGTAGAACAGCAGCATTTTTCCCAATTGACTGAAAAAATTTACAAGTAAGCGATTGCTCAATATCAGTTTGAATTTGGAGTCATTTATAGTAAAATATATTTGCTGCATTAGAATCACCATAACAGCTATCCACGCAACATCATCCACAAAAGGGAAGTCGATGAAATGTTTGAATATTTCATCAATTTCTGCTAACATTATTTTACTGGACAACTTTAAAAAATGAGGGGGCTTATTTATGAGAAGAAAAAATTGGATGTTAACATTCGCTATGTTGTTAACGCTTTCGCTGTTCCTTGCTGCATGTGGCGGCGGTACTGCCGATAGCGGAGAAGAAGGAGGAAATGAAGGTGGCGGCGGTGAAGGCGGCACTACCTTCCTGAATATTCTTACAGGTGGATCGCAAGGTACATATTATCCACTTGGCGGAAGCTTTGCTACTATCATCAATTCGAATGTAGATGGAGCCGAGGCTAACGCGGTTTCGACGGGTGCTTCTGTTGAAAACATGAAGAAACTTCGTGATGGTGACGGTGAACTTGCATTCACCCAAACAGACATCGCTTCCTATGCAGCTAATGGAGAAGTAATGTTTGATAAGGCAATTGAAGGTGTTCAGGCTATCGGAACGTTATACCCTGAAACCATTCAGATCGTAACTACGAAAGATTCAGGAATTGAAACAGTAGAGGATTTGAAAGGGAAAGTAGTTTCTGTTGGTGCACCTGGTTCAGGTACGTATGCCAATGCTAAAAATATCCTTGAAATCCATGGCATTACTATGGAAGATATTGAAAAACGTGACCTTGAATTCGGTGATTCAACTTCTGGTATTCAGGACGGTTCCATTGATGCGGCATTCATCACTTCCGGAACTCCTACCGGAGCGGTAGAAAGTCTTGCAGCTACTACAGATGTTAATATCGTCAAGTTCGGAGACGGTAAAATTCAGGAATTGATCGATAAGGTCCCATTCTATTCCAAGGACACTATCGCTAAAGGCACATATGGACTTGAAGAGAAGGTTGATACTGTCGCCGTGTCAGCAATGCTTGTCACGACTTCTGATATGAGTGAAGATCTTGTTTACAATATCACAAAATCCATTTTTGAAAACACAGATCAAATCACTCATAGTAAAGGTGAAGTGATTACAGCAGAGTCTGCTCTTAAAGGTGTAGGAATTGATGTCCATCCTGGAGCTCAAAAGTATTTTGATGAGGTTGGCGTTTCTGCAGAATAATAAGAAGCCTGACAGAATTATTTTGGCTTGTGATAGACCGATGTCATATCGGTCTATCTTTTCTTGTTGTCTAGGAAATTATAAAATTTTCTATTTGTGGATACCTGTACACGGTGAGCCACATCCAGCTCCAGCGCCTACCCCCTCGAGGTCTTAAGTCAATCCTCTTTGTGACAGAGAACGTCACGCCGAGGCTTGTCTTAAGCTTGTCGGGGGTGAGCAAGGCGCTTGCGCTTTTGTTCTGAGAAAGGGTTATTAAATGGAGAGATTAGCACAAAAGAGAGTAGTCGTGGCTGTCCTTGCAGGTTTGACTTTTTTATCTGCAGCTTTGGTATGGTTATTTTATCCATACCAATATGTTCTTGCGCTCCACACACAAGATAAAGGCAAACCTTCGCTATTCCTTCCGGTGGAGGAAGGTGACCATTTTCAAATCAAGTTTACGCACTCCATTCATTTAAGCGATGTCATCGAAGAATACGAAATAAAAAATAAAAAGCTTATCCCGGTTCAGTTAATATACGAGGATACAGCAGTAGGTATGCCTTCGAATGCCGGTGAGGGAGAAACATTCGAGGTGAAAAATGGAAAGTATTATATAACAGGGTTAAAGGGAGAGCATAAGTCCATCAATCTTTCTGTCGGACAGGTAAAAGCGAAGCATACGATCTTGTTTAAGGATCGTTCTTACCTTCTTAAGGAATATGTAGGTGGTGGTACAATAGTCCGTATTCAACCCCTCTATATAAACAACTGGGAACTTTTGAGAGGAGTGAATTTGCATGAGTAAGAAAGATCAATCACTATCTGTAGAAAAACAACAGGAGATCATGCAGAAATACGATCCTGAATCTTCTGTACGAGAACTGACTGGACTCTTAGCTAAGGTCGTATTTTTCATCTTATTAGCATTTTCTATCTATCAGTTATATACAACCACCATCTATCCATTGCCAGCGCAAATCCATCGCTCTGTGCACGTTGGATTCGGTTTGGTATTGATATTTTTGTTATTCCCTGCATCTCAGAAAAACCGGATCAAAGGGAAGATAGCATGGTATGATCTTGTGTTAGCCGTGCTGGGGTTTTGTGTCGGTGCTTATTGGCCGTTATTCTACGAAGAAATAATTATGCGAGCCGGAGATATGAGTACACTGGACTTTTATATTGGTATATTAGCCGTCATCCTGGTTTTAGAAGCGACTCGGCGTGCTGTTGGCTTGCCGATTACAATCATTGCGGCACTGTTTTTGGTTTACGCCTATTGGGGACGGCAGATGCCGGGATTTTTGATTCACCGCGGCGTTGATCTGGATAGTCTTGTACAATCCATGTTTTTTACGACGGAAGGTATTCTCGGTACACCGATTGCTGTATCATCCACATTTATATTCCTGTTCTTATTATTCGGTTCTTTCTTAGTAAAAACAGGTGTCGGGCAATATTTTAATGATCTGGCAGTGACACTTGCTGGTAAACGGACTGGTGGACCTGCGAAAGTAGCGATTTTTTCAAGTGCTCTTCAAGGGACGATTAGCGGAAGTTCGGTTGCCAACGTTGTTACGTCCGGTTCGTTTACGATTCCGATGATGAAACGATTGGGTTATCGCCGTGAATTCGCCGGTGGTGTAGAGGCCGCGGCTTCCACAGGCGGTCAGTTGATGCCTCCAATCATGGGCGCGGCAGCATTCCTGATGATCGAATTTATCGGGATAGATTACTGGAGCATCGCTAAAGCAGCGGCGATTCCGGCCTTATTGTATTTTACTGGGGTATGGATTATGACTCACTTTGAAGCGAAACGTACGGGTTTGAGCGGATTATCAGATGAGGAAATGCCGAATCGAAAAGAAGTCTTCAAAAAAATCTACCTGCTATTACCGATTGTTGCAATCGTTTTCTATCTAAGCAGCGGGCTCAGCGTCATGCGTGCAGCTATTTATGGAATTCTTACTACCATTCTTGTCGGTCTGATGAGAGAAGAAAAGTTCCGGAAAATATACCCGATTGTATTTGGGGTAGTCGCTGTAGGTATGGGTGTTTATGGGTCGATAACCGGTGGTTTCTCCGTCACGACTGCTCTTGTTTCAGCTACAATCGCGACAATTCTTGTCAGCTATATCTTTGATGGCAACTTCAAAGATACCATTGACGCATTGGTTGATGGCGCTCGTACTGCCCTTGGTGTGGTAGCTGCTACTGCTGCGGCTGGTATCATTGTCGGGGTTGTTACAAAGACAGGTCTTGGCTTGAAGCTTGCTAACAGTTTGGTATCGCTGGCAAATGGAGAAGTACTTTTAACGCTGTTCTTTACGATGCTGGCAGCGATCATCCTTGGTATGGGTTCACCGACAACAGCAAACTATATCATTACCTCTACAATTGCAGCACCTGCTCTAATCCTGCTGGGTATTGCTGATTTGCCAGCGCACATGTTTGTCTTCTACTTTGGTATAGTAGCTGATATTACACCACCAGTTGCACTTGCAGCGTTTGCAGCATCTGGTGTGGCGAGCTCTGAACCGATCAGAACAGGGGTGAACGCAGCGAAACTTGCCATTGCTGCTTTTATCATCCCGTACATGTTCGTGCTGGAGCCGAGGTTATTGATGATTGATACGACCGTCTTAGAGTTGATCTGGATCGTGTTCACAGCGGTCTGTGGCATGCTGGCCATCGGTGCCGGCTTGATTGGCTACTGGTTCCGTAAGCTTATGTGGTTTGAGCGAATCATCGCCTTGGCTGGAGGGCTGACTCTGATATACCCTGGTGGTTATTCAGATATCATTGGTCTATCTGTGTTCGCAGTGGTTCTGGGGATGCAATTCCTTCTTAAACGGGATACACTTGGTGTACCGGTTGAAAGAGGCAGGAAAAAAGCGGAATCTTGATATTTGTGCATACCGTCTATTAAGGGCCAATTTAAAAAGCGACCTGTCCAAGCAGGTCGCTTTTGTTCTTTCTAAAGCATTTTTTCTTTTTGATGGATGCCCCATAGTTTAATGATAGGGCGCAATAGGACATAAAAAAATTGAATGACCGGTCCGGTAGATAAGGCGACGATCAATGTTCCAATACCTACTGGTGCGCCAAGCAGGTAACCGATTAAGGCAAGACCGGATTCTGCGAAAATTCGCACAGAACTTTTAGACTGATTTGTCTTTTTATTAACGATCATCATAAAATGATCCAACGGGATCCGTGGGAAAGGTGTCCGCAGGTAAAGTGCGATACCAGCACCCATCGCGAGTAAACCTAGTGTAAAAATAAGCCATTGTGTCCACCAGACGTCGTACCCGGACTCAGGCAGCATGTTGTAAAGAAACATATCTAACGTCCAGCCACGGACGACAATCGGGAGGATGGACTCATATACAGGCCTTTTCTTTTCGATCCAGGCATTGATAAGTAATAAAATGATGAAGCTGATAATCAATACAGTACCCACAGAAACAGGCAGGTGCATCGACACACCAACAGCTACACTGTCCCCGGGCCCAACACCTAAGCCTGACTTGATGATCATGGCCAGACCCAGACTGGATAGTACAATTCCTGCCAGATAAAGCAGGAAAAGAATCAAATGTCTCATAATCCAGGCTCCTTATGCTAAAACAGTAAATGACGCTTTAATAATCATATACTTCCGCTATATCTCTGTAAAGTTCGAAGTGCAGCTGTTTTTATTTTGTAGTAAAAGGGAACTATTATTTATAGATAAGGAAAAGGCAGGTGGCAGTGATATGCAGTATGCAATTGTAACAGGAGAATCAAGAGGATTAGGAGAAGCTATTGCTCAAGACTTCATTGAATATGGTGTTGATGTCATAGGTATTTCACGCTCGGGCAGTAAAGA
This sequence comes from Thalassobacillus devorans MSP14, assembly GCF_000496835.1. Classification (GTDB taxonomy): domain Bacteria; phylum Bacillota; class Bacilli; order Bacillales; family Halobacillaceae; genus Thalassobacillus; species Thalassobacillus devorans_B. The sequence continues at coordinate 120,468 of NZ_KI543236.1, forward strand.
GCTGAAGAAGTTTTCGGAACGGGAAAAGGCGGATTATCACCATATGGCATGTGATTTAAGTGATAGTACCGAGGCAGAACAATGTTTTGAAAAAATAGCAGATGAATTTTTCACTGAAGAAACCTATCACATTTATCTGATCAATAATGCCGGCATGATCGAGCCGATCGAAACGGTCGGTAACCTGGAGACGGAGCAAGTCACCAAGCATGTGCAGGTCAATCTGGTAGCTCCGGTCGTGTTGACCAACAATCTGCTTTCCTATGCGGATAATCATGAAGTGGAATTGACGATAGTGAATATCACCTCTGGCGCTGCAGAAAAATCCACCCCTGGCTGGAGTACGTATAATAGCACCAAGGCAGCCATAAATCGGTTCACCGCGACCGTTGCAGCAGAGCTGGAGAATCAGGAAAAAGATCATCATATTCTGGCCTTTAGCCCAGGGGTGATGGATACCGATATGCAGGACGTTATCCGTTCTGCTTCTAAAGAGGCCTTTCAGGATGTCGGGAAGTTCAGGAAGCTGAAAGAGGAAGGGCAGCTGCGGGGGCCAGACACCGTATCAGCTGTGTTGATGGATCTTTTGAATAAACCGAACGAAATAGAAAATGGAAAAGTTTATAAACTATATGATTTAATCCAGGAGTAGTTGGAGCGGAACGATAGTAATATAAAACTTTATCGGAAAATATAAAGGTTGAGCAAAAATACTGACCCCAAAAAAGATAGGTTCCGTAATCTGAATATCGTTAAGTGGGCTGGGGAATGACGAGACTCCAGCGGGAAAAGTATGTCAAGCCCCCACAGGGCGTATGCCCGAGGAGGCTTGCCGTCTTACCCGCGGAAAGCGAGTTGTTTCCCAGCCCCTTATTCTCCTATGAAGCAACGGATTAATCACAAAATGGACGGAGGGTTTCTTTTTGCATAGTGAATAAGTGTTCGATTTGTTCATATGTATTACGTGCGATCGATAATTCTGGCAGCTTATCTTTTTGAAAAAAGGCTGCATGGTCTGTTTCTGTTCCACCTTTGAGGTCGCCATCCTCCCAATTACAGGCGATGAAAATCTTATAGATATGAGAGGCCATTGGCGGGTGAGGATGCTTGTGCATGTCCACAACCCCCAACAGCTGATTTGCTGCTACTTCAATACCTGCTTCTTCATATACCTCTTTGGCAGCAACTTCCTTAGGGGAAAAGCCGATATCTGCCCATCCGCCTGGCAATGCCCACTTACCATCCGATTTTTCCTGGACAAACAATAATTCTCCTTCATGAAAAACTACCGCGCGAATATCGACCTTCGGTGTCTGGTAGCCTGTTTCATTGGTGAATAAATTGATGATTTTTTCCATCGGTTCCTCGGTATATTCTTCGAGAATCTCTGTACTTAACTCGCGTAGACGCTGATAACGTTCGACGTCATAAACATCTTTTGCATAGGCTAGTCCCGCTTGCGAAATCGCCTGTATTTCTTTGGCCCATGTCAACCATTTATCAGACATAATACTTCTCTCCCTGGTTACTTTTTTCGGTATGTAAGTATCAGCATACCGGTGGAAAATGGCTTCGCTTCGTATAACTCCAGCTGCTGTTCTACATCATTCTTCTTTTCAAATAGCGGGTTGCCGCCTTCCAATCATAGTAGGCTGGATGGCGACTTGATATATTTGTTGCAAACGTATACATCTCCATCATATAATAGATGTAACGAAAAAAGAAGGGACTGAAGAATAGAGCGATGAAGTACTAATCCTATTGCTTAAACGAGATATGAATAATAAATTCACTCGTTCTGAGATGGGGTTAGTCTGTCCAAAACAGGATATCATTGCTTGATCAGTCGTAGTACGGAGAATTATTCTCTTCTACCTAACTGCAGATGGAATGATTATGACACCACTTCTCTGAACCATCAGGGAGGTTTTTTTATGCTTTTAATGAGAGCGATGAACATTCAATATAGTATCGGCCCATGCCGGTTACTGGATATAGAGGAACTTAAAATACATTCAGGTGAGCGAATTGGACTGGTCGGGAAGAATGGGCAGGGTAAAACGCTGCTGTTGAATTATTTGGCAGGAAAAACGGAAATTGAGCCGCAGGTTGAGTTTCATACAGACTATAGCTGGTTTCAGCAGTTGGGAGATTTAGAAAACCATGATAATGAATGGAAGACATTAAGTGGCGGAGAAAAGACTTTAGCAAAGTTGGAGCAGCTATTTGCTGAAAAAAGTGATCTCTTATTTTTAGATGAGCCGACCAACAACCTGGATTGGCAGCATATCGAACAACTGGAGCGGAAGTTAGAAAGTCATCAAGGAGCATTTTTGATTGTATCCCATGATCGTAGTCTGCTGGATAAGGTATGTACAAGGATATGGCATATGGAAGATGGGAACATAACCAGCTACCAGGGAGATTACAGTTTCTATGCCGAACAAAAAGAATTGGAATATCAACAACAGCAGGAAGCCCATGAAAAATATTTGAAAGAGAAGAAGCGATTGACTGAACGTTTGACTAAGAAACGTAATCAGGCAAAGGGTATGCGTAAACCACCGGCGAGGATGGGGAACTCGGAATGGCAGCTTGGCAAAAATAAAGCCGCCGGCCAGCAAAAGAAAATCGAACGAGTATCAAAAAATATAGAAAACCGGATTGAAAGACTGGAAAAAGTAGATAAACCTTTCGAGTGGGAGGAAGTGAAAATGGACTATGTCCTGCACTCGCCAGTTCACCGGAAACAGTTATTGATGGCGAAAGAGGTGTACGGGTCGGTGGCAGGGCGAAAGTTGTACCAGGTTCCTGCTCTCAAGTTAAAAAGTGGTTCGAAAACCGCCTTGATTGGTGCGAATGGTAGTGGTAAAACTACGTTGATCCAGCAGTTGCTTAATGGAGGAGAAACGATCGATTTCGCTGCTCAGGCGAAAATCGGGCATTTTGATCAGATACTGGAAAACCTGCCGGTGCAGGAAACAGTACTGCAGTTTGTGCAAGCGACCAGTCAGCTTCCCGAGCATTTATTGAGGATTATTCTTGGAAGGCTGCGATTTAAAGCGGACGATGTCCATAAACCGATCGGCGTCTTGAGTGGCGGCGAACAGGTCAAAGTGGCTTTGGCCCGGTTGTTGACTGGTGATTTTAACTTTTTGATACTCGATGAACCTACCAACCATCTGGATCTGGAGGCGATCGAAGCGCTGGAAGGTCTGGTACGGGATTACCCAGGTACAATCTTATACGTTACACATGATAGGCGATTTGTTGATCGTACGGCAACCCATCTCTGGGTGCTGGAAAAACAAACCGTCCATAGTTTTGAAGGCGGTATGCAAGAATATGAAGAAGCGAAAGAAAAGCCAAAAGAGGTAGATGAGCATGAGTATGATCTGATGACTTTGGAAACGAAACTGACAGAGCTGATCAGCAAAATCAGTATGGCTCCCCAAGGTGTAGATAACAGCGACCTGGAGGATGAATATCAGCAAGTGCTGGAACAAATAAGAAAATTGAGGAATAGCTGATCAGGATGATTATCCGATCCCTTTAACCAAGTGATGACTGTAGTCACCTCCTCCTACTCGATTTTACCGGGTATAAAGAAACTTTGTACGGATCAGTTTTTGAAGAGCTACGTGGCTAATGGCAATAGCAGCTGCTAATAACAAGGAAAGTAAGATCGAGGTCATCCAAAGACTTTGGAGTGTATCTATGTTCCAAAGCAGTAATACGAAAAATCCGAATGTTCCTATTTCAATTAGCAACGCTATAAGGCTGATAAAACGTGATTTGAATACCTCCTGTTCATCTGTCCAATTGAGTTTCGGGTCATTCAAATCGAGCGCTGTACCTACGAGACAAGTGAACCAGCTTGCTAATAACGTCAATGTAATCCAGGCGATAAATAACAAGGGGGGCATCTGAATAATCGTCAGACCTACTACTGCTAATAAAATGATTGAAAGCAGATTAATCAGCCAGGCAGTCATCACTTTACTGAAAATCACGCTCTGTGCCGGGATAGGCAAATACAAATTAGCGGGCCAGCTTCTTCCATCTCGCGAGACAGATGAATAAGAGGCAGGGTTTACACCTAATAGGAATAACGTAAAGATGAATAGAAGCAATAAAGAGGTTTTTTTTCCAAACTGTTCTAACAGTGAGCTGAGAGCACCAAAAGAGCCGGATGAACTTTCAAACAGCAAAATAACAATCAGAAAGACTGGACCGAACAGGCTTTGAACAATAATTTGCATAAAAAATGTCGGTGTTCTGAAGATGGTTCGTAACTCTTTCAAAAGCAATGCCAAAAACACGGGCTGTGCTTTAATTTTTTTAGCGGCTTTCCCCGAATCGAATGTCTTCGTACTTCCTGTTGTCAGACCAAGCACACCTTTGAAATAAAGTTTTTGACCAGCAGTCAGGAATAGGAAAATCCCACCCGTAGAAATAGTCAGCATCAACACTAAAAATATTAATCCGTTCAGATTTTCTGCATTCTGTAAAGCCATGGTGCTGAAGTAAACGGGAGGGATCATTCCCGTGATTACCTGTAATAATCCATTTTGCTGCGCAATGAGTTGTGCGGCTCCTTCAGCGGTCTGCGTGGGGTTTTGATTCAGACGGATGATGATGTTGAATCCGATGATGAATACAAAAGTTAACAAACCGGCGAACACTTTAGTACGATCTTTATTTTTGGCGATATTGGCAAAACGCATAAAAAACATCAAAAGGATGGCCATAATCGTAAAGGGGATGACTGGGAATACAACAAATAGTAATAGTGCATATATGTAATAGATGAATCCTGCCCCGCTATGAATGCCATATAATGTCAAAATAGGGACCATCAGTACACCACTCGTTAGATAAAGGTTGATGAATGGGGCAGCTGCTTTCCCTGCCAGCAACTGGTAGGGATAAAAAGGATAAGGAATAAAGCCTTCGATGTCTTCTGCAAAATAAAAGGAGCTTAAAATCGAGCTCATACTTACGAACAACAGTACGATTGTCATGCCTGCGAACAAAAGACCCAGAATAGCGTTTTCATTTCCTGAAGGGGCAAGCTGGGTATATAATGTTTCAACAGTGACATTCAAGAAACTGATGATGATCCCTGAAAAGGGAATCAAAAATACACCTAACAATACATATCCTATTTTTTCCCCGCTGCTCTTGCCTGTCATAGAATATTGCATTTTTAACATCGTTCGTATTAAACGGAGCGTCTTATTCATGATTTGTCAGCTCCAGGAAGACTTTCTCCAGGGTCTCGTCAGCTTCGAATTTTTCCTTCATTTCTTTCATTTCACCTCTGAATTGGAGTCTCCCTTTATTGATGATAGCTACTTCGTCACATAATTGCTCCACTACTTCCAGGACATGGGTGGAAAAGAAGACCGTGTTCCCTTTGGCAGCATGTTCTCTCATCATTTCTTTAAGCGTAAAGGACGACTTAGGGTCAAGGCCGGATAATGGTTCATCAAGAATCCAAACATCAGGGTCGTGAAGCAAAACACCGCTAACGACAACTTTTTGCCTCATCCCATGGGAATAGGTTTGGATATGGTCGTCAAGCGCTTCGAATATCCCAAAACTTTTAGTCAGATGCTCGATTTTTTCTTCGCGGATATTTTTTGGAATTTCAAATATATCTCCGATGAAGTTCAAATATTCGATTCCTTTTAAACGTAGGAAAATATCCGGGCTGTCTGGTACGTATCCAAAAGTTTTCTTCGCTTTCATCGGGTGGCTGGCAATATCATGACCGTTCACGGTGATTGTACCTTCGTCGATTGGGAGTATACCGGTTATCATTTTTATCGTTGTTGATTTACCAGCTCCATTCGGACCAAGGAAGCCGAAGATTTTCCCATCGGGTACGACTAAGTCCAGGTTTTTGACTGCAGTCTTTCCGGCGTATTCTTTCGTCACATTATTAATCGTTATCAACTGAATCCCACCTTCTTTATTTTCCCTTATACGTACGATTTCCCCGGAAATATGTTTCATCGTGCTTTTAAGTAAGGGTTAGGAAGAAGTAATTAAGTCAAAAATAGAACCATCATATATTCATCAAAATAACTATTGCGAGTCTTGATGGCATTTTTTTCTGTACCAAAAACAGTAAAGCCGAGCGATTGATATAAACGGACAGCTGGTTCATTAGTAGACACTACGCCTAAAAGCAACTGTTCAATTCCGACTTGCTTTGCATCTTCAATGGCTTGCTGGAGCAGCCATTTGCCTGTATTTTTTCCACGAAAATGAGGGGTTACATACATGGCAAGGATATCGGCTTTATGTGCAAACTTTTGATGGGTTTGGCGTAGCATGGTAACGGTCCCGATAAGCCTGGAATTCATGAAAGCTCCGTAAGTAAAATTATGTTCATTAGTCATTCTGTCTGCTGCTTGAGCGATCGGATTGTCTTTGGCGAGAGCGTCTTCATATGTAGTAATAAAGGCATCGGGTGAAGTTTGCAGCGCTTCTAAACGAAGCTCCCAATAAGCTGCGGCATCTTCTGCATTCAAACGACGTATTTCCATAGTTATCCACCTCTTATGTTTTATAGAATACAGTAGCTTATCTTTTTGTTATTGTAAATAGAGAAAAAGTTAAATCAGAGCCTGGCGGGGATTCCGTTGAGGGCTGTTAACACCTCAGCAACCAATTTTGTGCCGTTTCGCACTGAACCTGATACAATTGCGTATGGTTAGCTTATCACATTATATTTCGTTAATATCTATACTAGTTGAAGGATATTGAAATGCAGGAAAGAGGGGAAAAGTATATGATCAAAAGAAAAAGTAAACGGGAAATCGAGTTAATGCACGAAGCCGGTAAGCTGCTGGCAGAGGTCCATAAGGAATTACGGACATTTATCAAGCCCGGAATCACGACTATGGATATAGAAAATTTTGTCGAGGAGTATTTAGAAAAGCATGGAGCGACAGCCGAGCAAAAAGGATATCAAGGGTATGAATACGCCACCTGTGCTTCCATCAACGATGAAATTTGTCATGGCTTTCCTCGGAAAGAAGAATTGAAGGATGGAGATATCGTCACCGTTGATATGGTAATACGTTTGAATGGTGGATTAGCTGATTCCGCGTGGACCCATCCGGTCGGAAAAATCAGCGAGGAATCTCAAAAACTGATGAATGTTACAAAAACCTCCCTATATAAAGGAATTGAGCAGGCACAAGTCGGGAAGCGAATTGGTGATATCGGACATGCGATTCAAAGCTATGTCGAAGGGGAAGGCTACTCCGTTGTCCGTGACTTCACGGGACATGGCATCGGTGAAACAATTCATGAGGATCCTTACATTCCGCATTTTGGTGAAGCGGGAAAAGGAGCCCGCTTAAAAGAAGGAATGGTCATTACGATCGAGCCGATGGTGAATATCGGCGGTTGGGAAAGCAAAATGGACACCAATAACTGGACGGCTCGGACTGTAGATGGTTCGCTGTCTGCCCAATATGAACATACGGTAGCAATTACTGCTGATGGCCCGGTGATTTTAACCGAACAGGAAGAAGAATAAAAGAAAGCTGTCCCGGAAAGGTGGGCGTAAAATCACCTTCAGGGACAGCTTTTTTACATAATTATCTTGTTTCCTGGGGCTGGCGGACATCTGTATGCTTCTGCAGAAATTCGAGACGTTTCCTCCATAGTTCGTTAGCATGGTCCCCAATCCATATCAAGTGGCTATCAGAAGGCACCTCATATATTTCGCTATGGGTAACCAGTGATTGGAGTAGTATCGCGTTCGAGTAATGGACGCTGCCGTCTTTTTGAGAGTACATACCGAGTACAGGTACTGTAAGTTTTGAAAGGTCGATAGGGTCATGGTCTAAATCAGCAGAAAAGCCTTTTCCGGATTGGGAAGTGGCGAGCATGTCATAGACAAATCTCCGGTCTTGTTTTGATAGACCACTTAATAGCTTTTCTGGATCTTCAGTAGTCAATTCTTTTAACATCAGCTTCATCACTAAGTCAGGCTGGACCTTTAAAAGTCCTCGTAACCCTTTCCATACAATTGAGCCGGCTGGTCCGAATAACAGCTTTCCTTTACGCTTGAACCGTACTTCCCAGGGAGTTACGAGTGCTGCTTCGAGCGTCAGTGTTTTTATCCGAAATGGATAGCGGTAAGCAAGCGCAAGTCCAGTAGGACCGGCGGCAGATACAGCAATGACATGGACTGTGGGGATTGCCAGGTGATCAAGGACTTCAATCAATGTATCTGCGAAGTCTTCGGGTTTCTTCCCGGTTTTGATATCTGTCTTATCATAGCCGGGCCGTGAAACTGTCAATAAGGTATATCCTTCATGGATGAGGCTTCGGTGTGAAAGATCTGTGTCCCGGCTGCAATGCCCGCCTTTTAATAATAATATGACAGGACCATTGCCTTCATAACTGAACTCAACCCGCCCTTTGGAAGTTTCAAGTAAAATCTGCTTCATCCTAACACCCTTCCTTATTGGTTATCGCTACACTAAATATAAGCTATAATAGAAGAAAATGAAATACCTGATAATTCTGAAATAGGAGGAGTTTTCATGCGAATCGTGTCGTTATGTCCCAGTAATACCGAACTTCTTGCATACCTGGGAAAAACGGAGTGGCTGGAAGGGGTAGATGATTATTCCGATTGGCCGGCAGAAATCAAACACCTTCCGCGTGTAGGGCCGGATTTATCGATAGATATGGATAAAGTCGCAGCGCTTGAGCCGGATCTGGTGCTGGCCTCATTAAGCGTACCGGGGATGGAGAAGAATATAGAAGCATTGGATAGCAAAGGGCTGCCATATATTATCTTAAACCCAAATACATTAACAGAAATTGCCGATGATTTGATTACAGTTGGAGAAGCAATCGGTATAGAGGCAACTGCGAAAGAAAAGAGAGAGGAATTTCTGGGAAGTATTGAAAAATACCAGGAACGTACAGGAAGAGTGACAGAGCAGCCTGCTTTATATTGGGAATGGTGGCCGAAGCCTATTTTCACCCCTGGAAAAGCGAACTGGCTTACCGAAATAAGTGAACTGGCCGGTGGGTATAATATTTTTCAGACAGAAGCAGGAGCGAATATCCAAACCGATTGGGAGGATGTGCTGCAACGGAATCCTGACCACATCTGTATGGTGTGGGTAGGTGTAAAAGAAGAAAAAATGAACCCGGAGCTTGTGAAAAAGCGTCCGGGCTGGAAGGAAATGACGGCAGTGAAGCATGATCAGATCCATGTCCTGGAGGAATCGCTATATTGCCGTCCGTCTCCGCGTTTGTTAGAAGGATTGAAAAAGCTTTCGGATATTATTCATCTTGAAACTTTCCGGGATTAATGGGGCTTACGTTTATGTTTCGGTATCGCCAGCTCCCGGAAGTTATCGGCAAGTTCATTCAACTGCCTGGTGAGTGTTTCACCTTCCATTGGCAGACCGTGGCCGGTTATTGCGACAGAAGGGTTCAGTTCAGCCAACCGCTTGACAGATGCTTCTGCCTCTTTCCAGTTTGGAGTTTGGAAAGCAGGGGGTCCATGGACATGCTGTATCTGGGTAATCACCGAAAGATAAGATTCAGTTTTTTCTGTCGTAAATGCGTCCCCGGCAATTAAAGTACGGTCCTTTTCCCGAAATAAGGAAATATGACCAGGAGTATGACCTGGCGTATGAATATATTTCCAGTCAGGTAGATGGGGGAGTGATCCATCTTCTGGCAGCTTTTCTGCGTACCTGGCAAGATTTATTCCTCGTGTAGGGAAAAAGGGGGATAACAAGGAAATGGTCCCACCACCTACAGTGGAATCCCCTACCGGGTAATCCCGTCTGCCTATGACATAATCCCATTCCATCGGATGGACGAAAATCGGTACATCCCAAAGCTTGCAAAGGTATTTGGCTGAGCCGACGTGGTCAAAGTGACCATGGGTCAGAATAATAGCTTTTGGCGGACGATCACCAAATCGTTTTTCACAGGCAGTCTGGATTCGTTCACCGTAGCGGGCGATCCCCGTATCAACAAGCACCCAGTCATCAGTGTTTTCTTTTCCGATCATACACACATTGGCGACCAGGGTCTGGTAAATGGCCAGATCTTCTTTTATGATGTCCGGTTCTGCGTGGTCCATTTTCCATCCGGCTTCCAAATGTTCCTGATGTTTATCCATGTTTTATGCTCCTCGTTTTCTTTTAGCATTGATAGAAAGCAGGGAAGTTATGCATGAAAAGGGCATCAGGCTTTTTTTGTAATCGTTTTGCCGGTTAAACCATAGAGAATAGTCAGGACCGGGCTTAGAAGGCAAAAGAATGCGAACGGCAGGTAATCGATAACCGCTACTCCCAAAACGTCAGCAAGGAAGACACCACAGACACTCCAGGGTACGAGTGGATTGATGACTGTCCCTGCATCTTCCAGCGTTCGCGATAAGTTTTTTCTGGCTAGATTCGCCCGGTCATATATATCCTGATAGGCCTCCCCTGTTAAAAGGATCGATAGGTACTGTTCACCGATAAAGACATTAATTCCTATTGCGGTAAACGCTGTCGATAATGTTATGGAGCGGACGGACTGCAGCATTTGTTGCACGTGGTACAGCACGGATGGAATGATACCGGTCACAAACATCAATCCGCCAAGCGTAAGGGCAAGAATGACAAGTGATATGGTGAACAGCATGCTGTCGATTCCGCCTCTGGAAAGCATTTCATTGATTATTTCATTGCTGGTACTTGCACTGTAACCGCTGAACCAGGTACTCCATAACTCACTCCATGACAGGGTATTCCGAAAGCCTGCGATTAGGGATGCCGTAATACTGCTCACTGCTAATGCAACAAAAGCTGGTCTTTTTGTGACAGTCATCGCTAATAAAACAAGGACTGGAATCCAGGAACTCCAATGCACCAATCCTGATTCATTTAAGGTATTATGAATGGCAGCTAAATTTTCTGACTGCACACGCTGTTTTGGGGATAAAACAGCAAACAGAATAAACGAAATGATAAAGGCTGGAATCGTCGTCCAGGTCATGTTTTTAATATGGGCAAATAAATCCACTTTTACTACTGTTGATGCAAGATTGGTCGTATCAGATAACGGGGACATTTTATCTCCGAAGAACGCCCCTGAAACAATAGCACCTGCTGTCATTGCCAAAGATGCGTCCATTGTCTGGGCTACTCCAAGAAATGCTACTCCAAGTGTCGCACTGGTTGTGAATGAGCTGCCCAGTGCGACACCGGTGATCGCGGTGATCGTAAAAACGATGGCTAAGAACCAGGGGCCTCCTGCTAAAGAAAAAGAAACATCCATTAATGCTGGAATTGTACCGCTTGCCATCCAGCTGCTGATCAGAATTCCAATCAAAAAGAAGATAAGTACAGCACCCATCCCTGATTGGGCACCCTGTACCATTCCTTCCTGCAGCCGGGCAAAGGTGAACTTTCTAATAAATCCGTAGGCAGTCATTAAAAGTACTGCCATTAAAATCGGCACATGGGGCACACTCTGCATTTCAATGATAAAGAAACTGATTAAAGCTACGATAAGGAGCAGCATTCCGATTGATTCTATTATCCCTGGTAGTTTTTTAGGCTGTAAATGAAGCATAATGATTCCTCCTATATTCAAAACGTAAGCTTAATAACACACAAAAGGCTTCATCCCTGAATAGGGACGAAGCCTGGCTCCGCGGTACCACCCTGATTGATGAACGATCATCCGCTCTTTCTAAAAGAACACATCATCTTGACGAACTCTGTAATTCGAATGGAAAGAAACCTGGATTCTCAGCTGCCATCCAGTCTCTGATGCTGTATCTGTCCCACCTACTGTGGAGTTACTGATGCATTTCTTTTACACTTAAACGCTTTTATGTTGTAAAGTAAATATAAAGGATAGAAGAGAAGTTTGTCAATGCATTTTCGTATTGACATTTTTTACTATTGAGCTTAATCCTCATATGTTCTTTCAAGATAAGTTATAATTGTGTATAATAGTGGAAATTTTCTTGATAGTGGGTGAAGGGCTTGGAACCTAATACTGTTGCTGTAACAAATCAATCTGAACGCTTGACGATGCTTAAACGGGGAGTTGGGGCAGGATTCCCGATCATGCTCGGCTATTTGCCGATTGCGATTACATACGGAGTTTTGGCGAGACAATCCGGTCTTTCTAATCTGGAGTTGACCCTGATGAGTATTCTTGTTTTCGCGGGAGCTGCTCAGTTCATGGGAGCTAATATGATTGCGTTAGGTACGGGAATGGTCGAAATTGTTATTGCTACTTTCGTGTTGAATTTCCGTCATTTTGTCATGAGTCTTTCGTTCATGAACCGCCTGAGGGAAGTTAGCTTGAAGTGGAAAGTCCCCTTATCACTCGGTTTAACCGATGAAACTTTTACGGTTTCTTCCCTTCATGCCAAAGAGGCAAAGGAGCCCCATGGAACATGGTTTTATGGAGCATTGATTCTTACTGCTTATATATCGTGGGTAGGCGGTTCCTTTTTAGGCGGTGTATTGGGGGATGTGATTCCAGGCAGACTTAGCCAAAGTATGGGTATTGCCTTGTATGCCATGTTCATCGGTTTACTGATACCATCCGTAAAAAAAGAGACAAGGGTGGCACTGATAGCTTTGCTGGCGATGCTGATCAATTTCTTTTTCTCGCTATTCATCAGTGATGGATGGGCGATAGTACTTGGCACAATTATTGGCGGGGGCTGCGGCGTCTTCCTGCTGAAAGAAGGAGAGGAAGCAGCATGATGTGGGTGATCATCGGGATGGCAATAGTCACGGCTGTACCGAGATTTTTGCCAGCTTTTATTGTGGATAAGTTGAATTTCCCAAGTTGGGTGGACCGATGGCTGAACGCGATTCCTTACGCCGCATTAGGTGCATTGATTTTTCCAGGGATTATGACAGTGAAACCGGATGCTCCTCATGTCGGTATAATCGGTGGGACGGTCGCCATTGCATTAGCATGGTTCGGGATGAATATTATCTTAGTGGTGATAGGGGCGATTGCTACCGTATTTTTGGTGACTCTCTAGTCACGCGCCCTGTTGCGATGCATATAGTGTAGAGATTATTCCTATAAAGGAGTTTGATCGTATATGGATCGACAACAAGGAGGATTTTTTTCTAACTTGCCTGGGTTTGGCGGAGGTTTTGGCCAAGGGCAAGGTCCTGGCAGCTTTCCTGGTTTCGGCCCTGGGGGAGGCGGTTTTCCAGGCCAGGGTCCAGGCGGGTTCCCTGGTGGCCCGGGCGGATTTCCGGGTCAGGGCCCAGGCGGATTTCCCGGCCAGGGACCGGGCGGTGCTCAAGGGCAGACGATGCAATTACCACCACCGCCAACAGATGTGCCACTATTTGGTGCCCAGTCATTCCAAGGCGGACCCGGTGTATATGCTGTAGACCCTGGCGCTTTTTACGGCTGCCTGTTCCGGATGACAAGGGTAAGACTGCGTAACGGACAAAGATTTTGGTTCTATCCTGTATTCATCGGGCGTCAGTCTGTTGCCGGTTATCGTTGGCGGCCACGCCGCAGGCAATGGGTTTATTTTGGCATAGATACGGATCGAATTGTTACCTTCCAATGTTAACTAGTAAGAAAGCTGACAGCAGTATCAACCATGCTGCTGTCGGTATTCATAACCAGTGTTTGAAGGAGGATCTACTATGTTTCATGTGAGAAAAGCAGTTTTTGAAGATGCTGAACAAATCGCTCATGTGCATGTCAGCAGCTGGAAATCTACATACAAAGATTTGATAGACGAAAAGGATATGAGTAATATAACCGTGGAAAACCGAATCGCTCTATGGGAGACCGTTTTGAAAGTCCCTGTCAATGGTCAAGTCGCTCTCGTTGTGGAAAACGAGGCAGGAGAGGTAGTAGGCTTTGTCTCAGGGGGAAAAGAAAGGACGAAGCACTATGGTTACGATGGTGAAATTTACGCTATTTATCTGTTAGATTCCTATCAAAGGCAAGGTATCGGCGGGTTGCTGTTAGAAGCTTTTGGAAATGAAATGAAGGAGGCTGGTTACGAATCGTTGCTCGTATGGGTGCTGACTCACAATCCTTCTAGCGATTTTTATCGCAAACATGGTGCTAAGCTTGTGGAGGCAGAAACCGTTACCATAGGAGAAGGGACGTATGAAGAAACAGCTTTCGGATGGAAAAAGATTGATGAACTGATAGAACGGTTTGCTTCACAAAGTAAACAGATTTAATCAAATGCAGGCACCTCCTGGCAAGAAGCACGGAGGTGCTTTTTTAATACTCCTGTCAAAAATTTCACACACGGAAGCCATGGATCCGTAACTTTTCGGGAACCATGGCTTTATACTTCTTCTTCATATGGTTCAATGTGAATTTGCGCAAAACGAATATTGAGTTCTTCTTCCAGCATATCTTCAATCTCATCGGTGATATCATGGCCTTCCTGTACGGTGATGTGCGGATCGACAAGGATAGTTACATCAATCAAGATAATATTTCCCTGCAGCCGTCCTTTCACATCTTTAACCATCCATACCCCTGGGTTCTTAGAAATACAATGTCTGATATCCTGGAGCAGATTTTCATCGAAACCGTCCGTTAGTGTATGGGTCGAATCAGAAAAAATATCCCAGGCAGTTTTACATATAATGATTCCTACAATGAATCCGGCCAGGGGATCGAGCCAGTAAAGGCCGAACTGGGCACCAATGATTCCAACAAAAGCGCCGAGACTGACCAGTGCATCAGACCGATTATCCTGAGCAGCGGCATAGAGAGAAGCACTGCTGATTTTTTTAGATAATTTTATATTGAAGAGATAAACACCGATCATGACACCAGCACCCGCAAGTGCAGTCCAGGCTGTCACCATGTCCGGCTGACTGTAATCGCTCGTCCACATGCTCTGGAAAGTTCCGTATAGCACTTCGAAACCGACGGTCATCATAATGAAAGCAGCAATCAGGGAGGCTATCGTTTCTGCACGAAAATGGCCATAATGATGGTCTTCGTCTGGAGGTTTTCTGGAGATTTTCAGGCCGATCAATACTGCCAGAGATGCTATGATATCAGTGGTGTTATTCAGACCATCTGCTCGCAAAGCCGAGGAACCACCGATATAAGCAATGGTCAATTTCACCACTGCTAATAGCAGGTAGGCAATGATACTGATCCAGGCTCCTTTTTCTCCTTTTTTTAAATTGTCATATTCGTTCATAATACTGCCTCCGGAATTTAGGCTGTCAAGCATAAATAGCTTACCAAAGCCTGCTTGTGTAAGTCTAGAGAAACAATGATAGTCTGTCGCACAGTAGTTGTGATATGCCAATGTTTTTTGCAGTAGTCAAATAATGAAATAGATAAATTTGTAAAAAACGATTACTTTTCTGTTACAAGGGTATATACAAACCAGAATCATTATTGTTATAATATTTGAAATTTTATAAAAAAGGGGTGGGCTCGTGATTATTAAAGAGAATGTGATTATTGAAGGATATGTAGATGAAATGAAATTTTCTAAACCAGTACTCTTATCTTATAATCCGGAATCTGAAACACCCGAACAGGCACTTATAAGTTTTTATGATAGTCAGGCCAGAAATTTTGAAGAGTTGGCAATCCAACGTGGGTGGCAGGATGCCTACTGGACTTATCCAGCATATTATGAAATGGTGATTTAAAAGATAGGCATTGCATTGGCCGTACATGGTACAACCATGTACGGTTATTTGTATTTGGTGTGTATTTGTATTCAAAACCCCGGAAGATTCGTTATAATGAGGAGTAGACTGAATTACAGGATGGTAAAGCTATGATACGACAATTAATAACATTAATTATAGGACTTTTAGTATTAACAGGATGCCAGGAAGGTAATCAAACGGGTGCTCCAGAGCTTCGTATTGCTGCTGCTTCAAGCCTTGCCGGTGTAATGAAACCTATAGAAACAGATTTTGAAGAGCAAACCGGCATTCAATTAACCATGAACTTTGGTTCCTCTGGGACACTGGCACAGCAAATCGGACAAGGTGCCCCGAGTGATGTATATATATCTGCCAGCGAATATTGGATGAATGATGCTATCCAGAATGGTTTGATGGATGAAAAAAGTATAGTAAAGGTAATGTCCAATCGATTAGTGCTGGCGGTAAATGATGCTGGTGATATAGAACTTCAGGAGCTTCCAGCAGACACTGTATCCCAGATAGCTATTGGAGACCCTGCGAGCGTGCCGGTGGGAATGTATGCCAAACAGGCGTTGAAAAGTCTGGGATTATGGGAAAATGTCCAAGGAAAGCTGGTATATGGTAAAAATGCGCAGCAAGTAGCTGCATATGTTGAATCAGGCAATGTCGATGCCGGAATCGTTTATCAAAGTGATGCAATAAAGTCGGAAGAATTAAAGACAGCAGGTACAGTCAGCAATACTCATCACAAGGCAATCATCTATCCAGCGGGGATTGTCAAAGAATCTCAGCACAAAGAAGCCGCTGAAGAGTTCCTGAAATATTTACAGAGCGATGAAGCACAAAAGACTATAAAAGAGTTCGGGTTTGAACGATAAGGCAGGGTGTTACATATGGATCTATCTCCCTTGTGGTTATCCATCAGGATAGCCACAATTTCTACAGTCATAGTGTTCGCAGTTGGGACTCTTAGTGCAAGGTGGATGACACGCAGAAGTTTCACAGGCAAGCAAGTACTCGATGCCCTATTTTTACTACCCTTAGTGCTGCCCCCCACAGTAGTAGGCTTCGCGTTATTATATCTATTTGGTAAAAATGGATGGATCGGAAAATTGCTGCTTGAATGGTTTGACATCCAGATAGTGTTCACCTGGTATGCGGCTGTCATTGCTGCGATTGTCGTTTCCTTTCCATTGATGTATCAAAGCGCTGTTGCAGCTTTTTCTAAATATGACTATTCTTTGGAAAATGCCGCATATACCATGGGGGCTGGCCAGTGGCGGGTGTTCTGGACGATTTCTTTTCCGCTGGCCTGGCCGGGTCTGGTTGCAGGGCTTGTACTATCTTTCGCTCGTGCTCTTGGTGAATTTGGAGCGACTTTGATGCTGGCCGGCTATATTCCAGGTGTTACAGATACGCTGCCACTAGCGATTTATTTTTCAGTAGAAGCCGGGAATGAACACCAGGCGCTCGTCTGGGTCATCATCATGGTAGTTATCGGGTTTACGACGATATATTGGCTTAATAACTGGAACCAGCGCCCATGGAAAAAACACGTCGGTCGGAAGAGGTGAAGGGCATGTTAAAGGTAAACCTGGAAAAAAATCTGGCTCATTATAAGCTCGATGTCTCCTTTCAATTAGAGGATGAACTGGTGATTCTCTTTGGAAAATCCGGTTCTGGCAAAACGACACTACTAAATATGTTAGCCGGTCTGATCAAGCCCGAACAAGGAAAAATTCAACTCGGAAACCGCATGTTATTTGAAACAGGAAAAGTGGATCTTCCACCACAGCAACGAAATGTCGGTTATGTGTTCCAGGACTATGCCTTATTCCCCCATATGACCGTAGAGAAGAATATTTATTATGGGATAAAGTCAAAGCAACTATCCCATACTGGAGATCATGTGAAGCGCATGATCGACATCGTGGACATAAGCCACTTGTTAAGCAATTATCCAGGCGAAATTTCAGGTGGGGAAAAACAGCGGGTAGCACTCGTCCGGGCACTCGCATATCGTCCTGATCTGCTTTTGATGGACGAACCATTTTCCGCCCTTGATGAAAAAAACCGACTCCAGTGTCATGAAGAGATTCTGAGGCTAAAACAGGAATGGCAGATTCCAATCCTTCTTGTCACCCATGATCATGGGGAAGCAAGTAAGCTGGGTGATAGAATCGTACATATGGAGGAGGGGAAGGTAACCCAACAGACTTGAACAAGGTTCAAGTCTTTATTTTGCTATATATCTTGAAATGAAGAATCTTCGGTTTGAGTGTTATCCTGTGTGGGTACAGTGAAATGTGATGAGACAGTGCAGAACTGTCTGCACGTAATACAATAGGGTGAAAATACGTAAGGAGAGGTGAACGATGGTAAATGTTAAAGTAGCAGTAATTTATTATAGTTCAACCGGTACAAATTACAAGATGGCGAAATGGGCTGAAGATGCAGTCAAACAAGCCGGGGCGGAAGTGAAGTTGGTAAAGACTCCGGAACTTGCTCCTGCGGAGGCGATTGAACAGAATCCCGCCTGGAAAGAACATTATGAAACTACTAAAGAAGTTACAGAAGCAACGGTCGATGATCTGGAATGGGCAGATGCTTATATTTTCAGTGTACCGACCAGATTCGGTAATGTGCCGGCTCAATTCAAACAGTTTATGGACCAGGCCGGTGGTTTGTGGTTCCAGGGGAAACTTGTCAATAAAGTTGCCAGTGCTATGTCATCCGCTCAAAACCCTCATGGAGGTCAAGAGGCGACTATTCTTAACCTATACACCAGCTTGTTCCACTGGGGCGTATTGATTGCTGCTCCAGGTTATACCAATGACGCAGCATTCGCTTCTGGTGGTAACCCGTATGGTACAAGTGTGACTGTCGATGCCGAAGGCAATATGCAGGAAGACGTAGAGGAAGCGGTGCGAAACCAGGCATTGCGTACCCTTCAGGTCGCAGAAATGGTTGTAAAAGGACAGGAAAAATAAATATTCAGGAGAAGCGTCTCTATAAAGAGGCGCTTTTTTAATGCAGTAATTTAACGTGTTGAAATATTTTTGAAATCTTTTTGTAAAAAAACAAAAGCAGATACCCCCGTAAAGATAAAATGCTTTACGTAAAAGTATGAACGAAAACATAAAAGGGGGGAAATCCAATGAAAAACAAGAAAGTAATGAACGTATTATCATCAGCGTCTTTGGCACTAGCTATTTCTGCGGTGCCCTATTCTGCCTGGGCGGAAGATGATAACACCGTCACAGTGGACATGAGCGAGATTGAAAAAGAGATCGAAGCTGATGAAGATGTCGCTATTGTGGATGAAGAAGATCAAGTTAAAAATGAAGCGATGTATTTCGAGGGTGATCTATTTAATTTTCTTCATACACTCGTGAATCAGTTGCAATGGTCATTAGATTTGGATGATATGGAACAAGCCAATCTGTTTGTTGAATTTGCAGAAAAGCAAATTGAAAAAGCAGAAGAGCTTATTGAAGAAGGCAATGAAGAAGCAGCTGCTGAACTGTTGCAAAAAGCAGCTGAATTGATGGAAAAAGCAGAAGTGTTAATCGAGGAAGATACATACAACGAAGAGCAAGATGAAGACATGGAAGCTGATGAAAACGATACAGATAGCGAAGAAGAAGATTCAGAGGAAGAGAAATCCGATAGTGATGAAGAAAGTGAACAAGGTACTGAAGACGTAGAAGATGAAGAAAGTGAAGAAACATCTGAAGAGGAAAACGATGAGGAAGAAAAGCTGGAAGCTAAAATCGGTCAAAATGTGATCTCCTTGAAGCTTGCTTCTATGAAAGTGACAAATAAGCGTGCGAAATATGTGCTTGAACGTAATATGAACAAATCTTTAGAGAGACTGGAAGCTAAATATGGTGATATTACAGCTTTGAAAGAACAATTAGCCAGTCTCGACAACGAAACAGCAGCTAAGGAAACAGAGCAAGAAGAAACTGAACAGAAAGAAGACGTGATTGTAACCACTTCTGATGATTCAGGTGAAGATTCAGAAGAAAGTACTGAAGTTGTAAGCGAAGAAGACAGTCAAGGTGCAGCAATTGCTAAAAAAGCCAAAGAGGCAGCAAAGGCTAAAAAGCAGGAATCTAAAGCAAAGGCGGAGCAAGCCAAAGCAGAAGCTAAAGCAAAGAAGGATGCAGTAAAGGCGGAAGCTAAAGCAAAAGCTAAGGAAGCTGCTGATAAAGGTTCTGGAAAAAATAAAAATAACGACAAAGAAAAAGGACCAAAGAATTAATATTTTCATTTCATAAGATAAAATGAGTGAAGAGACTCATACAACTTGGACTGCCTGTAAGGACATGGGCAGTCCTTTTTAGTTGGGTATTTACCAATATTTACAAAATGATAGACGTTAAGTTCAGGTTTAACAAAGATTAAGACGGGGAATTGTATAGTAAATATTCAGAAAATTGTTGCAAAACACAACGATTTCCTGCATAATAGAAAAAAGTCTTTAGGGGGTAGGCCACATGAAAAAGCAAAAAATAAATTACGTGTTGCGAAGAAGCCCTGTTTTTGGAAATAAGACAATCACTGCTAAACGAGAATTATCCTTTGGTTTACAACTAGCCTCCAGATTAATCCTTGATGAATTAAGTTATGAGTTCAATAAACATAAATTGGATGAACAGATTAATGAGGCAATTGCAAATGAAGACCGGGATCGCTTTGATCGTTTAAGCAAACAGTATCAACCCTATACATGGGAGTAACTAAACATTTATCAGACCGGTTCACCATTACACAAGGTGGACCGGTCTTTTTGGTGTGTGGACTTATTTTAACCGAAGTAAATACAGAAACAAATGCTTCGATAGCGCTATTACTGAGAGATAAGCAAGGTGTACTGAAGGTGTTTTTTTACATAATACTTGTCAGTCTTATCTTTTTCCATGTTATAGTTGTTAGGAAGCTATTTTACGAAAGGATATTTTACATGAAGCACTTATACAACATTGTATTACTCTTTTTACTGTTGATAGCTGCCGGCTGCAGCGGCGTCACGAACGAGAATAATAGCGTTTCAACCTCCTCTGACAGTTCTTCCCAACAAGAAAATGCTGATCACGAGAAAGGTTCCGATGATAAAAAGGAAAATGGAAATAGTTCGGAACAGGTTGAACAAAAAGAGACGGATTCCTCACAAAAAGATTCTCCGAATGACGGTCAAACTGATGATAAAACGAAGGATAAAAAATCGGAATCTGCTTCCGGGGATGGATCTCAGTTGGTTACTGTGGAGGATCCTCACGCCATTACAGTAGTGGTCAATAAAAACCGAAAGCTGCCAAAAGGATTTGAACCTAAGGATTTGACTGTGCCTGAAGTTCCGTTCCCTTTTGATGAGTTCCACCAAAAGAAACAACTCCGCTTAGAAGCAGCTGAAGCCCTGGAAGAACTTTTTCGTGGTGCAAAGCAGGATGGAGTAGAGCTGGTAGCAGCTTCAGGTTATCGTTCCTACGACAGACAGAAACAGATCTACCAAAATAACGTTAGACAGAATGGGGAAGAACATGCTAATCAATTCTCCGCCAAACCTGGAACAAGTGAACATCAAACCGGATTGGCGATGGATGTTACCTCAGCGGCAGCTGCTTTCAAGCTACAGCAATCTTTCATTGAAACAGAAGAAGGTAAATGGCTTGAAGATCATGCCCACGAATATGGGTTCATCATCCGTTATCCCGAGGGTAAGTCTGATATCACAGGTTATGCCTATGAGCCATGGCATTTACGTTATGTCGGTAAAGAAACAGCCACTGAAATACATCAAGAGCAGGAAACCTTAGAAGAGTTCTTTGGGTTATATCCCTAAATAAAATACACCATCTGAATTCGGGCGGAAAGCTTCGAAGTCAGATGGTGTTTTTATTTGGGACCACTGTATTAAACGTTTTGTCCATAAGGGGTTTATTCAACTATAGGGCCGGATTATGGAAGACTCAGTTTCAAGGGAAAAGGGGTTCTTTACTAAAATAGAGTCAGGGGTGGCTTGGAAACTACTCGCTTTCCAGCTGCATCGCCTAGACACTCGCGACATAAGCAGTCCATCAACGGGAAGAAAGAACACTTCCCTTTTGCTGTTCTGCTTATGCGTGTCGTGTCTCCCAAGGCGATTACGCATTCGTTTCTTTCCTGTGGGGGGCCTGGCGAGCTTCCTCGGGCTATCGCCCTGTGGGATCTTGCCTAGCTCCTTCTCCCGCGGGAGTCTCGCAGTTTCTCAACCACCCCATCCGAAGGATGGGAGAAACGAACCCCTTCCATTCGTGAAGCTGGCTTCCATATTCACCGCAAAACAAGGCCCAATGATACAGGATCAAAGCCTTTTTGTAGCTATTAGTATGGTTTAATGCCTCTGCCTATCGAGATGTTTCCGTTAGTCATACAAACGCAAGGAGGGCCGGGAAATTGCGAGACTCCTATGGGAGGATAGGACATGGTGAGATCCCGCAAGGCGGAGCCTGAGGAAGCTCACCGTCCGCCCATGGAAAGCGAGTGATTTCCCGGACCTCCAAACCGTTACTATCGTAACGGAAACAATGTATCTTGAAACTGAGTCTTCAGCAATTGGGAGCTTATCTGTAAACTCAACAATGAGATTTAACAGAGCAAAATTTAAGGATCAGTAGCATATCCCGATCCTTTGCTGGATGAATTTATCCTGAGAAAACGCATCAAAAGCGAAGCGGGCGGTATCGCCAACGGTTATTTTTTTGCCGTTTTCCGGAAGATAGCTGCGTTCAAAGCGCACATCTCCCTGTATACCACCGTCAGGCAGGTATGTAGGACAGATGTATGTCCAGCCGAGTCCGCTTGCTTTCCATGCTTGATAAGCCTTTAAATGTTCCTCCGCAGCTGTCGTTGACTTACGCTTACTTTCAGGCGTTTCAAACCGATATTTTCCTGGCTGATAACGACTATCCAATATTCCGGCAGTCCCAATCATGACAGCCCTATTAACATTATACTTGTGCATGGATTCAATGATCAGTGGAGCGGAGGCAGATAAAGTATCGGTTTTATCGGTGCCAAGTGCGACAAATACAGCATCACACCCTTTGATGACGACTTCCACATCAGACGAGTTAGTTACATTTCCTTCAATCGATGCAACGCTTCTAAACGACGATAGGATAGTATTGGGATTTCGAACTAGCGCCTGGACTTCCCACCCTGCATCTTTTGCTAATCCAGTAAACACGGAGCCGACTCTTCCCGTCGCCCCGAACACAGCAATTTTCATTGTATTCCTCCTAAATTAATATAATCTTCAGAAAAAATATTCATTGTAATAGTAAAATTTTGCTATGCTTAGTATAACAAGTCTGATCTTGATGGGGGAAAGGTTATGAAAAAGAAACCGGTGTTAAGCTGGGTGTTCTATGATTTCGGAAACTCTGCCTTTGCTACAACCATGATGGCAGCCGTACTGCCTATATTTTATTATGATGTGGCAGCGGCCGGTTTGAAAGAGTCATTGGCCGCAAGTTACTGGGGCTATACGCAGTCCATTGCTGTATTGATTGTAGCTGTCCTTGCGCCTGTTCTCGGAGCGATCAGCGATTACTCGGCTGCGAAAAAGAAGTTTTTGATGTTTTTCGCATTCATGGGAATGCTCGCGAGTATCCTGATGGCTTTTGTCGGAGAGGGAGACTATCTTCTCGCTTCTATCCTGATGGTGTTCGGTACCATCGGTTTCTCAGGAGGTAATGTGTTCTATGATGCTTTTTTGCCCGAAGTAGCCGAGGAAAATACCATCGACAAAGTATCTGCCTGGGGCTTCGCCTTTGGATATATAGGGGGTGGGATGCTGCTGGCGGTCAATTTGCTGATGATTATGCAGCCAGCTTTATTCGGTATTGCGAATACATTAACAGCTACCAAACTTGCATTTGTGTCGGTCGGGGTATGGTGGCTGTTATTTTCCATTCCGTTATTCAAAAATATTTTTGAAGAGAAAAAAGTCAAACCGAAACGGACAAAGTCCTATGTTCGGATTGGCTTCAACCGTGTCGGGACTACATTTAAAGAAATCAAACAATACAAGCAGCTATTTTTATTCCTGGTTGCTTTTTGGCTGTTCAATGACGGAATTTCTACCATAATCAAAATGGCGACTGTTTATGGAAGGGATATTGGTATCGGGAGCAACGACTTGATCCTTGCGCTTTTGATCACACAGTTTGTGGGTATTCCTTTCACCTTTTTGTTCGGTTGGATTGCCGGTAAAATCACGGCTAAAAAGGCGCTTTCCTTGAGCCTGGTCATATACATCATAATCGTTATCATCGGATATTTTATGACATCGGCACTTCATTTTTACTTCCTGGCTACATGCGTCGGCATGGTACAGGGGGGAGCACAGTCATTGAGCAGATCGATCTTTGGCCGCATGGTGCCTGGAGACCGGCATGCTGAGTTTTTCGGTTTCTACGGAATTTCGTCTAAATTCGCTGCTATTTTTGGTCCGTTTTTATTTGCGATAGTCGGGCAATTGACGGGTTCAAGCCGGTTAGGGATCCTGGCGCTGATCGTATTTTTTGTTCTTGGTTTAGTATTGCTTCAAAAAGTGGATGTAGAGCAAGGGATGAAAGATGCGAAGGACCAGACACGATTGAATGATCAAGTACAAATACACACGTAATCAGGTATATGTAGAAAATAAAAATACATTCACCGGCAATTTATGTAAAAAGACTTGGGAGACCAAGTCTTTTTGGGGTGTTATACCATTGGTGCACTAAATTGGTTGGTCAGATTTTTATGGAGTGGTTCGCCGGTATCGTATGATATATCCGCCAGCTTACCTTTTATCTCTTCCAAGGTATTTTTTGAACCGTTTTGCCAATAGTTCAGCAGTAGCATAAGGATATCTTTTCCTTCATTGAATGCTTTTTCGTAAAGCTCATCAAACGATTGTTGTTTTTGTTCTCCGGTTGCCGGATGGCGCCATTTGTTCTTACCGGTATTCAAGAAATCTTCTGTTTCCTCGACCGGCCGGTGAGAATAAGAGGAAACAAGTGAACCTAACAGCTTATTTTTCCAGCCTGTCGGGTCATACAGTACGCGCATGGCTGTTTTCATGTCATGGTAAGACTGTTGGATGTAGTCATCAGGAAGGTGTGCAGTCATGTCGGCAAAGTAATGATTAATTGTAGAATCGAGGATGCGTACCAGCCCTTTATCGATCCTTTTTCCGACATCGATTTGTTTGTGGACTGGGTTGCGCCAGGTCTTCATATTTTGCTCCCGTTCTAATAAAAGTGTATCGATGATGACTTCTAATTTCTGGTGTTTATTCCCTTCGTATCCGGCATGGTAATGGATATAAGGGTGCGTGTTTCGATCCAGGATATGATGGGTCAGGAATCCGAAAATGTAAGCCTGAGAGGATGCCGGTGCCCCATTCCCTTGTTCGATAAGATCGAGGAGGAATTCCCCGCAATATTCAGTATGCAGCCGCATACCTACGTCTTCGACACCTTTACTTTCTAAAAAAGGCCAGAAGCGGTGATAAAAAAACGGATCCGGTCCCTGAGCCCCTATGTTGACATAGGCAGAAAGGATTTTAAGCCGTTCGGTATTCTCCAGGGTGTCCAGCAACGTTTGACTGAAATGGATATGGGTCCAGATATTAGGCATGGATAACCCTCCTATGTAAATCATATTTGTCATTATTATACAATAAAAAGAAGCCCTCCCACAGGGCTTCTTCAACCACTAATCCATTATTCTACCCACTGAAAAAAGATCGAGCAAGAAAATCAGCTACTAAACGTGTTTCGGTGTTCATCCCTCCTTCACGTTGTATGTAGTGCCTTCCTGCCTCCT
Organism: Thalassobacillus devorans MSP14; assembly: GCF_000496835.1. Taxonomy (GTDB): domain Bacteria; phylum Bacillota; class Bacilli; order Bacillales; family Halobacillaceae; genus Thalassobacillus; species Thalassobacillus devorans_B. The sequence goes on from NZ_KI543236.1 coordinate 146,030, forward strand.
TTCCGAGTTGTTACATATACCATACACTTATTTCTGAATAATGTAAATAGTCAGAAAGTTGGTATTTGTGTTAGAAGTTTTCTTCTTAATGATGAAGCGCCAGAATTTTTGTTATAATTGGACAGGAGTTTATTTTTCATAAGGCGAGGGAGGATACAACATGGACTATCGTATTGAAAAAGACACATTAGGTGAGATGAAAGTACCAAAAGAAAAATACTGGGCAGCACAAACGCAGCGAAGTAAAGAAAACTTCCCAATTGGCAATGAAAAAATGCCTGTGGAAGTGATTCATGGATTTGCCGTTCTGAAGAAAAGTGCGGCTCGAGCTAACCAGGAATTAGGACTTTTGGATCAAGAGAAAGCCGATGCTATCGGACATGCCGCAGATCGAATTGTAGCAGGTGAGCTGGAGGAACATTTCCCATTGGTTGTTTGGCAGACTGGAAGCGGTACGCAATCCAATATGAATGTCAACGAGGTCATCGCTTATGTTGGAAATGAATGGCTGAAGGAGCAGGGGACGGAAACAAGATTGCACCCGAATGATGATGTGAATAAATCCCAGAGCTCCAACGATACTTATCCGACAGCGTTGCATATCGCGGCTGTATTGAAAGTGGAAGAAACCGTATTGCCTTCCTTGAAGCAACTGAAAACAACATTAAAAGAAAAAATGGAAGCGTTTCAGGACATCGTAAAAATCGGTCGTACGCATCTTCAGGATGCGACACCATTGACGCTTGGCCAGGAGATCAGTGGCTGGCATCGTATGCTGGAAAAGACAGAAAGCATGCTGGAAGACAGCCTGCAATATGTAAAAGAACTGGCTATCGGTGGTACAGCAGTCGGAACAGGATTGAATGCTCATCCGGACTTTGCTGAAACGGTCGTGAAAAAAATCAACGAGGAGACAGGAAAAACATTCATTTCTGCTCCGAATAAATTCCATGCATTGACTTCTCATGATGAGTTGGTCCACGCTCACGGTGCATTGAAGGCTTTGGCAGCAGATGTAATGAAAATCGCTAACGATGTCAGATGGCTGGCAAGCGGGCCTCGCTGTGGTATTGGTGAAATCACAATCCCAGCCAATGAACCTGGAAGCTCGATCATGCCTGGTAAAGTCAACCCAACCCAAAGTGAAGCAGTCACCATGGTAGCAGCCCAAGTCATGGGGAATGATGCGACAATCGGCTTTGCAGCCAGTCAAGGAAACTTTGAATTGAATGTATTCAAACCGGTAATAGCATATAATTTCCTGCAGTCTGCTCAATTACTTGCTGACAGTATGGTATCGTTTGATGAACGCTGTGTCAGCGGTTTAGAGCCTGAACATGGCAAAATCGAGCAATATTTAAAAGATTCCTTGATGCTTGTTACTGCCTTGAATCCTCATATTGGTTATGAAAATGCCGCTAAAATTGCTAAAACAGCGTTCGAGAAGGATCAGACCTTGAAAGAAACTGCTGTCGAATTAGGCATTTTATCAGAGACGGAATTCGATGAATACGTCGATCCGAAAGCTATGACTAAACCGAACGCTAAGTAGTGGATTTTGTAGAAATTTACCAATAAATTTTTGTGATACTTCCTGAATTGTGGGTCAAACTACAATTACACAGGAGGTGAGACACAATGGCTCAAAACCAAAACCAATCTAATCAATTAGTAGTACCTGGTGCTCAACAAGCACTTGATCAAATGAAAATGGAGATTGCACAAGAATTTGGTGTGCAACTAGGCGCTGACACTACTTCCCGTGCTAACGGATCTGTAGGTGGAGAAATCACTAAGCGTCTTGTCCAAATGGCTGAATCTCAATTCGGCGGACAACAACCACGATAAATGAATGGTAAACAGGAGAAGCGGCTTACGCTTCTCCTTCCTTTTGTTTCATCATAATACTTAAATGGTAAATTGGGTAATGGGCCCTGTTCTTATAGAAATGACGAGGGGGATGGATATGCTGATTTGTCCGCTTTGCAATGGGTTAAAAGAGGTGGAAGATAGTTGTCCCGATTGTGCAAGTGAAATGGTCGATCACGGGAAAATAGTAGATTATCTGGACGACTACAGCCCGTACCTGGAAGTGATGATGACCAAGCTGGTGGATGGTGATTCGGACTCAGCCATGGCTCATCAATGTATCCATATTATTCAATGTGTGGATTGTGGAAAAATCATGACTAAAGAGATTCAGGAAGCACCATATTGAAAAAGTACTGCCACCTTAGTAAAGATGACAGTACTTTTATTTTTTATTGTGTCGGAAATTATAAAGTTTTCTTTTTGTGGGATAACTGTAAACAGTGAGCCACATCCAGCTCCAGCGCCTACCCCCTCGAGGTCTTAAGTCAAACCTCTTTGTGACAGAGAACGTCACGCCGAGGCTTGTCTTAAGCTAGTCGGGGGTGAGCAAGGCGCTTGCGCTTTTGCTCTTACTGAATACGTTCTTCTGTTTCCGCATCGAAGAAGTGTGCCTTGTTCATATCCATTGCCAGCTCGATATCTTCTCCACCATTGATATCTGTACGCGAATCAACACGGGCAATAAAGTCCTGATTATTCACCTTCGAGTAAAGGTAAGATTCAGAACCCATCAATTCTGCTACTTCGATATGGGCAGTGATTTTGCTTTCCGGGTTGGCATCAATAAACAAAGGCTCATCGTGGATGTCCTCGGGACGGACACCAAGGATGACTTCTTTATTCAAATAGTTCTGGGAGCGGAGCGGTTTCATTTTTCCTTCTGGAACTTTGATGTTGACGTTACCGATCTCGATATAGCCTTCTTTCAAGGTACCAGTCAGGAAGTTCATCGCTGGCGAACCGATGAATCCGCCGACAAAAACGTTATTCGGCTTATCATACACTTCTTTTGGTGCGCCCACCTGTTGGATATATCCATCTTTCATGACAACGAGACGTGTTGCCATTGTCATAGCTTCTGTCTGGTCATGGGTGACATAGATCGTAGTCGTCTGAAGACGCTGATGCAGTTTTTGGATTTCGGCACGCATTTGTACACGCAATTTCGCATCAAGGTTGGATAAAGGTTCGTCCATAAGGAATACTTTCGCATCACGTACAATCGCACGCCCTAATGCAACACGCTGACGCTGCCCGCCGGAAAGTGCTTTCGGCTTACGGTCCAGTAGTGCTTCCAATCCAAGAATTTTGGCTGCTTCCTGGACACGGCGGTCAATCTCTTTTTTATCCATTTTACGCAGTTTCAAGCCGAACGCCATATTATCATATACATTCATATGTGGATACAATGCGTAGTTCTGAAAGACCATTGCGATGTCCCTGTCTTTCGGGGCGACATCGTTCATACGTTTATCATCAATGTAAAAATCCCCGTCTGTGATTTCTTCCAGACCAGCGATCATACGAAGTGTTGTGGATTTCCCACACCCGGATGGCCCTACAAATACTACAAACTCTTTATCCGCTATATCCAAATTGAAATCTTCTACCGCTTTGACGTTTTTGTCGTATACTTTATCAATATGATGTAATTTAAGCTCTGCCATGGTAATTCCTCCCCAAAAATATGTAAGCGTTTTATTGACTATGTGTTTAGTCTACCTGAGCCTGGATATCCCGTAAATGGACAACGTGCACAAAGAAATGTTTTCTGGTTGTGCACGTTGTCCAGTTGCCTCGGGTATACATTTTTATTGTCATTTTAAGGAAGCCCGCGGCTGGGGGACTTAAGGGTTATTGATCGCTCCTGCTGTTTATTTTCATCTGCAAGAGTGCCAGGTAGGTGGGAAGGGCAAATTGGAATTGCCGGACATCAATTCCGGTTTTTTCAATGAATTTATCAATCCTGTACTGTAAACTGTTGCGGTGCATATATAATTTTTTGGCCGTCACGGTAGCATTGGAGTTGCATTCCAGGAATACCTGTACGGTATGCAAAAGATCCGGTTCATCAATCACGTTCTGCAGGGTTGCCTGAGTTACCCGTCTGGTCTGGTCGTCTGGGAGCTGTTCGAGATATACATAGGGAAGTACATCAATAAAATTGGTGACATCTTTCTTCAAATAATTTTGGGCGGTATAAAAGCATTGTTTGCTCCAGCTGAAATGGGAAGCTGCATCATCGATATCATCTACGAACTCACTGACATAAAAAGAAAGCTTTTTATAAAAATCACTCATGAACACATCGATGATTTGTTCAAATGAAAGTTTCTCGTCTTTCACGCTTTTCCTCTCTTCGATGATAAAGCCGGTTTGGTCATTTTCCCAGATGATAGGCATTTGCTCGGAAAACAACCCCTGAATCGCTTCCCGGAAGGTTTCAGGATCAGCACTACGATCCGGTAATTTGAAAAAAACAAATCGAAAGCTTATGGGAGGATGGTTTTGCTTCAAGCTTTCAGACTGAAGGTGGTAAATCAAGTCGATCCATTGTTGCTCCCGTTCAGTAATATATGGTGTGTCATAGTGATAGGGGGTGAGAAAGACCTCCAGCATGTCAGATTCACGGCTGGAAAGTTCACTTTTTTTAATCCCGATGATTTCCTCTGTATCTGTCTGGAACCATTTATATTCTTTAACATCCAGGTGCTTTTCACAAGGGAGTTGGACGAGAGAAGGGTATATCGATTTTATTTTTTCTATTATAATCATTTGTCTCTTCCTTTTTTATGAGTTATTCTTTATTATATCAATAGGAATACTTATACCAAACATAAGGGTTTATTTTTCAGGAGAAAATGATTATAATATACCTATAAGGGTACACTGAAAATAGGGAATACTTTTTTCATGATATAACCCTGGTGAAAGGGAGGGACAAGCATGGAAGAAATTAAAATGGACCAATATAATCAGGAAACGAAAAACCGTTTGAAACGTATAGAGGGTCAAATTCGCGGAGTATTGAAGATGATGGAAGAAGAAAAGGAATGTAAAGATGTCATCACTCAATTGTCTGCCGCCCGTTCTGCAATGGACCGTGCGATTGGGTATATCGTTGCAAAAAATCTTGAAACCTGTATCCGTACCAGTAACGAACAAGGCGATTCTGCCGAGCAGCTAATCAATGATGCTGTACAAATGATTGTTAAAAGCCGTTAAACATCACTATAGAAAAGTCCTTATAAAAAAAACGTACGTCAGCATCTCTGACGTACGTTTTTTTGTGCAAAACAAGACCTTGTGATTAAAGTATAAGATACACATTCGTCATAAGTACTTGGCAATAAGCCAAGTTATTTTAACATGTTCAGTCGTCCTTTTGCTGCGGTATTTCATGGACTTCTCCCAGCTGCTCTCTTCCATAAACAGATCGCTCCATCCCGCCGGCCATGCCTTCATTGATCATCCGGTCGACGTCCAGTTCAAGTTTTGCCTTGCCTTCTGTGGCATGGTGGCGTTTTTTCTTCTCCTTCATTGTTTCACCTCCCGGCATTATACACTTATTTTTTGCCGGTAATTTTTTTTCATGCGCGAAGAAATTAATCAGCCTCTCGATCCATCAAGTATTGTCCGTATCGATAGCTATACGAAAAATATTCGTTCATTTGTTCAGCCAGGGCAGGGTGATCGAATAAGAAAAATCCGGGCTTGGAATTAACTTCGAACAACCAGATTCCCTCATCTTCATCGATAGCGATATCAAGGCCTAATTCACCTAATTGATTGTCAAAGTGCTGGTCGATTTCCTTGCTGACCATAAGCGCTGTGTCTGTCAGCCGCTGTTTGATTTGGCGTGTACGAACCTCAGAAAAAATTTCTTCTAATACCTTGATAGTGCCTCCATGAATATGGTGGGTGGTAGGCTGGTTTTCATTTCCGACCCTGACACCGATCAGAGTGACTTTCCAGGTTCCTGTTTCATCTTTATTACTATGAACACGAAAATCCAATGGCTTTCCATCTATTTTAAGGAGGTATATTCTCGGTTGAACTAAATAACCGGAACTGCCTTCGGGAAAATAAGCTTGAAAATAACTATGGATATTCTCGAAGTGATGAGGATGACTGGCATCGGCTTCGAGAACATCGAGCGAACCATCTTCATTTTGTTTTACTCTCATCAGACCCTCGCCACGGCTGCCGTGGGCAGGCTTGATATACACAGCATTTTTTTGCAGCATATCACTGAGCATTTGTTTCGAAGGGTTGAAAATGGTCTGAGGGAGTAAATGATCGGTTTCATTACTTTCCATTACATATTTCAAAATGGTTGCTTTATTAAAGAAGCCAGGATTGAACACACGGGATTTTTCTCTTAATGTCCTCAGGGCCTGGGAAACCTTCGGGTGGTTTTCTGTTTTCCGGTTCGTAATACGGTTATAGATGATTTCCGGTAATGGCGATTCTATCTTCCGCCACACTTGTCTGTCGTAGACATAACCACTTATATAGGCCGGGAGTGTGGACAAATGCTGGCAGCCGAAAAAAACAGCCTGGTATCCGAGCTCCTGTCCTGTGGTACTGAAGCCCTCAAAATATTTTGTCCGCGGGCCGAGTAACTGACCTTCTATTTGAAAGCCAGCTGTAAATACGCCGAATGGAACAGTCAAACGTGCTTTATCAGCAGTAATATGGCACATCGCCATACGATGATCGGGCAGCTGTAATTGTTCTTTAGCTGCAGAAGAAATTAAAATGCGATTATCATTTTCCCGATGAGTCAAGCATCGGACCATACAGGATTTTTTTCCGAATGATAAGGAATCGACAGATTGGAATTCTTTTTCATAGGCTTTTGGGACGATCATTCTGGCATGTGATCCTGCGTAATAACGTATGGAAAAATACATGGACAGCCCTCCCCATCTTTCTATTTATATATGCACAGGCAATTCTTAGCATGACCGTTTCTCATTCCGGGAAAATGATATATACTGGTGACGAAGAATGGAAATGAGGTTGATGTCATGAACGTTGTTTTGTTAATACTGATGATGATGGCGATCGGTGCACTAATTGGAGGTCTTACCAACTCATTAGCGATAAAAATGTTATTCCGCCCATATAAAGCAAAATATATAGGCAAATACCGCCTGCCTTTTACTCCCGGATTGATACCGAAGCGGCAGCAGGAACTGGCCCGTCAGCTTGGCCGGATGGTTGTCCAGCATCTTTTGACCGCAGAGGGGATCCGCAAAAAACTGGAAGAGAGTGAGTTTCAAAGACAGATGACCCTTTGGGTGCAGGATGAAGTCAAACAGTTGCTCAAACAGGAAAAAAAGATTAACGAACTGCTGGACTCCTTTGAGGTTAATGCAGATGAGGGCAAGCTTCGCAGGAAAATTTCCTATTGGGTGGAAAATCAATATGAAGAGATGATGACCCAGTACCGTGCTGTTCCTGTCGAGGAACTGCTTCCGGAAAATTGGAAAAAGAAAGCGGATAAGGGAGTAGATAAGCTTGCAGCCAATATCCAGCTTAAGCTAAGCACCTATATCGACAGCCCGGAAGGCAAGCGGAAAATTTCGGAGTTGATTGAACATTATTTAACCGGCCAAGGGTTTCTCGGTAATATGATTTCTTCCTTCATAACACCGCAGGGACTTACAGATAAAGCCCATCCAGCCGTTCTGCAGTATGTGAGGGCTCCTGAAACGAAAGAATGGCTCGTAGAATTGATTGGAAAAGAAAAAGATTATTGGGTCCGTCAACCGGTAGGAACAATTGAAGAAAAAGTCGGGAAAAATGCTATTAAACGAACGTTAGGTACAACCGTAGCCAAAACTCTCCCGCTTGAAAACTGGCTGAATCGCACCGTAGCTGATTGGGTGAAGCCGATTCGCTCCAAAATCATCCAGGATGCAGTCCCGGTGCTGGTAGCGCAAGCAGGTACCCTGTTGGCGGATCGGATTGAGCCGATGATGAAAAAACTTCACCTGGCGGAAATTGTCCAGGATCAAGTCGAGGCTTTTTCTATTGGGAGATTAGAAGCGATGGTTCTGGATATTTCCAGACGAGAATTGAAAATGATTACCTATCTCGGAGCATTGCTTGGTGGATTAATCGGAATCATCCAGGGAGTAATCGTGTTAATTTTAGGATAATGGCTCTATTCCTATACACATCCGTTTACGTTTGTTATAGTGGGGAAGGAATCAAAGTAAGTGAATTACACAGGAGGTTTTTTAAACAATGGCAAATATCTATGATAACGCGTATGACTTGGAAAAAGCGATTCGTAATAGCGATGAATTCCAAGGATTGAAAGAAGCATACGAAGCAGTAATGGCTGACGAAGCAGCGAAGAAAATGTTCGATAACTTCCGTGAAACACAAATCAACTTGCAGCAAAAACAAATGCAAGGGGAAGAAATCACAGAAGAAGAAGTGCAGCAGGCACAGCAAGTCGTGCAGCTTGTGCAGCAGCATGAAGTGATTTCTAAACTTATGGAAAAAGAACAGCAGTTGAACACTGTAATCAACGACGTTAGCCGTATCATCACTAAGCCTCTAGAAGAGCTTTATGGTACACCAGAAGAACAATAATACAAAGGGTTTAAACCTTAGGAAAGTAGTTCAGTTTCGGAGTGCAAAAAACAATTTGCGCTCCCTGATTGAACTACTTTTTTTATTTAGACGTTAACAGATTGTGTTGTTGATGTTTCATAACAATCCTATTCAACATTTGTCGAAACTGGCAGGATTTTGTAAATGAGATAGCGAAAAAGACATGGAAGCGTTTTTATTAAAAGGGGGATCGCTATGAACTATTTTGAATTAGAGCATAAAGATAATATCATCGAGCTTAAGCTTGCGCGTGGAGAACGTTATAATGCCTTGCATGTAGAAATGCTGAAGGAATTTGTAACAGCGCTTGAGGAGGTAGAAGCATCCGATGCACAAATCGTCGTACTTTCCGGAAAAGGAGAAGGCTTTTGTGCCGGAGGCGATGTCACGATGATGACAGAAGTAAGTGATGAGGCCAAATTCAATGAAGTGATGGAGAATATCGAAACCATCGTAACGAAACTTTACACGATGCCAAAGGTAGTGATTTCTTCCGTTCATGGCCCGGCTGTCGGGTTAGGGTTGAGCATCGCCCTTGCGGCTGATTATGTCATTGCAGATCCTGAGGCTGGTTTCTCCATGAATTTCATCGGTATCGGACTTTTTCCAGATGGCGGCGGACACTTCTGGCTACAAGAACGACTTGGGACTCACCGTGCGAAGCAGTTTGCATGGAATGGTGAGGAGTTATACGCTAAAAAGGCTTATGATTATCATCTTGTCGACCAGGTAGCTGATGATAACGTACAAGCAGAAACAAAAGCGCTTGCTGAAGCGTGGAATCAGAGGCCGTTGCAGTCGATGATTGCGACGAAGCAGTTGTACCATCAATATGGCTTGGAGAAGTTGAAGAAATATCTTGAAGAAGAACGAAAAGCCCAGTGGAAACTGCGTCAGACGAGTGACCACCAGGAAGGTGTCAAAGCATTTATGGAAAAAAGGAAACCTGAGTTTATGGGAAAATAATAAGAAAAGTGCAAGCGCCCTGAAAGATACGACATGCATAAGCAAAACTGCTGGAGGAAGGCATCCTTCTCTTTCGCAAGACGGTGGTGCTAATGTGGCGAGTGTCTAGGCGTTGAAGCTGGCCAATATACAAGCACCTGGCCTATTAAAAAAGCAGGCTCAATTGCGGAAAAACGCATTGAGCCTGCTTTTGATTTTGTCTAGGAATTTATATAATTTTCTTTTTTGGATAACTTTAGATGGTTGGTCCCATCCAGCTCCAGCGCCTACCCCCTCGAGGTCTTAAGTCAATCCTCTCTGTGATTAGGAAAACTCGGCTTATCGCCAATGGTTTATGGCGAAAGCCTTAGTTTTACTTATACTTTAAACCTTTATGAAACTTAATTGGAATGAAAGTACAAAGAACGTCACGGCGAGGCTTGTCTTAAACTTGTCGGAGGCCTGCAGGATGCAGGTCAGTTCGACGTTGGCACAGGACGTGCCGTTTATAGTCGAACGTCCTTACTAACAAGGCGCTTGCGCTTTTGATTCACCTATGGAATAAAACCAGGTGGCCTTCTGGTGCGACACAGCGATGTGTATGTTCTTCGTAGCCATGTTCTTGTAATTTATTCTGGCCGATTTGTTTTGCATCGTTGTCATCGGCAGCTTCAAAGCTTTCATCCAATAGTTTCTCGCCATCTTTAGCAAAGACAGTCAGTGCGTAGGCTTTCATAGTTTAACCCCCTCCTAAAATTTTCCCACTTTCTACAATTAAAGATGAATAACAGAAAATCCTGCTTCCTGTCGGTTTATTTTTTATTTCCCCGAAAAATGTTCTTTTAAAATGAATAAGAATAAATGAAACTATTTGCCTAGTAGTCGCGTATAAAGGAGGAAGAGTAAAAGGGGGAGCGCTTATGACATTACAATTGCATCAAGTCACAAAACGGTTTGGCAATTCTTTGGCAGTCGATCATTTGTCACTTATCATACCAGAAAATGAGATGTTCGGATTTTTAGGCGGGAATGGTGCTGGCAAGACGACAACCTTTCGGATGATTCTTGGACTTCTTAATCCATCAGGCGGATCTATTTCCTGGAATGAGGAGACGATCAGTTATGAGAAAAGCCATCTGATTGGATATCTCCCGGAAGAGCGTGGATTGTACCCGAAATTGAAGGTGAAAGACCAGCTTGTCTATTTGGCCAGGTTGAGAGGAATGGATAAGAAATTTGCACTCACGCAGCTGGATGGGTGGCTGGAGCGATTTAATATACCGGAATATAAAGAGAAAAAGGTCGAGGAGTTGTCTAAAGGAAACCAGCAGAAGATCCAGTTCATTTCCGCTGTGATACATAAACCGGAACTGTTGATTTTAGATGAACCGTTTTCAGGGCTGGACCCGGTCAATGTCGAGCAATTGAAAAAGGCGGTCATCGATCTGAAAGAACAGGGAACCACCATCGTCTTTTCCTCCCACCGGATGGAGCATGTCGAGGAACTATGCGAGCACTTATGTATTTTACAAATAGGGCGTCCAGTAGTGCAGGGGAAACTAAAAGAAATCAAGCGGTCGTTCGGTAAGAAAAACTTGCGGATCCACGCAGATTTCGATGTTGCACATGTGAAAGAAGTACCCGGGGTAGTGAAATACAAGCACACGGGAGAAGGATGTGAGCTGCAAATTGAAAATGAGTCTGTAGCTCAACGTGTATTCGATACCTTACACGGAAAAGGGTTCGTCCGTCTGTTTGAGTTAGAAGAGCCGACCTTGAACGACATTTTTATCGAAAAAGCAGGTGCTTCTTATGAATAAATTCTGGATCATGTTATCTCATACGTATATGAATCGATTGAAATCAAAGTCGTTTCTTATTACTACTGGTGTGACGCTGTTGTTGATTATTGGTCTGGCCAACTTCCAGACAATCACAGAGAAGTTCACAGGTGGTGAAGAAGGAAATGGTAAAGAAGTCGCCGTTATAGGTGACACGGATAACTTGATTGCCCCGCTGCAGAATCAACTGGATAGGCAGGAGGGTTCCGTGAAGTTAACAGCATTTGAAGGCTCCAAACAAGAAGCAGAGCAGGCTGTCCAGGATGAAGTTTATCAGGCGTTTGTGGAACTTAAGGAAGAAAACGAAATACCGTCTGCCACGTTTTATGCCAATCAGATTGCCAACACGACGCTCAGCAATAAAATACGTGATGCCTTGCAGCAGTTGAAAGTAATGATAGCGGCAGACAAAGCTGACATCGAACCGGCCATTTTTCAACAGATTTCCTCTCCGGTCCATTTCGATACGATCGCCCTGGAGGAGAATGCCATGACTGAGGAAGAGTTGAGCGAAGCTCGCGGACTTGTCTATGTCATGCTATTTGTCATGTACTTTGCCGTGCTCATGTACGGAAACATGATAGCGATGGAAGTAGCCACGGAAAAGTCCAGCCGTGTTATGGAAATATTGATTTCAAGCGCTTCACCAGTTGCTCAGATGTTCGCTAAAATCATCGGAGTCGCATTACTGGGGTTGTCACAGCTTATATTATTCATGGTTGTCGGCTACCAGGCAGTAAAAATGAACCAGGATGCACTGACAGGTGGAATATTTGAATATTTCGGGCTGGATAATTTGAAGATCAGTTTATTTGTCTACTTGGTTGTATTTTTCATTCTCGGCTATCTACTATATGCAACACTTGCAGCCATGTTGGGATCGCTGGTCAGCAGGATTGAGGATGCGCAGCAGCTGATCGCACCAATGACCCTGGTGATTGTCGCAGCTTTCATGATTGCCATGTTTGGTCTGAATGCCCCTGATTCCGGTTTTGTCACAGTAACCTCCTATATCCCTTTCTTTACACCGATGCTGATGTTTTTACGGGTTGGGATGCTGGACATTCCTTTTTGGGAAGTCGGTTTATCTATCGGGATTTTGATTTTAACTATTATAATATTGGCAATTATCGGGGCGCGGATATACAGCGGTGGTGTACTCATGTATGGAAAATCATCGTCACTCAAAGATATAAAAGCAGCTATGCAGCTATCCAAAAAAGAATAGAATACAATACAACATAACCGCAAGCATTGGCGTAGCAGCTGCTTGCGGTTATCATGCTCATTCTCCCATGTTTTTTTTGCCATATTGCATATTGGTCGTCTGATGTTCAGGTTCGTCGACAAACGGATCGACAGGGCCCTGGTTTTTCTTCCCTTTGACGCTCGCGGCGCTTTTTGCGCGTTCGGATGGGTTTTTCTTTTGTTTTGGCATCGTTCAAACACCTCCTCAGACTTAGCATTTCCTATCCTTCAGAAAAATTCCTATCGAACGTGCATTCGTTTTTTTGCTTTGCTACAATGAAAGGAAACAAGGAGAAGGGGATGAGCGTATGACCGGCCAAATCAAATTCCTCCATTGTGCCGATTTGCATATCGACAGTCCATTTAAGGGGATTGGGGAACTTCCATCCATGATAGAGCAGCAAATAAAAGATAGTACGTTTACCGCCTTGCATTCTCTGGCAGAGCAGGCCATTGTCCATCAGGTAGACTTTGTCGTGATAGCAGGAGACTTATTCGATCATGAAGTAAGAAGCCTTAAGGCACAAATCAGGCTGCGTGATGCTTTTCAAAAGCTTGACGAGCATGGTATCGAAGTTTACGTAAGCCATGGAAATCATGATTATTTATCAGCAGATTTTCATCCGGTTGAATATCCGGAGAATGTCCATCTGTTCACGGAGCCTCATGTCACCAATCATGTTTATTATAAAAATGGCGAGGCGGCCGCTGTTATTTACGGATTCAGTTATCATCACCGGGCCGTGAAGGATAGAAAAGCTGCAGAGTATAAACGTATAAAGGAAGGAAAATATCATATCGCGATGCTGCACGGTAGTATCGAAACCAATACCGACCATGATGTATATGCTCCCTTCCGTCTGAGGGAGCTTCAAGAGCAGGATATGGATTACTGGGCCCTCGGGCATATTCATAAGCGTGAAGTTTTGACGGAATCACCCTGGATCGTTTATCCAGGTAATATTCAGGGACGTTCCATCAAAGAGAATGGCGAAAAAGGGTGTTACTTAGTGGAAATGGACCCTGCAAGCACATCATTGACGTTCCTCCCTTTACATACGTTCCAATTTCAAAGGTATACACTTGAAACCACAGCAGCCAGTTTCGATGAGCTGGAAAGGTTTCTTGCAATGAAAAAAGAACAATGGCGTCATCACGGACCGGTCATTATTTATCTTCACCTTACCTGCGGGGAGGAACTGGCCGCCCTCAGGCATAATAGCAGGGACATCACGGCATTGCTGGAATGGCTTAATGAGCAGGAACAGGCAGAAAGACATTGGGTATGGATCCGTGATATCACATTTGATGCCACTCCTGCCTGGAATGAGGAAGAATTGAGGTGCGAAAAACATTTTGTCGGGGAGGTACTAAGACAATATGAAGCTTCAGGAGATATGGAAGCCTGGCTGGAACCCTTATACCGCCACCGAACCGCCAGAAAATACCTTGAGCAGCTGTCAGATGATGATAAAGAGCAAGTATGGAAAGAAGCGAAAGATTTAGTATTGAGGGAATTGCTGAAATGAGAGGGGAGGGAAAGCTGTGAAGATAACCTATTTACATATCTATGGTTTTGGAAAATGGCAGCATTTGGAGCTTCATCTCGAGAATGGTAATTTTCCGGTGATGGTTGGAGATAATGAGGCGGGAAAATCGACACTGCGTAAGTTTCTGTTATTTATGCTGTTTGGCTTGCCACCGAAACAGCGGGAATATTACCAGCCCAAAACAGGTGGCCCGATCGGCGGAAGAATAGCACTACTCTTAGAAGAAGGAGAAAAAGTGATGGTTGAGCGTGTCCATGATCGTCATAATGGTGCTGCCGTCTGTCGGATGTCGAATGGGGAAGTGAAGGATGAGAGCTTCTTACAGTCATTGATAGGGATGGAACGTGGTTCTTACGAAGCGATATTTTCCTTTGAAGCGAGTGACCTTACCGATATTCATCATATAGAAAAGCAGGATTTGGGAGAGACGTTGCTTAATGTCGGTTTGACTGGCTCGACACAAATCAATGAGACCGAAAAGAAACTGGAACAGAAGTTGGCAGAACGTTTTAAACCACACGGTAAGAAACCTGCCATCAATCGCCGGCTCGAGAAGATCGACAAGTCAGCCAAACAGTTACGAGAAATGGAGCAGGAAGAAGCCTCTTACCAGCAGCTGAAGGAAGAACAGCGAGAATTAAAAGCGAAGATGGAGGAGCTGCGGAAAGAGAAAACTTCGATTCAGGAAGTGTTATTCCGGCAGCAGCGTTTGCTTCAAGTGAAGGGCTTAGTGACATCCTACCACCAGCACGCTAATGCAGCGGAAGTATATCCGGAAAATTTTCCAATCGAAGGGAAGGAAAGGCTGACGGCTATAAAAGAACAGCTGCTTCCTTTGGAGAGCGAACGGCAATTAATCATAGAGTCGCTACATGAAACAGAGCAGAAGCTTGATGAACTTCAATCCCGACAGCTTCCGGAAGAATCACGCTTAAAACTGGATGAATTAATAGAAAAAATGCCTCCAGTAGAGGACCTGATGCGGAACAATGAAAGTCTCAAGAGTCGTGTTCGGCAAATAGAGACAAGAATTGACCATGGATTAGAAGATTTAGCAATCGATCTAACTATGGACGAATTGGAGGCTTATGACTTTCCGTTTTATTTAGAAGAGGAGTGGAACCAGGCAGCTAAGCAGGAAGAGAGCCTGGAGCAGGAGGAAGAACGTCTCATCACAAAGGAAAGCCGGCTGACAGCAGAGGAAACACATGCGAAGCAGCGTCATACAGCACTTGAAGAAGCGCTGCTACCGGAGCAGGTGTACAGGGATTACACCGGGGATTTGGAAGCATATGAACAAAGGCAGCGTTATGAAGGTCAGGATGACAGTGATATTTTATCTGCGATAATGGAAAATCGCAGCCAGCAGGCAAAAAAGATGTTTGTACTGACAATAGGCTTGTCTGCTGCAGGGATATTAGCAGCATGGCTGTTATCATCGGTCCCCATTGCTATTTTCGCAGGATTGATGCTTCTTGGCGGTTTTTATATTTATAAGCAGTCATCTGGTGACATACCTGAATCGGGAAAAAATCCTGCCGGAAGCCTTCTTTCACACGAACAATATCAGAGCGTGAGAAATAAGGTTGATCGCCACGAAGAAGCTTTATATCAGTTGAAGCACCTGAATGAGGAACTCCAGCGTCTTGCTGTGGAGAGAATGAAAACAGAGGAACAAAAACAGGCGTTCACCTCCAGGAGAGAACGATTGGACTGGATGCTGGAGGAACATCGTAGGAATTATCCATTTTTAAAGGACATGGAATCCGGTCATTGGTTTAAACTTTACCATGCTCTCAAGCCGTTAAAAGAAAAATACAGAGAGTATCAGGAAGCTGTAAAGGAAATGGATGCAGTTGAGCAGGAATTGCATTCGTATGGCAATCAAGTCGAGAGGTTTTTAACAGAAATAGGATGGGAATGGAAAGGTAATCAGATTTCTGCCCAATTATCTGAGTTGTCTTATATAAGTGATCAAAGTAAAGAAATCATAACGAATCTACGCCAGTATGAGAAACAAAAGGAAGAGCTGGAGGATAGGTTGAAGCGTGTTGACACACGTATGATTCCTTATCAGAGGGAACGACAAATCCTGTTGGAGCAAGGGGGAGTGGAAACAGAGCAGGAATTCCTCCAACTCGATCACTTTGTGGCAAAAGCAAGAGACCACTCTCAAAAGCAGAAAGAATTGCAGCGACAGTTGTCTGCCACGTTAAAGCAGGAGGATGTACAGGAATATCACGTGTTTGAAGCTGTTCCTGATTATCAGCAGCTGGAAAGGGATACAATAGAGCAACAAAAGATGCAGGAAGCACTGGAAGCAGAACAGGAAGGTGTGCGGCAGCAGCTGGCTGATATTCATAGCAGGCTTGCACAATTAGAAGATGCCGAACAATTTTCCCATAAACGCTACCGGTTACAGGCAGAGCGTGATGAACTGCATGAGGAAGCAAGGGAATGGGCCGTACTTCAGACGGCTTATCAGTTGCTATCAAGAACAAAAGAAATATACCAGCATTCATATCTGCCAGAGGTATTGAATCGTGCAACCGGATGGTTTGATAAGCTGACTAATGGACAATACAAACGGGTTTATTTTCATCCCGAAGAAGGAAAGCTTCAAATTGAAGCTGCATCTGGATGGAAATTTGATGCTTCCGAACTTTCCCGGGGAACAGCAGACCAACTATATATCGCCCTTCGCCTTTCATTGAGTGCGGTTCTCTCCCGAAAGGAACGGCTTCCGTTTTTCATCGATGATGCTTTTGTGCACTTTGACCATACACGGACAAGTGTCATGATGGAAATACTGGATGAAATGTCAAAGCAACATCAGGTTTTCTTATTTACTACCAGAAAAGAATTAGCTGAGGGAACGAATGAAAGTCGTGCAATTAAATTGGAAGACCAAATAGCAGGAGAATTCGCTTAATAAAAATATTAATGGTAAAATGTGTTCAGATTATAGGGTCAGATTGTGATGGATAATGGAGGGTTTTCCTTTGGCAAAAAAAGATCAACAAACAGAATGGAGTAAATATGAAGAAACCCTGGAAAAATTCATCCAGGTTATCGCGAAAAACATGAGTCTTTATGGGGTCACACCATCAATTGGCCGCTTATATGGTGTCCTTTATTTTGCGGAGGATCCGATGACCCTGGATGAGATGAGGGATGCGCTCGAGATGAGTAAGACAAGTATGTCTACCGGCGTCCGGGCGTTGTCAGATATGAAGATGGTAGAACCTGCGTTTAAACGGGGTGTGCGTAAGGACTTATATAAATCAGAAGAAGATTGGTATAAATCATTCACCACCCTATTCGGTAGCCGTTGGCGGCATCATACAGAGACTAATATTGAGGAAGCGGAAGAAACGATCGATAAACTGGAGAAGATTGCCGGTGCCGCAGAGGATGAGCAGCTGAAAGAAAAAATTCAATCGGATATTGAGCGCCTTCGTTATGCGCAAAATTATTATCGCTGGCTGATGAAATTCATACGTGTCGTGGAATCAGGGGAAATTTTCCAGTACGTGCCGAAAGTCGATCAGTCAGAAGAATATTGATTACGAAAAATATAATTCAACGATATAACGCGAGGATTACAGATAGTATGATCATAGTTTAATTTACAGAGGCTTTTTCATATAAAGGTAGTCGTAAATATAAGGTATGATCCCTTTTTTGTTGGAAACTGGGGAGGAGATTCGATGAAAAAAGGAATTGCCTATTATAGTGTAGGGGATGGTTTTGACAGCTTCATGATGATCAAGTCTGCCAGCAAAGGGGTGGCAAGTAATGGCAAGCCATTTCTTACGTTGATGTTGAAAGATGCCACTGGGGAGATCGAGTCCAAGCTTTGGGAAGCCACGCCAGAAGATGAGGCATTATTCCAGGCAGAGGAACTGGTAAAACTAAGTGGAGAAGTAACAAGTTTCCGCGGACGACAGCAACTGAAAATCCAGTCGATCCGCCCCATTCAGGCAACAGATGGGGTAAAGCCGGAAGACTTTGTAGAAAAAGCACCGGTCAAAAAAGAAGAATTGATGGAGCGCATAACGGAAGCGATTTTTGAAATGAAAAATCCTAATATTCAGCGGCTGGTTAGATATTTTGTCCAAAAGTATCAGGAAGCATTATTGACTTATCCTGCTGCAACTAAAAATCACCATGCTTATGTGTCTGGATTGGCGCATCATATCGTATCGATGTTGAATCTCGCTCGCCAGTTGAAGGAGCTTTACCCTTCCTTGAATAAAGATTTGTTATACGCGGGAGTTATTCTTCACGATTTAGGGAAATTGAAAGAACTGTCAGGTGCTGCAGCTCCTAATTATACGATAGAAGGGAAACTGATTGGCCATATTCCTATGATGGTCCAGGAAATCGGCCAGGCTGCAGAAGAGTTGAAGATTAATGGCGAGGAAGTCACGGTCGTGCAGCACCTTGTCCTTTCCCATCATGGAAAAAGCGAATGGGGAAGCCCAAAACCGCCGCTTGTCCGGGAAGCGGAAGTGCTTCATTTGATTGATTTAATGGATGCCAAAATGAATATGCTGGACCGTGCCCTGGATAAAGTAGAGCCTGGAGAATTTACCGAACGGTTATTTTCGATGGAACAGCGGAACTTTTATAAACCATTATTTGAAGATAATTAACCCATTGGCATATCCGTCCGCTTGTCCGCATAAATATAGAACAAAGCCGACAGGGAGGATCATGCCATGTTATTCGGAATTCCAATTTGGGTATTCTTTTGCATCCTGTTCATCTTTCTCAGCGGGTATATGGCTTATAAGGCGATGCGTGCTGAGCAAAAACTCGAGCGTCAGTTCATTGAACGCGAAGGCCAGGTCTATATCAGGCGGATGGAAGAAGAGAAGGAGCAAAGAAAGCATAAGAAGTCAGTTGCTTCAGGTTAATATAATGTTATTTCCTCCTAATGATGATGCTGTCTGCAAAAGCGAATTTTTTGCAGACAGCTTTTTTTTACCACTGACCAGCGGATCTCTCAGATAAAGCAGAGAAACGCCACCTTAGAAAAAGAAAAGTTCAGAGCATTAGCTCTGAACTAAAATACAGCGAAATTTATCCTTTGGCGTCTTCTTTAGAACCGCTGTCCCCTTGGGCCGGCTGTTCTGGTTTATCGAATAATCCTTTGAACTGTTCGTCTTTGACTTTGATATTTGCATTTTCGATCATTTTATCCATTTTAGCCTGTAGTTTTGTCTGGTCGATTTTCTTAGAAGCCAACTGACGCTTGATGGTATCTTTTTCTTCTTCGAAAGAACCTACATCTTCTGCTTTCTTTTCACCGGTTTTCTTAATGATGTGATAGCCGAATTCTGTTTTGATCGGTTCACTGATTTCCCCTTTTTCAAGCGCATAAGCTGCATCCTCGAATTTGGCAGTCATTTCTCCAGGACCAAAAAATCCAAGATCTCCACCATTTTTCAGTGATGCTTTATCGGTTGAGAATTTTTTAGCCAGCTCTTGGAAATCTGCTCCATCTTCCAGCTGCTGCTTTACCTTTTTAGCCGTATCTTTATTATCGACAAGAATATGACTCGCTTTGACCTGGGTTTTCATTTTTTCGTAGTAATCTTTCATTTCTTTCTCCGAGATTTCTACATCTTCCATAGCTGCTTTTTCCTGGAGCAGGCTGAGACGAAGCATATCTTTGAAGTCCTCTTCGCTTTTGAAATTATTCTGCTTCAGAATCATATCGAATTGTTTTCCATACTTCTCTTTCATATTCTCTAATTCTTTATTGACTTCTTTTTCGGTTACTTCATAGTTATCTGAAAGCACTTCTTTCATGACTAATTGCTGAAGAACCGCTTCACCATTCTGATCTTTCAATGCTTCATAAAACTCTTCTTTTGTCACTTCTCCACTCTTTGTTTCCACTACTGCTTCGCTGGTATCTTTTGAATCTGAACTGCAAGCAGATAAGGTTAACACTCCTGCTGCCAGTGTAGCTGCAACTGCAAACTTATTCATTTCTCATACACCCCTATTATGTAATTAAATTCTAGACGTAAGGCAAACAACCTATGACATAATATAACATATCCACATTAACAAAGACTAGTCTATATTTTAAAAGATAAAGGATAGAGGGCAAACGCCTATCCATCTTCACTACCCGCTGCATAGGATACTGTACGTATCAGATAAGGGGGTGAGGTTATGAGTCGAGGATATGGTGGCGGTTTCGCTTTGATCGTCGTGTTATTCATTTTGCTCATTATTGTAGGGGCAGCATGGCTGTAATCCCTGACAGGATTTAATAAGAAAGCCAGACGCTGAATCGGCGTCTGGCTTTTTTCTTCGATGTTTTTATAGGTAGAATCACCATATTAAGCCGCCGCGTTCAATACTTCTACATAAGAGGATATCAATAAGATTGTAATCAGAACATTGATGGTGCGGAATACGCGCGGCTGTTTCTCTTTGGACATGTTAGTCTTCATACATAAGGAATGTGTCAGAGAATTGATGATGAATAGAATAATTAGGGCGTAGAGAATAAATACGAATGCCACAGCTGAAATACCTCCTTTTATTCCTTATTTCATTACTTTATCAAAAAATGATCTTCTTGAACAGAATTTACAATCAAAAAATAAGAGAAGGGCGCTGAGTCAGCACCCTTCCTATGCTTTATTTATGAGCTTTTACGTTTGATTAATATATCATAGCCATCTTTGGCATTTTCGATGACACAGCTGCGAGGAGCCCGGATGAATTGGTTCAAGTATAGGAAATCGGAAAACGATAACCCGATATTCACCGCTGAAAACAGAACAAAATAAGCAAAGTATCCAGGAAATACATAACTCATCGCCAAGCCTGGGAATGTGATGAATAAGGTTGGTGCCAGCGCCATGAAAATAGATGTTTTTTTAGATAATTTTGATTGACACCGGTAATCGAATGTTGGAATCAATCGTCTTCTGAATTTCCATTTCACCCTCACACGTTTGTTAGCAAGCACTAAAGGCAGGATATGCATCATTCGATGAAGTGACGGCAGAAAGAAAAGAATGACCAGTAATGGAATGAATCCATGATCTTTTACATCATGCGTCAGATGCAACAACGAAAAAGGCAGATACAAAACCAAAAATGCTAACAACCCTGTAAGAAAGGATGTGAGATAAATGCGATTATTACCGAAATCCTTAGTGATGTTTACTGTTTTCCAGCAATTCATCTCAGAATCCCCCTTTACTACAAAAATGACTGAAACATTCGTCAGGGAATGTTTCTATGATATTTGGGGTGAACCGTTATGTATTGAGTAGCACAAATGGAATAATAGTATGTTTTGATAGAAAAAGCAATAGGTTTTTACAAAAAAAATAAAAGAGTTTACAAACTGCTGTGACAGTAGTTGCAGCGATCACGTATCCAACGTTTGAAACGTGAAAATCAGGTTATGGATAAAGAGATGAGAAAGCCAATATAAATGTAGGGGATAAGTTTTTTTGAGAGAAACGGTAGAAGGTAGAAATGGAGAGATGATGATGGGGAAATACACCGACATTCTTAAACGAAAAAAGCCTGATCGCACCAACGAGGATGATCCTGTAGAAGCATTATTGGCAGCTCGTTTGAGAGAAAGACTGAGAGCTGTCGAACAAAAAAACGGTAAAGGCAGCAGGCACCATATAGCGTCAAATATGCCCGGTATCAAAGGGGATGGTAAGCATGATGATACTTCCGGCATCCAATCATTATTAGATGAAGCGAAGAAAAAAACGAACGGAATCTCTCTTTATTTTCCTGCTGGTATATATAAGCTTACCGCAACATTAATGATTCACGAAGGGACGCGGATCGAGTGTCATCCTAAAGCAGTATTCCATAAAGTACACCATCGCGGGATGCTCAAGAATATCGAGAAAAACAGCAGTGACAATGGTTACGAAGGAAACGGCAATATTACCATTATTGGCGGAGTCTGGGATAATAATGGCCACCGTTATTTAGGAGGGACAAGTTTTGTCTTTGGTCATGCGAAGAACCTGGTGTTCAGGGACTTGACCATCAAGGATGTATCACCGGGACATGGAATGGAGATCAATTCTTCCTGTAATGTGGTAATTGATGGCTGTAAGTTTATTGGTATGGCTCCTAAAAAACGGAAGCTATATTCAGAAGCCGTCCAGTTGGATTTAATGAAAAGCAACGGAGTATTTCCCTGGAAAAAATCACACTTCGACCACACCCCCTGCCAGGATGTAATGATTACCAATTGTTATTTCGGTCCCAGTGAACGGCTGGGGAGCTGGGGGAGAGCGGTTGGATCACATTCAGCAACCGCAGATCGGTGGCATAAGCGGATTATCATAGCGAATAATATTATCAGTGCTACCTTACAGTGGGGAATACGTGCCTATTCCTGGAAAGATGTTACGATTACTGACAATATCTTCGATGGCTGCGGTGCAGGACTTTCTATCGATCCGAACTACTACGGCAAAAATGAAGTGGACAGCGAAGATATGTTTGGAAATCAAACAAATGACAGTAACCAGGTGAAAAGGGTCACGATACAGGGCAACCATTTTATCAAGCCTGGTACGCATGGCTCAGTGATGAGTATTACCGGAGACAAGCGGCATGATATGCTCGAAGTAAGTATCACCGGGAATACCATCGAAGGTTCTGCCTCAACGAATGCAATTTTTCTTGCCCACGTGGCTCAATCAAGCCTGGCGGATAATATCATTGTGGGAGCCGGGAAGGGAATCAAGCTGACGGCAACTACAATGGTAAATGTAACAGGTAATATAATTCAATCAATTACGGAAACAGGCATTGAGGCATTCACGGGTAACCGGGACTTGACGATTGCCAATAATGCTTTGTCCCATGTCGGTGGTCACGGAATCTGGATTACCGGAAATGACACCACGAATATCAGCAATAACCGTTTGACCGGGATAGGAGCTGACTTTGAGTCAGAAAACCAAGGGATACGTGTCACATCATCCTGTAACAGGATATCTATCATTGGTAACATCTTCAGCAATCGTGAACCGGGTTTTCAAATGTCATGCGCCATCTATACTGCTGCATGCACTAGCAATGCTTTAGCAATAGGAAACAATGCGGCCGGGATTGGCTTGGAATTATGTGAGGGCATGTCAGCAAGTGGCAATATAGAATGAGCGTGAACGAGATGAATCCCTTCCCTTAAGGGGGATTCATCTTTTTTATTTTACTGAAGCTTCAGGACTGGCAGGTTTCATTTCGCTGAATTTTTTAGTGATCAAACGATGAAAGCGAATCATATCTCCCAGCCGGTTATATAGTTCCTCAATTTCTTCTATCTCACTGGGTTCTCTTATTTTGTCTACTTCATGTTCTAATGTTGATTCGATCTGCTTCAAGGAATGTTCCTGCTGTTGAGCGGCATCCAGCCATTTTTGTATATAGGAAGTCATGAACTTTCGATACAAATTTTCGTCAGCCTGGTAAAGGTCTTTTCTTACTCCTTTTTTCCATACACGTTCGACAAGGTTCAAATCGACCAGACTTTTGATTCCATTACTCATAGCGGTTTTGCTTTTTCCTAATGCTTTGCTCATTTCATCGAGTGTCATCGGTTCCCCGTTAAGATAGAGGGTGACAAACAAGCGGGCTTCCCCTGGTGATAATGCGAACATTTCCAGTGTCTTAGAGAATTCATGAATCACTTTGGTGTGGAGTTCTTCTAAAAATTGGGAGTTAGGAGCCATAAAATCCTCCTTTTTCAAATATTGACCACTTAACACGTTATAGCAAGGTGTGAAAAATTTAAAATAGCAGATGACCATGCATTTTCTTGAAATTTAAAGGAAAAGTACGTATTCTACGGTTTAAATTTCATACAGTTTAAACTGTACGTTATTTTTATACTTTTTTATCTGAGTTTATTGTTTGTACTTTTTATTACAAGTGCGTTACAGTATGTAGGGTGAAAGATAAGGAATGGGCAATACTAATCATAAAAATTAGACAAAAAGTTTTAGTGAGGTGAATTTCGTGCCCGTAATTAAAGTGAAAAATTTATCAAAAATCTTTGGTAAAAATGCCAAGCAGGCAACTAAGTTGCTTGATGAAGGGCTAACCAAAGAGGAAATACTGAAAAAGACAGGAAACACGGTAGGGGTAAACCGTGCTTCATTTGAAGTGGAAGAAGGAGAAATCTTCGTCATAATGGGTTTATCCGGAAGTGGTAAATCCACGCTTGTCCGTCTGATCAATCGTCTGATCGAACCGACAGAAGGCAGCGTCATGATCGATGGGGAAGATTTGGCTAAAATGAACAAACAGGATTTACGAGGCGTACGGCGTGAAAAATTGAGTATGGTTTTTCAGAAGTTCGCGCTCTTCCCTCATAGGACAATTTTGCAGAATGCAGAATTCGGTCTGGAAGTACAAGGGATCGATAAAGAAGAGCGGAGTAAGCGTGCCAGGGAATCATTGGATATGGTAGGGCTTGGTGAATACATTCATCAGTTCCCATCCCAATTATCCGGGGGGATGCAGCAACGTGTCGGTCTGGCTCGTGCGTTGGCAAATGACCCGGAAGTATTGCTCATGGATGAAGCATTCTCAGCATTGGATCCATTAATCCGTAAAGAAATGCAGGATGAACTGTTAGAGCTTCAGGATAATATGAAGAAAACCATTCTTTTCATCACACATGACCTGGACGAAGCACTTCGAATCGGCGATCGTATCGCTTTGATGAAAGACGGAAAAATCGTTCAGATTGGTACACCGGAAGAAATCCTCGTCAACCCGGCTAACGATTATGTCGAAAAGTTCGTCGAAGATGTGGATCGCTCTAAGGTATTGGAAGCCCAGCATATTATGAAACGTCCGGAAACCGTTGATATTGAAAAACATGGTCCGCGTGCTGCTCTCGAAAGAATGCGTAAAGAAGGCCTATCCAGTATTTATGTCGTTGATAGAAAACGAAAATTATATGGCTATGTAACGGCAGATGATGTCTCTGCTGCAGCAAAACAAGATAAGAAAAATTTACATGACATACTTCATACGGATGTTCCAAAAGCAGAGATGCATACGAGTATGCATGAAATTTTCAACATGATTCATGACTCTCCTGTGCCGATCGCAGTAGTTGAAGGTGATAAGTTGAAAGGTATCATAGTCAGGGGAGCTGTCATTGCAGCATTAGCAGGAAGCGAGGTGTCAATCAATGGAGATCATTCCTAAGCTCCCTGTTGCCGAGTGGATCGACAAAGCCACAGAATGGACAACAGATACATTTGAGTTTTTATTTGATTTCATTAAAGAAGATTTTGGAGATTTTATCGAATTTTTCGCAGAAGACCTTTTAATGGCGATACCTATCTGGTTATTTATCGCTGTCATTGCCGTGCTGGCATTTTTTGCGTCCGGAAAACGCTTTGGCTTGGTAGCCTTTTCCGTAGTCGGATTATGGTTTATCAGCAACCAGGAATTATGGGAAGAGTTGATGAACACCTTCACCCTGGTCATTTTTGCCAGTCTGATTTCGGTAATCATTGGAGTGCCGTTTGGTATCTGGATGGCAAAAAGTAAGACAGTGCAGGCTATTCTTACACCGATACTTGACTTTATGCAGACGATGCCGGCGTTCGTTTATTTGATTCCTGCAGTTGC
Organism: Thalassobacillus devorans MSP14; assembly: GCF_000496835.1. GTDB lineage: Bacteria > Bacillota > Bacilli > Bacillales > Halobacillaceae > Thalassobacillus > Thalassobacillus devorans_B. The sequence continues at coordinate 171,789 of NZ_KI543236.1, forward strand.
CTTTTTCAGTATCGGGATGGTTCCAGGGGTGTTCGCATCAGTTATTTTTGCGACCCCTCCAACAGTCCGATTCACGAATTTAGGAATCCGGCAAGTCTCAAAAGATTTGATTGAAGCATCCGATTCATTTGGTACAACAGGCATGCAAAAGCTATTCAAAGTTCAGCTGCCAATGGCCAAAACAACGATAATGGCCGGTATCAACCAGACAGTCATGCTCGCACTTTCCATGGTTGTTATTGCTTCCATGATCGGTGCAAAAGGACTCGGGCAAACGGTAATTACCGGTCTACAGCGTGCGGACGTGGGTACTGGATTTGTGGCCGGTCTTGGTATTGTTATTCTTGCAATCATTATTGATCGCTTCACACAGAACTTAAATACTCAAAAGGGTCAATAAGGTCTGAAAGGTCGAAAAGACCAGTTTCGACTGGTCTTCTCATAAAAAATTCTATTATAAGGGGCGAATCATTATGTTTAATCTAAACTGGAAGCGGCTTGGTCTTGCTGCAGGTTTATCATTGTCACTAGTAGCTGCGGGTTGTGGATCCGGAGAGGAAGAAAGCGGCAGCAGCAACGAAGGAAACAACGGAGATAATGGAGCACCTAATTATGGTGAAGAAATGGATTACACTATCACAGGTATTGAAGCAGGTGCTGGAGTAGTCAACGCAGCTCAAACAGCTGTAAAAGAATATGACAACCTGAGCGGCTGGGAAGTTTCAACTTCTTCAAGTGGTGCCATGGCACAGGAACTATCCAGTGCTTATGAAAATGAAGAGCCGATTGTGGTAACTGGCTGGACACCGCATTGGAAGTTTGCTAAATTTGACCTGAAATATCTTGAAGATCCAAAAAAAGTGTTCGGCGGTGAAGAAGAAATCAAAACTATGGTACGTAAAGGTTTAAAAGAAGATATGCCGAATGCCTATAAGATTTTAGATCAATTTAAATGGGAAACAGCTGACATGGAAAAGGTTATGCTTGATATCTCTGAAGGGGCTTCCCCAGAGGAAGCTGCAAAAAAATGGGTAGAAAGCAATTCTGATAAAGTAGCAGCCTGGACAAAAGGCGCAGAAAAAGTTGATGGTAAAGAAATCCAATTGGTTTATGTCAACTGGGACTCTGAAATTGCATCCACAAACGTTATTGGCCACGTCCTTAAACAACAAGGTTTCGAGGTGACCATGACTGCTCTGGATAATGGTCCGATGTGGGAAGCAGTTGCATCTGGTGAAGCAGATGGTATGGTTGCTGCATGGCTGCCAGCGACTCACGGTGCCCAGTATAAAGACCATAAGGGTGACCTTGTAGATCTTGGTGCTAACTTGACTGGTGCTAAAATCGGTCTTGTTGTTCCGAAATATATGGATGTTGATTCTATCAAAGATCTTCAACCAGCTGAATAATGCAATGTTTTTAACCCCGCTCTCATTAAAAGAGCGGGGTTTTTGCAATAATCTGCTTCTTCCACAAAATGGCCGAATTGTGGAAGACTCAGTTTCAAAGTAATTTGGGTTCGTTACCGAGACAGGGGAAGGGGTGGCTGGGAAACGATTCGCTTTCCAGCTTCATCGCCTTGGGAGACACTCGCGACATAAGCAGTCCATCAACGGGAAGAAAGAACACTTCCCTTTTGCTGTTCTGCTTATGCGTGTCGTGTCTCCCAAGGCGATTACGCATTCGTTTTTTTCCTGTGGGGGAGGCTGGCAAGCCTCCTCGGTCGTTTCACGACCTGTGGGGTCTCGCCTAGCCCCTTCTCCCACGGGAGTCTCACCGTTTCCCCGCCACCTTATCCATATTTTGACGAACGAACCCTACATTGTGAGAAGATATCTTCCACATTTTCTGCATGAAAAGCTCAATGATTCAGGACATAAGCTCTTTTCAGCTGTTAAGATGGTGGTTCCGCATATCGATGTTTCCGTTAGTCTTACAAACGCAAGGAGGGCCGGGAAATTGCGAGACTCCGATGGGAGGATAGGACATGGTGAGATCCCGCAAGGCGGAGCCTGAGGAAGCTCACCGTCCGCCCATGGAAAGCGAGTGATTTCCCGGACCTCCAAATGCTTATCGCCATAACGGAAACAGTTTCTCTCGAAACTGAGTCTTAAGCAATTGGGAGTTTAAATGGCAAAGCAGCTCTGTTACGTGCGTAAAAAAACTCCGCTTCCATCGGGAAACGGAGTTTGTTGCATGTGATTTATTCTTGCTTATCAGGATCTTCCATTGGTGGAGTTTGACGGGAAGTGTTTTGTTCTGATTTAGCTTTTTCTTCTAATTCTTTCAGACTTTCTTCAATTTGCTCAAGGTATTTTTGGATGTTCTTCTGGTGCGGTTCAACGGTTTTCTTCCAGCTTTCGATCGATGATTTCACATCTTCCGAAAGGTCTTTGATCAGTTCAGCGCCTTCTTTGGAAGTTTGCATGATCTGATCTTTCAGTTGCACGCCGTCATCTTTCAATTTGAATACAGTATCTTTCAGTTGTGCGCTTTTCGCTTTCGCATTTTCACGGAATTCTTTCCCTGATGTTTTCGTATTCATTAACGTGTAGGCTGCACCTGCTACTCCTCCAACAACGAAGCCTAAAAATAACGATTTACCGTTTGCCATGAACAAAACCCCTTTCAAAACATCTTCTTGTGATTATTTTCTCTTTATATGTAAAAATGAAACCCTTTTTAACAGAATATCAGAAGTTCCCGGAATATATGTCTTTCAGTGGTAAAAAAACCTCCAGCCTGACAGCCAGAGGTTTAGGAATGTTATTGATAACTAGCGCTTAGTTGTGACCGTTTCATAATCCCCTGGGTTACAGGATATATGACCATCATTGCAAAGGCATTGATCGCAGCTGTTGGCAGTACGATAGTAGCAAACATGACAGGGAAGCTTCCTTCCATCATACCGATGATGAATAGAATGACGCTAAGGAAAATGGTTCCACTGACCATGGTGCCTAAAGCTGTCAACAAAGGTGCAAAAATGTTTTGTTTCACAACGTTGCGCCCTGCGATGAATAACCCGAAGAAAGCTAATGCGGTCAACGGTTTATCAATAATGTTCGCAATCTGACCTCCAGGTACTGTTGTTGTAAGTGCAGAGATGAATCCTGTCGCCAGGGAAAGGATCATCACATATTTGATTTTAGGAAATAAAATGATTCCCAGAAACATCATCGCTAACAGCATATCAGGTCGCATCCCTAAAAAGAATGGCGGCATGATTGCATGTAAAACGGCACCGATACCAACAAGTAATGAAAGCATGACTAAAATACGAATATTCACTTTACTCTCTCCTCTTCTCAACTGATCTCTTCTACATTTACTTTTCAAACGTGTCCTCATGACCGTCTGCAAAAGTATAGGTACATTATATCAAAACATTGTCCAACCGCAAAGCATCTGTTCAGGAAGGTATGTGCTTGTTGATTTCACCGGCGATTTTCTGAAGATCCTCCGTACTGTATTCGTCCGAATGTACTTCCCAGTTGGAACGGTATCCATCCCCCTGACCATAACGGGGAATAAGATGGATATGTAAATGGAAAACGGATTGGTCTGCAGGTTTCTCATTGTTGTTCAATAAGTTCATCCCGATCGGCTGATACGTTTCTTTGATTGCTGCTGCCACCTGTGGTACGCGCGCAAACAACTTCCCAGCCGTTTCTGCATCTGTTTCGTAAATGTTTTTTTTGTGTGTTTTTGGAATGATAAGTGTATGCCCTTTGGTCACCTGGCTGATGTCAAGGAAAGCATAAACATCTTCATCCTCATATACTTTAGCAGAAGGGATATCACCTGCCACGATTTTGCAAAAGATACAATCTTCCTTATGGCTCATCGCACTCACTCCTTTAAAATAGTTGATTGTATTGTACCATAATCCTTCTTTATGTAAGAAGTAACTGACAGAAAGGACGTGGAAATTTAATTATTCCAGTCACCTTGCAAATAGAAAACAGAGCACCGAAGCCGGTACTCTGCCATAAAGGAGTGAAGCTAATAGATCGAACTTGTTGCCTACTTTCAAAAAGGGAAGCCATTCAATTTGGAAAGGCTTCCGGAATTTCGGATAGGAAACCGTTTATAAGCCTTCTGTCAACACCTCATTTGCATGGGTAATCTGAATCTGGCTCATGAATGATCTTTCACTGACACCTCATTTCGTGGTTGAACCACTAGTTGAAATTGTCTTTGTGAAACGGGGTACTGCCTCACTCCTTACTACGTAGTTTGGCGAAATGTGAAAAAAATATGCACAAGAATATTTTGGCATAGGATGTGGGGAATGGTAAAATTCTATAATGAAGGATTGCAATGGAGAGAGGATGGTTTTATGGAACCTTTACTACATATCGAAAACCTCCATGGAGGATATACGCATAAAAATGTATTGCATGGAATTTCTTTTGATGTCTATCCAAATGAAATCGTCGGGCTGATTGGCTTGAATGGTGCCGGTAAAAGTACGACAATCAAACATATCATCGGGATGATGCAGGCAAAAAAAGGACAAGTAGCGGTCAACGGACAACGGTTTGAAGAAAACCCTGAAGCTTATCGTCAGCAGATGGCTTACATTCCGGAAATGCCGATACTCTATGATGAGCTGACGTTGTACGAACACCTGCATTTAACTGCAATGGCTTATGGGATAGAAGAACAACAGTTCAAGAAGCGGCTGGAGCCGCTTTTAAAAGAATTCCGTCTGGAAAAGAAATTGAACTGGTTTCCTGTTCATTTTTCCAAGGGGATGCGACAGAAAGTGATGATCATGTGCGCCTTTTTGATCGAGCCATCTTTGTATATTGTAGACGAGCCGTTTGTTGGTCTTGATCCGCTTGGTATCCAGTCCTATCTTCAGTTGATGGAGGAAATGAAACAGGCAGGTGCGGGTGTGTTGATGTCTACTCACATTTTAGCGACAGCCGAACGCTACTGCGATCGTTTCGTCATTTTGCATGATGGTAAAATTCGTGCCAAAGGTACACTGGAGGAGCTTCGGGAATCGTTCCGGATGCCGGGTTCATCACTGGATGATTTATATGTCCAATTGACAAAGGAAGAGAACCATGATTGATGCAAAAGCGTTTTGGCTGAAACGGTTCAATGAACATATCAAAGAAACAGGAAGGTACTTAAGATATATATTCAATGGTCATATCGCGGTGGCCATGATCTTTTTCATTTCTGCCCTGGCTTTCTATTATCAGCAGTGGCTTGCCGATTTACCGGAAAACTTCCCAACAGCTTTGATTGTGGGCATCGCATTTGGTTTGATTGCCAGTTATAGTCCCGTGCGAACCTTATTAAAAGAGCCCGATCTCGTGTTTCTGCTGCCGGCAGAACATCAACTGGATGACTACTTCAAACGCTGTTTATTTTACAGCTACGTCGTCCAATTATATTTGGTGTTGCTGGTGGGAGCAGCATTAGGTCCGCTCTATTTCGCGAGCTATCCGGAGCAGGGGACGAATTTTTATTTATTGATGCTGCTAGTGGTTTTGATTTTTAAAGTATGGAATATGCTCGCCAACTGGTGGATGTTGAAAGAGCGGAATGCTAACATCAGGCTTTGGGATTTATTCACCCGTATTATACTGAATATTTCCGTTTTTTACTTTTTCGCGGCTGGCGAATTGTTGTTCGCAGGTATAGTCACCGTCTTGCTGTTCGGTGTTACCATGTACAATTATACACTCGCCAGGAAAAAGCCTGGTCTCGTCTGGGATGTTCTCGTAGAAAAAGACCAGGCACGGATGCGGGCTTTCTACAGGATCGCCAATATGTTCACCGATGTCCCGCATTTAAAAAATACGATCAAAAAGCGTCACTGGCTTGTCGGGTTGCTGGTGAAGCCCGTACCTTACAAACAATCCGAGTCGTTTGATTATCTATACCGGATTACATTTGCTCGGAGCAGCGATTATGTGGGGATGTATTTCAGACTGGTTGTCATCGGAGGACTGGCGATTTATTACGTGCCGAACGTTTGGGTGAAGATTGCATTCGCCATTCTGTTTCTCTATCTGAGTGCTTTTCAGATGATGACGCTGTGGAATCATCACCGCACGGTTGCCTGGATGGATTTGTATCCATTGAAACAGGAATGGAGGCAGCAGGCTGTCCTGAAATGGCTGCTTATGCTGATGTTATTCCAGACATTTTTGTTCGGTCTGCTGTTCATAATTCAGTGGAATCTGCTCGGTCTTGTCCTCGTCTGGGGTGGCGGTGCGGTCTTCAGCTGGCTGTTTACCCAAAGTTATATAAAACCGAGATTGACATAAAGGAAAGGGGGCTTGAAAATCAAGCCTCTTTTTTCTTTTTGGGACATTGTTGATTTTCAATAGGTTTATTCAACAATTGGGCCGAAAAGTCGAAGACTTGATTTCGAGATAATGTTGGAAATTAGGGGCTCCGGGAAACGATTCGCTTTCCGTGGGCGTGTGCTGAGTCTCCTCAGGCTTCGCCTTGCGGGGCCTCACCTATCACTCAGCTCCCACAGGAGTCTCACCGTTTCCCTACGCCCTTTGCCATAAAAAACACTCGAAATCATGCTTGACGAAACCTCACTATGATAATTTTGAAAGAAGACTTTTCACTCTTTATATCCTTTATAAATGGCTCAAGATGAAGATTTCAGCTAAACACATGAAGGGTTTGTTAATTACTAAATTGGCTGGATGGGCAGGGAAATGACGAGACTCCCGCGGGAGAAGGGGCTAGGCGAGATCCCACAGGGCATAGCCCGAGGAAGCTTGCCAGGTCCCCCGCAGGAAAGAAATAAATGCGTAATCGCCTTGGGAGACACGACACGCATAAGCAGAACAGCAAAAGGGAAGTGTTCTTTCTTCCCGTTGATGGACTGCTTATGTCGCGAGTGTCTATGCGATGCAGCTGGAAAGCGAGTTGTTTCCCAGCCCATCCCAGTCCCATCTTGGTAACGGACCCAATTATCTTGAAACTGAGTCTTCAGCAATAGGGAGCTTATCTGTAAAATCAATACGGAGACTTAACAGAGATTTTTTTTAGGGGAAGGGAGTGAATTTCTTCGCCTCCAATAGTAACATAGAGTCATACAAACGGAACTTTTAGGAGAGATGCGTATGTTGACGGCTTATGAAGAGACTGTACTTAAGGAAGCGAAAAGATGGGAGAAGTCTCTCAGCAAACGAGCATCGCTGCTGCAGCGTTCCTCGAAACGGCTTCAGACCAAAATCAATCATAAAATACCGGAGCGTATCCACCGTATTGTGACGGAGAGCATCCGGAAAATGATTGAGCTTGCATTAACCAGCTCCGATTATATTGATCAAGTGGAAATATCACCAGAAGCTTCTTTCAGGGAGAGGGAAGAAATGGTACACAAACGATTGAAAAAGTATAAGCGGACCGCTGCCATGGAAGGTGCTGGTACAGGAGCAGGAGGTCTATGGCTAGGGATGGCTGACTTTCCTCTTTTACTTAGTATTAAAATGAAATTCTTGTTTGATGTCGGTCAAATATATGGCTATGATGTCCGGGATTACAGGGAGCGGATGTACATCCTCCATGTATTCATGCTCGCTTTTTCCAGCGACAAGAAGCAAAAAGAAGTGTGGCAAATCATCTGCAACTGGGAAGGGGAACAAGAGAAGTGGAAAGAAGTGAATTGGAAGTCGTTGCAGCTGGAATACAGGGATGCAATCGATTTTGCTAAAATGTTACAGTTGCTGCCTGGCATCGGTGCTGTAGTCGGAGCAGTAGCTAATACAAGATTGCTGGAGCAATTAGGGGAGACGGCGATGAACTGCTACCGTCTCCGATTACTCCCAAATTAAGAAGGATGCTTTTCCTGATAGGAACGATACGCCTGTAACAGCGTTTTCGCCGCATGTGGGAGCGCTCTTTCATCAATATCGAATTTCGGGTGATGGTGGGGATAAGCGTGTCCTTCAATCCTTGCTCCTGTAAAGTAAAAGGCGCCCGGTTTTTCCTGCAGATAATAAGCAAAATCCTCACCGGCCATGCTTGGTGCTGTTTCTCTGGCAGTTAAGGTTTCATCTGCTTCTGGAGCATGTTTCAGGATAAGTTCTGCTTCATCCGCATGGTTGATGACCGGGGGATAGCCTTTGTAATAATCGAATTGATAGTCTGCATCATAAGAGAGGCAGGAGGATTTGATGATCTTCTCCATCTCTTTGATGATTGTGTCCTGTACTTCCGCATCGAAGGTACGTACGGTTCCTGTCAATTTAGCGGTGTCTGCAATGACATTGAACGCTGTACCCGATTCAAATTGCGCGACGGTGACCACAGCAGTCTTTAGCGGGTCAAGACGCCGGCTGACAATCTGTTGCAAAGAGGTGACCAGCTGGGAACCAATGACCAGCGCATCCTTCGTCAAATGGGGCTGTGCTCCGTGCCCGCCTTTCCCTTTGATGATGATTTCAAATCGGTCTGCTCCTGCCATAAAGGGACCTTTTGCAGTTTCGATGGTACCAAGAGGGGTCGTAGCCCATAGGTGAGTGCCGAAAACAGCATCGACATCTTCCAATGCTCCGGTTTCGATGATCGGTTTCGCTCCACCCGGGGCGTATTCTTCTGCATGCTGATGCAAAAACACAACCGTGCCTGTCAGGTCTTTTTGATAATCTGACAGTATCCTGGCTAGCGTCAGAAGGGTGGCTGTATGACCATCATGGCCGCATGCATGCATGGCACCGTCATTTTTGGATTTATACGGTACATCATTTTCTTCCTGTATCGGCAATGCATCAAAATCTGCTCTAAGGGCGACTGTCTTCCCTGGCTTTCCACCTTCTAGCCTGGCGATGACTCCGTTTCCGCCTACCTGCGTCTGATAAGGGATGCCGAGCTGTTCATATGTATTTGCAATGTACTTAGCTGTCTTTTCTTCTTTAAATGATACTTCTGGGTATTGGTGTAAATATCGGCGGATCTCTACCATTTCTTCGTAAGCATGGTCAATGGCGGCAAATATATCTTTCCACATCGGTTTAGCTCCTCCTCTACATGTTTGCGTGTCCCCATTCTACCACATCCCCAGTCGTTGTCAGAATAGTTCAGCAAAAAAAGAAAATCGCTCTGACGGTTTTATCCGCCAGAGCGATTGCAATCATTTTATGATAAACGAGGGTCTGCCAGCAGGCGTTCCATTTCTTCCATGTGCTGCGTTTCATCAGCAATCATGTCTTCCAGTTTGACGACCAGTTCGGTTAGACCAAGTTCGTCTGCCTGCTTTTTACGCGTTTCATAACGGCTGATTGTGTCTTCTTCCGACTTGCGTGCTTCTTCCAGCATTTCTTTGACATTGGTCAATTGCTTGACTTCAGCGGGAGTAGTTGTCGGTGTTCCACCTAAAATCTTGATTTTTTCTGATAGATACAGGGCGTGTCCTTGTTCATCGGCGATTTCACCTTCAAAAAACGGCTTCAGGACAGAATAGTATAGCCCATCTACCGTAGCTGCATTGTACGTATACATGATGGAAGCAGCATATTCATGAGCTAAATCTTCGTTCAGTCCATCAATTAATTCTTTCATTTTTTCATCCATTGATTATCATCCTTTCGATTATTCTTCATCCACAGGTAATATTCCCTGGATTGTTTTTAATAAACGTGATAGTGGGTATCGTAATGAAGAATAGAGGTGGTAGGTTTGTTGACGAAAAAGCAACGTTACTTTGTGGCTGCCATGGTAATCCTGGCATTGCTGTCTGTTATCATTTTCACCGTGGAAGTGACAGGAGAAGGGAAACCGGCCATCGATCGCTGGGCGAATCAGTTCGTTGCTGATATTGAAGGATCAAGTGTCGAGACCGTTTTCCGCTGGGTGACAGAATTAGGGTCAAGCATCACCTTATATACAATAGCCATAATATTTGGCCTGATATTGTGGCTGCATTATAAAGACCTGGTGGCAGGAATTATGCTTGTGCTCGGGGTAGCAGCCGGTTATAGTGCCAACTTTGCAATCAAGCATGTGGTGGACCGGGAACGTCCACGCATACTGGAGAGTGTGGATGGAACAGGGTTGAGTTTCCCCAGTGGGCACGCCATGGTGTCGTTGATTACTTATGGACTTTTGATTTATTTTTTAATAGGAAAAATCAACAATACGAAAACCGCAATTTGGATGATTGCTGCAGGTGTAGTATTGATTTTATTCATCGGATTCAGTCGTTACATCCTGCGGGTACATTATTTGACAGATGTCGTAGCTGGATTCAGCTTCGGTATCATTGTGCTGGTCATCTGGCTATCTTTCTATCATTGGCTCAAAAAAAGAAAGCAATCATCTCCGTCTTAAGGCGGAGATGAAACCATCCCCCGGGGCGTTCTGTTCCGGGGATTATTTTGTGATAATTTAGACAGGAAGTTCGGAAAAAAGGGATTATAGACGTATTTGTCTAATTTATAAAAAGATAGAGATAAAAAGGATGAGCGAAAATGAAAAAAGGATGGCTACAATTCCTGCTTGCTTTTCTGCTGATAGCAATCGGCTTGGTACTGGTACTTGAAAACCTTGGTGTAATCGACGAAACTATATATTTTTCCTGGGGTGTCATTATGGCGTCAGCCTTGACTATTATAGGCCTTAAGCTATGGTGGGAGAGGATTACAGGGAACGGCGGCTCCTGGATGTTCGGCTCGTTCCTGTTCATTTATGGAGCATTGGTGCTGCTGGGAGAGGCAGAGGTAATGACGTTTACTTTCGGCGATGTGGTTAGATTGTGGCCATTGCTGTTTATCTATATCGGCTTTGGAATTTTTCCTGGAGGCAATAAACCCAGGTTCCGGGTAGAAGTTGATACTGATGGCGGGGATCAAAAAGCTGCTAAAAAGAAACATAAAAAACAACACATGGGCATCGGTGACCATCAATATAATGCAGATAACTGGAAAGTAGAGCCCATGGATTTACGTAATGTGGTGGGTGACTATCATTTCGATTTTACGAAAGCTTTCATTCCTGAAGAGGATACTCCGATATCCGTGAAGGGATGGGCGGGAGATATCAAGATGCTGATGCCGGAGAACCTTGAGTTCCGTATGGAAGCATTCGTGAAAGCAGGGAATATATCCATTCTGGGGAAAAAGACAGATGGCATCAACCGGACGGTATCATATGAAACGCCTGGCTACCGGGAAGCGACACGTAGACTGACAGTCGCTATTGAATTAAAGGCCGGCGATATACGCGTCGATCGGGTATAGGAGTGGATTAATATGTTGAAGCGGTTGAGCAGTATCCGGTATAGCTTTATAAGATCACATTTATTCGGTTTGGTATTGAACATATTCGTCCTCCTTGCTGTGCTATTGTCCATCCATGTCTGGTTTTCACCGTCCTGGCTGTCTGCGGGCGCTATTCTGTTGTTCATAGCTGTATATATTTTGCTGGGTTTGTTTATGTCTTTTTATGCTGGCTTCCGTTCAAGTGGGGATCTGAAGGATAGAATTGACAGTTTATCTACAGTAATCACCCATCTTGCCAGAGGCAACTTCAAAACAAAGATTTTATTCAGTGAAGAAGATGAAATTGCCAGGATTGCCGGAGAATTGAATGAGCTTGGCGGAAAACTGCAGGAGCAGAAGGAGTCATTGGTAAGATTGGCGGATGAAAAAGCAGAGTTGGCAAAGAAAGCACATAGTGCTGCGACTATGGAAGAACGACATCGGCTGGCGCGCGATTTACATGATGCGGTAAGCCAGCAGTTATTTGCTTTGACCATGATGTCGCAGGCTGCGGTAAGAATGTTTGATAAAAAGCCGGAAAAAGCGAAACAGCAGATAGAAGAAATCACATCCATGGCGCTGCAGGCTCAAACCGAGATGCGTGCATTATTATTGCACTTGCGTCCGGTGCATTTATCAGGAGAACCATTGACAACAGGGATTGAGCGACTGGTAGAGGAGTTGAAACAGAAGTGCCCCATCGATTTCCATCTTCACCTGAAAAAAATGGAGCCCTTTTCTCAAACCATTGAGGAGCATTTATTCAGGATAGTCCAGGAAGCACTCACCAATATCCTCCGTCACTCAAATGCAACAGAGGTAAATGTTACAATCAATAAGAAAAACAAGGAGCTATTTTTACATATTGGAGATAACGGAGATGGTTTCGATACCGCTGAAAAAGAAATGATTGTTGCTTCCTATGGATTGAAAACGATGAAAGAAAGGACGGAAGAAATCGGAGGCGCATTTGCCATCCGCTCACGGGAAGGGGAAGGAACTCATATTGATATACGTGTGCCATTACGGGAAGTGAAGGGAGAGATTGGATGATACGGGTAGTGGTGATTGATGATCACGATATCGTACGAAAAGGGATCATTGCATATTTAAATACCGAGGAAGAGCTCGATATCATAGGTGAAGCCTCAAGCGGCTATGAAGGAGCAGCACTTGTGGCAGAAATGAAGCCGGATGTAGTCTTAATGGATCTGATCATGGAGAATGGGACCGGTATTGAGGCTACTGAAAAAATCATGGCCGACCATCCGGAATGCAAAGTGATTATATTGACAAGCTATTATGACGATGAAAAGGTATTTCCGGCGTTAGAAGCAGGCGCGTTCAGCTATATGCTGAAGACATCATCCGCAGATGAAATAGCGGATGCCATCAAAAAAGCATCCCAGGGCGAGAACACCATCGAACCGAAAGTAGCGAGCAAAATGATGAACCGCTTTCGGTCTTCCGAAAAGAAACCCCATGATGAGTTGACACAAAGAGAACTGGAAGTTTTGCTATGTATCGGAGAAGGAATGACAAATCAGGAAATCAGTGATTCTCTTTATATTGGTATCAAGACAGTCAAAACCCATGTCAGCAATATCCTAAGCAAACTTGGCGTTCACGACCGGACCCAGGCAGCTGTGTATGCTCATAAAAATCATTTATTGAAAAAGATTTAACTAAAAAGAAGTCGATGTCACGGGGGAACGAAAAAAAAGCTTTTACTGTAAAGTACGAATGAAATATCTAGTTAATATAAAAAAGTGAGCGGGCATGAGGCCGCTCACTTTTTTCATTCATCTGCAAATTGCACCATCTGATACTGCGTAATATAAGCATTCCCATCAATGAAGGAAGGCTTTTTGCTGTGACTTGGTCCGGAATTCTGGTGTGCTTTTTCAAAGGACTGGGAATTCTTCCAGTCTTCAAAATCATTTTCATTTCGCCACTGAGTCAATACGACATAGGTGTTGCCTTTTAAAGGGCGGAGAATGCGCAGCGCCTGGAAACCTTCCATTTGTTCCACGCCGCCTTTGCGGTTTTTAAAACGATCTTCGAAAACAGGACGTCCTTCATCGCTGACAGGGATGTTGTTCATTACCACGAACCCGTCCGGCTTCATTTCACCTACAGCATCCACCGTTTCATATTCCCGGCCTTCTTCGAATATGGAGGGCTCACCTTCCTGGTAAGCAACTGTCTTGTCCTGGTCTTGCATGAAAAAGAGTGTGGTTTCTGGGTGCTTCTTATCTAGCTTTGCTAAATAGTTTGGTGTACCATTTGTCATAGAAACTTTCATTTGCACATATCCCCTTTCCATTATAAATTCAGTTTAGCAATGAAAGAATTGAAAAAACAAGTTATAGCCTCGTAAAGCAAAGATAGAAGAAAGGATGCACAAATCTTGAAGATATGGAATGACAACAAAAGACCACCTACCAGGATGAAACGTCTCAAGAGGAAACGTTATAAGTGGGCAGCGATCGTCGCTCTCAGTGCAGTATTGTTAGCGGTACTGGGTTATTTGACTATCCTGTTTGGCGGGATTTTGGTTGCTGATAAAGAAAAAATTGTATTGAATGACGCTACGACAGTCGAGTTGGAAAACGGAGAAGTGATTGAGCGGATATATACCGAAAACCGTACCATGATATCCATTGATGAAGTTCCCGATCATGTCGAAGACGCTTTTATTGCCGTCGAGGACGCCCGCTTTTATGAGCATGGCGGTATTGATCCCAGGGCAATTTTCCGTGCGCTGTACAAGGACTTGATTGCGATGAAAAAGGTGGAGGGCGGCAGTACGATTACCATGCAGCTTGCCAAAAATTTATTTTTGACGAATGATAAAACGTGGATGAGAAAAACAAAAGAAGTGATGGCTGCTCTTTATTTAGAGCGTAATTATACCAAAAAAGAAATACTGGAGCTTTATTTGAACCGCATTTATTTTGGAAAAGGAATTTATGGAATCGAACAGGCCGCGCGGACATATTACAGCAAGCCTGCCTCTGAATTGACTATATCTGAAGGGGCAACGCTGGCAGGGATGCCGAAAGCTCCAAACACGTATTCCCCGATAGATAATCCGGAAGAAGCGGTGAAACGCCGGAATGTCGTATTGAGCCGGATGCATGATGTCGGCATGATTACATCCGAACAGATGCTGCAGCTGCAGGGCAAGACGTTAGAAGTGAATCACCAGGAACAGGAGGACCAGAAATGGTCGAATAGTTATGTGGATCTTGTGATCCGGGAAGCGGCGGCCCGCTACAATATCAGCCGTGATGAGCTGAAACGGGGAGGCTACCGCATCGTAACCGGAATGGATCCCGAAATTCAGAAAATAGCCTATGACCAGATGCAAAATGGAGAATATGCCCCTGGTTCTGTGGAGGGTGTGCAAGGAGCGTTCACGTTGATGGATGCTGACAGCGGAGCGGTCGTAGCTGCCATTGGCGGACGTGATTTTGAACATGGCGGCATGAATCGTGCGAATGTCCGGCGCGCTCCCGGCTCGACGATCAAACCGTTGTCAGTATATGGTCCTGCCATGATGGAAGCCGGGTATCATCCCTATTCCTTATTGGTGGATCGTCCAATGAAATTCGGCAAGTATCAGCCAAAGAACTATGATGATAATTACGAAGGGATCGTTTCCCTATACCAGGCGCTGGTCGAGTCTAAAAACGTCTCTGCCGTCTGGCTGCTTGACCAGATTGGTGTCGGCACATCCAAAGAGTACTTGAAAAAGCTCGGCCTTAAAACGAATGATAGCGGGCTTTCCCTTGCTCTCGGTGGTCTTAAGCATGGGTATACGCCAGTCCAGATGGTCGAAGCTTATCGGGCATTTGCAAGAGGCGGCAAGGCCGTTGATGCCTATACCATCAAGAAGATTGAAGATCGCAACGGTAAAGTTATAGAAGAGATGAAACCGGAAGAGAGAACTGTTTTTTCTGCTCAAGTGGCCTGGAATATCACCGAGATGCTCCAGCGAGTCGTTACCCATGGAACTGGAACAGCTGGAGATTATGGAAAAGCATTAGCCGGAAAAACAGGTACCCAGCAGCATGATTCCGTACCAGGTAAAAATAAGGACGTGTGGTTTGCCGGTTACACTCCTGAATATGTCGGCAGTGTCTGGATGGGCTATGATTCTTCAGGTAAAGAGCACTACCTGGAAGGGGGAAGCAGCTATCCGACAGCCATGATGAAGGCGATATTGACTGAAATCGATCAACAAAAAGGATTGAGTGCAAGTTTTCAAAAACCAGAGAATGTAAAAGATGTACCGCCGCCGATGAAGCTCCCTGTAATAAACGATCTAAAGGTGAATTTTGAAGTCGGAGGTGTATCGCTGGTAAGAGGAAGACTGTCCTGGACCCCTGCACAGGATGATCGGGTGGTGTATCGGATCTATCGCGATGAACCTGGAATTGATACCCGAATTGGCGAAGTGACTGGCCAGGGATCCTATACCGTGAATACGAGTGATGTGTTTAAACGAAATACCTATTATGTCGTTCCTTATAATCCACTGACAAAAATGGAGGGAGAACCTTCCAATAAAGCAGTACTGGAATGGTAACAGCATAAAAAGTACAAAATGGTGACAAAAATCTTCAAGTACTATGTAGATAGTAAAAAAGTGTTATAGTGGAATACGGATAAAAAGTATGATCGATGATCGAGGAAGTGGCTCAGGCGGAAGTTCGATGCTTCTGGTTGTCCCGCTTAGTTGAACATATAATAAAGGGGTTATTTCGCATGACAAGACAGATCAACGATACAATTTTGAAAGCTTTCCGCGGGGAAACGACCGATTACACACCGGTCTGGTATATGCGTCAGGCAGGGCGTTCCCAGCCCGAGTACCGACAGTTGAAAGAGAAATATTCTTTGTTTGAAATCACCCATCAGCCTGAGTTGTGTGCGTATGTAACAAGGCTGCCGGTGGAACAGTACGGCGTCGATGCAGCGATTCTTTATAAGGACATCATGTCGCCATTACCAGCGATTGGTGTCGATGTTGATATCGTGAAAGGTATTGGCCCTGTTATTGATAACCCGATTACGTCCAAAGCGGACGTGGAGAATTTGGGCACTATCGACCCTGAATCCGACGTCCCCTACGTAATGGACACGATTCGCCTATTGACGAAAGAACAGCTGGACGTCCCGTTGATTGGTTTCAGTGGAGCTCCATTCACACTCGCAAGTTATATGATAGAGGGTGGACCTTCGAAAAATTACAATAAAACAAAGGCATTGATGTACAGCGACTCCGAAACGTGGTTCTTATTGATGGATAAACTGGCGGATATGACGATTGATTATGTCAGAGGTCAAGTGAATGCAGGAGCGAAAGCGATCCAGATTTTCGATTCCTGGGTAGGTGCCTTGAATCAGGAAGATTACCGCACCTTCATCAAGCCTGTGATGCACCGGATTTTTTCTACGTTACAGGAAGAAGGCGTGCCATTGATTATGTTTGGTGTCGGAGCACGTCATTTGATTACAGAATGGAACGATCTGCCGGTGGATGTACTTGGGCTGGATTGGAGAATGTCGATTACGGAAGCAAGAAATCTAGGCATAACGAAGCCGCTTCAAGGCAACCTGGACCCTTCGCTGCTGTTATCTGACTGGCATGTCATTGAGGAACGTGCCAAACGGATCATCGAAGAGGGGAAAGAGCATCCCGCTCATATCTTCAATCTGGGACATGGGGTCACTCCGGACATCCAACCGGAAACGTTGAAACGATTAACACAGTTGATCCATGACTATTCCAGCAAAAATTAAGAGGTGAATGCAATGGCTAAAAAACAGATAGGTCTCCTAGTGATGGCCTATGGAACCCCATATAAAGAAGAAGACCTGGAACGTTACTATACACATATTCGGCGTGGCCGTAAGCCATCCGAGGAAATGCTTCAGGATTTACGGGAGCGCTATGATGCGATTGGCGGAATTTCTCCCTTAGCCCGTATCACGGAAGATCAGGGAAAAGCGGTTGAAACCCGGCTGAACGACATGCAGGACGAGGTGGAATTCAAACTTTACCTGGGTCTAAAACATATCGAGCCGTTTGTGGAAGAAGCGGTAGCGAACATGGCCGAAGATGGAATCAAAGAAGCCGTTTCTCTTGTACTGGCACCTCATTACTCTACTTTCAGTGTCAAATCCTATAATGGCCGCGCCCAGGAAGAGGCGGCGAAACATGGTTTAAGCATCAAATCTGTAGAGAGCTGGTATGATAAGCCAGGATTCATCGATTATTGGAAAGAACAGATCAATGCAGTGTATGCCAACATGGATGAAGCAGAAAAGGAAAAAGCGTGCCTGATCGTTTCCGCGCACAGTCTGCCGGAAAAAATCCTGCAGGGAGGCGATCCTTATCCGGATCAATTGAAAAAAACAGCCGACTTGATTGCTGAGGCTGCCGGCATCACACAGTATGAAATCGGCTGGCAAAGTGAAGGGAATACTCCAGATCCATGGCTTGGCCCGGACGTCCAGGATTTGACCAGAGATCTTTACCATGAAAAAGGCTATCGCTCCTTCGTCTATGCGCCGGTCGGTTTTGTATCCGATCATCTGGAAGTACTTTATGATAATGATTATGAGTGCAAAGTCGTCTGTGATGAAGTCGGTGCTAATTACTATCGCCCTGAAATGCCGAATACCCACCCTAAGTTCATTGAAACTTTAGCTGAAGTAGTTTTGGAAAAAGTGAAAGAATAGGGGATGTACATGTCTGAAACTAAACAAATTGCAGTAGTAGGCGGCGGAATCTCCGGGCTTGCAGCTGCCTACTATTTACAAAAAGAAATCAAGCATCAGGAGCTTCCTTATGAAGTGAAGCTGATAGAAGCAAGTAACAAATTAGGTGGAAAAATCCGTACCGAGCAAAGAGATGGCTTCACGATAGAGCGTGGACCTGATTCATTTCTGGCCCGGAAAAAAAGTGCTTCGGAGCTTGCTTCAGATGTAGGACTTGGAGATCAGCTTGTCCCGAATGGCACCGGCCAATCCTATATTTTAGTGAAAAACAAACTGCATAAAATGCCAAGCGGTTCATTCATGGGAATTCCAACAAAAGTACGGCCTTTCCTTTTTTCCAGCCTATTTTCTCCTTTTGGAAAAGTGAAGGCAGCCAAAGATTTCATAAAGTCGAAAGGGGACCCGCAGGATGATCAATCGCTCGGTCGTTTCTTCCGTGGGCGCCTGGGTGATGAGGTCGTTGAAAACTTGATTGAACCGTTGCTGTCAGGTATTTATGCCGGGGATATCGACAACTTAAGCTTGATGTCTACCTTCCCTAACTTCTATCACCTTGAGCAGGAATATGGCAGCCTGATCAAAGGCTTGAATAAAACAATGCCGAATCGTAAGCCTGCTAAAAAAGGGAAAAAACCAAGTATGTTTTTGACATTGAAGGATGGATTGGAATCTTTAGTCGATGCCGTGGCCGATCATTTGGAAGAAGATACGGTCCGTACTAATACAGCCGTTGACCATATCGAGAAAAAAGACAGCCATTATCATATGCTCCTAAGTGATGGTACAGTCATGAAAGCAGAATCCATCATTTTAGCTGCCCCACATTTTGCT
Source organism: Thalassobacillus devorans MSP14 (assembly GCF_000496835.1). GTDB lineage: Bacteria > Bacillota > Bacilli > Bacillales > Halobacillaceae > Thalassobacillus > Thalassobacillus devorans_B. The sequence continues at coordinate 190,661 of NZ_KI543236.1, forward strand.
GTGGAGCGTATGCTGAGCAAATACGATTTCATGAAGCCATTTCAGGAAATGCCCGCAACCTCTGTTGCCAACGTAGCACTCGCTTTTGACGAATCGGCTGTCAAAAAAGACATCGATGGTACTGGTTTTGTTGTATCCCGGAATAGTGATTTTCGGATCACTGCATGTACCTGGACACATAAAAAGTGGCCACATTCCACACCAGAAGGCAAGGTGCTGCTGCGTTGCTATGTCGGTAAACCTGATGATCAGGAGGTCGTTGATTTATCTGATCAGGAAATCACCGATATCGTCCTGGAGGATTTGAATAAAACCATGAATATCTCCGCACAACCGGAGTTTTCCGTTATTACACGCTGGAAAAATGCTATGCCGCAATATACGGTAGGTCACCAACAGCGACTGGAAGACATCCATCAGGCTATGGCCCAGGCGCTTCCAGGTGTATTCCTCGCTGGAGGGTCTTATCATGGCGTTGGCGTGCCTGATTGCATCGACCAAGGTAAAGATGCGGTTGAAAACGTATTAAGCTTTTTGCAAAATTAAGTGCGCTGGTACTTAGCGTAATTGTTCAAAATTAATAGTAAGTTAAATCGAGTATGAAGTCTCAAAGGTTTCTACTCGATTTTTTTTGAATTTTATCGGGCAGGGACAATCAACAGTTGCAGCCACGTGGGAAGTTTTCCAATTATAGGAGAGACAGCAGCCGGCATATTTACAATCACACAGCAAATACTACAGATGACCATCCACAAATAGAAAGAGGTTATCTTATGAAAAAACTTTTAACAGGGGTAATGTCTCTGTTTTTGATGACATTTTTAATCGCCTGCGCTGCTGAAAATGATCAGGGAATGCAGGATATGAATAATGATATGCAGCGGGTGCACTATGGCCCTGATGATGCTACTCCTGACCGGAATGAGATGCAGCGTGATGAATATCGTTTCTTTACCGGTTTTGATTTAGGTGAATACCGGACCCAGCGGGACTACAACCCGAACTGGAACGGTGGTGATACTGCTGCGCCTGACAGAGGTAATGATAACGCACCGCAGCAAAATCAACCGCAGCCAGAACAGAAGAATCAGCCGAAGCAGAACCAGCCTCAAGGAGATATTAACAATATCCAGCGGCAGGTTGTTGAGTTGACAAACCAGGAACGAAAAAAGAATGGGTTGAAACCACTGAAAATCGATCAGGAATTGACGGAAGTTGCACAAGAAAAATCAGAGGATATGTCGGAAAATGATTATTTTTCCCACACCTCTCCCACCTACGGAAGCCCATTTGATATGATGAAAGACTTCGGGGTCGATTATACGAGAGCGGCTGAGAATATCGCAGCCGGTCAGCAGACTCCTGAGAGTGTCGTGGATGGCTGGATGAACAGTGCCGGGCACAGGAAAAATATTTTGAATGGCCAATTGACTCATATCGGAGTCGGATATGATAAAGATGGAAACTATTGGACCCAGATGTTTATCAGAAAATAGGGTGGACTAAAAAGAATTCCGTTTTAATGACGGAATTCTTTTTTTATGGTTATGAATTTATAAAATTTTCTTTTTGTGGATAACTTCAGTTAGTGGTTGTCATCCAGCTCCAGCGCCTACCCCCTCGAGGTCTTAAGTCAATCCTCTCTGTGATTAGAAAAACTTGGCTTATCGCCAAGGGTGTATGGCGAAAGCCTTAGTTTTACTTATACTTTAAACCTTGATTAAACTTGATTTGACTAAAAGTACAAAGAACGTCACGGCGAGGCTTGTCTTAAGCTTGTCGGGGGTGAGCAAGACGCTTGCGCTTTTGTTCATACAACATATTTGTTATAGTCCTATTAATACACAAAAAAGTGGGACAGCTATATAACAGCTGTCCCGGCAGGAAGGATCTCAAAGCAAAGGGTTATTGATATAACAGCACTTAGCGTGCTGGGTGATCACACTCATCGCAAAGATTTCCGTAGCAATCCGCTTTCTCATCAATGGCATTACCGCAGCTTACACACTGTTTACGTGGTAGATTTTTAAAGAATTCAACAATACTCATCATGAAGAATCGCCTCCTGAAAATGTGTTTAGAATTGGTATACCCATATTGTATTATAACAAAACTGATAAATCAATAGGCTGTTATAAAACAATGCAAAAATAGTAAAAATGTTGGTAATAGGAGGAAGGGCAATGAAGATGACTGTTATCGGTTATTGGGGAGCTTATCCCGCCACAGAAAGTGCGACCTCATGCTATTTATATGAACAAGATGGTTTCCGGTTACTGGTGGATTGTGGCAGCGGTTGTTTGTCCAGACTGCAAAAATTTATGGATCCCACCAGTCTGGATGCGGTACTTATTTCCCACTATCATAACGATCATGTAGCAGATATTGGTGTTTTACAATATGCCTGGCTGGTACAGAATACGCTGAAAAGCACCGAAAAGAAGCTGCCCATTTACGGGCATCCTTACGATACAGGTAAGTTCGAGACTTTAAACCATCAGTATACAGAAGGAGTTCCATACGATCCGAGCCGTACCCTGGAGGTTGGACCGTTTACGATAAATTTTCATAAAAGTAATCACCCTGTCCCTTGTTATGGCACACGAATTACAAATGGAGCAAGTCAAATTGTTTATACCGCTGATACCAGCTTTTCAAAGAGCTGGATTTCTTTTGCACATGGGGCAGACCTTCTGATTACCGATACGAATTTTTACAAAGGGATGGATGGAACAGATCCTGGACATATGACCAGCGAGGAGGCAGGCAAACTGGCAAGTGGGGCTAGAGCGAAAGAACTGCTGCTGAGCCACCTGCCTCATTTCGGAGAGCACCGTCAATTGCTCAAAGAAGCAAGTGAAAGATACGCTGGTCCAGTCTCCCTCGCGCATGAAGGGTGGACATGGAGCTCCCATTGATTCTGATTCCAATGAATTGTTTCTTTAGCGGGATTTCATTACAATGGAAGGTGGCAGAATAAAAAAAGGGGCTGAGTGTAATGCTTTTTATCGATAATGAAGGGATTAATGACCCACGGATCAATCTCGCTATAGAAGAATATGCACTGAAAAATCTGGATATCAATGAGACATACTTACTGTTTTATATCAATAAGCCGTCGATTATCATCGGAAAGAACCAGAATACAGTGGAAGAAATCAATACCGATTATGTAGAAGAAAATGGGATCCATGTAGTTCGCCGTCTGTCTGGTGGCGGTGCAGTCTATCATGATCTCGGTAATTTGAATTTCAGTTTCATCACAAAAGATGATGGCGACAGCTTTCATGATTTTGCTAAGTTCACAGAGCCGGTTACGGCAGCACTCAAGAAACTGGGTGTGGAAGCAGAGCTTTCCGGCCGGAACGATATCACTGTTGATGGGCGAAAAATCTCCGGGAATGCCCAGTTTTCGACACGAGGAAGAATGTTCAGCCACGGCACCCTGATGTTCGATTCGGAAGTCGAACATGTGGTAAGATCGTTGAATGTCAAAACGGAAAAGATTAGATCCAAAGGTATCAAGTCGATTCGCAGCCGGGTTGCCAATATTTCTGAGTACCTGGAAGACAAAATTTCGATGGACGAGTTCAAGCGCATGATCCTTCGCTATATCTTTGATGTGGAAGATATCAAAGATGTCCCGCAATACAAACTGACAGATGAAGATTGGAAAGCAATCCATCAACTGTCCGAAGAACGCTACCAAAATTGGGAATGGAATTACGGGAAATCGCCTAAGTTCAATATTCAGCATACAAAGCGAATTGAGGGAGCAGGCAACTATGATGTCCGGCTGGATGTCGCAAAAGGGATCATAAAAAATGCGAAGATATACGGCGACTTTTTCGGTGTCGGCGATATCAGCGAAATCGAAGAGCGGTTAATTGAGACAAAATACGAGAAAAATGCCATCGATCAGGCGCTGACAGGTGTCGATATTCCCCATTATCTCGGTAAAATCAGCAAAGAAGACTTTTTAAATATTATTTATTAATAGCTTGGAAGACCCCTTGTGGAGGGGTCTTTTTTGACTGTCCAGGAAATTATAAAATACAAAAAACGGCACGACGGGATTTTGTCGGGGGTGAGCAGCGCTTTCGCTTTTGTTCAGTGGGATGAAGCATCCGTGGTTGCAGGAAAGTTTTCAGTATTTTATAATAAAAATGAATATTTTTTTACAATATGATGAATGACTATTCATTCATTTAATAAAAAAAGGGGGAATCATGCTTGAATATTAGTGATCAGTTGTCGTTGACGGCCAAGCAGCAACCGGATAAAGCAGCATACATATTCCAGGACAAAGAATCCAGCTACCGGGAATTAGAAGGAGCCGTTACGAAATTTGCTTCCAGTCTGAAGGGGCTTGGCTATGGAAAAGGGGATCACCTGGCATTAGTGGCAGGCAACAGTCCGTATTTCATCATAGGTTTGTACGGGGCATTAAGAATCGGAGCGACCGTCATCCCGATAAATCCGATTTATACCGTTGATGAGATGAGCTACATTTTGAAAAATGGGGATGTAAAAGGTGTGATCACCATGGATGTCCTGCTTGAGAAATTTGAGCATATGGATGCTGCGGTTCCTGGAATTGAGCATTACTTTGTAGGGGAAACAGGCGGGAAACCGGATTGGCAGCAATCTTCCCTTGGCGAAAAAATGAAATCGTTTACAAAAACGGTGGAAGCAGGCGGACTGGAATTGGACCGGCCGCAGCTGGATGATGACGAAACCGCTGTTATTCTGTATACCTCAGGTACTACAGGGAAGCCGAAAGGAGCTATGCTTACGCACAAGAATATATATACCAATGCCAAAGATGTCGCTGATTACCTGGAGTTTACCAGTGAAGATCGTGTGATCGCAGCGCTGCCTATGTTTCATGTGTTCTGTTTGACCGTGGCTTTGAATGGCCCTTTGATGAATGGAGGAACTGTACTGATTGTCCCAAAGTTTTCCCCCCAGGACGTCTTCAAAATATCAAAGGAATCTCAGGCCACGGTCTTTGCAGGGGTGCCTACGATGTATAATTACCTTTTGCAGACAGGTGATGACTTGGAAGATACGTTCCAGTACAACCGACTTTGTATTTCCGGTGGCGCTTCCATGCCGGTCGCGCTCCTAAAAGCGTTTGAGAAAAAATTCGATGTCATCGTTTCGGAAGGCTATGGATTGTCCGAGGCAAGCCCTGTCACCTGTTTCAACCCGCTTGACCGCCCAAGGAAGCCAGGTTCAATTGGAACGAATATCAAGAATGTCGAAAACAGAGTTGTCGACGAGCTTGGCGAGGAAGTACCACCAGGAGAAGTCGGTGAGCTGGTCGTCAAAGGTCCGAATGTCATGAAAGGCTACTATAAAATGCCAGAAGAAACATCGGTAGCAATTCAGCACGGCTGGTTATATACCGGCGACATGGCCAGAATGGATGACGAAGGCTACTTCTATATCGTCGACCGCAAGAAGGACATGATTCTGGTCGGAGGCTATAACGTCTATCCGCGTGAAGTGGAAGAAGTGTTGTATGAGCATCCAAATATTTCTGAGGTAGCAGTAGTTGGGGCACCGCACCCTGACTCCGGGGAAACGGTTATCAGCTTTATCGTTTCTGATGATCCTGATTTAAATGAAGAACAAGTGATTGATCATTGCCGTGAACATCTCGCAAAATACAAAGTTCCCTCCAGCGTCGAATTCTTAGACGAGCTTCCTAAAAATACGACAGGCAAGATTCTTCGTAAGAATTTGCGTGACAAAATCACACAATAATAAAAGAGGGCCCGTTAACTGTGACGGGTCCCTTTTGTGTAACTCTGTTTCTTTCTATTTTTCCCCTATTGGAAGGAATCAATCGACTGTACGCATGATCCGCTTAAACACTTTTTCTTTATCGAACCCTTCGCCCATGGAAAACTTCTCAATCAGATAGTTATCCTGATCAATCAAGTAAGTGAAGGAATCGTGGACAATATAATCTGTCCCGCGGTCCTGAAAACGGAAGCGGAAGGGTTCTGCAAAGGCTTTAGTATCTTTAAGTGAGCCACGCAGGAAAGTCCATCCCTCTTCTTCAGGACTGATAGCATACGTATCCATATATTTTTTAATCCGTTCCGGTGTATCGTTTTCAGGATCAATGGAGACAGAAATGAATTCCACTTCCTTGCCATAGACACCTTCTTCTTTCAGCATTTCTCTTAAATGCATCATCCGTTGGGTAGTCAGCGGGCAGACGTCTGGACACTGGGTGTAGTAAAACTCGATTAAACGTACCTTTGGCTCCATGTTTTCAAAATCATAGCTTTCTGCTGATACCGTTTCAAGCAGAATATCTTCTGGCAGCTGAACCCCTGAATCACGCCAAACTTCGAGATACAAGATGCCAAGGGTGATACCGATGGCAATGATTCCTGCAAACATTGCATAATATCTTTTTTTCATAATAAATCCCCCTGCATTTACGAATAGATTATATTCTTATCATACAATGTTATAGCAGGGGATATAGGAGAAACTCGTGACGAACTGATGACAAAAGATTGAAAACTAAATTCGCAAAATATGCTTGCATTAATAATAAATTCAAATAAATATGAATTTTATGACAAAAACTAGAAATAGCGCAATCGCATTTGCGGTGTACCGCAATATTTTTTCGGTGAAGGAACACGGATGATATATTAAAATAAACACATGAGTTAGTTGTTGATCACCCGATGGCGATCGACAACTGCAATGAAAAAGCTTTTCCCAAGCTTTTTCATGGATTTAATTCCCTCACTCAAAAGTTTAACCAGTCGTCTCTTGGCCAATATCCACCGTTGGATATTGGTCCTTTTTTTATTCCGTTTATGCTCCCTTTTATAGAATACTCAGTTTCGAGAGAAACTGTTTTCCGTTATGGTGATGGGCGTTTGGAGGTCCGGGAAATCACTCGCTTTCCATGGGTGGACGGTGAGCTTCCTCAGGCTAAAGCCTTGCGGGATCTCACCATGTCCTATCCTCCCATTGGAGTCTCGCAATTTCCCGGCCCTCCTTACGTTTATGAGAAAAACGGAAACACCTGCAAGCAGAATCAACATTATAACAGTTACAAAGAGGGCTTATTTCCTGAATCACTAGGCCTTTTCATGCAGAAAAGGTGGAAGATATTTTCTTACAACGTAGGGTTCGTTCGTCAAAATATGAATAAGGTGGCGGGGAAACGGTGAGACTCCCGTGGGAGAAGGGGCTAGGCGAGACCCCACAGGTCGTGAAACGACCGAGGAGGCTTGCCAGCCTCCCCCACAGGAAAGAAATGAATGCGTAATCGCCTTGGGAGACACGACACGCATAAGCAGAACAGCAAAAGGGAAGTGTTCTTTCTTCCCGTTGATGGGCTGCTTATGTCGCGAGTGTCTAGGCGATGAAGCTGGAAAGCGAATCGTTTCCCAGCCCCCCTTTCCCCTGTCTCGGTAACGAACCCGAATTACTTTGAAACTGAGTCTTCCATAATCCGGTCCTTTTGTTGAATAAGCCTCTAAGGAAATACCAACAACGCTTAACGAAGCCTTTGCATAAAAAACTCCTCGATATGCTTGCGAGGAGTTGTGGTTTATTTTTTTGAGGGGGATTGATAAGTGATGAGGAACTCTTCGTCCGTGATATAAAAATTCCGGTCAGGCCGGTAAGGAAGCAGTTTCAATGTCTCGAGCTTATAATAGCTCACCCGTTTATAAGGATCGTTTTCGATAATCGGAAGTTCCTTCGTTGCTTTCATATACTGATCGACAGCACGCTGTACAGTATCAAGGTCAATGGCCAGCTGCTTTTCTTCCTCGGGAAAAATCTCATAAGTTTCCCGTGACATATAGTAAGTTTCTATCGGAATCCCTTTCAGAAAAGGGGCGACCAAGTCATAATCAATCGTCAAGTCTTCTTTTATGATGACGCTTAGTTCGACACCTTTTGGAAGCTGGCTGGCGTAGGCATTGACCGCTTTCCGTAATTCATGGATCGAAATGCTGCGCTGTTCATAAACTTCTGTCGGCTGTGAAGAGTTTTTTGTTTTCTTCTTTTTCTTCCACATCCAACATCCCTCCTTGTTTAGAATCCGTCCGTCATGCACACACTAACAGGGGAGGTGTGTGTAAAATGGACAATGGGCAAAATCGTGATCGTGAGCTTGATATCTATACCTGTATCAACCCTGAATTTGGCTGGCCGGATGATGACTGCTGGCATGATGGCCACAGGGAAGAAATGGAGGCAAGACAGAATCCTTTAGCACAATTATAGCAGAAGGTTAAAAGTTTCCGTGATAAATTGAAAAATTTTTGTGAATAATTAGGACTTTATTCATGTTTTCTGGTACATTTAAAGGGCACGAATTATTTTCGATAATGAAAGGAAGAGAACATGAATGAATCCAACAAAAAAAGGTAATTTTGAAATTACCGCCCAAACCCTGGCGCTGATCGCCACAACTAATTCTTACGGAAAAGTGACGACAGAGGTGCTCGAAACCCATTCGAGACGTGAAATTCCAGTCCATCCCAGCCGGCTTGTCGATGAAGCGTGCCGCTATTTCGCTGCAAGTCTGCCAGGACGTTTAGCTGGCACGAAACAAGTTGCCGGTTTCTCCCATAAGCCGCCGATCGTCATTTCCCAGTCGATGGGAATCTACTTCTTTCCTACTATTTCCCCAAAACGAAAGGACTGTTCCTGGATTGCCCACAGTCATATTCATTCCTTTGATAGTAACGATGGCTACAATACCGCTATCCATTTCACCAACGGGACTTCAGTTGTTGTTCCTGTTTCTCCCGGTATGATCGCCAATCAAATCCAGCGTACAGCTCAGTTCCGCTTCCTGCTGGAAAACCGTATCAAGCATTCTTCTGTGTATACTGCGGAGCAGATCGCAGAGCCTTTTGCATAAGCTCATACAGGATATTTTCAACTTTTTTCCGGATTGCCGGGTTGAAATAATTGCGTTTTTCTTCATAGCCATGAGCGAGGAACAGGAATGAAGTGAAGGAATCATTTTTGCTGATCTGGACGACCTGTAGTTTTTCCCTGTCCATACGGGCGCGCAGTTCTCTGCGCTCGGTGCGGGCTTCGTATTCCATTTTTCCTAATAACTCCAAATAATGCTCCTTGATTTTAAATTGCCCCTTTTCGATATGCCGGCGGTCCTGCTGGATGACCACAAGAGCCATCGAAAGGAATAGATAGCGGGAGGTGACCTCCAGCTCTTCTTCTTTCAAATAGCGCATGACATTTCCCTCCGTTGCGAACGTATGTTCTGATATAGGTATTATAGCACGAACGGAAAAAAAGTATGCAAGTTTTTTTCTGGAAAATTTGGAAGCCCGCCACTGAGGACGGTGAAATTAGGGTAAGCTATAGATGAAAGAATCCATGGCATCAATTAATAGTCAAACCGGCTTTTTTTGATTAAAATGGAATCAGAGGAATGAATTGCACAAGCTAAGGAGCTACTTTGATGTATATCTATACCCTGAATTTCGATAAATTCCAGCAAATGTATGAAAATGACAGGCTTTATGAATATATTATGGCGCAATTGGAAAGATACGAGGCACTCGGTCCTTTGCCTGGGATCCTGCTGCCGATGTTTGAAGCTTTTTTGCCTATCCTTCCGTTAGTAATGTTTGTTTTAGCCAATTCTGTGGCTTATGGGTTGCTGAAAGGATTTCTTTACTCCTGGATTGGTTCAAGTGTCGGAGCAGTCATCGTATTTACCATTATTCGGAGGCTCCGTAAAAAACGCTTTATGAAATACATCGCCGACCAAAAGCAGGTGAGGAAGGTAACCCGCTGGGTCGAGAGCCATGGTTTCGGTCCGTTGTTTCTATTAATGTGCTTTCCTTTTTCACCATCAGCGATCATCAATGTGGTAGCTGGATTATCTGATGTCAGCAGGCAGCAGTTCGTCCTGGCCGTGCTTTTAGGGAAATCGGTGATGATTTTTACCATAGCTTATGTCGGGGAAAGCATTACTTCCTTCGCACAGAACCCCGTAAAAACAATTGTGGTCGCGGTCTGTATCACATTATTCTGGGTGCTCGGAAAATTCCTTGAGAAGTGGCTCCAGAAAAAAGCGGAGCGGAAACGTTATCAAAACGATTAGACTTTGTCAAAACAGGGTAAGATGTTGTTAGCACACACCCTGGAGGCATAGTTATGAAAAAGAAGAAATTTTGGCGTGTTTTCCGTACAGTGCTGTTTGCATTATTGATAGCATTTTTGTTCCGGAATTATCTGTTTGCCAGCTACATTGTAGACGGGGAATCAATGGAACCGACACTGTATGACGGAAACTTGTTGATGGTCAATAAAGTGATTTACGACTGGCAGGGAATCGATCGGGAAGACGTGATCGTTTTCCATGCTAATGAAAAAGAAGATTATGTGAAGCGGGTGATCGGTGTACCGGGAGATCACATCGAGTTCAAAAATGATACGTTGTATATAAATGGCGAAGCCCAGCCGGAAAAATATCTGGATGCGCTGCGTCCAAACGACGGAAAGCTATTCACCAAAGACTTCACATTGGAAGAAGTGACAGGGAAAAGTGAGGTTCCGGAAGGTCATTTGTTCGTAATGGGCGATAACCGCCGGGACAGCCTGGACAGTCGCTACTTCGGATTCGTTTCAATGGATAGTGTGGTCGGAAAAGTCGATGTCCGCTACTGGCCGATGTCCCAGCTGGCGATTCAGTTTTAATTGAAAAAGAGTATGCGAAAACCCCTGGTGGAGATATTTTCCACCAGGGTTTTCTTTTTTTGGGAAGCGGATGGTAATGATTATGACGTGCGACTTTTTTCAGAAATCAAGCGGTACGCAATCAAGGTTAGACAGGCAAATAAAACTGCAATGGCATACACAGCAGTTTCCAATGGTAAAAATGATGCCAGGAAAGAGCCGGCACCTGCACCGTTAAGCAGTACAAAAGAATAGATGGATAGTGCGCTGCCTCTATTTTGGATTGCCGAACTTCCAATCAGAACGATGACCATCGGAATAGTGACCGAGGTCGAAGCTATCATCATGATCGATGCCCATATCAATGTCCCTGTAGAAATTCCGACCATGGCAGGAATGAATGCGACCATCATCAGACTTAAAAACAAACATAACAGAATAGCAGGGGACAAACGTTTTTGGATGTGACTCACGAAAAAAGCAGGGATCACTCCGATCAAACCGAGCATGCGAAATTGCTGCAGGGTCAGTGGCAGCCCTTCTGGATGCTTTTCAATAAACCATTCGAAGCTGCTGTAGAACAGCATGATGGTAAAAAGTAGAAAGAAGCTGATCAGGTAGAGTTTTTGCAAGGAAGATTGCTTGAAAAATGATAGAATGGTAGTAAGCGAAATCGACGCTTTCCTTCTGTCTACCATGTCAGGAGGGCGTAAAGATGCGACCATCAGGACAGCACAGCTTAAGTAACAAAGGCTGAAAACGACAAATACCATTTGATAACTGTAAAAGGATCCGAAATAGCCGGAAACCAGCTGACCGAAAATTCCGGCAAACAAAAATCCGGTATTGATCATGGCGATGACAAAGGACTGCCGGGATCCTGAGAATTGTTTAAAGGTAAAGCTGAAGGCGGGCGGTGCAAAGCTTGCTGCTAAAAACCCCTGCACTGCCCGCAGAAACAACAGCATACCAAAAGAATCGGTCAAAGCAATGATTCCTGTCACAGCCATGACAGCAGCCATACCAATCTGCAGAATGCGGGCATTGGAATAGATATCGGAAAGGATGCCGAAGCATAATAGGCCGACTGCATAGCAAATGATGAACAACGTGCTGGTCAGAGAAGTCCAGGCCGGACTGGTTCCAAAATGTTCAGCGAGAGCAGGATGGAGCGGGAGCATGGTATACAGGTTGCTTGCGATGAATATTCCGGAAGCTATCAGAACCATCGCCTGGGAGGCTTGCTTCATAGCGGGTCATCCTCTCGTTGCGATAATATAATTCACGATATGTAATGGAGACCACAGTGTGCATGAAGAAGGAGGAAACCGATCGATGGGTATCCGATTCATACTTGGACGGTCTGGTGCTGGAAAAAGCTCCGCCGTCATGGAAGAAATAGAAGCAAAGCTAAAAGAGGATCCAAAAGGACCGCCACTCATCTATCTCGTACCCGACCAGATGACGTTCCAGCAGGAGTACGCCCTGTTGAAAAGAGACGGTATTGAAGGGTCGATCCGGGCCCAGGTGTTCAGCTTTTCAAGGCTGGCCTGGCGGGTACTTCAGGAGACGGGTGGGAATACCCGGAAGTACATAAGCTCGACGGGGATTCAGATGATGCTCCGGAAAATCACCGAAGAACGGACATCTGATTGGCTGGTGTTCCAAAAAGCAATCGAGAAACAGGGGTTCATGGAACAACTGGAAGGGATGATTACGGAGTTCAAACGGTACCGGATTACGCCGGAGGTACTACATGAGCAAATGACAGCAATCGATCAATATACACACCAGTATGCCAGTGAAATCGCGCTTCGTAACAAGCTCGAGGATCTCAGCTATATTTATGACCGGCTCGATCATGCGCTCCGCGATCAGTATATGGACGGGGAGGATCAACTGCAGATGCTGGCAGATAAAATCCCTACCGCACGCTTCCTGGATGGAGCGGAGATTTATATCGATGGTTTCCATAGTTTCACGCCCCAGGAAATCATGGTCATCGAAGCGCTGTTGAAGCGGACGAAGTGTGTCCATGTGGCACTGACTTTAGACAAGCCTTCATCAGGAGATCGCCCGGAGCTGGATTTGTTTCACGAGTCCGGAGAAACCTACGAAACTTTGGCTGCGATGGCAGAAGAGCAAGGGATAGGATTCGATGGAACGACCATCTTAGATAACAAGCAGGGCCGGTTTGAGAACCGCCCGCACTTTTTGCATATGGAGCGGTATTTTGATGAGCGGCCGGCTCCTCCCTATGAAGGGGAAGCACCGATTCAGATTGCCGAAGCGGTCCATCCACGGGCAGAAGTCGAAGGTGTCGCACAGGAAATTCTCCGTTTAGTCCGTGATGAAGGGTACCGTTATAAAGACCTGGCTATCCTGATGCGTGAACCCGAGACATACCACGACTTGATTACGACCGTTTTCAAAGATTATGAGATACCTGTATTCCTGGATGAAAAACGGACCATGCTTAACCATCCGTTGATTGAATTGATTCGCTCGGGTCTGGATGTCGTCGAAGGAAACTGGCGCTATGACGCGGTTTTTCGTTTGTTGAAAAGCGGATTCAGTCTTGCAGATGACAAGCGGTATCCGCTCGATGAGGATGCTATTGATGAACTCGAGAATTATGTGCTCGAATATGGAATCCGTTCCCGTGAGCGCTGGTGCAGTGACGAACCATGGGTATACCAGCGGTTCCGCGGCTTTGACCAGGCATCCCAGACTGACGAGGAACGTGAGAAACAGACTCGTATTAATCGGTACCGCCACCAAGTGACGAAGATTCTCGAAACCTTCGATGAAGGATTGAGAGAAGCAAAAACGATCGGGGAAAAGTGCCGGGTCATCTATCTCTGGTTAGAAGCAATGGACGTACCTGGGCAGTTGGAAGCATGGCGGGATGATTTTGATGCCGCTGGTGCACTGGAACGTGGTCGTGAACAGGAGCAGGTGTGGGACGCTGTCCTGCAATTGCTCGATGAAGTCGTCGAGATGGCAGGCGAAGAAAAAATGTCCCTGCAGGTGTTCCGCAATACCATGGAAAGCGGATTGGAATCCTTAAAGTTTTCTCATGTGCCGCCCAGCATGGACCATGTCATTGTCGGCACAGTGGATCGGTCGAGGATTTCCGGTATCAAAGCGGCATTTTTACTGGGAGTGACCGAAGGAATCTGGCCGATGAAGCCATCAGGGGATGGGATGATCAGTGAAGAAGAGCGTGATTTACTTGCTACCCACGGCCTGAGGCTGGCTGATGGCAGCAAACGACAGCTTCTGGATGACCGCTTCTACGTATACCTGGCAATGACGATGCCACGGGACAGGTTATGGATCAGCTACCCGCTCAGTAATGAAGAGGGGAAATCAAAGACACCTTCCCCGATTGTCCGCAGAGTGGAGGAGCTATTTCCGTGCTGTCAGGATCATATCCTGCTGCAAGATCCGGATGACCTGGAAGATGCCGATCGTTTCATCACGACAAAGACGAAGACGAGGGGGGCGCTCACGGCACAGCTTTCCCGCTATTTGAAAGGTTACAGTATGCGTCCGGTCTGGTGGGATGTCTTCAATTGGTATGTACGTAACGAGCAAAAAGGCGGGCTGACCAATCGGATTCTCGAGAGTCTCTTTTATCAGAACAAGCCAGTGAACCTCAGCAAACAGACGACCGGGCAGCTGTACCCGAAACAGGTGAAAGCAAGTGTCTCCAGGCTTGAGATGCATAACCGCTGTTCTTACCAGCACTTTGCGAGGTATAGCCTGCAGCTGGAAGAACGGAAGACCTATAAGCTGGATGCCCCTGATATTGGCCAGTTATTCCATGAAGCATTGAAAAAAATCACCGAATGGATTCAGGGGGAAGGAAAAGACTTCTCCCAGCTGGATAAACAGGCAAGTACGCAGTATGCCTCCCGGGCAGTCCAGGAATTGGCGCCGATTTTACAGCATCAAATCCTTCACAGCTCGAACCGCTATCAGTATTTGCAGCATAAATTACAGAATGTCATTGCCCGCGCGGCATTCGTATTGAGTGAGCAGGCGCGAAACTCGAAGTTTTCACCAGTTGGAATGGAGCTGGGCTTCGGTCCGAAAGAGCAGCTTCCTCCGCTTACGCTCGATTTACCGAATGGTTTTGAATTGATGCTGCGAGGACGCATCGACCGAGTCGATAAAGCACTCAATCAGGATGATCTGTTCCTTCGTATCATCGATTATAAATCAAGTGCCAAAGGGTTAAATTTGATTGAAGTCTATTATGGGCTGGCGCTTCAGATGCTGTCCTACCTGGACGTTGTACTTACTTATGCCGAGCAGTGGCTTGGTGCCAAAGCATCGCCTGCAGGGGTATTGTACTTCCATGTCCATAACCCGATGATTTCCGGTAAGCAGAAAATCGATGATAAAAAAATCGAAGATGAGATTTTAAAGAAATTCAAGATGCAGGGCTTGTTGTTGGAAAATCAACAGATTGTTCAAATGATGGATACAAGTCTTGAGAAAGGCACCAGCAACATGGTTCCCGCTGGACTGACTGCGAAAGGCGGCTTTTATAAAAGTTCCAAAACGGCGGACTTAGATATGTTCGAACGTCTCCAGGGCTACATTCGCGACGTCATGGTCCAGGCCGGTACAATGATCACCAATGGAGAAGTGAAGCTCAATCCCTACCAGCATGGTCAGCAGGCCGCTTGTACATTCTGTCCGTTCCGTTCAGTCTGCCAGTTCGATCCGACCCTGGAAGAGAACAGCTTCCGCAAGCTGCAGGATATGAAAGATGAGGAAGTCTTAGAGCGGATTGCCAAACAGGAAAGAGAGGGGGATGTCTGATGGTACGCTGGACAAAAGAACAAGAACGTGCAATCCATACGAGCGGCAGGGATGTCCTTGTCTCAGCAGCGGCAGGCTCAGGTAAGACCGCTGTTTTGGTTGAACGGATCATCCAGAAACTACTGCATCCGACAGACCCGGTCGATATCGATTCGCTGCTTGTCGTGACCTTCACCAATGCGGCAGCGCAGGAAATGAGGAGCCGTGTCGGGCTCGCGCTAAGTAAAGCGCTGGAAGAGAATCCTGGCTCCAGCCATCTGAAAAAACAATTGTCACTTTTGCAGACAGCATCTATTTCCACGCTGCACTCCTTCTGTATGGAGGTGGTGCGCCGGTATGCTTATTTGCTTGATATCGATCCTAACTTCCGGATTGCTGATGATATCGAAGCCGACCTCCTGCAGCAGGAAGTACTGGAAGAATTGTTTGAGGACTGGTATGGCAAAGAGGGAGAAGAGAGGGATGTGTTTTTTGCTGTCGTCGATCGTTTTTCTAATGACCGCAGTGACCTCGAGGTAGAATCATTGATTATTGACCTCTATACTTTTGCGATGCAGAACCCATCTCCTGAAGCGTGGCTGGATCAGATGGCGGAGATGTATGGTGTAGATGAAAACACGGAGGAAGCAGACCTGCCATGGCTGAGAATGTTAAAGCGGGAAGTAGCCAGCCAGCTAGACGCCATACTGGTGGAAGCGGAGAAAGCGCTGGAAGTTACCAGGGAAGCGGATGGGCCATATCACTATGCCGATACGATCGACGCAGATATAGCCATGGTCCAGGAAGCGAAAGGACTTGCCGCTATTTCATGGACAGAGCTGCAAACATTCATGCAGACGAGCAAGTTCGCACGTCTGTCGGGCAAAAAAGCGGACTGCGATGAAGCAAAGAAGGAACAGGTGAAAGCGATACGGGATAGCTATAAGAAGCGCTGGAATGATATGGCGGGGGAATGGTTCACCCGTTCACTGACCGGTCACCTGGATGATATGAAAGAACTGCACCCGGTCATTGTGCAACTGGTGAAATTGGTTAGAGATTTCCGAGATCGCTACACCCGCTTGAAACGGGAAAAAGCGATAGTCGATTTTTCTGACCTGGAACATTATTGTCTGGATGTGTTGCGTGATGACTCCTCGACTGCAGACAACCTGGTGCCATCAAATGTCGCATTTGATTTTCAGGAAAAATTCTCGGAAGTGCTGGTTGATGAGTATCAGGATACAAACCTGGTCCAGGAAACACTCTTACTGCTTTTAACAGGCGGAGACCGGGGAGGAAATCTGTTTATGGTCGGTGATGTGAAACAAAGCATTTACCGTTTCCGCCATGCCGAACCGACGTTGTTTTTGAATAAGTATCAGCAGTTCAAATATGACAACCATCCCGGTGAGCGGATCGACCTGGCCCGTAACTTCAGGAGCCGGAAGCAGGTACTGGCTGCGACGAACTATATTTTCCGCCAGATACTGGATGAGGAAGTCGGCGAGATGAATTATGAACCGGACGCTGAGCTGATCTACAGTAATACGATATATGATGAACTCACTTCTTCTGATACCGATGCCGAGTTACTGGTCATTGACCGGGAAGCCGATGAAGAACAGCCGGCAGGAGAAGGCGAGGATTATCGTGATTTAGAAAAGGCCCAGCTCGAAGCGCGTGCATACGGCCAGATGATCAAAACGTGGATTGGACAATATGAACAGGAGCCGTTGCAAGTCATCGACAAAGAGACGGAATTCCAGCGTCCTGTCCAATACCGCGATATCGTGATTTTGATGCGTTCCATGACATGGGCACCTACCATTGTCGATGAATTGAAGCAGCAGGGGATTCCGGTTTATGCCGAACTTTCCTCCGGCTATTTTGAAGCGATTGAAATTAAAATCATGCTCAGTCTATTGAAAGTGATCGATAACCCCCAGCAGGACATTCCGCTCGCTTCCGTTCTCCATTCGCCGATTGTCGGGCTGAATGAAGAGCAGCTGGCACAGATCAGGCTGGCAAAACAGCGGTCTACCTATTATGAAGCGATGAAGGTATTCAGCGGCGATCAGGAAATACAAGAGAAGATTGATCGTTTCCTGGACCAGCTGCATTCCTGGCGGGTCCGTGCGCGACAGGGTGCGTTATCCGAGCTGATTTGGGAAATTTACCGGGAAACGGGTTACTACGACTTCGTCGGCGGGATTCCAGGTGGACGACAGAGGCAGGCTAACTTGCGGGCTTTGTATGATCGTGCCCGTTCCTATGAAGCTACCTCTTTCCGCGGTTTGTTCCGTTTCTTACGGTTCATTGAGCGGATCGAAGAACGAGGTGATGATCTCGGTGCGGCCCGTGCCCTCGGGGAACAGGAGGATGTCGTCCGGATCATGACGATTCACAAAAGTAAAGGACTTGAATTTCCTGTCGTCATTCTTGGCGGCATGGATAAACAATTCAATCAGCAGGACCTCCGCTCTAAGTATTTACTCCATAAAGACTATGGGTTTGGGACGCGGTATATCAATCCCGAGAAACGGATCATGTATCCCACGCTTGCTTACCATGCTTTGAAGCGGGAGAAATTGCGCGAATTGCTGGCAGAAGAAATGCGCGTCTTATATGTAGCATTGACGAGAGCGAAAGAGAAGCTTGTCATGGTCGGCAATGTGGCGTCATTTGAGAAAAAACAGGAAAAGTGGCTGGAGTTCCTCGAGCATCCGAGCTGGGTACTTCCACCGCATTACCGGCTTGAATCGAAAAGTTATTTAGATTGGGTCGGTCCTGCCCTGGTCCGTCACCATAAAACCGAACCATTGCGCCATCCAGATGTCGAAGTCAAAACGTCAGAAGAGATCTGGCAGGATGATTCAGAATGGCGGGTGGAAATAAAGCACGGCAGTGCCTATAACCAGCTGGATGAATTGGAAAAAAATCGTGATGAACGGCTGCAGGAGGCCGTATATCAATGGATACAGGTCGATGGCAATGAAGAAGCTGAAAGAGTCGACAAGCGATTGAATTTCCAATATGCCTACCGCCAGGCAGCAAATTCACGGGCTAAGCAATCGGTGACCGAGCTGAAGCGGCAGCGCGAAGAACTGGATGAATACAGCAGTAATGATATCGTGCTTCCGTTCAAAGCACCGATCATCAAGCGCCCGCGTTTCATGCAGGAAGAGCAGGAGCTGACGGCTGCTGAACGCGGTACAGCCATGCATACTGTCATGCAGCATTTGCCGTTCACCCGGAAATATAGTAAAGCAGAAGTCCGTGAATTTGTCCTTGGTTTAGTAGAACGGGAAGTGCTTCGCCCCGAAGAGGCGGATGTAATCGATACAGCAGCCGTCTCGTCATTTTTTGATACAAATATCGGTGAGTTTGTACTACAGGCGGAACATTTGGAAAAGGAAGTGCCATTCAGTCTGACGCTTCCTGCTCATCAGGTGTACCGCAATTGGGAAGGCGAAACCGAAGAGCAAGTATTCGTCCAAGGGGTCATCGACTGTGTTGTACCCTATGATGATGGCTGGCTGATTCTCGATTATAAAACGGATTCAATTAACGATGAAGTTACGGAAGAGCTGAAACAGAAGCTTGCAAGCCGCTATGAGGTACAGCTTAGTTTGTATCAGACAGCGCTGGAAAAGATATGGAAAGAAGCTGTTGTGAAAAAGTGTCTTTACTTTTTTGATGGCCCATTGCTGCTGACAACGGAGTTAGAAGAAGATTGAATGAACGCATCCATGATGAGATGTGTGATTTATGCTTAAGGTCACCGGTGTTGACGACAGTGCACCATCTGATTCCTAAAGAGTACGGAGGTGCAGATGGACCGACGGCACAACTATGCAGTGCCTGCCACCGGCAGATCCATGCTCTGTTCACTAATGAAGAGCTGGCAGGATTTTACCATACGGTGGAGCGGCTTGCAGATCATCCGGATATGGCAAAGTATTTGCGCTGGGTGAAAAAGCAGGACCCCCAAAAGAAGATTACTACCAGGAAATCACATCGAAGGCGAAATCAGCGATGAAGCCGGAGGCTCGGTCATATAATTGCTTTTCATATGAGCAAAGATATTATTTCGTTCGTACATGATGGAAAATGATCGTTACTTTTAATAGGTACACCAAAAAGAAAGACGCTGCAGTCAGTACTTGCAGCGTTTTTCTTTATGCATTACCAGCAACGTTCTGGTCGTTGACGTCAGGGTCAAACGGATTAGTCGAACTGAATCCGTTGTTCGTATTGATGAAGTCCCCGGTATTCAAAGCACCGGAGCCGGCATTTGTTTTGGATGAGCTTTTCGGGGCCAAGTAAAAGGCATCACCGAAATTAATGACCCCACCGCCAACACTATTTATTTTAATGGGGCCGACAATGGATGGCATCTTACCCCTCCTTCAATAGGCTTTCATTTAGTCTATGCTGAAATCTTCTTCCTGTTCGTCTTGGATGATGCGGAAATGCTTGACCCGCGATTCTGCTTCCAGGATACCAAGGCTGCCGACTTGAATCATAGAAGAAGTGGAAACCCCGTTGATTCGTACACTTTCCACGTTGATCGTCGGGTTATGGTGGTAATGAATATCTTCCACAGTATCAGTAGAAGGAAGACGTTTGAATTGTCTCGTGAATATTGGATAGTCCTCATATTTGTAGCGTCCTTCCTCAAACCAGGCACCTTCTTTCTGAACGGCTAAAACCCTTGCGAACGGTGTGGCACGCCAGCTGTCTCCAATCACAAAGCTCGATCCATAAACCACATCAGAAACTTTGATGTTATCCAAGGTGACAAGCCGTTTATTCATCCTCGTCCGTCTCCACAACAGACGCCGCGGTGTCACCGGATACGCTGCTACCTAAAGGAACGAATGGACCGATAATAAGGGATTCAGCGGGAGTGTCAAAGTATGAGTTCAAGCGGATTTGTTCATTATCCCCGATTAAAAATACAGACGAGGAGGTTATGCCGGCGATTTCTACATTGCCGACGTTCAGCCCCCAGTTATGAACGATAAAAGCCATCAGGCATCTTCTCCTTTAGATTGATTAAGGAATTGGGCAATAGAATGTTCGACTTCTGACTTGATTAGGTGAACAATCTTTTCCGGATCCGGTTTTGGATCCTGTTTTTCATGATGGGCAATACGGGCAGGTAATTGCTTTCGGATATCCTGGATGATGCTCTGTTCTTTTTGATGATCCATGGCTACCTCATTATTAGCTGCCAGACTTCGGATTATGGCTCCGCCCTGATTCATCAAGTAGTGATCAAGCTCCTCTAAAACCTGTTGGTTGGCAGGTTTTGGAGCGGAGGGAGGCACAGGCTGTTGCTGTCCCCACAGAGAAGCATCATCAATTTTACTTAATTCCTGTGGCGTCAAGCCGATATGAAGTGTTCCTTCCAAGGTCTCTATTTTCAATTGGTCGAAATTATATTCTATTTTTTCAATCACTGTCCTGGGTTGATCGGAATGGTTTTGTTCCAGTGTTTCCAGTTTTTGATGAAGAGCTTTGATCTCCTGTTGTTGTGCCTGCAGCTGCTTCATCATCTGCTCCATATATTGCTGCCAGGAACCATAATAATTCATCCCTCTCACCCCCGTTAAAATTAGGCTATATCACTACTTTATGCAAAAAGCCCATAGGCGTGCGTAGCGTTCAGGTAATTCGTTCAGCTGGGAGCAGACAATGGCACTAATGGACCTCCGCCCTTGCCGATAGTCGTTATATCCCCTTCAAAGGGCTCAGCAGGTGGGGCAGGTTCCGTGAATCCCCCGGTATTGTATAGTTCAGAGCGCGACTGGATCGATCCGGCGCTTCCGATTTGCACGACGGATGAGTTGGAGACAGCTTCAATTTTAAGCATGTTGATACAAATGGATTGATGGATAGTAATGCTCATAACTATTTCCTCCTAGTTGTTACTTGGGCTGGTCTGTGACATCTCTGTCATTGACATAAGTGACCGAGCGGCCTAAATCGATACGTATACCGTCACCTGAATTGAATGAACCTCCGCCGGCAAACGTTTTTGCCGAGCTGGTGGGAGCGATGGTGAAGACATCACCAATATTGAAAATGCTGGATGACGAGATGGAAATTACTTTTACGGCTCCAACTTGAGCTGGCATGGTTTTCCTCCTTTTTTTGTATGTACCTAATTTATTCCGTTATCATCTATCAACTTTTCATCCAAACAAGTAAAATAAAGATAAAGGAGGGGGATGAATGAAGGACACTGGAACACCATTACGGGAAGCTGAGCGCTTGGAATGGATAGATGCTGCACGTGGTTTAGCGATATTTGGCATTTTCATGGTCAACGTCCCCGCTTTCAATGCGCCTTATTTTCTGTATGGCGGTGAAGAGGTCTATTGGCCATCTGCCACAAGTCACTCCATCCAGATGATCATCGATATATTTTTTCAGGCAAGTTTTTATACCTTATTTTCATTTTTATTTGGATTTGGAATAGAAATGATGAGAGAGCGCCTGGCTGTTAAAGGATTTAATGAAAAACGAGTGATCGGACGCAGACTGATGATATTGATCGGCTTCGGTCTCATTCATGCTTTCCTGATATGGCACGGCGATATATTACTATCATATGGGCTGATCGGGTTATTGTTATTATTCTTCTTGAATCGAAGCAGTAAAACATTGCTGGCCTGGGGATTCGCCCTGCTTTTATTTTTCACCAGCTTTTTTACTTTCAGCTTATATAGTATGGGACCTGACTACGGCGGCTGGGTCAATGAGTCTGCAATCGAACAGGCGAAAGCAAACTATGGCGGTGGGTCGCTTCTTGATATTTGGTCACAGAACTGGAATGACTGGTATTACACCAATGCGCCGATGAACTGGCCATTTCTGATTATGAGCCTGTTGCCGATGTTTTTGTTCGGCATGTATGTTGCCCGGAAAAAATGGCTCCATCAGCCGGCAGCACACCAGGCTGCTTTATTTTCGCTTTGGGTCGTTACATTACTTTTATTTTTAGGATTCAAGGCGGTACCGTATTTCTTTGACAACCCGGCCTGGTTCCAAATGATGCAGGATAATATCGGGGGGAGCGCTTCAGCTATCTTCTATGTTGTCAGTGTGACGTTGCTTTATCAACGTTCTTTTGGAAAAAGGGCGCTGCACGGGCTTAGTTATGTCGGAAGATTGTCCCTATCCAACTACATTCTGCAATCGCTGTTTTCATTCTTGCTGTTTTATTCAATAGGTTTCGGGCTGTATGGGCAAGTGCCGCCGCTCTGGAGCGTGATAATTGTAATATTCTTTTACATTGTACAAATCAGCCTCAGTAAATGGTGGCTGAACACTTACCAGTTCGGTCCGCTAGAATGGCTGTGGCGGACATTGACCTATGGTAAAAAGCAGTCGATACGGAGAAGGCAGGAGGGATAAGTATGAACCGGCATCAACTTAAAAATGAAGGAAGCAAGTGGGTGGAAAAAGGGATCATTGAGCGTCAGCAATTGGATGACATTATGGCACTGTATCCAAAACGAAGTCAAAAGCCGATTCTGTTGACGTTGGCGGCAATTTTTATCGGGCTCGGTTTTTTAAGCTTCATCGCTTCCAATTGGGGAGTAATTCCGGATATTGCCCGCATGGCTATTATCATTATAGCTATGACCAGCTTTTACTTTGCGGGAGATAAGGTGTACCGGACACGTTCAGAAACGGTCGGGATTAGTCTGCTGCTCATCGCAGTTTTGATTTTCGGGTCTGGTATTTTCCTGACAGGACAGATGTACAATTACACCTCGTTCAGCGCCTTTCCGTTCTTCGTATGGGCACTGGCTGCTTTGCTGGTTTTTGCGATTTATGATGAGCGAACTTTATTCGTGGCAGCGATAGTAATTACCACCATTGGTCAAGTCTATAGTGCCGGCAATTTTTCTGAATTCAACCTGCTGCTGGGGTTGTTATTCGTGTCCGGATTCAGCTACTATGTCTACCATCGTGCTGATTGGCTGTATGCGACATTGTTTACACTCAGTTATATACTACAGGCTGTCATCCTGGCCTTTGTGGAACATCATTCTTACCATTGGCTCCTGGTTTATTTTCTGGCATTATACCTTCTCGGCATCCTGGTATCTAAGCAGGCACTTAAGATACCATTTACAAAACTTAGTATCGCCACTATGTTTATACTGGTAATCTGGCAAGTCTTCTTTTTAGATATGGAGTTCTTTACGGAATCGCTTGGCGGGGAGTTCTTCTTCCTGACTATCTGGGTGGTGTTATCGTTAAGTGTTATGGTTCTGTTATGGAAAAGAAATCATTTGATTTTTCTGCTTAATCTGGTTTTGTTCCTCCCGGTATTTTACCTTGAGACAGGTTCTATGGTCGCATTAATTCTCCTGTTCATCTATTCGCTGGGATGGCTGCTTCGGGGCTATCAATCTGAGAACTCAGGTATTGTCACCAAAGGCACGGTGGCGTTTGTTATCAGTACTGTTGTCGCTTATGCCCAGCTTGCCTGGGATTTCATGGATAAGTCATTATTTTTCTTCATCGGTGGCATTTTGCTGTTCCTCTTAAGCTTCTTCCTGGAAAGAAAGCGCCGAAATCTATCAAAAAGGGGGCGGATCGTATGAAGCGTTTCGCCTTTTACGGAGTCGTGTTACTACAAGTTCTGTTTTTAACAGGCATGTCAATCTCTTATTACGCTATGGATGCATTTGGTCAGACAATCAAGCTGGAAACTGCTCCTGTCGATCCAAGGGATATATTTTATGGGGACTATGTCATTTTGAACTATGAAATCGAAAGAATAGATGAAGAAAAATGGTCTGGAGGCATTCCGGAATATGGCGAGGCAGTCTATATTCTTTTAGAAGAATCGGATAATGGTGTCTTTCAAGTTGTGACTGCTTCCCGCGATAAAATGGAAACAGAGGCTGATCAGGTCCGCATGAGGGGGAAGTACCAATGGCATAATGAAGGCCAGTCTGTCCATCAGGTAACCTACGGCATCAATCGTTATTATGTCGAGGAAAATACCGGGGGAAAATATGAGCAGCAAAGAGACGATATGGTAGTTGAAGTGGTTGTGGCTCCCTGGGGGCAAAAAAAGATTGTTAGTATCAAGTGACATCTGATATTTTCATTTGAGAAGGATAGGTTTAAATACAAAATTAAATCAGCCGTGTTTTTAAACCCATAATTGTGTATGGAAATAACGGAGTATGTTGTCTGTGGCTTTAAGAACCACAGGTGAATGAAATTTTCACGCCTGGATTAATAAAATCCAGGCTTTTTTACGTGTACAAAAAGATGGTGGCAGCTTGATAAGTTTGACAACTTTGTTACAGTAGAAACATTTTTAACCAATAATCCTGTTTGGTGTGATTTATTTCACTTAGTTAATAACCATTCTCAATTATTATGGAATTAACAAAAAGTTAGGGGGGATTCAAAATGGCGGAATCAAATGTGAAGCAGAACGAGGAAGTGGTGGAAGAGAGTTCTACGATTAAAGGAACGATATTCTCGGTGGCTGTGGTAGGGGGAGTCATACTTGTTACGTATCTTCTGATTTACGGATTGTATATGACCAGAATATAGGAGGGAAGAACATGCATAAAGCAGAAAAAGTTTGGCTGACGTTGAGTTTTGGAATGATTATCGGGTTCATGCTGATTACTGGCTACCAGGCGTTCGCGAAAGATATGGGGCCGCCGAGCTACGGGGAACGGAT
Organism: Thalassobacillus devorans MSP14; assembly: GCF_000496835.1. Lineage (GTDB taxonomy): Bacteria > Bacillota > Bacilli > Bacillales > Halobacillaceae > Thalassobacillus > Thalassobacillus devorans_B. The sequence goes on from NZ_KI543236.1 coordinate 215,919, forward strand.
CGATCCGCAAAAAGTGGATGAGACCGCTCCATTCGATAACCCTGGCGTAACACAAATTGGTGAAAATGAATATGAAGTGGTCATGACGCTGCAGGTTTTCAGTTTTACCCCAAATAAAATTGAAATTCCGGCTGGATCTACCGTTCATTTCACGATGACTTCGAAGGATGTGACGCACGGGTTCCAGGTAGCTGGTACCAATATCAACGCGATGGTGATGCCCGGTTACATTTCGAAAATAACACAAAAATTTGATAAGCCTGGTGAGTACCTTGTTCTTTGCAACGAATATTGCGGTGCCGGCCACCAGATGATGAGTACAACAATTACAGTTAAGTAAAGGGGGGAACGAGATGGAAGCATTAAAAAGTTATGATTGGAAAGATAAAGCCAACAAAGCGCTTGGAATCAGCCAGGAAGATGCCAGAATAACTAAATCATATTTGTCTGTCGCATTCATCGCCATTTTATTTGGAGGTCTTCTCGGACTGCTGCAAGGGATGAACAGAGCCGGAATTCTCGAATTGCCTGTATGGGCAAACTACTATAAAGTATTGACAGCCCACGGGCTATTATTAGTTGTCGTCTTATCAGCATTCTTCACGATTGGTTACTTTTATGCAGGGTTATCTCATACGTTGGGAGGGCTGCTTCCAAAAGTACGGAAAATGGCATGGATCGGGTTCTGGATGAAAATCTTCGGATTCGTACTCGCTGTCATCCCGGTTTTACAAGGTGACGCCTCTGTCATGTATACCTTCTATCCACCGATGGCGGCAGCCCCGATGTTCTACATTGGCCTCGTCTTTATTGTATTGGGTGTCTGGATGCTTGCGTTCGGTGCGTTCATCAACGTGGCTAATTGGAGGAAAAATCACAAAGGACAGCACATTCCGATTTTTTCCTTTTTTGCTACCGGTGTATTCGTGTTATTATTCTTCGGCAGCCTACCGGTTGCGATTGAAGTATTTTACATTATTCCGTGGGCGTTCGGCTGGATCGAAACGATCAATGTGATGGTTTCAAGAACGCTGTTCTGGGCATTCGGCCACACTTTAGTAAACATCTGGTATTTGACCGCGATTTCTGCCTGGTATGTATTCATTCCGAAAATCATCGGCGGGAAACGCTGGAGCGATTTATTGACACGTGTGGTTGTTATTGCCTTAGTCATCATGAATATTACAGGCGGTTTCCATCACCAGATTGTTGACCCTGGCATTTCAGAATCTGTTAAATATATGCACGTGTTTATGAGTCTCGCGATCGGTTTCCCTTCCTTGATGACCGCCTATGCGATGTTCGCAGTTTTCGAAAAGACAGCACGGAAAAAAGGCGGAAAAGGACTGGTAGGGTGGTATAAAAAGATGCCTTGGGGAGACGTCCGTTTCCTTGCACCGTTCATCGCAATGGCTGCTTTCATCCCGGCCGGTGCGGGCGGGATCGTCCAAAGCACAAATCAATTGAACCAGGTTGTCCATAACTCGATGTGGGTAGTCGGTCATTTCCATTTGACCTTGGGGATGACAGTCGTGATGACATTTTTTGGAGTCAGCTACTGGCTTGTACCTTATGTGTCCGGGCGAGTTTTGACCCCGAAAATCAATAAACTCGGCATTATCCAAACCATCGTCTGGACGGTAGGAATGGTGTTGATGTCAGGAGCAATGCACTGGGTGGGACTGTTAGGGTCACCTAGAAGAACTTCTTATTCCACCTATTTTGATAATGCTACTGCCTTAAGCTGGGATCCGTACTTGTTTTTCCTCGCGATCGGTGGGACTTTGTTGATGATCGGTGTGCTGCTTCAAGTTTATGCTGTATTCTATATGATGTTCTTTGCACCGAAAGGCGAAACCGAGTTTCCAATGGCGGAAGAGGAAGAAGATGCTACACCGACACCTATGTGGACAGAACGTTGGGGTCTCTGGATCGTCCTCATGCTTACCTTAGTTAGCATGGCCTATGTGATTCCATTAGTCGACTTTATCGTCAACGCGCCGCCAGGTTCCCCCCCATTCAAAACCTGGTAAATGACAAAAGAAGGGAGCAGGCTTTGGGGAAGCATTGCTCTCTTTCTTTTTAATTGATAACTAGGAAGTGATCATGATGGTCAACAAAAATAAAACCCTTCTATCTTATTTTGTGATTGCTGTCTTCGGACTGGTCCTGCTTTATCTCGGAACCGATGGTTTCACAGCATATACATCGGAAAAGGCAAGGGTCAACCAGCTGAAAGAAGAAACACCAATGTTCCCTGAGGTGACATTGGAAGATCATGCGGGCCGGGTTTATCCTTTTTCCGAGTTTGAAGGGAAATATGTATTCATCACATTTTTTTATTCCATGTGCGGCACAGTGTGCCCGGAGCTTGAGAAAAATATGGCTGAAGTCTATGAGATGCTGCCGGAGGACGTGGTTGAAGAAGGCATTCAGTTCTTAAGTATCAGCTTCGACCCGGAACGTGACACTCCGGAGGTGCTGGACACGTACCGGGAGTGGCTCGGAAGTGATGGAGAGACGTGGCGGATGGCTCGAATTCCGGACCAGAAGGAACTGGATGAGCTGCTCGATCGCTTCGGTGTCATCGTCATACCTGATGAATACGGCAACTTTGCCCATAACTCTGCTTTTTATCTTGTTGATCCCGACGGACGGCTGGTGGAAGTGATGGATTATCAGGAAACAAGAGAAGCGGCGGCTACTGTAATGGAAATTATGGAGGAGGGCGAAGAGAAATGAAGGGCATCTATTATGTAGTAATACTTTATATTTTTCTCATGCTGCCCCCTGTTGCCAATTTGATGGAGTCGGTGATGATTATCCACATGCATATGCAAATGACTTTGTTTGCGGCAATCGGCTTCTTACTCGCCCCCGGTATGATAAGAAAATTCCCGCGCTTTTTTGAAGAGTGGAATCCTAATGGTATTCCAGGGTTACTGCTTTTCGTTCTGGTTATTGTCTATTGGACACTGCCAAGGTCGATGGATGAAGCGTTGAACCTATGGTATATAGAATTGTTCAAGTTCATTTCTTTGCCTTTCCTGGCAGGGGTCCCGCTGCGTGACAGCTGGAAAAAGCTTAAATCATCCTGGAAAAATGGCCTTATTATCTTTTTTACACTTTTATTTATAGTGATGGGATGGTTATATATTTGGTCTCCGAACCAATTATGCAACAATTATCTGCTGATTGACCAAATTACATTAGGCTGGGGATTTCTATTGACTGCGGTTTGTATGATTATTTATCTGGCTTACAGTTATATTACAGACTTAGCAGAAAATATATAGGTTTTTGTATAATAGCCCTGGCAGTAACTTCTGCCAGGAAACCAGTAGCTTTCCTGGTAACTCAAAGAAAGTAGTTCCAATAACGTCAAGAATTTATATAAATGGCAGGATAAATCGAGGATGAAATCTCCATGGTTTTATACTCGATTTTTTATTGATAGATGGGGTTTGATCGTATGTGCATTAACGCTCTTGATAACGTGAGGCTGGGATAATCAGACTATTTGAAAGGGTATAAAATCAAATGAAAGCTTTGCTATATATTCAGACATGAGAAAAGCACCATATTGGCAGGCGATACTTAAACTGAGCGATACGCAGATATATCGTTTATGGTTATAAGCGATATGAAAGCTTAGATAGGTATAAGGTAGAGGACAGTTGGAAAGCTTTGTTAACAAATAATAATCTAATAGACTCAATTTTCTTACAAGTCATATCGTTTATTAATTTGTCTTGCAAATTCGACAAAAAACCTTCATATTATTAATTAGATAAGGAGGGCCGATATGCGACACGATATACAACCGAATGAACGAGCTTATACAACGAAAGAAGTGGCCGAGGAAGTAGGTATAGCTACCCCCACTGTCCGAAAGTACGGCCAAATATTAGAACGTAATGGATATGAGTTTTTCAAGGATGGCGATCGGCGTATTTTCGTGAAAACTGATGTTGATGCGCTTATAGCGATACGCGATACGGACAAACCTCTGAACGAAATAACAAAAGAACTGGTACAGTTGCAGAAAGAGCGTTTAGAAACCCCTCCTGAAACAGAGGTGGCGGCACCCGGTACATATGACCATTCACTCCAGGACCCCGAGCAGTTGAAGGATTTTATGAGGGCTTTAGCCAGTGAACTTGCAGCTGCCCGAGAAATGAACGTCCAGTTATCTAACGATATGGCTCAGCTGAAAACCACGGTTTCCCGCCTCCAGCAAGATCACCACGTGATAAGTTCAGGAGTTGGAAACTCTGCCCAGAAGACACAGGCCAAACTGGAAAAATTGAAGGAACAGCAAGAGAATCATTATGAAACCTTGCTTGAACAAGAAAGGCAAAGAAGTGAAATGCTGCAGCAGGAATTACAAAACATGCGTGCAGAGCAAAAAAAAGAATGGCAGATGCAAAATGATTTTAATAAACGGTTAGAACAAACTGTTCAACAAAAACCTCAAGGAATTTTTGGAAAGCTCTTTGCCATTTTTCGGGAATAAATTCATTTTGCGAGAGCCTTTGACATTTTAATAAGCCAAGTCGAAGGGAGTTTATCTGTCAAAGATACACTCCTTTTTTAATGCACTCTCATTAAATCTCTTGCAGTTAACGCTCCCTTTAATGGAAGACTCAGTTTCGAGAGAAACTGTTTCCGTTACGGTAGATAATCTCTGGAGGGCCGGGAAATCACTCGCTTTCCATGGGGGTACGGTGAGCTTCCTCAGGCTCCGCCTTGCGGGATCTCACCATGTCCTATCCTCCCATAGGAGTCTCGCAATTTCCCGGCCCTCCTTGCATTTGTAAGACTAACGGAAACATCGATATGCGGAACCACCATCTTAACAGCTGAAAAGAGCTTATGTCCTGAATCATTGAGCTTTTCATGCAGAAAATGTGGAAGATATCTTCTCACAACGTAGGGTTCGTTCGTCAAAATATGGATAAGGTGGCGGGGAAACGGTGAGACTCCCGTGGGAGAAGGGGCTAGGCGAGACCCCACAGGTCGTGAAACGGCCGAGGAGGCTTGCCAGCCTCCCCCACAGGAAAAAAACGAATGCGTAATCGCCTTGGGAGACACGACACGCATAAGCAGAACAGCAAAAGGGAAGTGTTCTTTCTTCCCGTTGATGGACTGCTTATGTCGCGAGTGTCTAGGCGATGAAGCTGGAAAGCGAATCGTTTTCCAGCCACCCTTTCGCCTGTCTCGGTAACGAACCCAAATTACTTTGAAGCTGAGTCTTCCACAATTCGGCCATATAATTGAATAAGTTACTTATAAGTAAAAATGAGCCTGGCGAATATTCGCCAGGCTCATTTTCATTAAGATAATACTTCCTTGATTTGATCGATCGCCCATTCTAAATCCTTACGATTAATAATCAGAGGAGGGGCGAAACGGATGACGTTTTCATGTGTCTCTTTGCAAAGGAGGCCTTTCTCCTTCAGTTTTTCACAATAGCTTCGTGCAGGTTCGGTAAGTTCGACTCCGATGAATAAACCTTTTCCGCGTACTTCCTTGATGATCGGATTATTGATTTTTTTCAATTCTCCCATCATCAAGTTGCCTAATTCAAGAGAGCGGTCTGCCAGTTTTTCATCTTCCAGCACTTCCAGGGAAGCGAGAGATACTGCGCAAGCCAGTGGGTTTCCTCCGAATGTAGAGCCATGGGATCCAGGGTTGAAGACACCCAGGATTTCACGGTTAGCTACTACAGTGGAAATCGGGAACACACCGCCGCCAAGTGCTTTACCTAAAATCAACATGTCAGGTGTTACGTCTTCCCAGTCGCAGGCGAACATTTTGCCGGTCCGGGCCAGTCCTGCCTGGATTTCATCAGCGATGAACAAAACATTGTTTTCTTTACAAACTTCGGATGCTTCTTTCAAGAAACCTTCTGGAGGGATGACGATTCCAGCCTCTCCCTGGATCGGTTCAATTAAGAATCCTGCTGTATTCTCAGTGATGGCCTCTTTGAGCGCATCGATATCCCCGTATGGAACTAATTTGATGCCTGGCAGCATTGGACCAAAGCCACGCTGATATTCTTCTTCAGAAGATAAGGAAACAGCAGTCATCGTACGGCCATGGAAGTTACCGGTACAGGCGATGATTTCTGCCTGGTTATCGGCGACCCCTTTGACATCATAAGCCCAGCGACGTGCTGCCTTAATCGCTGTCTCGACCGCTTCAGCTCCCGTATTCATCGGGAGTGCCATTTCTTTATTGGTGAGCTTGCAAATCTTTTCATACCATGGTCCGAGTTGATCATTGTGGAAGGCGCGTGACGTCAGGGTCACACGGTCTGCTTGGTTTTTTAATGCTTCAATGATTCGTGGATGGCGATGGCCCTGGTTGACAGCCGAGTAAGCGCTGAGCATGTCCATGTAGCGGTTACCTTCAGGATCTTCTACCCAAACACCCTCCGCTTTTTCTACCACAATCGGAAGCGGGTGATAGTTTTTTGCGCCGAATTCCTGCGTTTGGTCGATGATTTCTTGACTAGTTCTTGTCATTCTATCCCTCCATATCAATTCAAAAATCTTCATCCATTATAACAGGTTTCAGACTAATTTTCTCTCTAGTCTAAAAATTCCCCTGAAAGGTTTTATTAGGATAAATTTGTGTAAACATGGTACTATAACGGTAGATTGATAGCAAAAGGAGGAAGTTTAGTGGCACACTTACATATCACCTCATGGGTGATAACATTAGCGTTATTGATTCTGGTCTTGACATTTTCCCGTGCGGGGAATGCGAAAGCTGCTAAAATTACACACATGATTATGCGGTTGCTCTATTTACTTATTTTATACTCTGGTGGCAGTCTGTTCGCTTCCTATGCTGACATCGGGATACTGGTCATCGTAAAAATGCTGGTCGGTCTTTGGGCGATTGCAGCGATTGAAATGGTGGCAATCAAGGTCTCTAAGGCCCAGCCTGCTTCCAGTTGGTGGACACAGCTCTTGATTGCTTTTGCAATAGCATTGATTCTAGGTTTTGGGATTATGCCATTAGGCATTCTCCCAGCATAATTACAGATGGAATGTCCGGTCATTATGACCGGGCATTTTTTTATTCATATGGCCAGGTACTCGTACATATACTAGTTTATCTTTTTTCAGCTACAAAGAAGGAGTGGCTCGATATATGTGCGGAATTGTCGGTTGGACGGATTTTCGGAAAGACTTGAGTTGTGCTTATGATACGATAGCTGCCATGGCAGCGACATTGGAGCACCGCGGGCCTGATGAAGGGACCCAATGGCTGGGCCGGCACACAGCGTTCGGGCATCAACGGCTGATTGTCATTGACCCTGCCGGCGGCCGTCAGCCAATGACGCGAAAAGTCGGGGACAAGTGCTTTACGCTATGCTATAACGGAGAATTATATAATACAGAAGATTTAAGAACGGTATTGCATCAAAAAGGCTGGACGTTCCGATCCCATTCTGACACGGAAGTGTTATTGACCAGTTATATGGAATGGGGCGAGTCATGCGTCAACCATTTGAATGGGATATTCGCATTTGCTGTTTGGGATGATGCGGAACAAAAGTTATTTCTGGCACGGGACCGGCTTGGGGTCAAACCGTTGTTTTATATGGAGTCAGATGGAGGATTGCTATTCGGCTCTGAAATCAAAGCACTGCTCGCCCATCCGAAAGTTGCTGCGGAAATGGATACTACTGGACTCCATGAACTGCTGGCATTAGGACCGTCCCGGACACCAGGATGCGGTGTTTTCAGGGGCGTCCATGATTTACGTGCAGGTCATTTTGCTACTTTTACCAGGGAACAAGGGCTGAAAATAAAGCGTTACTGGAATGTGGAAAGTAAACCTCATGAAGACAGCCTAGATGTAACCGTGGAAAAGGTGCGGGAACTTTTTCTTGATGCAGTGGATCGGCAATTGGTTTCCGATGTCCCGCTTGGAACATTTTTATCAGGAGGGGTCGATTCCAGTGCCATCACCGCGATTGCAGCAGAGCAATATCGCAAACAGGGAAAAGGAGCGCTTGATACGTTTTCAATCGATTTTGAAGGTAATGACAAACATTTCAAAGCCAATGCCTTTCAACCCGCAAGCGATAAAGACTTTATTGCCTTAATTCAAAAGGAGCATGGCACAAACCATCAAAGTTGTATTGCCGATAATGAAGAATTAGTGCGCCTTCTGAAAAAAGCGACCGTATTACGGGACCTGCCCGGGATGGCGGATGTCGATTCGTCACTGCTTTGGTTCAGCGAAGAAGTGAAGAAAAAAGTGACCGTTGGTTTATCAGGAGAATGCGCTGATGAAATTTTCGGTGGATATCCGTGGTTTTACAGGCAAGAGGAATTGGAACGGGAAGGCTTCCCATGGATCCGCTCGCTGAACCTTAGAAACGGGCTGCTCAATAAGGAGTGGCAGCAAAAACTGGATGTGAAAGGGTATATGCTGGCCCGCTATCAGGAGACAGTCGATGAAATGCCGAAGCTTTCAGGCGAGTCGGCGGTAGAGGAAAAGCGCAGGCAGATGTTTTATTTGAATATGCACTGGTTCATGCAGACACTGCTTGACCGCAAAGACCGGATGACCATGGGAGCGAGTCTGGAGGTTCGTGTTCCATTCAGTGATCATCATCTAGTCGAGTATGTCTGGAATGTCCCATGGGAGATGAAGCACTTGGATGGGAAAGAAAAAGGACTGCTTCGGAAGGCATTGGAAGGGATACTGCCTGATGAGGTGTTGTACCGGAAGAAAAACCCCTATCCGAAAACCCATAACCCGGTATACACCAATGCGGTAGTGGCCTGGATGAATGAAATACTCGTTGATAAGCAGGCACCGATTTTCGATTTGTTTGACCGGAACGAGCTGCGTAATCTCGCTGATACGAAAGGGCAGGCGATTGATGCTCCCTGGTTCGGCCAGCTGATGACAGGGCCGCAGTTACTTGCCCATCTTTGCCAGATCAACTATTGGCTCGAACACTATCAAGTTTCGATAAAATAACAAAAAGGACCGGTGATATCCGGTCCTTTTTGTATGGGGGGAGGAGCCTTCTATTTCTACAGTTGGAAAATATGAAAGCCGAAAGCAGGAAGTGTCACTTTTGCTTCATGATTAAAGCTAATGCTTTCATCCGTAAATAACGCTGTCGCTTGTTTATCTGTTAAAGCATCCACTGTGAACGTTTGTTGGTGAGTACTATTATTTACGACAAAAATCAGCCTGTTTTCTTGGTTGAATTTTTCATAGACAATGACACTTGTGTCATCGCTCGTTTCAAGAAAACGGAAGGAACCATCATTCCCAAATGCAGGAACATCCTTTCTGTATTTAAGAAGTTGCTGGACAAAGGTAAACAAATCACGGTCCTGTTCTTCTTCATCCCATATCATACATTCCCGGCAGCCTGGATCCTGGCCGCCACTCATTCCAATCTCGTCGCCATAATAAATGCACGGCGTGCCGATAAATGATAGTTGGAACAAATATAAAAGTTTGACGCGTGCTTTTTCCTCGCCCGCGAGCGTCAGGATTCTTGGTGTATCATGGCTGTCGAGTAGGTTAAACGCGACTTCATTCACATTGTCAGGATACATGTGAAGTACCTTTGTGATTGTATCAGCAAATTCACTAGCCTTCATGGAATCTTTTGCGAAAAATTCCACGGCTCCATTGGTGAAAGGATAGTTCATGACCGCATCAAACTGATCGCCCTGCAGCCAAGGCATGGAATCATGCCAAATTTCACCAAGAATATAAGCATCGGGTTTTGCTGATTTTACCACCCTGCGGAATTCCCTCCAGAAGGCATGGTCGATTTCATTGGCGACGTCGAGGCGCCAGCCGTCGATATCGAACTCTTCTATCCAGTAGCGGGCGACATCGAGAAGATATCGTTTCACTTCCGGGTGCTCCGTATTCAGCTTCGGCATTGTATGGACGAAGGCGAATGTATCATAATTCGGCACTGGCTCTGTTTTTATCGGTAACTCACGTAAATGGAACCAATCGCTATACTTGGATGCTTGTTCTTTTTCCAACACATCCTGGAAAGGAGGGAAGTAGTAACCGCTGTGATTGAAGACAGCATCGAGCATCACTTTAATACCCCGCTCATGGCATTCCTGTACTAATTTGCGAAATGTCTCTTTATCTCCGAATTGCGGATCGATTTCCATGTAGTCGATGGTGTCATATTTATGGTTCGAATACGCTTTGAAAATCGGCGTAAAGTAAATTCCGTTAATGCCGAGTTTAACAAGATAATCCAGGTGGTCGATCACACCCTGGAAATCGCCTCCGAAAAAGTTAGTCGGTGTCGGGTCGGCGCTGCCCCAAGCAAGCGTACCCTCCGGATTCAAGGATGGATCGCCATTACCGAATCGTTCTGGAAAAATCTGATACCAGGTTGTCTGCCGGACCCATTCTGGAGCCGTGAACACATCTGCGGGATTAAGGAATGGAAAAGCAAAATAATCAGCGGTGTCACCAGGCGCTTTATCATAGAATCCCCGCTCTGTATAGATGCTTGTTTCGGACCCATCCGAAACTTCAAATCCATAACGCAGTCGTCGATAAGGAGGCTTGATAGCAGCTTTCCAGTAATCGTGAAGTTCCGAAGAACCTGTTTTCTCCATAGGAAGTGTTTCCGATATCCATTGCTCATTTTCCCAATGATAAGGATCTCCATGGATAAGTGCAACGGAAGTAAGGTCGTCTTTCTTGGTCTGCAGCATGATATGCAAGGTTTCGTCATCATATGCATAAGCGAAATGGTTTTTTGAACGGTGGTAAATCGCTTCTTTTAACAAGTATCTCATCCTTTCAACACAATCGTTTGCACAAAAAGTGCTATAAAATATTACTTATAGACTAAAAGTAGACAAAAGTAATCAGAAAGTCAATGGAAACATACAGGGTTCATACGTTATCATGTAAGCGCTATCTTAACCTAAATAAAAGAAATCTATGTAATTTGTTAAAAGTAGTAAATTTGTCTTGCAAATTAATTCAGCTTTTGTATAATAGAAATCAAGATATGTGCAATCGTTTTCATTAAATTGCGTTGAAATCGATTACATGATCTTGCACTAATATACCTTTGGGAGGTCAATACAATGAAGAAATGGTTAGGTATGTTGTTCGCCGCACTATTAATGATCGGTGCACTTGCTGCCTGTGGTCCTGATGAAAGTGGACAAGAATCAGAAGGGAACGCAGATAGCGGAGATACTACAGAAACTGAAGGCAATACAGAAGGTGAAATGCCGGAGAAGCCTGAAAAACTTACTGTCTGGATGAACGCAGAAGAGAAACAGGAAGAAGCGTTAAAAACGATCACAGATAAATACACAGAAGAAAAAGGCATTGAGGTGGAGATCATTCCAATCTCTATGTTGGACCAAATTGAAAAGCTGGATGTAGAAGGACCTGCCGGGAATGGCCCGGATATCATTTTCCAGCCGCATGACCGTATCGGTGATCTTGTACTTAAAGGTCTTGTAGACCCTGTGAATCTTGGAGATAAAAAAGACGAATACACAGAAACTGCTATCGATGCTGTCACATATGAAGGTGACGTGTGGGGCTACCCTGCAGTTACAGAAACCTATGCATTATTTTACAACAAGTCTTTAGTGGAAGAAGCTCCTAAAACAATGGAAGACTTGATGGCTATTGCTGAAAGAGATACCAAAAAAGGAGAAGACAAGTATGGATTCCTGATGGAAGGTGCTAACTTCTACTTCACTTACCCATTCTTCTCCGGATATGGTGCTTATGTTTTCGGTAATGAAAATGGTAATTATGACATTGATGACATCGGATTGAACAACGAAGGCGCTGTCAAAGGTGGCAAGTTGATCCAATCCTGGTTTGAAAACGGATATATTCCGCAGGACTTGACGCCGGACATCATGAACGGGTTAGTCAAAGAAGGAAAGGTTTCTACAGTAATCAATGGACCTTGGATGGTGCGTGAATACCAGGAGGCCCTTGGTGACGACCTGGCAGCTGCTCCGCTTCCAAAGCTTGAAAATGGCAAAAACCCTAAATCTTTTGTAGGTGTGAAATCTTACATGCTTTCCTATTACTCTGAAAACAAAGAGTGGGCGGAAGACTTGATGGCATTCATCACAAATAGTGAAAACGCGATGACATACTATGACATGGCTGGTGAAATGCCTGCGCGTAAAGATTCTATCGAAGACCCGGCAATCGCGGATGATGAAATCATGTCCGCTTTCGCTGAACAGGCGACTTATGGCGAGCCAATGCCTGGTATCCCTGCAATGCAGCAAGTTTGGGAACCAATCAACAATGCACTTACATTTATCTCAAAAGGTGAGCCTGTAGACGAAGTACTTGATGAAGCGGTTCAAATCATCAAGGATAACATCGCAGCTTCAGGTGCCGGACAATAAATAGAGAAAAAAGCTCATGCAATTAAGAGCGAAATGGGGGATGGAAGGCGGACCGCCTTCCATCTGCCATTTTTATACACTAAGAAAGTTTAACTTTGTTAAATGATTAGAGAATAAGAAAAGACTTGGGCTTTCACCATATGTACTTCGAAAAGCCAGGTTTTTCTAATCATCACCGGGGAGGACATTATTATGGCAAAGGATGATAAAAAAGCAGCATTTGACATCAAACAACCCCGCAATATTGCTACTTTATTATCTGTTTTCGTTCCAGGACTGGGACAAATGTTTAACCGCCGATTCTTTAAAGGCATACTTTTATTCGTCATTGCTGTCTCTTTTTTAATGGCATTTTGGGATTATATCGATATCGGAATCTGGGGACTCTTCACATTAGGTACGATTCCCAGGGAACATCATTCCATCCAGTTATTGATACAGGGCTTTATATCGGTAGTGGTGCTTTTCTTTGGAATCGCTATATATATTTTCAATGTTAAAGATGCTCGTAATGATGCAATTGCTAGAGAAGCCGGAAGACCGAATCCGACATTTTTCAAAGCGATGCAGGATTTCTACGATCGTGGATTTCCATATTTCATGATCCTGCCGGGCTTTATCATGTTGATTTTCGTAGTAGTACTGCCACTGGCGTTCATGGTCTCGCTGGCCTTCACCAACTACAATCAATATAATTCACCTCCACGAAAACTGTTGGACTGGGTCGGGTTTGAGAATTTCGTCAACCTGGTGAACGTGGATATTTGGCAGGATACATTCCTGAATGTCTTCACTTGGACGATTGTTTGGACAGTAGTAGCGACCACATTGCAGATTGTTCTTGGTCTGTTTCTGGCTTTGCTCGTCAACGACAAACGTATCAAGTTCAAGCGTACGATCCGCACCGTACTTATTTTGCCATGGGCGGTACCGGCTTTTGTATCAATTTTGATTTTCTCAGCATTATTCAATCCAACGTTCGGTGCGATCAACCGTGATATCCTCAGCCAATTCGGGATGATGATCCCTTGGCTGTCAGATCCATTTTGGGCTAAGGTCGCCCTGATCATGATTCAGACATGGCTTGGCTTCCCGTTCGTATTCGCTTTGTTCACAGGTGTATTGCAAAGTGTGCCGGCGGATATGTACGAAGCGGCGGATGTTGATGGAGGAACACGATTCCAGAAGTTCCGCTTCATCACACTGCCGCACATCCTATTTGCCACAGCACCACTTCTGATCATGCAATATGCTCAGAATTTCAATAACTTCAATATTATTTATCTCTTCAACGAAGGGAACCCCGCTGTCCGGGGCCAGTCTGCTGGCGGTACAGATATCCTGATTTCCTGGGTATATAAACTGACATTTGAAACTAATAACTATAATATGGCTGCAGCTATCACGATCATAATGGGATTGGTAATCTCAATTTTTGCATTCTATCAATTCCGTAAAACGGCTGCATTTAAAGAGGAGGGACGTTACTGATGGCGATGAATAAAAAAACGAAGTCAAGGATTGAGGTAACGTTCATATATTTATTTTTAGCAGTGATGTTTGTATTGATTGCTTACCCATTGCTGTGGACAGTAATGATGAGTATAAACCCTGGCACGAATATGCTGGTTACGAAATTGCTACCGGAAAACCCGACACTGGAGCATTATAAATGGTTGTTCACTGACCCGGGAAGTGACTATGTCATCTGGTATAAGAATAGTCTGCTGGTAGCATTCGCCAATGCGATCGGTTCCGTGATTCTGACATCATTAGTCGCTTATGCATTTTCCCGTTATAAGTTCATCGGTAAAAAGTATGGGTTGTATATGTTCCTGTTACTGCAAATGTTCCCGGCTTTAATGGGGATGGTTGCATTATACATCCTGCTAAGTACAATTGGATTGATCGATTCCTTAGCAGGTCTGACCCTGATTTATCTTGGAGGACAGATTCCATTCAACGCCTGGCTGGTGAAAGGGTACTTTGATACCATTCCGAAAGAGCTGGATGAAGCCGCGAAAATGGATGGAGCCGGCCACTTGAAAATTTTCTGGACCATCATGCTTCCTTTGGCTAAACCGATTCTTGCCGTTGTAGCGCTTTTTAACTTCATGGCTCCGTTCATGGACTTCCTGCTGCCGCGGATTGTGTTGACCAGTCCGGAGAAGTATACACTCGCTCTCGGTTTATTTAATTTCATCAATGATCAGTTTTCTAATAACTTTACTCGTTTCTCTGCAGGAGCAATTCTGATCGCTGTGCCGATTGCACTTGTATTCTTATTACTGCAGCGTTATTTGATTTCAGGATTGACATCTGGAGCTACCAAAGGATAATAGGAAATGGACATTTAATTTTAATGATAAGGGGGAGCGGAAATGAGGACGAAAGCACTGTTATCTTTGTGCATCATTCCGTTTCTTCTTTTTTGTTCTTTTCCTATGACTGCTTTAGGAGCTGATGAAAAAGAAGAAAATGACTGGAACGATGAAATGATCTATTTCATCATGGTCGATCGTTTTTTTAATGGAAATTACGAAAATGACTATGAGGTGGATACAGACGATCCGAAGGCATACCACGGTGGAGACATAGAAGGGATCATCCAGAAGCTGGATTATATTAAAAGCCTTGGCTACACAGCGATCTGGATGACGCCGATTATGAATAACGAACCGAAAGGCTATCACGGCTACTGGATTGAAGATTTCATGGAAGTGGAAGAGCATTTTGGCACCATGGAAGATGCCAAGCGCCTGGTAGAAGAAGCTCATAAACGTGACATGAAAGTGTTGTTCGATTTTGTCGTCAATCATACAGGGTACCAGCACGCATGGCTGGACGATCCGAATAAAGAAGACTGGTTCCATGAAGAAAAACGGATGATGGGTGAAAGCCAATCCGTATTAGAAAATGCCTGGCTTGCCGGACTGCCGGATTTGAATACAGAAAATCCGGAAGTGAAACAGTACTTATTTGATGCAGCCGAATTCTGGATCAAGGAAACGGGAGTGGACGGTTTCCGGTTGGATACGGTCAAGCATGTACCGAAAGACTTTTGGAAGGACTTCAATGACCATGTGAAAAGTATTGATCCGGATTTCTTCCTGCTTGGGGAAGTTTGGCACGATAGCCCGCGTGAAATTGCGGCATATGAAGAAACAGGGATTGACTCCTTTGTCGATTATCCATTATTCAATGCGATCAACAAGTCATTTCAGAAGGCGGGCAATTCTTTGAATGGTCCGATGAGTGTGTGGAAGGCGAATGAACAATTATATGAAGAGCCTGGTATGTTAAGTTCCTTCGTTGATAATCATGATAATGTCAGGTTTACCAGAAAGGCGATTGAGAATAAACAAAATCCGATAACCCGCTGGAAGCTGGCATTGACCTATCAATTCACGATGCCTGAAATCCCGATCACCTATTATGGGACAGAGGTACCGCTGGATGGCGGAGAAGACCCGGATAATCGCCGGATGATGAACTTCAAAGCCGCAGATGAAGAGTTGAAACAAAGAATCGAGCAGCTGACAGCGATGAGAAAAGAATTCCCGGCGCTGACAAAAGGGGATTATGAAGAGCTCTACAACGAAGGCGGGCTTGCAGCATATAAACGTACCTATGAAGATCAGACGTTAGTAGTTGTCCTCAATAATGATGTGGAAACACGTACCATCGAGCTGGAAAACCTTCCTCCGGATAAACAGCTGCGCGGAATGCTGACCGATGATATCGCCAGGGAAGTGGACGAAGGTACCTACAAAATCGCCATGGAACGAGAACAGTCAGAAGTGTACTTGATCGAAGAGAACACTGGTCTGAACTGGTCCTTCCTGTTGTTTGTCGGAGGTATTTTTGCAGCCTTTGTCATCGGGGTCATCATATTAAGTAGAAAAAGCAGCAAGAATTGACTTTTAGCCATTTATAATAAGGTACAATGATCGAAAGAGCAAGCAGCAACCGCTCATCAGTATAGGATCTGCCATTGAAATCAGAAGGAATAGAAGGTGAGTGTCATGGGAGTTACGATTAAAGAAGTTGCCAAAGCGGCAGGGGTGGCTCCTTCTACGGTATCGCGCGTCATAGCCGATAATCCGAGGATCAGTCCCGCCACAAAAAAAAGGGTAAGGAAAGCGATGAAAGATCTTGGTTACCACCCGAATGTAAACGCAAGGAGCCTGGTTAGAAGTTCGACACAAGCGATTGGTGTCGTAATGCCTTCCAGTGCAGACAAAGCCTTGCAAAATCCATTTTTCCCTGAGGTTTTGCGTGGAATCAGTGCCGTAGCCCATGACCTCGAATATTCTTTACTGCTTTCAACGGGAGAAACGGAAGAGGAAATATTGGAGGGAGTCCAGCGTATGGTCCACGGGAATCGCGTGGATGGTGTCATTCTATTGTATTCGCGGTTAAGAGATAAAGTCATGGAGTTTCTCCATGAACAAAACTTTCCATTTGTCATCGTCGGGAAACCGAATGAGAACATCGATACGATCAGTCATGTAGATAACGACAACATCGGGGCCTCCAAAGAAATCACACAGCACCTGATCGGGCTTGGTCACCGCTGCATCGGCTTTATTGGAGGGTCCAAAGACCTGGCTGTCACCGTCGACCGTATTACAGGCTATGAGCAAGCTCTTCAGCAGGCTGGCCTTCCAATCAAAAAAGAATACCGCGTCCACACCGAATTTTTGAAATCCGGGGGAAGAAAAGCGGTCCATCAATTATTTTCTTTAAAGGAACCACCGACCGGCCTTGTGATTTCTGATGATCTGATGAGCATCGGAGTCATCAATATGCTGGAGGAGTTCGGTCTGTATGTACCGGAGGACGTGTCGATCGTCAGCTTTAACAATGTTTATATGGCTGAGGTCACCCGTCCGCCATTGACTACCGTGGATATTAATATTTACGAACTTGGCGCCCAGGCATGCAAATGTCTGGTTGAAAAAATACAGAATAAAAATGAACCTGCCAAGCGGATCATCGTGCCGTTTGAAATCAAACACCGTATGTCTACGCAACATTTGAAGGAGGAAACAAGTAAGAGAGCCTGATGCGGTTCTCTCTTTTTCCTGCAAAGATGCAAACGTTTGCCTATTCTAAATAAGAGGTGATAAAGATGAAACAGATTTGCAAAATTGATGAATGGAAAGTCATTGAAGACCATTTGCATCCTGAAGACAACCGCCTGGCCGAAAGCTTGATGAGTATCGGAAATGGCCAGATGGGGATGCGTGGAATTTTTGAAGAAACCTATTCCGGCGATACTCATCAAGGCACTTATATAGGAGGAATCTATTATCCGGATAAGACCAGGGTCGGCTGGTGGAAAAACGGCTACCCGGAATATTTCGCTAAAGTATTGAATGCTCCGAATGTAACCGGCATCCGTGTGTTTGCTGATGACGAGGAATTGGATCTTCATACATGGAAAGTGCACGATTTCAAAAGGGAATTGAATATGAAACACGGATACCTCTACCGTGAATTTGATGTGACAAGCCCAGAAGGGAAACATATCAAGGGAAAGGTCACCCGTTTCTTTTCTATCGTCAATGCATCGATTATTGCTATCAAGTACGAGGTTACTTCCGAAGACTTTGAAGGGGAAATCACCTTCCAGCCCTATATGGATGGCGACGTCAGAAATGAAGATGCCAATTATGATGAAGACTTCTGGATGCCTGTCCATCATGAAGCTGACAAGGAACAGGCCGTTTTGACGATGCGTACCCGCAAGACGGAATTCGATGTTTCTGCAGCGATGGCAAATCAGCTTGTCGGTCAGGAGACGAAAGTAGAAGATGTTGCGAATGAAAAAGAATATGTGGATCAAAAACATACAGCCAGCATCAAACCTGGGGGAAAGGTAAGCTTTTATAAATATGTAGCTGTTACAACAAGCAGGCATTTCCATAAAGACGAGCTTGCGGATAAAGCAAAAAAGCAGGTAACAAAAGCAGCGGATACAGGTTTCACTTCCCTGTTCAAGCAGCAAATGGAAGCATGGGAACGCCGTTGGAATCATGCTGATGTGACTATCGGGGGAGATACGTCAGCCCAGCAGGGGATCCGCTATAATATTTTCCAGCTTTATAACACGTATACAGGTGAGGACGCGCTTTTGAATATCGGTCCTAAAGGCTTTACGGGCGAGAAGTATGGGGGAAGCACCTACTGGGATACCGAAGCTTACTGCCTGCCATTTTACCTTGGTACAGCTGATTCATCCATCGCCCGCAATCTATTAATCTATCGTTATCGACATTTAGAAAAAGCGAAAGAAAATGCGACGAAGCTCGGCATGGAAGGCGCCCTTTATCCGATGGTGACGATGAATGGAGAAGAATCACATAACGAATGGGAAATAACTTTTGAAGAAATACACCGCAACGGTGCGATCGCACATGCGATTTGGAATTACGTGAACTATACCGGTGATACCTCCTATCTTCCGGAATACGGTTTTGAAGTGCTGGCAGAAATCAGCCGTTATTGGGCAAGCCGGGTCAACTACAATCCACGTAAAGGCAAATATATGATTCTTGGCGTCACCGGGCCGAATGAATACGAAAACAACGTAAATAACAACTGGCATACGAACCGTATGGCTTCATGGACATTGGAATACACGTTGTCTGTCACCTTGTTCCTGGAACGGAACCATCAAAAGCGATTCGTAGAATTAAAAAATCAATTAGGCTTGACTGAGGACGACTTCGACCACTGGAAAGACATCATTCAACACATGTACTATCCAGTGGATGAGCAGCTTGGTGTCTATTTACAACAGGACGGTTTCCTCGATAAGGATTTGATCCGTGTAGCAGATCTTGATGAACAACATTTGCCGCTTAATCAAAACTGGTCGTGGGATCGGATCCTGCGTTCCTGCTTCATCAAACAGGCGGATGTTTTGCAAAGCATGTACTTCCTGAACCATCGCTTCTCATTGGAGGAGAAGAAACGCAACTTCGACTTCTATGAGCCGATGACGGTTCATGAATCATCCTTATCACCATGTGTCCACTCGATCATTGCAGCAGAAATCGGTTACGAAGAAAAAGCATATGAAATGTACCTGCGGACAGCAAGACTCGATCTCGACAACTATAATAACGATACGGAAGACGGCCTCCATATCACAAGTATGGCTGGATCCTGGTTGTCTATCGTTCATGGCTTCGCTGGCATGCGGGTAGAAAAAGGGGGATTACACTTCAAACCGTTCATTCCAAAAGCCTGGGAAGATTATTCCTTTAAAATTAACTTCCGCGGCCACTTGATCAAAGTAAGCGTCGATCATCAGCAAGTCGTGATTACACAGGAAGAAGGTAGTGACTTCGCAATTTTTATCAATGGCGAAGAAAAACAGCTGCCAGCTGAAGGGGAAATTACTATATAAATAGTCGAATCAAGAAGGCTGTTCCAAAATGGACCGGCCTTTTTGATTTGTAAAATAGCTGAAAATTTTTTGCTCCAATTCCGCAGCGAAATCGTAGCTTAGAAGAAAAGCTTGCATCTTATGATTGAAACATATTTGGCAGGCAGGAACAGGATTTGGAAAAAACAATCAACCAGGAAAAATAATTTTTCTATGCGCGGCCTTCCAGCATTTCCATCAGTTATAATAAGAAAGAATCCTATCAGGTGGAGGAGTGCCCATTGAAAATTACGTCCCATACCCAAGTAGAACCACGATTAGCCAAGGATATACGTGCGTTAGAGAGTAAACTGAAAACCCATGATGGCATCGACAGTGAGATGTATATCGCCGACAATTTGAATTTTGATACCACTTTGCCATGGGTGTTCACAATGCATAAGGATGAGGAGTTGATTGCTGCTGTTGTGTCCTTCATACCTGCAAAAAAAGAAATTGAATTGATGGCCGTCACCCATCCGGACTACCGGCGAAAAGGATATTTTTCTATGTTGGAAAATCGGTTATGTGAAACATGGGAGAAGCACAAAATCCCTTCTCTGCTTTATGTCCTGAATGAAGATTCTGAGACAGGTAAGGCAGTAGCACAGAGAAGGGGAGCATCCTATCAATATACCGAATACCTGATGGAGCTTCGTGGACAAAATTTCCTGGAGGTCAATGGAAAACTAGAAATCATGAAGGCAAAAGCAGATCAGGTGGATACTTTGGCAAACATTCAGGAGCGGGCATTCGGTCTGCCAGGAGAAGATGCCCGTACATTCATCTCGGCTGCTTTAAAAAAGTCCAATCACCATATGTTCCTTTCCTATTACCAGGGCAGTCCAATTGGCATGGGCGCGATTGCCGTTGATGAGGAAGCTTCCTCTATTTATGGCGTATGCGTGTTACCTGAACATCAAGGGTTTGGGTATGGAAAAGAAATAATGGTGCATTTGATTAAGGAAGCAACACGCCTGTCTAATAAAAAAGTTACGCTTGAAGTAGATAGTAAGAACGAGCGGGCTTATCAGATGTACAGGAAGCTTGGGTTTGTGGCAACGAAATCGACCGGTTACTATCAAAAAGCACTTCAGCAATAGTCTCTGTTAAATCCCGTTGTTGATTTTACAGATAAGCTCCCATAATTGAAGACTCAGTTTCGAGATTATTGGTAGCGATTATGGCGGCTGGGAAAACGGATCGCTTTCCGTGGGCATGTGGTGAGCTTCCTCAGGCTCCGCCTTGCGGGATCTTACCGCTCATGTTCATCCCACAGGAGTCTCACCGTTTTCCCGGCCGCCATACATTTATTAGTGTCTCGAAACTTTATCAGGAATAGCGTGCTTATAGCACAGAAAACACATTCAAATCAGCACTATAATAGGGTTTTCTTTACAAATTAGGGTTGGACTTTCCAAGCAGGATTTCGAGTATCTTATATGGCAAGGGGCGTGGGGGAAGGTTGAGACTCCTGCGGGAAAGGATAGACTGGCAAGACCCCGCAGAGCTTTAGCTCGAGGAGGCTTGCCGGCTTCCCCGCGGAAAGCGAATCCTTCCCCAACGCTCCTAAACTCTACCAAACATCTCGAAATTGAGTCTTCCATAATACGGCCATATACTTGAGTAAACGATTTATAAAACCTTACAATATTGAAACAGGTGCAGTCCTAAGGGGCTGCACCTGTTTTGTTTAGTTGTTTTCACGTTTACGTTTGCTTTTCTGGCGGATCAGTAACCAAACCACAGGGATTGCAACCAAAAGAATAACTGGAGAGTAACCGAGCAAAACGACCATGATCCACGAGGCAAACTGAGTCAGCCCATTCAACGATTGCACAAATGCCTGCTTCGTTTTTTCCCATGTATTCAGTTCTTCTTCATTCAAGCCAGGTACGTTTACCTTAGTCTCAGTAATATTCAAGGTTATCGTAGAAAAGTCACTTTGATTTTCTAAGTATTTCATTTTTCCCTGGATAACTTCGATTTCTTCCTGAACACGTTCGAGATCCTGAGAAATCTTAATCAGATCCTCGGTTTTTTCTGCTTCATCCATGAAGGCCAGGAGCCGTTCTTCAATTTTTTCTTTAGCGGCCAGACGGGATTCTAAATCGACATATTCTTCAGTGACATCCCGACCTGAAATGTTCCTGGAATCAATATTATCGCTGTAACTGCCAAGCTCATCGATGAATGCTTGGAAATTCTTTTGCGGAACCCGTAGGCGGATATGGGCATTCCGTTGTCCATGTTCCTGTCGGTTGACGTTTGCTTCGACGATGTACGCTTTCTTTTCCTCCATATGCTGCTCCAACTGCTGGTAAAACTTATCATAATCATTTGTGCGGAGGGAGATATCCGCGTTGTATATCATCATTTGGTTTTGTACATTGTCCATCATGTTCCCCGTATTGGAATTTGTTTTGTCTTCTGAAAGGCTGTCGCCCTCCTTCGCAATCTTCGATTCAGACATTTCCTGTTCAGTCGCCATGTCCATACTTTCGCTGGATTCGCCAGCTTCATCATTACTGCTGCAGGCTCCTAACAAAAGCAGAGAAAGCAGCAGGGTGAAACCAATTATCTTTTTCATCTTTACGGCCCCCTTATAATAAGTTAGTCGTTCTATGTAACAAAAATGTTACAAAAAAACAGGCTCTCTTTTAAGAAAGCCTGCTGCAGGTTTACTGTTATACCAACTGTGTTTTTTTGACCCTATTAGCGATGGAGTATGTTGTCCAGCCGCCATCCAGATTACGAGCATCATAACCGTTAAGACGGAGCAGCTTAGTGGCAAGATAGCCGCGCAGGCCAACCTGGCAGTTTACATGGATTGGTTTACCTTTTGGCAGCTCATCCATACGATGACGCAGGTCGTGAAGCGGAATGTTGATTGCTCCAGGGATATAGCCCTGTTCCAATTCTTTTTCATCACGGACGTCAAGAACGAGAGCACCCTGACTTACTTTTTCGTCGATTTCATCCCAGTGGGTGATTTCGACCGCCCCATCGATAATGTTTTCTGCGACATATCCCAGCATGTTGACCGGATCTTTTGCAGAAGAGAAAGGTGGTGCATAAGCAAGCTCTAAGTCAGGCAGGTCATGGACTTTTAAATCGCCTTTAATCGCTGTTGCAAGGACATCGATCCGTTTGTCTACTCCATCTTTTCCAACGATTTGGGCCCCATAGATTTTTCCGTTTTCCGGATTAAACAGCATTTTCATTGCTAATGATTCAGCGCCAGGATAGTAGCCGGCATGGGAAACAGGGTGGATATGGATCGCTTCATACTTCCAGCCAAGATTCTTCAGACGCTTCTCGTTGACACCGGTGGCAGCAACTATATAATCGAATACTTTCACAATGGAAGTACCCAATGTACCAGGATAAGCTTCATTTCTGCCATAGATGTTGTTTGCTACGATTCGCCCCTGGCGGTTCGCAGGCCATGCAAGTGGTACCATGACAGGTTCTTTTGTAATATAGTCCTGGACCTCAATTGCATCTCCAATTGCATAGATAGATGGATCACTTGTTTGCATATATTGGTTGACAACGATACCCCTTCGGGCACCAAGTTCTAAACCTGCTTCATAGGCGAGCGTGCTTTCCGGCTGCACCCCGATAGAAAGGACGATCATATCCGTATCGATCATCTTTCCGCTTTCTAATGCTACGATATCTCCTTCGTTGACAGAAGCAATGCCATCTCCAAGAATCAGTTCTACGCCTTTTGCCCGAAGATGCTCATGGACGATTGCTGCCATTTCAGGATCGATTGGCGCCATGACTTGTGGTCCTTTTTCCACGACAGTTACTTTAGCACCGCGATCAGCTAGGTTCTCAGCCATTTCCAGACCGATGAATCCTCCGCCGATGACTGTTACGTGCTTCGGCTGTTTTTCATCGACATAAGCTTTAATCTGATCGGTATCCGGAATGTTTCTTAGTGTGAAGTATGTGCTTTCTTTCAAACCAGGAAGTGGAGGTACGATAGGTTTAGCTCCTGGTGAAAGAATTAAGTCATCATAGCTTTGATGGTAAACTTCCCCGGTCTTCAAATCTTTGATTTCAATTTGTTTGTCTTCCCGGTTGATTTTTACCACTTCCGCAGAAGTGCGGATATCCATATTGAAACGGGCTTCCATTCGATCGACTGTCTGAACAAGCAGTTTGCTTCGGTCTTCGATTGTACCTCCAATATAGTAAGGCAGCCCACAGTTTGCGAATGAAATGTATTCTCCACGCTCAATCAGTATGATTTGGCTTTCTTCATCTAATCTTCTCAATCTGGCAGCGGCTGTGGCACCACCGGCAACTCCTCCAACAATCACAATCTTTTTAGACATGTTGTTTTCCTCCCTAACCAATGTATTAATACCCCTAACCGTATGATATAACGGGGGAGGGGGTAATTACAACAGGTAAACAAGCAGCTTATGTTACAAAATTGTGAATGGGTGAACATTGGAAAGTTTTTGGTAATATTGAAAAACTTGGGCATGACTAAGGAGAGATGAAAAAAGCTGCCTCTTTTAGGTGAAAAGGCAGCCTGAATAGCTTGTAAATAAATAGTTTTATTGATCAGCTCTTATTTTGATTGTGATTACAGGAGTTACCGTACACAAACCGGCAACCAGGACATTATTTATAAGGCTTATTGAGGAAGAAAAGGGCGATGGTACCCGGGCCGGCATGCGCACCGATAGCGGAGCCTACCATTTCTATGTGGATTTGTCGGGTGCCGAATTCGTCTCTTATCATGCTGGCGAGCTGTTCTGCGGTTTCTAAGTCGTCTGCATGGCTGATTGCGATGGGTTGATTGGAAAGATCTTCGCCGCGTTCCTTCATAATGTCGAGCATACGTTTCAATACTTTTTTGGCACCGCGTACTTTTTCCAGCGGAATCAATTTGCCATCTTCGACATGTAAGAGTGGCTTGATTTTCAATAAGGTACCTACAAATGCTGCTGTTTTACTTACCCGTCCTCCGCGGTACAAGTATTCCAGGTCATCGACGGTGAAAATATGTTCCATATGTTCTGCGTGATAGGTTCCTACATCGAGAATTTCCTGAACGGATGCACCGCCAGCAGCCAATTCTGCTGCACGAAGGACGACGAGTCCGTATCCTAACGATGCGCATTTAGTATCGACTACCTGCAGGTTAAAATCAGGGTACTTTGTTTTCACTTCATCTTCCATCATTTTCGCTGTCTGATATGTACCGGATAGTTCGGAAGAGAGGGCGAAGTAAATACAGGGTTGTCCCGCTTCCGCATAGCGGGTAAATACTTCCTTGAACGATTGCGGAGATACTTGCGAGGTTTTTGGAGCAGCCCCCCCGCGCATCGCCTCGTAAACCTTTTTGGGTGTAATGGTTTTACCATCAAGGTATTCTTCTTCGTTCAGTGTGACTTTCAAAGGTACCATATCGATGTTATGCCGATCGAAATGCTCTTGCGATAAATCGCTTGCAGAGTCACAAATGATTTTAACTTCCATTATCGTTCACCTTCTTATTAATAAGGAATAAGTCAAACTGGTTTGATTCAAGTTTATGCCTATAAAAGGAAACTGTCAAAACATTTCCCGACTTAAACAGGGTGTCAGTGATTATTTTTTCCTAGGGAGGGGAATGGGGAAATGATGCTTGATTTTCGTTCGCCGGGGTGATAAAAAAGAATAGTGCTTTTCGCTAGTATAAGTTCTTTTTAAAGGAGGCAATTATGTTTTCATTTGAAGCCAAACGAATTGTCGTTGTCATATTCGGCGCCATCTTAAATGCGCTTGCTCTAAATATGTTTTTAATTGAAGCGAATGTATATGCGAGCGGTTTTACAGGTGTCGCTCAGCTGACAGCAAGTATTTTCAAGGATTTCTTAGGGGTTCCTGGCATCAGTACAGGTTTGCTCTTATTCGTATTGAATATTCCGGTTGCCATATTAGGCTGGTATAAAGTCGGGAAAGGATTCACAGTCTACAGTGCACTATCCGTAGCTTTTACAACTATATTTCTGGGATTCATTCCGGTAAAACAGCTCTCTGAGGATATCATACTTAATGCTGTATTTGGTGGAGTGCTCGGTGGAGCTGGTGTCGGCCTGACACTTAAGTGGGGTGCTTCGACCGGGGGGCTCGATATCGTAGCAATGGTATTATCACGGATGAAAGACCGTCCGATTGGCATCTATTTTTTAATTTTAAACAGTGGAATTATTGCCCTTGCTGGGCTATTATATGAACCGGAAAACGCGTTATACACTTTATTGACTTTATATGTTACGACCCGTGTCATTGACGCTATCCATACCCGTCACGAGAAACTGACTGCTATGATCATCACCACAAAGGCAGCAGAGCTGGAAAAGGCCATCCATTCCAAAATGGTACGTGGAATCACTACCTTGCCCGCCCGTGGCGCGTTTACACAGCAGGATAAAAACATGCTTGTTATGGTCATCACCAGGTACGAACTTTATGACCTGCAAGGGATCATCAATGAAGTCGATCCACAGGCGTTCACCAATATTGTACAAACGACAGGAATCTTCGGATTTTTCCGAAAAGACGACAAATAATGTAACCTTTGGAAAGTTCATACGTCTATATCAATGAAACCATATAAAAAGAAGAAGGAAGTGACGGACACAATGAAAAGGGGATGGATACTTCTGACTGGGCTGATAGTCATGTTATTTGTAGCAGCCTGTGGAGCCGAAGAAAGTCAAGGGAACTCTGGAGATGAAGGAGCAGAAAAGGTGATGAATGAGGAAGAGACAAGCAGTAACGAAGGTCAAGACGCTGTACAGGAGGCAGTTGGTAAGTTGGCTGTAGATGCTACGGTCACACCTGAAAGTGATAAGGTCACATTCAGTTTCTCTATGGAAAATCAAGGGGACAAAAGGTATGATCTTGGATTTTCTTCCGGTCAAAAATACGAAATCGTTGTAAAGAATGGTGAGGGAGAGGAAGTATACCGCTACTCCAAGGGACAAATGTTCACACAGGCGTTAGAAACAAAAACTATCGCACCAGGAGAAAGTATCAGCTTTGAAGAAGTCTGGTCCAAGGGCGTTAAACCAGGTGATTATGATGTGGCTATTTCCATCGAAGTGCATTCAATCAACGGGAAATCATTGGAAGCAAAGCCATTCAAAGTGACCAAAGCATTTACCGTGGAAGGTAAACAGACCACCGAACAACAGGGTAAAAATCCTGAAGATTTCATTATGGATGGAGAAGCGTTCCGTAACCTGGAGGTCTCAGGAGAAAACGGATCCTATGTTGTGACAGGAGAAGCAAGAGTTTTTGAGGGCTCTTTCGTTTATAATGTGGAAGATGGGCATAATATGCTGATTGAAAATACAACCCACCAAGTGGAGGAAGGTGCTCCATCCTGGTCTTCGTTCAAACTAGAAATAGAGCTCAATAAAGACGAAATTCCCGAGTCTGGTTCACTGACGTTGACTTTGTTCGAGATCGATCCGAAAACAGGTAACCCGACTAACGTCAACTATATTCCATTAGAACAATTCCAAGGGTAAAACAATGGAGCATCAGAGGCTGATCTGATGCTCCATTATAATAATAGGGAAATTACACTCTTTACGAATGACCTGGCCCTGTTGCTGAAGTACCTATTAAGAGCATGAATAAAAGCAGTCCAATTATGAGTATAAAGCTTTTATCTGCAATTGGACTACTTCGTAAAGTCTAATGAGAATCAATAATTATGTTTTTCAAATACATCTTCAATTTTTGGTGTGAGGTTGTCCCACTCCGCATCGAATTTTTTATTGACAGTGATGAAGTTCTGGAAACCGAAAACATTATCCACGCCTTCTACTGACATCAAGTCGTTCAATATTTCATGTTCACTCGTCTGACCCGCCATGACCGATACACTTCCGTCACCGCTGAAAATCATGGAATCCGTAGTGAATTTCATTGCATTCGGGTTTGGTGTTGCTTCTACTTTTACACTCATCTTTTAAAACCTCCTCCATACATCTGTTATCATTTTACCAAACATTTACGGATTCACAAAAGATTACTTTTTTCGGGGGTTTACCGAATTACTTCGATGGTAAAATGTTTTACATATCAAAATGAGCAGGAAAGGAAGAGGCCGATGTACCGGACTGGTTTATTGGTGGGGACGATTGCCGGGCTGGCACTGGCGGTAATTCTCTGGTCTGCCGAAGCGGTAACTGGAATCAAAGTATATACCCTTTTAATGAATTTGGATTTCATCCCAGGTATAGGACAGATCGACTGGCCTGTTTATATGGAGTGGTTTTTCCATATGATTATTTCCTGGGGAATAGGCGTGATTTATGTCTTTTTATTGCATAATTCGGTGAGTGATGCCCCGATCCATCAATGGTCACTTGCGTTAACGCTTGCTACACTGGCTGGTCTGACGTACTTTCCGCTGACCGCGTTGGCTATCAAGGAAACCCCGGCTATTGATAATATTGCAGCTCTAGCCATCTGGTCAGCAGGACATGGATTATACGCAGTGGTCATGAAGCTTACTTATCGACTAAATTGAAATACAGGTTTGAACCAGCCCGGCACAGGTTACAGGAATTATGGAGAAAATTTTGTTGTTAAGGAGCGGATATAATGAAAGTACTAGTAGCTGGAGCAAACGGTCATACAGGTCGATTATTAGTGCAAAATTTAGATGCGGCAGGACATGAAGCCTATGCTATGGTTCGTAAAGAAGAGCAGAAAGAAGACATGGAGGGCTTAGGAGGTATTCCAGTACTGGCTGACTTGGAAAGCGACCTCGGGCATGCAGTTAAGGGCATGGACGCAGTCATTTTTGCAGCTGGTTCCGGTTCCAGCACACCACCAGAAAAAACGAAGGATGTTGACAGGGACGGTGCCATCAATTTGATTAAGGAGACAGAAAAATTGGGCAGAGCACCTAAATTTATCATGTTAAGCGCCATGAAAGCAGATAACCCGGAGGAAGGTCCTGATAAATTGAAATACTATTTAGAAATGAAAGGCGAAGCTGATGAATACCTTCGAAATTCGGAGCTTGATTATACCATTGTACGACCTGGTGCACTGACCCATGAAGAAGGTACAAGTAAAATTAAAGTGGGAAAATCGGTGGATCGCGGCTCTATATCCCGGTCAGATGTAGCCAAAACTATGATTGCGGCGCTTGAAGAACCGAATGCCTATAGAAAAACTTTCGAAATGGTAGAAGGCGATACACAAATCGAAGACGCCTTGAAATCATTAGAGTAATAAATTGAACAAAGACAAAGGCTGGTTCAGAATTTCTGAACCAGCCTTTTTTTGCGGGTGATAATTTACATTTCGTTATGGCGCTTTAATTGCTGTTCCAGCTGCTGTAGCTGCTGCTTTTCTTCAGGAGAGCTATTGGCATAAGCGGACTGAATGGCCTGTTGAGCCGCTTGTTTTTCCTGTTCGTTGAACTGTCCACGACCTGCGTTGGTGATACGGTTGACGGCATTTCTGGCAGTCTGCATTAGGTTGTTGCCGCCTTGATTGGCAGTATTCATGGCATTTTGCATCATGTTATTGTTATTTTGCTTGTTGTCCATCCTAAAAACCTCCTACAGTATGACGGTCAGCTTCTTCACGTTTTCGCTCGACGTCTGAAAAGCGCTCCCGGTAGGGGAACCGTTCATCATGCTTTTTGACTGCGTCTGAACCCTGTTGTACGAAACGTTTGGATTTGTTGTTCTTAGCCATAACAAGACCCTCCCGAATTAAAAAAAGCCTGAACGTTTTTTTCAAAACGCTCAAGCTTATTATGACTCGGAACCATTATCTTATTCGTTATCAAAATTTGGGTTAAATAACTTTTCTATTCAAATGCAAATACTCTTCGAGGAAGCGTCCGATGCCATCTTCCATGTTCGAATGTGTGATATGTTTTGCAATTCCTTTCAATTCATTGATGCCATTTTTCATGGCCACGCCAACACCTGCGTAATCGATCATTTCCAGGTCATTATCTTCATCACCGAATGCGATGATACGCTCTTTAGGAATGTGGTAATAACGGGATATTTTA
Source organism: Thalassobacillus devorans MSP14 (assembly GCF_000496835.1). Taxonomy (GTDB): domain Bacteria; phylum Bacillota; class Bacilli; order Bacillales; family Halobacillaceae; genus Thalassobacillus; species Thalassobacillus devorans_B. Next base: position 245,854 of record NZ_KI543236.1, read on the forward strand.
TCTAATCCAACAGCTTTATTCAAGCCTTTACGGACAATTTCAATTACGTGATAAGGTGCTCCCCATTTTCGATGCTCAATGAGTTCGGCATGATTCTCTTCCAGCCTTTGCCTTAAGGATGGAATTTGGTGTTCATGGGGATAAATAAGTAATGAAGTAGGATCTTCTTTCAGTTGATGTTTCAAGTTTCCTACAGTCACTGGGTTCGTATCTCCGGTTGCATGAAAGAGTTCCATTACTTCCTCATCGTGCTGATCCAGAAAGACATCATCTTTAATTTCAGCTAACAGGTTTTTTACTTCCATCTCATAGCAGTCATGAATGATGCTTTTCGCAGTCCGGATCGGAAGCGGAGAATGAAGTGCATCCCATTTATGGTCAGTCGGGTGATGAATTAAGGCGCCGTTGAAATTCACCATCGGTGTGTCGAGTCCGAGTTCATGGTAATAGTCGATGCTGGCCCGGTGAGGACGTCCGGTGGCGATGACAACTATATGACCTTCCTCTTTCGCTTTCAATACGGTATGTTTCGTACGCTCACTGATTGTCTTTTCATCTGTCAATAATGTGCCATCTAAATCTAATGCGATTAAATGCTGTTTTCTATTCATATTTTTCACCTCGTTGCTCTATAGTGTAGCGGTTTTACATCTGTTTGCAAAGTGATTCTGCTTTAATTATGTGTATGCCCATGTTACGATTTGATTATATAATGTCAATATTAGGATGAATTTAACGGTAAGTAAAGTTTTTGAAAAGAAGGGAAATAGCTATTATGGTAACGGTCAATCGGGAAATAATCGAAGGAATTCCAGTTTTAGTAATTGTAAAAGCAGAAAATTATGATCAGCCGCTCCCTGTCGTTACATATTTTCATGGGTTCACCTCAGCAAAGGAACATAATCTGGCACAGGCCTACCTTTTAGCACAGAAAGGTTTCCGGGTACTGCTGCCGGACAGTATGGATCACGGAGAAAGGGAAGTGGACCAGACTCAGGAGGAACTGCAGTTCAAGTTCTGGGACATAGTCCTGGCCAACTTAGAAGAGCTGAAAAAAATTAAGGCAGCAATCGATGATAGAGGCTGGACCCAGGGGCAGCGGTTTATTGTGGCCGGGACCAGTATGGGAGGCGTTACCACATCAGCGGCTCTTACGCAATATCCATGGGTAGATGGTGCCGCGGTTATGATGGGATCTCCTAAACCAGTGGAGTTTGCGCAAAAGATGATTGGAGATATTCGAAATATGGGCGTAGAAATGCCGATCACAGAAGAGCAACTGGATGGATTGATGAAAGCTTTGGATGAAATCGACCTGTCCCGTCAGGTGGAAAAGCTTCATGGCCGTCCTATTTTCTTCTGGCACGGGGATGCAGATCCTGTCGTTCCATTTGAGCATTCCTACGATTTTTATAATGAAGCGATCCACCATTATAAAAATCCCGAAAATATCCGTTTTTTACGGGAAATTGGAAAAGACCACAAAGTGACCAGGTTCGCTATTCTTGAAATGGTCAATTGGATGGACAATCAATTTAATACTTATTAAGTGATGGTAATCATTTTAATCATGGAGAAATTTTGTTTATAATAAGAATGAACATTCAGGAAGGGGGAACGATTCGTGGAAGATAAAGCATTGGAAGAAAATCTAATGGGCGCACTAGAAAACGTCATTGACCCTGAACTTGGGATAGATATTGTTAACCTGGGACTTGTTTACGGTGTAGAGGTGGACGAAAACAAAACCTGCACGGTGACAATGACCTTGACTGCAATGGGTTGCCCACTGGCAGGTGTGATTGAACAGGATGTAAAACGTGCGCTTGCTGACATTCCGGAAGTAGATGATGTAGTCGTGAATATTGTATGGAACCCGCCTTGGACAAAGGACAAGATGAGTCGCTATGCGAAAATCGCGCTAGGAATTCCAGATTGATTTTAAAGAGAGGCTCTGCCCGCAGCGGCAGAGCCTTTTGATTATCCAGGATGCTTGTGCTTTTGATCTTACCTGGAATCTTTACTGGAATTGTCACAGCTTTTTTTATGAAATAGCTATAGACTGTACATAGAGCATAGAGGGGGGAGCGCACATGCCGAAAGCCGGCTCTTTTCCGATCATTCAGGTGATAGGGTATAAAAACAGCGGAAAAACAACGATGGTGAATCGCCTGATCCGTTACGCTTCGCAACATAACATTAAAACTGCTTCGCTGAAGCATCATGGCCACCAGGATAGTTTGACACCGATTCACGCGGGAACAGATAGTTATAGGCATAAACAATCAGGGGCTTTTCTGACCGGAGTAGAAGGCGGCGGTTCACTGCAGCTGGAATTCGGCGAGGATGTCGAGGTTTCCCTCGATCAGCTCATCCAAATTTATGCTGGCTTTTCACCAGGGTTGCTGGTCGTGGAAGGATATAAACAGGAAATACACCCCAAAATTGTCATGGTCCGGGAACAAGAGGGTCTCGAGTTGCTTACGACGGTCTCTAATGTTAAAGCGATCATCCGATGGGATGCCCAATTGGAGTGCCCTTACGAAGGTATTCCGGTGTTTGAACTGGAAAATATTGATGATCATTTGGCGGAATTGATATATTTGTGTAAAGAGGTGTAAGCAATGAATGATAAATTTTGGATTTCTGAACAACCTTTGAACATACAGGAAGTTGTCGATCTCGTTACCCGTAGGGAAGCAGGTGCCATCAATACGTTCATCGGTACGGTCCGTGAGTTCACTAAAGGAAAACGGACGCTATATTTGGAATACCAGTCTTATGTACCGATGGCTGAAAAAAAACTTGCCCAAATAGGGGAAGAAATCAATGAAAAATGGCCTGACGCCGAGACAGCGATCGCCCACCGGATCGGGCGTCTGGATATTACCGATATAGCGGTTGTGATTGCTGTATCTACCCCACACCGGGCCGATTCCTATGATGCAAGCCGTTATGCCATCGAACGTATCAAAGAAATTGTTCCTATCTGGAAAAAGGAACATTGGGAAAATGGGGAAGAGTGGATTGGTGACCAAAAGGAACAAAAAGCTTACCCGACTGGACATCCGGAAGAGGAGGATCTGACATGAATAAAATCTTATTATTTGCCAGACTGCAGGAAAAAGCAGGGCAGGCGGAAGTGGAACTCGATGCCGTTAATAAAAGTATCGCAGAAGTAAAAGCCCTGTTGAAAGAAAACTACCAGATGGAGGAAATCGATACATCCATGGTGGCAGTCAATGAAGAATACGCCAATAGTGATGTGGTCGTGAAAGAAGGAGATACAATCGCCTTCATCCCGCCGGTCAGCGGTGGCTGATCAGATGACAGAAAGTAAGATATTTCTTAGGAGATACTCCCCATACAAAAATGCTCAGCATCCATGTCAGGGAGCTGAGCATTTTCTCTACATCAACATTTCTTTGGCGCGGCTGCTCATTTTTTCTGGTGACCAGGCAGGGTGCCAGACGAGCTCAACATGGACATCATTAACATCATCGACTCCATAGATCATAGTTTCGGCACCACTGACGATACTGTCATGAAGTGGACAGCCAGGGGTGGTCAATGTCATCTGCACATGGACATCATTGGTTTCGTTGACATCAATTTTATAGACAAGTCCGAGATCGACAATATTAATTCCGAGTTCCGGGTCAATCACTTGATATAGTGCTTCTTCGACTTGTTTCGTTAATTCCATGATAATCCACTCCTTAGTTATCTGGTTAAAACACGCACGATTGAGCTTACATATAACGACGATGTAATCGTTAAAAACGCCTGTGCTGTAAAAACTAATCCCGGCATTTCCAGCATGGCGGTTACAGCCAGCATCACCACTCCTGCAGTCATGGCCGCAAAAAGGATGGTTCCCCATTTTTCCTGTATCATTTCTTTCAGTGTTGGTACATTCTTTTTACCCACACTCCCGGAATACTTATGAGTCCACCATAAAAATGGAACTATCTTGTAAAGGTATCCCATGATGCTGAAGATAATCCACATCATGATGTAAAGATAGATCATCCAGCTCCAGGCTGTAACAGCTGTGACACCAACGATACTCATCAGCAGGGCAGATGTATGAATCATCCATCCGAAAATAATAGAGATTAAGGAGAAAACAAACGGCTGATCGAGCTTTTTTTTGATCCGCTTCTTAACTATTTCTCTCATGTCGATAACGTAACCTGTAAACCCGATCCATAGGAAACCCCACCCGATTGTCAGCAGCCAGGAAGCACTACTCCATACAGCAGCAATCATCAAAATGAGTCCTGCAATATAACTGATAAACGCACCCTTAGCCCATTTCATAGCAAAACCGTGTGAAAGACTGAACATGGGCACCATTTTATAAGAAAAGCCGAAAATCAATAAGGTAAACCAGCCGGTAAGTCCGAAAATCAAATGAGACTTGAACAAAGCATCATAATCGACAATTGCTCCAAACGCCAGGTTCCAGGTCAAGAAAATTCCAGCCATGATTGTAAGCAGTAAGAACACGAGTGCTCCACCGACAAACCAGCTCATGATATTTGCTTTTTTCTGCTTCAGCAATGTCATTGCGATTTGGAACAGGAACATTAAAATACCGATAACTGCCAGGCTCCCTGCAAAGATTGCTGCGTCCGGTTTCAAGGAAAGCGCAATCGATAAACCAGCAACCCCGGCAGCGGTTATAAAAAATTGTATGAAGCCGAATCTTTCATTCCAAATCGGTGTCAAAAAAGCGACAGGAACAAGCTGGTACATCGCTCCCATGACAACCATTACTGCCCAACCGAGTAAAAGAAAGTGGGCGGCCATCCATAAGTCGGGCATACGGAATGTGCCGTTGCTCAAAGCAGCAGTGTTCATCCATAAAAGTGACTGGGCAGTGACAAAGGATATTAGGCCAAAAAGGATGAAGGCGAGCGGAAGTTTGATATTTGTTTCTGTTTTTGTCTGCAACTGCGGTATCATATTAATCACCAGATTTCGTTATCGTTATGCGGAAGCTCCCGTCTTCTTGTTCCTCCGTTTCATAATGATGGCCAAGTTCATCAAGTTCAGCGAATAAAAACATCGGGCGCCGGTCATTGATGATGACAAGTGCTTCCTTATCGGTCATTTCTTCAAGTGCTGTCAGTGTCCGCATCATCGGCTGTGGCGGTTCTAATCCACGGTTATCAAGGATCATTGCACTTCACCGCCCCGTTTATAAAAAGTAACCTTCCAGTGTTTTGGCTCCACATGTTCCAATTGATGGTCAAACCCTTTTTTGTCCAACACCTTCAGCAGGGGGATTGGTTTGAATGGGGCATGCAGCAGGAGAGCTTCGTCCTCCTTTAAACTTTTAACAGCATTCATGATTTTATGGAACGGATCATTCTTCAGTTTCAAATCTTCCCTGACATCCAACTCTACGATAGCAGCTTGTTCTGCCATATTCATCACCTCATCATCGGTTTATACCCTTATGATAATCATTTTCAATTAATCAGGTAGTGATGCTTATCACAGGCTTAAAAGAGTTCTTCCTCCAAAGATTCCGGATGTAATTTGAAATAGCCGTCAAAGTCCGTGAACACGAGATTATTTTTCTTGAGCTGAGTCAACGTGCGGCTGACCGTTTCCCTGCTCGATCCAATCATGTTCGCAAGTTCCCGGTTAGTAAAATGGGAATGTAGTTTTACCCAGCCATCTTTATCATCTTTGCCGTATAATTTGCCAAGCCGGATCAGCAGCATGATAATCTGCTCATAAGTATTATGAAGTATCTGTTCTTCCAGCCGGTTTTGCAGGTCAACGATTTTATCTCCGAGCACTTTGAACAGCTTGACGGAAATTTCGGGATGGTTGATCAGCGTTTGTTCAAAAGAAGGTATCGGAATGTGAACCAGTATTGCCTCATCTAATATTTCTGCATGAGCCGGGCATTCATCTTTCCGGAAGAAACCCTGGTGGGGGAACATGTCACCCGGCTGAAGGACATTGACGATCTGTTCTTTTCCATGAAAATCTGTTTTATATATCTTCACCCTTCCTTGATTGATGAAGTAGACATTCTGCAGGGGATCCCCCTGCATGAATACATGGGTACCGGCCCGGTAGCGGCGGGATTTAGCCAGTTCAAGGACGGGTTCCATTTCTATATCGGTCAAATCTTTGAATATAGGAACATTCTGTAACAATTGCTGTGTGGAATGGAATTTCACATTAAACATCCTTTCTTATCCAATTTCTACTATATAGTGTAGCATTTAAAAGTGGTATTTTTGATACTTCTTTTTGAACAATTTATAACTATCTTTGTACGTTGGCTGTGATGAAAATCATAGGGGCCTGTTGCTTCTTCTCACACCCGGATAAAAAAAACAGGAGTAACATGAAGGCATACAAACGAAAGGGTGTGAACGTGATGGGTGTTCGCAAGCTGGAGGAATGGAAGCATAAAGAAGCCAAACCTACCACTAAAAACGGATTACTTAAATCTGTTTTAATCGTTACACTATTAGCAAGTTTCACAGTTTTAATCGTCGGGGGATTTTGGATATTCGAAAATATGGCCCCTCGTCCGATGGAAGCGACCAGCTCAGACGGTGAAGTCGTCATGACGCAGGATTCCATCATTGGCGGTCAGGCTGTGTTCCAAAAATATGGCCTGATGGATTATGGAACAGTCTTAGGACACGGATCCTATATGGGTCCTGACTATACGGCGGAAGCACTCAAAGTCTACACCGTCGGGATGCAGGATTATTACGCTTTGCAAGAACATGATCAGCCCTATGCTGACTTGACTCAAGAGCAGCAGACGGTAATCAAAGAAAAAGTCATTGCAGAAATGCGGGTCAATCGCTTTAATGAAGAAACCAATGAATTGCCGTTGACCGATGCCCAGGTATTTGGTCTGGAGCGGGTGGAGGCTTACTACGAAGAAATATTTAAAAACGGTGATGGCTGGGGGTTAAAAGCCGGGTTAATCCAGGAATCTCACGTGCCGGGGGAAGGAGAGCGTCTATACGTTGCGGATAGCGACCAGATCAAGCAGATTTCCCATTTCTTTTTCTGGACCGCATGGCTTTCCAGTACAGAGCGGCCGAATGATGATATAACTTATACAAACAACTGGCCTTATTTTGAAGATGCCGGCAATACGATGGCTTTCTCAGCGGTCTGGTGGAGCGGTGCCAGTGTCACTGTCCTGATTTTGTTCGTCGGACTGATTTTGTTCGTATTCTATCGTTATCATCTTGGCATGCAGGAGGCTTACACGAAGGATAACTATCCAACCTTCAATCTTGCCAGGCAGAGTCTTACTTCCTCCCAGGTAAAATCAGCCAAGTACTTTATGGTTGTCGCCTTACTATTCCTGGTGCAGGTCATGTTCGGGGCCTTGATGGCACACTATTACGTCGAACCGGATTCGTTCTTCGGAATGGATTGGATCTTTGAACTTTTACCATTCGGTATCGCCAAAGGCTATCATCTGCAGCTTGCAATCTTCTGGATAGCGACTGCATGGCTCGGAATGGGAATCTTTATTGCGCCGGTTGTAGGTGGACATGAGCCAAAACGTCAAGGTCTGCTTGTCGATATTTTATTCTGGGCATTAGTAGTCTTAGTAGGTGGCTCAATGATCGGTCAATGGCTTGGGGTCAACGGCTATCTTGGCAACCTGTGGTTCCTGCTTGGCCACCAGGGCTGGGAATATTTAGAGCTTGGACGGATCTGGCAAGTGATTCTTGTTGTCGGAATGCTGATTTGGCTGTTCATCGTTTATCGGGGTATCCGGAACGGTTTGAAAAAAGAACGTGATAAAGGTGGTCTTGTCCACTTACTGTTCTATGCATCGATAGCAGTTCCAGCATTTTATATCTTTGCATTCTTCATTAACCCAGGTGCTAATTTCACGATGTCTGACTACTGGCGCTGGTGGATCATCCATCTCTGGGTAGAAGGTATTTTTGAAGTATTTGCGGTAGTCGTCATCGGGTTCCTGTTAGTACGGATGAAACTGGTTACCAAGAGTTCTACGGTAAAAGCACTGTACTTCCAGCTGATCATCCTGCTGGGAAGCGGTGTTATCGGTATCGGTCATCATTACTACTATAATGGTTCAGCTGAAGCCTGGATTGCACTCGGATCTGTATTCAGTGCACTGGAAGTTATTCCGTTGACTTTGCTGGTACTGGAAGCATATGACCAATATAAGATGATGCGTGCGGGGGGAGTCGATTTCCCTTACAAAGCCACATTCTGGTTCCTTATTTCCACAGCGATCTGGAACCTGGTCGGAGCTGGTGTGTTAGGATTCCTTATCAACCTGCCAGCTGTAAGCTACTTTGAGCATGGGCAGTTCCTCACACCTGCTCATGGACACGGAGCGATGATGGGGGTTTATGGAATGTTTGCCATTGCCGTATTGCTTTACTCCCTGCGTAATATCGTCCGGCCGGATAAATGGAATGACAAGTGGCTGAAAATATCCTGTTGGACATTGAACATCGGGCTTGCGGGAATGATTCTGATTTCTTTACTGCCTGTCGGATTCCTGCAATTAAAAGAAGCATTCAACAATGGCTACTGGGCATCCCGGGATGCATCCTTCCTGCAACAGGATATCATCCAGGAACTATTGACCATCCGTGCGATTCCAGACGTAATTTTCATCATCGGTGTTGTGATTTTAGCGGTCTTCGCAGTTAAGTCCATGTTCCACTTGCGTCCCGCTACCCATAAAGAAGGAGAAGCGCTGCCAATTGATGAGTCAGAAGAAGATTAATAATCATTTATAGGAGGAGATTCAAATGAAAAATCAAGAATTTGCTGCCAAAATTTATGCCCCGGAAATTGAGCCGAAAATACGTCATCCAAGGATTTTGGATACCTTCGATGAGCTCGCGAGCGGACAAGTGATGGAACTGATTAATGATCATGACCCTCGTCCATTGCGATACCAGTTCATGGTAGAGCGGGAAAATCAGTTCGAATGGGAATATCTAGAAGAAGGCCCGGAGCAATGGAGAGTGGCCATCTCTAAAAAATAATTAGGAGAGAGACTGCGGCGTGAACCTTTCATGCCGCAGCCTTTTACTGTACGTAGCCTGTCCTTCCTGCAGTTATCTGGCCGCCTATCAGCTTCTTTATGAAAACTTTTTGAATAAAGAAGAGGAGAGTCTCTGAAATGTGATGTAAATCACAACTATACGTCACATTCTTCGCTACAATTGAACCATGAAAATAGTGTTAACCGAGTATAGGGTAGCACGAAGGAGGGAACGTCATGTTCAACCGTGACTATAATGAAAATCCTTTTATTGTGATTTGGGAACTCACAAGGGCATGTGAATTGAAATGTCTCCATTGCCGGGCAGAAGCTCAATATAGGAGAGATCCCCGAGAGTTATCTTTTGAAGATGGTAAAAAACTGATAGATGACATATATGAAATGGAAAACCCCATGCTGGTCTTCACTGGAGGAGATCCATTGATGCGTCCGGACGTATTCGAGATTGCGGAATATGCCGTCCAAAAGGGAGTTCGTGTTTCCATGACACCTTCCGCTACTCCTAATGTCACGAAAGAAGCGATGGAAAAAGCAAAGGAGGTAGGCTTGTCACGGTGGGCGTTCAGTCTCGATGGACCGAATGCAGCAATCCATGACCATTTTCGTGGGACCTCAGGATCGTTTGACCTGACGATGAATGCAATAAAATATCTCCATGAACTGGATATGCCAATCCAAATCAATACCGTGATTTCCCGATATAACTACGACCATCTGGATGATATGGCAGCATTAATCGAAGAACTGGACTGTGTATTGTGGAGTGTGTTTTTCCTGGTACCTACTGGACGGGGGCAGGAAAAAGATATGATTACACCAGTAGAACATGAAAAAACATTCAAGTGGTTATATGAACTCTCTAAGCGTGTTCCATTCGATATTAAAACGACAGCGGCTCAGCATTACCGCAGAGTTGTCATCCAGAACAAGATGAGAGAAAACAGTCAAACGGCAGCAGATAAGGAAATCAATTATCAGGATGCCCTGATGAATGGGACGACCGGGCAGATTGATGGACTCGGACGGGCTCCTAAAGGGGTGAATGATGGGAATGGTTTTGTTTTCATCTCGCATATTGGTGATGTCTATCCAAGCGGGCTGCTGCCAATCAAGGCGGGAAATGTGAAAGAGACACCACTTCCAAAGATTTATCGGGAGTCTGAAGTATTCAAAAACCTCCGTAATCCGGATGCCTATAAAGGGAAATGCGGTGTATGTGAATTCCGGCATGTATGCGGCGGGTCAAGGTCCCGTGCTTATGCGATGACAGGGGACTATATGGAAAGTGAGCCATATTGTGTTTACATTCCGAAAGCATTGCGTGGTAAAAAGAAAGCCGGAACTATCTGATGATGGATGAAGGTTATTCCAATTAGAACGAGGTGACTGGGATGAAGTTGTTTTTGCCTAAACAGCACGGTGCCTGGGCTATGTTGACAGTACCATTCTTATTAGGGATGGTGGCAGGGGGCTTCAACTGGCTTCAGCTACCTTTGCTCATCGGATGGGTTGCTTTGTATTTAGCAACTTACCCATTGATTCTGGCGATGAAAAAAAGGAAAATCCGTTTTCACATGAGCTGGTTTCTCCGATATTTTATCGTCGCAGTGATTTTTGCTTTACCAGTATTGATCGTCGAACCTTTCTTGTTTGTAATTGCATTGATGATGGTCCCCTTCTTTATGATCAATTTATGGTTTGGGAAGAGAAACAAAGATCGTTCCCTCTTAAATGATTTCTCAGCGATCACCGCTTTCGCTATTAGTGGGCTCGCCTCTTACTATTTGGGGGCAGGGTATATTGACGAGCTTGCCTGGTCAGTATTCTTACTTGCGATATTGTTTTTCTATGGCAGTGCTTTTTTTGTCAAAACCATGATCAGAGAAAAGAAAAATCCAGCATTCCGCTGGATTTCCTGGGGCTATCATGTAATTGTGGTCGGATTGTTCCTGGCTACAGGTGCATGGGTGGTAATGTTCGCTTTCATTCCAAGCCTTGCCAGGGCCATCTATTTGTATGGAAAGCAATGGAAGCCGATGCAGATCGGTATTCTGGAAATAGGAAACTCCTTGTTTTTCTTTATCATTCTATCTGTCGGTTTCTTTTAATCGATGCTGCATAGGACAATCGGACAATTTTCACAATTGATTTCATCTTTTAAATATTGAAGGTCCTTGATGATGATTTTATTTTTATTTTTATCCAACTCAAGGACTTCTTTTCGTTTCAAATCACTGAGCATCCGGTTGACGCTTTCCCTTGAGGTTCCGCAGAAATTGGCCAGTTCCTGATTGGTCAATGCGATATCAATAAGAATATCATCGGGGCGTTTAATGCCATAGCTGTTAGTAAGACGGATCAACGTGGAATATAGTGCACCTTTTTTACCATGTAAAACAAGATCGCGGAACTTTGTTTGTGTCTTTCGAAAATGCTCGCTCATCCACTTCATGTATTCAAATGCTAGTTCCGTATTTGTCAGCAATTCCCGTTCTAAGTAATCTTTTTTTATTACTGCCACTTCGGCATCTTCCAGCACTTTTGCATTCAATAGGTAAGTAGCATCGTCTGTAAACAGGGTAAGTTCCCCGATGATGTCGCCTTTTTGGCAGATACGGAGGGAGAGCTCCCTGCCATCCGGCGAAATTTTGCTGATCTGGATTCTTCCAGATTGAATAATATACATCTGGTCAGCGTCTTCACCTTCCTGGAACAAGAATCGATTTTTTTCGATTTTTTGTACATGATCTACGGACGAAAGCAATTCTTTCAACTCTTCAGATATTGAATGTTTGCTCAATTGCTTTACCATATGCACAATCCCACCTTTATCTATTCATGTCGGGCATGGTTATTTTTAGCAAGTTGTTATTACTCATTTAAAATCATATCCTAAAGTACGTCAAGATATGATAGAAAGAAAGAGGATGGTTTCCACCATCCTCTTTTAGCTTATAGGGTTTTCTTTTGTGACGGTGTGACTTTTATCACACCATTATAAAATCATGATCGCGATCGCACCGACGATAAAGCAATAGAAAGCGAAATATTTTAAATTTCCTTTTGCCATAATATTCATGAACCATAATAAGGCGAAATACGTGGCGATGACCGAAGCGATGACTGCGAGTGTCCATAAAACCCACATCTGCGAAATGTTTTCTTCAAGCAAATCTCCGACTGACAGAACCATCGTTCCCAGACTGACCGGCACGTATAATAAGAAAGAAAAGCGCAGGGCAGTTTCCTGTTTCATGCCGAGCAGCATCGCTGCCACTATGGTAGCTCCCGAGCGGCTGATCCCAGGGATCAATGCTACGGACTGGGCAAGCCCGACAATTAAAGCATCTTTCCAGTTAAGTCCGCCTTCCCCTTTTGTTCCCCGGATATTACGGATGATCCAAAGCGCGATACCTGTAATGATCAACGTAACCCCGACCAATTGAGGCGCTTTGAATGTTTTACCGATCCAATCCTCTAAAAGAAGTCCGAGTACTCCTGCAGGGATGGTCCCGATGATCAAGTAGACAATAAACATGAATTCCGATTTATTTTTCTCATCTTTATGGACAGCATAGCTTATCCCGTTTTGTGCCAGCCGGATAATATCTTTCCGGTAAACGATCAATACCGCGATCAATGAGCCAAAATTGAGCAGCACTTCGAGCTGTAGCCCCTCTAAGTTCATCCCGAAAACAGACTGTAATAGGGACAAGTGACCGCTGGATGAGATTGGGATAGGCTCCGTTATTCCCTGGAACAACCCTAAAAATATGTATTTAATTAATAACCAAAATTCCGTAGTTGCTTCCATATCTATAACCTCCTGGTTAAATTACAATGATGTTCTTCTTACTGATAAAATTCATTATTAGCCTATGTTTGTACACGTAGAGAATGACTATCCACGTGTATGAAAGAATGGCAGATGCACATGATAAAACTATATAGAATAAAAAGGAGTGTGCACAATGGGTCAAAGACACCAATTTCGCGCTGGAGATCATGCACCGAATAATGGAGTATATGTGGAAATCGGTGAGACAGGGAGCATGGTGACAGAGCCGCAGCAAATCCATTTGAAGGCTGGCGACCGTTTCCCTGAAACAAAAAACCAGGACCGGATTTGGACATATAAACGCAAACCTTAATATACCATGAATACAAAAGGCTGTCTCCATAAATGGTGAAATTCCCACCATCAGGAGACAGCCCTGTTTTGTATTAGTTTTCTAAAAGGATGACTAAGCCTCGTCCTTGATTAACCCCTCAGCAAGCACAATCGCAGCTCCAGAGAATAGAACGGTTAAAATAATGACTTGGACGAAACTGAAAGTGGAACTTTGCATATTGCTGATTACATAAGTAATCATGGAGCTTAATAAGAAAGCCCAAAAGATAGTCCAAAAGAAACGCATATCTGTTCACCTCATTTAACATTCTCCCATTAGTTTATCAAACCCCGTAAAAAAAATAAATATGAAATCGCTTTAGTCGATGAATAATTGAATAACCTGCCCCTTGGTATGAATAAATATGGAATAACGAAGGGGGACGCGAACATGGTGTATATCATCGATGCATGCTTCCATTGGATAGGGTTTCATTTAACGCAGCATTTGCTGACGGAAGGTCATGAAGTGATTGGGATTGATCCGATTGAAGATACAAAGCAGGAGAACTTGTATTTTTTTATTGGCCGTAACAGCCGGTTTCAACATTTTCACTCCATCGAAGAAATGGAGCGGCATTGTCATAATGAAACGATTGAAGCCGTGATAAGTGTTGTCAGGCCAGCATTCAGCAGAAGCTGTTATGGTGAATTGTTTGTTTGTGATAGTGTGGAAGATTTCAGGAATAAGGAAGGGACAGAGGTTGAACTTCCGCCACTTTACGGGGAATGGATGCCGCGGGATGAACAGACTATTTATATAAGTCAGACAGACCCATTCTTGCTTTCCGAACTGATTGATAGGGAAGATGCCATCTATATAGAAGACTTTATTGTATCTTTCTTTAAGAACTTTTCGGAAAAAGGAAGAAAAGGAACAGCAGGTGACTTCCGCTCTTTCTTGCCGGAGCAGACAAAAAATATTGAAGGGTTGAAAGAACAGTTACAGGAACATTACCGGCAATACCGTCGTATTTATGAAGATTAGGTTAATATTCCTACTAATTCATTTACTTATAATAGTAAATATAGTTAAAATAAGAATAACAAAGAGATAAGTGAAGCTGTAGGAGTGCTTATAGTGAAAAAAACCATCGTATTAAACTTACTTGCTATTATGCTATTGACTGGTTGCAATGTTGGTTTCAGTGAAGGGGAAGTTCGCTCTGTCGGGATGCTGGTGGAAACGACGATCCATGATCAGGCATGGGGACAGAAAGGATATAAAGGGTTGTTGAAAATAAAGGAAGAGTATGATGTCGATGTCTACTTTAAAGAAGGCATCAAAAATCAATCCGATGTAAACAAAGCTGTCGATGAGCTTGTTAATAAAGGGGTCAATGTCATCTTCGGGCACAGCAGTATTTATGGAGAGTATTTCAAATCGATACATGAAGATTTTCCGGAAGTTCATTTTGTTTATTTCAATGGCGGGTATTCTGCTGAAAATGTCACGAGTCTGAATTTCAGCGCGGATGCGATGGGATTTTTCGGGGGAGTAGTAGCGGGCAGTATGACGAAATCTAATCAGGTCGGGTTGATTGCCGCCCATGAATGGCAGCCGGAAGTGGAAGGGTTTTACGAAGGTGTCAAATATATCAACCCGGAGGCGAAGGTGAACTTTTCGTTTGTAGGTGGCTGGGATGATACGGAACGGGCAATGAAGTTATACGACCGGATGGCAAAACAAGGAACAGATGTCTTTTATCCAGCCGGCGACGGTTTCAATCCGCCAATGATCCAGCAGATACAAAATGATGGACATTATGCCATTGGATATGTATCTGATCAGTCTTCGCTCGGTAAAGGTACCGTGTTGACCAGTACAGTCCAGCACGTGGAGAAATTATATAAGATTGCAATGGAACGTTTAATGAAAGGGAATCTTCCAGGTGAGGTTTTGACTTTTGATTTTCAGGATGGTGCCATTTCCATGGGTAAGTTCAGCCCTAATGTTCCTGAAGAGGTAAAGGATCAGGTCAATAACATGGTAGATAATTATGTCGAGACAGGAGAGCTCCCGACTGAGAAATAATACAAAAAAGAGCCGCTGCTAATTAATTGGCAGCGGCTCTTTTTTGATGCCATTCATCCATGTCTATGAGTTCGTACAATAGCAGTTTTTTCTATTAAAACAACACCTCCATGGTTGAAGGTGCTGCTGGAAAGTGCACTTACTTGTCGCTTCCACTTTTGAATTTATCGATCGCTTTGGATAGGTTTTTGATGTAGGGATTGAAGGCGTGGTAGGTATCGGACATGTTTTTCATCAATTCCATCCAATCAAAAGAATTGCTTTCCTCTTGTTTTTCACTGGTAGTGGTATCGCGTGTACGGGTGCGGTTACCAAACATGAAAGCATCAAATGGGTGCTGTTTCTTTTCGTTATCCGGCATAGCTGACACCTCCTGCATTATCCTATGTAAATAGAGGTGATGCTTGTGGGCGCAGGACTTTTGAATACTTGCTAAAATATAGGTTATACATTAAAATTAGGACCAAGTCATAATAATTAGTATTAGACACTACCATAAGGGGATGGGTATATGAAAGCTGGAATTTTAGGTACAGGTCATTTTGTACCGGAAAAAGTCCTCACGAATAAAGATTTAGAGAAAATGGTCGATACGAGCGATGAATGGATCAAGACGAGAACAGGTATAGAAGAGCGCCGGATTGCGGACGATGATATGGACTCATCAGATATGGCGTTCCGGGCATCCTTGCGGGCGCTGGAAAACGCCGGAGTCAAGGCGGAAGACCTGGATATGATCCTTGTCGCAACCGTGACACCGGATACGCCTTTCCCTTCGGTTTCCTGTATGATTCAGGACCGCCTTGGAGCAAAGGGAGCTGCAGCAATGGATGTCAGTGCCGCTTGTACCGGTTTTATGTACGGCTTAGCGACAGCAAAGCAATTCATCGAATCTGGAGATTATAAAAATATATTAGTCGTAGGTGTGGAAAAACTATCGAAAATCGTCGATTGGGATGACCGCAATACAGCTGTCTTATTTGGAGACGGAGCAGGAGCGGCTGTCGTCGGTCCTGTCAGTGAAGGGAAGGGCATCCTTTCTTATGAACTGGGAGCGGATGGTGCCGGTGGCGAGCATTTGTATCAGGATGAAGAAGACCATCTGTATATGAATGGACGTGAAGTGTTCAAGTTTGCTGTGCGACGGATGCCGGAAGCATCGGTCAACGTGGTAGAAAAAGCCGGATACAATAAAGAGGATGTGGATTATCTGATCCCTCACCAGGCAAACATACGCATTATGGAAGCAGCACGGGAACGCCTGGGTATATCCGAAGAAAAAATGGCGATCAAAGTAAATAAGTATGGGAATAATTCAGCGGCTTCCATTCCGATCGCTTTGTCTGAAGCAGTAGAAGAAGGTAAAATAAAAGAAGATGACCTGGTCGTCCTTGTCGGTTTCGGCGGCGGATTGACCTGGGGAGCAGTCGCCCTGCGTTGGGGCAAGTAGTAAAAGGAGGAAGCAGGTATGGAAAATAAACGTGTTGTCATTACAGGACTCGGAGCTATTTCCCCTGTAGGAAACAATGTCAAAGATATGTGGGACAGCATCACTTCCGGCCGTTCCGGAATTGATACGATGACCAAGATCAATAAAGATGAATACCCTGCTAAAGTGGCAGCGGAAGTGAAGGATTTTGATCCGACTGATTTCATCGAAAAAAAAGAAGCGCGTAAGATGGATCCTTTTACCCAGTATGCGGTAGCTGCTTCGTTGATGGCTGTCAAAGACGCCGACCTCGAAATCACAGAAGAGAACGCTTATCGTACAGGTGTCTGGATTGGTTCAGGTATCGGTGGTATGGGAACTTATGAGGAACAGTTCGAAAAGTTTCAGAAAAAAGGATACCGGAGAGTAAGCCCGTTTTTCATTCCGATGATGATTCCCGATATGGCAGCCGGACAGGTTTCGATCACTTTGGGAGCAAAAGCCATGAACTCTTGTACCGTAACTGCATGTGCATCCGGTGCAAACTCGATCGGGGATGCGTTTAAAGTTATCCAGCGTGGGGATGCAGATATCATGATCACTGGTGGTACAGAATCACCAATGAATAAGATGTCGTTTGCGGGCTTCTCTTCTGCAAAAGCCTTATCCTTTAATGAAGATCCGAAGACAGCAAGCCGTCCATTCGATAAAAACCGCGATGGGTTCGTTATGGGTGAAGGTGCCGGAATTCTCGTGATGGAAACATTGGAATCTGCTCAGAAGCGTGGTGCCCATATTTATGGTGAAATAGTCGGCTACGGTTCGACCGGAGACGCTCACCACATTACGGCACCGGCACCAGAAGGAGAAGGTGCGGTCCGTGCGATGAAACAGGCCCTTGAAGATGCAGGTATGAGTCCGGAAGCAATTTCTTACATCAATGCCCACGGTACATCAACGGAATTGAACGACAAATTCGAAACGATGGCAGCCAAACAGGTATTCGGCGAACATGCCCGTAAAATAGCGATGTCATCCACTAAGTCGATGACTGGTCATCTGCTTGGTGCGGCCGGAGCGATCGAGGCAATCATTTCCTTGAAGGCGATCGAGGATGGGATTTTGCCTCCAACGATCAATTATGAAACACCAGACCCGGATTGTGATTTGGATTATGTTCCGAATGAAGCCCGTAAACAGCAAGTGGATGCTGTAATGAGTAATTCACTTGGATTTGGCGGTCATAATGCCAGCCTCGTTTTCAAAAAATATGAATAATAAATAAAAATGGTGCGTTCCTTAACAGGAGCGCACCATTTTTTACTATTCTTTAGAACTATCTTCTACTTCGAAAAACTTCTGTAAGGCTTCACGGTTCTTTTGTTCATCGTGGGCAAGTACCGCTCCGGCATGACTGTATCTTTCATTCCAGTAAGAGCCCTCCACCGGAATACGTAATGTCTCGATATTATCAGGAGCATTAAAGATGAAGTCTTTGGCGAGTCCAACCATTTTGCCGGAATCGATATTCGTATCGACATAGGGCTGGATCGTACCGATTAGTCTTGGTACCTTAAGCAGTCCCTTGGCGGAGACAAGCTTATCTTTCATCAACTGGATCACTTCCTGTTGTCGTTTGACACGGCCGAAGTCACTGGAAGCATCTCCACGGTAACGGGCATAGCCTAATAGTTCTTCGCCGTTCAGCTTTTGAGTGCCTGGTTCAAGGTTGATAGTGCCAGTATTATCCTTATGATACATCTTCTTTTCAACATCCACTTCAATACCTTCTGGAGCTACGGTATCAACAATTTGTTTAAATCCATCAAAGTCGACGATCGAATAGTATTCTGTTTCAATACCAAAGTTCTTTTTGATCGTTTGTCTAAGCAGCTCCGGTCCACCAAAAGCAAATGCGGCATTCAACTTATTGTAACCATAACCCGGGATATCCACATAAGTGTCCCGCATCAGAGATGCCAGTTTTGCTTCATTCTCTTCAGGGTCATATTGTGCAATCATAATGGTATCTGTACGCATCGTTTCTTTATTGCTGCGCTTATCGACCCCAAGCATCAGCACGGTAGTTTTTCCATCTTTATTATCAACGCCCTGGAATTCATGTTTGAATTCATTGTTCTCAAGTTCTCCTTCAGTCTCGCCCATTGCATCCCGTTTACCTGCCATATATTCATAGCTGCTTATTCCGATTCCTATTATTAAGAAAAGCAGGAACACAGCAATGAAAGCTTTCCGTTTCCTTCTCTTCTTCCGGTTGCGTTGTTTAAATTCTTTACGAGTGGTCACCAAAGTATCACCTCATTTTAAAAAACCACTATCTATTAATTTACCGCGTATAGCCTAGATAGTAAATAGTTTTTACGGATGATATCGTTTTCATGTCATGTTAATAGCGTTTGGCTCATATATTTAACAAAAAATGGACAGGCTGGAGGGATGGATATCTTTTATTGGTTCGTTTTTTTAGTAGGCTTCGGTTTCACTGTAAGTGGTGGAATATCATTGATTTCGTATATGAATCTGCTTCCAGCGGGCTTCACCTGGATTGAGTACCTTCAGTTTGTCCAGACACGCAGTGAGTGCTGGTTATTTCCTATCGGTATTATTCTTATGCTGCTTACGACATTGAAAATTGGACAATCCCCTTGTTAATAATTCCAAAAGGAGAATAAAACTTCCAGATTTGGTCATACTGATGGCAAACGAAACTAAGGGATGGAAGGTGAGTACCGGGTATGTTATATTTACATGATGTTTGGGTGAACTGGTTCGAAGGGGAGGAGAACGGATACAACGTTTCTCCATTTCATGAGTGGCGGAAAGAAGATGGGATAGAACTCCTGGATCAGGCTCCGCTATTGTATATAACTAATGATTTGTACCAGTTTATTGAGAATGATTTACAGGATTTGCCGATCAGTTTGTTAGAATCCATCCATAGAAGAGCTTACTTGAGAAAAAATCAGGAGCGTAAGTCGCTCGATTATGCCGCTATCGTTACCAATGGACACTCTGTACTTGCATTCGATACGCTGGGCTATACACTGCCAGTCCGTAAGAGCAGGCTGATTCCACGCCAGGAAAGATTAGCGCTTGAAATGATTGAAGGACAAAAACCGAATAAATATGACTGGGACTCTTCCTTGGCGAAAAAGGAACATCACATATTATCCTTGTCTCCAGAATATATGCTTGGGCTTACGAGGAAGGAAAGACAATTGAAACAATTGCTGATGATGGCGCTGGATCAATTGCAGCATACCGATAACCCGGAAGAAATACGTTATTGGCTCACTGAGTGGGAACCAAGCCATTATCCGATGGTAAAAGAATATACGATCGAACAAGCCTGGCAAAAACTATATGAAGGAACGACGCCGGGGTGGAGCCGTGCTCACGAGGAGTTATGCGGAAAAATCATCAAGGGGCAGCCATTCTTTGAAAAAATTTGGGAATTAGAAAATCATAAAGCGGAAGCTGGAATTAAAAACCAGAATTGAAGTTCGCCTTCAATTCTGGTTTTACTTTTCTATTTCTTCTTTTTGACGCGACCCAGTCCCATCGCTTTTTTCGCTTTTTGCAGCATTTTTTCTGCGGCATGATTAGCACGATCTGCTCCGTTATCAAGTACATCGTCCAGCTCTTTAGATTCAATCAGTTCATGGTAACGCTCCTGGATAGGGGAAAGTGTCAGAATCACGGCATTTGCAACGTCCTGCTTGAATTCCCCATAGCCTTTACCTTCGTATTTCGCTTCCAATGCTTCCACACTTTCTCCGGTACAGGTAGAATAGATGGTAAGCAGGTTGGAAATCCCCGCTTTATTTTCTTTATCATATTTTACAATGCCTTCCGAATCAGTGACAGCACTCTTGATCTTTTTCTCGATTTTTTTTGGCTCATCGAGCATAGAAATATAAGCTTTTTGGTTTTCATCAGATTTACTCATCTTTTTGGTTGGATCCTGAAGTGACATAATTCTGGCACCAACCTTCGGAATGCTTACTTCCGGGACGGTGAATATATCGTTATATTTATTATTGAAGCGCTCCGCCAGATTACGGGTGAGCTCCAAATGCTGTTTCTGATCTTCACCTACTGGCACAATGTCTGTTTTATATAGAAGAATATCGGCAGCCATCAATGGCGGATAGGTCAACAGTCCAGAGGAAACTGCTTCTTTTCCTTGAGACTTGTCTTTGAATTGCGTCATTCGCTCCAATTCACCGATATAGCTGACACATTGGAGCATCCAGCCAAGCTGGGTGTGAGCAGAAACTTCCGACTGGATGAATAGCGTGGATTTGTCCGGATCGATACCGGACGCAAGGTATAAAGCTGCCAATGAACGGATATTGTCACGCAGCTTCAAACGGTCCTGAGGGACAGTGATGGCATGCTCATCGACCACACAGAAGTAACAATGGTTGTCTTTCTGGAGTTCGACGAAATGTTTCATCGCTCCCAGGTAGTTGCCGAGTGTCAATGTTCCACTTGGCTGAATTCCTGAAAAAATTGTCTTCATTGTCTACACCTCATTTAATTTATTCTTTGTTTTTGATAAAGTTATTTCATTGATTGGAAGCAGCAGTGTTATACCAATAAAAAAAGGCCATTCTCCCTCTATAATAGAAGGGACGAATGAACCGTGGTACCACCCTTGTTACTCCGCACTATGCGGAATCACTTGCCCTTTAACGCAGGGGTACGTCGTCTGAGACGAAGCTCCAAAGCCCAATTCCCGGTAACCTTTGTCAGCTGTTTCCACCAACCACAGCCTCTCTGAAAAACAGTGAAGTCCGGTACTATACTTTTTCATCGCGTGTAAATATTCCTATGGAACAAATTATAAATAAACTTTTTCCAGGTTGCAACAATCAGTTGTTCAAAGCTGATAGTAATAAATAAGCATACCAAACATTCCAAGGTTCATTAAAATTCCCTGAAACAAAAAGAACTTTAAAACTCTACCGTCGACGGTTTGAGAAGGAAGCGGCTTCTTTTTCCAATCTTCCATATAATCTGCTGTCTTTGCTACTCTATGGTAGAATCTGCGAAAACTATACGTTATGGAATCGAAAAAGCCCCCTCGGATCACCCACAAAAGAAGTCCGCCAAAAAGGTAGAAGAAGGCGATATAGAAGGTCTGGTTAATATAATGGAACAAGTCGTACACAGGTGCCCGCATAAAAAATAGTAGTGTCACCACTGAAAAATTAATGAATAAGAACACCCACTTATTTTTTAATACCATTAGAAGTAGGCACATCCTTTCTTTAAAAATACTTCTTTTATTATAGCATGTTTTTTTGAATCTGCAGGCACTTGAGAAAAAAGTAAATTTCAACCAGGAATATAACAAGTATGAAATTAAAAGTAATTATTGCCGCATGAATTGTAAAAATACTATTTCATATGTAAAAATACACCGTCTTCATGTAGGACCTTCGTAAAATAAAATAGGCAATTTAGCCTATTTTATGCCACAAGAATGTAATAATGACAAGGTTCTTACAATTTTATCAAAAAAATATTAATGCAAAATAGTTAGAAAACTTGTATAATTCGTATTGTAGATTAATCATCTGCGTTAATATTTAGAAAATTATATTTTTGGGGAGGTCATTCTTTCATGAGAAAGACAAATTGGTTATTGCTTGGACTAGCATTAGTTCTAAGCATGTTCCTGGTAGCTTGCTCAGGCGGCGGCGATAATAACGCCGACGGTGGCAACAGCGAAGGGAATACAGAAGAAAAAAATGAAAGTGAAGGTAATGAAGGAAGCGAAGGTGCAGAAGGCGAGCCTAGCGGAGAACAAGTATTGAACATCACTGACTCTGCCGAGATTCCAACAATGGATCCTTCCATGGCAACTGATGCCGTTGCATTCCAATGGTTAGGTTCTACAATGGACGGGCTTTATCGCCTGGGTGAAAATGCTAAACTGGAACCAGCTATCGCAAAAAGCCATGAACAAAGTGAAGATGCTTTGACCTGGACTTTCAAATTACGTGAAGATGCAACTTGGGAAAACGGTGACCCTGTAACAGCACATGATTTCGTATATGCATGGCAGCGTGCTGTTAACCCGGACACTGGTTCCGAGTATGGTCCATACATGATGAACGGCGTTATCAAAAACGCTGAAGCTATCTCTAAAGGCGAGATGCCAGTGGATAAGCTTGGTGTAACTGCAGAAGATGATTACACATTGAAAGTAGAACTTGAAAAGCCGATCCCTTATTTCTTGTCCTTGACTGCTTTCGGTACTTTCCTGCCGTTGAACCAGGACTTTGTTGAAAAGCAAGGCGATAAGTTTGCTCTTGAAGCTGACACAATCCTAGCCAACGGACCATTCAAAATGACTGAATGGAAGCACGAAGAAGGCTGGACTCTTGAAAAGAACAAGGACTACTGGGATGCAGAAAATGTAAACCTTGAAAAGATTAATGTAAAAGTAGTTAAAGAAACTTCTACACGTGTAAACCTTTATGATTCTGGCGAGATCGATGCTGCTGCCCTTAGTGGTGAATTCGTACAGCAAAAAGCTGGCAGCGAAGAATTGAAGACAGAAGAAGAACCAGTACTTTTCTACCTGAAGATGAACCAGCAACATGAAGTGCTTGGCAATGTTAATGCACGTAAAGCGATTCAATCTGTAATCAACCGTGAAGACCTGGTTAATGTCATCCTTGCTAACGGATCCCTTCCAGCTGTAGGTGACATTCCTCAAAACTTTGCTAAACATCCTGAAAGTGGAAAAGACTTCCGTGAAATCAACGGTCCACTTGTTGAGCATAATGTAGAGAAAGCACAGGAACACTGGAAGAAAGCTCTAGAAGAGCTTGGAAAAGATAAAGTAGAACTTGAACTTCTTGGCGGTGACTCTGAAGTTGCTAAAGAGATGGATGCTTACTTGAAGAACCAATTGGAGCAGCTTGAAGGTTTGACTGTAAATGTTAAGCCGGTTCCATTTAAAGAGCGTCTGCGTCTGGACACTGAAATGGAATATGAATTGCAAAACTCCGGTTGGGGCCCTGACTATATTGATCCGAACACCTTCCTGAACATGTGGGTAACAGATGGCGGAAACAACAAGACTGGTTACTCCAACGAAGAGTATGACGCGCTTATCGAAAAAGCTAACAACGAGCTTGCTCTTGAGCCGGTTAAGCGTTTCGAAACATTCCTGGAAGCTGAAAAAATGTTGATCAAAGAAGATGCAGTACTAGCTCCTCTATATCAACGTGCTGTTGCGAAGCTTTGGAAACCTTACGTTAAGGGTGTAATCACTAACCCAATGGGACCTGACTACACTTACAAGTATGCTTATATTGATAAAGAGTAATAGCTTTTCATAATCGAATATAGCTGACTCGGAGGGGAGAGAGTATATGACCATGTTGTTGGCATATGCTCTCTTTTTCCCTGCCATCAAATATAACTGATAATAATCAATATTCAGTTATTTATAATAATAAGAAAACACTTATAAATATAGGAGGTGGGCAAGAATGGCTCGTTATATCACCAAACGACTAATCTACATGTTGTTGACGCTGATTATAATCGCGACTTTTTCATTTTTCTTAATGAAAATGCTGCCTGGTACACCACTGACCATGGAAGATAAATTGTCTGAAGCACAAAAAGAGATCATTCTTGAAAAGTACGGTTTGAATGACCCAGTACCAATCCAGTATTTGAAATATATGGGTGGTTTAGCTGTAGGAGATTTAGGGATTTCATTCCAGTTTGATAACAGGGAAGTTACAGACATCATTATGGATCGTATCGGTCCTTCCATGCAACTAGGAGCACAGGCTCTGATTATTGGGACTATCATAGGTATGCTGCTTGGATTAGTAGCGGCTATCTATCATAATGGCTTTCTTGATTATTCGTCCACATTTGTGGCTGTTATTGGAAAATCGATTCCATCATTTATTTTCGCAGGTCTATTGCAATATTTCATTGCTCTTAAATTAGGCTGGTTCCCGGTAGCGCTTTGGGGTACATGGCAACACACGGTACTGCCGACCGTAGCTTTGGCGATGTTCCCGATTGCAATTGCAGCCCGTTTTATGCGGACAGAAATGTTAGAAGTTTTGGGATCTGATTTTATACAGACTGCGCGTGCAAAAGGTGTGAACAAATTTGGGGTCGTCTTTAAGCACGGGGTACGTAATGCGTTGATTCCTTTGGTAACCGTAATGGGTCCTCTGGCAGTAGCTTTAATGACTGGGACCTTGGTTATTGAGAAGATTTTCGCAGTACCTGGAATTGGTGAGCAGTTCGTTACCTCAATAACGACTAATGACTTTCCGATCATTATGGGTACAACGCTATTCTTCTCTTTCTTTTTCATTTTCATCATTTTAGTCATCGACCTCCTCTATGGTCTCATCGATCCTAGAATTAGACTTGCCGAAGGAGAGAAATAAATTATGGATAACACAAAACCATCAAAAGATCTTTTTGTCCCTGCCGATCGTAGGGGAGAGGAAAGCGAGAAAATTACTCGCCCAAGTTTGTCTTTCTGGCAGGACTCCTTTAATCGGCTTCGTAAGAACCTTGGAGCGATGGCAGGAGTTGTAACACTGATTATCTTAGTGATCATGGCGATATTGGGACCTTATATGAACCAATTCACTCCTTATGAACAGGACTTAGGTCGCTCCTATATACCCCCTAAAATTCCTGTGCTTGAAAACATCAGCTGGCTTGGTGTTGATGGCATGGAGTCGACCGTAATAGAGGGAGAGTCTGTCGATGCCGCGAAAAATGTCGCAAAATTGAAGCTTGGGGCAGCAAACGCTGATTTTATAGAATACAAAGTTCTCGATGAAGGTGGAAATGGAGAAAAAGCAAAAGTTGAAGCATCTCTTGATGTTTATGAAGCTAAGGGACTGGAAAATAATTTCTGGTTTGGAACGGATAGCCTTGGACGTGATTTATGGACACGTACGTGGCATGGAACCCGGATCTCTCTATATATCGCCTTTTTAGCAGCCGCTATTGATATGGTGATTGGTGTCATTTATGGCGGAGTCTCCGCATATTATGGCGGACGTGTCGACAACATCATGCAACGGATTATCGAAGTCTTAGTTGGGATACCTAACCTGGTCATTGTAATCCTGATGATTTTGATATTAGAACCGGGAATCCTGTCAATCACCATTGCCCTGACTATTACCGGGTGGATATCGATGGCACGGATCATACGGGGACAAGTGTTGAAATTGAAGAATCAGGAATTTGTACTTGCCTCCAGAACACTCGGATCACCAGACAGCAGAATATTGAAAAAACACCTTGTACCGAATGTTACTGGTTTGATCGTCATCAATACGATGTTTACGATTCCAAGTGCTATATTCTTTGAAGCATTCTTAAGCTTCATCGGGTTAGGGCTTCCAACCCCGGTCGCATCCTTGGGAACATTGATCGATGACGGGTTTAAGTCATTGCAGACCAACCCACACGTGCTGATATTCCCTGCAATCATCATTTCCATGATTATGGTTGCCTTCAACATATTGGCCGATGGACTGCGGGATGCGTTTGATCCGAAGATGCGTGAATAGGAGGAAGGAATACCAAATGGAAAAACTTCTACAGGTAAACAACTTAAGTGTATCCTTTGACACCTACGGAGGAGAAGTCCAGGCTGTCAGAGGTGTAAGTTTTGATGTACACAAAGGAGAAACCCTGGCGATTGTCGGAGAATCTGGTTCAGGCAAGTCGGTGACGACGAAAGCATTGATGCGTCTGATTCCTCAGCCTCCGGGTCGTATCAAAGAAGGGGAAATCCTTTTCGAAGATAAAGATTTAGCTAAACTAAGTGAAAAACAAATGGAGAAAATCCGAGGTAAGGATATTTCAATGATCTTCCAGGATCCAATGACGTCATTGAATCCAACCATGAAGATCGGAAATCAAATTATGGAAGGTCTCATCAAGCACCAGAAGATGGGCCGGGCCCAGGCGAAAAAGCGTGCGATTGAATTGATGGAACTGGTAGGCCTTCCAGATGCAGCTAACCGTGTCGATCAATATCCGCATCAATTCTCTGGCGGACAGCGTCAGCGTGTCGTGGTGGCGATTGCACTGGCTTGTAACCCTAAGCTTCTCATCGCCGATGAACCGACTACCGCACTTGATGTAACGATACAGGCACAAATCTTAGAGTTGATGAAAGATATCCAGAAGAAAACAGATTCATCCATCATCTTCATTACGCATGACCTTGGCGTTGTTGCCAATGTGGCCGACCGGGTAGCGGTCATGTATGCAGGTAAAATTGTAGAAATTGGGACCGTTGATGAAATCTTCTATAATCCAAAACATCCATATACATGGGGACTGCTTGGTTCCATGCCTTCTTTGGACAGTGCTGATGAAGATTTATATGCCATTCCTGGTACACCACCGGACTTGATTGCTCCACCGAAAGGGGATGCGTTTGCAGCCCGGAATGATTATGCGATGAAAATCGACTTTGAACAGCAGCCGCCAATGTTCAAGGTGTCTGACACGCATTATGCCGCAACATGGCTATTGCACGAGCATGCCCCGGATGTTGAGCCTCCTGCTACCATTCAACGCAGAATGCAAGGATTTGCTCAAGAGGCTGAACTTAAAACGAAAGGTGATCGCTCATGAGTCGAGAAAAATTAGTCGAAATCAAAAACTTAAAACAGCATTTCAAAACCGGGCGTCACAGTGTCGTAAAAGCAGTCGATGGGTTGACCTTTGATATTTATAAAGGAGAAACCTTTGGGCTTGTAGGTGAATCCGGATGTGGAAAATCAACAACAGGCCGGACAATCATCCGTTTATACGATGCAACCGATGGTGAAGTCATATTCAATGGAACCAATGTACACGATAAAAAGAATAAAGCAGATCTGAAGCAATTCAACCGTGAAATGCAAATGATATTCCAGGATCCTTATGCATCCTTGAACCCTCGTATGAAAGTAGAAGATATCATTGCAGAAGGCTTGGATATCCACGGGTTGGTCAAAACAAAAGAAGCGCGCAAGAAGCGTGTGCATGACCTCCTGGAGACAGTGGGTTTGAACAAGGAACATGCGAACCGTTATCCGCATGAATTCAGTGGCGGACAGCGGCAGCGAATCGGAATCGCCCGTGCTTTGGCTGTAGATCCGAGTTTCATCATCGCTGACGAACCTATTTCGGCACTTGATGTTTCTATCCAGGCCCAGGTGGTCAACTTGCTGAAAAAACTGCAAAGAGAGAATGATTTGACATACTTGTTCATTGCCCATGACTTGTCGATGGTCAAATATATCAGTGATCGAATTGGCGTCATGTATTTCGGTAAGCTTGTGGAACTGGCTGACGCAGATGATTTATATAAGAATCCAATGCATCCGTATACGAAATCTTTATTGTCTGCTATTCCTTTACCGGATCCGGATTACGAACGTAACCGTGTCCGGGAGGAATATGACCCAAGTCAACATGATACAAGTGAAGAGCCGGAATTCCGGGAAATTGGACCGGATCATTGGGTGCTCTGTACAACAAAAGAATACGAACATTATAAAAAAGAATATGTTTCTGTTTAAAACGGATACACAATCAAGACAAGGTTCATTCCTGGTTTTCGGAATGAAGCCTTGTCTTTTTGTGTATAGATAAAACGGAGTCAAAGGGTTAAATTAGTTCATTTGATATATTTTGAGATTTTCTACAAAATTTTACTAAATAACCTACCAATTTATAGGATTCCTCTTTTATAATAGAAATAGAAAACACTTGGGGAGTAGGGTCAATTATGAAAAAAAAGGTAAGACAGCTTAAGAGTTTCATATTCATCAGCATTCTTTTTGTTCTGGTATTGGTTCCGGTACATATAACACATGCAGAAGAATCAAGCGAAGAAGAAGCATTGCCGGTGAATAACTTGCAAGCAAGAGAAGTGTCATTACAACTATTGGAAAACGAGAAACCTGCAGCGCGGTTCGTCTATGATTCTGGTCTGACGTTTGAGTATCCAGATGCAGTGCGGGGGATTTATGTAACGGGTAATTCAGCAGGAGGCAGTCGTTTCGAATCCTTACTGGAGCTTGTTGGTTCCACGGATTTAAACGCGATGGTGATTGATATTAAAGAAGACCATGGAAATTTAACATTTAAGCCTGATGAAGGTTCGCCTTATTATGATATTGCGAAGCCATTTATCAAAGAACCGAGAAAAATGCTTGAAGTGCTGGAGGAGAAGGGAATTTATCCAATTGCACGAGTGGTTGTCTTTAAAGATTCCATATTGGCTGAGAAGCGTCCGGATCTCTCCTTTAAAAAGAATGGACAGATCTGGAGGAACGGCAGGGGAGAAGCCTTTGTTAATCCATTCATGAAAGAAGTCTGGGAGTATAATGTAGAAATTGCGATTATGGCAGCAAAACTCGGGTTTGAGGATATCCAATTCGATTATGTACGTTTTCCGGAAGGATTCGAGAATCGTGACCAAACATTGGAATATAATCAAGGAGAGTATGCAAATCTGGAAATGGATGAGGTACAAAAAAGGGTGCAGGCTGTAACAGATTTTGTTGCTTATGCAAGAAAAGAACTGCATGATTATGATGTAGATGTTTCTGTTGATATTTTTGGATATTCCGCTACCATTCCGGAAGCGCCGGGAATCGGACAGAACTTTTCTAAAATCAGCTCCAATGTCGATGTCATTTCGTCTATGATCTACCCAAGTCACTGGACTTCTTATTTCGGCATAAAGAAGCCGGATATGGAGCCATATAAGTTGACGGTTGAATATGCCAAAGTGGAAAATGAAGTGTTGGCTAAGCTGGATGATCCGCCGACATCAAGACCATGGATTCAGGACTTTGAAGCGCCGTGGCTCTACTCCGGCCCAGCAAAACAATACGGGGTAGCAGAAGTAGAAGCCCAGATTCGCGCCCTGAATGAGAATGGGATCAATGAATTTCTGATTTGGAATCCAGGTAACAGTTATACAAAAGGTGTCGATTACACACCATTAAAGTAATAAAAAAG
>NZ_KI543236.1:275963-368668 GCF_000496835.1 Thalassobacillus devorans MSP14
CTTTTTTATGTAGCTTATTTCGGAGTTCCCCCGACATTTCTCCACGTATCCTGATAGGACCGTGCCTTGCTGAGAAACTCATCTTTCTTTTCCCGGCTGAACAGCTTATTGCCTATTCCATTGACGGCAATACCAAGAAATGCTGTCGCTCCGATTATCCCTAAACCAAGCAACGTGATATCGAGCATTAATGCACCCACATGCTCCCCTCCTTTACCGGTTACTTTTATTTTAGTGGAAGTGTTAAAAAAAAGAAAGCTGGAAAAAGTAAAAATGAAAGTGTTTTCAAAAGCTATTTAACAAATACTGAGAAATTCGTTATAATAAAGACGACTAACTTGTAAGGGAGCAGATTTATGAATTGGTATGAAAAGTTGAAACAATATTTTCCAATCGAAGAAATGAAATCACAAGAACATATGGAGACATTATTAAAGGAAAAAGGTGATGTTTATTATAAGGATGAGGGTCCGCATCACGTGTTGATGTATGCTGAATTCCCATCTTTCCTGTTCATCGATTATGTCTATGTATCGGCAGCCTCAAGAGGACAGGGGTTAGGACATAAGCTGATGCAAAAAATGAAAGATAAAGGCAAACCGATCATCTTGGAAGTTGAACCGGTCGATTATGATGATACCGATACGGAGAAACGTCTTCGTTTCTACCAGCGGGAAGGGTTCAAGCATGCCCACTCCATCGGATATACACGAAAGTCTCTGGCTACCGATGAACCTAATTCTATGGAAATCCTCTATTGGTCCCCTGAAGATGCATCTGAAGAACACATTTATGAACAAATGAAAAAGATGTATGAAGAAATCCACACTTATAAAGATACTCAATTTTATGGCAAATCGTACGAGCCTGTGGAAGAGGTACTCACGTACGATGAAGATACAGATAATACAAACATCCTGAAAGACTTAGGAAGAGAAAAAGCTTAATAATGAAATATGCAGGGTTGTCCCCTATATGTGCTTCGCGATCAGTCTTCATGGAAGGAAGCGGTATCAGTAACTTTCATGCTCCTTAAAGGCTGTGAAGCTATTAGGGGACAGCTTTTTTCAATTCATAGAGCTAACTGAAAATAAGCGATGCAAAAAAAGTTTGAAAAAGATGTTTAGCGGAAGTGCAAAAGGGTATATTAAAAATGTCACAAGGAAATTAATGAAACTGTACAAGTTTTGTATAAAAAACTTACAGTACTACTAGCTAACACTTGACAGTTATGATATAGTATACATAGGCTGTTAATTAAAGTTATTTTAAACTGGCAAGCACATGCAAACCTTGTATGATAAATACATTTTTGAGGAGTGAAGTTCCCATGGTAACTCTATATACCTCACCAAGCTGTACATCATGCCGTAAAGCTAAAGCATGGTTAGAAGAACATAATATCCCTTTTAAAGAACGTAATATTTTCTCCGAGTCTTTGACTCTGGATGAAATTAAAGAAATTCTGCGAATGACAGAAGATGGTACGGAAGAAATCATTTCTACACGCTCCAAAGTTTTTCAAAAATTGGACGTGGATTTTGAACAAATGCCTTTGAAGGATCTTTTCGATCTCATTCAGGAAAATCCTGGGCTGCTCCGCCGCCCGATTATCATTGATGAAAAGCGTCTTCAGGTAGGGTATAATGAAGATGAAATCCGCCGTTTCCTGCCAAGAAGCGTTCGTACTTTCCAGCTTCGCGAAGCACAACGCCTGGTAAACTAATAGCAAAAGACCGCATATGGAGCGGTCTTTTTTGTTTTTCTATGTTTGATTAGCCGGGTGATTATTACGGTAACCCCAGGAGATGACAAGAAAAATGATAACAATGGGCATCACATAATGCAGGGAATCAAACTGCTCAAAAAACGGACGGAGCCGCCGTTCTTCTAAGATCATTTCTGCTGCGGTATAAGCTAGGATACCTGCTCCAATATAAACAAGTGAAGGAAATCGCTCCATCAGCTTCAATATCAATTTACTTCCCCAAATGATAATCGGGACCGAGACAAGCAGTCCCATCGCTACTAACAGAATATTATCGTGGGATGCTCCGGCAATGGCAAGTACATTATCAAATCCCATCACTATGTCTGCGAATACAATGGTCTTTACTGCGGAGATAAGACTATCACTGGCTTTAATATTCGGTTCATCTTCCTCTTCCGTCAACAGTTTGATGGCGATATAAATAAGCAGTATTCCCCCGATAAAGCGCAGGAAGGGAATGTGCAGCAGATAAAGGGCAATGGCAGTCAAAAACACCCGGACGATAATAGCTAAGCCTGTCCCCATGAAAATTGCTTTATTGCGCTGTCTTTCTGGCAGATTCCTGCTTGCCAGTGCAATGACAATGGCGTTATCCCCTCCGAGAACAATGTCAATTCCTATGATGATTAAGATTGCTTGGATCAATTCCCATTCCATAAAAAAGCCTCCTGATATGTAGTGACAAATGACTAGAAATAAGCTAGAATAGACAACTAACCAGAGTATTGCTATTGGGTGGTTCCTGGAGAAGATAGATGATATAATCTAAAAAATCGTGATATTCGTTTGTTTTTTCGGAAATGAAGCATTTTGTTTTCCAGAAAAGGCAGAGCTATCATACAATAGAATCAAGAGGTACCTGACCTGTATAATCATGCGATTAAAGTCCTGAAATATAGGGTAAGGTATACTATAAAATAACAACGAGGGTGAAGCAGTCCCTTCCGCTTATCCGAATATAGAAGGGAGAGAGATGCATGGAAATCGAAAGAATAAATGAGAACACAATCAAATTTTATGTTTCTTACCATGATGTAGAACAACGCGGGTTTGATCGAGAAGATATTTGGTATAACCGTGACAGAAGTGAGCAGCTGTTCTGGGAAATGATGGACGAAGTTAACGATAAAGAGAATTTCCAAGCTGAAGGTCCCTTATGGATCCAGGTTCAGGCAATGGAAAAAGGCCTGGAAGTCATCGTCACAAAAGCCCAGCTTTCCTCTGATGGACAAAAGCTCGAGCTTCCTACTGAAAACGGTAAAACCATCGATATGCCCGTGGATGAAAAAATAGAATCAATGCTTGATGAAAAGATGAATGAAGCAGATACGCATACACCAGATGAAGATAATGATTGGAGCAATGATCTGGAGCCTATGCAGTTTACGATCCGCTTTGATGAATTCGAAGATGCTATCCAATTGAGCCACCGTTTTCCGGCCGTTAAAGAATTCGAGCAAAGCATGTACCATTTTGAAGATGCCTACTATCTATATATTCAATTCAATGATGAAAATATGAATGATGACGAGCAGGAAAATATTTTGAGCAACATTTTAGAATACGGAAGCGAATCGGATATTACGATTCACCGACTGCAGGAATACGGCAAAACGATCTTTGCAGAAGATGCGTTGAATCAAATAAAAAGTTACTTTCCTCTATAATTGATAAGCATGCCACTATGGTATGCTTTTTTGTTTTGCTATCTGTAGGCCATGCCTTGTTTATACTGGCTTGCCTGGCAAATATATATGAAGCGCAAAATGAAATCCATGCTTACACACTTATTTTCCTGTTGATTAGCAGGGTTTTTGGCGATTGATGTCGAATAAGTTATATAAAGGGGGTGAAATATGCTTAGTGCAATAAATGACAAGGGTCAATTGATTCAACTGCCAGGTCGGCATATCCATGAACTGATACCTCCCCACAATCAGGAAAGTTATTTCTGTCCGCAGTGTAAAGCCCCGGTGCTGGTTCGGGCTGGCTCCAAGGTTGTTCCGCATTTTGCCCATTTTCCTAATAGTTCCTGTCCATCAAGCAAAAGCGGGGAAGGTGCTTATCATCAACAGGGAAAAGTCAGGCTTTGGGAATGGCTGCAAGCGCAAGGTTATAATCCTGTCCTGGAAGGCTACTTGCCTGAAATCGGGCAACGTCCGGATTTATTGTTACAAACGAAATCCAGGCGGATTGCCATCGAGTATCAATGCGCCAGAATTTCAGAGAAGGAAATCGCCAAACGCACAAGGCAGTATAATGAGATTGGTATATTTCCATTCTGGATTCTTGGAGGGAATCGCGTGGTCAGAAAAGGGAGCGGTCTCCTCCAACTCACCGCCTTTGAAAGGAACTTCATCTACCATTACCGCGATTACCGTATTCATTTTTTCGACCCGGTCACCGACCAGATGATGATTGGTTATCACTTGCAGGGTAGCGGTTCCAACCTCGTTTTTTCCATCATCAGATATTTCCCCTTAGCGGTTATTTCCTTAAAAAATGTGTTTGCTGAACCCAATCTCCTCCTTAATGATATGCCTGCAGGCTGGAAAAGTTTCGTTAAAAAAAGAAGGACCCGGCCTTTGGGTCATACTTCACCGCAGGAAAAGAGCTGGCGTCAGTATCTGTATGCCAAAAGCTATCACCCGTCATTACTGCCTTCGATTACTTATCTCCCCGTACCAAGCCAAATTCAACTGACTGAACCACCATGGATTTGGCAGTCCCGCTATTACCTCGACACATTCTTAAAAACCCCGGTTGGAGGGCTGCTCCCGATAAAACCGGCTAAGATGATCGTTCCTCTTTTGCACGTTCACGTAAACCCTAATCCATTACAGGAATATCTGACAATGCTATGCCGTCTTGGCCTGGCAGAAGAAGTATCATCAGGAGTATACCGTAAACGTCAGGAAGTAAAGGCACCGCTTACCATCGAGGAAGCAATCAAACAGGATGAAATTATTTTTAATTCTTTAAAAAGCGGGTAAAACCTTGAAAATATCATAAAATAAGGAGGTATTTTCCTATTTTATCGAGAAATTACTTATGGTGACGAAATGCGTATAAGGAGGAAGTAGTATGAGTACAGCTAGCAAGGAACTGCCAAAGCGTGAAGAGCTTCCGGTGGAAAGGACATGGAAGCTTGAAAATATTTTTACGACTGATGAAGAATGGAAGAAAGAATTTGAAGCCATTAAAGAAATGATTCCGGAGATCACAGCGTTCAAAGGAAAGCTGGGAGAATCAGCGGACCAGTTATATCAAATGCTTGTAAAGCAGGATGAAATTTCCAACAGGATTGGAAAATTATATACTTATGCACACATGCGGGCGGATCAGGATACGACAAATTCCTTTTATCAGGAGCTTAACTCGAAAGCAGAGAACCTGCTGACCCAGATCTCCTCCGCAATGAGTTTTATTGTACCGGAAATCTTATCGTTAGAAGAGGGTAAAATCGATAAATACTTAGAAGAAAAAGAAGAACTTGAGCTATACAGGCATACGCTTGATGAAATCACCCGTCAACGGGCCCATGTATTAAGCGAAAAAGAGGAAGCACTACTTGCAGGATTTTCAGAGATTGCCTCCAATCCATCGCAAACATTCGGTATGTTGAATAATGCGGATTTGACGTTCCCGAGTGTCAAAGATGAGAATGGTAACGAAATCGATCTCACCCATGGACGTTATATCAATTTCTTAGAGTCCAAGGATCGTGACGTTCGTAAAAATGCTTTTCAGGCGATGTACGATACGTTTGATAAGTTTAAAAATACTTTTTCCTCAACACTTGGCGGTAACGTGAAAAAAGACAATTACTATGCTGAAGTGAAAAATTACGGTTCTGCACGTGAGGCCGCGCTTGATAATAACAATATCCCGGAAAAAGTCTATGACAACCTTGTAGATGCCGTTAATGAAAGACTGCCTTTACTCCATCGCTATGTAGCACTTCGTAAAAAAGTATTGGAGCTGGATGAGGTTCATATGTACGACCTCTATACACCGCTTGTCAAAGATGTCGAGATGAACATAAGCTATGATGAAGCGAAGGACCTGGTTGTCAAAGGGCTGCAGCCACTTGGAGATGAGTATGTCAATATCATCAAAGAAGGTTATGAAAACCGCTGGATCGATGTAGATGAAAATAAAGGAAAACGCAGCGGTGCCTATTCATCAGGACATTATGGTACCAACCCTTATATCCTGATGAACTGGCAGGACAATATCAATAACCTGTTTACTCTGGCTCACGAGCTGGGCCACTCCATGCACAGCTACTATACCCATGCCAACCAGCCATATCGTTATGGCAACTATTCGATATTCGTAGCGGAAGTAGCTTCGACTTGTAATGAGGCTTTATTGAACGATCACTTATTGAAGGCGACAGATGATAAAAAAGAAAAGCTGTATTTGTTGAATCACTTCCTGGAAGGGTTCCGGGGTACAGTTTTCCGTCAGACGATGTTTGCCGAGTTCGAACATGATATTCATGTGCGTGCTCAAAATGGGGAAGCATTAACTGCTGATAAGCTGACCGAACTTTATTATGATTTGAATAAGAAATATTTTGGTGATGATGTTGTTATCGATGATGAAATCGGACTGGAATGGGCACGTATTCCGCATTTCTATTACAATTATTATGTCTACCAGTATGCGACGGGTTATTCCGCGGCTACTGCCCTTGCTGCCCAGATTCTTGAAGAAGGAGAACCTGCAGTCGAGCGTTATAAGAAGTTTTTGAAAGCAGGAAGCAGCGATTATCCGATTGAGGTATTAAAACAGGCTGGAGTAGACATGACGTCCAAAGAGCCGATTCTTGCAGCGTTGGATGTTTTTGAGGAAAAATTGAATGAAATGGAAGAACTATTGAAGTAAGGGAAATCTTATTCGGGGTTTAATGTTCAAGGTGGAGTATTCATTCCATCTTGAACATTTTTTTATACTTTAAGAAAGTTTAACTTTGTTAAAGGATTAAAGTATAAGAAAACTTAGGCTTTCGCCATAAAGACTTGGCGATAAGCCAAGTTTTTCTAATGACGCAGATGAGCACCCTCTTATAGGTGTAAAGTTATGAAATGTTTGAAAGGGTTTCACGCACATTACGCATCTTTTTGTACATACAATGTTGGCTAACTGCTAATAATAGATACAACGGGTAGTGGGAAAGGAGAGTTTGATGTGCGGAAATTTTCACTAGGTATCATTATTATATTGCTATTATTACTGTGGAGCATGCGAAACAATAAATTTAAATACTGGTCGTTTTATATTCGTAGAAAGTGGATTATTTTTTGGCGCAAGACCCTCCGTTCTTTAAAACGGGCGATTACCTCCTCCCAGGAGCAAGACTACATAATGGAGGCGGCGGATAACAGGGATAACTCCCATTATGAGGAAGGGAGTAACATGTCATGAAAAGGCAAAAACAAGAAGAAAAAGAACGTTACATTAACCAGCTTACTTCGGCGGAAATGGGCAAGCTCTGGGCAGTATACCAGGGAAATACGATGGGCAGGTGCGTGCTCAGTTACTTCCTTCGCCATGTGGAAGATGCTGAGATTAAGAAGGTAGTAGAAAGTGCCCTGGATTTAACAAACTCATTCACGAAGGATATCAAACGAATGTTTACGGAAGCTGAATTTCCCATTCCGGTCGGTTTTACCGAAGAGGACGTCAACCTCGACGCGCCACGTTTATTTTATGATGAGTTTTATTTACATTATCTGAGGTACCTCGCGAAGGCAGGTATAAGTATATATAGCGCGGCCGTTCCGGTCATGACCAGAAAAGATACGCGGGACTTTTTTGTGGACAGTATGAAAAAGACAATAAAGCTGATGACAGATGTCCACGATTTATTGACAGATAAAGGGGTATTAGGGAATGCTCCAGCGGCACCAAGCCCGGCGGGGGTGGATTTTGTAAGTCGGCAAAACTTTTTGCATGGCTATTTAGGAAACGTGCGACCGCTCCATGGTATGGAAGTAGCTCATTTATATGATAACCTTCACAATGATATCACAAGCAAAGCACTGATTCTTGGCTTCAGCCAGGGTGCACGGGAACGAAAAGTAGTGAAGTTTTTGAATCGCGGCAAGAAAATCAATGTCAGCCATATTGATAAGTTTACCAATAAGTTGAAGAAGGATAATATTGCTGCCCCTGGCCTGCTTGATCATTTGGTGACACCATCCACAATCCCGCCGTTTTCTGACAAACTGATGGTATTCCATAAAATTGATATGTTTTCGATGAAAATAAGAAAATATGCTAATGGCGCTTCTCTTAACGGGAGAAAAGATATCGGAGCCTTGTATGCACGGTGTCTTCTGGACGTCTCTTTGTATGTAGAAGATGGAGCCAATATCCTGATAGATAACGGGTGGATGGAACAGCCGCCAATCGTGATTGATCGGGATAAACTTTCTGCTTATCGCTAAAAAACATTTAGTTCACGAGAGCTTATCTGACAGGTAAGCTCTTTTGTATTGAGATAATTAACTTAGTTTGGAATAATTATGAAGAGGATCAAAAAATCAATTATTATACATAAGGGGAGATGGGAATGGAGCCACCAAGGCATATTGTTTCTGCTGCAGCAATTGTATTGAATGACGAAGGTGAACTGCTATTGATTAAAGGACCGAAACGGGGCTGGGAAATGCCAGGCGGTCAGGTGGAAATAGGTGAATCACTTATAGAAGCGGCAATTAGGGAAACAAAGGAAGAATGCGGATTGGAAATTGAAGTGACCAGATTTTGTGGCGTTTTTCAAAATGTGAAGCGGGGTATCTGCAATACGTTGTTTATCGGGAAGCCTGTTGGAGGGAAACTGACAACGACCCCAGAAGCTTTAGATGTCGGTTTTTTTCCAATAGAAAAAGCGTTAGAGAAAGTGACCTGGAACAATTTCAGAAAAAGGATAGAACTTTGCCTTCAAAAAGAATCTCAACCTTTTTTTGTGGATTTTTAAGAAGAAAGAGGTTAGTCGGTTAGATATGAATGTGGGGCTGGTGATGGCAGCTATCACCAGCCTTAGTTAATGAAAACTTTTGAAACCTTTGAACTTTTTACGATGGAACAAACTTTTAATGGCTAAGAAAATCACCAGAAATAACAGGGGTGAGGTGATATAAATAGGATAGAGACGCATCAGCCCGAATAGATTCATTAAAAAGGCAACCAGCATCAGGACAGCGAAAGTTATGATTACAGCTATTTTCATGGCCAACCCTCCTTACTAAAATTTTATGTTAGTGACAGGAAGATAGAACACTTGTGACAAACTCGTGAAACATTGAACAAGTGTATTGCATCAACGCTTGCTGCTTGCTATATTATAGATGTGAAAGAAATCCCATTAACCCCCCAACAGTTTGATAGGGACCACTTTCTCCCATCCTCCTTTATTTATAAAGGACCTTGATAACCAGCCGCCATGCTGGTTATTTTTTTGCCAAAAAGCGGTTAAATTCCTTGAGGAAGTCCGGTAAGAAAAACAGAAAAGGAACTTTAAAAAGGACACTCTCTGAACTGGTGCATAGGATGTTTATAAAATTGTGAAAGGATTGATGAAAAACATGTCCTATGTTCCTTATTATCCGTCTCCATATCTATATCCTTATTATGTAAATGTGCCAATGCATAACTATGGAAGACAATATTGGCCTTATCCTCACGATAACCATGCTAATGGATTTAACTGCTCTCCTAATGACGATGGAAGAATTACTTTAGCTGATTATGGACCAAGACCATTTGTCGTTAATATTAAAGAAGCAACGATGCAAAATGATACATTTCGGACGGCGCTGTGGACGGGAAGTCATTTCCAGGTTACATTAATGAGCCTTAATCCAGGTGAAGACATCGGTTTGGAAATGCATCCTGATGTCGATCAGTTCTTACGTATTGAACAAGGTCAGGGGACTGTCCAAATGGGAAAGAGTAAAGATAATTTAAACTTTCAAAGAAATGCAAGGGAAAATTCTGCAATAGTGATTCCTGCTGGAACCTGCCATAATCTAACCAATACAGGTGATATTCCATTAAAACTTTACTCGATCTATGCGCCTCCCAATCATCCATTCGGGACTGTACATGCAACAAAAGCGGAGGCAATGGCAGTGGAAGCAGAACATGGGCATAGCCGCAGGAGGACAGTTGTTTCTGGAAGAACGCCAGATGAATGGGTACAGTACACGGATTTTTTAGTGAAAAAAGGATTAGAAGACGTGGAAAAAGGAATAAATGCTACCCACGTTTTGCAAGAGTTTATTCTAATGGGTGTTCTCGTAGGGAAAGGGTATTCTCCTGAAAGAGCATATGAAACAGTAGAAGAATGGGAAAGAACCGGAAAATCCAAATTACTTCAGGAAAGCAAGAAAATGTAGAAGTAGAAATTTAGATGCTTTTACGAGGTTAGTTATTTTCTTTTACACCTCATACTTGTTTCCGGTAAGGTATCATCAAAACAAAATTAATATGTGATGAGCAGAAGCAAAGGAATTGAAAAAGGCAAACTCGTAATATAATAGAGTTTGCCTTTCATTTGAAAGTTTATTCGATAGTGGACTATGAAAGTAAGTGCATTGCTGCGTTACACTGCTGATAAGGGCTGTTTGGAACGTCTTACATATATACGGAATAATCCTAACGCGATTAACGATAAAGCGATTCCTGAAATGTAGGGCAAACCGATGGCGACGGAAAACAGCCATCCTCCAAGAGGAGGACCGACAATCCTTCCCAACGAATCAAACGATGATAACAGCCCGGTGGCACTTCCGTATCCTGACTGCGTTTGCTTAGTCAGTAAAGCTGATACACTTGGACGGATGACCCCATTACCGATACCGAAGATAGACAGGAAGATCGCCGCTGTGACAAAATCCCGTACGAATAAGATTAAAGCGAAGCCGATGACGGATACGACGATTCCGAGTTGAATAACGAAGGGTTCACCGAATTTTTTTGTAAGTCTCCCGACCAGGCCACCCTGTACTATAGCTCCTGCAAAGCCCATGATCATGAATATGTAGCCCAGCTTTACTGTACCAAGGCCGGCTTTTTCAGCAGCGAAGTATGCAAAAGTTGCCTCGAGCCCGGAAAGCGACAGGGATACAAACAATTGTAAGAAGAACAACATCGAGCTCGGCCCGTTCAAAGCTTGCCTTAGCGGGGCTCTTTTGCCGCTTCGACGGCCTTTTGCTTCTTCTGTCAATGATTCTTTCAATACGAATACGACCAGTAAAAAGGTCAGCAGCGAGGAAAGTCCAGCTATGTAAAACGGCATTTCCAGGCTGGTTTTGGAAAAGACTCCCCCAATAGCCGGTCCAAATACAAACCCGAGACCGATGGCCGCTCCTATGATTCCCATGCCTTTTCCGCGATCTTCATCTGATGTGATATCAGCGACATAAGCCATGATAGTCGGCATGTTTGCAGATGATAAGAATCCACCGATAATTCTTGCGGCGAATAACATCCAGAGCTGCGTTGACAGCGCCATGAGGAAGAAAGAAAGGGCCAGGCCTGCAATCCCTGTCGCGATCACCGGCTTCCGGCCGATCCGGTCAGAAAGCCTTCCCCACATGGGGGCGAATAATAGCTGCATCAAGGAGTAAACAGCCATTAGTAACCCTAACTCTGTAGGGGTCGCTCCGATCTCTTCTGCGTAAAAAGGAAGGACTGGTATGATGATCCCAAAACCGACCATCACTAGAAACATGATTGCGAATAAAATAGGTAATGCTTTTTTTATATCCAGAGCAATGTTCACTCCTTTACTTAACAAATAGACTACGGAAAATATCATAACACTAGCTCTTTGGAAAATAAATGCTTTCTCTTATGTTAAAGAGAAAAAAGCGACTGTCTCAAAATGAAAGTCTGCAATTAAGTCAGACCCTTTTGAGACAGCCGCTTTTAAGATTGTTGCTCAGTGGGCTGGTATTTCCAGAATACCCCATATTTGACTGGTATTTCTTTGACAATTTGTTTCAAGACGAGTTTTTTCATTTCCCGTTTTGTCTGCTGTTCGGTCCAGTCATAGACGACGGCGATTTCTTTGGTTGCGACAAATTTGTAATGCTGCATGAACGCTTCCAGTGACGGTTTCCTGGACGGTTTCGGGTCTTTCTGGAGCATCTCTTTCAACACATTTACGTAAATTTCATAAGGGTAAGAACCGGAAATTTTCAATCCCGCATCCTCTTCCGATTGGCTGAACAATACGAGAGCAGGAATCGATTCGACATCCATTTCCCTTGTCAGCTTGAAATCGCATTGTAGTGCACGCCGGGCGGTATCGGAATAAAGGTCTTTTCGGAACTCGTCGACATCGAGCTTGCTCTTTTCTGCGCATTCTACCAATACTTCCTCGTCGGAAATGTTTTTCTTATCGAGGAAGACATATTCCTGGACTTTCCGCAGGAATCGCATGCCTGGTTTTTTCCCTTGCAGTTCCGCTGCTTTGATCGCAAGTGATGTGATGAGCGGAGAAGAAACAGGGTTTTCCAGCCAAATGTCCCCGTCACAGCACATGCCAGTCCGGTTGGCTGTTTTATCCCATTCTTTTTTCAAATGATAAGGCTTCTCTACGCTTTTTTTATGAAGGGAGGTCATTTTTCCGCTGATGATCGGTTTTATTGTAAAAAAGCGTCCATATTCGATGGTGAGCTTTTTGATGATCGGCTCGATGGACCAACACTCCGGGCATAGGGGATCTACGAACAGGTAGAGCTCCAATGGCCGTTTCAAAAGATCGAAAAAACCGAACTGGGCACTTGATTGTTCCTGGGATGCTCCAGTAGCTTTCCAACTCACATCGATTCTCCTTTCTCATCCTCTGGTGTATTCATCATATGATTGGCTGTCATGGTCAGACGTTCGAAAATCGCCGTGCGGTATGGCTCTTCAATATTCGCTTCTTTGAGTGCTGCGGCCATGCAATCCAGCCAGGCATCCCTTCGTGCCGGTGTGATCGGAAAAGGGAGGTGCCTTGCCCGCAGCATCGGATGGCCATGTTCTTCTGTATATAAGGCTGGTCCGCCGAAAAATTGGGTCAGAAACTGTTTTTGTTTCCGGGCGGTTTCTGTAAGGTCATCCGGGAAGATCGGTATTAAATCCGGGTGGCTGCCCACTCTTGCATAAAAGGCATCGACAAGCTTGAATACCGCTTGCTGTCCGCCTATCGCTTCATAAATTGTTCCTGGTACACTCATGATCAGAACCCTTTCTGCTTGTTATTCATTGTAGCAACGCCGCGCATGGCCTTCAAATAATGTGACTCAGGTCCTTGCCTGGAAAAATCGCTTGATCTTATTATCGGTATCGCGCTCCGGAATTTCATGGTCGTTGAGTAACTGGTAGAATACCTTTTCGCCATGTGCCCGGTTTGTCGCTTCCAGTTCAAGCTCATAATCTTCTATATTATGATAAAGACTATGGTCTAAGACCAGCAGGGTGTCCTGATAGTCGATTTCCTGCCGATTCGTTTTCAACTCACCCCAATATTTCAATGCAAGGTAGTCGATCTCCATCTCCTTGAGCTGATGGTTGACATTTTCCTTTTCGACCGGGTTACCGGCGATCCAGCTTTCAAATTCAGCCATTGTCAATGTCGCATGGGTCTCAAGGAGACCTTCAGGGTGGGGCTGCTTCAAGGTCAGTGTATAGCTGCCATTTTTCTCCCTGATCCTCAGGGCGGCTCCTTTGCTTTTCAAATCAAAATTGTCTGTTTCAAAGTAATGGTTGATCTGCTCTTTGATCTCTGCTTTTTCAAAGGGTAAACCTGTCTTGAGACGGTTATATTCTGCTTTTGTCAGCATATTTTTGAATTCGATTTCGATTTCCTGGTTCATATTATCCCTCCAGCGCTCTGCAATCATTATGAAGGGGGAGCTTGTTGATTGCAAAGATTATCTCCTGTAATAATTTATGATACAATGAATGGGTACTTAATATCACATATTTACTACATAGATGTATGGTTAAAGGTGGGGAGGAAAAGATGGATTGGGAAGTGTTTTTGGCACCCTATACCCAAGTGGTTGATGAATTGAAAGTGAAACTGAAAGGGATGCGTGCCCAATTTGAATATGAACTGGAGCATTCACCGATTGAGTTTGTCACCGGTCGCGTCAAGCCCAGAACAAGCATTATTGAAAAAATGAAACGCCGTGGGATTAACCCGGCTAATATCGAGGAGGAACTCCAGGATATCGCAGGGGTGCGGGTCGTCTGCCAATTCGTCGATGATATTTATGTCATTGCCAATATGCTCCACAACCGCCACGATTTCGAAATCATTGAAGAAAAAGATTATGTTTCTCAGAAGAAGGATAGCGGTTACCGCTCTTATCACCTTATTATCAGCTATCCAGTAGAAACGATTCATGGCGAGAAAAAAGTGCTTGCTGAAATTCAGATTCGTACCCTCGCGATGAACTTTTGGGCGACCAACGAGCACTCGTTGAATTATAAATATTCCGGACAGATTCCGGGAGAAGTCAAGGCGCGCTTGAAGCGAGCCGCAGAAGCTGCCTTCCGGCTGGATGAGGAAATGTCGAAAATCAAAAATGAAATACAGGACGCGAAGAAAGCGTTTAACCGCAAAGAACAAGGGAATCAGCCAGAATAGCAGCCTGCAGTTGGAAAGGAGCAGACATAGCGTATGAAATTTTCCGTTTTATCAAGAGGCGATAAAAATTCGAATGAAATCCGTTCAAAAATAAAAAATTATTTGTCAGAGTTTGATATG
Source organism: Thalassobacillus devorans MSP14 (assembly GCF_000496835.1). GTDB lineage: Bacteria > Bacillota > Bacilli > Bacillales > Halobacillaceae > Thalassobacillus > Thalassobacillus devorans_B. Next base: position 290,516 of record NZ_KI543236.1, read on the forward strand.
GAGTATTGTGATGAAGAACCGGAAATCGTGATATCTGTTGGCGGTGACGGAACATTTCTGGAAGCTTTTCATAACTACAATCATCGGCTGGACAAGACAGCCTTCATGGGGATACATACCGGACACTTGGGGTTCTATGCCGACTGGACTCCTGATGAAGTGGAAAAGCTGATCATCGATGTCGCACGTACGCCTTTCCAGGTTGTCGAATATCCATTGCTTGAGCTGATTATCCGGCTGAAAAACGGCGGAGAAGAAGGACAATATTTAGCGCTTAACGAATGTACCATCAAGACCTCGGAAGGCTCCGTGGTGCTCGATGTCGATATCAAAGGGGAGCATTTCGAAACGTTCCGCGGCGACGGGTTATGTATTTCAACACCTTCAGGCAGTACCGCCTATAACAAAGCACTTGGCGGGGCCATTATCCATCCATCACTGGAATCAATTCAGATTGCGGAAATGGCTTCCATCAACAATCGCGTCTTCCGTACCATCGGTTCACCGTTGATTTTACCAAGCCACCATACTTGCCTGCTGAAGCCGACCTCAGATAAGAGTTTCATGATCACGGTCGATCACTATACCCATACGTATAAAGAAGTAAAATCGATCCAGTGCCGAGTTGCAAGAGAAAAAGTCCGGTTTGCCAGGTTCCGGCCGTTCCCATTTTGGAAACGGGTCAGAGATTCATTCGTGGCGGATGATAAAGAATGAAGCACTGGAGCTGGACGTGGAAAATAACAAAGCAGCATGAGGGGATGCTCGTACGGGAATATTTGATTGCTGTGCGGGCATTTTCTCGCCAATTGCTGAAACAGATCAAGCAGGGGCAAGGATTAAAATTGAACGGAATAGCTGTTACGGTACGAAAAAAACTTGCAGCTGGAGACGAACTGGAAGTGATTCTTCCGGCTGTGGAACCAGCGAAGCGGCTGGAAGCGGTCGAGATGGAGCTGTCTATCGTTTATGAGGATGAGGATGTGCTGGTTATCGATAAACCAGCAGGCCTTGCAATCATGCCCTCGATGAACCATGATATCACACTCGCAAATGGCATCATCGCTTATTATCAGCAGAACGGAATTCCGAGTACGATCCATGTTGTCACCCGTCTCGACAGGGATACGTCGGGACTGGTCCTGATCGCCAAACATGCCTACAGCCACTCCCTGCTTGCCGCCCCTCATCCAAGTTCATTAAAAAAAACGTATCTGGCACTGGTAGATGGACACCTGGGTCAGTCGAAGGGAACTATCGAAGCTCCCATCGGAAGAAAAGATGGCTCTATCATTGAACGAGAGGTCCGTGAAGATGGCCAGGCTGCCACCACTCGTTACGAGGTTCTCGAATCTTTCGAACGGCATTCACTGGTACAAGTAGAGCTGGTTACAGGTAGGACTCACCAGATTCGTGTCCATATGAGCTACCTTGGACATCCCCTTGCCGGCGATGATTTGTATGGAGGGTCGCTTTACCTAATGAAAAGGCAAGCCCTGCATTGCCACAGGCTTGCCTTTACGCAACCATTGACCAGGGAAACAGTCGTCTGCCAGAAAGAACTTCCCCGGGATATGTTTTCGGCTATGAATAAAGCTTAATCCAGTCGAAATTTTTCTTCTACGAATGGCTGTTCAGAAGGAACGCTGACAATTTCTTCTTCGGGCAGCCGGAAAGCGGTCAATTTGTTTCCGAATACACATCCGGTATCAATGTTTACCGTATTATTAACGAACCGCGGCTCTCGTACCGGTGTATGGCCGTAGACGATCCAGCGGTTACCTTCATAGGCCTGCGCCCAGTCGCGGCGCACAGGCCTCCCATCTTCATGTTTCTCTCCGGTAATATCTCCATAGAGCACGAATGTACGAACTTTTTTCCCTTGTTGTCCGATAAAGCTTTCTTTGATGCCGGCATGAGCCACGACAGCATTGGCTTCACGAAGCTCCAAGTATAACGGTGCTTCTTCATATAATTTCATGAAGTGATGGCGTATTTCCTTTTGTTCTTTTGAGGAAAGGTTGCGATATTCTGCGGTCGTGGTCTCGAGGCCATGTTTTTCCTGTACCTTGTTTCCCAGAAAAAAGCGGTACAGCTTATTACAATGATTTCCCGGGACATATTTTCCTTTATTTTTTTCTACTACCAGCTTATAGACGTATCGGATGCAGCCAATCGAATCGGGGCCCCGGTCGGTAATGTCGCCAAGGAAAACCGGTACCCTGCCATCCGGATGCACAGGGACACCATCATCCTCCTCGTAGCCCATTTCACAGAATAAAACTTTCATTTCGTCGAGACATCCATGTATGTCCCCGATGATATCTACTTTCATAGAAATTCTCCTTCCTTATGTAAGGTTTGTTATATCTCCCTGCTGATGTTACAGATAAGCTCCCTTTTATGGAATACTCAGTTTCGAGAGAAACTGTTTCCGTTATGGTGATGGGCATTTGGAGGTCCGGGAAATCACTCGCTTTCCATGGGCGGACGGTGAGCTTCCTCAGGCTAAAGCCCTGCGGGATCTCACCATGTCCTATCCTCCCATTGGACTTTGAATGAGCTTCTTGAATAGACACCGCACGAAGAAAATGCGTAGCATTTTCGAGGACTCGCAATTTCCCGATCCTCCTTGCGTTAAGTGAGCAAAACGGAAACTTCGGTATGCCGTCCTTCAAGCATAGGGAGAGCTACTCATAAAAATGTGCTTATAACATGCATCATAGGTTTATATGGTTTATGGAAGACATCTTCATTTATGGCAGGGGTTCGTTTCTCTCATCCTTCGGATGGGGTGGTTGGGAAACTGCGAGACTCCCGCGGGAGAAGGAGCTAGGCAAGATCCCGCAGGGCGATAGCCCGAGGAAGCTCGCCAGGTCCCCCGCAGGAAAGAAATGAATGCATAATCGCCTTGGGAGACACGACACGCATAAGCAGAACAGCAAAAGGGAAGGGTTCTTTCTTCCCGTTGATGGACTGCTTATGTCGCGAGTGTCTAGGCGATGAAGCTGGAAAGCGAGTAGTTTCCAAGCCACCCCTAACGCTTTTATGGTAAAGAACCTTGAAACTGAGTCTTCCACAATACGGCCCTTTTGTTGAATAAGCGTCTTATGCATAATAAACATCTTATACAAAGCCTTATGTAAGAATTGTTTCTGTTATTATTTCCATTCCTCGCTCATTAAAATCGTTAGAAGTGAAATTTCAATAAGAATGGCACGATAGGTCACACTAGAAAGTAAGTCCGGAAAACTGAATTGTATGATAGCATCCCTGGTCTTATCAGTTCCATTTTTGCACATTTATTTGATAAACTACTACCATGTATTTTTAATGAATAATTTTATTGACAAAGCCTGTCGCTGCCATTACGATATAACGGTCAAAATGAATCTGGCTTGAACTTGGGGAGGGATTTCTGATGGAACATTTGGAAACAGATGAACGGGAAATAATGTGGGAAAAAGTGCAAGAGGCTTTGCTGAACGACCAGATCGATCAGTTCCGTGCTGAATTCCTGGAAATGCATCCATATGATCAAGCTAGTATTTTTGCGGATATGGACACAGAGGTCCGTATGAAAGTTTATATGTACTTATCTCCTGAAGAAATTTCAGAAGTGATGGAACACATCGATTATGAAGATGTCGAGCCGTTTTTCTCGGAAATGGATCCACGCCTTGCCTCACAGGTACTTGCGGATATGTCGACGGATGACGCGGTCGACATTCTCAATTCTTTAGATAAAAACAAAGTGGCAAGCTTTTTGACAATCATGGACGATACCGATTCCGATGAAATCAAAGACTTGTTGCATTATGAGGAGAAGACAGCGGGTAGTATCATGACGACTGAGTTCGTTGTCGTCAAAGCGAACCAGACCGTCAGAGAAGCGATGCTGCACCTGCGCCGGGAAGCACCAGATGCAGAAACAATTTACTATACGTATGTCATAGATGAAGATAAACATTTAGTCGGTGTCATATCATTAAGAGACTTAATCATTGCGGAAGATGAATGGTTGATTTCTGAAGTAATGAATGAGCGGCTTGTTTCTGTAGCTGTAGGTGAAGACCAGGAAGAAATCGCGCGTATGTTTCGGGACTACGATTTCCTTGCGCTTCCTGTCGTTGACTTTCAAAATCATCTGCTTGGGATCATTACAGTCGATGACGTGCTGGATGTCATGGAAGAGGAAGCAAGCGAGGATTATTCTAAACTCGCCGGTATCAGTGATGTCGACAGTCCTGATGACCATGCTTTCGCCTCAGCGAAAAAACGGCTTCCATGGCTGATTATCCTCTTGTTTTTAGGCAGTCTGACGGCCAGTCTGATCGGGAGGTTCGAGGATACGCTGGATGTCGTACCGATCTTAGCGATATTCATCCCGCTGATTGCAGGGATGGCAGGTAATACCGGTACCCAGGCACTCGCTGTCGCTGTACGCGGGATGGCGACTGGAGAGATTGACAAACAGGGAAAAAGGAAAATCATCATGAGGGAAGCGGCAACTGGAGCAATTACCGGAGCTTCCTGCGGGGTCTTAGCTACGCTCATCATCTACTTTTGGCAGAACGATATTTACCTTGGTTTGTTAGTCGGCCTATCTATTTTTGCTACCCTTGTTGTGGCTACGTTGGCAGGTTCACTCGTTCCTTTAGTTATGGATCGGCTCAATATCGATCCCGCTGTAGCATCTGGCCCTTTTATCACTACCATTAATGATATCATATCAGTTCTCATTTATTTCGGGATGGCGACAGCATTCATGAACCTATTGACATAAATAGAAAGGGGGACGATTAAATGGCGCATGGCGCTTCCGTCACCTCATTAGTTATTGTAATTCTAGCAGCTTTCCTCACTCCGATTCTTATGCATCGATTCAAGTTACGAGCTATTCCTGTAGTAGTCGCCGAAATCATTGTCGGTCTGATCATTGGGAAAAGTGGCTTCGATATCGTCAATGAATCAGGAAGCTGGATCGAGATCCTCTCGACACTCGGTTTCATTTTTCTCATGTTCCTGAGTGGCCTGGAAATCGATTTTTCGATTTTCGGTAAAAAGAAGAAAGCAAAGAAACCGGAAAATAAAGGCATCGAGCCACCAAATCCACTGTGGATTTCATTGATGGTATTTGCTGCTATTTTCGTCCTTTCCCTAGGGTTGTCTTATCTGTTCGTTTTAGTCGGTTTTATTGATAACCTGTTCCTGATGACTCTGATCATATCGACCATTTCCCTGGGGGTAGTCGTGCCAACATTGAAGGATGCTCAGATGATGAAATCAACCATCGGCCAGACCATTCTTATGATTGCGGTAATTGCCGATTTGGCTACGATGATTTTACTTGCTGTATTCGTTTCAATCTACGGAGAAGGCGGCGGGAATATGTGGCTGCTGCTTGTTCTCTTTGGCACAGGTGTCCTGCTTTATTTCGTCGGAAAATATTATCGTCATCAATCCTTTATGGAAACGATGACCAAAGGGACAATCCAGATCGACACCCGGGCAGTTTTCACCTTGATCATCCTGCTCGTGGCTATTTCAGAAACAGTTGGTGCAGAAAATATACTGGGTGCTTTCCTTGCTGGTACACTGGTTTCCCTTTTATCTCCTAACCCTGAGCTCGTGAAGCGGATGGATAGCTTTGGTTATGGGTTCCTGATCCCGATTTTCTTTGTTATGGTCGGGGTGGAAATCGATATCTGGGAATTGTTCGGCAATCCTCAGGTAGTTCTGTTGATTCCGTTATTATTGATCGCATTGTTCTTATCTAAAATGGTTCCTGCTTTGATTTTGCGTAAATGGTATGACTGGAAAACTGTGGTCGGATCGGGATTTTTGCTGACTTCCACCTTATCGTTGGTCATTGCTGCTGCCACTATCGGAGAGCGGGAAGGAATGATCGACAAGCAGATGGAGGGGGCGCTGATTCTTGTTGCTGTCCTGACTTGTCTGATTACGCCGATCGCTTTTAAGAAAATATACGGACGTTTTGAGGAAGAAAATCATAAGCAAACCGTTTCTTTCATTGGCTCCAACCGCCAGACATTACCGGTCGTTCGTGAGCTCGATGAAAATTTATATGAGACTCACCTTTATCACACGAAGGTTGATAAAGTCGACGAAAATATCAGCCGCTCCTGTTTTGATATCCAGGAACTCACCGATTACGATCTGGGGAGAATGAAAGAACTAGGTGTTTTCGACGTTGATATTATCGTGGCCTCCACCGGTGACCAGGTGAAAAACGCTGAAATTGCGAAGTTCGCCAAAAATAACGGCGTGGAACGGGTCATCGCGCGGGCTGAGTCTCCGGAACTTGACCAGGAGTTGAAGAATCTCGGAGTAGAAGTCTTCTCTGTTATGTTATCGACCAAAGCGCTGCTGAAAGCGATGATCGTAGCACCGGACGTGGTAGAAATACTGACAGACCAGGACAGTGCCTTGTTCCAGATCAATATGAACAATCCTATGTATGACCGGATACGTCTGCGTGAATTTCCATTTACCGGCGATGTCATCATGGTGCGGATTTTCCGGGGTGAGGACTCGATTGTCCCGCACGGGGATACCGAACTGCGAATGTTCGATCACCTGATTGTCACGGGCTCACCCGAGTACGTGGAGGAACTGAAAATGCAGCTCGAATACTGTGAATGGTGTTAGGCACATTTACGGTAGGCAAAAGTAACGATAAGATGATCCACCTGGCCATTAGAGTCAGGTGGATTTTTTGATTGCAAAATTGGCAGGAATTGGCTTGTGTGCTATTCACGGCTACATGCTAAACAATCGTAAATAAAAAAGAATGGGAAAACTGCTGATTTTCTTTTGCTAAAACTGCATCATTATTTGTATTTAGGAAAGGTTTCCGATAAAATAGTAGCAGGTACTAATAACAAACCATAATACTTAAAAAAATCACCTCAAGGAGGTTAATGGTATGAATTTTTCTTTAGAAGGCCGTACATACGTCGTCATGGGCGTAGCGAACAAGCGAAGCATTGCGTGGGGAATTGCACGTTCCCTTCATGAAGCAGGGGCACGTCTGATTTTCACTTATGCGAATGAACGTTTTGAAAAGCCGGTCAGAGATCTTGGCGAATCACTGGAAGGGCAGGATGCTTTATTCTATGAATGTGACGTAACCGATGATGAAGCGATCAAAAAGACGTTCGCTGACATCAAAAATGATGTTGGCACGATTCATGGTCTGGCGCACTGCATCGCGTTTGCCAACCGGGACGAGTTGAACGGTGAATATATGAACGTCACACGTGACGGTTTCAAGCTGGCGCATGATATCAGCGCGTATTCGTTGACTGCCGTAGCTAAAGAAGCTTATCCGCTTATGACCGAAGGCGGCGGTATCGTTACCATGACGTATCTTGGCGGCGAAAAAGTCGTTAATAATTACAATGTCATGGGTGTGGCAAAAGCGAGCCTGGATGCGAGCATGCGTTACCTGGCTAATGACCTTGGAAAGCACGGTATCCGTGTCAATGCCATTTCCGCTGGCCCGATCCGTACCGTATCCGCAAAAGGTGTCGGCAGCTTCAACACGATTCTGAAAGAAATCGAAGAGCGTGCTCCCCTCCGTCGTCCGGTTTCCCAGGAAGAAGTAGGCGACACAGCTTACTATCTATTGAGTGATCTATCCCGCGGGGTGACTGGTGAAATCATCCACGTCGATTCCGGTTTCAATATCATCGGATTCTAAAAAAATAACTGTCCAGAGAGCTTGAGGTGTACACCCCTCAAGCTTTTTTACTGCTTAAAAATAGCTTTCTGCCATCTGTCTAAAGTTTTATCTGAAGGAATTCTGGGTATTACCACCTGAACAAGAAAGTAATACTCAATTAGAGGAGAATGTTGATTGCGATTATTCGGGATAGGGTTTGTTATACTGGCAGCCATGTTATGGGGTGTATCCGGAGGATTGGCAGGAATATTGATGGACAAGGGGTGGGATCCTCTCGTAATCTCTTTTTACAGAGGGGCAGTTGGCCTTGTTTGCCTTTTGTTATGGCTGCTTATCTCTTCTAAACGAAATACAGTAAAAAACAGTTCTAAGGTGATTACCTGGTCTATACTGGCTGGTATCGGCGTCGCTGGGAATTTCAGCTTTTATTTTCTGAGCATTTCTGAAACTGGCGTAGCTGTAGCTGCTACCTTGATGTATACGGCTCCTTTGTTTGTATTTGTGATATCATTTTTATTTCGCATGGAGCGCGCAACCCCATTTAAGTTAATTTCGATACTTATCGTAATGGTTGGAATTAGTATGCTGACGAATGTTTATCAGATAGGAATTGGCAGCTTAAATACTTTAGGAATTGCTGCCGGTCTATTGTCTGGTCTTTCATACGCTCTTTTTATTTTCGGCTTTAAGTATGCTTCGGAAGATGGCCATCCTCCCTTTGTATTAAGCGTGGCTTTTATTGCCTTTACCATCATATTACTTATTTTTATCGATCATGGCCAGGCGCTGGCTGTGATTTATTCGAGCGACTTAGTTTGGTTTATAGTCCTCGGGATTATCGGTGCAGGAATTTCTTTCTTCTTTTATATGGAGGGGTTGAAAAGAACTTCTCCAACTGCTGCCTCTATTATTGCAATGGTGGAGCCGGTAACAGCTTCTCTATTTGGATTGGTGGTCTTAGGGGAAGTCCTCAACTTAACTCAAACGATAGGAATCGGCATTATATTGATTACCATTACCATATTAAGTACACGGCTAAGAAGCTAAACGAATATCCCGAACAAGAGAAGGAACTTCCGGAAGCGAGGGGGGGTTCCTTTTTTATATTCGCATGCACATTTCATTAAAACTGGGCATATATATGAAAAGACGGAGAACAGGCTAAGGAGGGAGCACATCTATGGGCAAGCAGAGTAAGCTTGAACAACGCCCGATGCTTTATATTGCACAGCCGGATTTCGCCCCTAGCAAGGCTTCGATGCAGACGACTTACCATGGAAAAAAAATAGCCAAGGAACAAGAAAAAGCAAAAGCCGCGCCCGAACCTGAAGGGAAGCAGCACCGCGAGCAAGCGGAAGAAAAACCTGCCCGGATGAAGCAGAAGACTGAACATCACCAGCCGGAGGCCGAACAGGAAACCAAAAGTCAGTCTCAAACAGGATCTGCCAGAGACAGGAGACAGCGGTTTCGGGATATGACTTTAGAAGAAAAGGTGACGTATTTTGTCAATCTTCCATCCCAGATTCCAAAAATGAAGTGTGAAGTGGAAACAGAAGAGGGAAAGCTGCGCGGATATATCAACGCTTATCAGGATGGAATCGTCCATATGAAAACATTCCAGCGCCCGTTTCGAAAAGAAATCAATTTTGAGGATATCAAAGATATTAATTTAATCGGATTTTAAATCGTACAAACAGAAAAAGTCGCGCCCAGGTTGGACGCGACTTTTTAGATGTTACGAGAATGCATCGATTGCTGGAAGACAAGTGACGTGGCAGAAACAGTCTAAGTCGACTGTAATGCAGATGCCGGTAGTTCGAAGGTTGCCTGTTTTTTGCTCGACTGGATTATCAGGATTATCATTGTTGTCACCTTCGTCACGCAGTAGTTCAAGCGTTGCGCAGCAATCCTTATCCACGTCTTTGACTCGGAAGTAGAAGCTTCCCATCACGTCACCCACATCACCTCTAGGGGCTCCGAAGCCTTTGAATGGTTTACAGTTACCTTTACAGTATAGCAGTACCGGAACCGTATCTTTCCCTGTTGGAGCCATTTCTCCCAGTAGATCATTAATGGATTGTTCACAGCTGGTTTCACATTCCATCGTAACGACGTCTTCCTGAGCATCGAGGATCTCTCTTAGAATGTCGCAAACGCAGTTGCCTGTGTCATGTTTTTTTCCACAGCCCATTATAATTCCCCTTTCGTCTTTTATTGACGTATTGTCTTTAATAGAATATGAACACTCGCCCTTATGGTGTGGGCATTCGTCGCGGTTTTAGGGAATCGCGCAATAAATATCGCGGATAAAGCCCATACGCATTCATCACGAATTCATAGACTAATAACGAACAATAGAAGTAAAAGGAGAGGAAAGGGCATGTCTGATAATTGCATGAATAAAAACTATATCAGAGCTGATGAAGTTGTCATCCAGGCTGATAAAGTCATCATCAAGTCTGATGAGGACCGCCATCACGGCCGCAGGGGACACGATGATCGCAGGGATGATGACCGGGTAGATCCATTCTTCGGCCGCAGGCGCCGTCACGATGATGACCAGGTAGATCCATTTTTCGGGCGCAGACGCCGTCGCGATGACATGGAAAGCAGCTCCCGTCGCGATGACGACCGGGTAGATCCATTCTTTGGCCGCAGGCGCCGTCACGATGACATGGAAAGCAGTTCCCGTCGCGATGACGACCGGGTAGATCCATTCTTTGGCCGCAGGCGTCGTCACGATGACATGGAAAGCAGTTCCCGTCGTCACTGATAAGGACTGCCGTGGAGAATAAGACAGCCACGGCGGACCGGCCTGGTTCCAAAAAAAATCTCCCATCCAATACCGATGGATGGGGCTACATAAATCATCTTCATTCAGGAGGCTGGCTGATTGGATATTACATGGATGGACTTCGTGCTATTGACACTTGCTTGTTTTCGCTTGACCAGGCTGCTTGTTGACGATACAATCACGGATTGGCTTCGTGCACCTTTTCATCATTATATAGAAGAAACCGATCAGGAAGGAAACGTGGAAACGTACATCGAAGTAAAAGGGAAAGGATTCCAGGCATTTGTTGGCGAACTACTTAGCTGTCATTGGTGTACTGGCATTTGGGCGAGCGGAATCCTGCTGGCTGGGTGGGTATTTATCCCGTACTTTGACTGGGTGATATTGATGCTCGGAATCGCCGGCGCATCGGCTATTCTTCGCGTTTTTCTGGATAAATGAACTACACCGGCGTTGCGCTATGGAATAAGCTATAGAAAAAAGGACTGATCATCATGGATAGAGAAAGACGAAAGCAAGTGAAGCGCACAAGGCCGAGGAAGCGGAAGGGTTGCGGCTGCGGAAAGAAGGCGAAATCATGAACTTTCGCCATATGCGACGGATGATCGATGAAATTGATTATTTGATTACATCAAAACCGAACTTGAAAAAGCCTGAAAAGACGATGACAGAATTCGAACAGATGATGGTATCACTGGAGAAACTGTTCACGAAGCAAATGGGCGAGTTCGAGAAACGGACAGAAACGAAAGCGGACCGTATAAGAAAATTTTTTGAATAGCCTCTGAAAAGGGCATTTACACGTATAGTTCTATTACAAAAAGGGTATGTATGCTGTAAGGAGGGGAGCTTCATGGGTTATATTCTGCCAGTAACGATGTATCAGTACGACGATTACCAAGAGCGAACCGTAAAGCCGAAAGAGTCACCTTTCCAGTATTCCAGTGTTCATAAAGTGACATGGGACACCAGACAGCTGCACACGAGAGCTAATGATAAGATCAATAAAAAAACATTTCATAAAAAGAAGAAACTGCATGGACCGGATGACATCCATGCAGCTTACCCGGAAAAAGTTTATTCTGATCTGACAGGAAAAGGACGGCACTTCAGCGAAACTATTTAGTAAGTTCGCTGAAAGGAGTCGTTCTTTTTTTATGGAAATGAAACAGATTAACAGTCACTGCTACTATTTTCATAGCGCTGTCAACATAGGCTATGTCCACAATGGCAATGATGGCATGATCATTGATGCCGGTATCGACAAGTCTGCGATTAAAAAGGTGATCAAAGGTTTGAAGCAGCACAAGCTGCCAATCACCCATTTATTCATTACTCATGCGCATGCCGATCACTACGGGGGAGCGAAATATCTCCAGGATAATTTTGATATTCGTACGATTGCTCCCAAATACGAGGCTGCTATCCTGGAAAATCCGTCACTCGAACCGTTATACTTATTCGGAGGGAATGATCCCCTGGATGAAATACGAAATAAATTCCTGGAAGGGCCACCGGTACGGATTGATGATAAAGTGTGGGAAGGGAACTTTACATTTGGAGAATACGAACTGGAAACTTTTTTACTTCCAGGCCATAGCTACCACCAGCTGGCTGTGAAAGTCTATGATGTTCTGTATGCGGCTGACAGTTATTTTGCGGAAGCGCAGCTTGAAAAACATAAGATTCCTTATATTACAGACTGCGCGTTGACGATAGCCAGTCTCACCCGGGTAAAGGAAATTGAATGTGATGGCGCAGTTCCCGGTCACGGGGAATTTGAGACCAATTTTCAGGACACGGTCAGGAAAAACATCGCCTATCATGAGCAGCTTTCCACCTGGCTGGAGGAATATATTTCGGATCATCCGGACGGCGTCAGCCACGAGCGGGTGATTGGGGAGATGTGCGATGCTTATGGTGTCGATAACAACCAGCTTTCCCAGTGGCTGTTGTATCGCACGGCTGTCACGGCTTATCTGATCGGTCTCATCAAAAAAGGAGCCATCACATTTGCCATTGAAGGAAACCGCTGGGTGTTCAAAAAGATGGAAAAAGGAGAGGGTTAGTATGGTAGCACATACAAATCCTCTCCTTCTTTATATTCTGCATATAAAACTTCGGTGTAATCCGCTATTTCCTGCTGTTGGAGCTGGGTAGACAGCCACTGTTTATCGAACCCGGCTTCTTCCAGGTTATCCCACAGCACTTCACCATCGCTGATAAAGGCCATAGGCAAAGGAGTCGTCTGGGGTGTGAGGTTCAAGTCGCCACGAGTCGGTGTCTGATCCAGTGATTTTTTCAATACAGAAATCGACCCATCGGTTTCCAGGACCGCATATTCGACTTCGCGGAGGGAAAAGACATCCTTGGAACGGAGCAAATGCTGTAGCTGATTGATATCGAGTTTGTTCTGTTTCAATTCTTCCCGTATGATTTTTCCTTTATGAATGACAATCGAGGGTTGCCCTTCCAAAAACCCCCGTGTTGCTTTTACCTTTTCTGTCAAAATTTCCGTTACATACATCAGTATTCCCCATACCAATACGGCAAACGCAATCTGCCATAACCCGACTTCGGGGTCATAGAGGGCATTTCCGACAAGCTCACCGAGGATGATAGCGGAAATGAAGTCAAACGGCGTGAGCTGGGTAATCTGTGATTTTCCCAGTACCTTGGTTAATACGAACAGGGCAGCGAACCCAAAAGAAGCTTCTAATAATATACGAAAATAGTCCATATTCATCACGATCCTTCTATCTGTTGTTACCATTGTAGACAGAGATAGAAGGAGCTATACAAAAACCTGGAAGATATTTCTCTTCCAGGTCGAACATCAGTTTAACGTTTTAATCATCGTAACATGGGGGATTCCCGCATCCATGAACTGGCTGGAAATCGTTTCATATCCGAGGGATCGATAGAATTCTTCCGCATGTGTCTGAGCATTCAATTTCGCCTGCTTCAAGCCTTCTTTTTCGATCCGTTTTTCCATCGCTTCAATCATCTGTCTGCCGAATGAGCGGCCGCGGAATTCTTTTTTTACACAAATCCGCTCCAGCTTCCCATTCTCTTCGACAAAACGAAGGCGGGCAGCGGCAATTGGCTCGTTATTTTCATAACCAATGAAATGAACGGCCGAATCATCATGCTCATCGAGCTCCAGGTCCTCAGGTACCTGCTGTTCCTCGATGAAGACCGTGCGGCGGACACCGAAGGCATCTTTCAGCTGCTGGTCGTTCTCTACCGTTTCAATCAGCATCAGATCACCCTTCACCGAATACAAATGTTTCGTATACTGTCCAGGAGCCGTTATCCAATTGGTAAAGGAGCTGGAAGCGGTCGACCGTCTCTTTCAAGTCAAACCCTTTCATACGAAGCGTGCCGTAAACATCGGAATACTCATCATCGGAAAGCTTCTGGGCAATCGTAATATGCGGCACAAAAGAGTGTTCCTGCTCACCAGGAAGGTGATCGGCATAAAGCTTTTCGTTCAGTGCCATGATGGTGTCATCAGGCTCGATCTTTAAATAGATGGTATTCGTAATTGGTGTAAAGGAGCTGACTTTGTTGATGTCAATTTCGAATGGCTGCGTTTCTTTCGCAATTTCCTTCAGATAAGGTACCATCTCTTTGATTTCATTATCCTCTGCCTCAAATGGCTCTTTTAACGTGATGTGTGGCGGAATCAATGCATAATGGGGGTCGTAACGTTTACGGTAGGAGTTTGCGACATCCTGTATTTTTTTCGGTGGAAAAATGGCGATACCATACTTCATTGGAAAACCCTCCTATAATTAATAGTACTGTTTTTATTCGTGTTGAATGCAAAGTGGATTAGTCAGTTATTCAGGCTGTCATTATTATACCAAACTATTGCTTTTCCTTACATAGGTTTACGGATGGAACATCGTTACCAGGGCGCGCTCCATGTCCTGCTGCCAATATTTCCACGTATGATCACCGTCAAGTTCATGGAAAATGTAAGTGAGCGGCTTCTTATTCAATAGCTTTCTCAATTCATAGTTCGGTGTCACAAAATCTTTACGATTCCCATCTGTCGTAGGTACATCCGTTTCTTCGCTGCCGATCGTGTGATAGATAGCAAGTGAGGACATGTCCTTGCTGTTCTGTACTTTATCCATCACCTCATCGTTCATGAAAGGGGACTGCATGATGACATTCCCGAATGTATTTGGATATTTAAGTGCCGTCATTAAAGCCACTGTTCCACCGAGCGAATCACCCATCAATGTTCTGCCGCTGCCCATGTGATAACCCGGCAGCTCTTCATCCAGAAGCGGCGCCACTTCGTTGACAAGAAATTTGATATAAGCGGATTGCTTTTCACCGTTCGGGTGATATTTATCCTGACGGTCAAATTTATCCCGGTAATGGATGCCGACAAAAATCGTGTCCTCGATCCGTTTTTCTTTATGAAGCTTATCGCTTAATGTTGCGACGCGCCCCATTTGAAAATAATCGTCGCCATCCTGCATGATCGCGATATGATACTTATAAAGCGGAGAATAATTCTCCGGCAGAAATACTTTCAATGTCAATGTTTCATCTAAATAGGAACTATTGATCTCAAAATCCTTGAACGTACCATCACGTCCCAAAGCGAACACCTCCAAAAAACGACAACTTATCTATAAATGTAACACACCTATTTTATCATATCATTGTCAAAAAAGTAGGACAGCTCTGACGATTGTCATCGAATTGAAAACTCTTTTGTTAGAGTATAAGTGCATGGGCCTCCGACAGAACAGAGGTTTAAGGGAAAGTATAAAAAATTGTCGATAAGTTATTGACACAAAACTGAAATCATATTATATTAGTACTTGTCCAATTCAAAACAACTTTATCCCATGATTCCGTAGCTCAGCTGGGAGAGCGCCACCTTGACAGGGTGGAGGTCGTTGGTTCGAGCCCAATCGGAATCACTAAGTTCTAAAAGCCTCTGGCCGTTGATCCTGCAACGGTCAGGGGCTTTTTATTATTGATGTAAGTTAAAAAGGAAGTACAGCTTTCAAATAGTGAAAAACTTGAGCATATGGAAAATGTTCTAAGTATTAAAAGTTGTTTTGCAAGCTTTCTATTTTGCATGTTGGGTAACGCCTGCTATTCTTACTTATCTAATGAACTGATAATTTAAAGTATCGAATCATATTGGTATAAATATGGCTTAAAAGACTTACTGACACATATATCCAGGCTGCAATGGCAACGTATATCATAATATTCGGAATTACTATTAATGGTGGAAATTCCAATGCTTTAGTTAATTGGAATGTGCTTGTTGTGTACATCGCCAACGGGAATACCATCCCCCATAATTGCGGGTCATATGATAGTGGATATCGATTATACAGGTGTTTCCATACCATTAAAATAATCAGTAATGGTATCCACCAGGTTCCTGTAATCCAGAAAAATAATGTAAACCCTTTTAAAAATGGAGTGATCTCAAATAATAATGGGAAACTTTCTGCATGAAGTATTAAGGTAGAGCCGGCTAAGGTAGTAATTGCAACTGCTCCCATGTTAATCCAGTACGGTGGGGTGAGCGCAGCAAATTCCAACTTTAAAAATGTGAACCTGTAAAATATAAGCGTGATAATGTTTAGATAAAGCATGCAGCCAAGAAAATACATACATAACGTGGTAAATAAAATGACAGAATTCCCGTTATCCAGGTGAGATGTAAGGAGGGTACCAAGTATAGATATTGACTGTGTCGCAACAGCTGCGATCAACCATGCTCCATTAATTCCTTCAGCTATAGATGGTTTATCCCTTCTAATTGTGACGGCTGTGAAAAATGTGTACATCACCAGCACCCACAATATAATCCCAAGTCCCCATAAGAAGGTTGCAATCAAATATGCTTCAGCGACAATGATAAGCTGACTTCCAAATACACATGTTCCAGCCACTAAGGTAAAAAAACCGGGGCCTCGTATGTGACTGGTTATATCTTCAAGTATTTTCTTGGAAAATAGTAGTATTCTCAGTATAGTGATCAGCCACAAGGTAATATATGCAAATATGTTAATGTATAACAGAGTCGTTGAAAATAAAACCAAGTCAAGGAGATATGCACCAATAGATAAAGCTCCTGTAGCCATAACAAGTGCAAAATAACCGGGGAAAAAATCTTCAAAATTCCGCTTCAAAAAGACTAACATCAAGCTCACCTCGAATTGACCTGTTTAATGACTTATAAACAGGTCTTGCTTTTTTGTACTTCCTCTATTATTAATCAACAACCATACATCTATCAATGGTTGACGGAAACTGACACAATGTCAAGACTACTCTTATTGTACGCCTTCTTTTTCCAAATGCATGTAAATTTAATATTGAAATATCAATTTTTTATGTGATAATGGAAAAACAGATTAAATAGTTAGAAAAAATGAAATATTATTAAATTTCATCATGGAGGGATCGAGATGTCTGATACGAGGACGGCATTGATTGTCGGCGGGGGGATTGGCGGTCTTGTGACTGCTCTTAAACTTCACCGCGTTGGTGTGTCAGTGCGTGTATTTGAAAGTGTGGAAACGATTAAAGCATTGGGTGTCGGGATTAATTTATTGCCCCATGCGGTAAAAGTTCTGACAGAACTGGGGTTGGCGGATGAGCTGAAAAAAGCAGGACTTCCCACTGCAGAGCTTATGTATGTCAACAAATTCGGCAGGAAGATTTGGCAGGAGGATCGGGGACTGGATGCAGGCTACAATTGGCCTCAATATTCCATCCATCGTGGCCGGCTTCAAATGCTTCTGCTTAATGCAGTCAAACAGGAATTGGGTGAAGACGCCGTTTATACCGGTCACCATCTGACTTCATTCCAAGTGTTCGGTGACAAGGTGACGGCTCACTTTGAGAATAAAAAAACGGGTGAGCGTATTGGCTCTTACAGCGCAGATACAATGATTGCAGCTGATGGTATCCATTCAGCGGTTCGTAAATTCTACTATCCTCATGAAGGCGAGCCGAAGTTCAGCGGCAGGATTTTATGGCGTGGTATTACGGAATCTGCTCCGTTTTTAACAGGAAAGTCCATGATAATGGCTGGATATCAGGACCAGAAATTTGTTGCTTACCCTGTATGTCCTGAGGCAGCAGCTGATGGACGATCACTTGTCAATTGGATTGCCGAGCTTACAGTAGGGGATGAACTGTTATCGCGTGCCGACTGGAATCGGAAAATAGATAAGGCGAAATTTGCTCCTCATTTTGACGGATGGGATTTTGGCTGGCTGAATGTTCCTCAGCTGATCGAGGAAACAGATGCCGTTTACGAATTTCCGATGGTGGACCGTGACCCGGTGCCGCGCTGGACATTCGGGCGCATAACCTTGCTCGGGGATGCAGCGCATCCAATGTACCCGATCGGATCAAACGGGGCTTCGCAGGCGATTCTTGATGCGGATGCATTAGGACAAGCCCTGATAGAACATCCGAATATAGAAGCTGCTTTGCAGGCATATGAGCAAGCCAGACTTGAACCAACAGCCAATATCGTCCTGACCAATCGCCAAAACGGTCCGGAAGTTGTCATGCAAATTGTTGAAGAACGGGCACCTGAGGGTTTTGAAAATCTGGAAGATGTCATTTCTTACAAAGAACTGGAGGATATCGCAAATAAATATAAGAAGATTGCCGGCTTTGATCGGGAAACACTGAATACCAAATAATAATAGGAGTGCAGCTATGGTAGAACACATTGTATTAGTCAAACTTTCGCAGGAAGCAACGGATGAACAAAAGGAAGAATTGATCCGACGGACGTTAAAATTGAAAAATATCATTCCAGGAATAGTGGATATTCAGCAGGGAATCAATTTTTCGACCAGGAGCAAGGGGTATGAAATTGGGCTGACGGTCCGGTTTAAGGATAGAAAATCTTTGGAAAACTATGGTCCTCATCCGGCACACCAGGAAATTGTCGCATATTTGAAGCAGATTGGTCTTGAAGACAGCCTTATCGTTGATTTTGAATTCTAGTGTTATTTTTTTACTTATATACTTTAGTGCTTAAACGCGTTTTAGCTTTTAAGTATTAAGATGAAATTCGCACAGGGGGATTATATGAAAACTTTACAAGCAGGAAAAATCATTGATAACAGTCGCTTCGGTTCCTTTCATTTTTCTATAATTTTTTGGTGTTTTTTCATTATTCTGATGGACGGATATGATGTAGTCATTTATGGCTCTGTTGTACCTTCATTAATGGAGGAGTGGAATATCTCTTCCGTAACCGCAGGAGCGATCGGAAGTTACACCGCAGCAGGTACGGCTGTCGGTGCTGTGTTGTTCGGATTATTGGCAGATAAACTCGGAAGAAAGAAAGTCATTATCCTGTGTACCGTGCTGTTTAGTCTTTCCACTGCGCTGTCTGCTTTTGCCGCAGGGCCTATGGTATTCAGCCTGTTTAGGGTCTTGGCGGGACTGGGTCTTGGCGGCGTTATGCCGAATGTCATCGCGTTATCGACGGAATATGCTCCTAAAAAAGTTAGAGCTGCCATGGTTTCTTTCATTTTTTGCGGTTATTCTATCGGAGCGATAGCGGCAGCACTTATTAGTAAATCGGTACTTCCGACACTGGGCTGGAAACCGATATTCTTGCTCGGTGCCTTACCAATATTGCTGCTTCCCTTTATCGTAAAAAGTCTGCCTGAATCTACCGGTTTCCTTTTAGCAAAAGGAAAAGAAGCAGATGTAAGGAAAATCCTCCATAAAATTGACTCCTCTTATACGATAGATAGTGGAGCTAAGTTTGAAATACCTCCAGTTAAGGAGCAGGGGTCCCCGCTGGTGAAACTATTTGAAAAGAAGCGTGCCGTCAGTACAATCATGTTTTGGATTTCCTGTTTCTCCTGTTTTGTGCTGATCTATGCGATGAATATCTGGCTGCCGAAATTGATGATTGAAGCGGGATACAGTCTAAGTTCCAGCTTAATATTTGTGGCAGCTATGAACGTCGGGGCGATTGCTGGTACGCTTGTTTTTGGCCGGTTTGCAGATAAATGGGGCTTTAAAAAGGTGATGGTCCCTCTTTATATTGTGGGGGCGATTGCTCTTGCCAGCATTGGACTGACCAAGAACATCTTACTCGCTTACCTGCTGATTGGCATGATCGGAGCTGCATCTGTTGGTGTCCAGAATATCAGCAATGTATTCGTCTCTCAATATTATCCGCCTTCCATGCGCTCTACGGGAATCGGTGCAGCAATGGCATTCGGGCGGATCGGCGGTATTTTCGCACCAACATTCGTCGGTATATTGTTGACGATGGACCTTCCTTCCCAAATAAACTTTACCGTCATCGCTATGGCAGCTGTCCTTGGGGGCATCGCGATTCTGTTTGTTCAGGAAAAGCATGCACATTATAACAGGGTAGAGGACCAAGAGTCTGATGTGGATGCTGCCAGGGAAAAAGTGGTGTAACTGACAGATAGAGCTTGTGGTAAATAATTTGAATCGAACAACAAGCTGGGCTGCTATAGCCCAGCTTGTTTTGTTTATGAAGGAGGGATCCTGTGATGGATCATGGCAGGGTGTTCCCTTTTCCTCGGTGTTATTTTGCCCTGATGCGAGCTGCTTCTGACTTAACGCAGTGATGTTCCTCCTTAACGCAGGTAACTTCTGACTTAATCAGAGAAAGGAGCAGGTCATTCCAAGTAAGAAAACCCATAATTAATGAAGTTGTTGATCATTAAAGCCATTTCTTTCGGGGACTGATCCATGTCATGCGCAATCCAGTCTTTGATGACATGAATCGCCCCGCTGATAACAAAGGTGCTTAAGTAGTTCACTTCTGCCTTTCCCAAATGATTGTCGCCCCTCCAATTGTTCATCATGAACCCACGCGTCAATTCCATCATTCTTTTCTCGAAGGTAGGGGCTGCATCTTTTTTCAGCAAGGTTTGAAACATGAACTTGTTTTCGATGACATATTCTAGTATTTTCCGGGTCATCTGAATGGATTCTTCTTCAGCAGGGTAGTTGTAGCTATTTAAATATTCGTTCATATCTTCGGTGATTTCTTCTTCAATTTTACTCAATAAGTCATAGTGGTCGTTGTAATGGGTGTAGAAGGTGGAACGGTTGATATCGGCGAGCTCGCAGATTTCCTTTACCGTTATATCGGAAATCGGCTTTTGGGCAAGCAGCGTAATCAGTCCTTCCTTCAATACTTTCCGTGTGTACTTCTTGCGGCGATCCAGCTTTTCACTCACAGATATGCCCTCCTTTTGTTAAGTTTTTGTGACAATCCAACACATTCATAGTGTTTTGTTGGGAAACAGACGCAATTTCCAAAACTGTTTGTTGAAAATCCAACACGGTGTCAATACAATATTAGAATGTGTAAAAGGGATTTGCAAGAGAGGATGAAGCCTTATCGACTGGACAGCACGAATCATTAAACATAAAAAGATTATTGTCATTATATTTATACTTCTTACCTTGATCAGTGCGGTAGCGCAATTTGCCGTTTCGGTCAATTACAACATGGCAGATTATCTGCCAGATGACTCTCCGTCGATGCAAGCGATGGATTTGATGGAAAAAGAGTTTGATGAGCCAATCGCCAATGCGCGCGTGATGGTCAAAGATGTCTCGGTAACCGAGGCACTGGAGTACAAAGAAAAACTCGAGGCGATCGAGGGGGTCAGCGGAGTAACCTGGCTGGATGATGTCGTCGATTTAAAAAAACCACTTGAAATGGCCAATGAGGATACCGTGGAAACGTATTACCAGGATAAAAACGCCTTGATTTCGCTGAACATCAGCGAAGGCGACGAGGTAGAAGTGACGGATAAGATTTATGACTTGATCGGGGAAGAGAATGCGATTACCGGGGAAGCGGTGACTACGGCTACTTCACAGCAAATGGCTGGCAGTGAGTCGATGAATGCGGCTGCCTTACTCGTTCCGATCATCATTATTATTTTAGTGTTATCTACGAATTCCTGGATGGAACCCGTGTTCTTTTTAATTGCCATTGGTGTGTCGATCGTGATCAATCTAGGGACGAATATTTTTATCGGGGAAATTTCGTTCATTACCCAGTCGGTGGCGCCGATCCTGCAGCTGGCTGTATCACTGGACTATGCAATCTTCCTGCTGCATAGCTTTTCTGATTTCCGTAAGGATGTAGACGATCCGGCTAAAGCGATGCAGCTTGCGATGAAGCGGTCATTCCCGGCAATTGTCGCCAGTGCATCAACGACTTTCTTCGGATTCATGGCACTGACATTCATGGAATTTGGAATCGGTGCAGATTTAGGACTCAATCTTGTAAAAGGGATCCTGCTCAGCTTCATCAGTGTCATGGTATTCTTGCCTGCGCTGACGTTGATGCTTTATCACTGGATCGATCGTACGAAACATCGCCAGTTTGTTCCGGACTTCAATAATATCGGCAAATACGTCATGAAACTTCGCATCCCAAGCTTGCTGCTGGTACTGCTGTTAATCGTCCCTGCGTTCTTAGCACAAAGCAACACGACTTTCCTTTACGGGACAGGTGAACAGCCGGATAATACCCGGGCAGGACAGGATGCGGATGCAATTGAGGAAGAGTTCGGAAAGAACGTTCCGGTGGTGCTGCTGGTGCCGCAGGGGGATAGGGGCAAAGAGGAAAACCTGGTTCATCAGTTAGAAGAACTGCCAAATGTATCCAGTGTGGTGTCTTACGTGAATATAGTCAGTTCCGCGATTCCTCCGGAGTATTTAGAAAAATCGGTCACAGAACAGTTTTATTCCGGTGATTATGCCCGGATCACACTTTATACGGAAACGGAATCGGAAGGGAAAGAGGCGTTTTCTTTGATTGAAAAGGTAAAGAAAACCGCGAATTCCTATTACGATGAAACGTACCTGCTCGGTGAGAGTGTGACTTTATACGATATGAAAAATATCGTGCAAAAAGATAATAAATTAGTCAACCTACTGACTGTCATAACCATTGCGATTGTATTATTAATTACATTCCGCTCGCTATCGATTCCGGTGGTACTGCTTTTGACAATCCAGACATCGGTGTGGATCAACCTGGCCGTACCATATTTTACCGATACGCCGCTGGTGTACGTCGGCTACCTGTTGATCAGTACAATCCAGCTTGCCGCGACAGTTGATTATGGTATTTTATTTACGGAAAATTACTATACGCTGCGAAAAGAAATGCCTGCCATGGAGGCAATCAGGAAAACGATTGATGGGAAGATTTTTGCTATCTTCATATCGGCTGCAATTTTATCGAGTGTCGGATTCATTTTAGGAGCAACCTCCACGAACCCGATCGTTTCCGCAATCGGTCTTCTGTTAGGCCGCGGGGCATTGCTGGCATTTCTGATGGTCGTATTTGTCCTGCCTGCGTTACTGGTGGTATTCGACAAATTGATTGAAAAAACAACATGGAAAGCAAACTTTTATAAGGAGAGAGGATAATGAGACTGAAACGTATTACCGCGATGTTTATGTCAACGATGCTTGTGCTGCCGACGTTTCTTGTATCTGCGGAATCCGATGATGAAACATCTTCCGAAGGTAAGGCTCCACAAGGGAAGGGGTCATACTCCGAAAAAAATGAAGTCGTCTACGCCACACTCGACGGGTCCGGTGATCCAAAAGATATGTATGTTGTCAACAATTTCACCATCAAGGATCAAGGGAAGATCGTCGATTATGGTCCTTATAGCAACGTGGAGAATCTTACTGACTTGACAGAAATCCAAGTGGATGACAACCGCGTCGCATTCACCGCAAAAGAAGATGAGTTTTATTATCAAGGCAACTTGGAAGGCAAGCCATTGCCATGGGACATCAATGTTTCCTATAAGTTAGACGGGAAGAAAATGAACCCGGAAGAGTTGTTAGGAAAAGATGGCGAATTGGAAATACAAATTGATACGGCTAAAAACAAAAAAGGAGAGGAAAGCTTTTTTAAGAATTATCTTCTGCAAATCACCTTGAAATTCGATTCAGCCAAATATAAAAACATCCAGGCAGAAGATGCAACTGTGGCCAACGCCGGAAAGACCCGGCAGGTGACGTTCACTGCGATGCCGGAAAAAGAAGAGAGCTTCAAGGTAAGTGCCCTCGTATCGGATTTGGAAATGGAAGCCATTGAAATCGCGGCGATGCCATCCTCGATGCCGATTGAAGAACCGGATACCGGCGATATGAAAAAGGACATGAAATCATTGTCTGATGCCACGGCAGAAATCAATCGTGGTGTCGGGAAACTGGAAAATGGGATCGCGGAACTGAATGATGGCGTTTCTCAGCTATATGATGGTTCGGCTCAATATAAAAATGGCATCATCGAGCTGAACAATGGCTCGTCCGAATTAGCAGATGGTTCTGCGTCAATTAAGGCAGCACTGCAAAAAATGAGTGAGTCGGTCAGCGCTGGATCCGGTGACATGGACATGAGCCAGTTCAAGAAGCTGGAAGGCGGCCTTCGTCAAATTGCCAGCGGATTGACTGAAACAGAGACCGGGCTTACGAACTTGAAATATAATTACAGCAAAGCCTATCAGGCTCTGGATCAGGCCATCCAGTCGATCCCGGTTCAGAATGTTTCCGAAGAAGAAATCCAGGCATTGTATGAAAGTGGTGCCGATAAAGCGGTGGTCGATAAGCTGGTAGCCAATTATAAAGCAGCTCAGACTGCGAAACAAACGTATGCGAGTGTGAAGGAAGCATTCGCTGCAGTCGATCCAACCTTGGGGAAAGTATCCGGATCGTTGAATGAAATGAGTGGCAGCCTTAGTACGATGGCGGATAACGTGGCAGGCAGTATGGAAAATAGTGATATCAATGAATCTATGAAACAACTACAGCAAGGATTACAGGAACTGTCTTCCAATTATAATAGCTTCCATTCCGGCCTGGTGGATTATACCGGCGGTGTCCAGCAATTAGCAGGCTCCTATGAGGAAGTACACGGCGGCATCGCTTCCTTGACGAACGGTACGAATGAACTGGAAAATGGTGCCGGTAAACTTCATAATGGTACCGCAGAGTTAGCGCAGCAGACGGCTGACCTTCCTGATCAATTGCAAAAAGAAATCGATCAAATGATCAATCAATATGATAAATCCGATTTTGAACCGGTTTCCTTCGTTTCTGCTAAAAATGAAAAAGTAGACACGGTACAATTTGTGATCAAAACAGAAAGCATTAAGAAAGAAGAAGACGAAAAGGCAGAACCGAAGAAGGAAGAAGAAAAAAGCTTCTGGGATCGATTTATGAGCTTGTTCAGCTAATATACAACTCCTCCCGTTGTAAAAAAATGGGAGGAGTTTTTTGTGCAAAAGTGTTTTTTAAAATAAGGACATGCAGATATTTTGGAATTTGCTCTATAAAGGGGAAAGAAATCAAGCAAGATTCTCAAAGACTTACAAAAAAGAGTTGTTTACAAGAATTGTAGCTTCGGCTACAATAAGATTAATTTCATACCACGCGAACAGGTCCTTAAAGGGAAGCTTTTAAGGTGAAAAGGGGAAGTTGGTGAAAGTCCAACACGGTCCCGCCACTGTAAGCATTTTATTTAAAATGTAAGTCAGGATGCCTGCCTGTTTGTTGCAAAGTTGACCCTTCGAGGAAAAGGGGGCTTTTAAGTACGTGGAATACCTGGTACATATTCTGCCTATTTAAAATCGCACCTTCCTTTGAGGAAGGTGTTTTTTTAATTTTAAAGCTTGTAATGTACAAGTAGGGTATTGACGGAGGAGGAGAATTCATGAAAAAGAAGCAAGGATTGACACTGGTTTTTACCGGTGATGGAAAAGGGAAAACGACCGCTGCAACAGGGCTTGCTGTCCGGGCATTAGGCCACGATAAAAAGGTGAAAATGCTGCAATTCATCAAGTCTCCGAAACGGCCTTATGGGGAAAGGAAATCACTGCAAAAGCTGGGAGCTGAAATCATCCAGCTTGGAGAGGGATTCACCTGGACAAAGACACCGGAAATCCACCGGCAAGCATTGAAGGAAGCATGGGTTGTCGCTAAGGAAGCGGTATTGTCCGGTGAGTACGATGTGGTGATTCTGGATGAACTGAACAATGCGCTTGCGATTGATTCTTTTCCAGTTGATGATGTGCTGCCGCTTGCAGAAGTTATTGAGCTGATCAACAACAAACCGGAGCATGTCCATCTTGTGATAACCGGCAGGAACGCTGCACAGCCGGTGAAGGATGCGGCCGATCTCGTGTCCGTGATCGACGTGGAGAAGCATTATTATGATGAAGGCATTCCCGCCGTACGTGGTGTTGAGTTTTGACTGCCCGCCGCCTCGTAGTTGCAGGAGTTTCCAGCGGGGTCGGTAAAACAAGCATCACAATCGGATTAATGGCTGCTTTTATTAAAAAAGGGCTGACAGTACAGGGCTTTAAATGTGGTCCCGACTACATCGACCCTTCTTATCATGCTGCCATAACCAATCGTCCCTCCCGCAACCTGGATAGCTGGATGCTTCCAGCGGATATCATGAAAGAAGTGTTTGTCAAAGGAAGTGAAGGTGCGGACATTTCCCTCATTGAGGGTGTGATGGGGTTTTATGATGGCAAGTCGCCGACTTCTAATCAAGGCTCTACGGCGGAAATCAGCTCATTATTGGATTGTCCAACGATTCTGATTGTCGATTGTTCGGCAATGGCCCGGAGTGCCGCTGCCGTCGTCAAAGGGTTCCAGGAGCTGGATCCTGCAGTGAACATTGCAGGTGTTATCGCCAACAAAGTCGGCAGCAAAGGGCATTACCAGCTGATCAAGGAAGCGGTGGAACAGGAGTGCAGCATTCCGGTCTGTGGTTATCTCCTGAAAAACAAAAGCCTCGAGATGCCGGAGCGGCACTTGGGACTGGTACCTTCGATAGAGCGCGGGGAACTCGATCAACAACTGGACCAGCTGGGAGAAGCGGTAGCGGAAACCATCGATGTGAATCAAATCCATCAGATTAGCGAACAGCCAGCCCTGACAGCAGAGCCTTCTTTGTTTCAAAGAAAGGATTCAATCGGTGTAACAATTGCAGTAGCACGTGATGAGGCGTTCAATTTCTATTATCAGGAAAACCTTGAGCTTTTCGAGGCTTATGGGGCTGAAGTTGTTTTCTTTTCTCCTCTAAAAGGAGAGGTGCTCCCCAAAGAAGCGGATGGACTTTACTTAGGTGGTGGTTTTCCTGAGCAGTTTGCAGAACAGCTGGCTAAAAATGAAGATGTCAAGCAGTCGATAAAAGAGGCGGTTGAAGAAGGGCTTCCTGTGTTGGCAGAATGCGGCGGGCTGATGTATTTATCTGATTCGATTACGACCATCGACGGTAAGACCTGCCCGATGGCAGGTGTTTTGCCGGGTAAAACAGAAATGCAGGTTAAGCTTGCATCCCTTGGCTATCGTGAAATCTACGGACTTCCCAATAACTATCTTTTTAAAAATGGCATGGAAGCCCGCGGGCATGAGTTCCATTATTCTATCTTTAAGCCTGCCGGACCACTTCCTGGTGCTTATCGTGTGAACAGCAGGTTCGGTACGGGGGAAGAAGGAGTTATGTACAAAAATGTTGTCGCCGGTTATACGCATATTCATTTTGCTTCGAATCCAGAGGTGCTGGAGAATTTTTTGCAGGTGTGCAAGGAGGAACAGCTGCATGAAAGATAAACAAGCGTTTCCAGTGATGGTGCAGGGAACCCATTCCGATGCCGGGAAAAGCATACTTGTTACTGCCCTGTGCAGGATATTCTCGGAAGATGGTTACCTGACAGCGCCATTCAAGTCCCAGAACATGGCCTTGAATTCCTACATAACAACAGATGGGAAAGAAATCGGGCGTGCCCAGGGAGTCCAGGCAGAAGCGGCAGGAATCGCGACGACCACTGATATGAATCCTGTCCTGATCAAGCCGAATCGCGATAATGATGCTCAAATTGTCGTTCACGGGAAGCCGGTGTCGAACATGAAAGCGAGTGACTACCGAACGGATTATTATGAAACCGCTAAAGAGGTAATCGCGAATGCATATAACCGGCTTGCCGGCAATTATGATCGCATTGTCATCGAAGGAGCGGGCAGTCCGGCTGAGGTCAATCTGAATGACCGTGAGCTCGTCAATATGAGCATTGCAAAACTGGCAGATGCTCCGGTCATTTTAGTCGGAGACATTGACAAAGGCGGGGTGTTCGCCAGTCTGGTCGGAACGCTCCAGCTTTTACCTAAAGCAGACCGGGGCCGTGTGATTGGGGTGGTCATCAATAAATTCCGGGGTGACAAAACTTTGCTTGAGCCAGGATTGAAATGGTTTGAGGAATATACCGGAAAGCCGGTGCTTGGTGTTATTCCATTTATTCAGGACCTTCATATAGATGCAGAGGATTCGCTAAGCCTGAGTGAATATACAAGAATTCAAAACTCGGACAAACCTATCGATATCGCAGTCATCGAATATCCGAAGGTTTCTAATTTTACCGATATTGATCCGTTCCAGCTTGAGCGTGATTGCCATCTACGGTTTGTAAAGGAAGCGGCTGAGCTCAAACAACCGGATGCCATCATACTTCCTGGCAGCAAAAATACGATCGAGGATCTAATCTATTTGAAAGATAGAGGGATCGATCAGGCAATTAAGACGGCTCAGGAGCAAGGTGCCTATGTATTCGGCATTTGCGGGGGCTACCAAATGATCGGGAATAAAGTAAGCGATCCGTATCAAGTAGAGACAAGCCTGGAGGAGGTACAGGGGCTTGAACTGCTTCCAATCGAAACGACGCTTGCAAGACATAAAAAGACAGTCCGATCAAGCGGAAGCATAGAATGGAACGGATCTACCATTCCTGTCACCGGTTATGAAATCCATATGGGGACAACTATTGCCAAGGAAGCCATAGAAGATTTCATAGAAATGGGCGGACAGGCCGATGGTACAAGAAAAGGAAATGTGATGGGGACTTATTTTCACGGGATTTTCCATAATGATGTATTCCGGACAGCGTTTTTGAATCTGCTTCGCTTGGAAAAGGGACTGGACCCCCTTAAGACTACTACCTTATTCCGTGCCCACCAGGAACAAGAATTCGACCGGTTAGCCACCCATGTCCGTGAAGCTTTAGATATGCACAAACTTTATGATCGAATGACTATGTTCAATACAGTCGGAGGGGTATGATGAATAAACAATTGCAGGATCTGGTCCAATCGATTGCACCGGTCAGCCAGGAAAGAATGGGTGAAACGGTCAGCTATTTGGATACTTTGACAAAACCTCCGGGAAGCCTGGGTCAACTTGAGGGGATCGTCAGGCAGCTAGCGGGGATTACCAACCAGGAAGAACCACAAGTGTCCCCGCCAGGCATCCTTATTTTTGCCGCAGACCATGGCATTGTGGAAGAGGGAGTATCTGCATTTCCTCAGGAAGTGACCGTTCAGATGATCAGGAATTTTCTCGATGGCGGTGCGGCTATCAATGTATTCGCCAGACAGATTGATGCAGAACTTCAAGTAGTCGATGTCGGTACAGCCAGTGAGATAGAGGATAACCGCCTGGATTCCAGGAAAATAGCTCAAGGAACAGAGAACTTTTTGAAAACAGATGCCATGACGCAAGAGCAAATGGAAACGGCGATACTGGCTGGGGCCGAGTCAGCGAAGGGGATGATTGCCCGGGGAATAAAATGTCTCCTCTTAGGTGAGATGGGAATTGGAAATACAACACCTGCAAGCGCGCTGGCTGCTGTGCTTACTGGATGCAGTGTGGACCAGGCGGTCGGGTACGGCACGGGGATTTCTAATGACATGAAGCAGCATAAAGTGAATGTTATTGAAGAGTCAATCAAGCGCCGTAAACCGGATAACGAATCCCCATTAGACGTGCTCAAAAAGCTGGGTGGTTATGAAATTGCTGCAATAACAGGAGCGATACTGGCAGCAGCAAAAGCAAGGATCCCGGTAATCCTGGATGGGTTCATCTGCACATCAGGAGCACTCATCGCCTGCGGGCTTAATGCAAACGTCAATGATTATCTGTTTGCCGGACATCTATCACAAGAGCCAGGCCATCAATTTACTCTCGAGGATTTAGGGATAAAGCCATTATTGGATCTCGGGTTGAAGCTTGGGGAAGGGACGGGCGCAGCACTGGCTTTTCCTGTTCTTGAAGCAGCGGTCAGGATGCGGAATGAAATGGCGACGTTTGATAATGCTGGAGTGACGAATAAGTAACTCCCAGCTAATCTAAATTACAAGTTCACTTTGCTGACATAAAAATCGTTCTAACAAAAAATGAATATTCCGAACAGCAGGTCCGTGAAATTACAGTTTCAAGGATAATAGGGAAGTTGGTGTCAATCCAACGCGGTCCCGCCACTGTAAGCGAGGAGTAAAGCTTTTGATATCCACTGTTTGTAAACGGGAAGGAAAAGCTTTTACAACGATACGCAAGCCAGGAGACCTGCCTGCTGTTCTTATCAGAGTAACATCCTTCGGGGAAAAGGATAAGCTTCAGGTATGTCATGGATACATAGTTCATACCAGCCTGGATTGATCCATTCGCCTTTTCCGTTGGGATAGGCGTTTTTTTTAGTTTTAAGCATTTAATCGGTATTTATAAAATCTAATAACTAACTATGAGGGAGTGTTTAGAAGAATGATGGAAAGCAAAATGAAAAAAACGTTATTTTCAGTCCTGCTGGCAATCCTGCTAGCTGTAATGGTCGGCTGCGGGGCAACAGAAGAAGGAAATGAAAGCAAAGAAAGTCCAAGTGAAACAGATACCAGTGAAGAAACGCAAGGTGAATCATCGGATGGAGCTTTTCCGGTAACGATAACTGATGGATCAGGTGAACAGGTGGAAATAAAATCAGAGCCTGAAACGATTGTATCGGTACTGGCCAGCAACACGGAAATCGCTTTTGCCTTAGGCCAGGGAGAAAAAATGGTCGGTGTCTCGGATTATAGTAATTACCCGGAAGAGACAGCCAATATTGAAAAGGTCGGCGGGCAGGAAATGAATGTCGAAAAGATTCTGTCTTTAAATCCGGATATGGTGCTAGTGTCCACTTTCCATTTTGAGAACCATTCTGCTGTACTGCAGAAGTTCAAGAAAGCTGGCATTGATGTGGTTGTCGTGGATGATGCTACCTCGTTCGAAGATGTGTATGAAAATATTCAACTTGTTGGAAAAGCAACAGGTAGTCAAGATAAAGCGGATCAAATTGTGAAAGATATGGAAACCCGCTTAGCTAAAGTAAAAGAAAAAGCAAAACAAGTGGAAGAAAAGAAAAAGGTTTGGGTCGAGGTTGCCCCTGCTCCTGATATTTTCACGACAGGGACAGGGACATTCATGCATGAAATGCTGGAAGCCATCAATGCGAAAAACGTAGCTGCAGAGGAAGAAGGATGGGTCAAATTTACCGAAGAGGAGGCCGTGAATCTGAAACCGGAAGTAATCATCACTACATACGGCTATTATGGAGAAAATCCTGAAGCGCAGGTATTGAACCGGGAAGGGTGGAGCGAAGTGCCTGCGGTCGAGAATGAGCAGATATTCGATGTTGACAATGATACCGTCACAAGGCCAGGACCGCGTTTGATTGATGGAGTTGAAAGACTTGGAGAACTCATTTATCCGGAAGTTTTCGGTGAATAAAACGGTTTGGATGTATCTATTCAGTGTATGTTTTGTACTTAGTACAGCTCTTCTCGGTTTATTTGTCAGCAGCGTATCTTTTCCGTTGACTGCTGTCCTGGATGTGATTGCGGAGAAAATCCTCGGGAGCGAGTTGTTCGGATATGAAGCTGCAGAGAATATTGACGTTATAATCTGGGAAATACGTGTTCCGAGGGTAATACTGGCGCTGTTTGTCGGAGCGTCATTATCCATTGCCGGGGCATCTTTCCAGGGGCTTCTCAGAAATCCGCTGGCTGACCCGTATACGATCGGAGTTTCCTCCGGAGCGGCACTTGGAGCGGTTGCTGTACTTTATTTTCAGCTATCCATCGCATTTCTTGGAAGTTACACACTTCCTGTCGTTGCTATCCTTAGCGGGTTTATCACGATGATGATTGTTTTTATCATTACAAGGCTTTCGAGCCGGGATCTGAATATTGAAACAATCATTTTGGCAGGGATCATTATCAGTGCATTCATAGGTGCGATCATCTCCCTGGTCATCGCACTCAGTGACAGGGAAGACATGCGGCAGATTCTATACTGGCTGATGGGGAATATCGGCATGAGGGGATGGAATCATGTACAACTGATTATTCCGTTTTTCATTGTGGGGGTCATCCTGTTAGTGTCCCGCGCACATGATCTTAATGCCTATGCACTCGGGGAGGAAGCAGCAGGGCATTTAGGAGTGAAGGTCCATGCCGGGAAAGTACTGATTTTAATCGGAGCTTCGTTGCTGACCGGAGCCTCTGTAGCAGTTTCTGGTTCAATCGGGTTCGTCGGTCTTGTTATCCCTCATTTTGTCCGACTGATAATAGGACCTGACCACAAGCATGTCCTGCCGTTATCGATGCTGACCGGAGGAGGGTTCCTCGTACTTGCCGATTTGATATCCAGGTCGATCATCGCACCGAAGGAACTGCCGATTGGTGTCATTACCGCTCTGATCGGTGCACCGATCTTTGCTGTGTTACTGGTTCGTGAACGGATGAAAAAGGGGTGAAGAAATGATAGAAGTGAAGAACCTGTCCGGCGGTTACCAGAAGGAAGATATCCTGCAAGATATCAGCCTGACGATAGAAGAAGGGGAATTTTTTGCCTTGATCGGACCGAATGGCAGCGGCAAAACGACGCTGTTAAGGCTGATGACGGGAGCATTAGAGCCTTCCCATGGGAGCGTATATGTATCTGGAAAACCGATTCAGTCTTACTCTTTCAGGAAAAAAGCCGAGATTATGGCGGTTCTGGCACAGAGTTCTCATGTGGAGTTTGATTTTTCTGTGGAAGAAATCGTTATGCTCGGGCGCTACCCACATCAGAAAGGGCTGATTAAGCATATTTCCTCCAGAGACAAGGAAGTGGTTTCAAAAGTAATGAAGCAGACGGAAGTCTATCATTATCGAAACAAGCCGTTCAAGTGGCTGAGTGGCGGGGAAAAGCAGCGCGTACTGCTGGCAAAAGCACTTGCTCAGGAGCCGAGTATCCTGTTTTTAGATGAACCGACCAATCATCTGGACGTCAAACATACCGTCGACATGTTGCAGCACTTGAAGGAACACCAGAAAAAAAACAAAATGACGATTATCGCCATCCTACATGACCTGAATACGGCAGCTTTGTTTGCCGACAAGTTTGCTGCTCTTCATCAAGGCCGGCTGATGAAAAAAGGTGACCTGTCTGTATTAAAAAATGAGACCTTATTGCAAAAGGTATATGAGGTCGATATCAAGCACCATAGTCATCCCACGCTAGCTAAACCGCAGATGCTCGTAGCTCCGGAAAAAATGGAGCATCCGAAACTTCCTGCCTTCGAGGCTGAGGTTGAGCAGAACGAGCAGTACATTCGTATTGCCTATCCTCGTCCACTCCGGGTGCTATCCAATGCTGTAGTGGGCGGTGGATTGCAGTGGTTCAGGCATTTTTGTAATTTCCATGTGCCAAAAAATTACGATTGCGAGGACCCTGCCGCCGATGTCCTCGGGTGGCTGGAAGAAGCGAACATTTCTGTCGGTGACACAATGGGGATGATGACAGCAGTCAAACTTGCTGACCAGGCGTTCGTAAGGGAAACAATCATGGACACGGCTGTTTTCACGGTCGTTACCGGCGGTGTTGGAAACGCAGTAGATATTACAGAAAATCACCCGGCAGAGGAAGAATGGCAAGTCGGTACCATTAATATCATGGTGTTTCTTGATGTCCATTTGACGGATGGGGCATTCGTCAATGCAGTCCAGTCCGCAACCGAAGCAAAAACGAAGGCACTTGCGGACATGCAGGTGACCGACCCGGCTACAGGCAGCATGGCAACTGGTACATCAACCGACAGCATTGCCATTGCAGCTACACAGCAAGGAGAATCAACCCCGTATGCAGGTTCCGGGACTAAGGTTGGGAAGGCAATTGGACAAAGTGTCTACCGTGCTGTCACCGAAGCGGTTGAAAATTATCGACATAGGATTAGTGGTTAGATGGATTTTTTGGAATATCATTTGTATCTTATTGTGGCAGCGATCGTACTCGAGTTAGTTATTGGCGATCCTGAATTTTTCCCTCACCCGGTTGTGATGATAGGAAAATTGATTTCCTTTTTTGATGAAAAATGGAACAGGGGCAGGCACCGAAAAGCGAAAGGATTCCTGCTGCTTGGAGTGGTTACCGTGTCGGCATATGTACTGATCGGCATAGTTGTTTTTCTCGCTGGACGAATTTCTTTCTGGGCAGGAGCGGCGCTGGAAGTTTACTTTATCTCCTCAACGATAGCTATCAAAGGCTTGCAGCAGGCAGGTGAGGAAGTGCGGAAACCGTTGTGCGATGGTGACCTGCCTTTAGCGCGGATGAAACTCGGCTATATCGTGGGGCGCGACACGGAAGACCTATCGGAAGAAGAGGTTGTCCGTGGCACTGTAGAAACGGTTGCAGAGAATACCGTAGATGGCATTACCGCTCCAATATTCTGGGCATTGATTGGCGGTGCACCTCTTGCCATGGCCTATCGGGCAGTGAACACCCTGGATTCAATGGTCGGGTACAAACAGGAGCCATATGAAAAATTCGGATTTGCTTCTGCCCGCTTTGATGACATCGTCAACTGGATTCCTGCCAGAGCTACGGCTGTTTGTATGTGGCTCGCTGCCTGGTTTTACCCCACACTGAAGAAAGGGAATGCCTGGCGGGTCACATTACGTGATGCCGGCAAGCACCCAAGCCCGAACAGCGGCTGGCCGGAAGCAATGACGGCAGGCCTCCTCGGTGTGCAGCTTGGTGGAATCAATACATATAAAGGGAGAGTATCGAAGGGCAACAAACTTGGCAACCCATTAACAGAACTGAAACAGGAGCATATTGCCCAGTCAATCTTGACCATGCATGGTGGCTGGCTGGTATTTGTTCTATTTATAATCGGATGGTTAATCGTAAGTTAAGGAGGAATCGTTATGGTACTACCTGCACATGGCGGACAGCCTGGTCGTATTGCCGCTTCTTTTGGTATGGAAGTGAAAGGGAAAGTCTATGATTTCAGTGCCAACATTAATCCAAATGGTCCGCCGTCCTGGCTGTCCGAGCAACTCCCCCGGCTTATGGAAGAAGTAGCGTACTATCCGGACCCTGACTATCTAGAGGCGTACGAGGCACTGGCTAAACATGAAGGAATGGATCCGGAACAGCTGCTTTTGACGAATGGAGGAGCGGAAGCCATTTTTCTGATCACCCAGCTGTTTCTAGGCAAAAAAGCGTTGACCATCAATCCCACTTTCACAGAATATGAGCGGGCCTGCCAGGCATTCAATATAGGTCTGACACATCTCCGGTTAAATCAGGAGTTCCGTTTTCCAGTGGAAGCGATGGCACAGGTAATGCCTGATGTGGATGTCGTATTCCTATGCTATCCGAACAACCCGACGGGAACGATACTGCCTCTCACAGAATTGGAACATTTACTGAAACTCGGAATGGAAATAGGCACAACATTCGTCATTGATGAAGCATTTGTGCATTTTCTTTTTGAAGAGGAGCTTTCCGTTAAGCAGCTGCTCGCTTTCTATCCCAACCTGATCATCCTTCGGTCGTTAACAAAAATCTTTGCCATTCCCGGTCTGCGGGCAGGTTATATGATGGCTTCTAAGGACTATATTCAGAAATTGAAAGAAAAGCAGCCATCATGGAGCGTGAATGGGATTACGGCAAACATACTACCCGTGTTACTGTCTGATAAATCCTATATGGCAGCGACGAAAGCGTGGCTGGAGAAAGAGTGTAAAAAGCTTGCGGAAAACCTGTCGGCTCTCAAGTTTATACATACCGTATCAAGCGTCAACTTCTATTTACTGAAGGATGGCGAGAGACCTGATGAAACAGAGGAATTGTTCCGTTTTTTGGTGGAAAATCATATCATTCCCAGGCATACGGATAATTTCAAGGGATTGGACGGTAGTTATTTAAGGCTTGCTGTCAGGAGTGCGGAAGAAAATGATTACCTTCTTTACGTGCTGAGGAAATGGAGGGAAGCACCGTGATCACATTTATTTCCGGTGGGGCCCGTTCGGGGAAAAGCAGCTTTGCAGAAAAGCTTGCTCAGGATAACTACCACAGGCAGAAGGGTGGAAACTTGTATTATATTGCAACTTCGCTGCCATCTGATGAAGAAATGGAGGATCGGATCGCTCGCCACCGCAACGATCGGGGAGAAGAATGGCAGACCATCGAGGCGCCGATACATATAAAAGATGGCTTACTTGATTTACAAAAAGAAAGTACCGTGCTGATCGATTGCCTGACGGTATGGCTCGGCAATAGGCTTTACATCGATAAAGCAGACTGGGAGGACATCAGCCAGGAAGTGGGCGGCTGGCTTCAGGCGGCCCGGGCTCGGCAATTGAACCTGTATTTGGTGTCCAATGACATTAATGAAGGGATGCCGGCAAGGACACGCAGTGTTGCTTCCTATATTTATATGCTGGAGAAGCTGCACCAGCTTATCATTTCAAGCTCAAAGGAAATCTATCAGGTGATTGCCGGGCTTCCTGTGAAATGGAAGGGTGGTTGAATGAAAGGTTTAAGTTTTGGGTTGGTGCTTGCTCTGCAATTTTTGACCCGGATACCTATGCCCATGTCCGTCCCTTGGGAAAAAGCTGTTCTAAAGGGAGCATTAAAGTCTTTCAGTTTAGTAGGGGTTATCCTGGGTAGCCTGGTAATTGCGGTTTATGCGCTCATAGTTGGCTGGCTGCCGGGGTGGTTTGCGGCTCTTGTGCTGCTTTCTGTCTGGACTGCGCTGACAGGAGGGCTCCACCTGGACGGGCTGATGGATGTAGCAGATGCTGCCGGCTCGAATGCACCCGTCGAAAAGAAGCTGGCAATTATGAAAGACCCTCGCGTCGGAAGCTTTGCGATACTGACAGCTATTTTTTATCTGTTATGGAAACTATCACTCCTTTATGCACTTGTGACCGCAAGTTCCATGGACCTTCAACTTGCAGGGATGTTCATACTGATACCGGCCTGTAGCAGGTACCTGGCCATTCTCCTGCTACAAACGACCCCGACGGTCAAACGGGAAGGCCTTGCTTACACGTGGCAGGAGCACCTTTCTGTTGCGGATGTCCTCATTGGTCTGATACCGATTGTTGTCATCACAGTATCGGTGCCGCATGCCTGGCTGCTCGTGGCTGGTTATGGACTATTTTTCATTTTGCTACGGAGATGGTTTCTTAGCAAATTCAACGGAATCAATGGTGATATGCTGGGCACCGCGATCGAAGGAGGAGAGTTATGGGGGCTTGTGATCACATATCTATTTATTTTATTCGTCACGGGATGACCAAATGGAATAAGGAAAAGCGTTATCTCGGTCATTCGGATGAGCCGCTGCTGCCGGAACATTTGCCTGATTTGTTTTCGTTAAAGGAAAAGTTATCGCGGCTGGCGTTCGATCAGGTTTTTACAAGTGATCTGAAACGTTGCCGAAAAACGGCAGAGTATCTTGTTCAAGGAAAGGTTGCATGTGCCGATCCGAACCTGCGTGAAATGAATTTTGGTGATTGGGAAGGATATACGCATCCGGAACTCCAAAACGACCATGGTTATCAGCATTGGATTTCACAGTGGAAGACATCGTCCCCGCCAAATGGGGAAGACTATCATTCGTTCAGAAGGCGGGTTCGTTCATTTTTAATAGAATTACTGAAAAATAATATCAGTAGAAACGTGTTAGTAGTGACGCATGGCGGAGTCATTCGTGAAATCATGAACGGCTTTATTCAAGGTTTATCTTTTACAGCTACAAACATCCCCCACGGGGGTGGCATTCGTATGGTTTTCAACCAGGAAGGAGGTGACTGGAAATGCAGCTCGTGGTCGGTGGTGCCTATAGTGGAAAAAGAAAATTCGTGAACAGAGAGTTTCCTGATTGTCAGTGGCTTTCCGCCTATGAAAACCAGTCACTGGATCAATGGAAATTAAAATTTAAAACAGCTGGTCTGCCTGTCGTAATCGAAGGATGGGAAGTATGGATCCGTGAGGAACGGGAGAAAGCCGGCGAGCTGGAATCCGTGAGAAATCATTTCGAATCTATATTGTCAGATATGCATCAATTCGAAAAACAGACCTGTCAGCCGATAATTTTGATCATGCTGGAAATGGGTCGTGGGGTTGTCCCCATGGCCAAAGGCGATCGGGCCTGGCGGGACTTATCAGGCTGGATACTACAGGCAGCGGCAGACAAAGCGGAATCTGTCCATTATTGCTGGCATGGCCTGTCGAGGAAGTTGAAATAAGATGAGGGCTTGTTTTGTCAGACATGGAGAAACGGATTGGAATAGAGAAGGCAGACTCCAGGGTCATACAGCGACATCGCTCAATGCCACTGGTATCTGGCAGACCAGGCAGTGTGCTGAGCGGTTAGTCGGTGAAGGATGGGATGTAATTCTCAGCAGTCCCTTACAGCGGGCGAGGGAATCAGCCCATATTCTTTCTGCCTATACCGGGGTCCCTCATTTCGTTTCTCCTCTTTTTACAGAACTGGATTATGGTCAGTGGAATGGACAAAAAAAGGAACTGTTAATAACGAATCATACGTTTATAAAATGGTATCGAATTGAAATAAACAAGTTGGAAAAGCTCGTAAAAAAAGAATGGGAGGCCCTTATTCATACATACAAAAATGACGCCGTCATTGTAGTTACGCATGGTTTAGTGATTCAGCAAATAGAAAAGGTGCTAAACAGAAAGTCGCAACCAGACAGTGAGGTCATTTCCAATGGTAGTTTCATAAATGTCCAGGTATAAAACAAAGAGGAGGGCGAGTTATGTTCACACAAGAAGAAAAAGAGGCTATTTATAAAGTGATTTATACGAGAAGGGATATACGCACCTTTTTGCAGACACCTATCGAGAGAAGTGTCATCGAAAATATTCTCCATGCCGGCCACCATGCACCGTCTGTAGGTTTTATGCAGCCATGGAATTATATCCTGATTTCATCGGAAGCAATCAAAGAAAAATTAGCCTGGGCAGCTGACAAAGAAAGACGTGCGATGGCTATCCATTTTGAAGGCGAAAAAGAATCGAAATTTCTTAGCTTGAAAGTGGAAGGGTTGAAAGAAGCACCTTTGACGATATGTGTAACCTGTGATCCGACAAGAGGCGGGGCGCATGTATTAGGAAGGAATTCCATTCCGGAAACCGATGCATTATCAACGGCATGTTCGATTCAAAACATGTGGCTGGCTGCGTGTGCAGAAGGACTGGCAATGGGGTGGGTGAGTTTTTATAAAAAGAATGATATCAGGGATATTCTCGATATCCCACCGCATGTGGACCCGATTGCCCTGCTTTCTGTGGGATATACAGATGCCTACCCTGATAAACCCATTTTAGAAACAGCCAACTGGGAAAAGCGTGCCAATATAGATCAGCTTATTTTTGAAAATAGATGGGGAGATAATAGCAGCTGGCAGATTTCAAACAAGTAATTATAGGTCGCAGGCAAGTATGGTAGCCTCTAATTGATGCTCAGGCATTGGTTAGGGGTTTTGTTATTTTTTGAACAAAAAATTCAATTCGGTAACATAGCAGATGTAAACCGCCCACGGTATAGTTATTAGAAAATTTGGAATTATCTGTTGCGCTGTTAAAAGAATCTTGCTAGAATAAAAAACACTACATAGGAAGTGTAAAAAAACTGTCTATTCTAATCGACTCTACTGGCTCAAAGTAGAGCGTTTCATTAGAAAGAAACCAGTTTTATGCCTGGAGATAAGTATGTTCAAAATACTGCTCGTGTGCATAGGACTGGTTTTTTATTTCCCTTTAAGAAAGTTTAACTTCTTTAAAGGTTTGAAGTATACGAAAGTACGAAGGCTTTCGTTATAAGTACCTGGCTGCAAGACAGGTTTTCTAAAGGAAATGGAGGTAGTGCTTTGGATCATCTTATTGAACTCGACAGAAAGCATTTTTTACATCCAACTTCGTCCATTCAGGCTCAGCAGACGAAAGGTGCCAAGCTGCTGGTGGAAAGCGGGGAAGGGATTTATCTGAAAGACAGGGAAGGAAAAGCTTATATTGATGCGATGTCGTCGCTATGGAATGTGCATATCGGACATGGCAGAGAGGAATTGGCGGATGTTGCAGCGGCCCAGATGAAAAAGCTGGCGTTCAGTTCGGCATTTTCTACCTTCACCCATGAGCCCGGAATCCTGCTCGCTGAAAAAATAGCATCAATCGCTCCTGCTGACTTGAACGCTGTCTTCTTCACCTCCGGAGGTTCGGAATCGAATGATACAGCGATCAAGCTGGTCCGTCACTACTGGAAAATTCAAGGGGAGCCGAACCGCAGGAAAATCGTCGGCTTGAAGCGGGCCTATCATGGGGTGGCTGCTGCCTCCACCAGTGCGACGGGTATCCCTGAGTTCTGGGAGATGGCTGGTCACATGATGGATGATTTTACCCACGCGGAAACTTCTTATCAAAGTACGACGAAAGAAGCGGTGGCATCGTTACGGGAAAAGTTCGAAGCGGAAGGTCCGGAAACAGTTGCGGCTTTTATCGCAGAACCGATCCAGGGAGCTGGGGGAGTACTGATTCCGCCTGATGATTACTTCCCTGAGATCCGTCAATTATGCGATGAATATGGGATTTTATTTATCGCGGATGAAGTCATTACCGGTTTTGGCCGGACAGGAAAGATGTTCGGGCTGGAACATTCGGACGTTGTGCCGGACGTTATGACCTTCGCCAAAGGGGTGACCAGTGGGTATATGCCTCTTGGCGGGGTGGTAATTTCTGATTCGATTCATGAAGTGCTCAAAGCCCATTCCAAAGGTACCCTCTTTCATGGATTCACCTATAGCGGCCATCCAACTGCTGCAGCTGTGGGGTTGAGAAATATTGAACTGATCGAGAAGGAGGGACTTGTTGAGAATTCCAGGCTCATGGGAGCAAAGCTGTTAGCAGGTTTTAATAAGATCAAAGAGGACTTGAACATCGTAGGTGAGGTAAGAGCCAAGGGATTATTGGGAGCTGTCGAACTGGTTAAAGGTCCGGAAACGAATGACAGTTTCGCGAAAGATCAGGCAGTGGCTCCGAAAGTGATTGAGGAATTGCATCAAAGGGGTGTCATATGCAGAGCAGTCACCTACGAATCCAGTAACATCATCTGCTTCGCACCCCCGCTGATCATCAAGGAGCAGCAAATCAATGATCTATTGGATAAGCTGCATGATTCCATTTTATCCATACAAAAACAACTATGAAGCACATGAATATGTCTGAGGAGGAAGGAAATATGGATGAAGCTGATCTGATTTTTATCAACGGAACTATATTGACCATGGATGATACGGCGCCTGCAGCAAGTGCGGTGGTCGTAAAAAATGGAGAAGTTGTCTATGTCGGAGAAACAGAAGCGGCGCTTGCCTGGAAGCAGGAAAAGAAAGAGGTTATCGATTTGGCAGGCAAGACGCTTATGCCCAGTTTCATAGAAAGCCATATACATCCGTCCATTTATGGTTTAACTCTACTAGAAGTAGATTGTAAGCCGACAGCTACTCCGTCAATTGCGGCTATTACAGAGAAAATAAGTGAAAAAGCAGCCGATACCCCGGAAGGAGAATGGATAATGGGATGGGGCTGGGATGACAGCAAAATGGTGGATAAGCGTAATCCGACGCGCTGGGATCTCGATCAGGCCGCGCCGAATCATCCGGTTGTCTTGAAAAGGGCATGCGCCCATATGGCTGTCGCGAATTCCAAAGCACTGGAATTAAGCGGGGTATCAGAAGATACGCCAAAACCGGAAGGAGGAAATATCGAGCGGGATGAGCAAGGCAGGCTGACAGGACTGCTGCAGGAGAAAGCCCAGGGGTTGTTGAAAGCGCCAAAATATGGACCGGAGGATATGGCAAGAGGAATGAAATTAGCCCAGGACCAGTTTGCCGCCTGGGGAGTCACTACCGTCCATTGTATGTCCACGCAAACCGCTGATTTGCAGGTTTATCAAACCTTATTAGAACAGGAAACCTTGAATGTCCGGGTCAGACCCTGGATATGGGCGATTGATCAGAATGGTTTCGACGGCTCGATGGAAGAAGTTTTGAAAGTCGGCCTGCGTAGCGGTTTTGGTAATGACATGCTGAAAATCCAGGGATTGAAGTTCATGCTTGATGGCAGTGTCGGTGGTAAAACGGCAGCTGTGTCAAAACCTTACATCGGGACAGAGGAAACAGGAATCCTTTATAACACTGTTGAGGAAATCGCTCCTCTTATACAACGCGGGATTGAAGCAGGTTTAAGGATTGCCATCCATGCCATCGGTGATCGAGCCATTGATGTCGCCATCCAATCCTATGAACGAATCAACGAAAAGACACCTATCAAGCATATGCGCAACCGCATTGAACATTGCATATTTCCTACCACAGAGCACCTCCGGAAAATGAAAGATCTCGAACTAATTGCAGGCTCATCGATAGGATTTCTTTACCATATCGGTGATAACTACCTGGCTAAGGCAGGGGAAGAACGGATGAAGCATGCATTCCCTCATCAGTCCTTCAAACAGGCAGGCGTTGTAGCACCTGGAAATTCTGATTTACCCGTGAACGATGGCAACCCATGGATGGGCATCTATAGTGCTGTCACTAGAAAAACCGCGAATGGACAAGTCGCCGGGACAGAAGAAAAAATAAGTGTATGGGAAGCCTTGAAAGCCTTTACCATCGACGCAGCATACAGTTCGTTTGAAGAACAGACCCTGGGAGTCATCAAACCTGGTGCAAAAGCTGATCTCATGGTCCTTTCCCAAAATCCACTGGAAATCGAAGCGGAACAGCTGCTTGACATCGAAACAGAAGAAACTTACTTAGCAGGTAAGAAGATTTATAGTAAGTCAACAACACGAAAGGGTGAGTCTATTGTTCAGTAACCAGCAAGAGACGATTTTAATTACGATCATCGCTGTATATTTTGTGTTTTTATTTGGACTTTCTTTATTTGTCAACCGGAGTACCAAAACATATGAAGATTATAATGTCGCTGGCCGTTCTACCAAATTGATGCCGCTCATATTGACTTTTGTAGGGACGGCGATTGGGGGCTCGATTCTGCTTGGATACATGACAAAAGGGTATCTCTTTGGGATGGGACAGCAGTGGCTTGCGATAGGATTCACATTGACTTCCATCGTGATAGCGGCATTTTTATTAAAGCGGATTCGTCTGCTTGGCGAGAAATACAATATGGTTACATTAGGGGACTTTACGGCGTTACGTTACGGAGAAGGTGCGAGGGTTCCGACGGTTATCAGTATTCTTTGCGCTTATTCTGCTATAACAGGTATGCAGTTTGTCGCAATCGCCACCATTTTGAATTTGACTATAGACCTTAATATGACTGCCGGGATTTTAATAGGATGGGTACTTTTAACGTTGAAAACGTATTTCGGCGGGCTCAAGTCCGTCATGCTTCAGGATGCGATCCACGGAACCATCCAAACCGTTGGTATTTTCTTTTTATTATTTGTCATTCTCTTCATGGTTGGAGATTGGGGATCGGTTGCGGAAAGTGCCAGAAATGCAGAAGACGGAAATATGTTGAGCATCTTCAATATCGGTACTTCCGAATTTTTGGTTTATATGCTGACGATCGGAGCTTACCAGTTTGTCAGACAGGATGTATGGCAGCGATTTTGGGCAGCTAAAGACATTAAGACCGCTAAAACCGGTTTTTGGGCTGCCATTGTCCTCGGATTCCTGACAGCAGCTATAGCGGTTTTGATTGGATTTTTGGGCAAGTTCGGATTGAATATGACCAATATAGATCCGGCACTGATTTACTATGAAATCATTGGGCAGGTGTTACCATTCCCGTTAGTGATTGTGATGCTGATTGCATTATTGGCTACGGTCATTTCCTGTGCGGATTCATTTTTCCTTGCTGCTTCTTCATCGATTGTTAATGACATTATTAAACCTAGAGTTGGTCACAAAGCCAGTGATAAGAAAATGCTGACTTACAGCAGGATGTCCGTGGTTATCGTCTCCATCGTGTCCGTACTGCTTGCTTTATATATTCCTCAACTGGTTACACTCTGGATCACTGGAAGCGCGATGCTGGTATCCGGTCTCTTGGCACCAGTGCTATTCGGGTTATTCTGGAGAAGAACTACGAAAACGGCAGGGCTCTCTGCGATGTGGGCAGGACTTATCGTTGCTGTAGCCTGGCAGATTGCAGGTCATCCTTTCGGTCTCCATCCGGTTTTCCTAGGTTTACCTGTTTCAATCATTACTTTAGTGACAGTTACGTTGGCTTCCCAAGAGGAAAAGGAACATGCGATATTTTCCGAAATGAAAAAGACAGTGTAAAAATTTGATATAAGGAAAAGCGAAAGCACTCTGGCTGCTCATAAGGCCAGAGTGCTTTTTGTTTTTAAAGAATGGCACATTCGCAGGACTTTATGCGAAAATATATAATCTTAATGTTTACATCCACTGTAAAAAATTCAAATCAATCATGAGTGATCATCAGGACTTCCTTATTAAAGCAGGACTGACAGGGGCATCATTAGGGTATAAGGTAAAACGGTAAAGGAGGTTCATTCTCTATGGAACATAGAATTTCACACAAGGGTATGGATGAGTTATTAAAGCAATTGGAAGATGACTATGTGAAAGCTGTCAAAGGCAATGAAAGTAAGACTGTAGAAGATTTCATTGAAACGTTTTAGTATGATTCCTGGGACTACAATGAAGAGAATATAGATACAATTAAAAGTGTGTTGAGCCGTTACAACCAGGGTGAAATTCATCCAGGGACCTTCAGCAGCGCTTTCAATGAAATGGTCGACCATCTTCTAATAAAGTTGCAGGACCTGGATCAGGATAAGGCATATCCTGTCATTCACTCGGACCACGGAGCTTCTATGCTCGTAGCTTTTGTAGATGGTTTGGTCATCCAATATTATATAGGTGTTTATGAGGTCGCCCAACTAAGAGAAATGACACCATATTTAAAGCGTGTTCTTCTGCAAGCTTTAAGAACTGAAGATGAAGCGAAAGGATGAC
Source organism: Thalassobacillus devorans MSP14 (assembly GCF_000496835.1). Lineage (GTDB taxonomy): Bacteria > Bacillota > Bacilli > Bacillales > Halobacillaceae > Thalassobacillus > Thalassobacillus devorans_B. The sequence continues at coordinate 335,260 of NZ_KI543236.1, forward strand.
AGTGAAAAGGTTTAAGATATAATCAAAATTCAAGAAAGGTGATGGTTTTATGAAAGCGGTACAAGTAACAGGTTACGGAGGAGTAGATCAATTAAAAGTAGTGGAAACTCCCATACCCGAGCCGAAAGAAAATGAAGTCCTTGTAAAAGTAAAAGCTTGTGCGATTAATAACACAGAAATCTGGATGCGGGAAGGGGCTTACGGCACCGGTTCTAAATCTGGATGGAGACCAGAAGGAGTCCAGTTTCCACGTACACCTGGATCTGACATTACAGGAAAAATAGTAAAAGTGGGAAATTTGGTAGAGGAATCGATGATGGATAAAGATGTTGTGTTATTTCCCTTTACCTCCAGTGGAGAAGAAGGTTCCGAACATATCGCTGAGGATATGTCTTTTATAGGTTCAGAATACGACGGGGGTTATGCCGAATATGTCGTTTGGCCAGCAGAGCTTTGCTATGATATGCCCCTCACCAGCTATTCAGAGAGTGCTGTCTTTTCAGTGAGCGGGTTAACTGCCTGGCATATGGTCAAACAAATTCAAGTTCAGCCTGGGGAGACGGTTGTGGTAACTGGGGCAAATGGTGGTGTAGGATCGTTAAATGTACAAATTGCCTCTAAAGTCTTTGGTGCTGAAGTGATCGCGATCATTGGTGACTTGGAAAGTGAAGAAAGAATGAAGGAATTAGGAGCCACACACGTATTATCATATAAATCGGATACGCTTTCCGAAGAAATTTTAGAGGTGAATGGAGGCCCGGTCGACTCCGTGCTGGATGTGGTAGGAGATGCTTTGTTTTCCATTTCTCTTCAGGTTCTTAAGAAAGGAGGCAAGTTCTGTATTTCAGGATCTGCTGGCGGCCAGCAGACAAATCTTGATTTTAGAACGATGTACCTCAAACATATTACCATGTATGGATCTGTGCTGGGCACGAGGGCAGAGTTTAAAAATATGCTTCAGGCGATATCAGAAGGGAAAATTAAGCCTGTCATTGACAAAACCTTTCCTTTAGAAAAAGCAAGAGAAGCTCAAGTATATTTTAAAAATAAGGGGAAGTTAGGGAAAATTATATTGCTTCCTGAAGAATAGACTTTACTTTTATTTAATTTTACAAAGGTAATTGCTGTTCTTTCATATAAAAAGCAAGTATCATCCGGGAAAAGGATGGATACTTGCTTTTTGTTTGATGAGTCCTTGTTTTAGTGAAGAACATCGTCATTGGTATCGATATATAGTGAGCCATCTTTTTGGATCTCCGCATAAAATACATCAGCTACCGATGTAATGCCTGCTCCTTTCAATTGCTGGTCTAACCACTTCTGATCAAGGTCCAGTTTCTTTAAATTTTGGCTGTTAACTTTTCCATCGTTAATAACAGCTGTTGGAATAGAAGAAATATTTGCTGTTTTTAATGGAGTGTTGCTATCGCCTTTAGTTAGCGGTTGTTTCGCTTGGTGTTTTAAAACAGAAAGCGTGCCGTCGGTTTCGAATATAGCATAGTCCACATCAGATACAGAGAATACATTCTTTTTTCGTAATAAAACATGTAAAGCATCCATATCAAGTCGTGTTTTGCGTAGTTCATTTTCCATAATCTTACCGTTCCTGATTACAATGAGCGGCTGCCCTTCGATAGCGGTACGGACCGGTTTCGATTTAATATCCAAGTATCCAAGGGCTATCGTAAAAGCACTCCAGGCGATTAGGGCGATAAGACCGTTCCGCACACTTAGGGTGGAATCGATTGCCAATGATGCGCCAATGGTTCCGATAGAAATAGCTGAAATAAAATTAAAGAAAGTCATCTGGGAAATTTCTTTTCTGCCCATTAGTCTTGTTAAAGCCAATAACGTAATAAAGGCAAGAGCCAGTCTGAGGATCAGTACCATTACGGACACCAGGAAGTGCTCCCTTCTGAAATGAGGTTTAGCCTTTATTATGAATGTAGAACGAGGAATTTATACATGGAATAAAGAGGAGTGAAGTACAAGTTGTAAATACGTTCTTATAAGCGGACCCATTTAGAGGCGTGCGAATAGTGTTGAGGATTTTGCAGAAAAATCAGTGTAAAGCGGTTTATTCCTGTCTTTCTGGCTGTGAAATGTAAAAAGGTACATAATTCCTGTTTTCTGGTGGCGCTATCTTGTGTTATCTTGTATTTTGGAATTATTCTGTTCATGTATAAAAGGAGGATTCATATGGCTGAATCGAATAAGCCTACAGATTTTAAACCATATGTATCTGCAAGTGAGAAAAAGCCGGAATTTACGTTTCTGGCATTACTTGTGGGTGCACTATTAGTACTTATATTCGGAGCGGCGAATGCTTATCTTGGCCTATTGGTCGGGATGACGGTATCTGCTTCGATACCAGCAGCGGTTATTTCGATGGCGATTCTGCGTGTGATTCTGCGCCGCCAATCGATTCTTGAAAATAATATTGTCCAGACGATTACCTCATCCGGTGAGGCATTAGCGGCGGGGGTCATTTTTACGCTGCCTGCATTATTTATCTGGAACATGGAGCCGAGCCTTGTTACGATGGGCATCATTGCGGTTGCCGGGGGAATTCTGGGTGTCGTCCTGATGATCCCGCTGCGAAAAGCCTTGATCGTCAATGAACATCATACGCTTCCTTATCCGGAGGGGACAGCCTGTGCCGAGGTACTTGTCGCTGGGGAAGGAAAAGGAAAAGGGGCACAAATCGTTTTTTCCGGACTGGGAATCGGTGCTGCCTTCAAAGTATTGACGGATGCGATCAAAGCATTTCCTGCGTCAGTAGAAACTTCGATTGCAGGATTTAAAAATGCCGCTATCGGAATGAACACGATGCCGGCACTTCTTGCTGTCGGATACATCATCGGTCCGCGTATCGCCGGAATCATGTTCGCAGGTGCGGTACTCGGATGGCTTGGACTTATACCACTTATCAGTTATTTCGGTCAGTTTGCCACCGATCCGATAGTGCCTGCGACAACTCCTATTTCCGAGATGGACTACCATGCCATCTGGGATAACTATCTGCGCTATATCGGCGCCGGTGCCGTTGCATTCGGAGGTATCATTGGCCTGCTTAAAACGTTGCCAACCATATTTTCATCATTCGTTGGAGCGGTTAAAGGGTACAAAGATGCGGATATGCAACAGGGAACCTTGCGTACCGACCAGGATATCCCAATGTCCCTGATTGTTGGATTGACGATCCTGTTAATCGGTATCCTGGCCTTCTTCCCGCAAATCGAGGTTGGGATCCTGGGCGCTATCCTGATTTTGATCTTTGGATTCTTTTTTGTCACCGTTTCCGCCCGGATTGTCGGTGTCGTGGGGAGTTCCTCTAACCCTGTTTCGGGGATGACAATCGCAGCCTTGATTTTTGTTGCTGTGATTTTAAAAGGATTCGGGATTACAGGAGAAGAAGGAATGCTGACAGCGATCATCATCGGGAGTGTCGTCTGTATCGCAGCGGCTATTTCCGGGGATACTTCGCAGGACCTGAAGACCGGTTTCATTGTCGGTTCAACGCCAAAATGGCAGCAGATCGCGCAATTGTATGGGATATTGATTGCCAGTATCCTGATCGGATTCATTATGATTCTATTGGATAACGCCTATGGCTTCGGTTCTTCTGAACTGCCAGCACCACAGGCTGTATTGATGTCTATGGTCGTTGAAGGAATCATGCAGGGAGACCTTCCCTGGAACCTGATCCTGATCGGAATGGCAGCGGCTGCCACCGTTGAATTATTCGGCATTGGTTCCTTGCCATTCGCTGTCGGTCTTTACCTGCCGATCCACCTGACTTCCCCAATCATGCTTGGTGGAATCGTCAAGGGCTGGATCGACCGTCGCGAAAAGAATCCTGAAGTACGCCAGCAGAAAAACGAACGCGGAATCCTGCTTGCTTCCGGTTATATCGCCGGGGAAGCATTGATGGGTGTCATCATCGCCATCGCCGTAACTGCAGGATTCACGATGCCGGAAGAAGCACTGACGGGACCTTGGGTTTCCTTAGTTGCAATGGCTATCGTCACTGGCATTCTGTTCTTCACAGCTAATCGTAAAACAACTTAATAGTTAGAAAGAAAAACCGCAGTTTCTTGCCAAGCGCAAGGAGCTGCGGCTTTTTTTGTGGTGACTGGCAGATAGTTGAGAGGAATATGTATGAGGTAATCTAAAAAGTTAACACATTGTGGGAAAATTCTGTTAATATAGTTTTAACAAGTTCAATAGTCCTGGTTGTATAGGACTATTGAACTTGGCGCGTAACATATAATTAACAGGGAGGGTTATGATGGAAGGAAAACCGATGTATTTCGATGGCAGTAAGCTGTATAAGGGATGGGGGGAGAAGGGCGCACCTGTTAGGAAGGAACCGTTCCAGTTCACGGATGAGGTAAGAAAGAAAATAAGTGCAAATCCATGTCGAGTGGTCCATAAGTAAATAGTATACATAAAACGAGTGTTATTTGAGGGCACTGAGAACTGAAGCCCTTTGAAAATTAGCGTTCAGCGTGGAACTTAATTTCCATACTGGACGCTTTTTGTTTAATTACAAAAGGTTTGCAACCTCTATTCCTTCCTTAGTTTAACGGTTCGGTATATAAAAATTGTGACTAAAAAGGCTTGTCAGTATTATAGGTAAGCTGTTTCTGTGCAGACAAAAGGATATTGAAAAGAACTGTATATGTTTTAATTTTCTAACAAATGGGAAGGTGGCTAAAGAGTTCATGTTGTATGAACATTCAAAAATGAATAGGAGGCTTTTCAACGTTTATGGAAACAAAAAGGATCAGGTGGGCAGTTTTTTTGCCCATGGCTATTCTATTAACCATCACCGTCCTGGTGGGAATTGTTAATCCCGAAGGTTTTTACGATGCGCAGACAGCCATTGTAGACTTTGCTTTCATCAACTTCGGGTGGCTGTTCAATTTGACGGTATTTTTAATCATCTTTCTTTGTTTATACTTAGGTTTTTCAAGATTCGGGTCCATTAAGTTTGGAGGACCGGATGCCCAGCCAATCGTGAAAAAGTATACCTGGTTTGCGATTTCCCTAACTGCCGGTATTGGAGTGGGGATTTTATTCTGGGGGCTTGCAGAACCGATTACACACTTCAGTTCTCCACCGAAGGAACTAGGGATAGAACCTAAAACCGAACAGGCGGCTGTTTTTTCACTTTCATCCGCTCTGACCCATTGGACGTTAGCTCCATATGCCATTTATGTATTATCAGGCATAGCTGTCGCTTACGCTCACTATAATCTGAAACTTCCTTACAGTATCAGTGCCACGTTGTATCCCCTGATTGGAAAGCGGGCGTTCGGATGGATTGGTACATTGGTCGATATCCTGGCTATGTTTGCTATAGCCGGAGGAATGGCAGCCGTGCTTGGAGAAGGCATACTTCAGATTGGCAGCGGTATCGCTCATCTGACCGGGTTAGGCACAGGGCCTCTGATGTGGGGGTTATTGATTGCGGTCATAACGGCTACTTATGTAATTTCCAGTTATACGGGCCTGCAAAAAGGGATTCGGTTCCTGGCTGATCAGAATACGAAAATCTTTCTTTTCTTGCTCGTATTCGTGTTTGTGTTTGGCCCGACTGTTTTCATTTTGAATCTTGGAACACAGTCGACGGGTTATTTTTTGACTAATCTGCCACAGCGCTTTCTTTGGATGAGTGCGATGGAAGGTTCCGATTGGCCGAGGTGGTGGCCGATTTTCAATTGGGCCATCTGGCTTGCCTATGCTCCGATTACGGGGATGTTCCTGGCTCGTTTAGCTTACGGCAGGACATTACGTCAGTTTGTGGTCGTCAACTTACTGCTTCCTTCGCTATTTGGCATGCTCTGGTTCTGGGCATTTGGGGGTTCCGCTATTTTCTTCGATTGGAAAGGTGACGGCCAGCTGTGGAACCTTATTAATAATGAAGCAGGCGGTCTTGAGTTGTCATTGTTCGTTTTCCTTGAACAATTGCCATTATCAACAATCATCAGCTGGCTTATGTTAATTACGATCTTTATCTCTTTTACCACCCTGGCTGATTCATTGACCACCACTGTTTCAGCACTGACAACAACAGGCAACACAATTATGAGTCCAGAGCCACCGGCCAAAGTGAAAATATTCTGGGGTGTTGTGATGGGGTTGATGGCACTCCTGACGATCACTGCGGGTACCGGGGGAGAAATCACCGGAGTGGATGCGGTCAAGCAAATGGCGACCGTCGCAGGTTTTCCTGTACTCTTCTTTGTGATCGTCCAGGCAGTTTCGACAGTGAAAGGAATTGTAAACCACGCGCATGTTTCCCGCCCTGGTTATCAGCCAGGTCCTGTCGAGGCCGAGAAGAGAAAGGTATCCAACTAACTATTTCAAAGGTAAAATGGAAGGGAGAAATAAATGATGGAAACTACTTTGAGAGAAATGACGCAGGCATATAAGGAAATCAGAGGGCACACGGAAAAACTGGTGTCTAATTTAAACACCGAAGATTTTATGGTCCAGGCGGCTGCCCATGTCAGCCCGACGAAATGGCATCTGGCCCATACAACGTGGTTCTTTGAAAAATTTATCTTGGAAACCTATCAGTCTGGTTATCAGCATTTCAATAACGAATTCAATTATTTGTTCAATTCCTATTATGAAACTGTCGGGGAACCATATCCACAAAGCCAGAGAGGGGCGATCACCCGCCCGACAGTGGCCGAGACATTGAACTATCGAAAATATGTAGATGAGCAATTGCTGGAATTGTTGGAGAAGATGGAAGGAAAGGAGGCAGAAAAAATTAAACAGCTGGTGGAAATCGGCCTTCATCATGAGCAGCAGCATCAGGAATTGATTCTGATGGATATCAAATATAATTTTTCCTTCAATCCTCTCTATCCTGCTTTCCAGGAAAGAGAGGACCAGCCGTCATCACAAGCACCGGAACTCCGCTTTCAAGACATTGAAGGTGGTCTAGTCGAAGTCGGTCATGATGGTAATGGTTTCGCTTTTGATAATGAAGGGCCCCGTCATAAAACCTATCTGGAACCATACCGGCTTGCGAATCGCCCGGTTACAAATGGGGAGTTTCTCGAATTTATCAATGACAATGGGTATCAAACCTCCCAATATTGGCTGTCGGATGGCTGGCAGAAGGTAAATGAAGAGAAGTGGAGCCATCCCCAATATTGGGTCAAACAGGGTGGAGAATGGTATATCTTCACATTAGCAGGATTGAAAAAACTGGACTTGCATGCACCTGTCGTTCATGTGAGCTTCTATGAAGCGGATGCCTACGCACGCTGGGCTGGTAAACGTTTGCCGACCGAGCAGGAATGGGAATATGCTATGGAAGACCAGGCAATAGAGGGGAACTTCATGGAAAACGGCAGCTATCACCCGAACGCTTATTATAATGGAGGAATGTTTGATAAGGCTTTTGGTGAAACGTGGGAATGGACGCAAAGTCCATATGTCCCTTATCCAAGAAATAAGCCTCTTGATGGCTCTCTGGGAGAGTATAATGCAAAGTTCATGGCTAACCAGATAGTCCTGAAAGGCGGTTCGTGTGTAACCCCTCGTTCTCATACGCGCCTGACCTATCGGAACTTTTTCTACCCGGATATGAAATGGCAATTCAGCGGTTTCCGGCTGGCTGATAATGGCTAGGGCAGGAAGCTGGTTTTAGATATTTTTATTATAGAAGCCGCTCCTATATTGGGAGTGGCTCTTTATTGGAAAAAAAGAAGCTTCTTCTGTGAAGTGAAGGTAGGATGGTTATTGTCCTCTGATAAGTTAAAGCTTTACTACAGTAGGAAATGGCTTTTCGGTTTTTATATAGCGAGCATGTTTCTGCAACTGGTTGGGGAGATATAATTCTAGTTAGAAATGATAGTTAAAAAAGAAAGCAGCGAAAGACATATCGCTGCTTTAAGTCGAAAGAATCACTTCAACTGCTCTTTTTAAATCATCCAACGCCCATGACGGAACAGAAGGCTTATCTAGAACTAAGTCGTGATGAGCTGGAACATGAACGAATCCGGCTTCTATATCAAGGTCATGGGAAGCAATGTAATGGCGAGCTGCGTACATCGCCTGGTTACATAAATAGGTACCAGCGGTGTTGGAGATTTTTGCAGGAATCGATTGTTCTTTCAAGGCGGCCACCATTTTTCTGATCGGTAAAGTAGAAAAATAAGCATCCGGTCCATCTTCAAAAATTAGTTTATCTATAAAGCTGTTACCTGTATTGTCTTTTTCTCCATCCATACAATTGATCGCGATACGTTCAGGCGTTATTCTATTTCTTCCTACTGCTACACCAAGTGAAATGACTTGGTTTGGATTATGTTCTGTAATGAGGTCTTGAATAATGTCCTTTGATTTTTGAAAATCAACAGGGAGAATGCGTCCGATAATTTTCTTTTCCCCAAATGTTATACCGTCCAGTTCTTTCACAATATATTCAGTAGGGTTGGATTCCAGGCCGAGAAAGGCTTCAAATCCAGTCAACAAAACTTTCATTAGCTTTACTCCTCCTGTCCTTAGTAATGGGTTAAGTCTATACGGATTTTCGGTCAAAAGTTCTACCCGACTTTTAGAAGTATAGTTTCTTAAGCTATTTTTCCCGCCATACGAGTTCTCCTTTGATATAGGTTTGTGCAGGTTTGCTTCTTAGGTCGAATGGGTCTCCTTCCCAAAGGACGAAATCAGCGTCTTTTCCAACCTCCACTGATCCTACATGGTCTTCCACACCTAAATGCCTGGCTGCATCTAGTGTAATGGCCCGTAAAGCCTGTTCTTCAGACAAGCCATGTTTTACGGATAAAATAGCACTGTTCATCAGGTGATCGATTGATATGACAGGATGGTCCGTAGTAATGGAAATAGGCACACCTGCTTCTACTAAAGAAGTGAGGGAATGCCATCCTTTATGTGCAAGTTCAACCTTTGCTCTTGGTGTCATAGTCGGTCCTGCTGATGCACGGACTTCGTGTTGTTTGATATAGGAGGATATCCGATGGCCCTCTGTACAATGCTCAATGGTAACATCGATATCAAATTCTCTTTTGATTCTCAGAACTGTGACAATATCGTCCGACCTATGGGCGTGGACGCGCAAAGGAATTTCTTTGTTTAAAACTTTTCCAATGGATTCAAGTTTCAGATCTCTTTCTCCACTCCCATTTTTAATTCTTTCTAAATAATTGCGACCCTCAATCAATTTTTCCCTCAGCATGGCTGCTACTCCCATTCTGGTCACAGGCATATTCCCTTTTTCCCCATGAATTCGTTTAGGGTTCTCTCCCATAGCGGCTTTCAGACCAGAAGGATTCCTTATCACCATTTCATCAATAATTGTTCCTGCAGTTTTTAACACTGTCATCTCCCCGCCGATTACATTGGCACTACCAGGCATGACCTGCACGGTGGTGACCCCCGCTTTTCTCGCATCTTCAAACCCTTTGTCATATGGATGAATACCATCGATAGCTCGGACATGGGGGGTAACTGCATGACTGGTTTCATTGAAGTCATGGCTTTCTTTTCCAATCCCTTCTTCGTGCACGCCTAAATGTGTATGTACGTCAATCAGTCCTGGCGTTAGGTAATATCCCCTGGCATCTATGATGTGGGCAGCATCTTCGATAGGAAAGTCATTACCGATTTCAGAAAACCTGCCATCCACGATTTTGATCATCATATCAGTAAAGAAATTCCCTGTGCCATCAACTCCTGTTACATTCTTTAAAATTTTTTCCAATTTTTCCACCAACTTTCAAAATAATCATTGATTTCTGAAATTTCGCGTTATATAATAGCCAACAACAATTCCTTATTACGATACTAAATTAAAAATATAATATTGTAAATGACCCCAAAAATATAATTTATTTATCGTAATAGGGAATTAAAATAGATAAGAAGTACGAAAGACGGTGGTTAAGATGGAAGATAGGATGATTGACGACTTGGACCGAGGAATTATCAAGCTTTTATCCAAAGATGGCAGAATGCCTTTCTCAGAAATAGCGACTCATTTGAAAGTCACAGAGAAAACAATCAGGCAACGTTATAAAAATCTGGTCAGCGATCAGATTATTGAAGTAGTTGGAGTAGTAAACCCCATTGCAATTGGATTGAAAGAAGGAGCAATTATCCAGATTAAACCGAAGCAAGGCTATATTAAAAAAATTACGGAACGACTGAAAGGCATGGAAGAGGTTCGTTTTATTACGATTACTTCTGGTCCTTACCCAATATTGATTCAAATCAATGTTCGCAGTCAGGATGATATTAGAAAAAGCTTGTTAAAGCTTGATGAGCTCGAAGGGATTTTAGAAATTAATTCGATTATACAGCTTGAGAACTACAAAAATACTTTCGATTATATTTAAAAAGGATGAGGCACATGATTGAACTGCTAAACAAACTCACAAGCCTCCATGGGCCAAGCGGTTATGAGCATCAGGTCAGCTACTTTATTAGAGATTATGTGAAGGAAAAAGCAGATAGTGTGGAAATCGATCCTCTTGGCAATGTCATTGCCAGGAAAAAAGGGACCTCTCCAGGACCAGTGATTTTGCTTACAGCCCATATGGATGAGGTAGGTTTCATTATAAAAAAAATCGAAGATAATGGATTTCTGCGATTTGAGAAATTAGGTGGAAACGATGACAGGAACCTGCTCGCCCAGCCAATCAAAATATTGACGGAAAGCAGGGAGGTTGACGGAGTGATCGGCACCTTGTCAGCCCACTACTCCAAATTCGATGATAGCTCAAGAGTAAGAAAACACACGGAACTGTACATAGATATTGGAGCAGGTTCTAAAGAAGAGGCGGAAGCTTTGGGAGTGGAAGTTGGCTCGCCAGTGACCTGGGGATCTGAGCTGACTGAATTTGGTCCAGAACAAAAAATTCAAATCCGGTCTAAAGCGCTCGATGACCGCGCTGGTTGTGTCGTTCTCCTCCAAGTATTGGAGGAACTTCAGGAGCTCCCGTTCGCTGGTGAATTGACACTGTTATTTACAGTACAGGAAGAGATCGGTTTAAGAGGAGCAAAAACAGCTTCTGAACATTTGCGTGCAGATGCAGCGTTAGCTGTAGATACGACAGCTGTAAGTGATACGCTCGAAAGCCCAATGGATCAGACATTAAGATTAGGGGGAGGTACAGGCATCAAAATCATGGATGGGAGCCTTATTGTACATAACACAATGAAAAAGCTGCTAGTCGATCTTGCAAAGCGGAATGGAATTCCGTATCAGATGGAAATCTTCACAGGCATCGGCACCGACGGAGGAGCTGTCAATTATGCGAATAAGGGTATACCTACAGGTGTGTTGTCAATCCCTTCCAGATACACCCATTCTTCGATCGAAGTAATTGATTATGGGGATCTTAAAGCTACCAAAAACCTGATCAAGGAATTCATAACTCAACTAAGGGAAAACGACACATTCCCGTTTTAATTTTTTTATTTTAGATATCAGAAAATTTCAAATCGATGCAAAATTAGGAGGAAATAGTAATGAAGATATTTATATCCGCAGACATGGAAGGGATCTCTGGAGTTGCGACCAATCAACAATTGAAAACAAACTCTGAATATCAGCGCTTCCGTAAATTGATGACAGCTGATGTGAATGCAGCCATTGAAGGTGCTTTTAGTGGAGGAGCGAAAGAAGTCGTCGTGGCAGATGGTCATGGCAATATGTCCAATATTTTTGTCGAAGATTTGGATCCAAGAGCAAGGCTCGTTTCTGGCAGCAACCGGGTGATGTGCCAACTGGAAGGACTTGATGAATCATTCGACGGGCTTATGTTTGTCGGGCACCATGGGCGTGAAGGCGGTTCAGACCTGACTGTGATCAGTCATACGTTAGCCGGAATTTGTGTCAAGGAAATGACGATCAATGGAGAAGTCGTGGGGGAGACAGAAATGAATACAAAGGTAGCTGGAGACTTTGGTGTCCCTGCTATTTTCATCAGTGGAGATGAAGCTTATGTGAAAGAGGTACAGGAAACGCTCCCGCAAGTAGAAGGTGCCATTACAAAGCGGGGTGTGGACCGATTCGCAGCTGAACTGCTCCACCCAGATGTCGCTCAAGAAGAAATCAGGAAAAAAGCAGAGAAAGCTGTCCAGTATATCGATTCGTATGAAGCGGTCAAATTGGAGGGACCAATCACCTTTGAACTGGAACTTAAAGGATCCCAGCAGGCGAAAATGACAACCACACTTCCTTCCGTGGAACTAGTCAGCCCAACACGTATCCGATTTACATGCGACGATATCGTTACAGCTTATAAACAGATGTGGGGCTGCGTCATCATTGCAATGACGGCAACGAACGGAGTTCTTGGCTCGGTAAATGCGTAAATAATTGTCCATCTTTTTAATGTGGAGGTGTTCGGATGTATATTGTCAAACGGATCTTAACAATGTTAATCACAATTTGGGTCATTGCTACCCTGACTTTTTTTGTAATGAAAGTCATCCCAGGCGATCCGTTTGCATCGGATGCGGATGTATTGCCGCCGGAAGTTCTTGAAAATATGAGAGACAAATATAACCTGGATGAACCGATTGCTGTACAGTATGTCCTTTATCTTAGAGATTTGGTTACTTTTGATCTTGGTTATTCCATCCAATCGCAAACAAGGTCGGTAAACGCAATTCTGGCAGACGGTGCAACCGCTTCAGCCTTGCTCGGCATACAAGCGATGGCAATTGCCCTCGTGTTCGGGCTGCTGCTCGGCATTCTTGCCGCTTTGAATCATAACAAAATCATTGATTATGTATCAATGTTTATTGCCATTATCGGAATATCGGTTCCAAGTTTTATCCTGGCTCCTCTTTTAATAAAATATTTTGCCGTGGAGTGGGGACTGCTTCCTGTCGCTTCATGGGGAAGCTGGGAGCATTCGATCTTACCATCGCTCGCTCTGGCGGCTTCACCGCTAGCGGTAATTGCCAGGTTTATGCGCTCAAGCATGCTTGAAGTGATGAATCAGAATTATATCAGAACTGCTGATGCGAAAGGTTTATCAACTACGAAACTTGTCATCAGGCATGGGATAAGAAATGCGATTCTACCGGTGGTATCTTTCATCGGTCCATTATTCGTATTTCTAATCACCGGTACGTTTGTCATTGAGAAGATCTTTGCTGTACCTGGAATTGGCAGGTACTTCGTGGACAGTATTTTCAACAGGGATTACCCAGTCATAATGGGTACGACCATTTTCTTCAGTGTAATCCTGGTTGTAACGCTGTTCCTCATCGATATTTCCTATCGTTTCATCGATCCAAGAATAAAACTAACGAGTGGAGGCGATTAAAATGGAACCTAAAAAAACAGAAGATTCCCTTTTTCGCCCCCTGTCTCCGGAAAAGAGGAATGTGGATTCGATCCAGCGGCCAAGTATGAATACCTGGACCGAAACCGCAATCAATATTTTAAAAAATAAGATGTCAATTCTGGGCCTGATTTTACTTTTAGGTATTGTGTTTTTTGCTATTTTTGGTCCGCAAATGGTTCCTCATTCACCATCGGAGCAAAGTCTTCTTAAAACCAATCTCGAGCCATCCAGTGAACATTGGTTTGGGACCGATGATCTCGGCCGGGATGTCTGGTCCCGAACCTGGTATGGGGCAAGGGTGTCGCTGACCATTGGCCTGGTTGCGGCAGCGCTTGACATTATCCTTGGAGTGACCATAGGTGGTATATCCGGATATATGGCCGGAAGAGGGAAGTTCGGGGACAGAGTCGATAGCATTCTGATGAGAATCGTAGAAATTCTTTACGGGATACCCTATCTGCTGATCGTTATTCTCCTTATGGTGATTATGGAGCCGGGGGTAACGTCGATTATCATTGCTCTCTCTGTAACTGGATGGGTAGGAATGGCCAGAATCATACGTGGCCAGGTCCTTCAGCTTAAGTCGCAGGAATACGTGCTGGCTGCAAGGAAGCTTGGTACGTCTCATGGAAAAATAATCTGGAGACACCTGATACCGAATACGGCAGGCATTATCATTGTCAACCTGACGTTTACGATTCCTCAAGCAATTTTCGCTGAATCCTTTTTAAGCTTTTTAGGTTTGGGTGTCCAGGCTCCTTTTGCAAGCTGGGGGACGATGGCGAATGACGCTTTAGGTGTTATTTTAAGCGGACAATGGTGGAGATTGTTTTTCCCAGGCTTCATGATTTCCCTGACGATGTTTGCATTCAATGCTTTTGGTGACGGACTTCAAGATGCCCTCGATCCAAGGGCTAACAAGTAGGGAGGTGGAATTTTGACACACTTATTAGAAGTGAATAATCTGCAGGTCAATTTTAAGACATATGGTGGAGAAGTAAAAGCGGTAAGAGACGTTTCTTTTCATCTGGATAAGGGTGAAATCTTAGCAATTGTCGGAGAAAGTGGCAGTGGAAAAAGTGTGACGGTCCAAACTTTGATGGGACTGATTCCGACTCCTCCTGGGAAAATCAAAAACGGCGAAATCCTGTTTGAAGGACAAGACCTTTTGAAGCTTTCAAAAAAAGCGATGCGTCAGGTCAAGGGTTCTAAAATGAGTATGGTATTTCAGGATCCCATGACTTCCCTCAACCCTACGATGAAAGTCGGAAAACAGATTGAGGAAAGTATACTGACCCATCAAAATGTGAGCAAATCAGAGGCAAAAGAAAAAGCAATTGAGATGATACGACTGGTTGGGATTAATAACCCACAGGAAAGACACGGGCAATATCCGCATGAATTTAGTGGCGGGATGAGGCAAAGAATCATGACAGCCATTGCTCTTGCCTGCCGTCCGGACATCCTGATTGCGGACGAACCGACGACTGCCCTTGATGTGACGATTCAAGCGCAGGTGCTGGATTTAATGAAAGATTTAAAAGATGACCTGGATACTTCTATCCTTCTCATCACCCATGACCTGGGAGTAGTAGCGGAGACGGCCGAACGGGTAGCTGTGATGTACGGGGGAGTGATTGTGGAAACTGGAACAGTAGAAGAAATCTTTGAAAATCCCAGGCATCCATACACATGGGGACTTCTTGAATCGATTCCTGACGTAACAGGGGATGAGAAAAAACGTTTGCTTCCGATCGAAGGGTCGCCTCCGGATTTGTTTTCGCCTCCAAAGGGATGCCCTTTTGCACCCAGATGTAAATTTGCTATGGAGATATGTGCTGAAGAGATGCCCCCTCCGTTTGAAGCTGGAGACGGTCACGAAGCAAAATGCTGGCTGAATGATCCAAGGGCTCCCCAGGTTGAAGACCTTATTGCAGCAGGGAGGGAACCATCATGACCGAATCGATTATTAAAGTGGAAGACATGAAAAAGTACTTCCGATTAAATAAGCATCAGACGGTGAAGTCGGTCGATGACATCACCATCGAAATTAAAAGGGGAGAAACCTTCGGACTTGTCGGTGAGAGCGGAAGTGGAAAGTCTACGTTAGGCAAGACCATTGTAGGCCTTGAAGATCCGACAGGCGGAAAGGTTATCTATAACGGAGAAGACCTTGCAACAATTAGCAGTAAACAGCAGAAACGTGCAAACCGGGAAATTCAAATTATTTTTCAGGATCCACAAGCCTCATTGAATCCAAGAATGAGGGTAGGGGACATCATCGCAGAGGGAATCGATGCTCATCGCTTGGCTAAAGGAAAAAAGCGCCAGGATAGAGTCTATGAACTCTTGGAAAGGGTCGGGTTGAACCCCGATCACGCTAAACGCTATCCTCATGAATTTAGTGGTGGGCAGCGGCAAAGGATCGGGATTGCCAGGGCATTGGCGGTTGATCCTAAATTTATAGTAGCAGACGAGCCGATTTCTGCGCTTGATGTATCCATTCAGGCCCAGGTAATTAATTTGCTGGAGGATTTGAAGGAAGAAGAGGATTTGACCTATCTGTTTATTGCTCACGATCTGGGAATGGTCAAGCATATCAGTGATCGCATCGGTGTCATGTATTTAGGGAAAATGATGGAGTTGGCGGACAGTAATGACTTATTCAAAGATCCACTTCATCCCTATACACAGGCATTGCTATCCGCCATCCCAGTCACCGATCCATCTGCGAAAAAACGTGAAAGAATCGTTTTGGAAGGGGATCCGCCAAGTCCAGTCGATCCACCTAGTGGATGCCGGTTCAGGACGAGATGCCCCCATGTGATGAATATTTGTGCAGAAATAAAGCCCGAATTCAGAGAGGTGAAAAGCAACCATTGGACAGCTTGTCACCTTTATAATAAATAAACTTTTTAGGAGGAGTATATATGAAAAAATGGCTAAAGAGCCTGCTTTTTGCTCTGACATTGATTGTTGGGCTAGCAGGATGCAGTGAAGAGTCAAGCAATGATTCTTCATCCAGTGAGAAAGACAGCAGTGCTGAACAGGAAATCGTTGTTAATGCTATGAGTGAGCCGCCTGACCTCGATCCAGCAATGGCAACTGATACCACCTCCGGGTGGATCATCGATCATACATTTGAAGGTCTATATACGAAGGATCAAGACGGGAAGCCTGTCCTGGGTGCAGCAAGTGATGTCCAGGTTTCTGACGATAAGAAAACCTATACTTTTACGATCCGTGAAGATGCAAAATGGTCAGATGGAAGCCCTGTAACTGCCCAGGATTTTGAATATGCCTGGAAGCGTGTTTTGAATCCTGAAACAGGAAGTGCCTTCGCTTTTTATATGTACTACATAAAAGGAGCAGAGGCTTACAACAAAGGGAAAGGATCCGTCGAAGATGTCGGTGTGACAGCCAAAGATGACAAAACACTAGAGGTAGAATTCCAAAGCCCGATCGGTTACGTCGATGAGCTGCTGACTATGTGGACGTTCTATCCTGTTAAAAAGGAACTGGTGAAAAGCAATGGCCAATGGGCGGCCAAACCGGATACATATGTATCGAATGGACCGTTCAAGCTCACGAAATGGAATCATGACAGTGAAGTTGTCATTAAGAGGAATGATAATTACTGGAATAAAGATGTGGTAAACCTTAAAAAAGTAACTTATAAGATGGTCAATGATGCCACCACTTACTACCAGATGTTCAAGTCCGGGGAACTGGATTTGATCCAGACGCTGCCTACAGATGTCATTGCCCAGGAAAAAGATTCTGAAGAATATAAAGTGACCCCGTATTTTGGAACGTACATGTACATGTTCAATGTAGAAAAAGAACCATTTACCAATAAGAAAATCAGAAAAGCCTTCAACCTGGCTATAGATCGTGAATTAATCACGAAGAATGTAACCAAAGCCGGTGAGAAACCAGCCTATTCATTTGTGCCGCCAGGAGTGGAGACACCAGAGGGTGACTTCCAGAAAAACGCTGAAGACTACTATGTGAAGAAAGATGTGGAAAAAGCCAAGCAGCTCCTAAAAGAAGGAATGAAAGAAGAAGGCTGGGAAACCCTTCCGGAAGTGACTTTGCTTTATAATACTTCAGAAAACCATAAGCGAGTGGCTGAAGTTGTCCAGGAGATGTATAAACAGAATCTAGGTGTGGACATCAACCTTTCAAATCAGGAATGGAAGACTTACCTGGATACAACGAAACAGGGTAATTTCCAAATGGCTCGCATGGGCTGGATCGGGATCTTCGTCGACCCTGTCGTAATTCTGGATTACTATTTGGGTAACAGCCCAAATAATCGGACCAACTGGATCAATGAAGAGTACGATAATTTAATCAAGCAGGCGAAGGTGGAACAGGATCCGGCTAAACGCTATGAACTGCTTCACCAGGCAGAGTCCGTATTGATGGAAGATTTACCATTTACACCAATCTACCATTATACAAACAATTATTTGACAGACCAAAGTTATGAAGGAATCGTCTACCCGGTAAACCGTTATCCTTACTTTAAGTGGGCGAAGAAAGTATCTGAATAATGGACCGAAAAGAAACGGGGCCAAAAAGGTCCCGTTTTCTTTATAATAGAGTGAGAGTCTTACCAAGAGGAGGGGAAGGACGTGTGGAAGTTCTATTTATTTATTATAGTGGCCGGTGTCTGGGCGGGAGTGGGCAGATTAGGATCCCTGTCCCTTTTGGAATGGTCGGATCTCTCCTTTATGACAGGCATCATTTGTATCCTTATAACAGCTGTCTTCTTCATTTTAAAAAGCGGTTTTCTTACATCGTTTTTTTCAGGGTTCAAGCTTGTATCAGAAAAAATGATTCGTAAATCAAGGGCCATGGAAAGAACCGATAGGATGACAGAACAAGAGATAAAAGAGTTTAAGAATACAGCTTTCATGGTCATTAGCCAGGTGTCAATGATTATAGGGATAGCATCGCTCACGATGACTGTCTTTGGTTTATTTTTGTACTATAGTTGACGTGATTTAAGGAAAGTGCAGGGCGTCTTAATGGCTGAATTACTAGTACGAAAAACAACTTTAATTAATTGCTGAAAAATTTATCTCATAGAAACAATCGCAATGTGTTTGGTTTACCAACGCATTGCGTTTTTTTATTTGTTAAACATAATCTAAATCAATAATATAATGATATATAAAGATAAGAATTTATTGTAAAACGATAAACTATGTGGTAAATTCTAACTGACAATAAATAAGTGAGGTGCTGTTTATGAAAAGGGAAACACTGTTTTTGAAGATTGCTGTGTTTCTTATGGGAATTCCGGTTCTTGCTTTGTGTATATTCGTCGTACCTGTTATCGCTCGTGGTTTCTCTGAGGTAATTCCAGGGATGGATTATATTCCATACCTTGTGATTATTGGTTTATATGCGACCGCGCTGGCGTATTTTTTAGCGCTGTATCAGGCATATCGGCTGCTGAGTTATATTGACAGAAATGAAGCTTTTTCGGGTTTATCGGTAAAAGCGTTGAAGAATATCAAATATTGTGCCATTGCAATCAGCAGCGTTTACGTATTTTTGATGCCGATCATTTATCTTTTCGCGGAGTACGATGACGCGCCAGGTGTGATCGTAGTTGGAATGATCATTATTTTAGGTGCCCTGGTCATTGCGGTGTTTGCTGCTGTTCTTCAGAAGCTGCTACGAACTGCCATTGATATAAAATCAGAAAATGAATTAACGGTCTGAGGTGATGAACATGGCGATTATAATCAATATTGATGTCATGCTGGCAAAAAGGAAAATGAGTGTGACTGAACTATCGGAGCGGGTCGGCATAACGATGGCTAATCTTTCGATTTTAAAAAATGGGAAGGCGAAGGCGATTCGTGTCTCAACGCTGGAGGCGATTTGTAAGGCATTGGATTGCCAGCCGGGGGATATTCTGGAATATCAGCCGGATGAGGATAGTGATGAATAATTCCCTTCAGGATTTCTATATAGACAAATCCATTGGCGGCAAACTTAGGCGAGCGATTTTACAACTCTTGCACTTTGGCTGGGAGCAAGCATTATCCTGTCTGTTCCCGGTAGTCATTTTTGCTTCTTTGGCAATTACACAATTCATTCCTCTTCCGTTTTTCCCACGGTATGATTGGCTCCTCCTCATCTTTCTTTTAATGCAAGTCTGGATGGTGCGTTCTGGACTGGAAACGAGGGATGAGGTGAAAGTCATCACATTGTTTCATCTGATCGGAATCGCGCTTGAGATTTTTAAGGTGCATATGGGTTCCTGGTCTTACCCGGAAGATGCGTATTCCAAAATTTTTGGCGTGCCGTTGTATAGTGGATTCATGTATGCAAGTGTGGCGAGTTATCTTTGCCAGGCGTGGCGGAGGCTGAAAGTGGAACTGGTCCAGTGGCCGCCATTTTGGATCGTAGTTTCTCTGGCAGCTGCGATTTACTTGAACTTTTTCACACATCATTACTGGATCGATGTACGTTGGGGCTTATCAGCACTTGTAATCATAGTCTTCTGGCGGTCCTGGGTGACCTATGAGGTGAATGGGAATCGTTATCGCATGCCGCTCGCACTATCTTTTGTGCTGATCGGATTTTTTATATGGATCGCTGAAAATATCGCAACATTCTTCGGAGCTTGGCAGTACCCGAATCAAACAGACGCTTGGAGTCTCGTACATGTAGGTAAGGTAAGTTCCTGGCTGTTATTGGTGATTGTCAGCTTTCTGATCGTGTCGACGTTAAAGCGAATGAAAGGTAAAATATATCAGGAATAGCAGCATGTAAGATTTTGACGAAAAACCAATGTATGCATCGATGTGTACGTTTCATAACAAGGACAGTTTGAAAATCCAAGCTGTCCTTTTTGATTAGCTATTGTGCGACTCAGTGCCAGTACCTATGTTCTTTCCTCTGGCAGAAGAAACTTCCTTTCTTATTAATTTACCGTTGACTTCAACACGAATGACCCATATACTTTTATGTAAGAACTGTTAACTGTTAACTTTTCAGAATATTCACAAGGAGAAACCGTATGAAGATTGAAAAGCAGAATATTAGTAATCGAGTGCTCGAGTACTTACGTAAACAGATTATTCTTGGCCAGTACCAGGAAGGGGATTATTTGGTGGAAGCGGCTTTATCTAAGGAACTGGGGGTAAGCCGCGGTCCGGTCAGGGAAGCGATCGCCAAGTTGGAGGCAGAGAATTTGGTGGAAAAGCATTCCAACGGCAGGACGGTTGTGAAGCGGTTTGACATCGTAGATATCCAAAACCTTTATGATAGCCGCATTCTGTTAGAAACACATGCCCTCACACAGATTGATCCGGAAGTATTAAAAAAGAATAAGGATGTATTCTACCTTTTCGTAGGGCAGATGAACAAATCGTATCAACAGAAACAAAGAGACATTGAATCAGATTTGGCGTTTCACAGTTACCTGGTTAAATTGACCGATAACAATACGCTGATTCAGCTATGGACATCACTAAAGGAAGTTTTTCGCACATTGATTGATATCACCAGTGAGGTGACAGAGTCCAAACAGCAGGAAATCATCGATCAGCATGTAAGAATTGTCGAGGCTTTAATTGCCGGGGATTTGGAAGAAGGTCAGAAACTGTTAAAGGAACATTTGCAAGATGCTTGTCATTATTGCTGTGAAGGTAAGAAATTAAATATGGGGAGAGATGAATATGTCTAATCAAAAAGTAAAATGTGCCATCATCGGCTCAGGTAACATCGGCACCGATTTAATGTACAAACTGCTCCGGAGCGATAAGCTGGAACTCACTGCAATGATCGGGATCGATCGTAATTCGAAGGGGTTGGCGCTGGCGAAGGAGCATGGTGTGAAGCCGATTTATAACGGGATTGACGGGCTGACAGAGGAACCGGAATTAGCAGAAATAGTCTATGAAGCTACTTCAGCAAAAGCGCATGCGCATAATGCGCCGATTTTAAAAGACTTGGGAATGAAAGCGGTTGATTTAACACCGGCAGCTGTAGGTCCTTTTTTGGTGCCATCGGTAAATTTGAAGGAAGAAGAGATTGCAGAGCTGGATAATGTCAACATGGTAACATGCGGCGGGCAGGCAACCATCCCTATGGTGAAAGCGATTTCTGATGTGGTGAAAGTGGATTACGCGGAAATTGTCGCATCGATTGCCAGTAAAAGTGCCGGTCCGGGAACGCGACAAAACATCGATGAATTTACGGTGACGACTGCAAAAGCCTTGCGTGAAGTCGGAGGGGCTGATGAGTCGAAGGCAATCATTACCTTGAATCCGGCCGAACCGCCAATCCTGATGAGAAACACAATCCATGTACAGACAGCAGAATCTGCAGATGCATACCAGGAAGATATATTGGCTTCCCTGGATTCCATGTTGCAAACGGTGCAGGGCTATGTAAAAGGGTACCGTTTCAAAGCGGATCCGGTGATCAAAGGGAACGTGGTGACGGTTTCGGTAGAGGTGGAAGGTAACGGAGATTTTCTGCCTAAGTATGCGGGGAACCTTGATATCATTACTTCAGCAGCTGTTAAAACGGGAGAAGTTATGGCTGGGCATATGACAAAGGAGGAAGCGGCACAATGAGCAATGATAGAAAAGTAGTTTTTAATGACGTAACCTTAAGAGATGGGATGCATGCGATCTCCCATCAATATACAACAGAACAAATTGCGGAACTGACGCAGCTGATTGATGAATCTGGTGTCGATATCATTGAGGCCACTCATGGAGATGGTTTAGGCGGAAGCTCGATCCAGTATGGTTTTTCCAAAGAATCTGAGGAAGAGATTATCACCACAGCAGTGAAAAATGCTAAGAACGCAAAGGTAGGTGTACTGCTTCTTCCCGGAATCGGGACCATCGAACATTTGGAGCAAGCAAGAGAATGGGGAGCATCAGTAGTGCGGGTTGCCACGCATTGCAGTGAAGCGGATGTTTCTGAACAGCATATTAAAAAGGCAGTAGAATTAGGGATGGATACAGTAGGTTTCCTGATGATGTCCCACCGGTCAACCCCTGAGGACTTATTGGAAGAAGCTAAAAAGATGGAATCGTATGGGGCAGGCACCATTTATGTAGTAGATTCTGCCGGTGCTTTAACAATGGATGATACCCGGAGAAGGATTGCACTCTTTAAAGAGAACCTGAGCACGGACATCGGGTTCCACGGTCATAATAACCTGTCACTCGGCGTTGCCAATTCTATCGTTGCGCTTGAAGAAGGTGCGCACCGGATTGACACGAGCCTGGCTGGTATGGGCGCAGGAGCAGGGAATACGGCTACCGAACAGCTGGTAGCTGTCATGAACAAAATGGAGATCCCTCATTCGGTAGATTTATATAAAGCAATGGATGCGGCAGAAAACGTCATGAAACCGATGATGAATCGTCCGGTTCAAATCGATCGCCTGAGTCTGACACTGGGATACACCGGAGTTTACTCCAGCTTCCTATTATTCGCAGAGCGGGCCGGGAAGGAGTATGGCGTAGATCCACGTGACATTTTGACGAAAATCAGTGAGATGGGCGCTGTCGGTGGTCAGGAAGACTGGATTATCGGGGTCGCCCAGGACCTGGCAAAAGAAAAAGCGCACGTGTAATAGAGTTTCCAGGCGTGGTCAATTACCGCGCCTGGACTTTTTAATAGAACTATAAAAAAAGACAGCCTGGAAGTTCAGGCTGTCCTTTGGCATCTAATTAGCTATCTCCGTTGTTTATAAAAGCGAATATATGGTTGATGAATGGTTCTGTTTTCTCGATTTGGGTCCAGTGGCCACATTCAGTGAATACATGTAATTCGGCATGAGGTAAGAGATTGATTAATTTATAGCTGGTATCTTCAAATTTAATGACCTGGTCATTTAATCCATGGAACAGCAATGTTTCCGTACTGATTTTTTTAATTTCATCGTCAGGGAGAGCGAGTTCATCTAATCTTTCCTGACGTGAATCAAAGAACATTGCTTCAAAGGCATCTTTAGTGTCTGGATTAATACTTGCTTCGTAACGCATCTGAACCAATTCTTCATTTTTTGCTGCATCCTGGTTATAGGAGAATAATTGAATTAATTCGCGCATCGATTCAAGGCTTGGTTCGTAGCCCCAGACCTTATCTAAACCGTATGATACTTGATGCTGCACACCAACTGTACCCATCAAAATCAGTTTCTTAACTAAATCAGGCCTTCTGTGAGCGACATGAAGGGACAAGGCACCCCCAAAAGAATTCCCTACTAAATAGACAGGTTCATCAGAAACTGATTCTATAAATCCGATCAGATGGTCTACCCAGAGGTCCAGGGTGTATGCCTCCTTCGAAAGTTTATCAGTTTTGCCAAAACCAACGATATCCGGCGCAAATACATGCAGAGACTCACTTAATGCGGGGATAACCAGACGCCAGTTTGCAAAAGCTGACACTCCTGGTCCTGAGCCGTGAATCATAATCATTTTTTCATTTCCTGAACCTTCTTCATGGTAGTGGGTGTTGATTCCATTAACTTCCATATATTTAGAACTAGCAGTTATTTGCAAGTAAAACACTCCTTTTAGGTTTAAAACAGAATTATCTTATAAACGGTCAATAAGTGTAGGGAAGAAAGCAGGAAAGAGGAGCTGACTTTGTCCTCTTTCCTGGAACACTATTTAAATAGTAGAAACTAAGAATTTTTTACTGGAGTCTTTCTTTTTACTGGAGTTCCATACTCAAAAAATTCTTGAGGCAGATTAGATCCGTGCCAAATGATGGCCTTTTCTAAATCTGCACCTTTCCATTCGACGGTCTTCCAATCAGGGTCGAAAATTTGGTATCCAGGATCACCGAATAATTCGACGCGATTGCCGCCTGGCTCGACTACATATAAAAAGCAGGCTTGTGTGACACCGTGTTTACCTGGACCGGCTTCAATTTCGTAGCCACGTTCAATCAGTAAATCTGCAACATCTGATAAATGCTGAGGGAACCCATACCAATAGCAGACGTGATGCAGACGTCCTTCTTCTCCTAATGCATCTCCCATAATAGCGATATCATGAACCAGGTTACTTACGCTTAACCAGGCTGCAATATCTGAGTCGTCATCTGCCAAAATACGCTCACGAACTTTAAAGCCCAGTGCTTCCTCATAAAATTCAACGTTTTTATTTGTTTCTTTAGCCAGTAAATTAATATGGTCCAGCCGGCGTACAGGAACACCATAATTCGGACGGCGCTGTGGGCGATTTAACAATGGTGTTTTCTCTTCTTCAGGAGCTTGATAATATTCCACCTCCCAAAAGATTTCTACTTTATGACCATCAGGGGAGTGAAATTGATAGGCAGGACCATGCCCTATATCGCCATCGACCCAGCCAATGCCGTAGCCCATTTCCTCAATTGCAGCGACACGGCGCTCAAGTGCCTGAGGGGAGGTTGCCCGTAAGGCTAGATGACCTAATCCTGCTTCCTCATTTTCTGTGATGATCAGAGTATTATGGTAGTGATCCTCATAAGCCCGCATATACACGGACTTTCCTTCACAATGGGAGATACACATTCCCATGATATCTTTAAAAAATGCAACGGATTCCTCTACTTTTGGACTGTAAATTTCAACATGCGCCAGATGGGCTACATCAAAAATCGGTTCTTTTGTCATTTAAAATTCCTCCTTTAATTTTGTGGGGTTATTAGAACTGGCATGGATTTACCACATTGGATGTCCATCCAGGCCAAGAATGGATTTTCCGTACCCTGCCATGGCATCTTCATACAGATGGGTAGGGTGGGAAGCAACAGCGAGTATGTCCCGAACAAAACGTTCGCTATGCATGTCCTTATATAGTGAATTTCCACCAAGGGTTATTAACACCCGTGTTGCCGTTTCTGCTGCTGTTTTGGCGACGTGACCGCGCATCGCGAACAGCTGTTCACGCTCTTCCTCTTCTAAAACCTGTATCCCGTTTTCCTGGTAGTAATGTAATTTATCCATATATTCCTTCGCGACAGCTTTTAAAGCATTCAGCTGCATGGTTAATTCTCCAAGTGTGCGTTGAGCACCGCCAGCATCTTTTTCACTGGAATTATTATTGTAAATACGTACGCGGCTTTTTGTTTTATCCTTAAAGTCCTGAACCAGGCGTTCGAGCCCGCCGATGGCAATTTGAGGGAACCCGGACAAGAAGAATGCCAGATAAGGAACATTGAAAATTTGATAGTCTTCTTCGTAATTGCCATCTGGAGCCGTAGCACCTTTTACCACACGGGACAGCGGGAATACGTAACCAGGATCGACATACACATCGTCAACTTTAACGGCGTTACTTCCTGTGCCGCGAAGTCCAATCGCATCCCAGTTTTCTATGATTTCTGTATCTTTTTTATGAACGATAAACAGGCTCAGTTCAGGCTCGTCAGCATCTCTCATTTTATGAATGGCACCGAGGGCGATCCAATCACACCATAATACCCCGCTGCAGAAATTCCAGTGCCCGCTGATACGATAACCTTTTCCATCCGGATCATCCGTAACTTTGCCAACTGGGGCAAAAACGTCGGCCATCAAGGAACCGCTGTTATATAAATCTTCCCGGCCCTGTTTTGGTAAATATGCCGGCCCTGTTTCGTGGATGATGGCAAAATAGGTGATCCATGAAGCTGGCACACTATAATTGGCGATTGTCCGGACGATATCACCGAAAGTATAGTAATCCAGTTCCTGTCCGCCATAGGTTTTTGGCCGCAGAAGTTTATGAAACTCGGCTTCTTTAATCTTTTCTATAACTACATCTGGCAACTGTGCGTCGATATCTGCTTGTAATGCATGCTCTTCAGCAAGTTCTCCGACTTCTTTTGCTTTTTGAAGCAGTTCTTCCCGATTAACAGTTTTAGTAAATGATTCTACAGTAGTAATGGACATGTTAATTCCTCCTTCAGTTTGTAAGCGCTATCAAGTGAATCAGCAGGCCTTCCTGATTGGTTTTCATTATATTGATAGTGGAAAGATTAAGATAGCTACAATAAATACGAAAGTTTATCATATTTTCAGATTATTCATACGAATTCATACCAGAGAGGGGAACACAATATAGAGATTCAAAGATTATTAGTTCTTCCAATGAAATAGTCAGAAGACTACAATCCTGTCTTGCAGTTTATTCCTTGTTTTGGTTTTTAACATCGATTTCATTGCCAATTTCAAAGGTCATTAAATCTTCTCCCAACATCACTTTCCCGTTGTATAATTCATTTGTTCTTTTTACAAATTTAGCATCCTTGTCTGTCATACCTAATGAAATAATATGGGTATAGACTGCCAGCTTTGGATCGATTTCTTTAAAAACTTTTGCTGATTGTTCAGGAGTACTGTGATACGCGGAAATACTTTTAAAAGTATTGGATAGACTTTCATCGTCAGGTTCTGGATCTGATGCAATGACCTCATGGATAATCAGGTCAGTACCTTTAGCATTTTTAATTAAATTTTTACTATATGTTGTATCGCCGGATATAACGACTGATTTCCCTTTATAGTTTACTCGGAAGCCAAAAGCCGGTTTCATGGAACCGTGATCTACTTTAAAGGCAATAATTTCTATTCCGTTATTTTTGTAGATGACACCCTCTTCAAATTCATTTACCTTGGTTTTTAATCCATTGTTTGCTGATTTCGCTACCTCTTGCCGGTTTGTCACATCCTTCTCATAAGCTTGATAAAAGCCATCAACCATATTCTGGGTGCCAGTTGGTCCCCATAATTTTAAAGCTTCTTGCCTTCCACCCATACTAGGGATAGGGACACTTCCCGTAATTAGAAGATCAGGAAAACCAACTGTGTGATCGTGATGGAGGTGTGTTAGAAATAATTTATCGATTTCTCCTGCCTTAATTCCAAGCTGTTGTAATCTTATGGTGCTGCCACGTCCAGCATCAAATAATAATTTCTCCCCACCAACTTCAACCAGTGTTGAAGCTCCAAAACGTTTAATTGATGGAATAGGAGAACCTGTGCCAAGCAATGTAACTTTCATTTTTACATCTGATTCAGCTTTGTTATTTTGGGCTTCCTTTTGCTTTCCATTATCTGCAGAAGCACTGGAATTGCTGCTGCAAGCCGTTAATAAAGCTGCTAAAATCAATAAAACACATACGTTCATACACTTCTTCAAATAACTTCCCTTGATAGTTTCTGTAAGCTTTTGAAGAAGATAAAAAAATTTAATCGGCAAATAAATTCCTCCTTTACATTTGTAAGCGCTGTCAAATAAATCAGCAGGCCTTCCTGATTGGTTTTCATTATATTGATGGTGGAAAGATTAAGATAGCTACAAAAAATACGAAAGTTTATCATATTTTCAGATTATTCATATGAATTCGCAGGGTCGGAATGATGAGAGAGGAAGAGGGATAGGGATTGTAGGGGCGGATTAAAAAACCTTAAAAGAAGAATGCAGTCAGGCCAACTGCATTCTTCTTTTAAGGTTTCATTTTGCTAAAATTTGGAGGGCTCCGGGGTGTTTAAAGAAACACCCCGGAGCCCTCCAAATAATGGTAAGCGATTAGATTTTGATTTTTCCTTTTGTTTTTAAGATATTTAATGCCATATAAACGGAAAATACGCTCTGGGTATCATTTAAATCGATGTTTAAAATATCACTGATTTTGTCGAGTCGATAGCGCAAACCACTGATAGACATAGTGAGGGCCTTAGCTGTGTGGTTGATGTTAAGACCATTCTCTATATATGCATATAGCGTTTCGACAAGCTCGGAATTTTTATCACATTCGAGTAATTGACCGACTTGCTTTTCTACAAAACGATTAATTAATGTTTCATCTGGAATTTGAAATAAGACACTTTCAATCCCTAAGTCTTCAAAAAACTGAATCTGCTTGTTTGGATTTTTTGCTTTTAGAGTAGCTATGGTTTCATCATATAAAGTAGGCAGCTGGTCTATTTTTTGAACGACAGAGCTGACACCGACAAAAAACTTATAGTCGCCGAAGCGGCGGGAGCAGTGCTTTAATAATTGTTTTATGAATTTTGATTGCTTCATACAAACTTCTTTGAAAGAAGAATACTCAATTAAAGTGATGATCTTACCTGCTTTTTGAGATACAATGGCGTTTATCTTTCGCTCTTTGAAAAATAAGTTAATGTATCGTACCAGATCTTCATTAACTTCAATTTCATAATTCAGTTCAGAGTTATTGATATCTCTTTCCATCGTAAGCATCCAGTAAGAATCATCCGGGTTAAAATTAAGATAGTAGGCTATTTTATAGAGTTCTTCTTTCTCTAACCTTCTTCCCAAAACATCACTTAAGAAGCCACGCCGGATGTTTTGCTCTGTATTGACTTTAATATTTTCATTAAGCAGGATTATCGATGCGGTAAGAGAAGCCTGATCGATAACCATATACTCTAAATCATTAGGGGTATGATCATCCAGATAAATAAACGAGCAATACCCCTTGATTTCCTGCTCTAGCCAAATAGGCGTCCTCAGTATGCCTATTCCCTCAGGACCAGTTATAAAGTCAGTCGTTTTTGTATTTATTTTATCCAGGTCAGCATCAATCGTAACATTATTAGACTTCACCATGATTTGATGGTATTCATTTTCTATAAATACCGGAAGGCCGGTTGTTTCATATAGCAAGTCTACGATTTTTTGTAATCCCTGCTTTGCTAGTAATTCTTCGATTAATTTGCGATGGACATGATACGCTTTATTTAAATTATCGCGTTCTTTTTTAAATTTTGCAGTGATCTCATCCAATTCCTGAATCATACTGTTGGACTGATAATATCTATATTCGTTTTCCAGCTCTTGTCCCCATTTTTCCATCGGCATACAAATGACTTCACATTTATCTTCGCCCATGGCACTACATTTTGTTTCTTTAACGAGAATTGGTCTTTTTAAGACGGTTGATAAATAACCGCTCGCATATCCACACATGGTATGACACACTGGCTGGTCACTGGGAATACCGTTTTTCAAGTATTCATCTGCTTCAAATGAATTGAACCAGGAGACATCGATCGCCTCTAAGTCGCCTTCGTCGTCATAACGGATATCGTCTATTTCCACCCGATCGAGGTATCCATGTAACTGATGCAATTGGGGCCCCGCATTAATCAGGTCGAGTTCACTTTCCCACTCACATGTTAAAGCTTTTTCTCCGTCACTTACCCCGTTATGCCAGCCATAGCGTACAAAAATCCCCTTGGAGCGATCGTCCCCGATTGTAGAGCGAAGTTCCTTTTTCAACGACGAAATCGCTGTGATCGGAATGGTAACCATCCGTTCATAAAAAGCATGTAAAGCCTCTTCTTTTGGTAATCCAAATAATACATCATTTAAATTTGTGCGGCTCAAATCGGTACTCACACAAAGCCACCCCTTCCTATTGAATGTTACGAAGCAACACTTATCATGAGCCTCCATTTGAATAGAGTTTTAAACTTTTCACACGAAAAAACATAGAATTTTGCTATTTATCGTAGGATTCATTTCACATACATAAGTGCTACCATTTAATTATTCAACACCAGGCGAGATGGATCAGGGGTGAGAGGAGCAGTGTTATTCTGTCATTTACTTCTATCTCTTAACTAGTCGAATTTGCAAACGGTTACATTTTAAATGGGCAAGATTTAAGAAGTAACCACTATATTTAAGTTGCAAAACATTATAACACATACCGCGAAAATTGTCAGAATAATTTTTATCTTCAACTAAAGGAGGGCATTGATGAATCAAAGATAAAAGTTGCTCGTACAGGGAAATGGCATGTAAGCAGAAGATGTTTGTACCAGCCGGCTTCCAAGCAGGCTGATGCATGAACAATAAATCTTAACATTACTATCAAGGAGGTAATTTTGATGGATGATCGTCAATTCAGAAATGCAATGGGGAAATTTGCTACCGGGGTGACTGTAATTGCGACAGAAACAGATGGGAAGGTACACGGGATGACTGCAAATGCATTTATGTCCGTATCACTGGATCCAAAACTGATTGTGATATCGGTTAAAGAAGGTGCGAAAATGCTTGATAAAATCAAGAAAAGCAATCATTTTTCCGTGAATGTCCTATCCTGTGAACAACAGGAAGAATCAATGATTTTTGCCGGGCAGAAGCAACCGGAAGAAGAGTTCCAATTTGATTATTTAGAGGAAGTTCCAGTTGTGAGAAATGCATTAGTCCAGCTTTCCTGTGAAGTCTATAATGAGCATGTGGAAGGGGATCATACGTTGTTTGTCGGACAAGTGACAGAGATGGAACTGAAAGACGGCGAGCCACTTATTTTTAACTGCGGAAAATACCGGGAACTGAAAGAAATGGAAAGTGTAACTAACTAATCCAGGTATGGAAAGGGGAGAAAGCTGATGAAAACCATCTATTTAAATTCACAGAACCTGACTTACTGGCAGCAGCATTCCAACCGAAATGTCATCGCTTTAGGGTTTTTTGATGGCGTTCATAAAGGCCATCAAAAAGTGATAAGGGAAGCCAAAAAGGAAGCAGAAAGAAGAGGTGTGGATTTAACGGTGATGAGCTTTTTCCCCCATCCTAAAGTGGTTCTTTCCGGTGGGAAGAAGAAGTTCGATTACTTGATGCCTATGAAGGATAAAGCCCAGGTGCTGGAATCGTTGGGGGTTGATTGCTTCTATATCGTAAAGTTTGATAAAAATTTTGCCTCTCTTTCCCCTCAACACTATGTAGAAAAATATCTATTAAAATTCGGTACCGTGCATGCGGTAGCAGGATACGATTTTCATTATGGCCGGATGGGAGAAGGAAATATTGATCGCCTGGCAGAGGATTCCGGCGGTATGTTAGAGGTAACTAAGGTTAGTAAAATCGAGTATCTGGGAAAGAAGATAAGCTCCACACACATTAGGAATTCGATAGCTGAAGGGCAGGTAAATAACCTCGCTTCCATGCTGGGGCGCTTTTATGAAGTGAAAGGCAGGCTCGCCGGCCATTCCTTCTACCCGGATGACTATTACATGCTGCCGGGAAATGGCGTGTATGAAGTGACAATCAACTCCGGAAGCGAGGTATTTTACACAACCGTAGACAACCACCCGGAAGAAGGCAGATTCGAACTAATGGATAAAAGCTTAAAGCAAAAACTGAATGGCTCGGAAGTTACCGTTATATGGAGAAAATGTCTGTCCAATGAAAAAGTTTTCGAGTACGTATGACCAGGAAAGGAAGCGTGGGAATAATGGCTGAAAAGTTAAAAGAAGCAGCTCTGGAAATATATGAAGCAGAAAAAGATCGTCAGCCAATCGCCCCTTTTACAGAAAGAGATGCCACTATTTCTGTTGACGATGCTTACCAAATTCAATTGAATTATGTGGAAGAGCGGAAGCGAAATGGTGCTGTCATCAACGGGAAAAAGATTGGACTGACAAGTAAAGCGATGCAGGAAATGCTGGATGTGGATCGTCCTGACTATGGTCACATACTGGATGATATGGTCTATTCCGACCAATCCCCGATTGATGCAGACCGTTTTATTGCCCCAAGAGTAGAATTTGAAATCGCATTTGTATTGAAGCATTCCCTTAAGGGGCCAAGACTTACCCTGGACGATGTGAAACAGGCCATCGATTATGTGGTTCCTGCTGCAGAACTGATTGACAGCCGAATAAAGGATTGGAAAATCAAGTTCGAGGATACGGTAGCAGATAACGGATCATCTGCAGGTGTGGTGTTTGGGGAAGGAAAGAAAGCATTAGAGGAACTTGACCTTCCGAACATTGAAATGACCGTCTATCAAAATGGGGAATTTCTTGATCGTGCCAAGGGTTCCGCGGTCCTGGGGAACCCTTTGGAAGGGGTCGTATGGCTTGCCAATGCTCTAGCTGAATATAATATCGCATTAAATGCGGGAGAGAGTATTCTGGCAGGCGCCCTGGCTAAAGCTGTCCCTGTAAAAAATGGAGATTCGTTCAAAGCTGAATTTGAAGGTTTGGGAACAGTAGCGATTGAATTTGGAAAATAGCATTTTCAAAAATGTGAATGCTGCTTGCCTTCTATGTACAGTATGAGAAGTTTTTGCAGGGAATTTGAAGAAATTCAAAGAAGTTGGTTATCAAACACTGACAGCTGATGTTAGAAAATCAAATACATTCAAACATTAGCTGTCATTGTATTGTAAGCGCTTTTATTTAAAATGAAAGTTAATCATTATTAAAAGGTGACTAACCTAAGAAGAATAACCAATGCAAGTTTAAAAAGAGGCAGTTGATTACTAGACGATTAAGTTGCTATTTACACCAAAAATAGAACCTTCCTATTTATTATAGAGTTTATTTTAGTTTCTAAGTATTATTGGTCAGTTGTCCGATTATATTCACTACCAATCTAATATCAACCATTTAGTATTGTTGTTGAGTAATTTGATAGCGCTTACAAAACAAAGCCGAAATTACCCAGAACTCTTTTTAGTTGTCTAAGTATATTCGAATATTTCAAATCATTTTTTCCTTTAAATACAGTGAATATAGGATTGACTTTAAACCTTCACTAACATCTTCTAATCAAACTCCGTATTACGAGGCGAGATATTAGTATTGAGTAAAATCGTCTAACATACTATCTCTGAGTTTCCACCCATCTACATCAATTCAGCTAGAAACAACACTTAAGTTGTACTATCAATTATGTGTCCCAAGTCTTGGAGGTATTCCATAATCAACATATCATGTGTTCCGTTTTTCCAATTCATATAGGTTTTGTGGTTTGTGATAAAACTTTTCTGATGCCCTATTCATATCTAATTTAATTTTTTATGAGGCGGTGATAATTAAGTAAAAGTGTTACCTGAAAACTATTAAGTAAAGAAACTTTCAATCCAGAAGTCCAAGGAGGGTTATTCTAATGGAACATAAAAAAACATCACATTGCTGCAGTATGAGTCGGAGCGATATTGTACAAACTGACGGTGCTTCTACTTCAAATTTGGATTTCATAGAAAAGTCTTCTTTTTCTGTGGGAGTTGGATCAGCAAAAAAAGAGGTCTACATACCT
>NZ_KI543236.1:369865-506662 GCF_000496835.1 Thalassobacillus devorans MSP14
ACATACCTGGAGGTAGTTTTTTTATGGGGGCAAAGGATAAGGAGGGTTACCCTGAGGATGGCGAAGGACCTGTTAGAAAGGTAAAGGTAAATTCATTTTATATGGATGCCCATGCTGTTACGAATGCCGAATTTAAAGACTTCGTCAAAGAAACAGGTTATATTACGGAATCAGAGAGGTTTGGATGGTCATTTGTATTCTATCAATTTGTTAGTGATCAAACAAAACGCAAAGTGAAACAAATCGTTCAACAGACACCCTGGTGGCTCGTCGTACATGGAGCATCATGGAAACATCCCGAAGGCCCAGACTCTGGCATTGAGGAGAAATTGGATCATCCTGTTGTACATGTGTCCTGGAATGATGTGCAAGCTTATTGTAAATGGGCTGGAAAAAGGCTGCCAACAGAGGCGGAATGGGAATTTGCCGCACGTGGCGGATTGAAACATAAGAAATTTCCATGGGGAGATAATCTTTCACCAAATAAAGAACATCTTTGTAATGTTTGGCAAGGAGAGTTTCCAAAGACTAATACAGTAGAAGATGGTTACATAGGTACTGCGCCAGCCAAATCGTTCCCGCCAAATGGATACGGTCTTTACAATGTTGTTGGTAACGTATGGGAATGGTGTTCAGATTGGTTTGCAAGAAGTATGCGAGATCGAGGTGGAAGGAATAATCCCAAAGGGCCAAAATCAGGTGAATTTCGTGTTATGCGTGGGGGTTCTTATCTTTGCCATCATTCTTATTGTAATCGTTACCGAGTAGCAGCAAGGTCAAAAAATACTCCTGATAGTGCGTCAGGGAATATTGGTTTTCGTTGTGTGAGAGATGTTTAAAGAAATTACGTTAGTAGTCTATCATTAAAAGGAGGAAAATAATTTTGGAGTATAAAAAGAGAGAAGAAAAACCCTGGGCTAAGTATGTCAATAAAATTTCGATGTTGGGTTCGGTGGCTTTGTCAGCAACCGTTTTATTAGGTGGTTGCCAGGCTCAGTCAGAAGAAGGGGATGAAATTCAAAAAGAAGATACCAAAAATCAGGCAAAGGTAGAAGAGAAAACAAATGTAATGTATGTAGTTTTAGATGATGCAGGTTTTTCTGATTTAGGTAGCTTTGGATCTGAAATCAGTACCCCAAATATAGATGAGCTTGCAGAAAACGGTTTAAAGTATAACAATTTTCATGCAACACCAGTTTGTTCTCCGACACGTGCCTCCTTATTAACGGGTCGGAATCATCATGCTGTTGGCATGGGGAATGTTGCGAACTTTGATTTTGGAGAAGGACATCCAAGCAGCAGAGCTGAAATACCAAAAGAAGCTGGTTTCGTAACAGAAGTTCTTGGGGAGAATGGTTATACCAACTTTGGGGTTGGGAAATGGCACATTACGCCGACTGTAGAGCTTTCTCCAGCAGGTCCGTATGATAGATGGCCGCTTGGAAGAGGATTCGATCGATACTATGGAAACTTAGAGGACTCTTCTGATCAGTTCCGTCCAGAATTATTTAGGGATAATAGTGCAGTACCTTTACCTGATGTGGAAGATTATCATTATTCAGAGGACATTGTTAAAAATGCAAGACAATATATCACGGATCATGTATCCATTCGACCAGATGATCCATTCTTTATGTATCTTGGATTTGGTGCACAGCATATGCCACATCAGGTACCTGAAGAATATATAGAAATGTATGAAGGTAAATTCGATGAGGGATGGGACGTAATTAGGGAAGAACGATTTGAAAAACAAAAGAAACTGGGCATTATTCCCAAAGATGCAGAACTTGCTCCTCGGGCCCCAGGTGTTCCAGCATGGGATAGCCTGAACGAAGACCAAAAGAAACTATACACCAGGTTTATGGAAACATACGCCGGCTTTCTAACGCATACGGACGAACAAGTCGGTAAATTAGTTGATTCCTTAAAGGAGATGGGCGAATTAGATAATACGCTTATTGTATTGATTTCCGATAATGGTGCCAGTTTCTCAGGTGGAAAGAATGGGGCTACGAATCAAGCCTTGGCTTATAATAAAATTCCTGAAGATTTTGAATCCATCTTAGAAAAATACGATCAAATTGGAGGGGAAAAGACGAATAGCGATTATCCTTCTGGATGGTCTCAAGTCAGTAATACACCATTTGCAGGATTTAAAGGAACGACACTTGCTGGAGGAATTCGCACTCCTATGATTGTTCACTGGCCTAATGGTATAAAGTCAAAAGGCGAAACCAGAACACAATTCACACATGTCAGTGATATTACTCCAACAATATATGACGTCCTGGGAATTGAAATACCAGATCAGATAAATGGCATCGAGCAAATGGAAGTGACTGGAGTCAGTTTTGCTAAAACTTTTGACAAATCCAATGCAGAAACGGTCAAGGACACCCAATACTTTGAACATAGCGGAAAGCGAGCGATTTATCATGATGGATGGAAAGCAATTTCAAAGCATGAACCAAGTACAGATTTTGAAGACGATGAATGGGCCCTCTACAATGTCAAAAAAGACTTTTCAGAACTGAATAATGTGGCAAAAGAACATCCGGACATACTTGAAAAACTTATTGACCTTTGGAATAAGGAAGCAGAAAAGAATGATGTATTCCCTTTATCAGAAAAATTCTTAGAAGGCCTGAAAAATGTACCTGAGGATAATTTGAGAGCAAGGAAATCATTTACGTATTATCCAGGAATGTCACATTTAAGTGAATCGGCTGCACCGCTTACATTAGATCGTAATCATAAGATCACCATTCCGATAGATTACGCTAAAGAAGATGAGGGGGTATTATTAGCTTTAGGTAACGATAAGAGCGGTTATACCTTCTATGTAAAAGAAAATACTCTCCATTATGAATATCATAATGGGAGAGAAAGATTTATTATCGACTCGGATAAGAGCTTAAATGAAGGTGAGAATCTGATCACATTTGTATTTGAAAACACAGGGGAAAACAAAGGTACCGGTACATTATTCGTTAATGATGAGCCTGTTGGGGAAACGGAAATACAAACTCTACCACTTAAAACGTCTTTTGAAGGTTTGGATATTGGAAAAGATTTATTATATCCTGTCAGCCCTGAATATGCGGACGAGGGAAAATTTCCATTCACCGGTGAAATTGAAAAGGTTCAATACGATTTTGAT
Organism: Thalassobacillus devorans MSP14; assembly: GCF_000496835.1. GTDB lineage: Bacteria > Bacillota > Bacilli > Bacillales > Halobacillaceae > Thalassobacillus > Thalassobacillus devorans_B. The sequence continues at coordinate 373,029 of NZ_KI543236.1, forward strand.
AAAGCTGAGTATATAACAATTGAATAAGAAATTACTCTACTAAGCGAAAGTGAATCATATTTCAGGGAGGAGTTAATTGAATGAAGTATGTACGTTTTAAAGACAAAGATGAAGTGATGTTTGGAATAGTAGAAGGGGATGAAATCATTCCATTGGATGGAGACTTTTTGCAAGGCAAACCAAGCAAACTGGATTCTACTTATAACCTGAATGAAGTGAAACTTTTACCACCCGTTTCACCAGGACAGGTTGTAGCAATTGGTCTGAATTATGCGCTTCATGCAGAAGAAAGCGGGATGCCCATTCCTGATGAGCCGATGATGTTCATGGTGTCTCCAACTTCTATTATTGGTAATGAAGACAACGTTATCCTGCCTAACTTAGAGCACAGAATTGATTATGAAGCAGAACTTGCAGTCGTGATAGGCAAGAAAGCTAAAAATGTTTCCAGGGATGATGCACTGTCTTATGTATTTGGTTATACCTGCAATAACGATATTTCTGACAGAACCCTTCAAAAAAAGGATGGTCAATTTACAAGAGCTAAGTCTTTTCCTACTTTTAAACCACTAGGGCCGGTAATTGAAACAGAGCTTGATCCTAATCATGTAGAGGTTAAGTTGACAATTAATGGAGAAGTCAGACAACACTCCAACACGAATGACCTCATTTATAAGATTGAGGATTTAATTGTCAAAGTTACAGAAGTGATGACGTTAAACCCTGGTGATATTATTATCACTGGAACCCCTTCTGGAGTGGGTCCTCTAAATCCAGGCGATCAAATCGAATTAGAGATAGAAGGCATAGGGAAACTGGAGAACCAAGTAGTCTATTAATCTCTTCTTTAATTTAACCGAAGAAAGTACCTGCGCCCCAGTGACTGAACATAATACTATATATGGGCCAGGTACTTCTTATTAAATGATAACCTGAATGTATGAATCACAGGTCCTTCTTTCAGTGTAAAACGTAATCCATGAGTGATGGATTACGTTTTTTAAAATGATGAGTGCAGGCGTTTTCAATGAAAATGGAAAGCATTCCAGAATCCTGATTGCAACCATCAGCTATAGAGCTGGCTGTGGGAATCATCACATTTACTTCCTATTCGTCAAAGAACCATTATCCAAAGCAGCCCTTGGCAGCATAGTTAGCCAGATAGCTTCAGTACTTTGCACGCATTTGAATACGTAAAGATCATTCACTATAATGTGAATATTGAAAAAATTAAACGAAGAATCGGGTTAATAAATTGTAATTTAAAAGGAGTGAAGGATTTTTGAAAAAGCCTCTGGAGCTTGAACGAGATTTAAAATTAGCAGATGACGGGTTGATCTATACGGAGGATAACAGGGCCATCTTAGTCCCCACGTCTTCTTTCGGTATTTTGAGAAAAGATTTATATACAAACATAGGTAAGGAGCGAGTGAAGGGTTTCTTAATGCGTTATGGTTCGGATCTTGGTCGCAAAGATGCAAAGATCATCCAGGAAAAATTTAATCATGAATCCAAAGAGACGATTATAAAAAAAGGCCCAATCTATCATCAGTTACAAGGACATGTTGTTCCGACTTTAACTAAAATTAAAGTAGAACACTATGATGATAAAGTATCCACTTATATAGAAGGTACCTGGGAGCATTCTTATGAGGCAGAGGAACATATTGAACAATTCGGAATATCTGATGAACCTGTTTGTAATACACTGGTTGGATATGCGAGTGGATTTCTTAGTGAGGTATGCAATCAAACTGTTCTATTTAAGGAAGTATCTTGTGTAGGAAAGGGAGATGAGGTATGTAAGTGGGTAGGGAGAACAGTTGATTATTGGACAAATGAAATGAATGATGAACTGAAGTATTACAAGGAAGAACCAATTGTAAAAGAGCTGGAGTTAACTTATGAAAAATTACTGGAAGAAAGAAACTATTTAAAAAAGGCTTCCGTTATCTATAACCAATTAACGGAAGAAATTTTAAAAGGGAAAGATTTGGATACGATCATGGATTTTGTCTACAACTTAACTAAAACAGCAATATTAATCGAAAGTCCAGAATTACAACTGATTGCATCTGGTGGTGTACCCAATAAAGATTTGGACGGGATTAATCATTCTTTTTTTAATTATATTCACAACAAAAATTCCATGAAAAAGACTTTACACCAAACAAAAATTATAAAATTAGAGGAACATAAAAGAATTGTTACTCCGATATTCCTTCAAGGGAAAATAATCGGGTATTGTTCGTTTGTTTATTATGAAGATTCAGAGGAAGAAAAATTAAGATTTCTCCAAATGATAATTGAGAGAATCTCATCGATATGTGCTTTATATATCTTAAACAAGAAAACTGAAACAGAAGCAGAAGAGCGAATGAAGGGGAGGTTTTTGGAGCAGATTCTAAATGGAGAGTATACAAATGAGGAGATTCTCAGACGAGGCAGCTTTATTGGTTTGGATCTTTTTCAACCGTATTACATAGTAGTAATAAACTTTCAAAAACCTAATCAAAATTATAAAGAAGAATTAACTTTTTTGGAAGAGGTTAAAAATGAAAGCACCATGTATTTCCAGAGATTTGATATTAATATACTTTTAGGGCAACAGGCAAATGACTTAGTTCTTTTATTTTTAAAAAGCGAAATTGCTGATCGAGGAATTAAAGCTACTTGTACAAAGTACTTAGATCACCTTTCTAATTTGTATCCATCTGTAGTGTTTTCTGCTGGAATTAGCATGCAGTCGAATAAAATAGAAAACGCTTCAAATAGTTATCATGAGGCTGTTACATCCCAAAGAATGACAACTAATAAAAATAACGTCATAGAATTTCAAACTTTAGGGATATTAGGTCCATTAATCAATTCAAATAATGAAGAAGAAGTAAAAAGGATAGCAATATATACATTAAGGCCACTTTGTGATGATTTAGATGATGATAAAAAAATGGAAACAATCAAAACGTTGTATATGTATTTACTTAATGGGGGGAATTTAGAGCAAACTGCTACCGATATGGCATTATCTTTAAGTGGACTTAGATATAGAATAAGAAAAATAGAAGATCTGATGGAACAGGACTTAAGAAACCCGGAAGTATCGTACAAGTTATTGCTGTCTATTCAAGCGTTACTATCTATAGGAAAAATAAATATTTCAAACTATTAAAAGTGTCTCCTCAACAGGAGGCATTTTTTAATAGTTACAAAACTGACAGTAAATGTTTGAAAATTGTATATATTCAGACGCTAGGTGTCGTTGTAATGAAAGCGCTTTTATTAAAAAATAAAGATAAGCACTATTTAAATGATTAATATACTGCATGGGAGGATTAGTTATGTTAACAGGAAAAGAATACTTGGAGAGTTTAAAAGACGGCAGGGAAGTTTATTTAAACGGGGAAAAGGTGGAGGATGTAACAACACACCCAGCATTTCGCAATTCGGCTCGTTCTTATGCACGACTGTATGACAGCCTTCATGATCCGGAATTGAGTAAAAAATTAGTAACCGAAAATGAATACGGCGATAAAACGCATTGGTTTTTTAAAACACCTAGAAGTTCAGAAGATCTATTAAAAACAAGAGATGCAATAGCGGAATGGTCCAAGTTAAATTATGGTTTTATGGGACGTACTCCTGATTATAAGGCTTCATTTATTGGTCACTTACATGGTTATGCCGACTTTTTTGAGGGGTTCGAAGATAATGCCAAAGAATGGTATAGGAAAGTATCAAAGGATGTATCCTTTGTTAACCACACGGTGATTAATCCACAAGTGGATCGTTCAAAACCACTTCATGAGAATAAGGATGTATTTGTCCGTGCAGTCGATGAAAGAGATGATGGAATCATAGTAAGCGGTGCCAAAATGGTTGGTACATCTGCTCCATTAACACACTATAACTTTGTTGCGAACTACGGTCCCAAAGATTTAGGAGATGGCGATCAAAGTCACGCACTTATTTTCATGGTACCAATGAACGCGCCAGGCGTGAAGATGATTAGTCGTCCTTCCTATGAATTACAGGCCGCTACAAATGGCACACCATTTGATTACCCACTTTCAAGTCGATTTGATGAAAATGATGCAGTGATTGTACTGGATAATGTATTTATTCCGTGGGAGGATGTTTTATCTTATAAAAACGTAGAGGTATCAAATAACTTTGTACCAGGAACGAACTTTGTAAATAGATTTTCTTTTCATGGTGGAACCAGATTGGCTGTAAAACTTGATTTTATGGCAGGGTTACTGCTTAAAGCTACAGAGGGAGCTGGTACGAAACAATTTAGAGGAGTTCAAGTCAATGTAGGTGAAGTTTTGGCTTTACGTAATATGATGTGGAGTCTGACAACTGCAATGGCTAGTGATCCAGATGTAGGAATGAATGGTGTAGCGGTACCAAATAGTTTTTCATCACATGCCTATCGTGTACTGGCACCGAATACTTGGGTAAAGGTAAAGAATATCTTCGAACAAGTAGTTGCAGGCGGTTTAATTCAGTTGCCATCGAGTTCTAAGGATTTCCTAAATGAAGAATTACGGACACATATTGATAAATATTACCGTGGCACAGGTATCTCTGCGGAAGAACGGGTGAAGTTACTGAAGTTGGTTTGGGATGCAATTGGTTCCGAATTTGGAGGACGTCATGAACTTTATGAAATAAACTATGCCGGCAATACCGAAAATATCCGCATTGAGACATTGAAACATGCAGAGTTTTCAGGTGCAGCAGATTCCTATAAAGCCTTTGCAGAATCAGCAATGAGTGATTATGATTTGCATGGATGGACGAATAATACATGGGTTAACCCATCTAAAGTAGAAGATTTGGTGAAACAGTAAACTTTTAAAGAGGAGGATTTATAATGGATGATCGTCAATTCAGATTTGCAATGGGACAATTTGCAACAGGTGTTAATGTCATTACAACAGAAGCAGATGGAAATATTCACGGCATGACTGCTAATGCCTTTATGTCAGTGTCGTTAAATCCAAAGTTAGTAGTCATTTCCGTTGGCGAGCAGGCAAGCATGTTAGAAAAAATTAGAAAAAGTAAAAAGTACGCTGTCAGCATTCTATCTCAGGATCAAAAAGAATTATCCATGTTATTCGCTGGACAAATCAAAGAAGACAGAGATGTTTCTTTTGATAGATTAGCAGGGTTACCAGTAATTGAAGGAGCACATACTCAAGTTTCCTGTGAAGTTGTCAATGAACACGTGGAAGGAGACCATACCCTGTTTATCGGCAAAGTCATTGATCTTAAGCTTCAGGATTGCTCAGATCCGTTGCTTTTTTATAAAGGACAATATTGTTGTATGAAGGCTTCCGAAGAAGTTATGTAAATTTCTTGAACTTTTAGCAATTAAACTGAAAAAGTGGAGGGATTAGTAATGAGCGAATTTAAAGAGCCGATTTTCGATGTAGCGCAATTAGCACACATTGAGATTTTTTCACCGAAGCCGGAAGAAAGTGTAGAATTTTTTACTAGATTTTTAGGAATGGATGTTACGGCCAGGGCTGGCCAGTCTGTTTATTTGAAAGCATATGAGGATACGTACCACAACACATTAAAAATAACGGAATCAAATGAGGCGGGTCTAGGCCATGCAGCTTGGCGGACCATGTCTCCTCAAGCGTTAGAGCGACGGGTGGAAGCGGTGAAAAATACCGGTTTAGGTCAAGGCTGGATTGATGGAGATGTTGGCCATGGTCCTGCATATCAATTCACCACACCTGACGGCCATAAGATGGAACTCCTTTTTGACGTAGAATATTATCAGCCTAGGGAAGAAGAAAAAACAAGACTTTTAAATCGGAATGTAAAACGTCCAGATCGTGGGGTACCTGTTCGCCGATTGGACCACATTAATCTTATGAGTTCTAATCCCGGAAGAGATACAGACTTTTTAGTGGATGCGCTTGGGTTCAGATTAAGAGAACAAATCCAGGATAATGGACAGGTTCTGGGAAGCTGGATGAGTGTTTCTAATCTTGTTCATGAAATCGCTTACATGCCTGAACCAAATCAAATTCCAGGGAAGTTGCACCATTTATGTTACTGGTATGGAGTTCCGCAAAATTTGTATGATATTGCAGACCTCTTGAAAGAAAATGAGATATTTATCGAAGTACCTCCTAACAAACATGGCATTAGTCAAGCGTTCTGTATGTATGTATATGAGCCAGGCGGAAACCGTGTGGAATTATTTGGAGATGCAGGATATTTAATCACCGATCCCACATTTGAACCTGTTATATGGGAAATGAAAGACACGCCTGGTTATGGAGATACATGGATCGGAACCGCGTTTCCTGATTCCTGGTGGAATCAAGGGACTCCAGTAACTGTTCCTGAAATTGCCAAAAAGTAATCAGTGGATAATGATTTCTTTAAAAAGGTCTACTCTTTTTTAAAGAAATCATTCCATTACAAGCTTTATCGTTTTCAGTAACCTGGCTTTTTTAGTTAGTAGAGAGGAAGGTGAAAAGAAGTGTCCAAAGTAAAGGTAGGCATTTTAGGGTCTGGAAATATAGGTACGGACCTTATGTATAAAATTTTAAAAAACGATGGACCTATGGAACTATCATTAATGGCCGGTATCGATCCCAATTCTGAAGGACTAATGAGAGCGAGGGAAATGGGGATAGAAGCAAGCCATGAAGGAATTAATGATATTTTAGCTGATTCAGATATTAAGATTGTTTTCGACGCAACGAGTGCAAAGGCTCATATTCAAGCTGCTGAAAAGTTGAGAGCAGAAAATAAAATGGCAATTGACTTGACACCTGCAGCTGTCGGGCCTTATCTGGTACCACCGGTAAATTTAAATGATCATATCGAATCGAAAAATATAAACATGGTTTCTTGTGCCGGCCAAGCAACTACACCACTTGTTCACGCTGTTTCACGGGAGGTTCCTGTTCAATACGCAGAAACGATTGCAACGGTGGCCAGTCGTGCAATCGGGACGGGTACAAGAAAAAATGTAGATGAGTTTACGCGAACTACCGCAAACTCTTTAGTAAAAGTTGGCGGTTCCATAAGTGCAAGAGCAGTACCGGTATTTAATCCTGCAGAACCGCCAATAACAATGGTTAACACGATTTATACAGTGATTAAAGAAAAAGATTTTGATGTGGATGCAGTCAAAAAATCTATCAAGGATATGGTTAAAAACGTATCTGAGTATGTTCCAGGTTACCGGTTAAAAGCGGAGCCAATTATTGACTATCGTGAGACTCCATGGGGACGTTTGCCTGTGGTAGTTATTATGAATGAAGTGGAAGGTGAGGGAGACTTTTTCCCGAAATATGCTGGAAATTTAGATATCATGACTGCATCAGCACGAAAAGTCGGTGAATTATACGCTAGTCATATCTTACAAAAAGAGGAGGTACAGCAGTGAAAATCCCAAGGCTTACGGACACGACATTAAGAGACGGTTCGCACGCGATAAGCTATAGTTATACTTCTGATCAAGTGAAAGATATTGTCCATGGTCTGGATAAGGCGGGTGTTCCGGTAATTGAAGTGAGTCATGGCGCAGGTTTGAATGGTTCTACGATTCAGCAGGGATTTTCTAAAACCCCAGAATCCGAACTGATCAAAGTAGCGGTTGAAACAGCTAAACAAGCAAAAATTGCCTCCCTATTTGTACCTGGTATTGGTACAAGCGAAGAATTAAGAGATGCAATAGAAATTGGGATCAAGATGGTAAGAATTGCTGTGCATTGTACAGAAGCCGATGTTACTGAACAGTATTTCCATTTGGCAAAAGAATTAGGAATTGAGGCTGTTGGATTTTTAATGATGTCTCATACACAACCTAAAGAAGTGCTTGTAGAACAGGCGAAACTGATGGAATCTTATGGAGCAGACTGTGTATATGTAGTAGATTCAGCAGGGGCACTGGTTCCAGATGGGGTAAGGGAAAGAGTTTCCGCTCTAAAAGATGCATTAACTATTGATGTAGGGATGCATGCCCATAATAATTTAGGGTTAGCTATCGGTAACACAATAGCGGCACTGGAGGCAGGAGCAGATCAAGTTGATGGAACTGTAAGGGGGTTGGGCGCTGGTGCAGGCAATGCACCAACAGAAGTAATCGTAGCCGCTTTGAATAAAATGGACATTGATACGGGCATCAGTCTATCTGTATTAATGGACTTGGCAGAAGAAGTTGTAGCGCCAATTATCCCGTCTCCAATAGTTATTGATCGTGATAATTTATCCAGTGGATATGCAGGGGTATACAATAGTTTCTTATTGCATGTAAGACATGCAGCGGAAAAATTTGATTTAAATCCTACTGAAATTATGGAGGAACTGGGAAAACGTCAAGCTATTGCAGGTCAAGAGGATTGGATTATAGATGTAGCAATTGAACTGGCAGAGAAGAAAAAAGGTCTTCAAAGTATTAAGTAAAGGTGGAGGATATATGGTACCACAAGAAGCAGCAACAAAATTGCTGGAGGCAGAGAAGAAAAAAGATGTTATTCCACCCTTAACGGAGACATTTCCAGGTCTAACCGTTGATGAAGCTTACCATACTCAATTAGAAATTATCCGGCATAAAGTTGACGAAGGGGCTATCATAGTTGGAAAGAAAATTGGAGCGACCAGCCAGGCAATTCAAAGTATGTTTGGCGTAGAGCAACCGGATTATGGCCATCTATTAGACGACATGTTGCATGTCGAAGGGGATGAGCTCCAAATAGATGACTTTATACAGCCAAAAGTAGAATTTGAGATTGCTTTCAAGTTAAAGAAAGACTTGAAGGGTCCAAATGTGACGGTAATGGATGTTATAGAAGCAACTGATTATATTTCTCCTGCTATTGAGATTATTGATAGCAGAATCCAGGAGTGGCAAATTAACTTTGAAGATACGGTAGCAGATAATGGCTCTTCAGCAGCTGCTGTCATTGGTGGAAAACCTACAAAATTAGATGGTATAGATTTAACTCATATTGGAATGGTTGCTTATAGAAATGGTGAAATGATTGATTCTGGTGCTGGAGCGGCGGTTTTGGGGAATCCACTATGGTCGGTAGTTTGGTTGACAAACTCATTAAGCAACTATGATGTTCACCTTAAAGCAGGAGAAGTTGTATTATCCGGAGCATTAACGAGTGCAATAGAAGCAGAAGGTGGAGACACATTTACAGCTGAGTTTGATCATATCGGCTCTATTTGTGTGACGTTTAAATGATAGAAGGAAAGAGGTGAATCCATGATAAAAACGGATGTAGTGGATACAATTGCAAGAAATTTGCTGGAAGCAGAAAAGAATAAAACTGCACTCAATAATTTTGTTGATAAATATCCTGATTTAAATGAGGAAATGGGATATATCATTCAAGATAGATTAGTTGAAATGAAAGAAAAAGAAGAAAACACAAAGAGAGTTGGCTGGAAACTAGGTTTGACGAGTAAAGCAAAACAACAGATGATCGGTGTACATGAGCCTTCTTACGGAGTTCTTTTAGAGAGTATGCAATTATATGAGGGTGAATGGATTTCGACCGCTCCATTTATTCATGCCAAGGCAGAGCCGGAAATTGCATTTGTCTTAAATCAAGAGTTAAAAGGAGCGCATATAAGTGTAGCTGATGTACTGACCGCAACAGAATATGTCGCACCGGCTATTGAAATTATTGATAGTAGATTTTATGGGTATAAATTTACTTTAGCTGATGCGGTAAGTGACAATTCCTCTTCTTCCAGATTTATTATCGGGGAGCGTTTTTACCATCCTAAAAACGTGGATCTAAAACGTATGGGGTTTGTTTTTAGAAAAAATGGAGAAGTGTCAGCAACTGGTGCTGGAGCAGCTGTAATGGGACATCCCGCAAGAGCAATTGCCTGGCTTGCCAATCGACTTCAAAAAGTTGATAAGAGTTTGAAGCCAGGGGAAGTGATTTTAAGTGGATCTCTATCCGCTGCTGGTGATATTTCACCAAAAGATATTTTTACCGCCAGTTTTGATGGCATCGGTTCTGTCCATGCGATGTTTACAGAATAAAAACAATCAATAGAGGTGAAAAATGTGCCATTTATTCAAGTAAATATTTTAGAAGGAAGAGCACCAGCAACAAAAGAGCGATTTATTCGTGAAGTGACAGATTTAGCTACAGAAGTTTTTGATGCGCCTGAGCAAAGTGTACGGGTGATGATTAATGAACTCCCACCCGAACACTGGGGAATAGCTGGAGAATCAGTGAAAAAACGGAGGGAAAAATAAGATGCCAAGAGTAACTGCAGATGTTAAGGATATTGGTTTATATATTAATGGAGAGTATGGGCCTGCGGAGAATGAAGACATATTTGAGGTGACAAATCCAGCTACACAAGAAATCATTGCCCGTGTCAGTGAGGCTACGGAAGAGGATGTAGACCGTGCCTGTCGAGTTGCAAGAGACGCCTTTGAAAATGGGCCGTGGGGAAAAATGTCCGTAGCTGAACGTAGTGCAAAACTAAGGAAGATGGCAGATATCATTTTAGAAAGAAAAGAAGAAATTGCACGATATGATGCGATGGATGTTGGAAAGCCATATGAAGCAACTGTAGGTCATGAAGTTGCCCGTGCAGCGAATAATATCCGTTTCTTCGCAGATTTTGCAGAAAAGCAAGGTGGAGAAACATATCCAATGGGTGAAGAATTTATCAACTATACAAGATATGAGCCAGTGGGTGTTGCTGCACTGATTACACCTTGGAATGTCCCATTCATGTTAACGACATGGAAATTGGGACCTTGCCTGGCAGGAGGGAATACGGTTGTCATTAAACCAGCTGAAAACACTCCTCTATCTGTTTCACTACTCGGTGACATTGCCAAAGAAGCGGGGGTTCCTGATGGAGTTGTAAACGTTGTTCAAGGAAGAGGTGATATCGTCGGGAACGCTTTGACGACTCATCCAGAAGTCGATTTAGTTTCTTTCACTGGTTCAACTGCTACCGGAAAGAGGATTCTGAAAAGCGGAGCAGATACATTGAAGAAAGTATCATTTGAGTTAGGGGGAAAAGCAGCCAATATTATTTTTGAAGATGCAGACCTGGAAAAAGCTGTACCAGAATCTATTAAAGCAGCATTCATGAACTCTGGGCAAGTATGCCTTGCCGGCTCTAGAATTCTAGTACAACGCTCCATTTTTAATCAGTTCCTTGAGAAGTTTAAGAAAGCTGCACAGGATTTGAAAGTAGGCGATCCCCAAGAAAACGGTACAGATATGGGGCCATTGGTAAGTGAAACACACTACAATAAAGTAACAAGCTACCTGGAGATTGCGGAAGAAGAGGGTGCTACACTAATTTGTGGAGGCAAACGTCCAGAACTGCCGCAGTATTTGAGCGATGGCTATTATCTCGAACCGACAATATATGTCCACGAAAATTCTAAAGCCCGGATTTGTCAGGAGGAGATCTTTGGTCCAGTTGTAACGGTAATTCCATTTGATACAGAAGAAGAGGCCCTCCATATCGCTAATGATACGGATTACGGATTAAACGGGGTAGTCTGGACAGAAAACCTGCAAAGAGCACATCGTATTTCTCATCACGTTCGTGCAGGGACGATTTGGGTTAACTGCTGGTTCGTTCGTGATCTTCGTGCACCATTTGGCGGATTTAAAAAGAGTGGGATCGGTAGGGAAGGCGGTCATCATAGTATGGAGTTTTTCACCGAAGCTAAAAATATTTGTATTGCATTGAATTAATGTTACCTGCAATATAGGTTAATCGACCAATGGAAGGGGAGAAAGCAAATGAAAACTATTTATTTACATTCACAAAACCTTGCTTTCTGGCAGAAACATTCCAGAGAAAATGTAATTGCATTAGGATTCTTTGATGGCGTGCATAAGGGACATCAAAAAGTAATACGGCAAGCCAAAAAAGAAGCGGAAAGAAGAGGTGTGGATTTAACAGTGATGAGCTTTTTCCCCCATCCTAAAGTTGTGCTTTCCGGAGGGAAGAAAAAGTTTAACTACCTGATGCCGCTGAAAGCTAAAGCCGAGGTGCTGGAATCACTCGGGGTAGATCGTTTCTATATCGTAGAGTTTGATATGAATTTTGCCTCTCTTTCCCCTCAAGACTATGTAGAAAAATATCTTTTGAAATTCAGCACTGTACATGCCGTAGCTGGATATGATTTTCACTATGGCAAGTTGGGCGAGGGAAGTATTGATCGACTGAAAGAGGATTCTGCCGGTAGATTGGATGTGACAAAGGTCAACAAAGTAGAGTACCTGGGAAAGAAGATAAGCTCTACACGGATTAGACGCGCAATCGTGGAAGGGCAGGTAAATGATCTGTCTGTCATGATGGGACGTTTATATGAAGTGAAAGGAAAGATCTTAAATCATTCTTTCTTTCCCGATGACTATTATATGCTGCCACGAAGCGGGAACTACGAGGTAACGATTAACTCCGGAAGTGAGGTTTTTTACACAACCGTTCAAAACAATCCGGAAGAAGGCAGGCTTGAAATTTCAGATGAAAGAATAGGGCAGGAGCTGAATGGATTATATATTTCCGTCACTTGGAGGAAGCGCCTTTCCGATGTAAGATTGTATGAGCTTGTATGCTCAAGAATAGAAGCGTAGTAATAATGGTGAAAACTATAGGAAGCAGTGAAAGAAATTTATTAAACAGAAAAAACGTCAGCCGATAGTTTACACTAAAGAAACGGGTGTTTTTTTACTTGGATATAAAAAGGAAGGCAGTCGAAATGGCTGCCTTCCTTTTCATTCACTTGATAACATTTTTTTGTGGAACAAGCACTAAAGGCGTCTGAAATATCGTTCATCATACCCCAGGCGTTCCGACGCCTCTTTTCCAGCTTCCATCACTTTTTTCGCAATATCCGGTATTTTACTATCTTTCATGCGCTGGATGGGTCCGACTACGGTAATGGCGCTGACCACTTTTCCTTTGTAATCCCGTATCGGTGCAGCAACGGACTTCGTTCCTTCAGTCAGTTCTTCTGTACTGACCGCGTAGCCTTTTTTCCGTATGGATTGAAGTTCTTCTTGAAGAAGGTCAGGATCTGTAATGCTGTTCTCCGTATGGGCCACTAATCCCTGATTAATGACAGCTTCTACAATGTGATCGTCACTAAAGGCAAGTAATACTTTGCCTGAGCTTGTACAGTAGGAAGGGTTTCTCCTACCGAGGTGAGTGAGAATCCGGACGGGATGATTGCACTCCTCTTTATGGATATAAATCGTGTCGAGTCCGTCCATGATTGCTAAGTGTGCTGTTTCCCCGGTATCATTGACCAGTTTATATAAAACTGGAGCAGATTCTTTATGGATTTCCAGATTGTTGGTGACGATACCACCGAGCGTAAGGACGGACATCCCCAATCGATAGGCATTGGTTTTTGGATCTTTAATGACGAACCCTTCACTGGCAAGGGTAGATAGTAAGCGGCTGACCGTGCTTTTGGCCAGGCCTAAGGATTCTGCCAGTTCACTTACTTTTTTGGTCGGCTCATAGGTAGAAAAACTTTTTAAAATCAGCAATGCGTTTTTTACAGAAGAAAGGGTTTGCGGCTGCTTCTTTTTTGGCATTTTTTCACCTCTATTAAGTGTGGTTCTTTATAAGGGAACGTTTCTGTCGCGTGATAGAAAAGTAATTATACGCTAATTATATAGAATTAGGGCCATTTTCTAAATAGCAGTTGAAGAAAAACTTGATTATTTTTAATTTTGTTGCATATAGAGGAACATAGGGATTTTTAAAAGTCTGGATCGTTTCTATAATGAACATGTATTGAACAAATAAGGATTTTTGATATCTATTTATCGGAAACAGTCTGTAGGTTTCCGAAAAATTAAGGAGGCTTTCTATATGCAATCTACAAAAACAAAAGCTATTGATTGTGCCCATTATATTAATGGTGCCTATGCCGAGTCAGGAAATGGGAAAACGTTTGAAAATGTTAATCCAGCAACAGAAGAAGTACTGGGCACCGTTGCGGAAGGTGGAAAGGAAGAAGTTGATCAGGCAGTAAGCGCTGCCAGAAAAGCCCTGAAAGGTGAATGGGGTACTATGCCATTAAAAAAGCGATCAAATATCATCCGTAAAATCGGGGATTTGATTTTGGAGCGAAAAGAGGAACTCGCTGAGCTGGAATCCTTGGACACGGGTAAACCGCTATGGCTTTCCAACAAGGTTGATATCGATCGGGCAGCCAACAATTTCTATTTCTTTGCAGATTATATGACAACAGTTGGAACCGAGGCTTACCAGCAGGATGATATTGCTATTCATTATGCCGTTCGTAAACCTGTCGGTGTGGTAGGACTCATCAACCCATGGAATTTGCCACTCTTCCTGATGACATGGAAGTTGGCTCCGGCTCTCGCGGCGGGAAATACAGCTGTCATGAAACCATCGGAAGTGACTCCTATGACTGCAACCGTACTGGCTCAAATTTGTAAGGATGCGGGGGTACCGGATGGTGTGGTCAATATGGTCCACGGCTTTGGTGAAACAGGTGCTGCCCTTTCTTCCCACGATGATGTCGATGCGATCGCCTTCACTGGTGAGACGGTGACTGGTACAGCCATTATGAAAGCTGCCGCGCCAACACTTAAGAAGCTATCCTTTGAACTTGGCGGCAAGAACCCGAACATTATTTTTGCCGATGCCGACCTGGATGATGTCATTGAAACTACGATAAAATCCAGCTTCATTAATCAAGGGGAAGTCTGCTTGTGCGGTTCAAGAATTTATGTGGAACGTTCGGCTTATGATGAGTTTCTTGAAAAGTTTGCAGCAAAAACAAAAGAACTCAAAGTTGGCGATCCATTTGATCCTGATACAAATGTCGGAGCATTGGTCAGTGAAGAACACTATAACAAGGTGGTCAGCTACCTTGATATTGCCAAAGAAGAAGGCGGTACCTTCCTGACCGGCGGTAAGCCTGCTGAAGGCTTTGATAAAGGATTCTTCGTAGAACCTACAATTATTACCGGGCTCAGTAGTGAAGCCAGATGTGTACGCGAAGAAATCTTCGGACCGGTCGTAACCGTTGTTCCATTTGATACAGAAGAAGAAGTACTTGAACAAGTGAATGATACGCATTATGGTTTGAGTGCAAGCCTCTGGACGAGTGACATCAAACGTGCTACCCGCTTCAGCGGCCAGATTGAAGCAGGGATGGTTTGGGTGAACACATGGTTCCTTCGCGACTTGCGTACACCATTCGGAGGAATGAAGCGTAGTGGTATTGGCCGCGAAGGCGGAGCTCACAGTTTTGATTTCTACTCTGAATTAACAAATATTACGTTAAAAATGTAGGAGGATGACAGTGAAAACAGATAACGTAACCAAAAAGGAAACTCATGCGAAACATTTGTTAGATGCCTGGAGTAAAGGGGAAGGGGTTCAGCCGATTACGGAGCTGGATCCTGAGCTCTCCCTTGATGAAGCTTACCAGGTACAGTTATATACAATTGAACAAAAAGTGAATCAGGGACAGCGGATTACAGGGAAGAAAATCGGCCTGACCTCTAAGGCCATGCAAGATTCCCTTGGTGTAGATGAGCCGGATTATGGCCATTTGTTAGACCAAATGGAGTGTCCAAACCGGGGGAAGATCTCTTCTGCCCAAGTGTTACAGCCAAGGGTAGAAGGAGAAATTGCCTTTATTTTAAAAGATGATTTAGTAGGACCCAATGTAACGACATTAGATGTATTAAAGGCAACAGATGTTGTGGTTCCAGCGCTTGAAATCGTCGACAGCCGTATCAAAGATTGGAACATTACGTTAGCTGATACCGTGGCCGATAATGCTTCTTCCGGTATGTACATCCTTGGAGGAAGGCCAAAAAAGATTGAAGACATCGACCTGAAGCATATGGGGATGGCCCTTTATAAAAATGATGAATTATTGAATACAGGTGTTGGTGCTGCTGCCTTGGGAGATCCGGCCAAATGTGTCGCCTGGCTCGCCAATAAACTGGCAGCCTATGACATTACATTAAAAGCGGGAGAAATTATTCTATCAGGAGCATTATCTGCTGCCATGCCTGCTGAACCTGGTGATCATTTTTACGCGAAATTCGCAGAGCTGGGAGAAGTGCATGTTTCATTCACGGAGTAAAGGAAGGGTTTATTATGGATAATAATCAAATCAAAGAGCTTGCTGATTATGTACATCATGCAGAAAAAGAAAAACGGGAAATCACAAAAATTACGGCAGATTTATATCCGGAACTTTCTATTGATGAGGCCTATATCATTCAGGAAGAACTGATTCGCCAAAAGAAAGCGGAAGGCTTACAAATCATTGGTCCGAAAATGGGTATTACCAGTGAGGCCAAAATGAAGCAGATGGATGTGGATGATCCGATCTATGGCTATGTATTCGACAATATGGTGGTTGAGGATGGAGATTCTATTTCCATCTCGGATTATATTCATCCGAAAGTGGAACCTGAAATCGGGTTTATGTTAGCAAGAGATTTAGAAGGACCAAACGTGACCGCTCTTGACGTACTACGAGCCACAGAATATGTATTTCCTGCAATAGAGATTATCGACAGCCGGTATGAGAACTTCAATTTCACGCTGCCGGATGTTATCGCAGATAACACTTCTGCAGCAGGTGCTGTGTTTGGAACTTATTTAAGAAACCCTGATGAGTTAGACCTTGATGTGGTCGGTGTAACATTATCTATCAATGGTGAAATTCAATCATTGGGGGCCGGGGCTGCTGTGCTTGGAAACCCAGCCAATTCCGTTGCGAGACTGGCCAATATGTTAAGTAAAAAAGGAGAAAAAGTAAAAGCGGGACAGCCGATTTTAACCGGCGGTGTCACTGCAGCAGTGCGACTATCTCCTGGTGATTTTGTCCAGGCGGAATACGGCGGGTTAGGCAGCGTGTCCTTTACGGTACGTTAAAATATTTAACTCTATTTGAGGGCTAAAGGATAAGAAGAACCTAAGGCTTTCGCCATAAGTACTTGGCGATAAGCCAGTTTTTCTAATCAAAGAATAGTGGAATGCTTTAGAGGTGGTGAAGGATTTGCCAATTATTAATGTACAATTAATGGAGGGTAGAGATCCAGAAAAAATTGAAACACTGATGAAGAATCTAACCGAAACAGTCAGTGAATCACTGGGTGCCCCCAAGGAAAATGTACGTGTGCTTGTCAACGAAGTACCAAAAACGCATTGGTCTATTGGAGGTACGAGTGCCAAACAATTAGGAAAATAAAAATAAGCGCAGAGACAATTTTCTGACTTCCACCTGTTGGAGGGTGAAGAATTGTCTCTGCGCTTTTTTAGACTTCAGTATACTTATGGTTAATAATCGAGTAAATGATTTTTTTAGCCAAACTCTCGATGCGGGAATTATTGCGAAACTGGACATAGACTTCGTTAGGAATACTATAAATTTCATCGATTTCCCGTACTTCCACTTCAGCATCGTACCTTTTATCAATCCCCAGTTTAGGAATGATGCCAATCCCGATGTCATTGGCAACAGCATTGAGCAGCATTTCATTATTGTCGACATCCATACGTGTTATATTCTGGGCACCGATGAGCTGCTTATCAATCAAGTTCCACAGCGTGGAATTTCTCCTATAACTGATGATTGTTTCTCCGCTTAAGTCTTTCACAAGAAGTGATTGTTTTTGACATAATGGATGGTTTTTTGGAAGGACAACCACCAGATTATTATCAAATAAGTATTCGGAAGTAATGTCAGGATTATTCGCTAGAACATTTCTCGTAAAGATCAAATCTACCTCTCCTGATAAAGCCCGTTCATTTAAACTGACAGAATCATAACCTTCGATCACTTGCACATCAATATCCCCTAATGATTTGATCGTTTTTAAGAGTTCTACGATAAAGGAATGCGAGTATCCCGGAGAGAAGCCGACTTTGATGATCGGATCTTTCACCATGTTTGGGATTTCCTTGGAATGGTTGATATAGATTAGGATGTTTTTGGCATATTCGATGAACAGGTTGGCTTCTTCTGTTAGAAAGATTTCGTGTCCGATTCTTTTAAAGAGCTGACATTGCAGGATGTCTTCTAACGCCTTTATTCGTGAGGTAACGGTCGGCTGTGTAACTTTAAGGTCTTCAGCCGCTTTGGAGTAGCTTCTATGCTGGACGACGGTAAGAAACGTATGTAATTGGCTTTCATTCATCTGGTTTCCTCCTAAATCTTCCTTATTAATAATCTCTGCTTTATGATGCAGATTTTTGATAAGAGGCTTATTCAACTAAATGTTTGTAAAGTCGAAGACTTTACTTCGAGAAGTTTATCTGAATAACGGTCCGGTGGGGAACGACTCCCTTTCCGCAGGCATGCGCTGATCCTCCTCAGACTTCGTCTTGCGGGACTTCAGCTATCCCGTATATCCCACAGGACGTTGAATTTCATCCAGACTTAATCCACGCACGAAGGAAATGTGTAGCATTTTCAAGGAGTCTCACGGTTTCCCTACGCCCCTTGCCATAAGAGGCTTGTAATCACACTTGTGAAAATTGCCCCATGAAAATAAAAAGAAGTTATTGGTATCTTTATACCCTTTATAAATGAGTTTGGATGAAGCTTTTAGTTGTACCTTCATTCTCCTAATTGAAGGGCCCGTTTATGACAAAACTGGCTGGATGGGAAGGGAAACGGCGAGACTCCCGCGGGAGAAGGGGCTAGGCGAGATCCCACAGGGCTTTAGCCCGAGGAAGCTTGCCAGCTCCCCCGCAGGAAAGCGAGTTGTTTTCCCGGACCATCCCATTCCTCTCATGGTAACGGCCCCACTATCTTAAAAAAGGTGTTAAAAAAAGTAGCTTATCTGCTTTAACCGTAGAAAGCGCTTTCAAAGATTACTAAGAAATGGTGGAAATTTAGGGATCAATTACCCAAGAATCTGTTAAATCTACTATTTAATAGGGGAAAAGTTCCCCTTAGAGATTAGCATACGATGATTATATTGATAAAAAAGTGAACTTGTCAACCTGGATTACAGACAATTCTGTATTTTGAAACCGCTGTATAAATTATTTTTTGCTATTCGCAGGAAAGCAAAAAATAATTCAATTGGTATCTAAAAATTCTGACTTTTATAATGGTAAGTAAGCAATTTAAACAACACGAATATAGTGAAAAACAGTTAAGGAGGAATTGCGAAAACTTATGAAAGTGTTTACAAGATTGATGAGTAAACAAATGCAAGCGTTAACAAAAGAACATCAAACGCTGCGCCAAGGAATCTTTTCAAAACAGAGAACCGGGAATACATGGCCGAGTACATGATCAGTCAATCGCAGAAGTGCCAGGCTTAAGTAATCTAAAAATGAGGTGAATAAAATGGAAGAATTAATCCGTGATAATCGGGAGAAAAATGAATTTCTAGTTCATAGAAGTGTGTTTACAGACAAAGAAATGCTGGCAAGAGAACGTGCAGAAATTTTTAATAAGTGCTGGCTGTTTATTGGACATGAAACAGAAGTTCCTGAAAAAGGGGATTACAAACGGAAAAAAGTTGGTGGTCGTAACTTGCTACTTGTCCATAGCCAGGATGGTGAAATCAGAGCGCTATATAATACATGTCCACACCGCGGCGCGCTTGTGGCAAGGGAAAACGAAGGTAATTCCAGAGTATTCCGTTGTTTCTACCATGCATGGAGCTTTAAAAATGATGGTCAATTGAACGGGATGCCGGGTAAAGATGGTTTCCCTGATGATTTCAACTGCGAAGGCACGAAAGATATGAAAGCGGTTAATCGCCTGGAAAGCTATCGTGGGTTCATGTTTGTCAACTTCGACGATCAGGCTGTTTCCCTAGAGGAGTACTTAGCGGATGCGAAAGAGTATATTGACTTGGCGGCAGACCAATCCGAAGCCGGACTGGAAGTTCTTGGCGGAGTACAGCAATACAGTGTCCGGGCCAACTGGAAGCTGTTAGCTGAAAATAGCGTCGACCTCTATCACGGGATGCCAACCCATAAGACGTATTTTGATATTAAACAAGCCCAGGATCCTGATTTGAAACGCGTGAAGCTGGAAGGAAGGGGCAAAGACCTGGGTAACGGTCATGCTGTCATGGAATATGTGGCACCGTGGGGTAGACCGGTTGCTCAGTGGACACCTATTTGGAGTGAAGATTTAAAACAGGATATGGAGAAAATGAAAGAAAAATTAGTGGAAAGGTTCGGAGAAGAACGTGCCGATCGCATCGCTAACTACAACCGCAACATTATCATTTTCCCTAATCTGGTTATCAACGACATCATGGCGATTACAGCAAGAACTTTCTATCCATCAAGCCCTGGTTATATGGAAGTTTCCGGCTATTCACTGGCTCCTAAAGGAGAAGATGCAGAGCATCGAATGGCAAGAAATAATAACTTTTTAGAATTCCTCGGACCAGGCGGTTTTGCGACTCCGGATGATAACGAGGCACTGGAACTTTGTCAGGAAGCTTATAACAATAATCAGGAAGTTCAATGGAATGATATTTCGAAAGGCATGGTCAGAGGAGAAGAAAATGCCATGGCAACGGATGAACTTCAAATGAGGAGCTTCTGGAGGCAATACAAGGTCAGAATCGAGGAATCCATGAAGAAGGAGGTTGCTCAGACATGACAGTAGCAGCGCTGACACGGCAGGATGTCATTGATTTTCTATATCAGGAAGCCAAATTACTGGATGAGTGGAAATTAAAAGAATGGGCCGCTTTATTTACGGATGAGGGCACGTATAAGGTTCCGCCGATCGGCGAACCGGATGCCAGCCCGACGGAGTCGCTCTTCTATGTCCATGATAACCGGTCACGTCTGCAGGAGCGGGCAGAGCGGCTATTGAAAAAAGAAGCCCATGTGGAATATCCGCATTCTACCACGCTTCGCAACTACCATAATATCCTGGTTAGTGGTCTTGAATCTGATGTGATCACGGTGGAGTGCAACTTTACAACACACCGGACCAAAAGAGAAGTGTTAGATACGTTTGTTGGAAAACACACGTATGAAATTGTTCAGCAAAATGGCGAACTTGCGATTAAGAGTAAAAAAGTGGTCTTATATCTGGATAGTTTACGACCACATGGAAAAATCAGTTTAATTCTTTGATAGATTCCGAACAGAGAGGTGGTGAATGGTATGAGTAACGAACACGAAGTTTACGACATTACCATTGTAGGCGGTGGTCCAGTAGGTATGTTTACTGCCTTCTACGCGGGGATGCGCCAGGCGAGTGTGAAAGTGATTGAGAGTCTGCCACAGCTGGGCGGCCAGCTGGCTGCATTATATCCTGATAAATATGTCTATGATGTTGCTGGATTTCCTAAGGTGAAAGCCAAGGATCTAGTGTCCCAGTTGAAAGAGCAAATGGATCAATTTGAGAATGAGGTTTGCCTGGGGGAAGAAGTCACAGAGGTGACGAAAGAAGATGATATTTTCACCATCAAAACCAATACCCAGACCCATTACTCGAGAACGATTATTGTAACTGCAGGAAATGGTGCCTTTAAACCGCGTAACATGAACTTGGAAAGAGAAGAACAGTATACCGGGAAGAACCTTCATTACAGTATCGAGGATATCAATGATTTTAAAGATAAAGATGTGGTCGTTTGCGGCGGCGGAGATTCTGCGGTAGATTGGGCGCTCATGTTAGAGAATGTTGCTTCATCAGTAAATATCGTCCACCGCAGAGATCGATTCAGAGCACATGAACATAGTGTCAATTTATTAAAGGATTCGTCTGTTAATATTCTGACTCCGTATTCACCATGTGAATTACTGGGAGACGAAAAAATAGATTGCGTAAAGCTGAAAAAAGCCAAAACAGAAGAATTTATGGAATTAAAAGCCGATGAATACCTGGTCAATTACGGGTTTATATCCAATCTTGGCCCTATTAATGACTGGGGACTTGAAATAGAAAAGAACTCGATCCTGGTAAACTCAAAAGCAGAAACCAGTATCCCCGGCATCTATGCCGCGGGGGATATCTCAACCTATCCTGGCAAAGTCAAATTGATGGCAACCGGTTTTGGTGAAGCTCCGATTGCCGTGAGTAATGCCAAGGTTTATATCAATCCGAACGAATCCTTACACGCGGCTCATAGTACATCCATCATGAGCAGGAAGGATAAGAAGAAGAAAGAAAAAGTAGTCACTTGATATAAAAGGGCTGTTTTTATAAAAGAGGAGGAACATAATATGTCAAAAGTAAAAGAAGATATCATCAGTAAGGAATCAGCACAGGAGAGGCTGGAAACGTATTTACGTACAGTTGCCCACATCGGCCATGTTGAAATCAGCGTAACCAATTTTGAACAATCGCTATGGTTTTTTACCGAAGTCATGGGACTTGTATTAACCGAAACAGATGGGGATCGTGCTTACCTGAGGGCATGGCAGGACTTTGACCATCACACGCTCGTTCTGAAGGCGTCCAACACATCCGAAGTCAACCGCATGGGCTGGCGTGTAAGCACGAAGGAATCCCTGGAACTATTTGAAAAGCAATTACAAGTAATGAATATCGACTATCACTGGGTAGACGGCGGTCAAAAGAAAGCATTGGGAGACACGCTTCAGTTTAAATCCCCTGCCGGCATCCCGGTTGAATTATATTGGGAAAAAGAATTGTTTGTTACCGATGACCCGGCTTTGAAGTCGAACTTACCAAGTCATCCAAGTAAGTATATGGCAAAAGGTGTCTCCCCTCGCCGTTTTGATCATGTCAACCTGATGGTGAATGATGTTGCCGAAGAACAGCAGTGGTGGACGGATCTGCTTGGTATTCATCACCGCTATTATATCCAGAACCAGGAGGATGTCCGCTTAGGTTCCTGGTTGAGCCGTACCAACATTGCGCATGAAATCGCGTTGATGAGAAATTCCAACCAGGACGGGGCAGCTTTCCACCATTTAGCCTATTACCTGGATTCTCCGGATGAACTGCTGCGTGCCTCCAATATCATGGCAGAAAACGGCATCAAGATTGAATGGGGTCCTGGTAAGCATGGTACCAGCGGCGCACAATTCATCTATGTCTTTGAACCTTCAGGACATCGTGTGGAAATCTGGACAGGCGGCATCCTTATGTTCTCCCCGGATTGGGAACCGATCAAATGGTCTTCGGATGTTGGCCAGCTAGGCTTGGAAATGTGGGGAAGCACACCGCCGGAATCCTATCTGACTTATGGAACCAAAATAGGAGAGTAATGGATATAGAGAGACTAGTTTACTAGTCTCTTTATTCAGAAACTATCAATGCTGGGAGAGGTCATTTGTGCAATCAAACATTAACATTGATTTTCATACACATATCATTTCCGAGGAATTTTTGAATTTAGCTGAAAAATATGGCGATGACCGCTGGCCTGTGTTAGAGAAAACCTGTGATTGTGGTGCCAATATCATGATCAAGGGGAACAAATTCCGGGAGATAACGGACCAGACGTGGGATGCCGAAAAACGAATAAGTGACATGGATAAAGAAGGTATTGATATCCAGGTTTTATCCCCGATACCGGTTACATTCAGTTATTGGGCAGACCCGGAACAAGGGTTGGAAATGGCCAGGTTCCAGAACGATTTCATTGCATCCGTCACACGGGAACACCCGGACAGGTTCATTGGGTTAGCTACCGTCCCATTACAGGATGTTGATTTAGCCATAGAAGAAATGGGTCGGGCAGTCAATGAACTGGGATTAAAAGGGATCGAAATCGGAAGTAACGTGGAAGGCAAGAATCTCGATGACGAGTCATTAGAACGTTTTTTCAAAGCTGCCAATGATCAGGAAGTGCCATTGTTTGTGCATCCTTGGGCGACATTAGGAAGAGAACGCATGCCACGCCATAACTTCATGTATATGGTAGGGATGCCTTCTGAAACAGCACTGGCAGCCGGAAGTATCATTATGAGCGGGATGCTGGATAGGTATCCAAAATTAAAATTATGTTTCGCCCATGGCGGCGGTGCTTTGCCGTATTTATTACCACGAATGGATAAAGGCTGGCATGTCTGGCCGCAAATCAGGAAGACAGAAAAGCCGCCAAGTCATTATGCGAAACAACTTTATTATGATTCACTCGTTTACGAGGAAGATAATTTACAGTTTATGATCGATAAATTCGGTGTTGATCAGATCATAGCAGGTTCTGATTATCCTTTCTTATTACGTGAAGCACCATCCGGTAAAGTGGTAGACCAATTGTCGACACTGAGTGAAGCGGAAAAGGAAAAGATTCTCGCGATGAATGCTTTAGATTTCTTAAATCTGAATAAAGAAGACTACTTGAAGTCGGTCAACAAGGAATATAGTACGAAGTGAAACTGGATGATTGAGACAGATTGGAAACAAGTCATCAAAACAGATAGAAAAGGAGAGGATCATCTTGGCATTTGTAATAACGAGTCCTTGCCAGCATGAAAAGGCAGCAGGGTGTGTTGACGTATGCCCGGTCGATTGTATTGCAGAAGGGGAGGATCAATATTATATTGATCCAAATACTTGTATAGACTGTGGTGCTTGCGTTGCAGCCTGCCCGGTTGAGGCAATCTTCGATGAACATGAGTTAACACCCGAACAGGAAGAACAACTGGAAAAAGCCGAAAACTTCTTCGGCTAGGGAGCGTGGGGCACGCCCCCTGAATCCCTGGCTGTCATTTGTATAGATATTTTCGGGAATGTTGGAGGCAACATTCCCCTTTTTCATTTAAAGTAATGGTGGAAAAATGATCATAGCAGACAAAGAACGAAATGGAGAGTGGACTATGGCAGACGTTAAGAAAATCAATAAAGTTTTAGTAGCAAACCGCGGGGAAATTGCTATCCGCGTTTTCCGTGCATGTACAGAACTCGATATTCGCACCGTAGCAGTCTATTCCCAGGAAGACACTGGTTCTTATCACAGGTATAAAGCGGATGAAGCTTATTTAGTAGGGGAAGGAAAGAAACCGATCGACGCCTATTTGGATATCGAAGGGATCATTGAAATCGCTAAACATGTAGGTGTTGATGCGATTCATCCTGGTTACGGGTTCTTATCCGAAAACATAGAGTTTGCCCGCCGTTGTGAGCAGGAAGGGATCACCTTTATTGGACCGACGAGCGAACATTTAAATATGTTTGGGGATAAAGTGAAAGCACGGGATCAAGCGGTTCAGGCAGATATTCCTGTAATTCCTGGAAGCGATGGACCCGTAAGCGGCCTTCAGGAAATCCGCGACTTTGGTGAGGAACACGGCTATCCATTAATGATAAAAGCAGCCATGGGTGGCGGCGGACGCGGGATGCGCGTGGTCCGGAGTGCCGATACCCTGGATGAAGCGTACGACAGAGCTCGTTCCGAAGCACGCGCTGCTTTTGGCAGTGATGAAGTCTATGTAGAAAGATTGATCGAAGAGCCGAAACATATTGAAGTGCAAATCATCGGGGATGCTGAGGGCAATATTGTCCATTTATATGAAAGAGACTGTTCGGTGCAAAGGCGCCATCAGAAAGTGGTAGAGGTGGCTCCGAGCGTAAGCTTGACGGACGAATTGAGGGAGCGGATCTGCCAGGCAGCCGTCAAGCTGATGGACAATGTCAAGTACATCAATGCAGGAACCGTTGAATTCCTTGTTACAGAGAATGAATTTTATTTTATTGAAGTGAATCCCCGTGTCCAGGTGGAGCACACGATCACAGAGATGATCACAGGAGTGGACATCGTCCAGACGCAAATCCTTGTAGCAGAAGGATACAGTCTCCATGGCAATCGAATTGGTATTCCTGCACAGGCTGAGATCCATACCCATGGCTACGCCATCCAATCCCGTGTCACCACAGAAGATCCGTTGAACAACTTTATGCCTGACACAGGGAAGATCATGGCCTACCGGACAGGGGGCGGGTTCGGCGTTCGGCTTGATGCCGGAAACGGATTCCAGGGAGCGGTCATATCCCCATACTATGATTCTTTGCTGGTGAAGCTGTCGACGTGGGCATTAAGTTTTGATCAGGCTGCCAAAAAAATGGTACGTAACTTAAAAGAGTTCCGCATCCGCGGTATTAAGACGAACATTCCATTTCTGGAAAACGTCATTCAGCATAAACAATTCCTATCCGGCGAGTACCATACAACTTTTATCGACCGGTCTCCGGAATTGTTTGTATTTCCGAAAAGAAAAGACCGCGGAACGAAGATGCTGTCCTATATTGCGGACCGGACGGTTAACGGCTTTGAAGGGAATGGAAACCGGAAGAAACCAGCGTATTCCAAACCCAGGATTCCTAAGATTAAACATTACGAGTCGATCCCAAATGGGACCAAGCAGATTCTGGAGGAACGTGGAGCAGAGGGGCTGGCCGAATGGCTGAAGGAACAGGAAGAAGTACTTATGACAGATACAACCTTCCGCGATGCCCACCAGTCCTTATTAGCGACAAGGGTCCGGACAAAAGATCTGGAAAATATCGCGGAACCGACAGCCTGTCTGCTTCCGGAATTGTTTTCCATGGAGATGTGGGGAGGCGCTACGTTTGATGTAGCCTACCGGTTCCTCAATGAGGATCCATGGGAGCGGTTATTGAAACTGCGCAACAAGGCACCGAACGTACTGTTCCAAATGCTCCTGAGGGCTTCCAATGCGGTAGGATATAAAAACTACCCGGACAACTTGATTCGTGAATTTGTAGAGAAAAGTGCCGATGCAGGTATCGGTGTGTTCCGTATATTCGACAGTCTTAACTGGATTGATGGCATGAAGCTGACCATTGATGCGGTCAGGGAAAGTGGCAAGGTAGCTGAGGCGGCGATGTGCTACACCGGGGATATCCTTGATTCCAGCCGTCCGAAATATGACCTGGCGTATTATCAAAAGGTAGCGAAAGAGCTGCAGGATTCCGGGGCACATATCCTCGGGATTAAAGATATGGCTGGATTGTTAAAACCGGAAGCAGCATATCAATTGATTTCCACCTTGAAAGAAACAATTGATATACCGATTCATTTGCATACCCACGATACAAGCGGAAACGGCCTGTTCACCTATGCCCGTGCCGTTGAAGCAGGGGTTGATGTCGTAGATGTGGCCGCAGGTTCGATGGCAGGATTGACCTCCCAGCCGAGTGCCAGCAGCCTATACTACGCTTTAGAAGGAAACGAAAGAAAGCCGAACGTTGATATTAGCGCTTACGAAAAACTGGGACGCTATTGGGAGGATACACGAAAATACTATCAGGACTTTGAAAGCGGCATGAACGCCCCGCACACAGAGGTATATGAACATGAAATGCCTGGCGGGCAGTACAGTAATCTTCAGCAGCAGGCCAAAGCAGTCGGGCTTGGCTCCCGATGGGACGAAGTGAAGACCATGTACCGTCGCGTCAACGATATGTTCGGGGATATCGTCAAAGTGACACCATCTTCAAAGATTGTCGGGGACATGGCCCTTTATATGGTGCAAAATGATTTGAATGAGGATGATATTTATGAAGAAGGGGAATCTCTCGACTTCCCGGATAGTGTGGTCGAGTTTTTCCAAGGTTATTTGGGTCAGCCTTATGGCGGATTTCCTGCCGAACTGCAGCGGATTATCCTGAAAGGTCGCGAGCCGATCGGTGTCCGTCCGGGTGAACTGCTGGAGCCTGTGGACTTCAATAACCTGAAAGAGACGCTGTTCCATTCCCTTGATCGGCAGGTCACCAGTTTTGATATGATCAGCTATGCCTTGTATCCGAAAGTATTCATGGACCATCAAAAGTTCATGGAGCAATACGGCAATGTGTCCGTGCTGGATACCCCGACGTTCTTCTACGGGATGAGACTCGGTGAAGAAATCGAGCTGGATATTGAGCAGGGGAAGACACTGATTGTCAAATTGATTTCTATAGGGGAGCCGCAAATCGACGGAACGAGGACCGTCTTCTTTGAGCTGAATGGCCAGCCGCGTGAGGTAGTCGTCAAGGACCAGAATGTGAAAGCCACTGTCCAGGAGCGGCCTAAAGCAGATAAATCGAATGATAAACACATTGGTGCCACGATGCCGGGAACGGTTATTAAGGTGCTGTCAGGAAAAGGTGAACAGGTGAAAAAAGGCGATCATTTAATGATCACGGAAGCCATGAAGATGGAGACAACCGTCCAGGCGCCTTTTGATGGAAAAATAAAGGATATCTATGTAGAAAGTAATGAAGCCATTCATGTAGGCGATTTAATGATCGAATTTGAATAACGAAAGAAGGGGAGTGAAATGATGAATAATATTACGGTACTTGGAGCAGGTGTTATGGGGCATGGTGCCGCTCAATTATTTGCCCAGGCAGGAAAAAATGTAAAAATCCGGGCCAGACGCGAGTCATCATTAGAAGATGCAAGAGAACTTATGACGAATAGCTTGAAAATTATGGTTGAAAAAGAGATGCTGACGGAAAACGAGATGCACCAGGCGTTAGCCCGTATCACGTATACCACGGATTTGCACGAAGCTATCCAAGGTGCTGACTTTATTTTTGAATCCATTCCGGAAGATCTTGAAAAGAAACTCGATACTTACGAAGTTATTGAACGTATTGTTTCAGACGATACGATTATTTCTTCTAATACTTCCACTTTCCCGCTAAAGGAATTAACTCAAAAAGCAAAGCATCCGGAGAGGTTTGTCATTACACACTTCTTTAATCCGCCACAGCTTGTACCTATTGTGGAAATTGTGAAGGGAGAAAAAACAGAGGAACATGTGGTAGAAACAACCTATAAGCTAATACAAGAAATCGGAAAAAATCCGGTAGTGCTGAAAAAAGAAATTTCAGGCTTTATTGTTAACCGTGTTCAAGTAGCTATGCTTCGGGAAGCGTTCTATTTAATGGAAGAGGGAGTAGCTACTGCGGAAGATATTGATGTTGCTATGAAAGGAAGTATGGGTTTTAAATGGGCTTTTTGCGGACCAATGGAAAGTCAGGATTTAGCCGGCCTGCAAACCACCCAGGCGATGGTTGGAAAGATAGTAGAAGATCTATCCAATACAAGAGAAGTCCCAGCTTTCTTGAAGAAAATGGTGGAAAATGAACAGTTTGGAATCAGAACAAATAAGGGTTTTTACGAATATGACGATCACGGTGAACAAGCCATTCACAAACGAGACGACCATTTTCTGGATCTCTTAAAGTTATTACAGCAAAAAGGTTGAACAAGAGACGTTAAAAAGTGCCTGATCCCCAGTGAGTTAACGCTTTACTGCAGTGGGGGTCAGGCACTTGTTTGTCTCCGGTGAGTTACAGCAGGAGGGAGTATCCAGTACCTATCAACGAAACCGGTTTCTGAAAAATAGAGAAAAAGTTATGTAAAATTCAAAAAATATATTGAAACCGGATACATTTATAGTTATAATCACCTTGAAGTTACATTTTTGCTGGTTTTTTTTAAACATTAACGAAACCGGTTTCGTTAATGTTTAAAAACTTCAAATCTATCAAACAAAGGGGAAGGTTTAGGTGAAGAAAAACTTACTTGTGTTTCTGGTATTGAGTTTGTCGGTGTTCCTTTATGCGTGTAATGGTGAAAATGATCAATCAGCTTCAGGGGAAGGTACAGTGACATTGGACTTTTGGGTGTTTGGTGCCACCAATTATGAAGAATTGGCCAAAGAGTATGAAAAAGAAAATCCGAATGTGAATATTAAAATCAAAAATTCAGAGCTCGGGGATCATCATGATAGTTTATTTACATCCATCTCTGCAGGGACAGGCGCACCTGACCTTACGATGATTGAAGTGGACCAGTTGGATCGTTACCGGGAAGCACAAGATAGATTTGTGAATTTATATGATTTAGGTGCAGAAGAAATCAAAGATAAATACTTAGATTGGAAATGGCAAATGGCGGAAAATGGTGAAGGGGATTTCCTTTTCGGTTTGCCGACGGACATAGGCCCAAAAGCGATGTATTACCATACGGAGGTTTTTGAAAAAGCAGGACTTCCGACAGACCCGGATAAGGTAAGTGATTTGATATCTTCTCCTGAGAAGTTTGCTGAGGCTGGAAAGAAAGTATTGGATGCTACAGGGAAACCAATGGTTGACAGTATGGAAATGGCTTTCCGTGCCAATATGGATGCATTAGAAGTCAGCTATTTTAATCGTGACGGGGAACTATTGATCGATCAGCCGGACAATGGAGTGAAAGAAGCATATGATTATGCGGTCAAACTTCAACAGCAAGGCCTAGTCGGCGAATATCAAATGTGGACGCCTGAGTGGGCGAATGCATTGAATCAAGGGGAATTTGCTGTTGAGATGGCACCAGCCTGGCTGAAAGGGTACATGACAGAAAATGCACCTGAGGCAGCAGGAAAGTGGCGTGTCACGCCTCTGCCTACTAACTTTACTGGAAACTGGGGAGGATCTTATATAGCCATTCCAGCTGAAACAGAACATAGCAAAGAAGCATATGAATTTGCGAAATGGCTGGTATCTCCTGAAAATCAGTTGAAATCGTTTACGGAGAGCGGGTTGTTCCCATCAGCTCCTGAGGTTTACGAAATGGAAGCATTCAAAAATAACAAGGATGAATATTTCGGGGGCCAGAATACCGCTGCTGTCTTCGCAGAAGCAGCAAAAGAAATTCCAGAAGTGTATAAAGGACCGAAATACGTGACAGTCAATAATGAAGTTCTTACTGCTCTGAGAAATGTACAAGAAGGGGCAAATCCTGAAAAAGAGTGGGAAGCAGCAATTAAGCGAATCAAAGGTCTGTTAGAACGTTAAAAAGAAAAGGGCTGGATGAAACTGTCTGGCCCTCCTTACATAATGAGGAGGGAAACTAGTGGAGAATGTGCAGAAACAACAACACATTTCAAAACAAAAGACGGCTGCACAAATGTCTGAAAAGAAAAAAGATATGCTATCCGGATATTTGTATATCGCACCATTCTTTATCATTTTTGCAATAATCGGTTTATACCCGGCCGTTTTCAGTATTGTGCTCGCTTTTCAAAAATGGAATGGTCTGGGAGCGATGGAATATGTCGGCCTGAACAATTTTTCAATCGTACTGCAAGACCCATTATTCTGGAAGTCATTATATAACACAGTCGTCATCGGTTTGATGGGAACAGCCCCTCAATTGATTGTCGGTATCATCCTGGCTTTCTTTCTTAACATGGCTGTCATTCGTTTCACTGATTTTTTCCGGGTGACCATTTTTATGCCCTACATCACTTCAATGGTTGCCGTTGCATTGGTTTTCGGGGTTTTCTTCAGCAGCAGTGAAACAGCATTGGCTAACTATTTGATTGGTTTGTTCGGCTTGGATCCTGTCAGTTGGAAGACGTCTGAATGGGGAGCTAAAATTGCTATATCCCTAATGGTTTTTTGGAGGTGGGTCGGATATAATACGATCATTTACCTGGCAGGTTTACAGAGCATTCCAAAAGATTTGTACGAAGCAGCCACCATTGATGGAGCCGGCAAGGTTCAACAGTTTTTCCATATTACGATTCCGATGCTGAAACCATTTATTATCCTTACTGTTTTCATGTCTACAGTAGGGGCATTGCAATTGTTTGCAGAACCGGCTGTTTTTTTAGGTTCTTCCGCGTTCAACCGTGACGAGGCTATGACTGTGGTGATGTATCTTTATCGGGATGCTTTCAACTTGGGCTCCTTTGGAACCGCTTCAGCGACTGCCGTATTATTGTTGATCATCATCGTTGGTGCAGCGGCATTGAATACATGGCTGACTTCTGGTATTGGCCGCAAAAAGAAAAGGAAGGTGTAAGAGATGAGAAAAAACCAAAAGTTGAAATCGGGATCGCTCCCTGTTTATATTGTGCTGTTTTTCGCTTCACTCTTATCCCTGTTTCCTTTCTATTGGATGTTCGTCATGGCTACAAGGCCCAGTGCTGCTTACAATTCCATTCCACCAACACTTTTACCTGGGGGCCAGCTGGTAAATAATTTCATGAAAGTACTGGATACTATTCCCTTCTTTCAAGCGATGTGGAATACGATTATTTTGTGTACGACAGTGACGATAGCAGTTTTAATCATCAGTTCTCTGGCAGGCTTCGCTTTTGCGAAATTTCAGTTTCCGGGGAAGAATTTCTTTTTCATCTGTATCCTGCTGACAATGGTAGTCCCGCCTCAATTGGGATTGATTCCGCAATATTATCTCATTTCTCAGCTGGGGTGGCTGGATACATTACTTGGAGCAGGTGTGTTGTTTTTACTAAATCCGCTTGGAATATTTTTGATGCGTCAATATATCAGTGAATCGGTTCCGGATGAATTGATTGAAGCAGCAAAATTAGATGGCTGCTCTAACTTCAGAATTTACCGGAGCATCGTGCTTCCTATCATTAAACCTGCTTTTGCAACGTTAGGTATCATTGTGTTTACGCTTGTCTGGGGTGAGTTCTTATGGCAGTTTACGGTCTTGCGTGATCCGTCTTCCTACACACTGCAAGTAGCTCTTGCCTCGTTGAACAATGCTTTTCGAGTTGACTTCGGTATGCTGCTCTCAGGAGTGTTCTGGGCCACGGTTCCATTGATCATCATTTTCCTGATTTTCAATCGCTGGTTCATAGCAAGTATTACAGAAGGCTCGATCAAATAATATAACTTTTCTTCCAATTGTTGATACAATAGATGGAAATAATTGACCGCACCTTTTAAGGAGAGAACAAGGCATGAACTTAACAATTCGGGATATCGCAAAAATGGCTGGTGTATCTCCGGCCACTGTATCAAAAATTATCAACAATTATGGAGGCATCAGCGAGTCGACAAGGCAAAAAGTTTTCAAAGTTATCGAGGATACCAAATATCAACCAACGTTTTCAGCCAAATCACTGGCGACGAAAAAATCGAATCTGATTGGGCTGATTTATGCAGGGAAGATCAATGTTGATTTTAAACACCCTTTTTTCAACGAAGTGGTAAATACATTCAAAAAAACAGTGGGTGGTCTCGGGTATGATCTCCTGTTGTTTTCCAACGAAAAATTCTATCAGGGGGAAAGCAAGTACCTGGAAAGGTGTCAGCATTTCCATGTTGATGGCTGTCTTATCATTGCTGGTGATGAGATCGAGGAAGCTGTCCATGAAATTGCAAAAAGCGACATCCCTTGTATCGGTATCGATTTAAAACTGGAGGGACCAAGGTCCAGCTATATCATGACAGACAATGCAAAAATCGGTTTGAAAGTTGTGGAATATTTATATTTACACCAAATACGGAACATTGCCTATATTGGTGGTAAACAGGACTCTCTGGTTGCGAGCATCAGAAATATTGGCTTTATTGATGCTATGAATCAGTTCGGTCTTACGGTCAATCAGGATTGGATTCAGTACGGAGATTTCTTTGAGGATAGCGGCTATGAAGCTATGAAAAAGATTTTAAGTGGGGATCGGCTCCCGGAAGCAGTGTTTGCAGCTTCCGATATGATGGCGCTTGGAGCATTGAAGGCAATGAAAGAGAAAGGCCTGTCTGTACCTGAAGACATTCAGCTGATCGGATGCGATGATATTGAAGCCTGCCGATACAGTGATCCTCCATTGACAACGGTAAAACAAGATAAACATAAATTAGGTAAACTGGCAGCTTTTATGCTTGAAGATCTTATTAAGGATGAGAATGACGAGCGTGAAATTCAGGATGTAAAGGTCGATCCTGAACTGATTCCCCGGGGATCTACATTAGAACGCTAGTTTCCTAAAGACTTTCTGGAGGTTAGACAATGACAAACATACAATTTCCTGACACGTTAAAGTGGGGAGCAGCAACGGCTTCCTATCAGATTGAAGGAGCAGCAGATGAAGGCGGACGTTCTCCTTCGATATGGGATGTTTTTTCCCATACTCCTGGGAAAGTAAAAAATGGTGACACAGGGGATCACGCCTGTAACAGTTATCATTTATATAAAGAAGATGTTCAACTTTTACGCGAACTCGGGATAGACCAGTATCGCTTTTCCATCTCCTGGTCACGGGTGATTCCGGACGGTACGGGACAGTTAAATAAAGAAGGTATAACCTACTATCGAAACTTGATCCAGGAACTGATTGATAACGGGATTGAGCCTATGATCACCCTTTATCACTGGGATCTTCCTCAAGCACTTCAAGAAGCGGGAGGATGGGAAGTCCGTGAAATAGTCGAAGCATTTCAGTCCTATGCGGAAACCATGTTCCAAGAGTTCGGAAATAAGGTGAAGAAATGGCTGACAATCAATGAACCGTGGTGTGCCTCCTTTTTGTCCAATTATTTAGGGATCCATGCCCCTGGGAAGACAAACCTGCAGACGGCTGTCGATGTTTCTCATCACTTATTGCTTGCTCACGGAAAGGCTGTACAGTCATTCAGAAAAATAATACCTGATGGCGAAATTGGATACGCTCCTAATGTTGGATGGCTGGAGCCTTACAGTCCTAATCAAGCAGATGTAGATGCCTGCCGGCGGTCGATGATGTGGCAGAAAGAATGGTTTATGGACCCTGTATTTAAAGGTACATATCCCGAAACGCTGGTCCAGCTCTTTGCTGAGCATAATGCAAAGCTGAATGTCGAAGAAGGGGACCTTGCCATCATTTCCGAGCCGGTCGATTTTATGGGAATCAACTATTATACAGGCAGTCTCGGCCGATTCAAAAAAGGTGAAGGCTTGTTCCAGGTAGAAGAAATTCCACTGGATGAACGCCGCACCGATATCGACTGGCCGATTTATGCCGATGGTTTCTATAAAGTACTTACCGATATCCATCAAACTTATGGTGACGTTCCCATCTATATCACGGAAAATGGAGCTTGCTATAATCATGGCGTGGAAGATGGAAGGGTTCATGACAAAGACCGCATTGAATATCTTAAGCAGCATTTGACAGCGCTGCATCGAGCGCTGGAAGCTGGAGTGCCAATTGCAGGGTATATCGTCTGGTCTCTACTGGACAACTTTGAATGGGCTGAAGGGTATGAGAAAAGATTCGGCATCATCCATGTGAATTACGCTACATTTGAACGGACGAAGAAGGACAGTTATTACTGGTATAAAGAGACCGTGAAAAATCAAGGATTCCATGTATAATTTTTTTGACGGTTAAGGAAACCGGTTTCGCTCTTACGGGAAACTGGCAGCTATAACAAGGGGAAGCTCGATACTTCTGTGAAATAACTCCTATTCCTGTTACAGAGGTTACAAGGAAGGGCAATCTCACGGAAAGTGTTCGGCTTCCCTTTTTAAATCAATAAATCCTTAAGGAGGAGACGGATTGAAAAAAGCTTTTTATTTCTTTATTGTGCTGTTTATTGTTTGGGGAGGTTTATCACCAGCGCACGCCAAACAAGGAGACAATACTGCCGCGTTGGAACAATATTGGCAGGAAAAAGAATTGTTTGATACTTTGAACAATAAGAAAAATGTAAACGCATCCATGTCCCATCAGGAATATGCAGTTGTACTCAGTCATTTGTTTGGAGTGAAAGCGAAAGAAGTCATCGAAATAACACAAGAGCTTAGCGATCAGGAAGTACACCCCCAGTCAGTCATTGACCATAAGAAAGCAAAGAAGGTACTCGCTGAACTTCTTCCTTCCCAGCTGGAAGAGGACTTCAACCAACTGTTGGATACTGACCAGCCGGTTAAGCGAATAAATATTCTCCAAATGGTGGATGCTTTCATCGCTGCTTACTATTACAAAAAGGGTGACTATGCAGGGGAAGAGATTAATGGAAACGCGTGGATCAATCATGCCGGTGTTACACTCTCGGAAACTACCATCGATGGTGACCTGGTGATTACTGGTGGAAAAGACATCACTTTACAGGACGTAACGGTTTCTGGCACGGTTTATATCCATGAAGATATGCAAAATGAGGTCACCACCCTCGGTTCTGACTTGAATCCAATCGTTGTTTTTAATCCTTCTAAAGAAAAATCGGATTGGTCGCTAGTATGGTCGGATGAATTTTTAGCCAACGAAATTGACCCATCCAGGTGGACCTATGATATTGGGAACTGGATCGTTGATGAGGAAGGACAACCGATCGCCCCTGGTTGGGGAAATAACGAACAGCAATATTACACAGATTCCGATGAGAACTCTTATCTCAAAGATGGAAAACTTGTTATTGAAGCTCAAAAGGAAGCCGAGCCGATCACGGATGAATTTGGATCCTATGATTATACTTCTGCAAAGCTGAAGACAAAAGGCCTGTTCAGTAAAAAGTATGGGAAATTCGAAGCCAGGATGAAACTGCCGGAAGGACAAGGGTTCTGGCCTGCTTTTTGGATGATGCCGGAGGATGACGTTTACGGTCCTTGGCCGACATCCGGAGAGATTGACATCATGGAGGCAGCCGGAAATGACACAAGTGAAATCGGCGGCACGATTCACTATGGGGAAGAATATCCAAACAACACGTACAGCGGTAAAGAATATCATTTTCCTGAGGGAGAAGATTACACAGGTTACCATACGTATGCTGTAGAGTGGGAACCTGGTGAAATTCGCTGGTATGTAGATGGGAAACTGTATCAGACGCAGAATGAATGGTTCAGCAAAGGAAAAAACCAGGCGGATAAATACGCTTTTCCTGCTCCTTTCGATCAGGAATTCTACTTGATACTGAATTTAGCTGTGGGTGGCTGGTATGGGGGAAATCCCGATGAAACAACCGAATTCCCAGGGCAAATGGAAGTAGACTATGTCCGAGTCTATGAATTGACAGGGAGAGACTATAAAGACCCGGTAGAACCAACGGTTGAGGAAGAAACGTTACCGGAGGATGCGAAACAGCCATTGGAGGATGGGAATCTGATTTATGATCAGAACTATGAACGAGCGATCACGGTTATTGAACACTCCGAAGCAGAGTTTCATCCAACGGATTGGAATTTTGTGAAGCTGCCGGACTTTGAAGGTGAGGGGGTTATTACTACTACTGAAGTGGATGGAGTTACTTTTGCCAAAACAGAGATCGAACACCCAGGGAACGCCTTATGGTCGCTACAGCAAATCCAGAAACTCCCGATTTTGAAAGGCCATTCGTATAAGGTGACGTTTGATGCGAAATCAGACACGCACCGAAATTTGATGACAAAGGTATCAGGTGGAGCTGAGAGAGGCTATGCCAATTATTCTGGAGAAAAAACGATGTCCCTGACTGAAAATGTCCATTCTTATGACTACACATTTACCTTGAACCAGGATACAGATTTAGGGGCAAGACTGGAGTTCAATATGGGAGCGAATGGTACCGCTCCTGTGTGGATTGGGAACGTGCGTGTGGAAGACATAACCGATGAAGTCGCTGAAGATACATCTAAACCAGCGTTAGGGGATGGCAACCTCATTTATAACGGCACCTTCGATCAGGGGGATATGACCCGCCTGAATTATTGGGAGTTATCCTCGGAGAATGGTGCTACCGCTGAAGTCAGTGTGCCTGAATCGACTCGGGAAGCTGAAATCGCAATTGATACTGAAGGAGAGCATCCGGAAGACGTTGTCTTCAAGCAAACACGGATCCCGTTGCAGACAAACAAGGAATACGAGCTCACCTTTAATGGCCAAGCGTCAGAAAAAAGAAGTATTCAGGTTGAAATCGTAAATGAGGATGGTACTTCCAGTTATTTACTAGTAAAAACAGTGCAACTGACAAATGAAATGAATGCTACCACCATCACGTTCCAGATGCCGAAAGACACTTCTGTTGAAGAAGGGCAATTAAGTTTTTTGCTCGGTGGACAGGGCGGAGATGTGCATTTGGATGATATCAGGCTTATCCAGACCTCCAAAGCTATCGATGAAGCGCCACTGAAAAATGGTGATTTTTCAAATGGAATGGAATTCTGGTCAGAATATATTCATTTTGACGCCCAGGCACAGGCCTCTATTGCAGGGGAACAACTGCAGTTAGATATTGAGAATGCGGGGAACGAAACCTGGAGTGTGTTAATGGAACAGCCGAACCTTTCTCTAGGCAAGGAAGTCACGTATACGTTATCGTTTGAGGCCCGTGCTTCTATAGCAAGGCAGATAGAACTGACCATCGAAAATGGATCCTATCACCGTTATTTCAGTGAAGTGGTGTCCCTGGAGGAGGAAATGCAGCACTACGAATACACTTTTAACATGACAGCAGATGATATAGCTTCGTTGAAATTTTTGATGGGTAATTTCTCAGGTCAGCATGAAATTTTCATTGATAATGTGAAGCTTGAAGTGAAATGAATTGGCTGGCACACGGTTCTTTATCCGTTAATTAATAATCCATTCACCAAGTGGTAAGCAAGACACAGGAAATGCTCGGAGGACAATCTCCGAGCATTCTTTCGTCCATTCCTGCATTTATTTTTTAGGCAGAGGTGCTTGCTGAGAAATGAAGCCCTTGTTCACTAACGTCTCCCAGAATTCTTTCGGGATGTCCCGCTGGATCATTTCAATATCTTCTTTGATGCGGTCCGGTCGCGTTGAGCCAGGAATGGCGGCTCTCACGGCAGGATGGGCAGTGGAAAATTGCAGGGCTGCCGCTTTTAATGGTACATCGTACTGCTCGCCAATTTTCTTCAATTGATTAACATGGTTTACAATCTCCTGTGGGGCTTGTTCATAATTGTAATGGTCTCCACCTAACAGAACACCAGAATTATAGGGACTGCCTACGACAATATCAATATTTTTCTCTTCGGCCTTCTTCATCATGCGCTGTAAGGCATGCTCATGTTGCAAAAGCGTGTATTGGGTGGCAGACAGGCACATATCCGGCTGTGTTTCCTCCAGATCCATGGCCAGTTCAATCGGTTCCGTCGTATTGACTCCTAGTCCCCAGGAGCGGATGACTCCTTCTTCGCGGAGTTGCGTCAATACACGAAACGCTCCATTTTTAGCCTCGGCGAATTTGTCGATCCACTCGTCGCCATGGAAATCGGGAGAAACATCATGGACAAACACGAAGTCCAACCGGTCGGTCTTTAACCGCTCCAGGCTTTGCTCAATCGACCGCTTCGTAGCATCTTCCGTGTAATCGGTAATGACCTTATTGTCTCGTGCATCCGCAAATAACCCCTCTTTTTCTTCTTTTTCATCGGTCATGTAGCGGCCGACTTTGGTGCTTAACACATAGTCATCGCGATCATAGTTGGGCAGAACTTCTCCAAGGCGCATCTCCGCTAAACCTGCTCCGTAGAAGGGGGCTGTATCGAAATAACGTACACCCTGATCCCATGCATGCTGAATCGTTTCCCGTGCTTCTTCTTCGGGCACGTCACGGAACATATTTCCTAACGGGGCTGTGCCAAGGCCAATTTTATGTTGTAATGCCTGATCAAGTGATTTCATTGTCATACCTCCTGTTGTTTCATGGATATAAGACTATATCCATAAAACGGGAATATAAAACACCCCGGGTCCTCCAGTATATGGTAAATGGTAGTTTCTGACTTAAACTAGGATGCTTTCATATTGTAGATATCGATGGCTCGTGCGACAATAATAATAAGTTGCGAAAGGAGTGGATGTGAATATGGAACGTGCAGGTATCATAGGTGGTTTAGGGCCCGAGTCGACCGTGGATTATTATAAGCTCTTCATTGAGAAG
This sequence comes from Thalassobacillus devorans MSP14, assembly GCF_000496835.1. Taxonomy (GTDB): domain Bacteria; phylum Bacillota; class Bacilli; order Bacillales; family Halobacillaceae; genus Thalassobacillus; species Thalassobacillus devorans_B. The sequence continues at coordinate 412,621 of NZ_KI543236.1, forward strand.
TACCAGCAGCGTGTGAACAGCAGGCAGAAGCTCCCGGAACTCTATATCAACAGCATCAATATGTATAATATTTTCCATTTTATTTCTGAGAACCAAATGGATGAGCTGATTGAATATGTCGGGGGTGCTGCAAAACAACTGGAATCGATAGGTGCTGATTTCATTGTGATTGCTGCCAATACGCCGCATATCGTATTTGAGGAAATCCGGAAACAGGTAAACGTTCCAATGATCAGTATTGTCGAAGCGACCTATGAGCGGACCAGGGAGCTTGGAATAAAAAATGCAGGTCTGCTGGGAACGAAGTTTACGATGGAGCATGACTTTTTCAAGGAACAATTCTGGAAGCATAAGGAACCAATCACCGTCCCATCTGAACAGCAGCAGGCACACCTGCATGAAAAAATTGTTGATGAGTTGGAAAATGGAATCGTTAAGGAAAATACGAAAGAGGACTTCCTCCGCGTGATCAATCAGATGATCGAAGAGTCTGGCATTGATGGGCTGATTCTTGGGTGTACCGAGCTTCCGATGATTCTGAAAGAAGGGGACGTTGCTATCCCGCTCATTAATACGATGGAGATCCATGTAGATAAAATGGTGGAGCATATGTTCCGTGATGAATGATTAAGAAAAGATTTTTAAAACGCTGTTAATTTAGTGAAGGAAAGCCAAAAGCCTGTAATCACAGGCTTTTTTTATGTTAGGGCTTAACGCTTCTTTAATCAGCTAGTAAATATGACAATTTTTCAAAGATGTACTGGGAGTGCATCTTTTCATCTGTTTATGCTTTATAATTTAAGTAGCAGGAAAATAGGATTAACCCTAATACATGAAGGAGGGCTTAACGGATGAGCACACGACAGGACGATAAAGCGATGAGGCTGCATACGATGTTAGAAGAAGTTCTTAAGCCGGTAATGATGAAACTAGAAAGCCTGGAAGAAGAAGTGGCAGCATTAAGAAAGAGACAGGAGGAACTAATTCTGGAACAGGAAAACAATAAATAGCGGTCATATTAAACGTGCCTGAACTTCTGTTAACACGCAGAGGAACAGGCGTTTTTTTATGATTGGAAAAATGCCTGACTCTGGTGATGGAACACGCAGGGTCAGGCATTTACAGGTTTTCCAGACGGTTTTTATCAAGCAGGCGGAAGCGTTTCGGATCAAGTTTATGAATGAGTCCTTTTGCTTCGAGGTCGGCGAGCCTGCGGCTGATCGTTTCCGGTGTGGTACCGAGAAAGGAGGCAAGGTCTTTTTTGTTCATCGGCAGGCGGATCGTATCACTGCCTGATGCTTCCGCCAGCTCTGCCAAATACAGGGAAAGGCGCTTTCCGACGCTTTCCGTAGCTAGGCTGGTGGTCTGTTTTTCCGATTGTTCGAGGCGGGCGGAATAGGTCTTCAGTATTTTTAAGACGATGGAAGGATAGCGCATTAAAAAATCCTGCAGGTTGTTTCGGCGGATTGTACAAATCGTGACAGGCTCATTTGCTTCGGCATACGACTCATGAAGCGATTCACTGAATAGCGCATATTCCCCGGTGAAATCCCCAGGCTGCAGGAGACGTACCACCTGTTCTTTACCAGAATCGGAAATCCGGTAAATACGTACCGAGCCCGTATTGACGATATATAGCGAGTCAGAAGGATCACCGGCCCGGTAAATGATATCTCCCTTTTGATAGGTGAGCGACCGGATGGCTTCGGTGACCGCATCCATCTGGTCATTATCAAGGTGGTTGAAAATCGGTACCCGGGCTACGCACGTATGGCCGGAAGCCTGATGACAATGCTGGCAAATGGGCCGGTCACCGGAATTTTTCATCATACTCATCCACGTATCCTCCTTCCATTTTCTTTCATTATAGCATGATGGTCGCATGAAATTATGGGCACAGAATTTGTGAAAACTTGATCTGGGTCAAAGAAAAGACGGACTAAGGCGAGGATAATGGAAAACAAAGGAGGAGATGTTTTATGACGAATCAAGCATTGCTTTCTATTGATTTGGATGTGGATCGGATGATCAATGAAGGTCTGGGCGGGGGATATATTCTGTCTAAAATTGATGAGCGCAGGTTCGATGACTTGGAAGCAGGGGAGGAAAAGATATGATGTATCTCCCGGAAGTGTATGCCTGGGTCCTCTATGCTGGTCTATTAGCTTTGGCGGCGGCGGTCGTTCTCCGAAGCGTGAAAATGTTCTCGGTGGAAATAGTGCTGCTGGCGGGCATAATGGTCTTACTGGATGGTCAGCTATTGATATTCGCGGGAATGATCCAGTTGGTAATCAGTGCGATGCTGCTCCTCGGGATGCTGCGCGCAATCGATCGCAATTACCGGCTCGTGTTGGAAAAAACGCATCGAATTCCAAGAAATCTTACGTATCGAGGCGCTGATGGAGCCCGGGCTTCTTTTTTATAAGGAGGGAGGGAAATGCGCGAACTGGTTCTATTCATCCATATTCTGCTTGGCGTCATGTGGGCGGGGGGCATTCTTTTTATCGGCTGGGGCGTGTTTCCCGCGGCAGCAAAAATGCCTGTGGAAAGACAGCGTACTTTCCTCATTGGTCTGATGAAGCACACGCATTACTTGTTTACGATGGCGGGAACAGGAGTGGTCCTCACCGGTATCATACTCGGAACCGTATTCGGCCCCCTCCACAGCTGGGATACCATTCGCAGCACCACGTACGGACATCTTTGGCTGACCGCACTCTCGATCGGAACATTCGCCTTGTTCTGGGGAGTTTTTGTGGGTTACAGGGAAATGATGCTCGTATTCACGGACGATTATTTATGGAAAGAAGCAGCAGCTGGCAGCCGGAAAGCCCTTTCGCGGGATCTTTTCCGGCTTGCCGCTTTAGAGTCGGTGGAAGTGCTCAGTTTGGTGGCGCTTATTTTTCTTATGGTGAAATGGTAAGGGGGCGAAAAACGTGCGGGCATACAAAACAGCACCACAGCTGGAGAAGGACATTCCTTATACCTGCAAGCTGTCCTGGCTGCAGCTGATGCGGCCGTTGACATGGAGTGGAACCATCAGTCCCATTCTGGCAGGGAGTCTTTTGGCCGGGAGCGAAAATGCATTACACTACGAAAAGACCGGGTTACTGGTTATTGCCGCATTGCTGATCCAAAGCGGTGCCAATCTGTTCAATGACTATTTCGACTTCCGGCATGGCCAGGATAACGAACGCTGGCACAAAGTACAGGGATCTTCCACAAACAGGTACCCCTGTCATCATCAGGTTCCGGCTGCCGGTGCGATTCTGATGGCTGCTGCTGTGCTCCTTGGGGGAAGGCTTGCATTCCTCACCGGGTGGTGGGTGGCGGTTGTAGGAATCCTCGGTATCCTTGCGGGAATTTCCTATTCTGCCGGCAGGCGCTCGCTCGCATCACGCGGGCTTGGTGAATGGACTGCCGGGCTATTTCTGGGAATGGTGACAACGCTTCTCGGGTACAGCGTCCAAACCGGAACGATCACTGTGGAGGCTGTGCTGACTGGAATCGTTTTTGCATTATTAATCAGTTCGATGGTGCTTACCAATAACATCCGGGACATCAAAAAAGACGAAGGCTTCCGGCGTACCATCGCAATGAAGCTTGGCCACCGGAATGCGATCCGTCTTTTGAAAGGGTTGTTGTTTAGTGCATATCTGCTGGTAATCATACTTGTCACTTTTTCCTTTGTTCCAGTTGGAGTGCTGGTTGTGCTCCTCGCTTTTCCGCTTGCTATCCGGATTCCTCGTTCTTTTGGAGCTCAGCAGGAGGAAGCACAGCTGGCGATGAAGCGGGCTGCCTTGCATCACTGGGCATTCGGAATGCTTTTCATACTGGGAATGGTGATTGGATCACCCCAGGTCCTCCAGTAAATGGTAATATAGCAGAGAGGGGAGTGGTGGAGATATGAATAATAATCTGATGGAACAAATGAAGGAATTGGAGAAGAGTCATTTGAATCTGGAAGTACGGAAATCTTCAGAAGAGCTGGATAACATTCTGGCGGATGACTTTTTTGAAATTGGCAGCTAATGATTTACAAGGAAGAATGTATTACGAATGGGGTTGACCCCGATGAAATGGAGCTATATGATTTTGAGCTTCATCCACTGGGAGCAGATGTCGTGTTGACCACTTATTTCATCCACAACAAAACTAAAAATCGCAATACGCTTCGGAGCTCGATTTGGAAACACCGGGAAGGGAGATGGCAGTTATATTTTCATCAGGGGACCATTACAAACAGGCCAATTCCTAATTAAAAGTTAATATATATAGTGCCTGCTCCCTAATAAGTTAACGCATCACTAAAGTGGGGGTCAGGCAATTTTATTTTGACAAAGAAAAAAGAACTCCATCCCTGGATGAAGCTCTTCATAAACGCTAACCTTTAATCTCCAGGCGTATTGATGATGTTACGTTCAATTGTTGCATTTCTTGAGAGACGGACTTCTTTGATCAGGGAGCCATCCTCTGACTCAGGATTTACGAGATTTAGGTTATCGACATAACCTGCCGGGGTTTCTTCAAGCAAAACATAGCCTCCAAGCTTCAGCGTTTCTCGGGGCACTTGCCATTCAACGATTCCCTGGCTGTTTGTGACACCGATCAGCTTCACTTCATCACTATACCGCTGGTTGTCACTGTCCCAATAGTCTTCCCAGGTCAATTCCTCGATTGGGATATCACCAAGTTCTCTGGCAAGGATGAACGTTATCCCTTCAGGATTGCCGTCCAAACGCCCGCCTACCATCTCCAGGGAGACATGAATATTATCTTCAGGGACAGATGGAACGGCGGTGCCGATCGTGAAGTTCGTTCGTAACGTTAAATCTTCTTCCGGAGGAAAACTTGGGTCTGTGCTCATTGAAACAAAGTAGCGGGCACTATAATTTTGTGTTGTTTCGAAAAGTGTCGCTGTATACAGGTTAAACTCTATAGTATCTGGTGTGATTACAACTTCCCCTTCACCAAGTATCCGATTACTTCCAGACTGCTCCACCTTTACATAATACGTGGTCGGTGCCTCAATAGGTTTATAAGTTACCAGGTTTTCGACGTTGATCACGACGTCCTGAGGACGGGTATACACTTCCTGTGTTGGATAAATCAACTCTATTTCAGGAGCAGGGGCAATGGATAATTGCGTCATAGCACGATGTCCCCCATCTACTGTTTCGACAGTGATTACTGCAAGGCCTGGGGATAGTGCTGTCACCAATCCAGTTTCCGATACAGTTGCCACACTTTCATCCGAAGAATACCAGATGACTGCTTTTGTTGTAGCATCAGCCGGGCTTACTTCAGCGATCAATTGAAGTGTGTTGCCAACGTATACGGTTGCGGTGTTTGGCATTACACTTACTCCTGTTACAGGCACAGCTCCAGGGGGGGCGGCAGTAACTTCAATAACCAGTTCAGCATCCTGATTTGTACCGGATACATCTCCTCTTAGTGTATAGGAAGCAGCCGGGTTAGGCGGTACAACAAATGTGTTACCTAATTGTTCGGACCCATCATACCAGGTCACAGGAACTTCCATTATTGTGTTGTTACTCACTTCTACGATAACAGTCTCAGGCAGCAACACAACCTGATTACTTACAGCGGTAATCGATGATGGATTTCGTACACTCTCAATTACGACAACCTGTATGGTTGCCTGATCCTGAAAGCCTCCCTCGGCAGTAGTAACTGTAATTTCCGCAGTCCCTTCAGAAATTGCTGTTACGCCTCCCTGGTTATTTACGGTGGCAACCGCAGGATTGCTGCTCGCCCAGGAGACTTCCTGGTTGTTGGCATTTCGAGGGAAGACCGTAGCAATCAGCTGTTCTTCTTCACCTGGTAGTAGCTGCAGGTTTTCCTGGTCCAGTCCGACACCTGCGACAGGTACAGAGGCTGCGACATATTCCAGCGTTTCTGTTACATATTGCTGTCTGCCAGGCAGACGGATTTGTTTTGCAGGTGTAATGAAACCAGGTATATCTTCACCTCTGATAACGATATCCCCGCTTGGGTTGGTTACAAATGTCGCTACACCATCCACGGTACGTATGATCGTCTCCGTATCTTCCCTGATCAGAGAAACATCCACTTCTCTTGGATCCGTGCCTTCGGGCCATTGGACCGTAACAGCAAGGACAACTTTTCCTGGTTCATTACCAGGGTCCGGTCTGCCGCTGTCTATATAACCGGTTACTTCACTTAATTTCAGTGTGACAACACGTTTGCTGCCGTCATGCTCTTCCACTTCCAACGTGACAGTTTCAGCCGATACGTCAAGCAGTACACCAGTAATGGGCTCTGTCTGGCTCGAGGTGATTAATTCCACTCGATGGCCGATAAGGTTCTGCAACTCGTCTGCAAGAGGATCCCTTTCACCGCATCCTCCCTCTGTTGCCGGTACAAACCCGATAATATCGTCTATATGATAGATTCCGATTTTTGGCTCCTGACTGGCTTCTGGGGTATGGCTGTCGTGTTCTTCTCCTAGCTGCATCTTGATAATATCTTCATAAACTTCAAGTAATCTTCCTGTGATATTCGGGCGCCTTCCTGCCGGCGGACATGCTGGGATAATCAATTGTATTTGTTTATTAATAGTTTTTTTTAATTGTTCTCTCAGCTGCCTATTATCTCTGCAAATGATTCTTCCAAAAAAGTTTCCAATCAATCGTTTCACTCCTTCGCCATAGTATTCTCTATAGAATATTCAATAACCATATTATGGAAGGGGCGTGGGACACAAAATCACATGCCCAAATTACAAGAAGGAGCACATCTAACGTATAAAGGATGAGATAAAAAAATATAGTGACACACAGGAATTATTGTTAGAATGCAGAACCTGAAGCGCCACTGAGTCTGAACCAAGCCAGTAAACGTTTAGCTATAGTGGGGCTGAAGAGTGTTGACATATAACTAATTGGTGTTATATTATATATGAAACCAAAAGGTGTTATAAAAGGAGAGGTAAAATGAGTGATAAAAACAAGTCAGTGCCTGAAATTAGAAAAAATGTAGTGTTTGATGCTCCCATCGAGAAAGTCTGGAAGGCGGTTACTACCGCTGAGGGAATAGAAGCGTGGTTCATGCCCAATAATTTTGAACCTGTAGAGGGTCACGAGTTTTACATCAAGTCACAGTTCGAAACATCTGCATGTAAGGTATTGAAAGTAGTTGAACCAAATGAAGTTTCCTTTACCTGGGGAGAGCAAGGCTGGGTTATCACTTTCTATCTGTCAGAATTGGATGGCAAGACCGGATTCACGTTAATTCATTCTGGTTGGGGTGCACCTGATGAGCTGATGAGCCCTGCCAACCGAACACAACAGGATGTCCGTAACACAATGAACAATGGCTGGGATAAAATTGTTGATGATCGTTTACGAAAAGTGGTTGAAAACTGATGGCTGCCACTGCCAGGCATGACGTATACCAGGCAATCGCTGATCCAACCAGACGTCAAATCCTGAAGCAATTGGCAGAAAAAGATGCCTCCATCAAAGAAATCGCTGACACTTATTCCCAGAGCAGAACAGCTATCGTCAAGCATTTGCAAGTATTGCAAGAGGCACAGCTCGTCCGTGATCGAAAAGAAGGACGAGCCAAAATATACTCCCTTCAGCCCGCACAGCTGATGGAAGTGAAAGAATGGGTTTCCTTTTTTGAACAATATTGGGATAACAAGCTGGGTAACTTGAAAAATCTGGTTGAAGAGGAATAACTATATGGTAGAATCCAAATGTTATTAACCTATTGACAAATGGAGTGAATACAAGTAACATAGTTGTTTAGTATTAAAAATTATAATTTGAATATAAATCGGCAGTAATGTACTAGGCGATAGAACTGGTCATAAGCCAAAAGAAGGTACCTTGTCTTCTTTTGGCTTTTTTTAAGGAACTTTACAGGGAACCAATATAAGCGGAATGCTTTATGAAGGGGAGTCTGTTAATGGAGAATTCTATCGTCATTCCTATCACGAATGAAGAAGATATCGTCATTGCCAGGAAAACAGGCAGGGAGTTTTCAGACATGCTCGGTTTTCCGACGATCAGCAAAACAAGAGTCATTACTGCTGTTTCGGAGCTTGCCAGAAATATTTATCGCTATGCAGGGAATGGCTGGATCCGGTTGGAATTGGTCCAGGCTACTCATAGCAAAGGGCTAAGGATTACAGCAGTAGATAAAGGTCCCGGAATTATAAATATATCGGAAGCTTTAACGGTGGGCTATTCCAGTTCCGGAAGTCTCGGTGCCGGTCTGCCCGGAACAAAGAAAATGATGGATGAGTTTAATATAAAATCTACGCCTGGCCTTGGAACGCAGGTCACAGCGGTAAAATGGATGAAAATGATATAGAGAGTGTCTGCCTTGAGGTGAAGATTTGTCCTTTGGGTAGACACTTTTTTATTTTGCTGAGATTTAATATTTTAATTCGATAAAAATGACATTTTAGTTTGTAGTGTCCTCGTCTAACTTTTCCTTGTAGCTTTCCGGGCAGTTATTTGATAAAATCAAATAGTTACCTATGCTAACTATTACCCATGATAACTAATTGAAAAAAGGAGACTGGTCATGAAAACGGCACAGGAATTTTTCCAGGAGTTGATAATGCTTTATCGGCCCTTTGAGAATAAGCTGAATCTCAAGCTCGCCAGGCATAACCTGCAGCGGGCACAGTGGACGATCCTTTATTACCTTTATCAGAAAGGACCTGCTTCAAATGTGGAAATCTCTCATTATCAAAGTGTGGAGAAGCCTACCATAACGAGGACGATCCACCGGTTAGAGGAAGCTGGCTACATCGAAAAGATCCCCGGACGGGACAAAAGGGAAAAGCGGATGAAGCTGACGGAAAAAGGGACAGCAGTTTATCAGGATGTCCGGGTCGCCATCGACCATTTTGAACAGGAGATACTTAAAGGTATCAGTGAAGAAAAGCAAATCGAAGTGATTGGCATCATGAAACAGATTAGACAGAATATCAACAGTTAAGGAGTTTTAGTTATGAACGGAGATCGCAGACTTTGGACAAAGGATTTCATCCTTGTATCCGTTGCGAATTTTTTCATTTATTTAATCTTTTACCTATTACTGGTTACGATGGCGGTGTATGCCGTAGAGGAGTTCGGTGCCCCGGAAAGCCAGGCGGGACTGGTGACCGGTATTTTCATCATTGGCACATTGATCGGAAGGCTGTTTCTTGGACGAATGATTACCACGATCGGTAATAGGAGGATGCTTTATATCGGCATGACAGCTTTCCTGTTAACCTCCTGCCTGTATTTTATAGAAAACGGAATCAGCTTTCTGTTGTTCACCCGTTTTCTTCACGGTATCGCGCTTGGGTTAGTTAGCACAGCGACCGGCACCATCATTGCAGAGATTCTTCCTCAGTCGCGAAAAGGGGAAGGCATCGGCTACTATAGCATGAGCATCACCCTTGCTACAGCTGTAGGGCCGTTTATCGGGCTTTATATGAGCCAGCAAACCAGTTATCAAATGATTTTTATGTTTTGCCTTGTTCTTGGCCTCATCAGCTTTATGAGTTCATTATTTGTCACGATTCCAAAAGGGGCAGCCCTGGCTAAGGGAACGACAGGTAGGCAGAAGTTCAGCCTGTCCAGCTTCATCGAACTGAAGGCACTGCCGATTGCTCTGGTCGTACTGCTGGTATCCCTTGCCTACTCTAGCATTCTTTCTTTTATTAATTTTTACGCTATTGAAATTGATCTTGTAGACGCGGCAAGTCTATTTTTTGTAGTTTATGCGATAGCGATTCTCGTATCCCGGCCATTTACTGGGAGGATGATGGATCTTAAAGGAGAAAAGTCGGTCATGTATCCTGCTTTTATCCTGTTCATTGCCGGATTGTTCCTGCTAAGTGCAGCAGGAAATGGTGTCTACCTGCTGGCGGCGGGTGTACTGATCGGCTTGGGTTTTGGAAATATGCAATCGATCACACAGGCTATTGCTGTCAAGGCGGCACCAGTGGAACGGGTAGGGCTGGCAACGTCCACTTATTATATCGCTCTGGATGCGGGGCTAGGCTTTGGTCCCTATGTATTAGGGTTCATCATTCCGTTTACAGGTTATCGCTCTCTTTACATGATGATGGGATTACTGGTTGCCGCTACGCTGATCATATACTTCATTCAAAAAAGAGATCACACACGCGTGGCAATGCACCCCGGGTCCTCCAGTAAATGGTAATTATTTTCTTCACATGTTTTAGCAGTTGCCAGGACAGGGAATTTATTAACAAATATAAAGAAAAGGAGGAGAAGGTAATGAGTGGTTTAGTCGGTTTAAATAAATCTCCCAACGGTGTAGTGCTTGGTTTAGTACAGTTACAATTGCCGGTTGTGGAGACAAAAGAAGACTTAACCGAGCAGACAGAGAAAGTGTGCGAAATGGTACGGAAGGCCAAGCGGTGCAGCACCGATTGATTTAGTAGTTTTTCAAGAGTATATGCTGCATGGTCTTTCGATGGACACTAGTGACGAAATCATGTGCTCGATCGAAGGGCCTGAGGTTTCTAAGCTCAAAGAAGTTTGTAAAGAAAACGATATTTGGGGATGTTTTTCCATTATGGAGTACAACCCGGATGGCAATCCATACAACACAGGATTAATCATTGATAATCATGGGGAGATCAAACTCAATTATCGTAAATTACATCCTTGGACGCCGGTTGAACCCTGGGAACCGGGTGATGTAGGGCTTCCTGTCTGTGAGGGACCAAACGGAAGTACCTTAGGTTTAGCCATTTGTCATGACGGGATGTTTCCGGAAGTCAGCAGAGAGCTGGCTTACAAAGGAGCCGATGTCATTTTACGCACGGCAGGTTACACGCGCCCAATTCGTCACTCCTGGCGGATCACCAACCAGGCCAATGCATTCTGCAACCTGGCATACACTGCTTCCGTAGCTATGTGTGGCAGTGATGGCACGAATGATTCCATGGGTGAAGGAATGATTGTCGGTTTTGATGGCGTGCCATTAGTAGATGGTAGTGACCGGCCTGACGAAATTATTACAGGAGAGGTACGTCCCGATTTAGCATTAGAAGCCAGGAAGCACTGGGCTGTCGAAAATAATATCTATCAGCTTGGGCATAGAGGCTATGTCGCAGTAGAAGGCGGTGTCATGGATTCGCCTTATACTTATATGAAGGATCTTCAGGAAGGGAACTATCATCTGCCTTGGGAGGATGAGATTGTCCATAAAGACGGCCAGGCTTATGGCTTTGGTCCTCCACGAAAAAAAGAATCATAATATATAAAGCTTGACTAATTTGTTATTGCCTGACCCTAGTGAGTTCTAGTTGATTAGAATGGGGTCGGGCCTTTTTGTGTCATAAAACAGATTTCCTTTATATGGATAAAAATTCACACGAAGTCCTTGATACATAAACTTTTAACCTATGTGTTCAAAATTGCAAAACATACCATTACAAACTCTGCACAGTGAAACCCCTTACAAAACTATCAATAAGCCGTTATACTAAGGTCATAAGATGACCATCGAATTAATAGCCGTATAATTTTGCAAAAATAATCTTGAAGGCAAAAGAAAGTAAGGGGGATCCCCATGGTATTGGATAAAAGACGTGCACACTTATTATCCATCATTCAACAATCTACTGATCCCATCCCGACAAAAGAGCTGGTTGCAAAAATGAACGTGTCGCAACGCACCGTTTATTATGATCTCGATCAGATCAACAGCTGGTTAGAGGATCAGGAATTAGCACCGATTGAAAGCAAGCATGGCGCAGGGGTTTATCTGCCTGAGTCATCAAAAACGAAATTGAATCTTCAAAAGGATGCGGGGTTTGAGGATTGGCAATATCAATTATCGAAAGAAGAACGGGAAGTGCTCATCAAAGCGAAAATATTGTTAGAAGAACAGGATGCCTCGATGCAGAGCTTCATGGATATGACGAGCATGAGCCGGGGAACGGTCGCTAAAGTTCTTAAAGTCATTAAAGACGAATTCAGACAGGCAGGGCTGAAGCTGTATTATCAGAAAGGTGCCGGCTACCGATTGAGTGGCCGGGAGGAAGCGAAAAGGAAGATGCTTTCCGATATCCTGGCCGTCATTTTTTCTCATCCGGAATGGCAGCATGTCCGCCATGAAATTAATCAGATGATCGAACCGGGAGCCGAGGAATCGTCCCAGGAGACAGATCAGCGGCTTACGGTAAGAAATCTTCTTTATGAAGCGGAACAAACATTAGGATTGACGTTGACCGATGAGATGGTGGAGATTCTATCTCTGCAAATCTTAATGATTATGAAGCGAATCCAATTACAGAAGTATATCGTGGTGGAAGAAGAAGAAAAACAGGTGCTGCAGCAGACGGAAGCATATCAGGCATCCCTGCTCATTACGAATAAACTGAAAGAATTATGGGAGATTTCCTTCCCGGATGATGAAATTTGCTTCATTACTATGAATCTATTAGGCTCCAAGGTCCAGCACGATGACTTCAGCCGTTATACGGAACGTGAACTGTCCGGGCTGCGGAATGTGGTTCGGGAAATGATAGCTGACTTCCAATTGTATTCCTGTGTCGTGTTTGATGATAAAAAAGGGCTTGAGGAAAACCTGATTTCTCATATCAAGCCGACGTATTACCGTTTGAAGTACGGTGTGACAATTGCCAATGACTTAGCTGATCGTATTCAGGAAAATTATCCGGACATTTTCCACTTGACGAAACGCGTGATGAAGCATTTAGAGCTTTATGTTGGAGAGACAATCCCCGATGAAGAGACGGCTTATATAACACTCCACTTTGGTGGGTGGCTGACAAAAGAGAAAAAACAGGTCGAAACGAAATTCAAAGCGATCATAGTTTGTGAAAACGGGATTGGAACCTCCAACATGCTGCGCACCCAATTGGAAAATCTGATTGTCGGTTTGAATGTAACGAGGACCATGTCCATCAGGGAATACCAAGCGATCGAACCTGATGCAAACGTTATTTTTTCTACCAATTATATTAAGGCAAAAGAAATTCCTGTCATCCATGTTCCAGCAATCCTGACCAATCTTGAAAAGGAACAGATTATGCGACGGATGAATGAGCTTTTCCATTCGAAGCATCAGGAGAAGGATTCGACGGATCTGCTGATGGATGTGATTGAACGCTATGCAACTATTCACCAGAAAGAAGAACTGAAAAGTGAACTGGTCCATCTTTTAGAACAAAATACCCCGCTGACAAAGGAGCTGCGAAAGCCTATGCTCAACGAGCTATTAACGGAACAAACGATACACTTCAAAGATCATGTCTCCAGCTGGGAGGAAGCTATTAAAACAGCTGCTCAACCCCTGATTGAACAGCAGGCGATTCGACCTGAGTATATTCAGGCGATGATTGATAATGTTAATGAATTGGGGCCTTATATCGTCATTGCCCCGGGAATCGCAATTCCCCATGCCCGACCTGAAGCAGGAGTAGAAAAACTTGGAATGAGTTTTCTAAGACTGAAAAATCCTGTTTATTTTTCAGATAAAGAAAAACACCGGGCCCAGCTGGTCATCGTCCTGGCGGCAATTGATAATCAAACCCACTTAAAAGCATTAGCTCAGCTCACGGAGATGTTATCCAATGATGAAAATGTCGAGCAGCTAATTGCAGCTAGTGACCCGAAGCATGTGATCGAAATCGTAGACGAAACTGTGGAAGTTTAAAAAAATGAGGAGGAATCGGAAATGAAAAAAGTATTAGTGGTATGTGGAAATGGTTTAGGAAGCAGCATGATTGTCGAGATGAATGTGAAAGCGGCACTGAAGGAAATGGGGAAAGAAGCAGAAGTGTCCCATACAGACTTGACGACAGCAAAGACGGAACAAGCAGACCTCTTCTTAGGTTCCGAGGATATTGTCGGAAGCCTGGAAGATGGAAATAAAAATGTAGTGAAACTGAAAAACCTGATGGATAAAAATGAGCTCCGTGAAGCATTAGAAAAAAATATGTAAGAGGCGACGGGAATTAAATCTAAAACAAAGGAGCGTTACACATGATTGATTTAATAATGAAGGATGTCTTAGGAACCCCTGCCATACTTGTCGGTTTATTCGCGCTGATCGGACTGCTTGTGCAACGCAAAGATATCGGAGATGTTGTCTCAGGAACACTGAAAACCGTGATGGGCTTTGTGATTCTTGGGGCCGGGGCGAATGTACTTGTCCAGTCCCTGGGTCAGTTCAGCAGCATGTTCAATGAAGCGTTTTCCGTAGACGGAGTAATCCCGAACAATGAAGCCATCGTCGCCCTCGCGCAGGAAAGCTTTGGTACAGAGACGGCAATGACCATGCTGTTCGGTATGGTTGTCAATATTCTTCTCGCCCGCTTCGGTCCCTTCAAATATATCTTTCTGACTGGTCACCATACGATGTTCATGGCCTGCTTAATCGCTGTTATTTTAATCACAGGCGGATTTTCCGGAGCATCTATGATCATCCTGGGCTCGATCATCCTTGGTTCCCTGATGGTTTTATCCCCAGCTATGCTGCAGCCGTTCACTCGTAAAATTACGGGTTCGGATGACTTTGCCATCGGCCACTTCGGTTCATTCGGCTATCTGGTTTCCGCTTTAGTAGGAAAAGCTGTCGGAAAAGGCTCGAAATCAACCGAAGAAATTAAAGTACCGAAATCCCTCAGCTTTCTAAGAGACACATCCGTTTCCGTGTCCCTGACGATGGCCATCCTCTTCTTTGTCGTCGCAGGTGCTGCCGGACCGGCCTTCGTTGAAGGTGAATTGAGCGGCGGACAGAACTTTCTTGTCTTCGCCTTTATGCAAGGACTTACATTCGCTGCTGGTGTCTACATCATTTTAGCTGGTGTGCGTATGCTATTAGGTGAAATTGTACCCGCCTTTAAAGGTATTGCGGACAAGGTTGTTCCAAATGCCAAACCAGCATTGGACTGTCCTGCTATCTTCCCATTCGCAGGAAACGCAGTTATCATCGGATTTTTCTTCAGCTTTATTGCCGGTCTGGTCAGTATGCTATTCCTGCCGTTGCTGGGATTGAAAGTCATCGTGCCGGGACTGGTCCCTCATTTCTTCACCGGTGCAGCTGCCGGAGTGTTCGGGAACGCAACCGGCGGAAGAAAAGGAGCGATCATTGGTTCGATGGCCAATGGCGCCATCATCAGCTTCTTGCCAGCACTGTTGCTGCCGGTACTTGGCTCGCTCGGATTCCAGGGAACAACCTTCGGAGATGCTGACTTCGGTGTCGTAGGTATTGTCCTTGGTAACCTGATCCGCATCGTAGAAGCGAACAGTATCATATTCGCAGCTGTTTTAGTCATCATAGGAATTCTTTTCTTCCTCGGCTCCAGATCGAAAACCAATGAGGAAGAGGACAGTACAGATGTAGCTTAATAACTTTTTAAAATCCCTTCCTGAAAGCCAGGGAGGGATATTTTATGCTGTTATCAATCCTAATCCATTCTATTATCAGTTTCTCATTAATATAGAGGTTCACCATTTCCAGCCTTTAAAAATATGGGCAGATGAATCAATTTATGGATGAATGTACCCGAAGCTGCAAAAAAATGAATAGGATGAGGGTGTATATCAAGGAGGCGAATGACATGTATTATTATGATCCTTATCAACCGCTAGCTAACCCTTATCCTCGCCAGCAAAATAGCGGTCAAGGTCCAATGGTGTGCTTTCCTAAGGACAGTGCGCCACAAATTGAAGGAGGAATGGAAGGGACTATCGGCGAAGACGAACTCTCTGTCATCTGTTATCCTGTCCCGGCACAGGGAGCACCTGGGGGAAGCGGGCAAGGCACCGGACAAGGAAACGGCCAAGAAAATGGTCAAGGAAACGGTGGGCAGCAAGGAATACCATACGGTGATATATTGGAACAATTTCCACTGCCGGGTCAGGGCAATGGTGGAGGAACCGGCCAAGGTCAGGGAAGTGGTATGCCAGGCGGTATGATGCCGCAGCTTCCATTTCCGGGCCAGGGAGGAACCGGTCAAGGCGGCATGCCTGGATTTCCAGGACCCGGCCAGGGTATGCCAGGTATTGGACCAGGTAATGGTCAAGGCGGTATGCCGGGCGGAGGCATGATGCCTGGATTCCCAGGGGCTGGCCAAGGGCAAGGCAGCATGATGCCAGGGCAGCAAAATAGGCATGGGTGTAATTCGTATTTTAATCCGGGCAGCACTTATTATTGGTAAAGATATTTTGATTAAAAAAGTGTCTGACATCCTGTGAGTTATCGCGTAATTTCACTCGGGGCCAGGCACTTTTTGTTATTTACCGATGGAAAGAGGTACAAATATATCTCAGCTTGGATGGAGAGATACCATGTTTCACCCCAGGTCCTCCAGTTAATGGAAAATGACGCCGAGGAATCTTTAATTTAAATTTTTCAGCTTTCTGTATAATGTAGTTCTTCCGATACCAAGAATTCTTGCGGTCTGTGAAATATTCCCTTCAGTTTTTTTCAGGGTTTCATTAATGGTCTGTAGTTCAGATTCTTTGAGCGAACTGATCGTTTTTTTCTGATTCAAGTCAGTAAGAATATAGTGTGGAAAGTGAGTGGGTTCGATATGCCGGGTCTCGGTTAAAAAAGCAGCTTGTCGCAATGCACCAATTAACTGACGAACATTTCCCGGCCAGTCGTAGCTGCTTATCAATTGTTTAGTATCAGTAGAGAGATTGAGGATCTTCTTATTCAATTCTTTTTGAATAATTTCCAGGAGAAATTCAGCTATATTCAGCTTATCAGTACGTTCGCGCAGCGGTGGCAAGTTAATATGTAGATTTTGTAATCGATAAAACAAATCTGCCCGAAAACTTCCCTCCTGAACCTTTTCCCATAAATCTTCGTTCGTAGCTGCAATTATGCGGATATCAAGTTGAAGAGGCTTGGTTCCCCCAACTCGGGTAATTGTATTATCATTCAATACACGCAGTAAAACCACTTGCATCTCAGGCGGCATTTCGGAAATTTCATCAAGAAATAATGTTCCGCCTTCAGCCATCTCGAATTTTCCAGGCTTCCCTGATTGCTTGGCTCCCGTGAAAGCCCCTGCTTCGTAACCAAACAATTCGCTTTCCAGCAAGGAGTTGGTGATGGCGCCGCAATTAACAGCTATGAACGGTTGATGAGACCGGTCGCTGGAATGGTGGATGGCCTGACTCACCAGGTCCTTCCCTGTGCCACTTTCCCCGGTAACCAGGATGGTATAGTCGGTGCTGGCGGCTTTTTTGGCAAGTTCTATGGCAGCATTAAACTTTTGGTCACATCCGAAGATTTGATCGAATCTACATAGGGAGGATTGGTTTCCTTGTAGATGTTTTTTGCTTGTTTGTTGGCTCTTTCCCGAGATGTATTTGCGTTTGTCATACAATATCTGTGATTTCCATATGAGCTGATTATTCCTTTTACTTTTGAGAGATAAAAAATTGTGAGAAGATAAAATGCTTGAACGCTTGAGAAGCGGTTTAACATTAGAGAAGATCTCGGAAAGGTGGATATTTCCAAGCGACTG
Source organism: Thalassobacillus devorans MSP14 (assembly GCF_000496835.1). Lineage (GTDB taxonomy): Bacteria > Bacillota > Bacilli > Bacillales > Halobacillaceae > Thalassobacillus > Thalassobacillus devorans_B. Next base: position 430,160 of record NZ_KI543236.1, read on the forward strand.
ATGATCAATATCAATGATTTCTTTTGCCTCCCGGTTGACGCCTGTTAAAACCCCGTCGTCATCCACTGCAAGCAAGGCCTGTCGATAAAGATTGTCTTCGGAATTCAAAGAGATGATCAGGTGGTTGTTCGAATCTTCAATTAGAATACGATCCTCTATTTCTCTGGCAGCTACATCTACGATACCAAGGATATGGGGATGATAATTTTTATAATGGCCACTGATGTTTAGTACAGCACATAGCTTTCCAGAGGAATCAAAAATCGGTGAGGCAGCACAGTATAGACGATGGTTTCTTTCCAAATAATGTTCTTTTCCTACTACAACTAACGGTTTTTTCTCAATAATGACCGTACCTACAGAATTCGTACCCTGCACCTGTTCTGACCAACAGGCTCCCCTGTGTACATGAATTGCTTGCATATCTTTTAAGAACCTCACATCACCCTTGGCTTCCAATACATATCCTGAGGGATTACAAATATTAACAATAGAGCTGGTCCCCTTCAACCACCTGGCCAAACGATCCATGGTAGGAATTATTTTCTGAAAAAGGGTTTTATATTGTTCTCTATAAATCTTGAATTCCGAGTCCTCAATAATTGCTTCTCCAGCAATTGAGGGATCCACATTCTGCATTTGACTTCGTTCCCAGGATTCTTTTAACCATATAGCTTCATTTTGTGGCATCATTTTCACCCTTTCCACAATAAATAATACTGATATCAAAATATTACCATAATTTTCAGACATTTTACTACATTATATTGGAAATATTTCAATAGCGTTGTTCCAAACTGGAACAGTTGTACCATTTTGGAACATTCAATTATTTATGTCCCCTTGGAATAGAAGGGTTGAGAGTTGGCATGAATTTTGCAATCAATTTAGGTTGAGACAAGTTCTAAATAGTCAGAAGGAGGTTGATCGTAGTAAAATTTGTAAGCGTTTTCTGTTAGGTGGATTGTTTAGCTCGATCAATCGATTCACTGCCAATCTTGGGTGCATCAGGACTGTTAGCTAATGGATAGTAAAGAATAGGAAACACAAATGCTGTATACGAAAAAGGATGGTGGAAATGAAAGCACTAGTTTTAGAAGAATTTAAAAAACCTTTGACAGTTAGGAATATGGAAGATCCTGAGCTTTCACCAGAAGGGGTGATTGTCCGCGTAGAAGCCAATGGCGTATGCCGTAGTGACTGGCATGCCTGGCAGGGGGATTGGGATTGGATTGGAATCGAAATTCCACTGCCACATGTATTAGGACATGAGTTTTCTGGAGTGGTCGAGGAAGTCGGGAAAGACGTAAAAAATTTCAAAGCAGGAGACCGTGTTATCGTTCCATTTACTATTGGTGACGGCACATGTCCTTATTGTCAAAGCGGCCATCATAACATCTGTGAAAATATTCAGATGCCTGGGTTTACATCTTGGGGCGGTTATGGTCAGTTTGCCCATGTACCGAATGCAGATACGAATTTAGTCCGGCTTCCTGAAAATATCAGCTTTGTGGAAGCGGCGGGTATGGGATGTCGTTTTATGACTGCCTTTCATGGGGTGACTGATCAGGCGCGTGTAGGTGCCGGAGAATGGGTTGCTGTCCATGGTTGCGGAGGCGTAGGGTTATCCTCGGTTCAAATCGCCACGGCTCTTGGTGCTAATGTCATTGCGGTAGACATCGCTGATGATAAGTTAGAATTTGCGAAAAAACTAGGTGCAGTCGCAACAGTGAATGCTAAAAAAGAAAATGTTCCAGAGGCGATTCAACATATTACAAAGGGTGGTGCCAATGTATCGATTGATGCACTGGGTATTCAACAAACTTGCCAGGCTTCTGTCAGCAGTCTGCGCAAGCGGGGAAGACACTTGCAAATTGGGTTGACGACCAGAGAGGAAGAAGGCATGATTCCACTTCCCATTGACCTGATCGTTCAGTATGAAATCGAAGTAATTGGATCCCTTGGCATGCAGCCTTCCAGATATCCATATATGCTTGAAATGGTGGAAAAAGGCAAGTTAAGTCCTAAATCTTTGATTACCAATACCATCCCGTTGGAAGAAGCACCCAGAATTTTTAATGAAATGCAAACCTATGAAAATATCGGAGTGACGGTAGTAGATAAATGGTAGATAATTAGTCGGCATGTTGACAGAGCCGACTTAACCCCACCTTGCCATAAACTTCAATTTAATGTAATTCCTACTAAATAAAACGAAGGAGGAAGGAATCGTATGAGTCAATTAGCTGTCGATTTAAGGGAAAGAGTGGAAAATTTTCTATCTGGTAATAAAAGGCTATTTATCAATGGAGAGTTTGTGGAAAGTGTCTCCGGAAAGACTTTTGAAAGCTATAATCCAGCAACGGGAGAAGTGTTAGCTCATGTGTCTGAAGCAGGACCGGAAGACATTGATTCAGCCGTCAAAGCAGCCAGAAAAGCTTTTGACGAAGGTCCCTGGTCTAAAATGGGGACAGCAGAGAGAAGCCGCTTAATGTATAAACTCGCGGATCTGATGGAAGAACATAAGGACGATCTTGCTCAGTTGGAAACATTGGATAACGGCAAACCGATCAGGGAAACGACACACGGAGATGTACCGCTGGCTATCGAGCATATGCGTTATTTTGCAGGGTGGTCTACCAAAATTGTCGGCCAGACTATTCCAGTAAACGGACCGTTTTTAAATTATACCCGCCATGAAGCTGTCGGTGTAGTTGGGCAGATCATTCCGTGGAACTTCCCGTTATTAATGGCGATGTGGAAATTGGGTGCTGCTCTGGCAACGGGGTGTACCGTCGTATTAAAACCGGCTGAACAGACACCTCTTTCTGCTCTTTACCTGGGAAAGCTGGCTCAGGAGGCTGGTTTCCCGGAAGGGGTTATTAATATTGTTCCTGGATTTGGAGAAACTGCAGGCCAGCCACTTGTCGATCACCCGGAAGTGAACAAAATCGCCTTTACAGGTTCTACTGTAGTCGGAAAGCAAATTATGGAAAGGGCTTCCAAAACTTTAAAACGCGTCACACTGGAATTAGGCGGGAAGTCTCCGAATATCATCTTACCTGATGCGGATTTGAATCAAGCGATTCCAGGTGCCCTGAATGGCGTCATGTTCAACCAGGGTCAAGTATGTAGTGCAGGTTCCCGTGTATTTGTACAAAAGAAACATTTTGATAATGTCGTTGCTGATATGGTCAGTCATGCAGAAAAAATTAAGCAGGGAGCAGGGATTCATCAGGACACAGAAATTGGTCCACTGGTTTCTACCGAACAACAGGACCGGGTATTAGGCTATATAGAAAAAGGAAGAGATGAAGGTGCGGAACTATTAGTCGGGGGTAGTAAGCCATCCGAACAAGGCTATTTTGTATCTCCAACTATATTTGCCAATGTACAGGATGAAATGACGATTGCCAAAGAAGAAATTTTTGGCCCAGTCATTTCAGCCATGCCTTATGATGATTTGGATGAGCTGATCAACCGGGCCAATGACAGTGACTATGGTCTTGCTGCTGGTGTTTGGACTAGAGATGTAGGAAAAGCCCATTATATTGCTGATAATCTTAAAGCAGGTACGGTATGGGTAAACTGTTACAACGCTTTTGATGCTGCTTCACCATTTGGTGGGTACAAGCAATCCGGTATCGGCCGAGAGATGGGATCCTATGCGCTGGAGAATTATACTGAAGTGAAAAGTGTCTGGGTTTCAAAAATATAATTGATTAGAAAAGAGTGCCTGCCCCCACCCTATGAGTTAACGCTTTACTGCAGTGGGGGTCAGGCGTTTTTTTTAAAAAATCAGAAAATGGACTGGACGAGTCTATCAAAATAGTTTAGTGTAATATATGAAGCGTTTACCAAAAACTGCATAAAAATATTCACTAGGGGTGCCTTTCCTTAAAGGCTGAGATCAAAGTATTACTTTGGGACCCTCGGAACCTGATCTGGCTTGAAACACCAGCGGAGGAAAGTGACGACGTTGGGCTTCATGAAAGAGAAACTCTATGTATCTTTCATGATTGCCAACTAAAGTAAATGGTACATACCACTTTTCCTCCGGGGGAAGTGGTATTTTTTATGGCTTAAAGGTGGGGTGGTATGAAACTGGTGGCAGTGACGAATGGAAGGGTGGAAGCGGGGGCCTGGTCAAGGGTCAAGGAAATTGAACCATTGGTAGATTCCATTATTTTAAGAGAACCACACATGGGTGATGCTGACTATCAGGCAATGGTGGAGAAGTTAATCGCAAGCGGGGCTGATAGGGACAAGCTGTGTATCCATAGTCGAGTAGAGATAGCCTGTAAGACAGGTGTTCCCAACCTGCATCTCAAAGAAAAGGGCTCCGGGGTGAAGAGTGTGAAACAGGCGCATCCTTTTCTGAAGGTCGGGATTTCGGTTCATTCGCTTCAAGCGGCAAGACAGGCGGAGGCGGAAGGTGCCGATTATGTGATGTTTGGTCATGTTTATGCTACGAACAGCAAAAAAGGACTGGAGCCTAGGGGCATCGACGAGCTCAAATATATCACTTCCTCAATTGATATTCCTGTTATCGCGATTGGCGGTATCACTCCCGATAAATTGCAGGAACTACAGGGGATAAGTGCCGCGGGGATTGCCGTCATGTCAGGGATATTCGGGGATGCACACCCGCTTCAGGCTGTAAAAAGGTATGTAAAGGAGCTAACGATCCATGAGAGATCATTATGATGTGGCGATTATTGGCGGCGGCATCATCGGTCATGCAATTTCCTACTATTTAAACAAGAGTGGAGTCCGCGCTGTCGTAATCGAAAAAGGGGCAAGTGGAAGCAAAGCTACGAAAGCAGCTGCGGGGATGCTTGGGGTTCATACGGAGCACCAGGCATCAGACAGCTACCATCAATTTTGTCAGCACAGCAGAAATTTATATCAGGATTTAAGCAAGGAACTTCATGCATTAACAGCGATCGATATCGGGCTTTCACCATTTGGAATGATGGAAATCGCGATGAATGAAACGCATAAACAGGAACTGCTTGAGAAAAAGCATGCGTTCACCTCCCTGGAATGGCTGGATGCAGAACAGGTTAGAGATAAAGTTTCGGCTCTTCCACAAGAGGTATCCGGGGCATTATATATGAGCAAGGATGGTCATGTTGAACCAGCAGCAACTTGCGAGGCCTTGAAACGAGCGGCCTTACTTCATGGCGGCGACTTATTGGAAAACACGAATGTCCTTGAAATCACCAAAACGGAGGACATTTTCACTGTGCAATTAGAAAACGCTTCCTTAGCAGCAAGTCATGTCGTGGCAGCTTCTGGATCGGACAGTGGACGGTGGTTTGAAGCGGCAGGAATGGCTAATCCGATCGTGCCTGTAAAAGGGGAATGCTTTTCGATTAAACCAGGCAGGCATTATTTTAAGGAAGCTTTGTTCTTTAAGGATTTTTACATCGTCCCTAAACCCGATGGGCGGTATATCGTTGGGGCGACGTCCAATACTGGCGATTTAAGTACGGGTACAACCGCCGGGGGATTGGCGGATCTGATGCATCGTGTGTTTGCTGTATTTCCAGAACTGAAAAAAGAACCGATGCAGGAGTTCTGGTCAGGAGTCCGGCCAGGGTCTGTCGATGGTTTGCCGATTATCGGGGAGCACCCTGCAGTTACGGGATTTTACTTTGCCACCGGTCACTATCGAAATGGCATTCTACTGGCACCTGCTACCGGGCGAATGATGAAGGATCTGATTACGAAACAGGACGTACGCCAGGATTTTCGGGAGATGCTTTCCCCTGAACGTTTTGAAAAGGAAAGGAGCATTCAGTTATGAATATACAACTGAACGGGAGAATGATTGACTTACCTGACAATGTCACCACAGTCTCGGAACTCCTCGATTCTTATGACATCCAGAAAAAGATCTCAGTGGTCGAGCAAAATAAAGAAATTATCCATAAAGAGGACTATGGAGAGACGAAGCTTGCTGACGGAGACAGGATTGAAATCGTACATTTTGTTGGAGGAGGATGAACATGTTAACGATTGGTGAAAAGACATTCCGTTCAAGATTGATGCTGGGCACTGGGAAATATCCGAGTTTTGCCATGCAAAAAGAAGCGGTGGCTGCTTCGGAAACGGAAATTCTAACGTTTGCTGTCAGGAGAATGAATATTTTTGATGAAGATGAACCGAACCTGCTGGAAGAACTGGACCTGGAAAAATACAGCCTGCTCCCGAACACGGCTGGTGCCAAAACGGCGGAAGAGGCAGTCAGGATTGCCCGCCTTGCCCGTGCATCCGGTTTATGTGACATGATCAAAGTCGAAGTGATCGGCTGTGACAGATCACTTTTACCTGATCCATTTGAAACGATAAAAGCTTCCGAGCAGCTGTTGGAGGAAGGATTCACAGTACTCACCTATACGTCGGACGATGTCGTGTTAGCGAAACGATTAGAAGAAGCCGGCGTTCATGCGGTTATGCCTGGAGCTTCTCCTATCGGCTCGGGAAGGGGGATCATCAATGAGATGAATCTGCAATTCATCATCGAACAGTCTGAGATCCCGGTCATCGTCGATGCAGGAATCGGCTCTCCAAAGGACGCCGCCCATGCGATGGAGCTAGGGGCTGATGGTGTCCTATTGAATACTGCCGTGTCTGGTGCTGATGATCCGGTCAAAATGGCAGAGGCCATGAAACTCGCCATTCAGGCAGGAAGACTTGGGTATGAGGCGGGAAGAATCGAGAAGAAGGCCTATGGAATAAAAAGCAGTCCGGAAAGCGGGCTGGTCACCTGATGGCTGAACGGTACTCCCGCCAGGAACGTTTTGCCCCGATCGGGAAAGAAGGACAAACTCGCTTAGCTGAAAAACAGGTACTCATCGTTGGAGCAGGCGCCTTAGGCTGTGCCAATGCTGAAATGCTGGCGAGGGCAGGTATTGGAAAGATCACGATCATCGACCGCGACTATATCGAATGGAGCAACCTGGGCAGGCAGCAATTGTACACGGAAGAAGACGCTGCAAGCTCGAGGGCGAAAGCAAAAGCTGCGGAAGCCAGGCTGAAAGCGATCAACTCCAGTATAGAAGTAGAAGGCATCGCAGAGGAATTTGACCCGGAAAATGCAGAGCTGTTGATGAAAGATGTAGATATGGTGATCGATGGAACTGATAATTTTGACACTCGGTTTATCATCAATGACGCTGCTTGTAAGTATAAAGTTCCGTGGATCTATGGCGGGTGTGTCAAAAGCCATGGCATCTCGCTTTCCATCCTGCCGGGTCAATCACCATGTCTCCAATGTCTGATCGATCAGCTTCCACAGGACGGAGAAACCTGTGAGACAGCTGGAATTATCGGGCCTGCTGTCCAAATGACCGCCGCCTATCAGACGTCAGAATGCCTGAGGTTTCTTACCGGTCACCCGATGTCGACGCATTTGGTTTCTTTTGATGTCTGGGGGAGGGAATACAGTGCGATTGATGTAGCAAAACTCAAGGATCCACAATGTGCTTCCTGCTCTGATGCCGCCCAGTTCACCTATTTAAAAAAGGAAAAAGGCATCCGTACCGCCGTCCTTTGCGGAAGGGATACGGTCCAGGTCAGACCAGGGCGGAAAGAAAACGTCAATTTCGAGCGATTAGCCCGGCGGATCGAACCGCTTGCCGGGGAACCCAAGGTGAATGAGGTACTCCTCCGGTTTCAAATGGAAGAAAAGAGGTTCGTCGTTTTTAAAGACGGAAGAACGTTGATCCATGGTGTGGATGATGTACAGGAAGCGAAAAAATTGTATCACCGATATGTAAAAGCGTGAATTGAAAAGTGTCAGATGACCCGTGAGTTAATCCTTTACTCTCAGCTTGTAGAGAACCCCCGTGTTTGCTACAGGTTTTTTGCAGAGAAAATGCCGCAGGTCGTTGTGGAGATCACAGCGGCTGCGGCATTTTAATAACTAAAGAAGAGAGTCAGGAGAATAGAGAAGCCAGACGTTCTACGGATTCCCGTATTTTTTCTTCTTTCATGTTGGCGAACCCGATGATGAGCTTTTTCTTATCGGTTTCAGCCATGTTGATATTCTGAAGGAAGAAACGGCGAATCGTATATAATTCGATTTTTCTTTCTTTTGCCTGCTCCTCTATGTCCTGATAGGAGAGGCTGGTGTCTATTTCCACAAGAAAATGAAGACCGGCAGGAATGTCATGAATCGTTATTTTATCTGCAAAAACCCGACGCAACTCGTGAATGAGCTTCGCTCGTTTCGTTTTATAGCGCGCATTCATCCGTTTGATGTGCCTGCTGTATTCTCCTTTGTCAATAAAATACTTCAGCGTCCACAGGTTGAGCCCGGATGGACCGTCAATCCAATGACTGAATGCGTTGCGGTACCGTTTCAACAAATCAGGAGGAAGCACCATATAGCTGATACGCAGGCTCGGCAGCAGTGTTTTGGAAAATGTTCCTGTATAAATCACCTGCCGGTTACGGTCTAAACTCTGAAGCGAAGGGATGTGGTCCGTCTCGTACTTGAATTCACTATCATAATCATCTTCCACGATGTAGCGGTCCGGCGATTCAGCAGCCCAATTTAACAGTTTTATTCTGCGGTTTATGGGCATGATTGTCCCAGTCGGAAACTGGTGGGACGGGGTGACAAAAACCCACTTAGGACACCTGTCCGTGAAAGCTTCAACAGAAATTCCCTGGTCATCGAGATCGATTGGCTCTACTGTAAAATCCATATCTTTTAAAAGCTGATAGAAACGCTGGTATCCTGGATTTTCTACCGCGATGGTGGTCGAACGCGGCTGAAGGGACATCAGTTTGTGAATCAGTGGCTGGGTTCCTGAGCCGATGATAATCTGTTCCGGTCTGCAGCGGACACCGCGGGTCAGGGCGATCATAGTAGCGATAGATTGGCGGAGTTCATAAGGTCCCTGGGGGTGCGGCAGGATGGAAAGCTGCTTTTTGTGATGATTGATTACATTCTGTTGGTACCTTCTCCATTTCTTGAATGGAAAATGCTCCGCATCGGTTGCGATGTGTGAAAAAGTAACCTCCGGCTGAAAACTTTCCTGCTTGCCGTTTTCTTTCAGTTCCTCGGGGAACGGATCGTTCTCCCAGTCCTTCTTAATATAACGGGTAATATCTTCCACCATATATCCTTTTCGTTCTACGCTATATATATAACCTTCCGCAAGCAATTGTTCATAGGCATGAGCGACAGAATTGACACTTACACCTAAATCCTGCGCGAGTTTCCGTTTTGAGGGAAGTTTGCGTTCGGTTAGGGCTTCTTCGAGAATCAAGTCCTTCAGTTGTGTATAAATCTGTTTGTAGATAGCGGGATGTTCATCCCCTTTTTTTATCTGAAAAAACACGGGTCTTCCCTCCTTATTTATTCTGGTGCCATTAAATTTTAAAAACTGGTCCTTTAAATTATACCAGATAATTGTCATAATAATCTACAAATTAGAGGGAGGGTTACAAGTGACGGATCAAACAGTGACAAAAGATGATTTACAAAAGAAAAGAAAGAAATATATACCAAAAGGATTAGGAAACGGAAATACCCATATCGCTGACTACGCCAAGGGTGCGACTGTGATGGATAACGAAGGTGGCAAATGGATTGATTTTGCCGGCGCCATCGGGACGCTTAATGTTGGGCATACGCATCCCAAAGTGACGGAAGCTGTAAAAAAACAGGCCGACCGTTATCTTCATCCTGGCTTCAACGTCATTATGTATAACAGTTACATCAACCTGGCGGAAAAGCTGTGTACAATAACACCTGGTTCTTTCGATAAGATGGCAATACTGTTCAACTCGGGAGCAGAAGCTGTTGAGAATGCAGTGAAAATCGCTAGAAAATATACCAACCGTCAGGCCGTTGTTTCCTTTGAAAGGGCTTTTCACGGGCGTACGAACCTGACCATGGGAATGACCAGTAAGGTGAAGCCGTATAAATTCAACTTCGGGCCATATTCACCAGAAGTATATCAGGCTCCCTACCCGTATATGTCAAATAAGCCAGAGCAAATGACCGATGAGGAATATATTGATTTCAGTATCAATCGCTTCAAAGAATTCTTCGTAACGTCGGTTGCCCCGGAAACGACAGCTTGTGTCGTGATGGAACCGGTACAAGGGGAAGGAGGATTCATCATACCTCCAAAACGCTTTGTACAGGAAGTGCAGCAGTTCTGCAGGGAGCACGGAATTGTGTTTGTCGCTGACGAAATTCAGACAGGCTTTTCCCGTACAGGAAAATTGTTTGCAAGTGAGCATTTTGATATCGAACCGGATCTCATGACCCTTTCAAAGTCACTTGCCGCAGGTCTTCCGCTTAGTGCTGTCGTCGGTAAGGCGGAGATCATGGATGCTTCTTCTCCGGGAGAACTCGGTGGAACCTATGCAGGAAACCCGCTTGCCTGTGAAGCAGCACTGGCGGTGATCGATATTATCGAGGAAGAAAACCTGAATGATAAAGCGAAGCAGATTGGTGCTGTATTGGAAGAGAAATTAAACGAATTGAAAGACCGTCATCATTTCCTTGGAAATATCCGCCGGCTGGGTGCAATGGTCGCTGTCGAAATCAATGATGCAGAAGGAAACCCTGACAAAACACGAACCGCGGCTATTACCTCCTATGCGAATAAAAATGGATTACTATTGCTCTCCGCAGGTGTGAAAGGTAACGTTGTCCGTTTTCTTACCCCACTGGTCATCACGGATGAAGAGCTGAAAGAAGGATTGGCCATTCTGGATAAAGCATTTGACGCAGCAGCAGACTGATAAAGAAAGGAAGAATAGTGATGAGTCATACGATAAAAGTGAGCAACCCCGCTACAGGGGGAGTAGTGAGAGAGGTGGCAGTCACACCGGCTGCCGATATAGAAAAAGCGATACAAGCGGGAGACGATGCATTTAAATCATGGTCCAGGGTGAATGCCCATCAGCGGTCCGCGCTTCTAAAAGAGTGGTCCGCCAAAATAAAAGCGGAAACAGAAAGTTTAGCAGAAGTGATGACATTGGAAAGCGGCAAGCCGTTGAAAGAATCTCGCGGAGAAGTCGCCTATGCAGCGAGCTACATTGACTGGTATGCGGAGGAAGCGAAGCGCCTGTATGGCCGGACTGTTCCCTCTCATACGGAAACGAAACGGATCATCGTTACGAAAGAACCAGTCGGCCTCGTTGCGGCAATCACGCCGTGGAACTTCCCGGCAGCGATGATGACGAGAAAAGCCGCTCCCGCGTTGGCTGCCGGCTGTACGTTTATCGTAAAACCTGCCGAAGAAACACCGCTTACTACGATGAGGCTTGTAGAATTGGCCCATGAGGCAGGCATCCCGGAAGATGCTGTTCAGTATGTGAATGGCTACGGGAAAGACGTCGGACCGATTTTCACGGACAGCAAACTGGTTCGGAAAATTACTTTCACAGGATCCACGCCGGTCGGTAAATTATTGATGAAAAACAGTGCCGCTACCATGAAGCATGTATCCATGGAGCTCGGAGGGCATGCGCCGCTGATCGTCGCAAAAGATGCCGATATTGATTATGCTGTCGAGCAGGCACTTGCATCGAAATTCCGAAATGCAGGGCAGACATGCATCTGTGCGAACCGTGTCCTGGTCCATGAAGACATCGCTAATGAATTTTCCGGGCAATTGACCTCCCGTGTCAAACAGCTGAAGGTCGGAAACGGACTGGATGAAAATACGGATGTTGGTCCGGTCATCAATGGGGAAGGATATGAAAAGATAAATCGGCAGATTGAAGACGCTGTGGCTAAAGGTGCCAGGGTGCTTTATGGTCATCAATATGAAAAGGATGATGAAAAAGGCTATTATTTTGTACATCCGACCGTTCTTGAAAATGTCGGGGCAGAAATGGACATCATGCAGGAAGAAACGTTCGGCCCGGTTATTCCATTGACGACGTTCCGTGAAAACGAAGAAGCTGTGGAAATTGCCAACAGCACGCCATTCGGTCTCGCTGCCTACTTCTTCACGAATGATTACCGAACCGGTATCTATTTCCAGGAACACCTGAAATTTGGCATTCTCGGCTGGAATGATGGAGCACCGTCTGCAGCGCACGCCCCATTTGGTGGTGTGAAGGAAAGCGGCATCGGCCGTGAAGGTGGTCCTGAAGGGATTGAACCATACGTAGAAACAAAATACCTGTCCATTGGAGGCATTCAATAGACTTTATTTTCAAATGGAGGTGGAATGATGAATGTCGAAGTTCTGATTTTATTTTTAAACGCGACGCTTGTGACAGCCGTATCTGCGATTGTAGTGATAGCAATTCTGCGAAAGCAGTACCTCCCTGTCATCAGGGAGTTGGAAAAGAAAGAGGATAAGGAAGAAAACGTGAAAGATGAGAATAAACACATCAAGAGTAATATTTAGGGGGGATGACATATGGCGTTAACTATATTTGCATTAGTATTGTTAATTTATGTTGCTGTCGGGGCTTTTATTGCCCGTTATGTTAAAAATAGTGATGATTTCTATACAATGGGAGGAAGGGGATCGACATTACTGATTGTAGGTACCCTTGCAGCCACTTATCTTAGTGCCGCAACATTATTAGGAATTGCCGGGGTTTCCTATGCAGAGGGACCTCTCGTTATCGCGACGCTTGGATCATTTGGTGCATGGATCGGAACGTTGCTTGCGGTTGTGTATGTTGGAAGAAAAATGAAAGCGTTAAACTGTAAGACGATGCCGGACTTCTTTGATAAACGCTTCAATAACAAATGGGTCAGTATCATCGCGATTGTTATTATGATTGTCGGATTAGTTGGATACGGGGTTATCCAGTTCATTGGAGCAGGACTGGTACTCGCTGAAATCACAGGAATTAATTTCAAATTGCTTATCGTACTGTTTACGGTCGCTTTAATTGCGTTCACCGCTTTTGGAGGCATGTACGGGGTCGTGGTGACCGATACGTTAATGTTTTTCACGATGCTGGCTATCTCTGTTGTCATCGCTCCAATGATTATTGGACAGGCAGGATTTGAACAGATGAAAGGCCTTTCCGAGACGCTGCCTAACTATTGGACGATCGGCGGTACGGAAGATCGCTCCATTGGGTGGTCGATTTCCCAGTTCCTTGTATGGATCCTTTTCTTTACTTGTATGCCTGCCCTTGTATCCCGTGTATTTCCTGCCAAAAATGACTTCGTTATTTTAAAAACTGCCGTTATCGGTGTGTTTTTTGCACCGTTCATGCAGCTGACGGTTTTCATTGCTGCAGGTGGCATGCAAGTGCTTAAACCAAACATTACTCCAGCGGATAATGCCATGATTGTCGGATTTATGGAATTTACCACCCCTGCAATTGCCGGAGTAGGCCTCGCTGCTTTAATGGCTTCTATCATGTCCACAGCTTCAACTCTTTTCGTTCTCGTAGGTTTCGCATTATCCCGGGACTTGTATGAAAGATTGTTTGAAAAAGAGCTCAATGAAAAACAAAGCCTTACTGCCGCGAGAATCGGCCAGGTAATCGTAGCGGTTGTCATCTGTGCCATCGCCATCGCGCAGCCTTCCGCAATCTACTGGATTTCCATTTATGCCGGATCCATCTTCGCTGTCGGCTGGCTGCCAACGATTGTAGCTTCGTTCGAATGGAAGAAAATGAATAGTAAAGCAGCTTCCATCAGCATGGTTGCAGGCGTAGCTTCGTTCATCTTATTCGGTGAGCTCATTAAGGCAGGAATTATGACACTTCCGACCGGCGTGGATGAACTGATGCTGGCCCTTCTCGTCTCGATCGCTACACTGATTATTGCAGCGCTTGTAACGAAACCAAGCTCATACGAACTGAATTACTTCACAGAGATGAAAAGTACTGGAATGGCCAAAATAACCATTCAGGAATTCATGAAACAGCCGGACGGACTTCAAAAGATTAAAAAGCAGTATAAACAGATTATTACGGTTTCTGTATTGTTCACATTTATATCCGTTATAGTATGGGGTTATTTCTTTATTAAACTCGGCTTGTAGATAAGAAGGAGGGAGATGACGTTGAATCACATCAACGAAGAAAGGCTATTTCGTAATTTATCCAAGAGCTCGGCAATCGGTGCTATCCCCGGGAAAGGGCTAAGGCGTCTGGCTCTTTCCGATGAGGATAAAGAAATGCGCGATGTATTCAAAACCTGGTGTGAAAAAGCCGGTCTGCGTGTACGGGTGGACGACTTTGGCAACATGTATGGCAGAAGAGAAGGAAAGAAAGCTCTTCCTCCTGTCGTACTTGGCTCTCACCTCGACACGCAGCCGGCAGGAGGCAGGTTCGATGGTGTGCTCGGTGTGCTGCTGGCACTTGAAGTAATCAACACATTGAATGATCATCATATCGAAACAGACAGGCCTGTGGAAATAGTCAATTTCACGAACGAAGAAGGAGCGAGGTTCGAACCACCAATGCTCGGGTCTGGTGGTATAGCCGGTGTATTTGATCAGGAGTATGTCTATAGCAGAACAGATCGTGACGGACACAGCTTCCAGGAAGAACTGCAAAGAATCGGCTACAAAGGCGAAAAAGAAAACAGGCTCGGAGACTTTCATTCTTTTGTGGAACTCCATATCGAACAGGGACCGGTTCTTGAAGAGGAAAACAAGCAGATCGGGATCGTGGGAGGTGTTCAGGGCATCAGCTGGCTGGAAGTGACGATTACAGGGGAAGCGGATCACGCCGGCCCTACTCCGATGCATTTACGGAAAGATGCGCTGATGGCAGCGGCGGAAATCATGCACCATTTGGAAAAGAAAGTCGCGAATACAGAGGTGACGGTAACCGTCGGCAAAATTTCCGCTTCACCTGACAGTGTCAATTGCGTTCCAGGTGAGGTTTATTTCACCGTAGATATCCGGAGCACCGATGATTCTTTGCGGGGAGAAGCAGTAGAAGAAGCAAGGGCGCTTATACGGGATATATGCCACGAAAGACAAGTGGACGTCGAGACGACGGATCTATGGGAAACAGAAAAAATCGATTTTGACGAAGGAATTATCAATGCCATTGAAGAAAGTGTTGAAGACTTGGGCTATACCTCAAGAAAAATTGTCAGCGGAGCGGGACATGATGCCAAGTACATCAACAATATTGGTCCGACTGCGATGATTTTTCTCCCGAGTGTCAACGGCAAGAGTCACGTACCATCGGAACTGACGCTGGATGAAGATATCATCAGCGGTGCCAACGTGCTCTATCAAACCACGCTGGCATTAGCGGAGGAATAGATTAGAATATCGGAATAAGGTGGGCATTAGTGATGGGAACCAACAAAGAGTCAGTAAAAAAGAAAATCGATGAATTATGGGAAGAAGAAAAGCTGTTTTTGAAAACGCTCGGAAGTTTCCCGAGTACGTTAGGAAACGAAAAAGAAGTACAGGAATTTATCTATAACTATCTACAGGATATGGGGCTGGAGACGGAGTCGGTAGAGGTTGATCCGAAGCGGCTGAGAGACTATGCGAACTTCGGGGAACCCAACTGGTCTTACGAAGACCGCCCGGTAGTCGTAGGAGAATGGAAAAGCACCGGTCTGAAACAAGGGAAAAGCCTGATTCTCCAGAGCCATATGGACGTAGTCAGTGCCGGCCCTGAAGACCAGTGGGATACGAACCCATATGCGCCTGTCATCAAGGACGGCAAGATGTATGGCAGAGGTCTGCTTGATATGAAAGGCGGCTTTGCGGCCATTGTTTTCGCAGTCAAAGCCTTACGTAACCTCGGCGTAGAGCTGGGCGCAGACCTGCAGATCCAAAGTGTCATCGAAGAAGAGTGCACCGGAAACGGGGCGCTGGCTTTATTGGACCAGGGTTACACAGCGGATGGAGCGATGATTCCGGAACCGACCAATTTGCGTCTCCTTCATTCACAAGTGGGCGTCATGTGGCTCCAGGTGAAAGTAAAGGGAGCAGGTGCGCACGTCGAACGGGCAGAGAGTGCGCAAAATGCGATCATGAAGGCTCATAAACTGATGGATGCGCTGATGGATTATCGAGAGCATATCAACAGCCAGCCTAAACACCCTGATTTCGATCATCACCCGCATCCGCTCAATGTCAATGTCGGTAAAGTAGAAGGCGGGGACTGGGCTTCCAGTGTGCCGACAGAGTGTACTTTTGATGCGAGAGTCGGCTTTTACCCGGGAACCGATCCAGAAACTGTGCAAAAAGAAGTCAAACAGTGGTTGCTGGATGCTGCCAAGGAAGATGATTGGCTGAAAGAAGCGGCACCGGAAATTACATTTTTCGGTTTCTCTGCGCCGGGCTACACGATTTCCAATGAAGAAGCCATCATGCAAGAGATGAGCAACGCTCATAATGCTATTTCTGGCAATCAGGTGGAGAACCTGGCTTTCACTGCTACAACGGATTTAAGAGCATACGGTGAGTTTAACATCCCGGCTACCTGCTATGGTCCGGTCGGCGCCAATATGCATGCTCCCAATGAATACATTGACCTTGACAGTTTGAAGACGGTAACGAACGTTATCGCAGATTTCATTCTGCGGTGGTGCGAGGAAAAGTAACCCAGGTTGAATGAGGCACAGGGGAGGACACAAGTATGAAGGAATTTAATGTAGCTATTCCAACACCTTTTTCCAAAGGTGAGCAGCTGAACGTGGGAGGATTCCGTCCGATCATTACCCATTTGAAAGAGAATGGGGTCGAATCTGTCGTCATTTCCGGGACCACCGGCGAACAGCATTCGATGAGCATTGAAGAAAGAATGCAAATCATCGATTATTTTAACGAACAGGACTTCACGGAGATAGAGTTGATCTTTGGGGTGGCTACCACGAGGTTGAAAGACGCGCAAAGACTTGTAAAGAAGTTGGAAGGGTCTGTTTTCGATGGATTGCTGCTCGGCTTTCCACCTTATATTAAACCGACACAAGCCCAGGCTGTTCATTATGTAGAAGAATTGCTGAGTCTTACCAGCAAGGATGTGATCCTATATAATAACCCCCCAAGAACCGGCTTTGACTTGAGCACGGAGTCCTTCCGGGAGCTTCTTAGAAGACACCCGAAGGTTGTCGGCATGAAAGATGGCGGCGATAAAAGACGCCATTCTGATATTGACTTCCCTGAAGATTTCGTAATGTATGCAGCAGGGGACATGGAGGCAGATCAGCAAATAAAGGATGGCTGCAACGGGCTTTCAAGCATGGTTGGAAATATCTATCCCAAGGAAATGAAAGATATGCTGCAGGACCTGTGTCAGAACAAAGGAAGCAGGTATGAAGAATATAAAAGGCTGATTGATGAAGCTGCAGATCGCCCGTTAATCGAAGTGATCAAAGGTCATTATAATAGTCTTGGCATAGAAGCAGGTGTCTGTCGTTCGCCATTGTAAGGTTGAATTTCATTCACCCCAGACTTAAAAGTGCCTGACCCCCACTCAGTTAATGCTTTACTGTAGTGGGGGTCAGGCACTTTTATAATTACTTCATTTTTCATGTTTTAAAAACTTAACAATGGACTCAGCCATTTGAAAGATTTTGTTTCGTAATTCTTTCGGTTCCACTACTTTTATTTGGTTTGCAAATCCTAATATATAGCCCTTTGCTTCCTCTTCTGTATCAAAAGAGAGCTTAACAGGTATCCAGTCATCTTCTTTCTTATTTCCAATTTCAATGATACGGGCAAAACGACCGGTGAATGTTAACCTTGGTAAGATAGACTGCGTGACTTCAACACTCACTTCATAGGTAGGTAAATTTTTCACGAAGGCCTGTGTCGAAGATTTCCAATACTGGGCAAGGTCGAAGTTGGCTGGTCTTTCAAAGGTTTCATTAACAGGAACCGCATGCTGAATCCGTGAAGCCCTATAAGTTCTTAGCTCACCATTTACTTTGGAGGCAATCAAGTACCACAGGTCTGATTTAGCCACCAGACCAAGGGGAGCTACAATACGGTCATCCTTCTTTCCGTCTGCACGTTGATAGCTGATTTTCAATTTATTTTCATTCCATATGGCATCTTTAAGGACTTCGAAGGAAGTTATTTCTTCTTTTTGCTTTCGCCATCCACTTGTATCGATATGAATTCGGTTCCATACATTTTTAGCATTTTCCCGATAGATAGATGGCAGTGAAGCGGCTAGTTTATTTCTTGCTTCTTCAGATGTTCGGGCCATACCAAGATCTTCAAGCAATTGCGCAGAAGGCGATACAAACAAAGCGCGTATTTCAGGTTCTTTCAAACCTGTTAAATCTGTCTGATAGTCTTCTAATAGTGACCAGCCTCCATTTTTTCCACGTTCGGCAATAACAGGAATCCCTGTTCCACTCAAGGCTTCCATGTCCCTATAAATGGTTCGTTCGGAAACTTCCAGCTTCTCCGCCAGTTCTTTGGCTGTCATTTGACCCTGGGCCTGTAATAATAAAAGAATGGATACTAAACGATCTCCCCTCATTTTGATCACCTTTTTCATTATAATTATATTATTTAATGAAATATGACACTAGTTGTCAAGAATTGATCGTTATAATGATAGTACTTGGTTAATGAAAGGAATGGGTGATATGAAATCATTAAATGGAAAGATTGCGCTTGTTACAGGAGCTAGCAGAGGTGCCGGGCGGGGCATTGCTATTGAATTAGGAAAAGCTGGCGCTACCGTTTACGTCACCGGCCGCAGCACAAGAGGCAATTCCACCAATGACTGGCCAGGCACCATTGATGACACGGTTGCCGAAATTGAAACCCATGGTGGAAAAGGTGTGGCGGTTCGTTGCGATCATACGGATGATTCAGAAACAAAGTCTGTCATCAATCAAATTCGTCAGGAACAGGGAAGGTTAGATATTCTTGTCAATAACGTGTGGGGAGCGCATGATCTTGGGGTTGATGCTAAACCGTTCTGGGAATTGCCATTGAAGCATTGGGATACGATGTTCACTGCTGGTGTACGAGCCCAGCTGGCTACGAATCACTATGCCATTCCACTACTTCGGGAAAATGAAAAATCGATTATTATTCACACAACCTTCTGGGAGGATGGCAAATACACCGGACAGTTTTATTATGACTTAGCGAAGAATGCATTAATTCGTATGGCTTATGGTCTTTCGATCGAATTAAAACAAGACAATGTTGCCGTACTTGCCGTTTCCCCAGGATTTATGCGAACGGAACTTGTGTTGAAGCATCATGAAGCGGATGAAGAACATTGGGAGGAGTCGGAAGATCTGACAAGAACCGAAACGCCACATTATGTTGGACGGGGAATCACAGCTTTGGCTAGTGATCCGAATGTTATGGAGAAAAGCGGACAGGTATTAAAAGCGGGTGATTTAGCCAGAGAGTATCAGTTTACCGATATTGATGGCAGATATATTCCGCCGTTTAGCCTATAGTTGCTTGGATATGGAACAAAAAATATTAACCTTTGTTTGTGCCTGTAAGAGCTTAATTAGTTATTTGCCAAATGAAGTCTTGAAAGTGCTTAATCCCCTTGAATTAAGCTTTACCAGAGTGGGGGGGGGCAGGCACTTTTCTTGAAAAGAAAGAAGTCTCAGGGTTAGAAGAGGAGATCGAAAGACTGACTAATATAGTAGTAGAAACCGGCAAAGCCCCGAAAAAATTTGCAGCAGGACAATACTTCGTTGGGCAGGTTTTTCCTGAATGAAGAAACAAAGCCGTCCCAGTAGGAGAAGGAAGTAACTTTGTCATTCTTAATGGGAGTTCCGGCCTTGCGTGTGTGAACACGATCTTAGGGAATGGGAGTTTTGGAGAAACGGAATATATTTTGGACATCATCCCTTTGGAATAATAGTTTATCGTGTGTCTGCCCCACTGTTTTATGTTTTATTACAGTGGCGGTCAGGCTTTTTCATTTTAGGTATTGACGATAAGGAATCGGTTATCATGGTGATGAAAATTGATAGCATAATAAACGAGATTTCGACAAGAAACAATCTGCATAAATACCTAGTAATTTACAACTTTCCACCTGTTTTTCAAAATTTGGAATATTATGATTATTAAAGGCTTAGATAGGGTGGTAGAATTATTCTCAAATCTACTAAGGAGGATGATAGATTTGAGATCAGTTAGAAGTTTATTGTCGCTTGTATTTGTCTTACTTCTTACTTTTGGATCAGCCACTTCAGTTTTTGCAGCGCAACCTGGACTGCCTTCGTTTCCGGAACCAGTTGATGAACAGTCCTGGGAACTGCCGGAGGACATGACGTGGGAGGATTATAAACCGGTCCCAGGAATTGATTGGCGTAATGCCGATGTAGAACCGGACAGGGTGCTGAAAGGTGCACTTGTCGTGGTAGACTTTCCGGATCGTGAGTTTATTTTGAGTCAGGCGGAAGGCTCGGAGCTGGCTGGTAATCCGGTTAATGGCAACATACCAAGGGAAGACATTCCGGAGTTTTGGGAAGACTTTTTGACGAAGCCGAGTGCGTTAAATAACTACCGCACTATCAATGAGTTCTGGCGAGAAAATTCCTATGGGAAATGGGCGGTTGAAATCGATGCATTTGGTACATACAAGATGGAACACACAGAGTTTGAATACGGTATGGGTGAGTTCGGCCAGAAGGAAAATATGCCTCCTGGATATGAAGAAACCTACGATTTGAGAAGCGATGCTTTGGAAATAGCAGAAGAAGACATAGAAGCATCGGGTGAGGAATATGATTTTACGTTTGTGCTTCATGCCGGCTATGATGAGTCCGGTGTCTGGCAGGAATTTGGTGAAATGATGTTCATGGGACCGGAAGATGTGACCGATGAATTCGGTCCGCCGGCAGAATATCCGGATATGCCAAACTGGGCAAATACCCGCTATGTCGACTGGACTTCCTGGGTAGCTGCCAAAAGCCTATGGTCACGCGCGGGCAGGGGAGTATCCATCCAGGGTGAGAATGACGGAATGGGGACGTTCGCGCACGAATTTGGACACATCATGAACCTTGGCGATAACTATAACAATCCATTTGGCGACCCTGTGTCACGGAGTTACTCTGGACCGTGGGAATTGATGAGCCGCGGAAGCTTCAACGGCCCGGGTGGCCCGCATACCCGCTGGATGGTCATGCCGACATTAGGGGCATCCGCACCGTCGCATCATATGCTGCGTAATAAAATCAAGCAAGGTTTTCTTACCGAAGATCAATACTTGAATGTCAACCGGGACGAGCTGGCAGAGACAGGACCAGTATTTGCTGATATTACAGCAAGGGAAGTACCTGTTGGGGAAGAGTTCAGCCGTGATGGATTGCTTGGCATCAATATTGAAATGGAAGATTTGACACCTGCAAACTCCTTGGAAGATGACTGGCGTGCCGATATGCAGCGAGGGGAAAAATGGTACGACAATTACACGATTGAAGTGGTTGACCGCGTTGGGTTTGACTCGTTCCAGACAGATTCCGGTGTTTTAATGGCAAAAACAAAGAATGAGGATAGATCACCGTACATCTGGGCAATTGATTCTCATCCAGAAGATATCGATCAAGTGGACTTCATCAGACCTGATGGTTCCGCTGCCATGTACTCTAAGGGAGATTATCGCCAGTTGGCCGATGGTTTATTCAAAGCCGGTACGGACGAAGGGGTAGTCGATGAATATGTCGATGAACATAACCGTCTTCACTTCTATGTATTAGATAAGAAGAGAGATGAAGAAGGAGTCCTTTCCTATCGAGTGGCGGTTCGTCATCTCGATGGAGCAGGCAACTTTGAACGTAGTGTCGAAGCGGAAGCTGGAGAAGTGGCTCGCGCGGTTCCAGGTAGAGTCGCTACGTATAACTTCTCAGTTACCAATACTGGGGAAGAAACAGACATTTTCCGCGTGGGTGCGGAAGTAGATGATGAATGGGAAACCATGCTTCAACATGATGTAGTAGAAGTAGCTGCCGGTGAAACGGTGGAGGTGCCTGTTTATGTACAGATTCCTTATCAACGATCCAAACCGACAGAACTGACATTTACGGCAACTTCTGAAACTGATGAAGCAGCATCTGTAACGGTTACACGCCGGGTAGGTGCTGGTGGTGTAAGATAGTATCGAATTCACCCCAGGTCCTCCAGTAAATGGAAATATAGCAGAAAGGGAGTGGTGGAGGATTTAACACACCAAAAGAGTGTTTGACACAAATGAATTTACTAAATATTTTAAAAAGTGATTGACGCAAGACCTGATTATGATAGAATAAAGCCTAGTTTATTTATAAGTATTATCAATATTCTTATCTGGAGAGGTTGAGGGACTGACCCAATGAAACCTCGGCAACCGGCAAATCTTGCACGGTGCCAATTTCAGAGGAAGGCGAAAGCTATTCCGAAGATGAGAATCGATAGGCAAACGTTAAAACGGTTGTATTCGACTCTTCTCTCTTCGTGAGGGAAGGGTTTTTTTTTATTGGAAAAGGGAGGGTTGGCACCAAGCTGGAGCAGAAAAATTGTTGATAGGAGGGATATCCATATGGTAATCGCAATGATGACTTGGGTTGGAACAATGGTTTTTTCTTTGCTGTTAGGCACGTTACTTTGCTATAAAGTCGAGAAGTCTGGCGTGAAAAGATGGGGAGCTAATGGAAAATTGTTTAAATACAAATAAGAGTTTCGGGAAGGATGTTATGGATACATGGTTTGGTATGTAACTGTATTTTGTTTTTATATTATTTTTCTTATATGGGCTAATGTAAAAAGTCTTAAAACAGCAGAATCGGTGGATGATTATACTACTGGCGGACATAGAATGGGTTTATTACTTGGAATTGGTACGACTGCGGCAACCTGGGTTAGTGTGGCCTCCGTTGTTGGGGTGCCAGGATATCTATACAGTTCAGGTGTTGCTGCTGTGATAGGCTGGGTAGCTGGCTGGTGCTTTGGTGGAGGTTTAATTCCGATTGTTGCTTACAAAATTAGAAGGCCGGAAAAACCGGCCAGAACATTTCCGGAGTATATCCGGCATCGGTTTGAACCATTTCAGAAAAAGAGTACATTGCAGGCGATTGTTGGTATTTTAATGTTTATTGGTTATTTGCTGTTAGTCAACATTCAGGTGACTGGATTTGGAATTGTGTTTTCCAGCATCACAGGCATTGATTATAAGCTGGCGATATTCGGTTTTTTATTATTTATTTTAATTACAAGTGTTGGCGGTTTCTGGTCTGTTGCTGCCACGGATACATTAAATACCATCCTGATTACAGTCGGTGTATTACTCGCGAGTGGCGTCATATGGTCACTCACGGGTGGGCTAGGTAATATAGTAGAAACGCTTGCAACGACTACTGCTCCTACCATTGAAGGGGGACCACCTCTTGAAGAAGGAATTTTGTTATCCCCTTTAGGAACGTTTGGCTTGGGTGCGCTGTTTTCCATCTTTATCTCTAATTCATTAGGAACACCATCTTCCCCACACTGGGTCACCCGGATGCTGGCCCCTAAAAATGTAAAAGTAGCGATCATGCAAGTGATGGGCACCATCCTTGTGCTCATCTTCATCATGGGCCCATTAATCATTATCGGGTTAGGGGCAAAAGTTCTGATACCAAGCATACCTGCAGGAAAAACGACAGACTATATTATTCCGTTGGTGATTCAGGAATTCACACCGCCTATCATAGGTGGTATTACATTGGTAGCGATTTGTGCGGCTGCGATATCTACGGCTAATTCCATGCTTCTGCACTGTGCCACTTCCCTTTATTATGATGTGTACTTGAATATATCTTCCAAAAGGATCAGTGACAGAAAGTTCAAGAACTGGCTGCGGTTGAGTATCTTTGCTATTGCAGCCGTAGCAGTTGTATTAGCTATTAAACCACCGTGGTTCTTAGCAATGGGATTTGTCTATATATACGGAGGATTTGGAGCAGCCTTTTTCCTGGTTGTTATCCTGGGTCTTTATTGGAAGCGAATGAACAGAGCAGGAGCCTATGCCGGAATTACCATCGGTGCGGTGGTGTATGTGGTGGCTAAGGCAATGGGGTATACCGTGCCATTTGTAATTGCTGTAGCTGCGTCACTAATAGGGGTATTAATTGCTGTCTATTCTACTAAAAAAGCTCCTCTTGAAGCATATGAACCTTATTTTAAGGCAGAGATCAGCGATGCAACAAGAAGGGTATTGAATGATGTTAGAAATAGTTCACATGAAGAATCTCAAGTTAAAGCTGGCCAATCTAAAATAGGATAGGTAAATTTTAAAGGTAGTTAACGATTTATACCTTTAAGGGGCTGGCGCTTTCTTCTTTGTATGTTTTACCAGGTAATAGAATAGGGAATTTATTAACAAATAGGAAAAGGAGGACAAGTTAATGAGTGGTTAAGGCGGTTTGAATAAATCTCCAAACGGTGTAGTGCTCGGTTTAGTGCAGCTGCAGCTTCCGGTTGTGGACTCAAAAGAAGATTTGACTAAACAGACAGAGAAAGTGTGCGAAATGGTACGGAAAGCCAAGCGGTTCGCAGCACCGATTGATTTAGTAGTTTTTCCGGAGTATATGCTGCATGGCCTTTCGATGGACACCAATGACGAGATAATGTGCTCAATCGATGGGCCTGAGGTTTCTAAGCTCAAAGAAGTTTGTAAAGAAAACGATATTTGGGGCTGTTTTTCCATAATGGAATATAATCCAAATGGCAATCCTTACAATACGGGATTAATCATTGATAATCATGGCGAGATAAAACTGAACTATCGAAAATTACATCCTTGGACGCCAGTAGAACCTTGGGAACCGGGAGATGTAGGGCTGCCTGTTTGTGAGGGTCCAAATGGAAGCACCTTAGGATTAGCCATTTGTCATGATGGAATGTTCCCGGAAGTCAGTCGCGAACTAGCTTACAAAGGGGCCGACGTCATTTTACGCACAGCGGGTTACACGCGCCCAATTCGCCACTCCTGGCGAATCACTAACCAGGCGAATGCGTTTTGCAACTTGGCATACACTGCTTCGGTAGCTATGTGCGGCAGTGATGGAACGAATGATTCCATGGGTGAAGGAATGATTGTCGGTTTCGATGGGGTGCCGTTAGTAGAGGGTAGTGACCGACCTGACGAAATCATTACAGGAGAGGTACGTCCTGATTTGGCACTGGAAGCTCGAAAGCATTGGGCTGTTGAAAATAATATTTATCAGCTCGGGCATAGAGGTTATGTCGCAGTAGAAGGTGGCGTCATGGATTCGCCTTATACTTATATGAAGGATCTTCAGGAAGGTAATTATCGTCTGCCTTGGGAAGATGAAATTGTCCATAAAGATGGCCAGGCATACGGCTTTGGTCCTCCTCGGAAAAAAAAGCAATAAAATAAATATGGTGTGCCAGGTCTTGATGGTCTGGCACTTTTTTTATGTCTACGAACAGACCAATACATTTAAATAATTGGAAATCTCGGAGTCGGGGATTTCCTATTGTTAATGTCTTGTTAGTAGTAATTTACTCGAAAAATACCCCAGTTCTTTCGACTTACATTTCCATGTCATACCTACCAATTTCCGGAGAAATACTTAGAAAAGTTTGAAAATTATCACTTGAACTCCTTACAATAAAAACTAGTAAACTAGCACAAGCGAAAATAGAGGAAGAGGGAGATGAAACATTTGAAACTTAGGACCGTTATTATGACATGGACAGCTATACTTATTGCAGGTTTTGGAACAACTTCTGTCGTAAAAGCCGAAAGTCATTGTTATAACGAAGATGTGTCTTTAACACCGGAAGAGCAGCGAATGGAAGATGGAGCTCCGGTCCCTCAACAGATTATGGATGATGCGGAGTTCACCCAATTTGCAGAAAGGTTTGAGGAGCAACTATGTAAAGCGGAAAGTGTGGAGCAGGCAAAGAAATTGATTAGTAACCATGGGGAGCAGTTATGGGATACTGCGATAGCCAGGGCACAAGGAAAACGTCCTGATTTAGGTGATCTTGATCGCTACGATGACCGTCCGTTATATTGGGCAAGGTTACGTATGACCAGTGCATTGCGTCAATGGGAACCTGACTTTTCAATTTCTGAAGAAGAACGGAATGAATTAATGAAAGAACTGGAATATACATCAAGGGGCATCACTTCGATAAAGTTTCCAAAAGGAAAAGGAGTGAAACGCATACTAGTGACAGGGTTTGACCCATACCGCTTGGAACAGGAATTCAGACGGAGTAATCCATCTGGTGCTGCTGCTTTACAACTGGATGGACAAAAGGTCATGACACAAGATGGGCCGGCTTTCATCCAGGCTGCTAATTTCCCGGTAAGATGGGAAGATTTTGAGGAAGGTATTGTGGAAGATACGTTTGGTCCATATTTAGAAGAAAGTAAAGAACAGGTAGACTTGATGATGACCATCAGCCAGGGAGGCCCTCGTGTGATGGCAATTGAAGGGTTTGCCGGACGCTGGCATACAGGAGTCGGGAACAACCTGGAAGAGCGATCAAGCGTGATACCGACCGTTTCTGATTGGCCAATGCCGGAAGAGCTTCCGGAATTTATCGAGACTACTTTGCCAGTGGAAGCAATGGTTAATGCGGACACTGGTCCATGGCCGGTAGAGAGGAACAATGAAGTCTGTGAATGGCTGGCACCAGAATACCGGGATGCACCTTATGTTTGTCAGGATGATGGTCCAACTGAAGACTCAAAAGCTCGGGCTGGCGGGGGAGGAAGTTATCTATCGAATGAAAGTCAATACCGCTCTAATCGTGTAAGACTTGGTCTTGGTGCCTACGATATCCCTGGGGGCCATCTGCACGTAGCTGCTCAGGAACACTATCCTGAAGATACGAGTGTTTATATAACTGAGGAATTTAAGGAGTTTCGTATGGATACAGTAGACCAGACCGTTGAGCTGGTTAAAGCTGCAGCCAATGCAGTAAAAAAGTAAATAAACATAACAAATGATCACAGTATCTTTACGGGTGCTGTGATCTTTCTTTATAACTTCATGCAACTGGCCAACTCCAGGTTAGGCACAATTTATTAAGTTTAATTGTAGATAACAAAGAAGCTGCTTTTATGTGAATTATCCCTTTAGGGGGGATGGGGGTTAATGATTTAAGATAAAGTATTATAAAAAAAGGCTGTGAAATTGTGCTAAAGAAAAAGTATCAAATGGTTTCGGCTTACATACATTATAAAAACTCAAAACCAACTAAACCACTCGTATTAATTGGTGGTTGAGTTTTGTACTACTGAGTATAACTATCTTAGAGAGGTGAACGAATTATGGCTAAGTGGGTTGGTACTGATCCCACATTTTATCCTTCTGCTAAATCAGCTATGGAAGCTCCGAGGGAGAAGCTTGCTTATGTTGCGCTCCTGCAGCCGGATGCCCTTGGGGTGATCGATCTTGACCCTGACTCAGAGACCTACGGACAACTGATTCATCAATTGCTTTTGCCGGGGGAGGAGGAAGACGAACTTCATCATTTCGGCTGGAATGCCTGCAGCTCTGCGCTTTGTCCTACCGCTTTTCATCCCACGCTTGAAAGACGTTATTTGATTCTGCCTGGTATTCGCTCTTCCCGTATCTATATTGTCGATACGCAGCCAGATCCGAAGCGTCCACATATTGTCCGGACCATTGAACCGGAAGAAATCAAGGAACGAACGGGCTACAGTCGCTTGCATACCGTTCATTGTGGTCCGGAGGGAATCTTTATCAGTGCCCTCGGTTCCGGGGAGGGTGACGGTGGTCCTGGCGGTATCCTTCTATTAGACCACTTTAACTTTAATGTGTTAGGTGCCTGGGAAATGGACCGCGGACCGCAGCATTTTTCCTATGACTTTTGGTGGCATATCGCTCATGATGTGACGGTCACCAGTGAATGGGCAACACCGGATCTTTTTGAAAATGGATTAAACCTGGATGCCCTCTTGCAACGAAAGTACGGACATAAAATGCATTTTTTTGACAGCCGTTCCAGAAAGCATTTGACTGAACTTGATTTTGGCGATCAGCATCAGATGGTATTAGAGCTTCGTCCGGCGCATAATCCGAAGAAAACGTATGGATTTGTGAGTGTTGTCACCGATGTTACCAATCTGGCCAGCTCGATTTGGACGTGGTACCAGGAGGATGGGCAATGGGACGTGAAAAAAATTATTGAAATTCCTGCCCAACCTGCCGACAAAGATCAGCTTCCGCCGGCACTCAAAGACGTTGGTGCCGTCCCGCCGTTAGTGACCGACATTGTGCTTTCCCTTGATGATCGTTATCTTTATGTCCCGTGCTGGGGGACCGGGGAACTAAGACAATATGATGTCAGTGATCCGTTTAACGCGAAATTGAATGGCAAAGTGGAGATTGGAGGAATCGTGAACAAGAAAGCACATCCGAATGGAAAAAGGATCACCGGCGGGCCGCAGATGGTGGAGTTAAGCCGGGACGGAAAACGGCTTTATTTCAGTAATTCCCTCTACAGTTCCTGGGACGATCAATTTTATCCGGAAGGCATTCAAGGAGCGGTGGTAAAAGTAGATATCCTCTCAGGAGGAGGTATGGAAATCGATCGGGATTTCCTGATTCAGTTAGAGAAGGGCAGGGCCCACCAGATCCGTCTCGATGGAGGAGACTGCTCGACGGATACGTTCTGTTATCCATGATATTGATCGGAGGAAAATAAAATGGAAATGCTGGTTTCTGAGGGCAGTCAGATTGCCATTGCTGTCCTTCTTGGTGCCTTTCACGGACTGAATCCTGCGATGGGCTGGCTCTTCGCCGTTTTCCTTGCCGTTCAAAAAGACGACTGGCGGGTGCTCATTTATGCGATTATCCCGATAGGCATAGGGCAAATGTTAGGGGATGGAGCGGTCGTCCTCTTGCAGACAATCGCCCGATTTCAACTCCCGTTGCATATCGTCCATTTGAGCATCGCTTCCATTGTGCTTGGCTACGGGATCTATCGTTTGTTTCGTTATTTTCGTCATGTGAAATGGACTGGAGGATTGAAGGTAGGGTACGGACAGCTGCTGCTTTGGTCGTTTCTCGCAGCCTCTACCCACGGTTCCGGACTGCTGCTTTCTCCATTCATCTTAGGAGCGGATCATATTGCTGACATTCTGCCGCTCTATGTATTTCATGAACTTGCGATGCTTACTTCAATGACTGTGGTAGCCTTTATTGTGTACCGTATTGGCATGATGAAGATACGAAAATATATCGTTAATTTTGATCTGATATGGGCTGTTCTATTGATCATTTTCGGTCTGATTCTCTTTTTGATGAATGTGAACATTGGAGGAGAGATGCCAGGTCACGTCCATTAAGTGCTGAAGACTTTAAAAAGCCTGACCCCACCCCCAGCGAGTTAATGCTTTCATGAAGTGGGGGCAGGCTTTTTTATATTAAAACAGGAATCTATAAAAAGTTTTACATGTTTTTCAAATTCTATCAAACCTATAATAAAGGTGGTTCATACATAATAATATAATTTTATTACAAAAAATCACTTATCTTTCAAAAATTTTACGTTTAAATTACAGAATATCCCGAAATGTAAATAATGTAAGATATTTTATTAATTATTAGGAGGGGTCAATCATGAAAAAGAGAAAATATCTTGCACCAGTTTTAGCTTTAGGTATGACATTTGGATTTAGTTCCAATAGTGTTTCGGCAGAAAAAGTGACGGTAGACATTGAAAAAGGGGACACGCTATGGAGTATTGCTCAACAATATGAAAATGTGACAGTAAACGATATATATGAATGGAATCCCGGTATTGAGGCAGATAACCTTCAAATAGGATCTGAAATCATCTTTGAAACGAGTGATAATCAAACCCCAAATGAAGTCTTTCACACCGTAACTCCTGGTAGTACGCTTACAAGCATTGCCAATCTCCATGCAGGTGTAAACTTATGGGACTTATATCAATTAAACCCCGGCATTGAACCTCGTAATCTCCAAGTAGGACAGGAAGTTAGAGTCAGCAGAGCTGATGGATACGACAAAGAATTTTATACAGTAAAACCTGGAAGCACACTTACAAGCATTGCAAACCTTCATCAAGGTGTCACAGTTGATGACTTATATGACTTAAATCCAGGAATTGAGCCAAGAAATCTGCAAATTGGACAAGAAGTCAGAGTGAAGTAATATAGGGATTTTAATATAGAAACTCCAGTATCTGCAATGATACTGGAGTTTCCTTTAAAGTGTCATACTTTTGTTGCTTTTCTTCGGCGTTCCATAAGTTTGGAAAGAAACACGCCCAGTTCATAAAGGGCGAACAGGGGGCCTAATACGATCAACTGCGATATGATATCAGGTGGTGTAATCAGGGCGGACACTACAGCCATCAGCAGGTAACCGTATTTTCGCACTTTGCCGAGTTTTTCTGAAGTTACTACTCCCACGGCTGTCAAAAACATCAGTACGAGCGGTATTTCAAAAAGGAATCCGATGGGTATCGTAGTCATCAACAGGAAAGAAAAGTATTCTTTTGCCGTGATCATCATGCTGAAATTAGTGGTTCCGATATTTAGGAGAAATCCATATACGGTCGGGAAAATCACCCAAAAACCGAAGGCAATTCCAGCCAGGAAACTGAAAAAAATCCCGGGAATGAACGTTAGAGCTGTCTTGCTTTCTTTATCAGACAGTGCTGGTTTGACAAACCTCCAGGTCTGATAGCCGATAAAGGGAGCGGACACCCCGAGGCTCAGACTCGCGGCTATCCCGGTATAGAAACGGATGACATCCAGCGGTCCGAGCATCACTAATTTATGGTCGTCTGTCAACAACGGGATGACATGGTTAACAGATAAAAGAAACACTACAAAGCAAACGACAAAGAAGATGGCAGAATAGAGGACCGCTTTCCGTAGATCAGAAAGATGTTCGACCAGTGTCTGTTCTTCCGTCGGGTAGTTTTCGATTTCGGCTTTGACTTCTCGCATACTATTCCCCCCTTAGGCCTGGTTTACGCTTTCGGGGATTTATCATCATTTTTTTCGTCAGATTCATCATTCATCAGGCTATTGGCTGATTTTTTGAATTCTGATAATGTCTGTCCGAATGCAGCTCCGATTTCCGGCAGTTTCTTGGGTCCGAAAATGATCAGTGTCACGACAAGTATGATGATC
Source organism: Thalassobacillus devorans MSP14 (assembly GCF_000496835.1). Lineage (GTDB taxonomy): Bacteria > Bacillota > Bacilli > Bacillales > Halobacillaceae > Thalassobacillus > Thalassobacillus devorans_B. The sequence goes on from NZ_KI543236.1 coordinate 461,228, forward strand.
AGCCCCGGTATTCCTATGTTAGTCAGTCCCATGGTCGTCTCTCCTTTTATAGAAAATGGTTACGCTCGTTTGCTTGCTGCTTTTGCTTTGACTAATTGACCTTTATTTTCCCTGTATTTCATGATACCTTCCGCTGCCCGGTATGCTAAAGCGCCCACGGTTCCGGTAGGGTTGTATCCGCCATTATGGGCAAAAGCGGAGGCACCGACCACGAACAGGTTATCTGCATCCCACATTTGCAGGTAGTTATTCACGGCTGAGGTTTCCGGGTCAGCCCCCATAATCACGCCGCCCGTGTTGTGGGTGGTCTGATAAGGAACGATGCTGTAATGGTCTTTGATCTCTCTTGGCTCCACAATGTCAGCGCCCATTTCTTTCATGATGTCGGCGCATTTGCCACTTAAATAATCGTGAAGTTTCCTGTCCTGTTCCGTAAAATCGTACGTCATGCGCAACAGCGGAAAGCCGAACACATCCTTATAATCCGGGTCCAGGCTCAGATAGTTGTTCCGATGCGGGATTGATGCTCCTTGCGCACCGATTGCAAGGTTTCTGTGATAATACTTGATGGACTGGGCTTTGAACTCTTTGCCCCAGTTCGGTGTATCATTCGGTACCACGTTGTTGTTGATCGGCCGCTGTCCGGTTTGTGAGATGGCCAGCACACCGCCATGAATGAAATCAAGCTTGGAATGGTCGAAATTATCGCCATTATAATCATCGACGGCCGCACCCAGGGCCCCCGCTCCCATATAGGTGTTGAACTTTTTGTCTTCAAAAAATCCGGTCGCCCCCGGCAATATTTGATAGCAATAGTTTTTCCCGATCACACCAGTACGTGTTTCCGGGTCATAAGGTTTACCGATGCCTGCCTGCAGAAGCAGACGGGCATTATTCATGACGTAGCTTGTCAGGACAACGACATCTGCCGGCTGGATGAATTCTTCTCCCGTTTGCAGGTCGACATATTTGACTCCTGTCGCTTTGCTTCCGTCATACAGGATTTCCGTAACATTCGCATGGGTGCGAAGTTCGAAATTCCCGGTTTTTTTAGCGGTCGGAATAACCGTGACATTCGGAGATGTTTTGGCACCATATTCACAACCGAAACGCTCGCAAAAACCACAATACTGGCACTGATTAATCGTTTGTCCATCAGGATTTTCGTATCGTTCTGACAGGTTTCCGGACGGAATATGGACAGGATGAAGGTTTTTATTCTTAGCCGCATCCTTGAACAGTTTCGTTATCGGCGTTTCTTTCATCGGCGGGGTAGGGTAAGGATTGTTTCTTGGTGCACCTTTCGGATTATCTTCCCCGCTGATCCCTGCCATCTGTTCGAATTTGTAAAAATAAGGATCCAGTTCTTCATAAGTGATGCCCCAGTCCTGCAGGGTGTAATCACTGCCGAGTTTATTCGGCCCATACTTCTCCTCGGTCTTTGTTTTTATTTCAAAATCATAAGGCAAAAACCGCCACGTCTGCCCGTTCCAGTGAACCCCGGCTCCGCCAAGTCCCTCACCAAGCAAAAACGATCCCAGCTGGCGCATCGGCAGTGCCCGTTCATCCCGATGATTACGGAAGGTGATCGTCTCTCTTGATAGATCCTGCATCAACTCGTAGCGGATGGCATACCGGTATTCATCATGGACATGCTGGAAATCCTCGGTCGACCGCGCCTTCCCGCGTTCAAGCCCTACGACCTGGACACCCTGCTTGGTCAGTTCTGCAGCAATGATGCCGCCAGTCCAGCCGACTCCTACAGTGACCACATCTACTTTCTTCAGCTTCTTAGCCATTTAATTACCTCCCATTTGGTTACGAAGCGAAATGCGCCCGTAATGGTTTTGGTTCCTTTTTGATAAATTTATCTTTTCCAATATCATTGATGTAGCTCATGTAGTTGCCCGGGTACTCTTTCATCAGCCAGCCTTCCATGTTGCCGTTCCCGCCATAGAGCGGGTCGGAATAGGCGCCTTCCAGTGTAGCCGAACGTAATAATTCGAAAAACGTGGTAGGGGTGACCCCTTTTAAATCTACCTTACCATCCTGGAATTTCTGCAGTATTTCATCCTTTTGTTTATCTTCGAGATCCAGGAAGGAGGAATCAAACCCCTTCTGGCTTTCGTTTTCAATCGCCTGGATGCCTACCATGAACACCTCATGCCGTTTCAGCCGTGTCTGATAACCCTGGAAGTCAGAACCCGGATAGAATGGACGCTGCATATATTCCCGGTCGTTATGGCCATAGGCTCCAGCTAATTGATGGTCAATAAAGTAGGGAACCCCCAATTTGATAGCTCCTGGCCCGTTTTCATCCTCCGGGAAAATCCGTTCGGTTGCTGCGCTGAGAATATCGAAGTCCTTTTGCCTGGTGAAATACATCAATGCCCGGTTGTAGTCATTTGCATTGTTGTTTTTCTCAGGAGATGCCTGCTGCTGGTTATCGGTGAAGACATTTCTGCCAAGGATGGTACCGAGAAATCCACCACCGATGGCGCCTCCTGCGACATAGCTTGAGTTTTTGATAAATCGTCGTCGCGACATCGTCGATTTTGTATTTTCATCCGCCATACTGCTGCCCCTTTCCAAAAAAGCGATAATTATGCATGTATTTTTACCAATGTAACCATCAGAGAAAGAATCTATACGTTTTCTGAATTTATAAGTGCCTGACCCCCGGTGAGTTAACGCTTTACTGCAGTGGGGGTCACTTTATAGGATTCTTTCCGTTTGCTTGTTAAGCAATAATGAAATCGGTTACAATATGGGCAATAGGAGGTGTGCTTATGACGTCATCTTTTAAACAAATGGAAGAAATTTTCAACCGGACGCAAACAGCTTTAAATGAATTTAAAGATATCATTACTCCAGTGATCGAGAAGGCGGAGGATGATCACGAGCGCCTGTATTGGCATCATATTTATGAGGAAGAAGATCATCGTTCAGACCGATTGGATCAATTATTGCCCCAGCTTAATCAGATTAATCGTAACGAGGGGAGTGTATCAACGGACGACAGAGAGTTTGTATACCTGTTGCAGGATATCAGTCTGGAGAAGTTCGGGTTACATAACTTTCTTGAACATCTGGATCTATCTTTGTATACCTTTAAGGATACAGAATTTGAACAGCCGATCCAGAAATTACGTGATATGACAGCAGAAGATTACCAGCAATCCAAACAGCTACTGGAACGATTGAATGAAGAATTCAAGATGGCTGACTATCAGGCTTCGGTGCCTACGGATGAAAAAGAGGATATCGACAAAAGCCTGAAAGTTGAGGCGTATTCCCTGCCTGCCGGGGAAGTTGAAAAAAAGGAAGAACCAAACAAGTACACAACTCGGAAAAAGCTTACAGTAGGAAGCTTAAAGCACTCATAAGGAGGTCAATGTATGGATAAAACAACACTATTTGCAGACTCACCTTTAAGTAATGAAGAATGGAACGAATTGGACCAGACCGTGTTCGATCATGCAAAAAAACAGCTGGTCGGCAGACGCTTTATTGATATATATGGTCCACTGGGAGAAGGAGTACAATCGGTCCCGACAGACATATACGAAGCACCGGGCCGTGGAGGAATTAGTCTGCAAGGGCAGGATTCCGAGCTCTCCAACCCCGCACGCCGTGTCAATCTGACGGTACCGTTGTTGTATAAAGACTTTATCCTTTATTGGAGAGATATACAACAAGCCAAAACCCTTGGCAGTCCAATTGATTTTTCGGCTTCTGCCAATGCTGCACAGCAATGTGCCCTTGTGGAAGATGACCTGATTTTTAATGGTGCAAAGGAATTTGATCTCAAAGGGATCATGAATATAAAAGGGAAGCTGTCCCACATCCGTAATGATTGGATGAAGTCGGGGAATGCATTTGCCGATGTGGTAGAGGCGAGAAATAAACTGTTGAAGATGGGGCATACGGGTCCATTTGCTCTGGTGCTTTCTCCAGAACTATACGCATTGATCCATCGTGTTCATCAGGATACCCATGTATTAGAAATTGATCATGTGCGTGAACTGATGACTGCCGGCGTATTCCAATCGCCTATGATCAAAGGAAGCCGTGGAGTTGTGGTCGACGCAGGGAAACAAAATATTGATCTTGCGATAGCCAGTGATTTTGATACATCTTTCCTCGATGAAGAAAACATGAACTATCTATTCCGGGTATATGAAGCGATTGTATTGAGAATTAAGCGTCCTACCGCCATATGCACCCTTGAACCTAGTGAAGAATAATGTGTAACATACAACAAGGTCAGGACCCTGTGTGAGTCCTGACCTTGTTGCGCATATTTGTGATTTTTGGGTCAGGCGATTGTATAAATCTTTTCCTCGGGGTAAACGGCACTGACATCTATTTCTTTTTTAACATTTTTCAGGCCGATATCTTTGATTACCAATAAGGCTTCCTCACGGAAAAACGGGTTATAGCTTCCCTCATTGAGTTCAATAAGGCGCTTTAAATACTTTAGTTTCTCTTGCATCTTTGTATGTTTGTAGGATTGATTGGATAATTCATGAATTTTCTTATGTTTAGGCTGATGGATGATGCTGACTTCTTTTGCATTTACAATCAACAGCTGACCTTCTTCGGTGACACATCCAATAGAACAGAGAGCAGATCCTAATAACTCGACCTTTGTGATGACGATATTATTATATTCATCCCCAGTAGAAAGGCGGAGATAATCGCTTTCAATGACTCCACCAATTTTTCTTTCGTTCGCAAGGATGGTATTCATATCTTCGAATCCGCTTATTTGTTTATTCATCATGATACCTCTCCTTCACTTGATAACGATTCTCATTATCATCATTTTAAGTGATAATAAGTGGATGGTCAAGAACATTTTGAATCAAGTTAACGAGCACAATGCACAGAAAGGTGATTCATGTGATTAAAAAGTTGACGATCGGTTCTTTAAAGCCGGGCAGCCAAGTACCTTATAACCAGGAAGAGAAAAGCAGGACAGCACCTTCTAAATCAGAAAAAAAACAACTGGAAATAGAGCAGCATGGAGCGACTTATAGAGTAACCCCTGTACATAACGTTACCGTGTTAGATTCAGCTTTAAACCAAAAAATCAACCTGGATTATAAATGTAAAAAAGGAACGTGTGGAAAGTGTCAGATAAACGTGTTAAAAGGAGATGCTTTGATCACTTCTGTAAATGACAGGGAGCAAAAAAAGCTGAGAGGGAAAATAGACGATGGTTATCGGCTTGCCTGTCAAGCTGTATTTAAAGAGGGATAAAAGCATGTGTCATCCTTTATATCATATGCAAAAATGACGCCGTGCATGTTAAAAGTGTCATTGAAAAACAGTGGGAGAAAGGTGGCAATTGTATTTCCATCTGATAAATTCCTCTAGTGACAAAAGAAGCGAAGTTATGAAGTTTAAACCACTCAGGTTTTATCTGAGTGGTTTTTTAAAAGCTTTGACAATGACACCATCGTTGGCAGGTTCGAAATCCTGGGAAGGGATACGTTCAAATCCCATATTTGTATAAAGTGCCATGGCATTTTTCATGAAATCAGCAGTATGTAGACCAATATGGGCATGACCTTCTTTTTTGGCAGTTTCGATACAATGAAGAACGAGGGATTTACCGATTCCTTTTTTTCGGGAAACGGAATTTACTGCAAGCATCCGTATTTCTGGATAGTCAGCTACTTCTTCCAGCCACTCATAAGCTTCTGTATTAGCAGGAAAAAGTACAATGCTTCCGATGATGCTTCCGCTTTCTTCCATAACGTAGATATTCACACCTTCTTTCAAGTCATCTTCAGAAGAAAGCGTTCCTTTCAAGGCGTTCCAGTGTTCTTCGGACACAAGCGGTTTGTATTCCTCGTAGCAGCCGATCCGTTGGTTTCGGACAAATGGGAGTTCCTCCTGTTTCATTGGTCGTATATGCAAATTATCCACTCCTTTTCTTTCCTCCAATTATAACGAATTTTCGTTAAAGACATCAAAAAAACGTAATTTCGTAACAAACGTGTGGATCGGATTACAATGGAAAAATTTAAAGTGCCTGACCCCCGGTGAGTTAACGCCATACTGCAGTGGGGTCAGGCACTTTTGCTCGGAAGAAACGTTATTATTAGGTCTTGCTTCGATAGTGAATCCGAAACAAATAACTGGTATGGTAACTAAAGAGATGATTTACAAGGGAAAGGCAGATAAAAAGCAAATTGCTATTACTTTTGATGATGGCCCGGAAAAAACTTATACACCAAAAATCAAAAAAGGGTAAAGGCTACATAAAAGCGTCTGATCTTTTGGGGTCAGGCATTAATTAAGAACTAGGAAAGAGAGGTGAGGCCAATCAATTCAGAGGTTAGTATTTTAGGTGTGTTAGTAGCAATGGCGTTAACGATAATCTTGATATTCAGGAGAATTAACCCTCCATATGCCATGATGGCAGGTGCTTTAGCTGGCGGAATTGTCGGAGGCCTTCATATAGCAACTACCCTCGACTTCATGATCGAAGGTGCTCAATTACTGACACCAGCCGTATTACGGATTTTAGCAGCAGGAGTCTTGGTTGGGGTATTAATAGAATCAGGCGCGGCCAGCGTCATTGCGAATACGATTGTTACAAGAATGGGAGAAACAAGAGCTTTATTAGCGATTACGGTATCCACATTAGTTTTAACAGCAGTAGGTGTGTTTATCGCAGCAGCTGTTATTACAGTGGCCCCGATTGCTTTAATGATTGCCAAACGAACCGGAGTTTCAAGACTAAGTGTTTTAATCGCCGTCGTATGTGGGTCGAGAGCAGGAAATGTAATGTCACCTAACCCGAATACCATTGCAGCGGCTGAAAGCTTTTCCTTACCGTTAACGAGCGTCATGTTTGCTGGACTAGTACCAGCGGTCGTCGGAGCGGCGTTTACATATTTTATTGCCAAAAAAATAAATATTAAAGGTTCGATGGTCACTAAAAACAGGGAAGAAAAGACAGATGAGATGAATAAGCCTCCTTTTTTTGCGGCCATTTCAGGGCCATTGTTTGCGATTTTTCTCCTATCCTTACAACCGTTATTCGAAATTAAAATTGATTCATTACTTGCATTGCCAGGTGGAGGGCTCTTTGGGGCGGTCGTGATGAGAAAAACAACAGATTTAAAGTCTTATATGTCAAGTGGGCTTCAAAAAATGGCTGGTATATCCATTTTAATACTAGCGACGGGGACGTTAGCCGGCATTATCGTGAATTCCTCACTCAATAGCATGATTATGAGCGGCTTGAAAACATTTGATTTACCCATCTCTTTCATAGCACCTCTCTCAGGTTCGTTTATGGCGTTAGCGACTGCATCAGCGACATCTTCTGCGGCGATTTCCAGTAATGTGTTTGGTGAAATATTGTTAGAGAATGGAGTCAGCGCTTTAGCTGCTGCAACGATGATCAATGCTGGTGCGGTTTCTTTTGATCATTTACCGCATGGTCCCCTCTTTCACATTTCACGGGATAGTTTCTTCATGCATATGAAAGAACGACTGAAAGCACTGCCATATGAAACGTTAATTGGGATTGTAATCGTGATTGTTTCTACGATTATTTATGGAGGTTTACTTTAAAAGCTGGAGTACCTGGAAAGTTCTTACTTAAAACTGAAAATCCTCCAACATTTCGATATTAAGGTTGGGGGATAATATATTCATTCGTTTCGGATGATTAAACCATGTTCTGATTGGATATTGGAGCAGTGCATTAGGAAGCAAATATATATGAAAAACTATTCTTCTAGTGGCAGAAGAAGGGGAGTTAGGCAAAAAAAAGTTTGACAACTTCCCCTGTATTTTGTCATAATGTTGACTAACAACATACTGGTACCTTTAATTCAGTCCCGTGAGGCTGACAAGGACAGCGTTTTAAGGAAAGATCTGTGAAAGACGTACAATTCCGAGAGAGTTGTATCTTTTTCATGCAGCATCTTAGGGCTTCTTGTCGGATAACGGCAGGAAGCCTTTTTTTATGCCGGATCTTTCCCGCTCCCGGTACCGGTATCTATTACAGATACTGGAGGAATCGAATATGAAAATGACAGATGGCGATTTTGCATTAAAGGCTGTACCTCAGTCAGAACGGCACGGATTTTGGAAGATGCTAATGGTAATGATGGGACTCACTTTTTTCTCAGCGAGCATGTGGTCAGGCGGAACACTTGGTACAGGTTTAACGTTTGTTCAGTTTATGGCGATTGTCCTGCTCGGTAACCTTATCCTTGGCGCTTATACAGGTTCTCTTGCTTATATTTCTGCAAAAACTGGTCTTTCCACTCACTTGCTCAGCCGTTATGCTTTCGGTGAAAAAGGATCCTACCTTGCTTCGCTGCTGCTTGGCGGAACGCAGGTCGGATGGTTTGGTGTCGGAGTGGTCATGTTCGCTCTTCCTGTTCAGAAAGTGACCGGCATCGATATGATCTGGCTGATCGCTGGTTCTGGAGTGTTAATGACAGCTACGGCTTTCTTCGGGATGAAGGCGCTGATGTTGCTCAGCTTTATCGCAGTTCCCCTGATTACGATTCTTGGAAGCTTTTCCGTTTTTCGAGCGGCTGGAAGCATGGGTGGCTTTGAGCAACTGATGGCGCACAGCCCGTCTGAATCACTTGGACTTGCGGCTGCACTGACGATTTGTATCGGTTCCTTCATTAGTGCTGGTACGTTAACCCCTGATTTCACCCGTTTTTCAAAAACGAAAAAATCTGCCGTCACAAGCACGGTCATTGCATTTTTCATTGGGAATTCGCTTATGTTTCTATTCGGTGCAGTAGGTGCGATGGCGACAGGAAAAGCGGATATATCCGAAGTGATGTTCACGCAAGGTCTGATTATTCCAGCCATTCTGGTACTCGGGATGAACATCTGGACAACGAACGATAATGCACTCTATGCTTCTGGACTTGGTTTCTCAAGCATTACGAAAATCACTAAAAACAAAGTTGTCATTTTTAACGGGATTGTCGGAACAGTGGCCGCGATGTGGCTGTATAACAATTTCATCGGATGGCTGACGATGCTCGGTTCTGCCCTGCCGCCGATTGGAGCGATTATTTTAATCGATTATTATTTATACCGCCGTAAAGACATAACTGCATTTGAACAGCAGACATTCAAAAAAGTTAAATGGACCGGAATCATCGCCTGGGCAGCAGGTGTCGCGGCCGCCCAATGGGTACCAGGCATTGCACCAGTGAATGCTTTGATTGCTTCCATCCTTGTCTATACTGTGCTGTCTAAGTTAGCCGAACAGACCGTACACCACCAAGTTGAAGAAGGAGAAGTTGTATGATTATTAAACAAGCAAAACTCCGAGGAAAAGAAGGCCTTTGGTCGATAGTGATAGATAATGGCGTCATCCAGAAGATTACGCAGGACCAAATAAACCAGGAAGATGACACCACTATCAACGCAGAAGGGTCGCTTGTCATCCCTCCATTCGTCGAACCGCATATCCATCTGGATACGACCCTGACTGCCGGAGATCCCGAGTGGAACAAAAGCGGTACTCTTTTTGAGGGAATTCAGCGCTGGGCGGAACGGAAAGATAAGCTGACCGCAGCGGATGTAAAAGAAAGAGCAAAGCAGGCTCTGGCAATGCAAATCGCAAACGGCATCCAGCACGTGCGTACCCATGTCGATGTCACAGATCCTGAGCTGACCGCCTTGAAAGCTCTGTTAGAAGTAAAAGAAGAAATGAAAGAAGCGGTCGATCTTCAGCTCGTTGCTTTTCCACAAGAAGGCATTCTTTCCTACCCGAATGGAAAAGAATTGCTGGAAGAAGCTTTGAAGCTTGGAGCAGATGTGGTTGGAGCTATTCCACACTTTGAGTTCACCCGCGAGTATGGGGTGGAATCTTTGAAAATTGCTTTTGATCTCGCTCAAGAATATGACCGGTTTGTCGATGTGCACTGTGATGAAATTGATGATGAACAATCCCGGTTTGTGGAAGTCGTCGCAACAGAGGCATTAGAAAGAGGTATGGGGGAGAAGGTGACTGCGAGTCATACGACCGCCATGGGCTCGTATAACGATGCCTACACATCGAAGTTGTTCCGTCTGTTGAAGATGTCCGGCATTCATATTATCGCTAACCCCCTCGTCAACATCCATCTGCAGGGCAGGTTCGATAGCTATCCAAAGCGGAGAGGTTTAACGAGGGTAAAAGAATTAAAGGAAGCCGGCATCAACGTAGGTTTTGGTCACGATGACATCTTCGATCCGTGGTACCCGCTCGGAACAGGCAACATGCTGCAAGTTCTTCATATGGGGCTCCATCTCTCCCACCTGATGGGATATGATCAAATCAAACAGGGCATGGACTTCATTACTGAAAATAGTGCCAGGATTTTAAACCTGAGAGACAAGTATGGCTTAGACGAAGGTCGACCAGCCAACTTGATTATACTCGATGCCGAAGATGAATACGAAGCGGTAAGAAAGCAGTCGGCTGTCCGTTACTCGATCCGCCACGGAAAAATTTTATCGGAAACGAAACCAGCTGAAACGACGGTACATTTTTATTAGAATGATGGTATAACGAAAGACCGGCTGACTGCCGGTCATTTTTGTATACAGGTATTGGAATTGTGATTGTATTGGTAGTCACTATTGGATAAAATAGTGTCTGATACCCAGTGAGTTAACGCTTTACTGCAGTGTGGGTCAGGCACTCTTTTTATTTTTATTGCAAGAACTGGAAATACAAAAGGGACTATATAAAATTGTGTAAGTCCCTAGTAATAAGCGTTTGACTAATAATTATACGATGGTATAATTTTGAAGGCATTTCTAATTTTACGATATCAAGAAAGGAGAATACACAATTGAAAAAGAGAATGTTAGTCATAATTATGCTTTTATTTGCTATTCTGTTAGTAGCTTGTTCCGAGGATGCTTCAGAATCTACAGAAAAAAATGAAACAAATACTGGAGAAGAAACTACAAATGGGCAAGAAGAAGAGACCAAAGAAGTAAGTGAAGAAGAAACTACTATACAATCAGATGATGTAGAAATTACAGAAGAAATGAAAGAAATGACCTATGATACTATAATGGGGTACGAGGGCGTAAAGGATGCTTATATTGAAGTAAACGGCGATGAGATAACGATGACCCTCCAAGTAGGAGCAAGTCTCAATGAAGAGACACGTAAGGAATTAGGCGATAACTTTGTAAGGAACTTATCCTCTAATGTTTCATTTAATTATGATGAACTGGAATCACCATCAAAAGACGATTACGGTACATTGTTTCATCTCTATGATTTGCAAATAGGTGTAGGAACAGGTGCAGATGACATCATCCAAGGTGCGAAAGTTACTTCATCACCAAAAATCACTTGGTAATTATCAAATATTTAATAAGTTTCCTAATAGAGTTCCAGACAACTTTTTTATTCTGTGACGTAGAGGCTGGAAATGTGGTGCCTGCCCCCCAGTAGTTAACACTTTACTGCAGTGGGGGTCAGGCGCTTTCTTTTCGCGGGATTTGCTCATTCCATTTTTGGTCGCACTAAAGATCATTACATTTGGAAAGGCAGACCTGATTTCCTGTAAAGGTCGTAGATTAAGAATTATATAGTTCCTGCCACAAAATTTCACGCTTTAGTGTAGTGGGGTCAGGCATATTTGATTTTCTTATATAGTTAAAAGAGTGATCTATCAAAATTAAATTTAGTTAGAAGTACCATAAACATGACTAGCATTTAAATGGAACAAGGTACATGATTAAGAAATAATATTTGTACTTTAGGATGTTTATGAGTATAAGAACTGAATTACATTGCTAAAGGCTTTAAGCCGTTATATGCTTAAGGCTTTTTTTTATTTTTTGTAATTAAGTTTTGCAATCAAATTGAAACAATGTCACTTATATCAGGTGGATAAAGTGGCGAAACTTTGCAACATTAATATTATGGAAAAGAATAGCAATTTACATAATACAGTATTAAAAAACTTTGGTAAGCATTTAAAGGAAATTAGGGTTAAAAAGAATTACACACAAGAACAACTAGCAGAGGAGGCAGGGTTCACAAGGTCATATTATACAGAGATTGAAACAGGGAAAAGAAATATTTCCTTAATTAATCTCTATAAATTAGCTACAGCTTTGCAAGTGTCTTTAAGTGAGTTAGTAGAATTTAATGAGGGGGAGGAATTTTAAAATATGCCTATTTATTATGATGGGAAAAAGTATAGGTCAAAAAAACATCCTATGCTAGAGTACATTTTCAATAAAAAAACAGACAATGGTAAGAAAGGAATAGGGGAAGATCATCTATTTACATTAAGTGATATTGCAGAAGGATATAGAGCATGCGGTATTAATGAACCAGTATCAATATCAAATACAATTTTAGACTTGACAAGGAAAAATACAGGGATAGCATCTAGACTACCCGATACAATTTATGAACATGGATATGATCTTAGGAAAAGAACTGGTAGATCTCCACAGGGTAATCTAGCAGGTGAGTTTGTTTATGTGGGTGTTGGTAAATCTATTAATGCTTGGTTGGAATGGCCATCAATCCCTGATCTGGAAGTAGTAATAGAAAATACTGTTCCTCACTCAATTATAAATAAGGGACTTTTAGGCAGAGATGAAGGCGCTTTATTTTCTGTTATTGACTATTGTGATGTGTTATCCCATGCCTTTTATAATAAGCCTAATCAAGTAATAAGGGTACAAAACCCTAAAAAGTGGCAACCAAATGAAATAGATGGTTTGTATTATAGCGAACAGCATGACACTCTCTTTCCTTGTGAGGCTAAAGCATTAAGTACAGGAGATGATATTAATTTAGTTCAACTCTTAGGTGGTTATAAAACCATACAAAGTAAAATGCCTCACATGGATATAATTCCTGTAGCTGTACGCATGGTTATAAATGGAATAGATATAGGGTTATTTGAGGAAGAGGATGAAGAATTAAAAATGTACAAATTCATTAAAGTTACTTTTGATCCTCAAATTACAGCTTGGCTTTGATTTAAAATGTTCTTTTCTGTTATAATGATGTTTGATATAAGTGACTAAACACATTAGAGTTTTCGAACAGAAAGGAATAGAAACTACATGGCTTTTACATATCACCCACCCACCAGAACAACCTGTCCAGTTTGTGATGAATTAAAAAAGATAGATATAGAACCCATTATTGATACTCAAAGTGGAAGGGCATCTTCTGCTAATAATTTTCCTTTTCATAATTGGTATAATTTTGTATTAGGATATACGCCTAAGTTTCCAGAGTTTATGTTGGAGAGAGAAAATATTACTCATCAAGATTTTGTAGTAGATCCATTCATGGGCTCAGGGACTACATTAGTAGCTTGTAAATATCTTGGTATCCCTTCTAGTGGAGTAGATGCAAATGATTTTATGGCTTTTGCTGCATCAGTTAAATTGGACTGGACTCGAGACATTGAGGGGATCATTAAGAATAAAAATAAATTACTAGAAAAAGTTGAACAGGAATTTTCGAAAGTTGACTGGACTGCAGAGCAAGATTATTCACACTCACAAATGTCAATTTTTGATAACAGTATTCATCTAATAGATTTTAAAGAATATGCAGATAAATATAGACCTGAAATGCTTTCAGAAAGATATATGTCAGACAAACCATTTGTAAAAGCGCATATAATAAAAGAGGCAATAAAAGATACTATTGATAGTGAGTATACTGATTTATTTAAAATGTCATTATCATCAATTTTAGTCCCAATTTCTAATGTGAGTTATGGTCCTGGCTTTGGTGTGAAAAAAGCTAAAGATGATGTAGATGTATATAGTGTCTTTAGCGAAAAGATAAACAGAATGATAAATGATTTGCAATCATTAAATCAGGAACAAAAAAACACACCTTCAACTGTACACCTTGGAGATGCAAGGAAAATTAGTGACTATTATGAACCTAATTCAGTAAAATTAATGATTACCTCACCACCATATCCAGGTGATCATGAGTATACTAAACATACAAGGTTAGAACTAATCTTTGATGAGCTAGCAAGTGACATACAAGAATTTAGAACTATTAAAAAGAGAATGATTAGAGGCTCTACAACTAATATATATAAAGATGATAATGATAGGGAGACTGTAGAAGATTTACAAAGTATAAGAGAAGTTACAGACCTGATCCAAGAAAGACTTGACCATGATGGTGCAACTAGCGGATTTGAAAAATTATATACAAAACTGGTCTGGGAATACTTTGGAGGAATGTTTAAGGCTCTTGAGGAATGCTATAAAGTTTTAGAACCTGGCGGCAAGATTGCTTTATTAGTGAGCGATTCACATGCCTTTAAGATGGTTCATATACAAACAGCAAAAATACTTGAAGAAATAGGATTGAAAATCGGTTACAGTAGCTCAGAGATCCTTTTGTGGCAACACAAGAAGAGTACATCTCACAAATATGATCTAAGAGAAGATATCCTTATCCTTCAAAAGTAATATAATTAGGAGTTAAAGATTCGAAAGAAGAGCTGGAATAGCTCTTCTTTTTACTGTATTCGAATTTGATGGGGAAGACGAAGCGATCCGCCTTGCCAATGACACCGATTATGGGCTGATAACAGAGCGAAAACGTTGGCGGAGCCCCTCTGATCACATTCGATCCAGCCAAGTGTTTATCAATAACTATGGAGCAGGCGGAGGCATCCATATGCCTTATCCGAAAAAAAGTGCCTAACCCCCCAGTGTGTTAACGCTTTACTGCAGTGGGGGGTCAGGCGCTTATTTTTATATATCAATTTATTAAGGAAGGTTGCAATGCAGGAAGGTAAAGAAAAGGTAGTACAGTTTAAGAGAAAGAAAAAAGTAAAATTAAGTACAATTTAGGAAGTTAAAGCAAATCATTCAAGAAAAAGAAAGGAGCTTCGCGAACGTTTTGATGAAATTATAAAGAAATATAGATGAACAAAATTGATATAATAGATGGAGTTAAGTCTATAATTAGTATTTTATGTTAAAATCATTGTATATTATATTGTTAAAACCAGTCATGAGGTGTGTTTTATGGTGGTAATGTTAAACTATCCAGATAAAAAAAGAAAAATATCATATAGTTGGAGGGATATGCCTAAAAGGTGGGGACATAGTTTTCATCCGATTTGCTCTTACTTAGCAATGTTTCCTCCCGGGGTACCTAGATACTTCATTGAACAGTTTACTAAACAAGGAGATGTAGTACTTGATCCTTTTTCCGGCAGAGGAACCGCTCCATTAGAAGCGTGTATAGCAGGCAGAATTGGTATAGGTGTTGATTTAAATCCATTGGCATATTTATTGACTAGAGCAAAAACTACCCCCCCAAGTGTAGAGGAGTTATATAAAAGAGTAGAAGAGTTACGAAATGAGTATGTTAAACCTGATATAACGCAGATAAACAAAATTCCCTTGAAAATTAAAATGTTATATGATAATGAACTTACTTTGCCACAATTATTATTTATAAAAGAGAAGTTCTCAAATTGGAAAGAAAATTGCTCAAATGCAGATATATTTTTATTAGCTTGCTTAACAGGTATTATGCACGGGAAAGTTAATAAGTCTGGTACAAGTTATTTATCAATTAGTATGCCTAATACATTTTCAATGTCACCAAACTATGTGAAAAATTACATAGAAAAACATGGACTAGTTAAGCCCAAGGTAGATGTGTTTGATCAACTATTAAAAAAAGTACAAAGGGTATATAAAGATAATCAGCCAGTAGAACAAGGGTTTTCATACTTAGAAAATGCTAAGAATTTTTCTCGAATTAAAAATGAGCATATACAAAACGAAAATGTAAAAATGATTTTCACTTCTCCACCTTACCTAAAGGTTGTTAATTATGGAACATTCAATTGGATTAGATTGTGGTTATTAGGGGAGGATATTGATTTAATCGATAAAAGCTTAAAGCTAGATGATAATCATACACTATCCGGATATGTGAATTTCATGCTTGATATAATTAGAGAGAGTGAAAAAGTTTTGCAAGATGGAGGATTAGCATGCTTCGTTATTGGAGATGTAGCAAAACCAGGTAAAGACCCATTGAACTTAGCAGAGTATGTTTGGGAGAATGTCAAATTTGAAACAAATCTCAACCTTTATGGAATAGTTGAAGATCACCTCCCATCTAAAGATAAAGTAACTAGGATTTGGGGAAAGACTCAAGGGAAAGCTACATCTATAGACAGAGTGTTAGTATTGTATAAAGGTGTTGCTCCTGACCTCAATTACAGTTTAAGGTCAAAGAAAATATTGAAGAAATACAATTTTTAAAGTTAGCAGTATATATGATTTTGGAGCTTCGTTTCATGTAACACCATATCTTATAGTTTTTTGGCTTAACTGTTGAACAATAATTTAATGTTTTTTAAAACAAACAATACTCCCTCATGCACTGCATGAAGGGGTATTGTTTGTTTTTGAACACAAATAATATTCAAAAAATTCGTTAAAGAAATGGTGCAAAAATTGGAAAAACCTTTTGTTAGTACTTAGATTACTTTAAAATAGAAATATATGTATTTAAGAGGTGGTTATTTTGAACCGATTAACTAATGAGCAGAGGCTGGAGGCAAATAAATCTATCACCCCAAACAAGATTGTTTTGAATGAAAATATAAAAGAAGATGATTTGAGTAATTTTCTGGAGTTTTCTAATAGTGATTATGCAAGAGGTATGCTTAATCATGAAAAGTATGGGTTAACTGAATCAATTCAAACTCTGGATTCAGATAAAAAAACTGCTAAAGTAGAAGTGTTCGATATAGATAATATTATTTTAACAACTTCTTTTAAGGCCTTTTTAGAGTCTAAGAAAGAAAAGAATAAAGGTGATATCATTTATTCTATACCTCCGTACTCTTATGGCTTTTCATTATTATTATCTTTTCATTTAGTACTACAGCATTTAGCAGGGAGTTTGACTAAAATTAATGAGGGCCGATTTAAACCGGGTACTGGAATATTAGTGCTTTCAGATAATATAGAAATGCTATCACACATATGGAGAACCTCAATTAACAAGAACTTTTTGAGAAAGTTTGTAAATATTTTTAATATTGAGGCTGATAAATTTAAGTTGTTTAACTTTAATGATTCTTCTTCTGAGAAAAGAAAACAAAATTTGAAAGATGATAGTCTACCCTGGATTGCATTTTATCGTGCATATAGACATAAGCTTCCCGAGAAATTAGAAAAAGAACCACAAGTTATTATAATTGACCTTCTACCATTTCATCACCGAAAAAGAGCATTGAATCTTCTAAAGTGGGCTCAATCTAAAGCAGAACATGTGATTGTTGTTGGGCCATGTAATGATGATACTTCATTAACCATAGCTAATAGAATAGGTTTAAGTATTCCAATCACCTACAATACCTTAGAAGAACTTACAAATACCTTTCAGTTAAACAAAAAATCTTTACCTAGCCCAATTTCTTCAGCATGGAGCTTGCAAACCTCTATTCCATTTATTAAAGAGGCCCGAAAAATAGTTAATATAAATTCAGTTAGAGGTATGAGAAGTTTTCACGAAAAAGTTTCTTATATATATAGTCTCATTTCTAAGTCTTATAAAAAAAATGGCTACCAGCCTAAGAGCTTTAAAAAAATTAGTAGTTTATTTACAAAAATTCTTTCTAGTCCTATACCTTTAAACTGGTATGAGAGGACGTTATGGCCTAGTACTAAACCTACAATAAAAGAACTCATAAATACTTTTTCAAAGATTCCTAGCGAAGACTTTGAAGAAGAAGTAATAACTCATACACTAATGCCAGATTTAATTGATTGTGTCAGGGATGTATATGAAGATTTATATCAAATGGATGCAACTCCAAGAGGAGTTCTATTATGTGAAGTATTAAATAATAATCTAAAAGATAATAAGAAAATACTTATTATTGTTTCAGAAAAGATTATTTCTAATGAATTGAAAGTTTGGTTGAGAAGTTATATGGAATTAGGCTTAGATCAGCTAAATAAGATTGATGTAGTAACACAAAAAGAATGGGCTGAAAAACAAATTAAAGAAATATATTTAGAAGAATCACTTGAACCAGATGTAATAATTTTAACTAACCCTTGGGTAAAAAAGTATATTAGTTCATTTTATTACTCAAATAAGACTGAAATGAATATATTGGAACTTTATAATGAGCTACCTTTATTAAAGTATCAAATAAATAAAATTAAAGATAACCCATATGGAGAGCAATTTAAAAATAGCTTCTACAAATTGTTTGGCGATAGTTTAAATTATACTTCTGTAAATAATTTAATTTTTGATATTAAACACCATGAGTATAACTTAAATGAGTTGGTTAAAGGCAATATGGATTCCTCAATTGAGACAAAAAATAAGATAATCGAACGTTTTGATGACCAAAGGTTAATAAAAATAATTAGTGAAGGAATAAGTGACGAGAATATTAACTTATCAGAAATAGTGAATTCAACTATTGATACTCAAGGGAGTGTATTTTTCAATTGTGTGAAAATAAGAATCAAGGAGAAGTTTGTTCATAGTGTTAATGATAAATATACGTTCTTACCACTCGAACAGAAAGTAAAGGCTAAATTATTTAATGAAGATGAGGTTAAAAATGTAAAGCCTTTGGAGCTTAAATCTGGTGATATTTGGATTAAAATTAACAAAGACGAAAGAGAAGAGCTGTTTAATGAAGTTTTAAAATTATCATCAAATACATTATTTATGCGATGGATAGAGTCAAATATTAGCGAATGGAAAGATATGATGAATGTTTTGTGGCACAAATATCATAGAAGTGGTAATTATAAAAGACACACTCAAGAATTAATACTTAATGAAATTAATAGGGTTGGGGGGGAAGTAAAGTCAACTCTAACAGTATCTAATTGGGTTAATGGTAATGTGAATTTAGTTAGATCATATAAAAATCTTTTAGCAATTGCTACTTTATTAGAAGACCAGAAGTATCTAGACCGTGTTCAATCAATATTTAAAGCAATGAAAGAGCTATGGGGAATTCATATTGCATTAGGGAAATCCCTTGGGAAAATGGCGTCTGAACAAGCGGGAGAATATATTGGGAGTGGATGGTTAGAGGATTTAGGTTGGATTGACCTAGGAAATGAAATTAGAATTTCGAAGAACGACCTTATGGATTTATTGAGCTTTTTTGAAGTAGAACAAGTAGAAGCCGAAAAAGAATATAGTGCAGATGCACGTATAGTAGGTAAGGTTTTAACCAGTAAAAAGTGTGAAGAGTTCTATAAAGGAGGCATTGTTAAATATGGAAAGCAATCAAATTTTAAAAAACAATGATGAAAAAAAATTCGTGGAACATATGGAGAACGTATTAAAGAAGGGGCTTAAAGGTTCAGAAGAATATTTGGTTACTGGTGAAGAACCTTCTAAAAGGTTTTTTTCAGGTGTGCTCTTCCCAAATTATGAGTTTACAAATCAAGTATCAACTGAAAATGGAGTCGATCCCCAGCCTCAATTTAAAAGTTTGGCTAAGAACTGTAACATGGGCTTAGAGTTTTTAGTTGGTCCAAGTGAGGATATCGTGAAAGGTACTATATCAGGTAAGTTTAATCTTTATCCGCGCTTTTTTCCAGAGTTTAAACAACAAATGGATTCACTTGATTATTTAAATGAAGATTATATTGAACACAAACAAACAATAAAACCGGAAAATCAAGATAGGGATAAAGGGTTAAAATTATTAGAAAGATATGAACAATATGAAGTAAAATTTAACCTTGAATTTAATATAGATATAAACAATTTAGAAAAACAGGAATTATCTCTTAGAGAATTTATTGAAAAAGCGACTATAAAACTATCAGATAGAGAGGATAGTTTTTCAGTAAAAGAAGACTATATAGCTAAAACTGGGGTAGTTGCACTAAATAAAAAGCCTGCAGATTATCAAGAGTTCAATGACTTCATTAACAAAATTAGAGATAAAAATCTAAACTTTCCTGATTGGGATGGACGTATTTTTATTGATCCAGTGTTTTATAAAGGAAAGCATGGAGAAGACTTAATTAAGGTAAGCTGTAATCTAATTAATCAAACTTTAGTACCAAACCTTCAAGAGGGGGAAAAACCAAGTGGTCACTCACTGGAGTTTTTTGATACCACATTTGCTATAAATTTGGAAAAAGGGAATCATGTGTCATTTGAATTTGATGGTGCGATAGATGATTATAAATTCGATAAAGAGTATAAAGTGAAAGGCATTAATTGTGTGGGTTTATCAAATTATAAGAAAGAAAACCTTTTTCTCTATACAGAATCAATACCTTCATTCTTTCAAGATTATTATCGTACTAAGTCAGATTTAGCGGTGAAGTTTACAGACCTATTTACTGAGGATACCTTATTTACATCTTTAGAAAATATTTTATATGAGATGAAAAAATTTCATCATCAATGGAAAGGTTTTATTGATAATAAAGGTGATCAAGAAGTTAAGTTTAGCACTGAAGATGAATTGAAAAAGTGTATTAAAGATATGAAAGAGTTTGAGGAAGAAATTGAATCCTTTGCATTAGGAATATATTCTTTAAAAAAAGAACAGAAGTTATTGGACGCTTTTATAATAATGAATAAGGTCTTTCATGAATCAGTAGAAGGAAAATATGATTCTTGGAGGCTCTTCCAAATTGTCTTTATTGTTAGGATTTTACCAAGTTTGTACTATAGGGAAATGTCTGAAGATGAACATAGGAAAGAGGAAATTTATAAATCCTCCCAATATGCTGATGTTTTATGGTTCCCCACTGGAGGAGGTAAAACAGAGGCTTATCTTGGTTTAATTATTACTACTTTATTTTATGATCGCTTAAGAGGTAAGCAAAGGGGATGTAGCTCTTGGATTAGATTCCCTCTTAGAATGCTTTCAAAGAACCAGTTAGATCGATTGGCAAAAGTTATTATATACGCAGAGAAGTATAGACAAGAAAATAATTTTATAGATAAAGGAGTGCCTTTTTCAATAGGTTTTTTCGCAGGAGGAAGCAATACAGATAATTTTCTTAAGGGAAAAGTAATGAAAAAGTATTTTGAAAATGAGAGAACAAAAATGCGGAAAATGCTAATTCATAAATGTCCAATGTGCAAAAATAAATTAAATTTAGAGTTTGATCAGAGTGCTTGGAGATTTATACATAGGTGTACAAATGATAATTGCTTTGTGGCAAAAAGTAATATTTTGAAGGGGCATATCCCTGTATATATTACTGATTCAGAAGTTTATCGTTTTGTACCAAGTGTGTTGTGTGGAACGGTTGATAAGCTAGCTATATTAGGAAGGTATAGAGAATTCTCTCATATTTTTGGCCAAGTTGGAGGGATATGTTCTAAGCATGGCTATTACTCAGATAGATGTATTGTAGGAATGTACGATGAATATCAGTCTTGTAATGAACAAGCAAAGTCAACTTTAAAGCACAAAAAGATAGTGCAAGATATTAGAAAAACATTTTATGATCCTGTGCCATTATTATTTATACAAGACGAATTACATTTACTTAAAGAAGAATTAGGTGCTCTTAATGGACACTATGAAGGAGCATTAAACGAAATGGCTCGCTCTTTTGGGAAAAGTGAAACTCATTTACCAAAAATCATTGCTGCAACAGCAACTATTGAATCGTATGAACATCATATTAATCATCTATACTTACGTCCACCGAGAAAGTATCCGTCAATGGGATATAAAAAAGGGGAGTCTTTTTATGCAACAAGTACTCCCAAAATTAAAAGGAGACTGTACTTGGGGGTATTACCTCATTCTCGTTCGCAAGAGGAGGTAATTGGTAGAACGCTGTATTTATATCAAAATGAAATAAAGAGGCTATATTCTACAGGCAATTATAAATACTTTAATTTTGAGACTATAAAATCTGAGAAGGATTTTGAAGAACTTCTCTCACTTTATGATCTATCTACAATCTATGTTAATAAAAAAGCTACTGGAAATGATATATCTAGAAGAGTGGAAGAGTTGCAGTCGCTAGGAATAAACTTGAAGTCTGAAATTTTAACTGGCGAAAATGATATGGATAAAATAATTGAAGTCATGGATAAAATTGAGTCACAAGGTGTTGAAGTGAATTTTAGAGAAAAGCTTAATTTACTAATAGCTACAAGTTTAATTAGTCACGGTGTCGACCTCGATAGAATTAACAATTTCTTTATGGCTGGTATGCCATCAAAACAAGCTGAGTATATACAAGCATCTAGTAGATCTGCTAGATCCCATGTTGGCATAGTACTAGTAAGTTTTAGGCCAAATGACTTAAGAGAACGTTCACAATATCAATTTTTTATGCAAAATCATGAGTTTATGGATAGACTAGTTGACCCAGTTCCAATTAATCGGCATTCCTTAAAGGCAGTGGAGAGGTCGTTGCCTGGCTTACTATCTGGAATACTTTTAAACATTCATTCACAAAATCATAATAAGACTATTTATAATTGTGGCTTATTTCGTGATTATGTTGCTTTGAATACAAGTGGAAATAATTCGGTGAGATTGCATTTAATTGAGCAGTTGAAACGTATTTACGGAACAGACAACGATTATTTTACGCTAGCAGCTAAAACTAAAGTAAATGTATTAGTAGAACAATTATTCAAAGAAAAAGAACATTTGTTATTAACTAAATCATCAACTATAAAACTAAAAGATGAACAAGCACTCAATCCTATTACAAGTTTTAGAGATATAGAAGAAGGTATTGAACTTAGAATGGATACTGAAACTTCACATATTTTAAGAAATGCTTCTCTAGTAAGTGAAAGGAGGAAAGATTAGTGAGAAAAATAAAAAGAGGAAAAAGTCAAATAATGTTTAGACACCTTCCAGAATCAGTTTTCATGGAAGATAAAAGGTGGTATAAAGTAACAAATTTAAAGGTTAATAAGTTAAGTGAAAATACTAGCCATTTACTTAAAGCTGTAAAGAAATATGTTTCAGATTGGTCATTAAATTCTGATCTAAACAATAACTTATTCCCAGATGTAGATGAACTTTATTATTTTGGAGAAGTAGATGAGGTTGAGTACTCTCTGTTTCCATTTGTTTTTTATTGTCAAAACCAAAATTGTAATAACGTTCATGAATACTACTCTATAGAAGATATTTCACGAAAAAACCCGGAACTTAGATGCCAGTTTTGTAAGAAAAGTAATATTAAACAATATCCGTATGCACTAATCCATAAAAATGGAGACTTACAGTCCATATCTGTAAAGAAAAATAAAAACGCGAAAAAATGGTATGACAAGTATGATGGAATAAGGATGAAAGATACAAGAAGGTTTACTACAGCAACTTGGTATAATTATAAGAATCATAAATCTCTTGGAGAATTAGGAACAAAAACCACACAATTACCCATAACGAATGACATGAAAAAGAATAATCAACGCTTTTTAGGTGGTACTCATTTAGCTGAGGGGGATATTCATTATCCAGCATTACTGACTATGGTAAATTTAGAACAAGAAAAAATGATAGACAGGCGAAATAATGAAAATTTCCCATTCATACAAATGGCAGGGCTATTAGGGTTAAATTCAATAAAAACTGATGATTACGGTAAAAACTTTGAATTAAAAAATGAAAACGACACAATTCAAGCGATGTTAAATTCCGCTAGTAATGAAAGTGAACGGGAAATTATTTTGAATACATTGAAGAAAGCAAATATAAGCACACAATATTCAGAAGAAGGGATAATAAAAGAAATAAATGATATTTTCAATAATGAGTTTCCAAAAGATAATGTAGTAAATGATAGGTTGCTTCATGAATTTTTATACACTTGGTATGAAAATGGTGGTCAAACTCTAAATAAAAAAATAGAGGAATCAAGTTTAAGAGGAGACTATGTACAAGAAACAACTCTGTTTAACGCAAAAAAAGAATTAGGAAATTTAGGAATTGAAGAAGTAGCCTTATTAGAGAAGTTTCCGGTAATTACTTTAGGAATAGGTTACACTAGAAAATCATTTGATAGAAATAAATCTATTCTAAATCCTTTTTCTCATAATATAAGTTCAAGACCTTATACTCTTATTCCTGTCCTCAAAAATGAAAATGAAGCAATAGTATTTAAGATGGATGCTTTAAGAATATATAAATGGCTAGAACTCAATAGCTTAATAGAGGGAAAGAAAAATCCTGAAAATAGTAAAGAAGCCCATACAATGCTATATAGTAAATTAGAGTTGGCTGGTAAGGATAAACAAGATTTGGCAATGATGGATCCCTCAGATTATATTAACAATAAAGATTTATTTGCAACTATAATAACTTTTCAACTGACCCATACATTAATGCATATGTTGCTTCACGCAGGTAAATCTATCATAGGATTAGATGTAGATAGCATGGCAGAATATATATTCCCTTCTGCACTTTCAGGGGCTATTTATGTATCGAAACTTCAAGGAGGAGGAATGGGTGCTTTAATAGCCGCATTTGAAAATGATCTGGAAAGATGGATAAGAAATACTTATGAAAAATCACAAACATGCTTATATGACCCCATATGTAAAGGGCAACAAGGGGCTTGCCATGCTTGTTCTTATCTGAAATTTTCATGTGATCATTTTAACAGGGCGTTGAGTAGAAACTTACTAATGGGTGGAAACATTGGTGGAAAAGAAATTGTAGGTTTTTATTCGAAAAAATTAGATGATTTCATGAATTAACATAGAAAGGATTATTATTTTGGAGAGGTTAGTAAACATAATAAAAAGCCATAGTCTTGAAAAAGATATAGGTAAGTGGGCAGGATTATTTCGGTATTTACACTTTGCTTTTCCAAGTGGTTTTTCATTAGATTTATGGAAGAAATATGAAGGTTATAATGTAGATCATAATATTGTAAGAGCATTATTCTCTATATTAGAAGAAGAAGAGTTAGTAAAAAAAAATAATAATGTTTATCTAGTAACAGATGATATTTTATTGCAAAGATTTTTAGAAAACACTCATCAAATTAGTACATTTAATTATGAAAAAATAACCCAAAAAACTGATAATTTATTATGGACTATGCCACAAAACCAATTGGAAAATATCCCAAGAAATATAACCAGTACATTTGATTATTTAAATACCTCTATCCAAGAGCTAATTCAAACAACAAATGATAAACTTATATTTTTTTCTCCATACTACTCAGTCTCAGGAATGATTAATTTATTTACAAGTTTGAAGGCTCTATTATATAAAAACTCATTTGTTAGAATAACTTGGGTTGTAAATGATTTATTGAATGAACAAAACCAAAATGCTTTTGATTATTTGTTTAAACATTTAGATTCAAATGAACGTAAGCAAATAAGTGTATATAAAACTATTGATGATAAGCTTTCTTTTCATGCGAAATTACTCTTAGCTGATAACTCTCGAGGATATATGGGGTCTGCAAATTTTAGTAAAAGAGGCTTTAATACACAATTTGAGTTGGGGATTCCTTTGGACGAAAAACAATCAGATACTTTAACTAAATTAATAGAACACTGGATTAATACTTCTCAACTTAAAGAGGTATTAATGGATAAAAAGAGTTAAAGTCAATGAAATTTATCAAATAAATGTTGATTTCTTAGATGATTTATACAATGAGTAGATTAACTTCTTATAACAGTAACTACTTTGAATTGGGGGGATTTGTGTGAGAAATTCTGATTGTTTTTTGGTATCGTTTAATAAAATTGAGAGGTTTTTAAAAGATTATGTTGGTGCAACTTCACACGAATCTTTTCAAATTTGATTAATAAATCAAAAAAAGTAATGCAGTTGTAAGGAGATACGAAAATGACTTGTGGGAACTAGCAGATTTAAGAAATGCAATAGTACATAAAACCACGAATACTATGTATGCAATAGCTAAGCCACATGATTCAACAGTGAAAAAATTATATATATTGAAAAAGAAATTATTGAACCGAAAAATGTTTATTCGTTGTTTAGTACTGAAGTGAAATCTTTTAATGATATCTTAATAATGTTTACGTTACGAAATTTTATTCATAATATATTTTCAACATCTATAACTCTAATTAATACTAATTACTTCCAGCGTGTAATAATTTCCAGAGAACCATTATATGTTATGAGCAATGCGTCTAATTCTGTTAGAAGTAGCCAATCTAATTAATAAAGAGTTTGGAGGTTATCCCCAAAATATTGCCGTCTATTACTTAATATCAAATGGTTATATCATTATAAGGTGTTTTTAATTTTTGTCTTTTAAAATTTTTTTAATTCGTGGGGTATCGTTGTGGAAATTAATTCGTTAATGATTTTTCTTAAGACTAACTGGTTAATTATCAGTTCGATAGCTGCCAATACTTTAGTCTTTATTAAGTGGGTTTACAATACTTATAAAACTAAAAAAATTGGCAAAGCAAATTTGGCTGGAAGAAGATATAAAGAATTATATATTCCTTTAAATAATATTTTGCATGAAGTGAAAATAGAGTCTTTTGTAGCTTATAAGGGTGACAAAAAAATATTATTTAAAAAATTGAGTAAGGAAATTATATTGTATATACTCTTAAAAAGTGATAAAAACAAGGTGAAAAAAAGATGGAATGAATTTAATAATCCAATATTGAATGGACCAACGTATGACTTCCCTTGGGAAGAGCCTGATATAAATAAAATGGATGAATTATTAAAGAAAAACAGGTTCATTGTCCCAAAAGGCCTTGAAGAAAAATGGATTCAGGTTATTGCAATTAAAAATGAAAGAAATGAATATTCAGAAGAAGAGTTGAATAAAGCTATTGCTGAGTTAGTAATATATATTAGAAACATCACTAGAGAAACACAGAAATATATGGAAAAAAACTACCCTTCTTTATTAGTTGAATAATTACTTTTAACATTATTATAAGAAAAATTTTAGCTGGATGGTCTTAATAGGATGAAGCTATAAAGAAAAAGGAGGAAGAAGCAGGTAAAAAGATGGTCATTTCGAGAAAGAATTTACTTGATTGAGGTTGAGGAATAAACCGCAGTAAGCTGTTCAAACAGAATGCTGCGGTTTATTATTATTCACTAACACTCTCTGGATTTTTTTATAAATAGGGACAGGAGTCCGTTTAAATTCTTTTAGTGACTCTGTAATAAAGTTTCCGTATGGATCAATAATGATAACATGATTATTAGTTTCATCTAATTTGATTGTGCTACTCCCAATACCAAACGACTCCAAACCTGTGGAATTATCTAAATGCGTATTGTCCAGTCTTGTCTGAACTTTGTTCGAATACCTCCTTAGGAAACGCCACAGCTTTAGCTCAGTCTTAGATTTCATAAATAACTCTGGTAGGTCTTTGGCATGTTTCAACATTGTGATTGTAGTTAATGTATATACTTGAATACCATATCCAACCGGACGGATGGTGTTTTTTAGTGCGTTCCACTTTTTCACTGTAAACTTTACATACAACTCGTGGGAGCGGCTAGGAACTTCCTTCAGTTCATGTCGTTTTATGATTTCCACATTAGTTATTTCTCCATAATAGGTGATACCATTAGGTGCTCCACTTTCTGCAGCCTTTTGAGTAACATAGAGAGCGATGTGCTTTGCCTTTTGCCAGCCGCTCTTTAATTGGTTTAACGGAATATGATAGAAGCGATGCTGGATATGAGCAGTAAATCGTCGACTGTCATTAACCACTCCTACAAGTACCTTTTCATCAAGAGAAGACTTCCAATATTCAAGCGCTCCTTTTGGCAAGATGCCTTGCGTCTGTAGATCCTCAGGACTACTTTCAATTAAATGCTCCAGAAATTCCTCAACCAGGCGGATCGTATTTGGCAAAAATGGAAATCCGCCGATATTTACTTCATCGATACTTTTGTAAAAAGGATGTGTTTCATAATTTTCTTCGTCCATCCACGGGAATAACACGTAAGCACCAAAAGCATAGCGTTCATAAGGTCCGTTATTTTTATAAACCCAGGCGTCACGGTAGCGGTGCATCGTGTTAATATCGTCTTCCATTGGACCAGGAGTGGAGACTTCTTTTTCTGTCTGTCCAAAATCAATCCGATATTTTGCATCAAAAATATACTGATAAGCATAAGGGTGGTTTTTCTTTTCTACAGTCAACATGATATCTGGCTTTTGGCTAACTGTTGGAGAAGCCCTGTGCTTTTCCTGGAAGCCAAGTGTAATGAGTTCTCCGGTTAAAGGGTGTCGGAATCTTCGTTGAGCAGACTTGGTTTGGTCAAGGTCCACAAATAAGCCATTTCTTTTAATTTTAATAATGTCCTGATCGAGCGCTTCATACTTGTTATGCAGTATTTGTCCCATTTTTAAATACGTCCAATATTCATAAAGGGTAGCTACGTCTTTTACTGACATTTTAAAGATCTCACCTTGAAGCGAGAGGCCTTGTGATAAAACTAAGTAAATCATATAAGCATCACGATAGCCTTGCTTCATTTGCATTACTAGGGTGAGTACAGAGCGATCTAGTCTACTGATTTGTCGCCAGAAGGGTGACTTTTCAATAGCTTGCAGTTTCTTTTGCATGTAGTTTAATTCATCCAGTATCGAACGATCAGCAGTAGGGGAATTGCTTAAATAACGTTCGACGCTACGACTTAAGGATTTAATCTTATCTTGTAAACGTATTACCATGAATTTTACAAAGCGATTTTCTAGTGTGTCGTAAGAGAGAATTTTCTTGGCGTTCAACCCTCTTTCTGGCATTCGTTGCTTGTCATCTATGGTAATACCATTGCTGGTCTCTTTGAACAAATAGGGCCTCTTCCGTAAATATTGCCGCGATCGGCTATCCGTTCTTTTTAATTGATCGCCTCTTACCTTGTGATATTCCGTCTTTAATTGATGGTGAGGCTGCCTTTCAATGAGTTGAATGGCATTTATGAATTGTTTAAAATAATGATTCAGTAATCTGTAAAACTCTGCTGGAGAAGGGGATTTAGATGAAATCTTAGAAGCCCCGATAAACGTCTTTTTCATAAAATGAAACGCTAAGTTATATATTTCTTCGCTTACTTCATCCAACAGGCGCTTATAATCTTCTTTATAATCAAGTTTTGTAGGGAACAGTTCGATCGTAATGTCAGCAAGCATTTGGTTACCATCCAGGATATTAAATTGCGTTAAGCCGACTTCATTCATAAATTGCAGCTGTCCCATCAAAAAGGTGATATCTCCCACTTTTTCCTTGCTAACTGATTTTTGGACTAACGGGTGATCATGATAAAAGGACAGGTCTTTCCCTGTCTTAGAATGAACTACTAGTTGATAGACTTCATTTTCAAAAAAGATAGGGGCAAATGGACCGTCCTCTAGTTCCACCATTTTCTCTAACACTGGATGAAATACATGGACATCTGCACCTTCTAAAGCTTCGACCCTTAATATCATCGATTGTTGCTCTAAGTTTACTTTATTTTTATAGCTTTTCAGGTTTTCAAAGCGACTGTTAAATGGGCGACCTTTTAAGTGCAGAGAGAACTCTTCATGGTCGATTTCTAATAGTGTTGTATCATTAGCGTGAGACATGCCTGTCCACCTCCTTTGCCCGCTGTTATCCTAACCAAAATGAAGTGAAGCCGTGCTGTTCTTGCTTCTTATACATAGTTGCTAGCTTTTCCGCTGATTTAGGGAATTTAGCTTGTTCGATCGCTTGCTCATGGTTAGCTATATCATAGGACTGACCTGTACAATACGTAAATAGTTCTCCGATAATTTCAGCAGTAGCGTAGTCACTTCCGTTTAGCTTTGGTAACACTTTCTGCAGCAGTTGGCGATCGAAGGCATCCTCTTTAGTCATTAAACCACCCAGTTTGTTGTAAATCATGTAAAAACAGATCTCATCACGAATACGGTAACCAAAATGACTATTATTCTTTTTTAATATATTGTTGATCTCGATAAGCCGATTGGTCGTATTTTGAATCAGAGCTTTATGATCATTTAACGCATCCTTTAAGGTTAAATATTTGGTCTTTATAACGTCATTCGTAACGGGATAAGCCTCTATTTCTTGTTCGTTTTCATTGAGGCTAGGAAAGAAGCCTAGATCTACTTCATTAAATTCCATCGTATTGGCACGATCTAACACCTTGGAACTAAACGGATGAGTTGTCTCATCCATATTAACGGTACCAATAATATAGACATTATCAGGAATGATCACTCGTTTCCCAAAGCTTTCTGGCGTTGGGATCTGAGAAGTTACAATTCGATCCCCCAACCATTTCCTGCTTTCCATGACACTTAATAAATCACTGAAGTAATATTCTACCCTGGCTAAGTTCATTTCATCTAATAGGATAAAATAAGGAAGCTCCGGATTTTTTTCTGCTTCAAGGAGAACCCTGGTTAGTGGGCCAGGTTTGAAATCTCCTTTAATATCTTCATAGCCAATCAGTTCTGAACCATCACTCCAGTCTGGGCGCACGGGAATGAGGTGAAACTGGCCGTTTTCTTCGGTTGCTCCGATGCTGTTGGCAAATTTCTCTACGATTTTTGTTTTTCCTGTTCCAGAGATACCAGAAAGAATGACAAATGGTTTGGTTCGTAGAGCAAGATAGAGGCTTTTTACTTCTTCTTTCTGATAGTAGAAGCCCTCATTTTTGATATAGTTGTATATATGATCGACTAGTTCTCCTTCTGAGAGATTTTTAATTATATCTTCAGGTTGGTTAGGAATAAACTTAGCTGGAAAGATATCAGAAAAATGGTTCAGTAGATACCCGGCAAATTCTTTCGACACCGTATAAAAATAACCTTGTTTCACATTGCCATTGACATCGAATGGTCCTGTTTCTCGTTTGCGTTTATTCTCCGGGATAGAAGCTTTTTTTAACTTAGGATCTAAAGAATAATATTGGACACGGAGAAGGTTGCCATCTTCTTCCCACTGATCTGTAGTAAAGGTTGATGGTTTTTTACTAGTAATTGCTTTTTCTGTTACTTCACAGATAGAATGGATGGCTCCTTGAGAATAAGCAAAAACGACATCTCCAGGGTTAGCTTTCAATAAATCAGTATGATGGGTGAGAGGCGTGCCTTGCTTGTTTTTCTTAGGAGCCCATAAAAAGCCACCTTCTACTTCGTCTCTTGCTGTTTGTCCTTGATTGACCCACCAGTAATTACGATGATTTGATTCATCAGGCACTGCGATCACCTTCCCATCTCTATCTATTAATTCCGCATAGTTAAGCCAGTTCCATATATTTTTAATTCGATAATCCGCTACAGAATCTTTGATGGTTGTTTGGTCTCTTGAGCTTACTACTGTTAAATAGGCTATTTCTTTCAGAACTTGAAACTTTTCATTTTTGGTGTAATTAGGCATAACTTTTAACAATTCATAAACCATATGTACGAACGGGCTCTGGAGCATCTTGTTTCTAATTTCCTCTAGAGAATTATCGTGATTAATTAATTTGAAATCATTATCTAAATATCCAAGCAGCCGTAAGCTTTGCCGGGCACGGGACTTTAATCGCTGGATTTTATCTTGAGAAAATGTTTGGCCGATCGCATCTGCTGTATATTCCTTATTAATTAACTCCTGCAGCATGGTAAGTGCTTGGTCAATACTACTCTCAGGAAGATATAAAGTGTTGAACCGTTTTAATTGGATCCTATTATTGTCGAGCTTTTCCACAAAAGGTAAGTAGGATAAAAAAGCTAATATAAACGAATGTCTTCTCCCTAAATCAATAAAATTCTGATCGTTGACTACTCTCTTATTAATTAAGGTATCTAGCGCTTGCTCTAACCAATTATTTTTAATTAGTACATAAGGAACATCTTTTTTTCCTTCTTGGTACTTCTTACGAGATGTTTTAGTTTCGACATGTATGCCTTTGTCGTTGGAAGCCACTATGTAGTTAGGGGTTTTGGTACTTAAGGTATAAACTACATCTAATTGTTTTGCAAAATCAACGATAAATCTATTTAGCATGGAAATTCCTCCAGCAAGTGGTGTTTTGTAATTATGGTATCACAAAAGGTAATGATTTCTAATGTTTGTCCTATTAACCATAATAGAAGATCGTGATAATACTTGTTCTCTTTTTTGTCAATAAATGGATGGAAAAGCCGATAGTATATAGGAAGACATAACAGATAGGTGGTTAAATAATGGCTGGCAAAAGACGAACCAAGAAGCAACAGAAAGAGATAGAATCTATTCTGCAAAGTGTGCTTGTACTATTAGCGTTATCGATGTATCTATTAACAGGATCGGTTTATATTATGGCAATCAGTGTAGGTACAGTTGTAACAGGTATTATTGCATTTCTTTTATACCGGAAAGCGAACGAAACGGAAAAGCTTAAGAAGTCAGGTATCGAAACGATAGATAAAATGGATGGACTTCAGTTTGAAGAATACCTTGGAGTTTTGTTCAAAAATCATGGGTTTAAGACCGAGGTGACAAGGAGCAGCGGTGACTATGGTGTTGATTTAATTCTTAGGAAGGAATCTAAGAAAATAGTTGTTCAGGCTAAGCGCTATTCTAAGAATGTCGGGATAAAAGCGATTCAGGAAGTTCATTCTTCCAAGAACCACTACAAGGCAGATGAGGCTTGGGTGGTCACCAACAGCGATTTTCACAAACCCTGCTAAAAAACTGGCTGTATCCAACAATGTAAAACTGATTAATAGAGAAGCTTTAATCGATTTGATTTTAACGATGTATGGAAAAATTGATTCAAAAGACACTACAGTTAAAAAGAAAAAGAATGTTAGTGCTGAGAGAATTGGAGAAATAGGAGAGTATAAGATAAATATTCAGTTAGATCAATTTTCTCCCAACTACAAACATTTGCATGACGTCATGCTGGAGAATACGAAGTCCCGTTCAGGTTACTCCAAAATCGATCATTTATTGCTTACCCCTTATGGAATTTTTGTTATAGAAACAAAAAATTATGCCGGGAAGATCTATGGCAGCAAGGATGATAAGCAATGGTCAGTAAATAAGAAGTTCAAAATGATAAATCCTTTTTACCAGAACTACGGGCATATCAAAGCTTTACAGCCCGTCTTGAAGCAGTCCATTTATTTCGATGATTTCTTTCACGAGAAGAGCTGTGTTTCATATTAGTCCAGAGTTGCGCCAAATCCAGTCTAATGCGCTGTGTGTCTATGATACCGAGTTGACGGAATTCATCAATCGAAAGGTACAGGTGCTTAAACTTCAAAATCCTGAGCCTGTTTATACTGATGACGAGATAAACGAAATGTACGAACAGTTAAAGCAAGTGAATATTACAGAAACCTTGAAAAGAGAGCAACATAAACAATCGTTAAAGTCCTCCGCAACTAAAGAAGCAGCATGTGTGGTATGTCATAAGCCTGTTTCCCAGAAGGTAAAGCAATATTGTTTATCTAACAAGAATTTTAATGGAAAAATCTATTGTTTTGATCATCAGAAAACGATACCTACAAGAAAGCAAAGTGTCTGAGCTCATTAAAGAAGGTGAAATCCCCTCGGCTACCAGGGAGATTTCACCTTTTATTGGTTAAATCTTATACATATCGTCACTCCAGTAAGCATTTAAGAACGGCTGAAGCTTTTTCCTCGCTTCCCTGCCCCAGTTTTTTACAGCATCGATGGTGGTATTTTCTAATTGAGCAATTTGATTGTACGTTAAATCTGCCAAATGATGATACTCAAACCATTTGCGTTGTTTTTCAGTGAGAACCTTTAGTATCTCTTCCAGTAGAAATGGATCTAAATGTTTAATCGGAGTGTACGATGTTGGCGTACTGCTTAAGCTTTCCAGAATTTTTGCATGGTTCTTATTAATACGGTAAAGATCAATAAATCGGTAGTTGAGTTTGTAGTATAAATATGTCGAAAAGCTTGAACGTGATTCCTGAAAGGTTTCCATGGTTTCATATAGGGTAATGAGCCCTTCCTGGTAAAGTTCTTCTTTATCCAGGTAAGGGTACTTATGGATAAATTTATAGATCATAAGTTTATATTTTTCTAATTGGTTTTCAAAATTAATTTCTAGCGTCATCATATTATCCATTCCGAAAGCGCTTTCTTTCTATTGCCGGCTTTTTAATATTATATAAGCATTAATAACCAGGCAATAATATCTAGGTAAAATACAATTATCTGACACAAGTGGAAATTTATTTTTACAAGTGTGATGTTTTGCATATCCAGAAAACATTAAATAGATATATAGTATTATTATGGAATTTTAAATATATACTAGTTCTACTATCTATTGGCAAAGTTTGATAGATACTTTATTCTTTAATGGATAATCATTAAGATAGGCGAAGAGCAAGGCAAACAATGCATCAACCAGGCTGCCGATGCCTTGAAAAAGTGCGTTAAAGGAATAACATAGAAAAGCAATTCAATATATGGGTGCGTTGTATACCCATGATTGAACTGCTTTTTTTAATATCGTTCCTGCAATGATTTAAATTAGAGGATTATTGAAATAGATGGAGAATTTAATAAACGATTTATACTTGCAGGAGGGATCTAATGATTAATCAAGTCGGTCAAATCATGGTGTATGTCAATGATCAGGATAAGGCAGTGAGTTTTTGGACAGAAAAAGCAGGGTTTCGTGTGATTGCGGATGAAAATGACGGTCAGGGAATGCGATGGATTGAAATAGCCCCTACAAGCGAAGCGGAAACTAGTATCATCCTTCACGATAAGCAATTAATCGCTAAGATGGAACCTGAAATGAATCTTGAGACACCTTCGTTGATGTTTTTCTCGGACAACCTTGAGCAGTTACATAACGACTTATCCAGTAAAAATGTCACCGTCGGGGAAATTGTAAGCATGCCTGGTGGAAGAGTATTTAATTTTGCTGATGAGGAAGATAATTATTTTGCAGTCATGGAAAAAGGGAAGTAGTGCGCAGGGTGTCTGACCCACTGTATGGAGAGCTATGAATAGGATTTAGTTTTACCAATAGAAGCCTTTTCATTTGGAAGTGAGTGGGTGAGGTTCAGGCACCCTTGGTGGAAATAATGTGCCGGGTGTCTGACCCACTGTATGGGGTGCTTTGAATTTGATTTAGCTTTACCAATAGAAGATTTTCTTTTGGAAGTGACTGGGCGAGGTTCAGGCACCCTTGGTGGGTGGGCAGCAAAAAAACAAGCACCTGTATGAGTCGGTGCTTGTTTTCGTGTGTGGGGATTTAACTTTTGGTCATTTCCCTGACTAATTCACGGTTTCTCTTTTTGAACACATCGTTATGGGAAGATACCATGGCTGCGGCATTGGCGTCCGGTTCGATGAATTGTTTGGCTTTATTGACGGCGTTGGCGGCGTCCTGGAAGGCGCCTGCGATCAGGTTGAGTTTTCCTTCATGGTTCAGAATATCTCCTGCTGCGTACAGGCCTGCCACCGACGTTTCGCTTGTCGGCGTTCCTTTCACGAAGTACTGGTCGACCATCTGGATATCAAAGGCGGTATTTTTCAGAAGTGTGGTATCCTGGTCGAACCCGTGATTGACGATGACGTCGTCGACAGGTAAATAGAAGCTGTCCCCGGTCTGGTTATTGGTGAGTTCTACCTGTGAGATAGTTTCATGGTTTTCTGCTGCCATCAATTTTGTGATCGTGGTGTATGGAAAACAGGTGACCGAACTGTTTTGTAACTGGGTGATCTGTGCTTCATGGCCTTTTAAACAATCTTTCCGGTAAGCTAAGTACACGTTTTTGGCTACGGGCTCTAATTCATTCGCCCAGTCGATCGCTGAATTACCGCCGCCTGAGATGATGACGGTTTTATCTTTGAATGTCTGCAGTGATTTGACGGTGTAGTGCAGGTTCTCCAGTTCGAATCTTTCCGCGCCTTTAATGTCCAGTTTCTGTGGCATCAAAATGCCGCTGCCTACGGCAATGATGACCGTTTTGGAATAGTGGATGTTACCTGAAGCCGCTTCCAATAAGAACAAACCGTTTTCAGCACGTGCGATGGACACCACTTTTTCATTGAGGACGACTTCCGGGTTGAAGGTCAGTCCCTGTTCGATCATCTGGTCCATCAGCTGCTTTCCGGGAACAGGAGGGAGGCCGCCGACATCCCAGACGATTTTTTCCGGATAGATTTGAACTTTCCCGCCTAACTGCGGCTGGAATTCGATGATTTTTGTTTTCATTTCCCTTAATCCACTGTAAAAGGCAGAATATAGTCCCGCTGGACCTCCGCCGATGATTGTGACATCAAAAATTTCTTTTCCCATGGATGATCCCCCTCCAATATGTAAATCCATTTAAACCGATAAACTTTATATGGAAAATGCAGTTGACAAAGCGAGCGAACCAACTTATAGTATCATTATAAACGAAAGTGATAATCATTCTCAACAATATTTTTTATTGGGGGCTTCCAAGATGCGCCGTTTATCCACGGAAAACTTACATATCGGTTATGGGGAAAAATCAATTGTCAGTGATTTGTCGCTGGAAATACCAGATCAGAAGATTACGACGATCATCGGTTCCAATGGCTGTGGAAAATCTACGCTACTGAAAGCGATGACGCGGATTATTCCTTATCAGTCCGGTTCGGTCATTCTTGATGGTGCCAGCATATCCAACGAGGATACCAAATCACTGGCGAAAAAAATGGCGATCCTGCCGCAGAACCCGGAAAGCGCTGCCGGGCTGACTGTCGGGGAATTGGTCTCCTATGGAAGGTTCCCGTACCAGAAAGGTTTTGGCCGTCTGACAAAAAGAGATTACGAGGTCATCGATTGGGCGCTTGAAGTGACAGGGATTGCAGACTTCAAATACCAGCCGGTCGATGCGTTGTCCGGGGGCCAGCGTCAGCGGGTGTGGATTGCCATGTCGCTTGCTCAGGAAACCGAAATGATTTTTCTCGATGAACCGACCACCTATTTGGATATGGCTCATCAGCTCGAGGTGCTCGAGCTGTTACAGCAATTGAACCGGGAACAGGGCCGGACGATTGTGATGGTGCTGCATGACTTGAACCAGGCTGCGCGGTTTGCCGACTATATCATCGCGCTGAAAGACGGGCAGGTTGTAAAAGCAGGTACCAGCGAAGAAGTGATCCGCCGGGAAGTCCTCCAAAAAGTGTTCCGGATTGATGCAGAAATCGGCAGAGATCCCCGAACCAATAAACCAATGTGCATCACTTATAATCTGTTAAAGGGAGAAGACGACAATGAAAAAGATACTTATGCCAATCCTGCTCTTATTCGTGCTTATTCTTAGCGCTTGCGGAAGTACTTCAGGCGAAGAGGCTTCCGGGGAAAAAGATAGTGACAAGGAAAATAAAAAGTCAGAAACGATTACATATGAATCGGAAAATGGTCCGGTAGAAGTACCGGCCGATCCACAGCGTGTGGTTGTATTATCCTCATTTGCCGGAAATGTCATGGCGCTTGATGTGAATCTGGTAGGGGTCGATTCCTGGTCGAAAATGAACCCGCGTTTTGAAGAGGAACTGAAAGGGGTCGAGGAAGTTACCGATCAGAACCTGGAAAAAATCATCGAATTGAATCCGGATTTGATCATCGGACTATCCAACATCAAAAACGTCGATAAGCTTAAAGAAATTGCTCCAACCGTTACTTATACATACGGGAAGCTTGGCTATTTAGAGCAGCATATCGAAATCGGGAAACTTTTGAATAAAGAAGAAGAAGCGAAACAATGGGTAGAAGACTTCAAGAAGCGTGCCCAGCAGGCGGGAGAGGACATCCGTGCTGAAATCGGGGAAGATACGACCGTTTCTGTCATCGAAAACTTCGAAAAGCAGCTGTATGTTTTCGGTGATAACTGGGGCCGCGGTACCGAAATCCTGTACCAGGAAATGAAATTGAAGATGCCTGAAAAAGTAAAAAAGATGGCGCTGAAAGATGGTTTCTATGCTATTTCACCGGAAGTGCTTCCGGAGTATGCCGGGGATTACATCGTATTCAGTAAAAATGCGGATTCCGAAACATCTTTCCAGCAGACAGAAACTTATAAAAATATCCCGGCTGTGAAAAATGACCAGGTCATTGAAGTGAATGCTAAGGAGTTTTACTTCAACGATCCGATTACATTGGAATATCAGCTGAAAACATTTAAAGACGCATTTCTTAACAAGTAACTTATAAGAGGAATTCACCTGCTGAATTCCTCTTCTTCATAGTGAAGAAATTCTAATCATTTTACAGAGAAGATGGGGTTACCATGAGTAATGATACATATCGAACACGTTCTGTTACCTATCAGCTTTTCATCGGTGTAGTGGTATTAAGTCTTTCGTTTGCTGCCGCCATGCTGTTTGGGGCAGCGGATACCACAGCAAAAGATGTCTGGCTGGCGCTGACATCCGATGTGAAAACAAATAGTGTCAACATCATCCGTGAACTGCGTCTTCCCCGGGAGATCGCAGCTATTTTAGTCGGGGCAGGGCTGTCGGTTGCCGGCGCCATCATGCAGGGAATGACGAGAAATCCGCTCGCAGATCCCGGCCTGCTCGGCTTGACGGCAGGAGCTAACGCGGCGCTTGCCGTCACACTGGCCATGTTTCCATCCACAAACTACCTTGGGATGACGATCGCCTGTTTTATCGGTGCCGGGGTCGGGGCAGGCCTCGTATTCGGTATCGGTTCGTTAAAAAGGGGTGGATTCTCGCCTTTCCGGATTGTCCTGGCGGGTGCTGCCGTGTCTGCGTTTTTGTTTGCTATTGCAGAAGGGATCAGTCTTGCTTTTAAATTATCCAAAGATGTGTCGATGTGGACAGCCGGCGGTCTGGTCGGGGTGTCGTGGGCGCAAATTAAAATTATCCTGCCATTTATCCTGATTGGGATATTCGTTTCCTTCCTGCTTGCCAGACAATTGACGATCCTGAGTCTGAATGAGGAAGTAGCGGTAGGGCTCGGTCAGAAAACGATGCAGGTCAAAGTCATTTTATTTATCCTGATCATCCTGCTAACCGGTGCTGCGGTTGCAGTGGTTGGGAATATCGCGTTTTTAGGGCTGATGATCCCGCACATCGTACGGCCGATTGCCGGGAAGGATTATCGCTCAATCCTCCCGATGTCTGCCGTGTTCGGTGCGTCGTTCATGCTGCTGGCGGATACGGTCAGCCGGACGATCAACGCGCCGTATGAAACCCCGGTTGTCGCGATCATCTCTATGATGGGACTGCCTTTCTTCCTGTTCATCGTCAATAAGAGAGGGAGAACGTTCTCATGATCCATCCGGCTATCATTAAAAAACAACGTTTGTTGATGGTTATCTTCACCGCTTTGATTTTGCTTACTATGGTGATCAGTTTAGGGACCGGATATTCTTCGGTTTCGTTTGATCGAATCCTGCCTGCTTTTCTCGGACAGGGAACATTCAAAGAAGAATTCGTACTGTTTTCGATCCGCTTGCCGCGCATCATTATTACACTTCTTGCCGGGATGGCGCTTGCACTGTCGGGAGCGATCCTGCAGGGAATCACCCGGAATGATTTAGCTGACCCTGGCATTATCGGAATCAACGCCGGAGCAGGTGTCGCGGTCGCTGTGTTCTTTTTATTTTTCCCGATTGAAGCAGGGACGTTCGTCTATTTTCTTCCGCTGGCGGCCTTTATTGGTGCATTTATTACTGCCAGTCTGATCTATATCTTTTCTTATCAGAGAAAAGTCGGGATTCAACCGACCAGGCTGGTACTTGTCGGTGTCGGGTTTTCCATGGCGTTATCCGGTGCGATGATTGTGCTAATATCTTCTGCGGAGCGGCAAAAAGTAGACTTCATTGCGAAATGGCTCGCGGGAAACATCTGGGGCACCGATTGGCCGTTTATCGTGGCGATCCTGCCATGGCTGATCATCCTGATTCCATTTACGTTGTATAAGGCCAACCGGCTGAACATCCTCGGGCTGAGTGAGCCGGTTTCTATTGGCGTCGGGATTGCGATTGAAAAAGAGCGAATAGTCTTGTTGGTGACTGCTGTGGCACTTGCGGCTTCGGCGGTATCTGTCACCGGTGGCATCGCGTTTATCGGGCTGATGGCACCGCATCTGGCAAAGTCTTTAATCGGTCCGAGAAACCAATTGTTTCTGCCGCTTGCATTGCTGATTGGCGGCTGGCTGCTTTTGCTTGCCGATACGATCGGCCGGAATGTGCTTGAACCGGACGGGGTGCCTGCGGGAATCATGGCAGCATTGATCGGCGCGCCTTATTTTATCTATTTGTTGGTTAAGAAGGTGTAGGATGCTTGATGCACGTAGGAACTTGATGGAAGTAATATGGCGACGGGTGACTGACCCACAGTATGGGAAGCTATGAATATGAATGGCTTTTACCAATAGGAGATTTTCTCGTTGGAGTGAGTGGGCGAGGTTCAGGCACCCTTGAGGTGGGGGATATGCACCGTCTTCCAGCGCCATTGGTTTGCTG
Organism: Thalassobacillus devorans MSP14; assembly: GCF_000496835.1. Classification (GTDB taxonomy): domain Bacteria; phylum Bacillota; class Bacilli; order Bacillales; family Halobacillaceae; genus Thalassobacillus; species Thalassobacillus devorans_B. Next base: position 501,683 of record NZ_KI543236.1, read on the forward strand.
CAAAAACAAGCGCCTTCATGACCTCTGCAATGCTGTGGTCATGAAGGCATTTTTAATGTTTCCAATGCAACCGGTTCAGGAAACCATAGGCTGGCTTTATATTATCCCTCTCCATTTTTCTTATCGTCTGTACCTGCTTTTTTCCATGGAGGATCCCCATGTTTATGCAGCTGCTGGTTAATTTTATAGACGAAATAGGGTACAACAAAGGCAAGCAGCATACATAACAGCTCTAAAGCGTTAGGCATTCTTTCAGCTAGACTGGACCACATCATTGGCTGCTTCCTTTGCTTCGTAATGTATTACCTGAATGCTTGATCGTTGCATTCACTTTTACTTTAAAATTACTTTTTGAAAAAATGTTTTCTCCTGAATCCCAATCCGCTTTAATGGATTGCCAGTATGGATAGTGATGACCATGGAGGTAGGTACCGATATCAAAAATGTCCGTTTTAAGCTCATGTTGTGCTTTACTTATTGATTCTTCAGCTAATGTTCTTACCTTTTCCTCAACAAATTTTTCATACTTACTGAGCTTATTTTTGGGGTTGGTCGTGTTGAAGTTTTCATTAAGCGATGCTTCTACCTCAATATTCACTTCCAGATCAGGATTGGCTTTATTCTTGTTAATCAGCCTAAAATTGCTGTCTGTACCCTTAATTTCGAAAGTAGCCTGCTCGTCACCTATATCTACGACCAAGTTGCCACTTCTAGCTTCACCAGTGACGAGGTTTCGGCTTTTCGCTTCTTCTCCAGTAACCGTCCCTATCATTTTTCCTTGTCTTCCATTGAAAACCGCCATCCCATCATTTTCAATATTTTTTTCATTAATGATATACAAAAAAGGGATATTGAAGCTTAATTCACTTAAAAAATACTCTTGCATTTTCCCAATTCTGAGTGCTTTTATCGTTTCTGCATGCTTTTGATTTTCTAACAGAAAATTAATATATTCAGCAGGCACTTTTGAATGTTCGGGCTTTATATCAAGCAGAGAGCTGGCATCACCCTGGGAAATTGCAACCTTGATTCCTCTCCGCATTTGCTGGCCGCGGGTGAATATATCCAATAACTTCGGCAGTAACTTTGGCTGTCTGGCGACTTCTTCAGAAATGATGATAACTTGCAAATGCTTAGAAAATAGTGTGCGACTGGCCATCTTTGATATATCATCGTTGATTTCGACCAGACTTGTACCGGAGATTGATAAATTCCGATAGGCAGGCTGGTTTCCTCCGCCGGTCTGGGAAGGTGAAGTGCCGGTACCAGAAGGGACAATAACCTGATCGGTCATTTTTATAGCAGGCAGGGTGGAGGAATGGTTTTCGGCCATATCAATTGCAAGCCCATAAATGAAAGCCCTTTCTTCTATTTCTTCATAATCCCAGCAGCCAGTAAGAAAAATTAGTAAAAAACAGGAGAGAAGCAATGGAATGTTTTTTCTCTTGATCACTTTTCATCACTTCCTTACTATGTAAATGATCCAAAGGATAATGGTGACAGTTACGGTTAAAGTCAGCCCATAAGTGCCGATTAACCTTCCTGCATCTCCCACTTCAGGTGAATGTTTTGGTAATGAACTAAGGAAGTAAATACATGGCGACAAGAAGAACACGAATTTCAGTTTGTTGACTTTGGGAAGCAGTGATTGTAACCCCATAACTGCTGCATCGAATGCGATCACACTGGTAGTGAAAATCGCTATGGTCCAAACTACAAAAAACAATGACTCAAATCGATTAAAAAAACCTCCAGGAAATTCCACTGTCCTTGCGAGCTCAATCGTCGGAAACATGAGGTTGGAGGTAGCAAGATTTCCAAAAACCGTGATACACATCGTGTAAATCAATAGATTAATGCCGATAACGGAAGACATACCGAAGACAGCTTTACCAGGTGTTTTGACAGGGTTCCTGATTAAGGAAATATAAAAAAGCAGGAACCCGATTTGTCCATATCCACTGAGGGAAATCACACTTTTTTTAGTGGCCTCGATATAACCTTTTACATCTGTTTGAAGTATAGGATAAATATTATCAATTACCACAAATCTGAACGATAAAATAGTTACGAACATGGCGATCAATATAATAATCGGAAAAAATAGTGCATTTAATCGAAAAATCGCTGAGCGGGAACCGGAGACAGCATAAACGACAACCAATAAAAAATTCAGTGCAATGACTTCGATTGGTGTTTTGTCAAACAAATAGAGATGGGAAATGGTGGCTATTGCTCTTACTTCATAGGAAACCACCAGAATCCCATACCATATAAAGAAACAGGTTAATAGCACAGCTATTGGTTTATTTATCAGCAGGGAGGTATACGTCAAAAAGGATTGTTGTGGAAATCGTGAAGCCAGTTTAACTATCATCCAGGTAATCAATATCGTAATGCTTCCACCAATAAGGAGGGCTAGTATCCCATCCAGCGCAATGGTTACACTTGCCAGCTCCCTTGGCAAGAATAAGGTTGCCACGGCAATTACCATAGAAGGGATCGCTATCAGAATATCCCGATCATAAATGTTCTCATCACTATAGTTGAAGTTCTTCATGAGGAGTGTACATCCTTGTCTTTTGATTTTTCATCGTTCGTTTTCATGTAGGCAGGCCGCCTGGTTAACATCATGATTGGAGCACGGATGACCATATCCTTCCAATCCTTGAAAAATACTGGTCCAAACGGGACAGAGTATGGAACCCCAAAGCTTTTCAGGTTAACCAGATGAATATTGACCATGATATAAACGAGAATGATTCCATAAAGACCAAACACAGCTGCGGCAATCATAAATACAAATCGTATCGTCCGGAATGCCAGAGCTACACTATATTGTGGAGTCGTAAAGGATGCGATTGCAGTAAGTGCTGTAATGATTACCATGATCGGACTGACAACTCCGGCACTAACGGCTGCTTCTCCAATTACTAATCCCCCGACGATCCCAATGGTTGATCCAATGAGTTTAGGTAACCGGACGCCTGCTTCATGTAACAATTCAAAGGTGATCGCCATCGCAAGCGCTTCTACTACAGATGGAAAAGGGACTCCTTCTCTTGATGCAGCTATCGAAAATACCAAATGTGTTGGCAGCATTTCCGGGTGATAAGATACCAGTGCGATATAAAGACTAGGCAAAAACATTGCAATAAAAGCAGATAGATAACGGAGAAATCTTATGATCGTCCCAGTCAGCCAGCGGTGGTTGTAATCTTCCATCGAACTTAAAGCGTCTGCAATTGTGGTTGGCGCCACGATTGCAAATGGAGTTCCTTCCACTAATATAGCCACCTTACCTGCTAATAGAGAAGTGGATACCCGATCCGGCCGTTCGGTGTCATTCATTTGAGGAAAAGGAGATAAAAAACTATCTTCAATCCATTGTTCGATTTGTCCCGAATCCATGGCGTAATCTGTGTCAATACTTTTAAGCCTGCGGTTTATTTCCTCTACCAGTGCTGGATCTACGATACCATCCACATAGCAAACCACTACTTTTTGTTTTGACCGCCTGCCTACTTCATAGGTTTTAAAACGCAGGTTCGGGTCCCTGATATCCCGCCGTACCAGCGCCATATTTGTATCGATTTTTTCAACGAAACCTTCCCTTGGACCACGTAGCAACGCTTCTGAAGGAGGTTCTTCAATCGATCGGCTCTCACCGCCCGCTGCCCCCATAACTAACACCGTCGTATAGCCCTCTAAGTAAAAAGCGGTACTTCCAGATAAAATAGCGTAGGAAACTTTATCCAGGGTAGTAACTTTATTAATATCTGTTATGGCAATAACTTCCTGGCAGATGTTATCTAATGGATCGGTATCAAAGTGTTTAAGGTTCATCTGGATGGTTTTTAAAATATTGTTATTCACAAGTTCCTTGTCGATTAATCCGCTTATGTAAACCATTGCACCCTTTATGTTATTAGCTCCCACTGTTAATTCGCGAATCACCAAATCCTGCGGATCACCGAGCATCTGCTTTATAGACTCTATGTTCTTGTCTAAACTGCTTTCTATTTCAATAGGAAATTCCTGTTTAGCCGATTCCTGCTTATTGGATTGTTTTTGTGCTGTAGATCGAGTGGTCTCTGATCTTCTTTTCATAATATCCCCAGCTTTCATACTTCTATATCCTATTTATCACCCACTGAATAAAATTTATACGTGAGAGCTGGTATGATCTCTGTAGGGGCGAAGTCTACGCCGGGTGACTGACCAACGGTTTCAAGTTTTTTTGGTTTTTACCAGCAGGGATTTTTTCTTGTGAAGAGAGCGGGCCAGGTTCAGGCACCCTGGCTTTATATTAAATGGAAGCCAATCTGCTCGTAGAATGGTAAAATATAGATAGGTATTCTGCGAGAGGGAGAGGAAGACATGGCTCGAAGCAAAACGAACAGGAAATTCAAAACAGCGTTGAGAAAAGTGTTCTTCAGGAATGCTCTCCCGTTGCTGCTTGTCATTGGCGTGATACAGCTATTTGCAAACAGTCCGATCGAAGAAAATGTGATAAAGAGTCTAACCCATGATGAAAAGGCGAATCTATCAAAACAAGTGCTGCAGTACGAAGATGAAGTGAAGAAATACGCAAAAGAAGAGGGCATCGAAGATTATGTTCCTATTATTCTTGCCTTGATGATGCAGGAATCTGGCGGGAGAGGGGACGATCCGATGCAAGCTTCCGAATCGTATTGTGGTTCTGTCGGTTGTATTGACGATCCGGAAAAATCAATTGAACAGGGAGTTACCTATTTTGCTCATACATTAGAGAAAGCTGATTATAACGTTAAATTAGCTCTGCAATCCTATAATTTCGGGGCGGGTTTTATTGATTATGTTATGAATCGTGGTGGGAAGTACACGCAGGAGTTAGCGATCGAATTTTCTGCGATGAAGTACGAGCAGTTACAGCATACCGGGATCTACAGCTGCATTCGCGAAGAAGCGCTGGAGTATGATGCTTGTTACGGGGATATT
>NZ_KI543236.1:508176-521610 GCF_000496835.1 Thalassobacillus devorans MSP14
TATTATGTAGATGCGGTATTGGAATATTATGAGGAAGAAAACAATGAAAATATGAAAGTGGCAAATTTTTAATAGCAGGGAAGAGGCTGCTTCCTTAGGCTGTAAAAGGCTTAGGAAGCAGCCTTTTTGTGTCTTCTTATAAGTTGGCAGTTTATAGTTTCACTTTGTCATAGTGGTGAGAAGAAATTTTGAAAGGGGGAGAGGGAACAGCTATCACTCTGGAAAGAGCAAAAAGGCTATTGCTCTTTTTGTCGAAGTATGGAAAGATGAATATAGATTCACTTTTCAGGGAGGCAAAAGCGTGACTAGTAAACTCAAAGAATTTGAAAATAGTATCATAGCTGAGCATCTTCACCGTGCCCTTATAAAACTGCAAGATGTGGAATACGATGACAGCGCCCAAGGACCGACCATCGAGTATCGCGTAAGCGGTCAAAAGTTTAAGTTTGGTACTTTGCACGGTGGGAGAGCGTATCAATCACTTGTTTTACATATGGATCCCGGAAACCCTGATTCGACGATTGGAAGAGAAAAACAGCGAGAAATACAAAAAGTATTGGATTTTGATATCCGTTATTGCAGGACTCATCTTTTGAAAGGCCATGAAGTGTATATTCCTTTTGAGAAGCTGGATTGTTTGAATGCTCTTGTCTGCATTCAGCCATTTATTAATGAGGCGATGGAAGTGCAGGAGGCTAAAGGAAGTTTTGTCGTTTAATGAAAGGGAACTCTTTGAAGAGCACAGTAGTGCAGGGGAGAGTAGTCTTAGTTCATTGTGAACTAATAATTGAAGTGCCTGACCCCCATTACGCTAATGCTTTAGCATGCTGGGGGTCAGGCACTTTCTGCAGGCATCGTTTTCTATTTGCTTTTGTTTGCAGAAACAACCGGGCGAAAATTGCTGGAAGGTTAGGGGTTTAGACAAAGTGAGAGGTTTTATATCCTTTATTTTATGGTATAATAACTACAGAAGTAATATATATTAAAAAAGACCCCAGATGCTCCAACATATACGGTCGGTAATAGAATGGTTCCCTGCAAGGGGGATCGGCTCTACAGACGGAATAATCCACCTGAGTGCTCAGCTCAAGGGTGGATTATTTGTTTTGGTTAAATGACGATATGCCAATCACAAGTGTTGTGAATGCTAATGCTGATGATATTGTCTTTATTTATCTTGGTATACGAATACTCTTGAAGTTGATGAAATTTCGAATGACAGGAAGGACGGATACTCGCATGATAAGGTCTCTAACGTACAATTGTGATCTCGTTTCAGGAAAATAGAAGCTTGCGAACTTTCTCGCTGACGATTGTACCTTGGTTACCTGAGGGACCATTATTTCCTCGTAGTCCGCCAGTCCACGTATTAGGTTCCCTTTGGATTTTCGCAAACAATAGGCTAACGTATAAGCACCTGCCATAGCCAGTGAAGCTCCTTGTCCTGCAACTAGAGATACGCATTGACATGCGTCTCCAACAAGTGCGATACGTCCTTTTACCCAGCGGGACATTTCTACCTGCGACACATCATCATAGTAGAAATCCGAGGCGTTATTAGCCTCCCTGAGCACGTCTGGAACAACCCATTCCATATCTCCATATCGAGCATAAAGTTCCTCAATTGCTTGCTCGCGGGTTATACGACCGCTAGCCCTTTCTTTATTAAAGAGAAAAAAGGCAGCCATTCGATTTTCCGCAATTGGATACAATGTAACCTGACGTTTAGGCTTAGCCAAATTGTCAAATGAATACACAGATTTGAAGGCCGAGGTTCGTGGGAAAGTAAAAGCTGCTGTATTATATCCCATAAAACGGATGAATTGGTCTGGTTCCCCGAATGCCATGCTACGAACTTTTGAACGAATGCCATCTGCACCAACCAATAAATTGACGTCCACTGTCGTTTCGTCCGAAAGCTCAACATGCACCATGGAGTTATCTTGCTTTATTGAAGTAACTGTCGTTCTATAGCGGATTTGAATTCGGTCCTTTACTCGCTCTAAAAGAACACGTTCAAGATCGCCTCTCATAAAGTTATAATGCCGGTTATTCAATAAAGCCCGAACATCTTTGTATCTGAGAGAATATTTTGTAGTCCCATCGGGTCTTATCGTGTTCAGAGATTCGATCGGATAGTGTATCGACTCCAAATCTGGCAATAAACCAATCCTCTCAGCTACATCGTATCCAGCACCAAAAAAATCCATCATATAACCTTCTGTCCGGGGGCCGGGAGCCTGTTCAACCATTAGGACAGAGTAACCCTGTTGTTCAAGTTGATCTGCTAATGTTAATCCTGCGATTCCAGCTCCTACAATGAGCACCTCCATCAGATTGCCTCCCATTTCATTACTTCCAGTAGTTAACCTTATATATTTATTTTAGGGTATATGAGCCACTTGAATCATTAATTTCGCCCAATTCAATTCTATTTCCATCAGGGTCTTTTAAAACCGCAATAGTCCCCCAATCAAACTTCAAATTTCTATGTAAAAAAACTACACCTCCTTCCTCTAACCTTTCCACCTCCGTGGTTAACGAGTGTACATCAAAGCGTAAAACAGTGGGATTTTGCTCTCTTTGTTTTTCTTTGTCTGATCCAACTCCACCTTGTTCGACCATTAAATAACCACTTGGTAACTCAAAAGCTACTAATGTTTTTTTGATATTCCTTACAGGTAATTTTAAAATATCCCTATAAAAACTAATACATTTTCCGTATTCTTCAACGAACAATATCAGTCCAAATTCTCTAAAGTTCATACGATCCCTCCATATTTGGTTAGATTTATTCAAAGCTTATCCACTATGTTGCTCTTTTAGCACAATGAGCAATATGTTTATTAATTATTGCTTCGTTAGTTGAATAACTTTCTCGTTTGATTTTAACATAAATTGGCAGAAACCCTTTTTTTAAAAACGAACATCATAGTGTTCCTAACTTGAGAAGTTAGGACTGTTTTGTGGTATAACTTTAACAGCATTTTATGGAAAAAACTCAGCCATCATTTTTCGTCCTTTTTCAACAAAACCTCTCATACTTCATTAAAGGAAATGAGACACATCTTGGAGAATACTTCAGATAACTGTGTTTATAGGACAAGTCGCGTGAAGATCCATACATAGAAAGGAGGGTGACCATAGCTGGTTGTCTTGCTACGTAAGTGTCTTTAAAAAATTTTATATAAAAAGGGTGATAGCTGTGCAGGAATTGTTGAAGAGCTATTTTTCAGCGAGAGATCTTAATGTTTCAGAAGAAGACTGCAGCAAGATTGCTCAACAGATGGTGGGACTAGATGTTCTCAGAAAAGGGTTGGATTTCCGTTATTTGAATGATTCGGATATTGGCTTGTATCACAGACCTTTAAGGAGGCATGACCATGAGTAAGGAACAATTGTTTTCGAAGACGATTGATGAGTTGAGCGGGTTGATTCGGGAAAAAGAGGTCTCCCCGGTGGAGGTTACCAAAGCGACGATGGAGCGGTCGAAGCATCTGAATGAGCAGGTCAACGCCTACATTACGACCACCGAAGACCAGGCACTGGCTATGGCCTTGGAACATGAGAAAGAAATATTGAACGGAAATTACCGCGGTAAACTGCATGGCATCCCGATGGCGCTGAAAGATATTTTTTACTTCGAAGGGGAAATCGCTACGATGGGGTCGAAAATCCATCAGAATTTCATTCCCGATTATGATGCGACAGTAGTATCGAAGCTGAAAGAAGCGGGTGTGGTGTTTACCGGAAAGCTGAATATGCATGAATATGCCTGGGGAGCGACGACGGCCAACCCGCATTATGGTCCGTGCCGGAACCCTTGGAATCTTGAAAAAATACCAGGCGGGTCAAGTGGTGGTTCAGGGGCCGCAGTGAGTGCTGAGATGACCATCGCTTCACTGGGGACGGACACCGGAGGCTCCGTCCGTATCCCGGCTTCCAGTTGCGGAATTGTCGGATTGAAACCGACTCATGGACGGGTGAGCAAGTACGGATGTTTCCCACTCGCCTGGTCGCTCGATCACATCGGACCGATGACAAAAACGGTGACGGATGCTGCAATTTTATTAGAAGCAATCGCCGGTTTCGATGCCAATGATCCGACCACTGTCGATGTACCGACAGCTGCCTATACCGAGCACTTGAATGAAGATATTAGCGGCATGGTGATCGGGGTTAACGAAGACTATTTCTTCCGTAACGTCGACCCTGAGGTTGAAACCCTGGTAAGAGCAGGTATTCGGAAGTTAGAAGGCATGGGAGCAAATGTAGTTCATGTAGAAATCCCATCCTTGAAAAATGCTGAGTTTGCCGAGCTGATTACCATTATGACGGAAGCAAGCACGGTTCATCACGCTAACTTAAAAGAAAGGGCAGAGGACTTTGGAGAGGATGTAAGACTTTTGCTGGAAGCAGGGGAAGTGCCTTCAGCTGTCGACTATTTGCAGGCGCAGCAGATTCGAAGGCAGCTCGATGTGGAATTTGCTGAAGCGATGAAGCAAGTGGATGTGATGATTACTCCAACGCTTCCTTTTACACCAATTGATATCGGAGCAGACTCATTGTCGCTGAACGGGGAAATCGTGAACTTCCTCGATCATATTATCCGTTTTACCCTTCCTGGAAACCTGACTGGATTGCCATCATTGTCTATCCCTTGCGGTTTGAGTAACGGACTGCCGGTAGGCATGCAGATTATGGGCAAAGCGTTTAAAGAAGAAGATGTACTGAGAGCGGCTTTTGCTTTTGAAAGAACGAACCCGATGAACGGGATGAAACCAAAGCTGTCTGAAAGCAAACTGGTTTAATATAAAGGAGGAATAATCATGGCACTTTCTAGTGAACTGCAGTATAAGTCGGTTGCTGAATTATCTTCTTTACTTAAAAACAAAGAGTTGTCCCCAGTGGAAATGCTGGATATGTTCATCGCACGGATCGAAGAGAGAAATGAGAGCCTGAATGCATTCGTATTTACTGATTTTGAAGGGGCTAGGGAACGTGCAAGTACTGTTGAAAAGAGATTGTTAGACGGGGAAGAAGTCGGACCGCTGGCAGGAATTCCTACCGCAATTAAGGACTTGTTCGATTTCAAACCAGGCTGGCCGTCAACGTTTGGAGGCATCCGGGCATTCAAGGATAATATTGTGGATTTTTATTGCACGTATGCGGAGCGGGTGGAAGCGGAAGGTGCCGTTCTGGTAGGAAAGACCAACAGTCCGGTGATGGGATTCCGGGGCACATGTGATAATTACCTGTTCGGTCCGTCCCGTAATCCTTTTAATCTTGCAAAAAATACCGGCGGATCCTCGGGAGGCAGTGCAGCGGCTGTTGCGGACGGGCTTGTTCCAATTGCAGAAGGCACGGATGGCGGCGGATCGATTCGTATTCCTGCTGCATGGTGTGGGTTGTATGGCTACAAGGCGTCCTGGGGAAGGGTTCCTTTTATATCGAGACCGAATGCGTTTGCCGGTGTCAATCCATTTCTGTTTGAAGGCACACTGACCCGGAATGTGGAAGATGCAGCGATTGGACTTAACGCGTTAGCGGGATATGATGCAAGGGATCCATACAGTCTCGATCAGGATGCTGATTTTACCGCTTCCTTGAAGAAGCCGCTGAAAGGAATGCGGATCGCTTACAGTCCTGACTTTGATGTATTCCCAGTGGAAAAAGAAATTGCTGATACTGTCGGAAGTGCAGTGAAGCTGTTTGAACAGGCGGGTGCGCATGTCGAGGAAGTCAATTTCGGCATAACGAGAGACCAGCGTGAACTGAGTGATTTATGGTGCCGGTTGATTTTGCCGATCAATATCGATACATTTGAGAACTTTAAAAAACAGGGAGTGGATATTTTAAGCGATCATCGGACAGACCTGCCGCCTGAATATATAGAATGGATCGAGCGCGGCTATCAGATGAATGTGCTCGATATGAACCGCGATCAGCATATGCGGACGGAAATCTATGATGCGATTCAGGGAGTGCTCCAGGATTATGACCTGATTGTTACGCCAACGCTTGCTTCTCATCCAGTCGATAATGCGGACGATGGCAATACGGTCGGACCTGCTCAGGTTAACGGAGTGGAAGTGGACCCTTTGATTGGCTGGTGCCTCACTTACTTTACCAACTTCACTGGTCATCCTTCTGCTTCGATTCCGGCTGGTCTATCGAAGGATAACCTGCCGATCGGGATGCAGATTATCGGAAGAAGGTATGCGGATGAGGATGTCTTAGCAGCAAGTGCTGCTTTTGAAGAAATCAAACCGTGGCAGCATATTTATGAAATTTGTAAAAATAGAACATTGATCGGCAGTTGAAGATATTTAGTAGCCCGGCTAAATACCGGGCTTATCTTAGAATTAGTACCTTTAGGTGTAAGAAAGTAATCCTGGATGGATAGCGTAATTAATAGTCAAAATAGACAATAAAAAGGAGCTTGGAAGCCAAGCTCCTTTTGAATGAATTAAAGGACATCTTATGTAAAGCCTGCATTAGATGAAGTTTAAATCTCTATTTCTTGTTTATTTTTGATATTAACAATGACAAATGGTAGTAAATATTGGAGGCTACAATGCCGTATATTGAAAATGAAATAACTTTTAAGTGAAAGTTATTTTGACTGAAAATAAAAAGAAAAATAACGCCAACAAGGATACCAACTAACGAATATAGACCTAATCCAATAAAATACTTCGCCCATTTTGTCTTTCTTTTAGTACGCTCAATTATCTTGTCAATATAGATTGAAAGAGGTAAACCAGCCAGAAAATAAATTGGACCAGCATAAAAAATTACGAAAATAAACGTTTCTATAAAACCAAAATAATAAACATCAGGTTCCCTTTGTGCACTTGGTACATAAGAAATCCACGAGAAAATAGTCGCAAATAATATCACAGATAGTGCTATTGTCAGAAGCCTTTTCATCATTTAACATCCCCTATAAATAAAACACCATTCTTTATCTTCTTGAATTAAACTGCTCCGTTATGTTCATTAACTTTCTTTCGTGATTTTAACATGTATATCCAGAAATTTCAGGCATTGTTTTCTATTTACGCACGGCTGCTTTTCCATCCAGGCAAAAAGTGAAGGTAAAAGACTTTTTGAGTTAAAGAGACAAGTTTTATATCCTTTATCTTATGGTATAATAACTACAGAAGTAATATATATGAAAAAAGACCGCAGATGCTCCAACATCTACGGTCGGTAATAGAATGGTTCCCTGCAAGGGGGATCGGCTCTACAGACGGAATAATCCACCTGAGTCCTAGCTCAAGGGTGGATTATTTTTTTGGTTAAATAACAATATATTCATTACAAGTGTTGCGATAAAAATAACGGTGTCTTGCCTCTCCTTCGCTTTAGCATGTTGGGAGGCAGGCACCATTTTTATGTTAACATTAAAATGATAACTGACATTTAAAATTATCATAATAATATAGATAGTTTTTTAGACAGAGAGGAGAGGCCATATGGAAATAGTATATTTTGCCGGTGGATGTTTATGGGGCGTACAAGCTTTTATAAAAACTTTACCTGGCGTTACGTTTACGGAAGCAGGAAGAGCTAATGGGACCAGTCATACCCTGGAGGGGGGTTATGATGGCTACGCCGAATGTGTAAAAACGGAATTTGACCCGACTGTGATAACAATCAGTGAATTAATGGGTTATTTCTTTGAAATCATCGATCCCTACAGTGTGAATAAGCAAGGGCAGGATGTCGGTGAGAAATACCGAACAGGCGTATATAGTGAAAATTCTGACCACCTAAAAGTGGCAAAGGCGTTTCTTCAAGAGAGAGATGATTATGACCGTATCGTTGTGGAAGTATTACCTCTTACAAACTATGTGAGAAGTGCGGAAGAACATCAGGACAGGTTAGACAGGTGTCCAGATGATTATTGTCATATTCCTCAAGAGTTATTAAACAAGTATAAGTAATGGAGAACGTTTGTGGCAGTGTGCCCAGACCCCCAACATGGAAAAGTATTAGCAAGGTGGGGTCTGGCGCCAATTAATTAAATCACACATTTTCGCTCTATTCGCTTTCTAAGGTTGTTAATTTTGCTTTCAGCAGCAGGACGACTTCGTGTGTATTTATCAACTTTTTCAATTCTTCCTTTTTGCTAAGGTCATACATTCTTGTTTCATTTGAGGTGGTGCCAGCATAAGCGGTTATCACCACTTCTTTGTTGGTTTCCAAGGTAATGCCTTTTTCTCCAGGGTGTTGCTGCCAACCGCTTATTTGTAATTTCCCCCACATTTCCTCTTTGCTTCGCTTGTCTTTTATGCTTTGGTTAGGGCCGTACAGAAATAATATTGGTTCTTTCTCCTGGTACCTGATCAGCCCCATCCCAAGAGAAGCTTTTTCGTTATCAGCATCTACAGTGCGGATCGTCAAAGAGGTTGGATTGCTTTGCTTGTTGCCATTTATGTAATAGTCGATCCATATTTCTGTATCTGTATTTTCGTCCTTTGGGTATTGAAGCTCGAACTCCCTTAATTTCCCCAGGGAAAGCTCTTGAAATGTTTCCTGATGTTTCGATGGGGTTTTGTGCTTGATAATAGCCTTATCCTCTTCTGCTTTCGCACATCCTGCTGCTAGAAGTAAAAGTATTGTTCCCAGCATATATATCGTTATTTTTTTCACGGTTCCTCTCCTTTCTTTTATTAACTTCCTTTCTGTTCAATGAGTTCCATATAACCGGTGCGGCTAACCCTCTGAAATTTTTTCGTGTTTTCGTCGTATTCCAGGACAAGGATATTTTGGTTATATCCTCCCGTGAACTCTTCCGGCAATATGATTGCTATTCGGTTTTCGGCCAATTGCACAGCATACTGTCCATTACCCTGATTTATTGTAGCAGGTTCCTGATGGACGATCGGCTCTGGAGTAGTAATTGGTTTCATAGCGATAAAGATTAGTACAATTAATATCCCGATCCAATTTTTTTATAAGAATCATCAACATACACGATCCTCTCCCCCTTTTTCATCCAATTTATGTATATTTATTGTAACAATGCTTCCTTTAACATTTTCTTTTTTTTAATATCGAAAAGGGTTTTTTTCTAATTATCCTGAAGTTGTTTGTATGGGAGAACTATACAACAAGAAAAAAGGGAGGGAGAGCATGGAGGTAGGAAGCGAGTATCTGCGCGTCGTGATAGAACGGTTTGACAGTCTGAGGGATCTCGGGGTAAAAACGATCCATCAAATTTCGGAAGAAGGTATCCATTGGAAATATAATGCCGAATCGAATAGTATTGCTGTTATCGTTAAACATTTGAGCGGAAATATGGTGTCGAGGTGGTCGGATTTTCTGACTTCGGATGGAGAAAAAGCAAGCCGACAGCGGGATGATGAATTTGAAGATGATATCCCTTCCAAAAACGAATTACTTACGGTTTGGGACTCAGGATGGAATACTTTATTTACAGCCTTAAGGTCCTTAACAGCCGAGGATTTATTGAATCAGATTACCATTAGAGGTGAAAACCACCTGGTCATAGAGGCGATCGAACGGCAGATGGCTCACTATGCATATCATGTCGGACAAATTGTGTATATTGGAAAGCAAATAAATGGAAATGAGTGGGAAAGTCTTAGTATTCCAAAAGGGAAGTCGGAGGAGTATCTCAAGCATATGCTGGAGAAACATAAGGAGGAAGCGGATGATTAAAGATCCCTGGTTCACGGTTCAGCAAATCGATAACCAAACGTTCGCTATCAGTGAATACGGCCACTGGGAAAATGTGCATTCTTTTTTGCTGCTTGGTGTGAAAAAAGCAGTACTGATTGACACTGGTCTTGGCATTGATAATATTAAAAGAATTACAGACCAATTGACGAACTTGCCAATTGAGGTGGTTACGACTCATGTGCATGTGGATCATATCGGAAGCCATGCAGAATTCGATCGAATTTTTGTACATGAAGAAGATAAAGACTGGCTAGTGAATGGAATCCAGGGCCTATCGATTGAACAAATCAGAAAGGATATTAGGAGAGATATTACGCTGCATACGCCTGAGTCGTTTAACCCCGATACCTACCGCCCATTCCAAGGAGAACCGACGGGGTTGTTAAATGATGGTGATCTAATTGACCTTGAGAATAGAAAGTTGATAATCTATCATACTCCTGGTCACTCGCCGGGGCATATTTGTGTTTTAGATCAAGCGAACGGCTATTTATTCACCGGTGATTTACTTTATGATGAAACACCCGTCTATGCTTTCTATCCATCTACCAGCCCCATCGATTTAGTAGATTCCTTAGAAAGAATCGCAGAGCTGACGGATGTTTCCATGGTTTACGGGTCCCATAATACGTTGGGGCTGGAAGTCTCTATATTGAATGAAGTGAAGAGAGCTGTTACCTATTTGCGGCAAAATAATCTTGCCAGGTTTGGAACAGGGGTGCATAATTTCGATAGTTTTAGCGTGAAGTTTTAATTTTATTAACAATCAGGGAAAGCCATTGCTAAAACTATCCATAAATGACGTGCCTGACCGCCATTACGCTAATGCTTTAGCATGCTGAGGGGCAGGCACTGTCTAGGGGAATTAGTCACTGTCTACTCAATCACAAGAGTTGCGAATGCTACTGCAAACATCAACGCTTCGTCATCTTATTCAATCTTCCATAGAAGGTTTGGAATGAATCCACTCAGCGATATCGTTGATCACATACTCAGGAACATTTGCTGGTACAAAATATTCATAAGGCGTACTCATTTCCCCTTCACCCTCGGTAAAGAAATGATTCAGCTTAGGGTAAAGCTGGAATTCTACATTATTCCGATGAGACAGCTCTTCCTGCCAGATAGGAATTTCACTATCTGCCATTACTTGATAATCCCGCTCACCTTGTATAATTAAAAGGGGTTCTGATTGGTCCTTTGCCATTTCGGCTGCTCGAATATCATTTATAGAATCCCAAAACACCGGCTGCCCCAGCTGGAATTCTTCTGGAGGGTTATCCCCTGAGAAATTGGGGTCATTTAACATAGAGAATTGCTCCTTATAAAAATCATACTCAGGTTGAGCGAGTTGACCGATAGAAAATAGATAGTCAAATTGATCCAGCACGACTTCCTGTATCGTACGTGCAGGACCGCCCATTACGACAGCACCAGCAATGGAGTCGCGTGTATCCTTATCCAGCATTTGAGGAACCATCATCCCACCCTGGCTATGGCCAAGAATAAAAATTTGGCCGTCATCGATTTTCCTCTCTTTTTTTAAAACTTGTACTGCTGCAAGTGCATCGTCCGTCGTTTCTTTCTCCACGGTATGATTCGGATCAGCGATTGTTTTTGCAGAATGTTCAAATGTGCGTTTGTTGTAACGTAAAACTGCAATTCCTTTCGATGCGAGTCCATGGGCCAAATCTCGGAATGGTTTTAGGGCATATGCAGTTTCATCCTTATCACTTGCTCCTGATCCCTGGACAAGTACGATAACCGGGAACGGGCCCTTACCTTCTGGAATCGAAAGGGTGCCAGGTAATGCAAAATCTCCTTTCCCAACTACGACATCTTTTTCAGTATAGGACTCGGGATTCCCGTATGCAGGAACTTCAGCGAATGGCCCTGTAAACTGATGGATGAAAAAGTCATCGACTTTCCCGATCTCTCCATTCTCAGAATAAAAGGAAGCGAGCCGTGCTCGAATTGAAGCTCGATTTCAACATTGGTATGGACAAGGTTGTATTCTGTTAACTCGGCTGAACCAACTCCGATAAAAGGTCCTGCTACCATTTCTAATTGCTGTAAATTAGCAGTCCAATAAGTTTCAATCCAGGCAGCGGAGATTGTTTTCTTTAAAGAGCGAGAAGCTGATTTAACTGCCTGCTGGTAGTTACCAGAATCAAGATCTTCCACAAAACGTACAGCATTCTGAATGAATCGCTGCTTTTGCTTCTCCTTCTTTACGACCGGACCTTTACCCGAAGCCGCGCTATGCTCTTTTGGATTAAAACTGTGTGTCCCTTTTAACAGATTGGGAGAATGGGTAATTCCTGAAGCAGCTGGAATAAGTTTGGAAGGTAGTTCTTCAGAGGTCGAAATATTTCCAGGGGATTGGCCAAAAGCAGTTATAGGGATACATAAAGAAAAGACTAACACCAGCATAAGAATCTTACTTCGCCATCGTTTTTTCACATGAATTCCTCCTATTATCTTGTTCTCTCTCAAATAAATATACGAGAAATGTAATAGAAGGTTTCAAAAATTCTCCTAATGATTTCCCAAAAGAGAAAGAAATGCGTGGTAGACTTTATACCGAAATATAAGAGAGAGTGTTGTTCCCTCAGTAATAATGTCAGACTGGGACGAAAAAGGAATTTTATAAATGGACATTCGAGGTCATGAAACACAAAAGCCCGAATAAGGGCACTTTTTTATGGTGACCATTATTCGGGGTATAGTTCAAATTCGATAATCAGGATCTTTTTTTATTATTTTCAGCTGGTTTTGTCTTAGCCGTTTATTACGGGGGATCACTGTGCTTCTTTAGCTTCTTTATCTGGTTCCGCTGCATTAATCATCAGGAATATCGCAGACAATATATGCATTATCCATCCGACTACAGGAATCCAACCCAGGCAAGATGTGATGATACCTAAAACACTTCCTGTCGTTTTACCTCCATCTTTTTTTGTAAGGATTAAAGTAACTATATGGAGAACTAGCATTACTACTAAAGGTAACCAAAAGAGTCCGATAATAATTGATGCTCCTAAGACAGGGATTGCTAAAACGGCTTCTAATCCTCCAGACACCCATTTCAAAATTCGTGAACTCGACATAACCCACCTCCGCGAATTAAAGCGGGTGTTCACCCGCTTCGTTATATACCTTAATGTATTATGCAAAAATCTAAAAAATGTTCGATCGTTCATCTCCTGATTGGAATCAGCCGGAAAAAGAAGGAGTAGGAAAGCTGCTGGTCGAAGATAAATCTCAAGGGACAAATAAAGCTTTATAAAATAGGAGGGAAAAAATGGGCAGAATCATTCATTTCGAAATTCATGTTGATGACATGGAGCGGGCGAAGACGTTTTATGGTGAGGTATTTGGATGGAGATTTGAAGACTGGAGCGAGTTTGCCGGGATGCCTTATTTTGGGGCTGTGACCGGAGATGAAAAAGAGCCGGGAATCAACGGTGCTTTAATGCAGCGGCAAAGTGCTACTCCGGAAATGAACCAGGCTGTTAATGCTTATGCGTGTACCATGGGAGTGGAAGACTACGACTCTATTGAAGCTAAAATACTCGACCAGGGAGGCAAGGTGGCAATGCCGAAGTCTGCGTTGCCAGGAATGGCATGGCAGGGATACTATATTGATACCGAAGGCAATATTTTCGGCATTCACCAACCTGATGAAAACGCCAAATAGCATCTATAAAGATAATTCAA
>NZ_KI543236.1:521635-826875 GCF_000496835.1 Thalassobacillus devorans MSP14
TTCCTTTATTAATTACTAACACAGAAGGATTTTATTATTGCTCACCTCTTTCGAGTAGTCATTACATTGATAAAATCTTTTACAAATGCCTCGTAGTTGAACGATATTGCAATATGGTCTGTATTTTCTGTCACTTGTTCGCTTGATCTTGCTCTAAAATCTGCAAAACTTACTCCTTTTGTATTGTCAAACTCAATGGATACAGAAGCCTCGCGATTATTATATTGGACTTGTGCGGGATTGGCTAAAGCAAATATTGTAAATACATCATGCAATGGACTGCCAGCGAGACTGGGGTCTAATTTTTTATAAGCAGCAGTGTAATAATCAAAAATTGGTTTAATAAGTGGAGTGAAAGGATTAAAAGGCTGGGAGGTGATCTGTCGAATGGTTTCAGGTGTAATGATTGCGTAATTCGTAACGTTCAGTGGAGTAATAAACACATTTCGTAACTTATTTAAAACAAGATTGGCCGCTATCGCATCGCCATGAAAGTTAGCTTCGGCAACTGGCGTCACGTTGCCTGGTACTAAAAAGGCGCCTCCCATACAATAAACTGCCTTCACCTTATGTAAATACTCTTCTCCGCCTAATAAATAAGCAATTGCAAGCGATGTAGACCTGCCTACATCTACGATAACCAGATTATTCTTGTATTTATCGATGATAGTAAATATCTCATCGAAATTTACTACCTCATGTTGAATTGTCTCTGGAGGACGGATTGGGCCTAACCCCTCTTCTCCATGGATTTCAGGATAGAATACAGCTATTTCACCACTAAGGGGACTTCTTGCTCCGGCGATGATAGGAATATCATCCCTTCCCGCCAGCTGTAAGAGATATGCTACGTTCTCTGTTGCCTGTTCTTGAGGAACGTTGCCATAACTTGAGACGATACCAACCACATTTATTTCAGGGTTTAAAAGTGCATACATGATTGCTAATGAATCATCAATTCCTGGGTCGCAGAACAGTAAAACATTATACATGTAACTCCCCCCTATAACTATAGACAAGTTATTCTATGAGTGAATTCGTTCTTATATAACAACCTGTATCCTAAGTCGTGTACGAAAATAGATGCCTGATCCCCATGCCGCTATTGGGAGTCAGGCACCAGATGACTATTTATCTTTTTTTAATATGGTTACTATCTCGTTATATTGGTCAAAATGGTAATGTCTCCACTTGCAAGGCGGCGATCAAGAATCCCAACAGCATGATCAGCTGAATGATCTTCTCTTTTACAGCTTCGCTTCCATATGATTATCATAGTGATGAACATACCAATAAACAATAAGAAGAAAAAGAAACCAAAGGGAGGAAAATGTCCCCAATACATCGCAAATCACTCCTTTCTATTTTTTAAGCACGAACGAACTTAACTGCCGTTATTACCGTGACCAATGACCTCCAAAATAGGATTAACGCAATAACAGGGTGCAGGACAGCTAAATATGGCAGGGGAGCAGCGATAGTTATGGTGATATACTGCAGCACGATCATGATGTATAAACCTGCTGACTGCCACCTTAACCATTTTGGAATTCCGCTAAAGAAAGACAGGATGAAAAGGAGCAGCGGAATAAACTCAAACACATGGATAAAAGTAGAGTGCGTTTCCCACATGCTATGCTCTACGAATAAAGCCGCACCTGCTAACAGGACTTGAATGAGAATACATACAAAAAACAGCATAGCCAGCAACGCAAACATCCCTTGAATCATTCGAGTTCTGGTTCGAACGGAGTTCTCCATACAGTGATCAACCTCCTCATTTTTTCTTCCCCCACGGTTTGTAGACAGATAAAACATAAATAAGGATAAGGGAGACTAATTGAATCGTAAGTCCAATCCAAATATCCAATTGTAAGGCTGCCGGATAAATGGCGTCCTGTATGTTATTGGCTTGCTGCAATGCCCGGTTTGTCCAGGCAGACATCCCCCAAATATTAACTGCGAACAGAATAAGAGATAAGACTTCTTTGGCAATAATCCAGTAAAACTTGAATAGACCCCAGGTAGTCATCAAAGACAGCAGTATACCGGTGATGATGGTGGCAAATGTCGAGCCTCTTAGGATGGTGGTAGAGAGCAGGTGCATCACCTCATAATTCCGTTGAACAACCTGTGTATCATCAGTTGCTGTAGTACCTCCACTCAACAAAATCAACGTTATGGTAGCCCCGAACATGATTGCCGCGAAAAGAAGGTGAACGGTTACGACGCCTTTTTTCGTATTCTTCGATAATTTCACACTGGCTGTTTCACTCCTTTCTATATTTCTCAGGTTTAAATCTACCAGGAAGGTTTAAATAGACGATGTCCTGTTTATAAAACTTTTCTTAACAAATGGGTCAGTACGATAAATTGGATTACCGTGTATCTTTTTTTCTGAATTTTATGAAGGTTTATGGTGCAATAATCCTGAAGTTATTCTTTATAAGGGCAAGTTTGTGGAGTAACTTGAAAACAAAACTTCAACATACCATGGAGGTGTAGAAATGAAAGTCAAGCG
This sequence comes from Thalassobacillus devorans MSP14, assembly GCF_000496835.1. Lineage (GTDB taxonomy): Bacteria > Bacillota > Bacilli > Bacillales > Halobacillaceae > Thalassobacillus > Thalassobacillus devorans_B. Next base: position 524,157 of record NZ_KI543236.1, read on the forward strand.
AATTGTTGCAAATATTGAAACGCAGGATACTTCCAAAGCAAAACACTTCTACGGGAAAATACTAGGACTTGAGCAATTAATGGATCTTGGGTTTATTGCAACCTATGGATGTAATGAGAAAATGACTACTCAAATCAGTTTCTTATCTGAGGGAGGATCTGGCACACCAGTACCTGATTTGTCAATTGAAGTTGATAACCTGGACGAAGTTCTTACTCGTATAAAAGATGCTGGCGTTCCAATTGTATATGGACCAACTACAGAACCGTGGGGGGTTCGTCGTTTTTATGTTAAAGATCCGTTCGGGAAACTAGTCAATATTTTAACTCATCTATAATGAACCAGGCACATGAAGACTGAATTTAAAGATAAAGTAAAAATCAAATGACACTACTATACCAAAATATGCAGTCTTAAGATAAGGGGCGATTGATGGAAAAGTCATAGGAATAGCTGGAATCCTTATTACATAAGTATGGGTGGAGATGTTTTTAAAAAGGAGGTGGCATCATGGGTGATCCGATTGTCGAGAGATCGTTGGATGAAATCAAATTTTGGTCCAGGATCATGAAGGAACATGCTTTATTTCTAAGCTTGGGATTTACTTATGAACAAACGCAATTGATTGCTGAGGCTCAACAGTTTATTACTCTTTTTGAGCGGATAGAGGAGAAGTTGGCAAGGTTTAATGTAAACTCGGATATCCAGCAAGTTAAATCCTTCAATAATGAAGTTTATCAAGCAGCTGTTGCCATTTGGGGTTATAAGAGAAAAGTTTTAGGTTTAACGTTGCGCTGTGAAATAAGGAGTAATAACTATCCATTATTAGTGGATCATATCAGCAGAGAGGCTGCTTACTTTGCCAACCGGCTAAAAGATCTTAATGAGGGAAAGCCGGCACCTGAGCCTGATACCATCATTCAGGAAAATTTATTCTTTCTCAAGATAATGGCCGACCATGCCAAGTTTATAGGTCACCTCTTAGATCCGTCTGAAAGGAAACTGGTGGACCAGGCAAGGGAGTTCAGTCATGATTTTGATCAATTGGTTTTTCAGGCCATTGATTTAGATTCGATGCGTCCCCAATCTGAAACTGTCCCACTCTTGGATCAGTTTCTGGATCAGAACAGGGTATCGGTTGTTTCATTAAGGGATTTTAAGAAGACAGCCAGAGAGTTGATAGAGGCTTGTCGTATTAAGAGTAATATACATCCGCTGCTGGCCGACCACACATTTAGAGAAGCGGAGAGATTCTTAGAAATTATAGATTTATTCGATTCTCACCTATCAGGGACAAAAAAAGGAAGATAACTGCCCTCTATCACCTGATCAGGTGACTTTTTTTAAATACGAAAGGAAAGTCGTCATAAGGAGTTGGCGATAGGACGATTTTTCTAATGGATATGGGAGAAAGGAACAGTATGAGATGGATTATGTGCTTGGAATTTGTTCAAAAGTAGTCGGCAAGTAAGCAGGTATAAACCTGCTTACTTTCGTTTTACAACCCATTGCATTCTTTTATGTGTATTTGAGTTCAGCTTCTGTGCAAGCATCTGTGCGGAAGAATAATCGTTGAAGGTTTTCTTCACAGGCCTGTTTGATTTTTTCAAGGTTTCCGTTGTACCATTATTTATACGGACAATAATATACATTCGGTTACCCCTTTCTTCAATTCAGCCTTCTTTAATTTATGTTTTACCACATAACACGATAAAAAGCTTCAGTATGGGGATAATTTAACATGATTGTAAATGATTTGAAAACTGTAATTGAAATTGCCTGACCCCCAACATGTTAAAGTATTAACGCGGTGGGAGTCAGGCACCCGACGACTATTTATCTTTTTTTAATATGGTTAAAATCTCGTTATACTGGTCAATGGTAATGTCTCCACTTGCAAGGCGGCGATCCAGAATACCAACAGCATGATCAACGGAATGGTCTTCTCTTTTACAGCTTCGCTTCCAAATGATTATCATAGTGATGAACATACCAATAAATAATAAGAAGAAAAAGAAACCAAAGGGAGGAAAATGTCCCCAATACATCACAAATCACTCCTCTCTATTTTTCTAAGCACGAACGAAGTTAATTTCCGTCATTACCGTTACCAACGACTTCTAAAGGGGCGGAAGCGAAGGTTAAGGTGCTTACTCTGATGAATCTCTTTATTTTTTCTTCCCCCAAGGTTTGTAAACGGATAATACATAAATTAGGATAAGGGGAGACCAATTGAATCGTTAGACCAATCCAAATATCCATTTGTAACGCTGCGGGATAAATGGCATCCTGTGTATTGTTGATTTGCAGCAACGCCCGGTTTGTCCAGGCAGACATCCCCTAAATATTGACTGCAAAAAGAATAATAGATAAGACTTCTTTAGCAATAATCCAGTAAAATTTGAAGAAGCCCCATACAGTCATCATAGACAGCAGTATACCGGTGATGATGGTGGCAAATGTCGAGCCTCTTAAGATGGTGATAGAGATTAAGTGCATATCTTCATAATTCCGCTGCATAACCCGTACTTCATTGGTTACTGAAGCTCCTCCACTTAACAAAATCAACGTTATGGTCGTCCCAAACATGATTGCTGCAAAAAGAAGGTGCCCGGTTACGAAGCCTCTTTTCGTATTCTTCGATACTCTCACACTGGCAGTTTCACTCCCTTCAATTTTCCTCAGGTATAAATGTACCAGGCAGGTATAAATAGACGATGTACTGTTTATGAAATTTTTATAAACAAAGCGAAGAAAAGACCACTTTCCTGTGCTGGAAGTGGTCTTTTCTTAACATGGCATGTATTTAAGGTTTTTGCTCACTCAACTTATATTTATCCACTGTTTGGTTCTTTGGAAATTGTTCTTTATTATACTGAAGACATTCTTAAAGTTTAATGGTGACTTTTCTCGCAGCCAGGAGTGTCCAAGTGGTCAACACAAAAGGCAAGGTAAGAACTGGCAATCCATATGGTATGAGAACCGTGTGGACTGCGGCGGTGACGGGTACTGATAGGATTGCTCCAATAATTCCGGTAACAGGTGCAAGCTTCCTTTTTTCATCAAAAACAAGGGAAACAGCTATAACAGTTAACACAGCATTGTAACCATAAAGCCCTAAATTAAGCGTATGGATATCAGCTCCCATGGTGTAAGCGGCCCATGAAGCCAGTGTTGTTCCAAGTATCGTGTAAACCCCGAATTTCCAGCCAGCCCAAAAAATTCCGATGATGATTATAATACCGGTCCAAAAAAAGTCCTGAAAGAAAACCTGTCCCACTCCTCTTATTATCCCATTAACCAGGGATGGATTATCCGTTGTTGCTATTTTCCAGCTGGATAGATCCTGTGGGACTAAATCTTTACTCAAGGTCAGCGAAGTAAACTGATAACCAGCGAGTAAAAACATCCAGGTAACCATAATAAAAGGGAAGGTCAATGCTGGTATTTCAAATGTACCCAGAATATGCATGATTCCAGCAGTGAATACAGCTGCCAATACGGCCCCGATGAGTGCTATGGACCACTTATTTGGTACCTCGAGAAAAAGAAATAAAGATAATCCGGCTAACACAGAGTTAAACCCGAACAAACCGCTTTTTGCACTATCTTCAGCTCCCCCATACAGCCCTATCAATGTTCCTAACATTGCAGATATAAATGCAATAACACCTAATGAAAACGAGGCTACGGTAATTCCTGTAAGAATGATTATCCCCGTTACCGCATTTTCAATCAAAACTACCTGGGATACTCCTTTCATCGATAGATTGATAACGTACATGCACCAACTAATAACGCTTTTACTAGTTTTATTTTGCATATGGTCACTCCCTTTTTGAAAAATCTATATATAAAAATTTATATATGTAACTTGATAAATATATAAATAATGATATAATTTTTCAAGTAAGGATTCAATAAGACTAGTTATTTTTTGACTATAATTCTTTTAATAATGGGAGGGTAAATCATGCACTTACTGCCAAGGGAGCAAGAAAAACTAATGATTGTTGTGGCGGCAGATTTAGCTAGAAAGCGTAAAGAAAGAGGGTTGAAATTAAATCACCCGGAAGCAGTTTCTCTAATTACCCACGAGATTCTGGAAGGCGCAAGAGATGGCAAAACAGTCGCTCAGTTAATGGAATATGGTACGAAAATCCTTTCAGAGGAAGACGTTCTGGAAGGAGTCCCATCCATGATTAGTGACGTACAAGTCGAAGCTACTTTTCAGGATGGAGTCAAGTTGGTTACCGTCCATAACCCTATTAAATAATGAGGAGGGAATGACTTATGCAGCCAGGAGAATTTTTGCTGAAAAAGGATGAGATTCTGTGTAACGCCGGGAAAGATACAAAAAAACTTTCCGTGATCAATACTGGTGATCGTCCGATTCAGGTAGGGTCGCACTTTCACTTTTTTGAAACTAATGAAGGCCTTGAATTTAATCGGGATGATGCCCTCGGCTACCGTTTAAACGTTCCGGCTGGCTCAGCGGTCCGCTTTGAACCAGGTGATAAAAAAGAAGTCGAACTGGTCGAATTTGTAGGTGACCGACAGATTTATGGATTGAACAATAAAACGGATGGTTCACTACAAGGGAGGGGAAATGAATGAGCTTTCGAATGTCACGTAAGCAATATGCTGATATGTACGGACCAACAACTGGAGACGCAATTCGTTTAGCAGATACTGAGTTATTCATTGAAATAGAAAAAGATTATACAGATTACGGAGATGAAGTGGTCTTTGGCGGAGGAAAAGTTATTCGCGAAGGGATGGGTATGCATCCATTAGCTAAAAGGGACAATCCCAAAGTAGCGGATGTAGTCATCACCAGTGTAGTCATTGTAGATTATACAGGGATTTACAAAGCGGACATCGGTATAAGAGATGGCAACATTTCCGGTATTGGAAAAGCTGGGAATCCGCTTATTATGAATGACATTGATATTGTAATCGGTGCCGCTACAGAAGTGATTGCCGGCGAAGGTAAAATTATCACAGCTGGCGGTATCGACTCACACGTGCATTTTATCAATCCAGACCAAGTAGAAACAGCCTTAACATCCGGGCTTACTACGTTATTCGGTGGAGGTACTGGTCCCGCGGAAGGCTCCAAGGCTACTACGGTCACACCAGGAGCATGGAACATCCATCGCATGCTGGAGGCTGCCGATGCATTGCCAATTAATATTGGCTTCCTTGGTAAAGGGCAGGCAGGTACGACGGAACCACTGGCAGAACAAATTCAGGCAGGAGCCATTGGTCTGAAAGTGCATGAAGACTGGGGTGCTACTTATTCCGCTATCGATCATTCCTTGCAAGTAGCAGATGAATATGATGTACAGGTAGCCCTTCATACAGACACTTTAAATGAAGGTGGATTTGTCGAAAACACGGTTTCTTCTTTTAAAGACAGAGTCATCCATACGTACCATACAGAAGGAGCAGGTGGTGGTCACGCACCTGATATTATCAAAACAGCCAGTTATTCAAATGTACTTCCTTCATCTACAAATCCAACCCTTCCTTATACGGTTAACACAGTAGATGAACATTTGGATATGTTAATGGTATGCCACCATTTAAGTGCTGATATTCCTGAGGATGTAGCATTTGCAGATTCGCGAATTCGCCCGGAAACAATCGCTGCAGAAGATATTCTGCATGATTTAGGTATTTTCAGTATGACAAGTTCGGACGCCCAGGCCATGGGGAGGATCGGCGAGGTTATCATTCGTACCTGGCAGACTGCAGATAAAATGAAAAAGCAAAGAGGAAATCTGAAAGGTGATGAAGGGGCAGGAGATAACACCCGTGTAAAACGTTATGTTGCCAAATACACAATCAACCCTGCCATCACGCATGGTGTTTCAGAATATGTGGGTTCCATTGAAGTTGGGAAAGCGGCAGATCTTGTGCTGTGGGATACTCAATTTTTCGGGGTAAAACCAGACATGGTACTAAAAAGCGGGATGGTAGTTAATAGCTTAATGGGAGATTCAAATGCTTCGATTCCAACGCCTCAACCTGTCATTTACCGTCCGATGTTCGGTTCCTATGGGAAAGCTTTACCTAACAGCTCATTCACTTTTGTATCCAAAGCAGCTTATCAATCAGACATCGGAAATAAGCTCGGATTGGAAAAAACAATCAAGCCTGTTCATGGAATCAGAAACTTATCAAAGAAAGATATGAAACTAAACTCGGAAACTCCGGAAATAACTGTGGATCCGCAGACTTATCAAGTCCATGTCAATGGAGAGCTGCTAACGTGTGAAGCTGTTAACGAAGTTCCTATGGCACAACGCTATTTCTTGTTCTGAGGTGAAATGATGGTCATTGAAAATATAATTACTAACGTTAAAGATATGGAGAATAAATTAGAAGACTACCATATAGAAAAAGTTTATCTTGAAAGCAGTGATCTTTTAAAACGAATTCAAAGAGTGACGACTGATCACAACCGGGAAATTGGAATAAGGTTAAAAGACAACCAGGAATTGCATGTAGGTGATGTCTTATACCAGGATGATGATAACTTGATTGTCATCGATGTACTGCCAGAAGAGCTGCTGGTAATACTTCCTCGAAGTTTAAAAGAAATGGGCGACATCGCCCATCAGTTAGGGAATCGCCACCTGCCTGCGCAATTTGAGGAAGATTCCATGATAGTCCAATACGATTATTTAGTGGAAGAACTGTTATCCTCACAGGGTATTCCCTTCACACGCAAAAAGAGAAAAGTGGGACAAGCGTTCCGCCATGTAGGGCATAGCCATGGATAGACAGTTTCTTAATTTAATGCAATTGTGTGATTCCAATTTTCCTACTGGAGCATTCAGTCACTCTTTCGGTCTGGAAACCTATATTCAGGATGATGCCGTGTTTGACAAAAACTCGTTTTCATCCTGGTTGGAAGCTTATTTAGAAGAACAGCTTCTCTATACCGAGGGCATAACGAGTTCTCTTGTCTATGAGGCTTTAAAACGTGATGATTTAGAAACTATTTGGGAATTGGACTCCTTAATAACCGTCCAAAGCTTACCATCTGAAACCAGGGATGCAAACATGAAGATGGGAGATCGTTTTCTTAAAACCACCATACCTTTATACGATTTTCCCATTCTTTACACGTACAGGGAAAAAATAAGGAATAAAGAAGTCTATGGGCATCCCGCCATCGTATTTACGATGATAGCTTATGGATTAAATGTTCCTAAAGAAACCACTGTAATTTCCTTTTTATATGCCAGTATTTCGAATTTAGTTCAGAATGCGGTACGAGGCATTCCGATTGGCCAGTCTGATGGACAACAAATCTTACACGACTTCCAAAACCATCTGATTGGTGCTGTCCGTAAAATTGAAGAGTTATCGATTGACGATTTCGGAATTACAGCACCTGGCTTGGAAGTTGCTCAAATGAATCATGAACATTTAAATATACGGATATTTATGTCATAAACAATTTCAAGGAAAGAAGTGAGCAGAATGAAACCTATTACTATCGGAATCGGCGGACCAGTAGGGGCTGGTAAAACAGCTCTTATCGAAAAGCTGACAGAACAATTACGAGAGGAATATAGTCTTGCGGTAGTGACCAATGATATTTATACCAAAGAAGATGAAAAAATACTTGTCAATACCGGGGTTTTACCGAAGGACAGGATCAAAGGAGTAGAAACCGGCGGGTGTCCCCACACCGCTATCAGAGAAGATATATCGATGAATCAAACCGCCATTAATGAACTGAATGAACAGCACCAGGATATAGAGTTGTTTTTTGTGGAAAGTGGCGGAGATAACCTGGCAGCTACATTCAGTCCTGAATTAGTTGACTTTTCTATTTATATCATTGATGTCGCCCAGGGGGAGAAAATCCCTCGCAAAGGCGGGCAGGGAATGATCAAATCCGATCTGTTTATTATTAATAAAACAGACCTGGCTCCATATGTTGGGGCGGATCTTGATATCATGGCATCGGATGCGAAAACTTTCCGAAAAAACAAACCGTTCTTTTTCACTAACTTAAAAAATAATAGTGGGGTTGACCAGGTCGTTGAATGGATTAAGGAAAATGCTTTGCTGGTAGGGTTGAGCTAATGAATACTTGGACTGGAAATTTGCAATTGAAAATAGAAAATAAGAAGGGTAAATCTATTCCTAAAGATATTTATTTTCAGGGCGCATTTAAATTAATGCGCCCCAAATATTTTGATGACTCTGGACAACCCTGTTATTTTATTTTGAATCCTGGCGGAGGATATCTGGACGGCGATCGTTATCGTATGGATTTGAATTTAGAAGAAAAAGCCGAGCTGTTATTGACGACCCAGGCAGCGACCAAAGTCTATAAAACGCCGAACCAATCGGTTATACAAGAAACTAATATATCTATGGGTAAAGACAGCACCCTTGAATATGTCCCAGATCCGATCATTGCTTATCGAAGCGCTGATTATATCCAGCATAACAATATTCATATGGAATCTGGAGCTACACTGATCTATTCCGATATCTTAACTCCTGGATGGTCTCCAGATGGTTCCTTATTCAGCTATGATAATATTCAGGTTAAAAATCAAATCTTCATGAATGGGAGAAGAGTAGTATTTGATCATCTGAGATTAAAGCCAAATTCACAAGATATAGGCGGGATTGGCTTGATGGAAGGATTCACGCATGTAGGCTCTATGATTGTAATTTGTGACCAGGTAAGTAAAGAATTTATGGAAAGAATCAAGGAGCACTATAGTGAAGATGATCAAAAATACAAAATGGGTATATCATCCCTGGTGATTCCAGGTTTCTCTGTCCGTATTCTATCCCATGATACGCAAACAATAGAAGAAGTTTTTAATTATATTCACCAGACTATTCGAAAAGAATTGCTTCAAAAAGATGTAGTTTTCCTTAGAAAGTATTAAGGTTTTAATGAAAAGGGGGAACATTGATGTGGCAGACATTTCTTCCAAGTTTAGTATTAGGTTTCCTTATGGGTTTAAAACATGCAATAGAACCCGACCATATAGTTGCGGTAACCACCATCGCCACCCGAAGTAAAAAATTATGGCATTCTACCCTGGCTGGTGTGTTTTGGGGGATTGGTCATACAGCGACGATTTTTCTTGTAGGGATGTTATTCATAACCCTAAAACAGGGCATACCCTCTGGAATGGCCCTGTCATTAGAGTTCTTAGTAGGTATCATGCTGGTATATTTGGGGATTAAGAACATGCTGATCGGAAAAGAAAAAAATAAGGATGATAATGGTGAGAATCATAAGCACGATAAGAAAGAAAAATTATATATTAAATCATCTTTTATAGGCTTCGTTCATGGATTAGCTGGAAGTGCAGCTATGGTATTACTTACGATGGGCACGGTACAAAGCATTTGGCAGGGAGCATTATATATTTTGATTTTTGGCGGTGGGACTATTGCAGGCATGCTATTGTTTACTACCATCATTGGATTGCCGTTTGTATATAGCTCCAAACAAATCAATCTTAACCACTCTCTTACAGTCGGGGCTGGTGCATTGAGTTTTTTATTTGGTGTATATTACATGTATAATCTAGGTATTACGGAAGGGCTGTTTGCTCTCTGGATATCCTAGTCCTTCTTAATCAAAATGGGGGGTCAAGATGAATACACTTCAATACTCAATACTTAGCGTACTTGCCAGAAAGGCATGTTCCGGTTATGAACTTGTAAAACACTTAGAAGTCCTTTGGCCAGCGAAGCATAGCCAAATCTATCCTGCCTTGACTAAGCTTAGTAAAGGGGGATATGTAGATTATGAATTGGTACAACAATCGGGCAGACCTAATAAAAAAATATTTGAAACAACAGAGAAGGGCCTTAGTGAACTGAAAGAATGGGCCAGTATACCTTTCAATGATCCGGCGATTAAAGATGAATTTCTGGTGAAAATATATGCCATTCGTTTATTGGAGCCCGAACAAGCTGAATCGTTAATTAAGGACAGAATTACTTTTGGAAAAGAGAAAATTAATCGTCTGATGGAAAACATGGGCGAAATCGAAAAAGACCTCCATCATGATATTGACCAAACTAAAGAATTTGGGCGGTATATGCTCCTGGAGCGAAAGGTAAGGTTGTTAAAAGAAGAAATTAATTGGTGTCACTGGGTTCGTGATTTCGTAACCAAGAGTATCAAATTTCTTTTACCTGTACCGATTAGTCTAGGTTACATGGAAGCTTTAATAAGTGAGATGTTATTTTTACCCCAATTATTACAAGTGATTTTTTAATTACAAAACTAATCTGAGTATTTTACTACAAAAAGTAAAAGCGGGATGGTTACTTTATGAAGGTAACTATCCTGCTTTTTTTATTCTCCTTTACTATGTACCACATGTCCAACACTGTGTTTTTGGAGGATTTCACCCTATTTGTGTCGAAAAAGGTATTTATTAAATCTATTAATAGAAGCTGGATGTTCTGTTTGGTTATTCATGTTAAACCTATTGATATTGGCTGACCAGTAAAAACATATCCAGCGGGTGATGGAAAAAGAGGTCCCGATGGATTCGGGTATCAATGAAGGAGAGATAATGATGGAACAGGTGAAACCAGATTATCAAGATTTTCCGTTAAAGTCCTATGACAAGATCAGGTATCGGGATACAGACCGTCAGGGCCATGTGAATAATGCTCTTTTTTCCACGTTTTTGGAAACGGGAAGAACTGAATTTCTCTATGCAAAAGAACCGCTGCATGATGGGAACGCGTCATTTGTCATCGCGAACCTGAAGCTGGATTTAGTATCTGAAATACAATGGCCTGGAACGGTCGAAATAGGAACTGCTATTACAAGAATCGGGAACAGTTCCTTTTCTTTATTTCAAGGACTTTTTCAGAATGGGAATCTTGCTGGAACTGCAGAAACGGTAATCGTACAAATGGATGAAAACACAAGGAAATCCCAACCATTATCAGCTGAAACAAGCGAAAAGTTAGCGCACTATTTGGTTGATTTGAAAAAAGAGAATTAATACAAATAAGTATTAATTGATGTGCATGACCTTAAGCATGCTAAAGCAGTTATAATAACTGGGGTAGACAGTGGGTTTTCTAACGCACGTGGGGAAGAGGTAGAAGAATACGTTCTTAGACTTAACTAAAGATTATTTAAAAGGGGAGGGCTTTCGAGGTGGCATCCACTCCACAACAAGCATTGAAGATGTTAGTGGAAGCGACAAACACGCATGATTTAAATGTAGCTGAATTTATAAGTGAAGAAGCTGTATATTACTTTTCTGATGAAATTGTCTATGGGCATGAAAATCTGAAAAAATATTTTGACAAAACGTGGGCTCATATATGTGATGAAGATTATCATGTACATCATATAACTTGGATAAGTAACAGCGATACCGTTGCAGTATGTATCTACAAATTTCAGTGGGAAGGAAAGATAGACGGTATACTAAAGGAACGTCAAGGAAGAGGAACAAATGTATTTGAAAAAGATGGCCAGGGTTGGAAAGTTGTTCATGAGCATTTGAGTGCTCTAGACTAAGACGCAGGTTCCACAATCGCGGGCATAAAATCCTTAAGTATAAAGAGTAATATACTTTCTTGAGGTGATCTTTTGTTTGATCGATTAAAGGGGAATACATGGACTTTATGCCCTAAGGGCCTTATTCGTTAAATCGATAACCTGAGCCCCATACAGTCATAATATATTGGGGATCTGTGCTGTCTTTTTCGATTTTCTTTCGGATCTTTTTTATATGGACCGTAACCGTCGAATTGTCTCCCATGGCATCCAACCCCCATATCTTTTCAAACAGGTGTTCTTTTGAAAATACCTGGTTGGGATGGACAGCCATAAAGTGCAGCAAGTCGAACTCTTTTGTAGTAAAGGGTAGTTCTTTTCCATCGACAAATACCTGTCTCGAGGAAGTATTGATTTCTAAACCGCCTTTATGAAGTACAACCGGCGTCTGCTCGTGCTGTACTAATCGTTCATATCTGGCCAGGTGGGCTTTAACCCTGGCTACCAATTCCGTAGGGCTGAAGGGTTTGACGATAAAGTCGTCAGCCCCTAGCCCAAATCCCCGTACTTTATCCATGTCCTCGTGTTTGGCTGTTACCATCAGAATCGGAATGTCGGTTTCCTGGCGGATCTCTTTGCATAACTCGAATCCGTTGATCGAAGGCAGCATGATATCCAATAATATTAGATCGTAATGGCTGTTTCGGAGTGTCTCCTGTGTGTCTTTTCCATCCGATATGATCGTGACTTCATAGTTCTCTATTTCCAGAAAGTCTCTTTCTAATTCTGCAATGGTCTGGTCATCCTCGATTATCAAAATCTTTCTACTCATACCAATCACCTGATTCATTAGATTTTTGCAGGGTAAAATGAATACGGAGCCCGCCATCCGGGACGTTTTCTGCCCAGATACTTCCGCCGTGTGCTTCGATGATTTGGGCTGCGATCGATAGGCCAAGTCCGCTCCCGCCCTTATGTCGTGACGACTCCCCTTGATAGAAGCTTGAAAAAATGTTTTGTAATTTATCCTCTGGAACGCCAGTCCCACTATCCGTTAATGTGATTTCAATTTCTTTGTGATGATCCTTAATGGCAAACTGCAATTTATGATCATTATCCATGTGCTTTAAGCTATTGGAGATGATATTTTCTAACACACGAACCAGTTTATCCCGATCTACCCGTACAGGTGAATCAATGTTGTCTGTCGCTAAAGTTACTTGCATGTGACATTCTTCCAGGCTGCCCTGCATGTCATCAAGATAATCCTGCATGAACTCATTTATGTTTACATTTTCAAAATGAAAAGGCAACTTGTTCAAATCGAGTTTGGAATAAAGGAATAATTCTTCAATCAATCGGTTCATGTAATGTGCCTTGGTGGAAATGATGTCAAGATAACGCCTTTGTTTATCAGGGGTGTCTGCAACTCCGACCTGGATTCCTTCCACGTAACCCAATATGGAAGTCATCGGTGTTTTTAAATCATGGGAAATGTTCGCGATTAATTTTTTTCGATTGTTTTCGTACCGGTCCCGCATTTCAAGGGATTTCTTCAGCTGCTCCCGCATCTCATCGAAGGATTGCACGAGCTGTCCTAATTCATCTTTACTTGTTGGCTTCATGGAAAAGTCCAACGAACCCTGCTTGATTTTAGCTGAGGCTTCGGACAGTTGCTTGATGGGCTGCAAAATACTTTTAGAGGTAAAGTAAGAGAGCAGTACATTCGTGATGACCAATAGAAGAATTAAGCTGACAAAGATAATTGGGAATAAGGCTCGGGCAGAATCAACAAATGATCCTTCATTATTGAGTAGTAAAATAGACCCTTTACTGCCATCGTCAAAATAAAAGTCGTGTTGCTGAACAGCATATCTCTGCCCATCCAGCCAGGCTACAGGATCATAGCCTTCCTTCCCGAAGGTGGGTAATGCTTCTTTTGGAAGGGTATCATCTGTATGGTACAAAACTTCCTGATTTTTAAGGACAAAGAAATCTAATGTGGGCTTGTTTATCTGATTCGATATGCTATCCATGTATTCCTGGTCATATAGCTTGTCTTGTTCCAGGGAAGCTATTCTTACCAGGTTGTTGAATACATCGGGAGCCTGTGTTCCCTGTGGTCCCCAGCCCCTGAAGTGCTGGTTCCCGCCCAGGATAATATTCAACAGGATAATGATGATAAAGATGATGACCAACGGAAACAGAACCATCGCTGCATTTGAGAAAAAAAGACGTCTGCGAATCGACATTCATATTCTCCTTCGTAAAATAATTATTTTTACTATATATTGCTTATATTAATAGAGTTCCAGCATTTTATAAAACACTCAAAAAAAATGGTCCTGCTCATTATCAATGAGCCTGTGAGCAGGGGAAAAGAGGTTTTGATGTATTTAGTATTTAAAAAAGGAGGCTCTCAGGCTTTTAAGTAAGTTCCTCAGTAAGCTTATTAAATTGGTTATTTTCAGGTAAGCTCCAAAATAATGTACAAATAATAATCGATTAAATACCTTAGGGATATGTTCAGCTGGATGTTCGATCATGCGATTTGACCTCCAGGCAATAAAACCATCCGGGCGTATGAGTACTGCTCCTCCCATACCAATGGCATTTGAGGCTGCTGACAATCCACTTAATCAACCACCAATGATAAGTACCGACGTTTCTGTGTTCATCCATACATCCTCCTTTTTATTATATTTTTTTAGCGTCAGTTCAAACATAAACTAAAATTATAAACTCCCTCTAAAGTAAATCTTAATTATTTCTTAATCGATGGCCCGATAAGGGTCTTTTGCCTAAAAATTTAGTATTGAAGCCATAAAGAAAGAGTATTGTGATTGCCTGTCTCCCCTGAGCTAATCCGAAAGGGTACTATCATGTATACAATATTAATGTTCTAAAGTAGATTCTCCTTTCATATATTTTTTCTCAGAAACTCTTCTTTTTGGTATTTGATAGAGGAGTATATAAAGGAGGAATCGAATGGTATATTCACAAGACCCTCAAAACCAGGTGGATGCTGTGGTACTTGGTGCCGGCTTTTCTGGTTTGTACATGCTGTATCGTCTTCGCGAAGCAGGTTTTTCAACTCGTGTCTTTGAAGCGGCTGATGGTGTCGGCGGGGTGTGGTATTGGAACCGGTACCCTGGAGCGCGGTGTGATTCGGAGAGTGTTTATTATAATTACACTTTCTCGGAAGAGCTTTTCAAGGAATGGTCCTGGTCGTCCAGGTATCCGGAGCAGCCGGAAATTCTGCGCTATTTGAATTATGTGGCGGACAAGTTTGAATTGAAACCGGATATCACGTTCAATACGCGGGTAACGTCGGCGGTTTACGATGAAGCAGCTAACAGGTGGCAGGTGAAAACCGATACAGGTGAAACTGTTTCGGCGAAATACTTTATTACCGGGGTAGGCTGCATCTCTTCGGCCAACGTACCGAACATACCGGGGCTTAATGATTTTGAAGGACAAGCCTATCATACGGGACATTGGCCCCATGAAAAAGTCGATTTCACAGGGAAGCGTGTCGGCGTTATCGGGACAGGCTCCAGTGGCATCCAGTCCATCCCTGTCATTGCCAAAGAAGCAGCTCACCTGACTGTCTTCCAGCGAACTCCTCAATACAGCGTTCCAGCACAGAACCATACATACACGAAGGAGTTCGTGGAGGAGGTAAAGAATAAGTACAGTGAGATCAGAAGACAGATGAAGGAAACGGTAGCTGGATTACGGTTCGAGTTTGGGGAGCAATCTGTCCTCGATGATCCCCCGGAAGTCCGGCGGCAAAAGTTACAGGAAGGCTGGGAAAAAGGCGGCTGGGAAATCTTATTTACGTATAACGACCTTCTCGCTAATGAAGAAGGAAATGAACTTGTTGCCGAATTCATTCGTGAAAAAATACAGGAAATCGTTGATGATCCGGAAACAGCGAAGAAACTCACGCCTGACCATTTTTATGGAACGAAACGGGCCATCGTTGATACCGACTATTTTGAGACGTATAACCGGGACAATGTCCGATTAGTAGATGTAAAAGCTTCTCCAATCGAAGCGATTACTCCGAAAGGGATCCGTACAACTGATAATGAGTATGGACTGGATGCACTCGTATTTGCAACGGGGTTTGATGGCATGACTGGTTCGCTCTTCAAAATCGATATCCGCGGCAAGGATGGGGTTTCCTTAAAAGAAAAGTGGGAAAACGGGGCCAAAACGAGAACATACCTTGGGCTGACGACGGCTGGATTCCCGAATATGTTCATGCTGACAGGGCCGGAAAGCCCTTCGGTTTTAGGTAATATGCCGGCGACCATTGAACAGCATGTCGAGTGGGTCTCTGATTGTATCAATCACTTGCGAGACAATCAAGTAGATGTCATGGAAGCAGAAAGCCAGGCAGAAGAGGAGTGGAGCGCTCACTGCAAAGAACTTGCCGATGCGACACTTTATACGAAGACGGATTCCTGGTATACCGGAGCGAACATTTCAGGGAAAGCACGCGGATTTCCTATTTATGTTGGGGGTTATGGTGCTTACAGGGAGATTTGTGACGACGTAGCAGTGAATGGATATAAAGGGTTTTCGTTTAAGCAGGTTTAATTAAAAGCTTTATCAAATGAAAATAGGGGGGCTGTCTTATGGTTCTTGATCCGCAAGCAAAGTTTCTGTTAGAACAAATGGAAGCGGCGGGTGACCCGCCGATGCACGAGTTGACTCCAGAAGAAGCGAGGGCTTCTACAGATTTTTCTCCTCTTGCAGGTGAGCCGGTGGAAGTAGCGAAGGTGGAAAATCGTACGGTACCGAGTGCAGCAGGAGATATTCCAGTCCGTATTTATACACCGGAAGGGGAAGGGCCGTTTCCGGCACTGGTTTTTTATCATGGCGGCGGATGGGTAATCGGTGATTTGGATACGGTTGATGTTCCGTGTCGACTGCTTGCCAACCAAAGTAATTGTGTTGTTATTTCGGTAGATTATCGATTGGCACCGGAGCATAAATTCCCTGCTGCCGCTGATGATGCCTATGCTGTAGCAAAATGGGCGGTTGAGCATGGTGCATCGATTGACGTGGACAGTAATCGTGTAGCGGTTGGCGGAGATAGTGCCGGTGGAAACCTCGCTGCTGTTGTCGCCTTGATGGCACGCGACAGAGGAGATTTCCCGTTAGCCTATCAATTATTGATTTACCCGGTTACTCATCATTCCTATGAAACCAAATCTTACAAAGATAACGCTGATGGCTACCTGCTTACCAAAGATTCAATGGAATGGTTCTGGGACCACTATTTACGCACGGAATCGGATGGGAAACATCCGTATGCATCGCCTTTACTTGCCGAGAACCTGAATGGACTTCCTCCGGCACTGGTCGTTACTGCAGAATATGATCCATTGCGTGATGAAGGACAGGCTTACGCCAGGCGATTGAATGAAGCTGGTGTGGCGGTGGAAGCGAAGTGTTATGAGGGAATGATTCATGGTTTCTTCTGGATGCCTGGTGTATTGGAGCAAGGGAAGCAATGTATCGACCAGGCTTCTTCTGCATTGAAGCGGGCTTTTGAAAAATAATATTAGAATAGAAGAAAAACACTTCTTGTGGTGGAAGTGTTTTTTTCTTTTAATGAAGGTGTCTAACCCAACTCCATTAATTCTCTAGCATGATGAGGATCAGGCATCGTTCTTTAGTTTTTCTACTATTTTATTTTGATCAGACAGGTAATTTGCTGTTAATGATCGCCTTATCACTCGTAGTATCGAACTGTTGTTTTTTATGGTAGAAGAAGTAGGAACCGAACAATAGAATGTAAAAGATTAAGAAAGAACTTACGGGATCTCCCACAGAAAAAGTCGAATACATCGCTCCTGTGAGATCAATCGCAAAGCCGGCGTATGCCCATTCTGTAATTCGAGGAAAACCAGGTACCAATATCGCAATCACACCCAGTAATTTGGCAACTCCGAGAAATGGGATAAGGTAGGCAGGGTAACCTAAGTGGTCGAATAGTGTGATGGCATCGGGGTGAGATAGAATATTAGTTATACCACTAAAGAGCATTAATGCTGTCAGAAGACCTGTGGAAATCCAATAAGCAATGGAAAGTTTTTTCATGTTTTCTTTCCTCCTTTCGTTTACTACGTTATAAAGATTATCATTTATAAATGTGTAAAGTTTCTTCTGAATTGCTGAACTTTCAAAAAACACAATTAAGATTTTATGAAGGTGCCTGCCACTTATCCTTAAAAGTATGGAAGAAATGTGTAAATTTCATTTCCTTTTGATTACATTAGAGGTTTTAAACAATTTTTTTGTTAGAATGAAAATGCAGTACAAGCTGCTTACCAAAAGCCCGCCCCCTGGCGTTTGGTAAAATAACTTTCCAACATGAGCAGGGACGCAAACACATTGGTGTTTGCGTCTTTTTTTGCGGGTTAAATATGTCTTTACATATATACATACATGTGTAAAATTATATCTGAGAGGGGGCTTTTAGATGAACAGGTGTTTACTTGTGGTTGATTATACCAATGATTTTGTGGCAGACGATGGCGCGTTAACGTGTGGAAAGCCGGGGCAGGACATTGAACATGACTTACAAACGCTAGTGAAACAATGGGTAGAAGACAAAGAACCGGTCGTTTTTGCGGTGGATCTTCATCACAAGAACGATCAGTATCATCCGGAGCACAAACTTTTTCCTCCCCATAATATTGAAGGGACAGATGGCAGGAAGCTGTATGGTTCGCTTCAGGGATATTATGAGGAAAACAACTTCCTGGATCATGTAAGGTGGATGGATAAAACACGATATAGTGCGTTTGCCGGTACAGACCTTGACCTTTATTTAAAAGAAAGAGGAATCAAGGAAATTCACCTTACAGGTGTCTGCACGGATATTTGTGTGCTTCACACAGCTATGGATGCTTACAACTTAGGATATTCCATCGTTGTTTACGAGCCTGCTGTTGCCAGTTTTAATGAAGAAGGCCATAAGTGGGCGCTTGGTCATTTTGAAAATGTGCTCGGTGCCAAAGTTGTAACTATTGATGAACGAGCTGAAAAAATATAATAGACAATTATTATCCTTTCTCATGGCATACCTAGTCATGGGGGAGGCATTTTTTATGTACCTTACCACATAGTTATAGTATGGTTTGATTACTGGCTGTTCCAAAAAAATTAATGATACATATGAGGTGATTCAAATGAAGGTTGGCGTAATATATGGAAGTACGAGAGAAAACGGAAATACAGAGCTGTTAACAGAAGAAGTCGTTAAAAATTTACCGGAGGTCGTCAGAATTGACCTTAAAAGGTATCGTTACCAAGACATTATTGATCAAAGGCATGATGAAAATGGATTTTCTCCCGTGGATGATGAGTACAATCAAATCATTGACCAAATCATTGATTGTGAGGTTTTAATTTTTGCTACCCCGATATATTGGTATGGCATGAGCAGTGTCATGAAACGCTTTATCGATCGCTGGTCGCAGACGGTGAGAGATGAAAAATACCCGGATTTTAAAGAACAAATGAGTAAGAAACAAGCCTATATTGTTGCGGTCGGTGGAGATGAGCCCCGTGTGAAAGGTCTCCCGCTTGTCCAACAGTTCAGGTATATCTGCGAATTTATCGGATTGAATTATAAAGGTTATCTCCTGGGGGAGGGTGGAAAACCTAAAGAGATTCTTAACGATAAGGCAGCTTTGGAGGATGCACAGAAGTTAGGAGAATTGATAAAGAGAAGAGCTTGAGGCTTGTGACGTGCCTGGCCCCCGTTGCGCTAATGCTTTAGCGTGCTGGGGGTCAGGCACTTTTTTTATTCTTCCGGGTTCGTTTTTTCAATCGGGAGAAATTCAAAGATTTCTCCGGAGTCAATGGATTGGGCCAGCTGCTCCAGCCAATGGCAGTAACTCCTGTATTCCGCGAGCTGCTTTAAGTCTTGTTCTGCCCGCTGTTTTACTTTTTCTTCTGCATCTTCATCCTCGAGTATTTCTTTCAATTTCTCTTCCGCATAATTGATGGCGGTCAGGTTTAATTTGGCTTCTCTTTCCCACTTATCCCCGAAGAACTGGGAAAAATAATGAAAGAAATTTTTCTCAGCCAAAAACAGGTCTTTCCGTGTTCCTTTTTTCCAGACTTTCTTTACAATATCGATGTCTTGTAATTTGCGGACGGCGGTGCTCATACTTGGTTTGCTCATGCCAAGTTCATCTTTCATATCATCAAGGGTCTGGGGATCATGCTTGAAGTACAGGGTCGCGTATAGTCTGCCGATGGATGGGGTTACGCCGTAAAGGTCCATGGTTTCGGCGATTGAGTTAATGACCGCGCGTTCTGCCTGTTCCAGCAATTCTTCTGAGTTCTTCTGATTTTCTTCCAATACAATCCCTCTCTTCATAGGTTTCGTACTATTCAATAAGTTAAATATGAATTTAACTACTTTAATATTTACTATAACGCAACTTTAAAGAATGTCAAAAGAGAAAATGAGTGCTAGTTTACAACGAAAATCGAGTATGCTACTATTAATTGTGTTAAATATGTTAAAAATAAATTTAATAAAATAAATATAAGGAGTGAAGGGCATGAAAAAAATGTTCATTAATGGGGCTTGGACGGAAGCCCGTTCCGGAAAAACGAGGGAAATCATCAACCCATTCAATCAGGAAGTTATCGCTACAGCAGCGGAAGGGGACGCAGAGGATACGAAACTGGCAATCGCTGCGGCCCGGGAAGCTTTCGATCATGGGGAATGGAGTCATACCCCTGCTTCTGAACGAGGAAAAAAAGTACTCGAGATTGCCAGATTGATAGAAAGAGACAGGGAAGAGCTGTCAGAGTTAGAATCGCTTGATACCGGAAAAACCATCGAAGAAAGTCGTGCCGATATGGACGATATTGCAGAGGTTTTCCGTTATTTCGCCGGGCTGGCTGATAAGGACGGCGGAGAAATAATCGAATCTCCAATCCCGAACAGTCAAAGTAAGGTTGTTCGTGAACCAGTTGGCGTGTGCGGGCAAATCACACCATGGAATTATCCCTTGTTACAAGCGGCCTGGAAAATTGCTCCCGCGCTTGCAGCTGGCAATACCATCGTGATGAAACCGAGTGAAATCACCCCACTGACGACAGTAAAGGTGACGGAGTTAATGGAAGAAGCTGGTTTTCCGAATGGTGTCGTCAACCTGGTTCTCGGTGAAGGAGCGTCTGTTGGTAATGAACTGGCTGTCAGCCATGACGTCGACCTTATTTCCTTTACCGGCGGCATTGTGACAGGCAAGAAAATTATGCAGGCAGCAAGCGGCAATGTGAAAAAGATTGCGCTAGAGCTTGGCGGAAAAAATCCGAATATCGTATTTTCGGATGCTGATTTTGATACAGCTGTTGACCAGGCGTTGAATGCAGCGTTCTTCCATGCCGGTCAGGTTTGTTCGGCAGGAGCCAGGTTACTCGTGGAAGATTCGCTTCATGACCGCTTTGTCGAAGCACTGGCAGAAAGAACGAAAAGAATTAAACTTGGCAACGGATTTGATGAGGATACAGAGTCCGGGCCGTTAATTTCTGCAGAGCACCGGGCTAAAGTGGAAAAATACGTGGAGGTCGGTAAAGAGGAAGGAGCTACTGTGTTAGTTGGCGGCTCCCGTCCGGAAGATCCTGAACTTCAAGATGGCTTTTTCTATTTGCCGACGATTCTGACCGATTGCCGTTCTGATATGACGATCGTCCAGGAAGAGGTTTTCGGTCCCGTTTTGACAGTCGAACGGTTTGAAAATGAAGAACAAGCCGTGCGCCTTGCGAACGATACGATCTATGGTCTTGCCGGTGCTGTCTGGACGTCGGACGTGGGTAAGGCCGAACGTGTGGCTGCCCAATTACGCATGGGGACCGTTTGGATCAACGACTTTCACCCCTATTTTGCGCAGGCGCCGTGGGGTGGATATAAACAGTCCGGAATTGGACGTGAGTTAGGCAAGCCTGGATTAGAAGAGTACACAGAAACGAAACATGTGTATCGGAATCTCAAACCGGAGCCGATAAATTGGTTTAAATAATTGTTTTAGAAATAAATGAGCGTGTTTGGTGAATTTCAAGGAGGTTTGTAAGATGAGTGAAAGATATGATTATGTAATTATCGGTGGGGGCAGTGCAGGTTCTGTACTTGGCAACCGCCTTAGTGAAGATGGCAATCACAGCGTGCTTATCCTCGAGGCAGGACGCAGTGATTTTTCGTGGGATCTGTTAATTCAAATGCCGGCTGCCTTACCATTCCCATCAGGGAAAAGCTTGTACGACTGGAAATACGAATCTGATCCTGAACCTTATATGGAGGGGCGGCGCATCAAGCATGCCAGGGGAAAGGTGCTCGGTGGTTCGAGTTCCATCAACGGCATGATTTATCAGCGCGGTAATCCCAAGGACTATGAACGCTGGGGCGCCGATTCCGGAATGGAAACGTGGGATTTTGCCCATTGTCTTCCTTATTTTAAACGCCTGGAAAATGCGTTGGCAGCGGATTCCGATGATGAGTACCGTGGGCATGATGGTCCGATTAAATTAGAGCGCGGGCCGGCAAAGAATCCTTTATTCCAGGCTTTCTTTGACGCCGCTGTAGAAGCTGGCTATTCCCGGACACCGGATGTCAATGGTTATCGTCAGGAAGGGTTCGGACCGTTCGATAAGCACGTATACAAGGGGCGACGTATGTCCGCATCCCGTGCCTATTTGCATCCGGTTAAGCATCGGAAAAATCTTACCATAAAAACTCGTGCGTTCGTGAAAGATATCGACATTAATGGGAATCGGGCAGATGGTGTGACCTATCAGCGGAACGGCAAGATGCATCATGTGACCGCGGGTGAAGTGATCCTTGCAGGCGGCGCTATCAATACGCCACAGCTGCTTCAGTTATCCGGTGTAGGTGACCCGGAACACCTGCGCTCTGTGGGCGTGGAGCCGAAAGTGAACCTGCCAGGGGTAGGGGAGAACCTGCAGGATCATCTTGAAACCTATATCCAGTATTCCTGCCCACAACCGGTGTCCGAGCAGCCTAACCTGAAAAAAACGCGCATGCCCTGGATTGGCTTGCAGTGGATTTTAGGACGGAAAGGCCCGGCAGCTACCAACCATTTCGAAGGGGGAGGATTTGTCCGTTCCAATGAGACTGTCGACTATCCTAACCTGATGTTCCACTTCCTGCCAGTAGCGGTACGGTACGATGGGCAAAAAGCGGAAACGGAACACGGATTCCAGGTCCACGTCGGACCGATGTACTCCGATGCCCGTGGTTCTTTGAAGATCCGTTCGAACAACCCGAAAGAGCACCCGAGTATGGTCTATAACTACCTGTCGACCGAACAGGATAAACGTGAATGGGTGGAAGCGATCCGGGTTTCCAGAGAGATAATGGCGCAGCCAGCCATGAAACCATACAATTCAGGAGAAATTTCCCCTGGACCATCTGTACAAACAGATGAAGAAATTTTGGATTGGGTGGCAAAAGACGCAGAGACGGCACTTCATCCATCCTGCACGGCTAAAATGGGACCAGAGTCTGACCCGATGGCAGTAGTCGATCCGAATACGATGAAAGTCCACGGGCTTGATAATGTCCGCGTGGTGGATGCCTCCGCCATGCCGTACGTCACAAACGGAAATATCCATGCACCGGTGCTGATGCTGGCGGAGAAGGCAGCAGATTTAATTCTAGGAAAAGACCCGCTCAAGCCGATTGAAATCGATTATTACCGGCATGGCGTGGATCCTGAAGACGCAGGTACAGTTACCGGCTAAGTATGATAGATGATAAAAAAAGAGCGTTGAATTGCACAGGCAATTCAACGCTCTTTTTATGTTAAAAGTGGTCATTATCCTATAAAAAATCAGGAAAGTGCCGGCCTGTATTGTGTCCTAATTGATCCAGGCCCCTTGGTAAAGGAATTATTACATTCCTCCAGGTCCTCTGTACCTGTCTTTTTCAATAGCTCTCTCCACCGCTTTTTCTTCCTCGGTTTTTTCGCGATACGGGGTGTGAAATTTCTTTTTTTGTTTTCGTTTATCCAGATAAATCATCAAGGCAATAAACAAAACTAAAAACAATCCCCACAAGATATTTGAAAGCACTCTATACCTCCTTTGAACAGTAAACAAACTAACCTGGGACCCTGCTAAACTTATGTGTCTCTAACAGTAATAAGATGTCAGAGCAGTGGCTATGGTTAAATCCTCTATTATACAAATACGATTAACAAACTAAATCGTTTCACTCTTTCTTCCGATATCCTGAATTATATCGTTGAGAGTATCTCTATTTTACATAGGTAAAAAACTCTCTCATTTACATGAATAACAGTATACAAAAAAGCCAGCCTCTCCAAAAAAGAGAGACTCGCATAGCTGTCATTATTTAACCCATTCATTTATTAGTTCCTGGTTTTCTTTTACCCACTTCTTCGCACCGTCCAGTGGTTCTTCAGCACTTTCGACATATTCGATAAGCTGACCAATTTGCTTATCATTCATCTTCCAGTTTTTCAGCCATTCGCTGACTTTCGGATAATCTTCAGCAAATCCTTGTCTGGTAGCATGATGGATTTTTTCCACACCACCGTAGGTTTTCTTTGGATCTTCCAGGAATTTCAGATCGTATTTGGAAAATACCCAGTGAGGACTCCACAGCGGAGCCACGATTGGTTCCTTATTTTCGATGGCTTTTCCAATTTCAGCTATCATCGCCGGCTCAGAGCTTGGCAGTAGTTCGTAATCCAGGTTGTAATCTTTCAATAATTGTTCCGTAACTTCCATTGTTCCCGCACCTGGATCAAAACCGACGATTTCTCCCTCAAATTTTTCTTTATGCTTCTTGAGGTCGTCGACACTATTTACTTCTTCTACGTATGTTGGAACGACGAGCCCCACTTTGGCATTGTCATACCAGGTAGCTTCGGAGAAATTAACCGTATCTTTATATTCCTTCAGGTAATTGGCATCCTGGACTGGTAACCATACTTCCAGACTGGCGTCCATATCGCCACTTTCTAAAGCTTTCATTGTTGTACCCATGTTCACATTATTTAACTTTACATTATATCCTTTTTCTTCCAGGATGACCTTCCACATATTTGTGACGGCAATATTTTCAGCCCAGTTAATCTGACCGATGGTAAGTTCTTCATCACTTGCCTCTGCCTGGTCTTGATCCGATGCTTCATCAGAGCTTCCGCATGCGGTTAAGATAGCACCGACTGACAGGACTAAAATTAAGCTAAGTATTTTTTTCCAACTCTTCATTAAAAAACTCCCCTTTGGTTAGTTTATATTAATTTAAAATATTTCAAACGTTAAAGGTGTTTAGAAATATTTTAACAAAAAACACGAAACAAAAGCTCATTACTTACGAGATAGTAAGAAGTCACGCATGCATTCACTGGCCGGATCGGTGATAAGTTACATATCTTTTCTGGTTTGGAATGCTGAGTTGTGACACATTCACATAAGAAAATGAATAAAATAGTTTGTTAAATAATTTTTAAACGTTTTTTACATACTTTATGTTAACGTGTTCAGATGAAATGTCAAGGGGTGACCGTGATATTATCTCACACAAAAGGCTGTTCACGTGCAACGACACCCCGGGACATCCAGAAAATGGTTATCATGATCGAACTGCTTCCCGGGCGTCAGACGGGGGTGTTGTACATTTTTTCGCTTTCTATTACGCTTGTCTTAACAAAAGAATCAAAGAAGGCGAGTGAACAAAAGTGGAGAAGGTAGGAAGAAATGATCCGTGTCCATGCGGCAGCGGGAAGAAATATAAAAAGTGCTGTGGGAAGACGAATGTGGTTTCTTTTCCAACACAGCAGATAGCGGATGAACTGACAAGCATGCGCAGCCAATTTCACGAATATATGATGGACAATTATCTATACTTATTACCCTATCAGGAGCCTCAGACAGATGAAGATTATATGATGTTTCTATTAACGGTCATGTATCGTGGCATTTATGAAGAGCTGCAGGATGGTAACACCCCGTATCAGCAATTTATCGAAAAAAAGAAGAAAAACATTGTCCGTCCAGCTACGGTAAAAGCGCTGGAGTACTGGAAAAGTCCTGTTTATGGCATGTTCCAGTTTGAAAAAATGGAGAGCGAACATGTAGTTGTGGTCAGCGATTATTTCACGGGCGAACCATACCGGGTAGATCGGGAGAGTATACCAATAGAGACGGAAGGTATAGAAGAGTTTCGTTTTTATATGGGTTTATTGTTAAATTGGGGAGATGTGTTCTCTTTTTCTCCACTTGCCATACCCGGGAATCAGCCCATGAAGGAATTTTATTTGCAGCAGCTGGAGGAGCGGATCAAGCAAGAGCGAACCTTTACCACAATGGCTGATTATATAAAAGAAAATTTCTTAGAAGAAGCCCAGCATTGGCTTTTCGACGAACCTGGAACGGTGCAGGAGTTGTGGGATGGAAGGCCGGAGGAATTGGAGGTGCTGGTGCTTCTTGATGAGCATGTGTCCCCGCACGTACAACAGGCAGAGGGCTATCATGGTCTTAAGCACTTCTGGCACAGTTTCTGTCAGGAGCACCATCCACAAATAAGAAAGCCGGCTGTCCTTGCTGCTGCATTGGAATATTTCATGGTAGCCACGCCATTTTTCGAGTTGGAGGACTACGATGTCACGCAAAAAGAGATCGCTGAAAAATATCGTGTCAGTACCGGGAGTATTGTACGCAGGTTTGATGAGTTTGAGGACTTCATTTTCGAGTTGATGGATGAGAAGATGGGGGACCAGCCAGAACCTATAGCTCGTAATGTGGAACCGGGTAAAAATGTCGACATGGAAAGAAACATTTATGAAATACATAAAAAGATTGAAGCGTCAGGGCTTACGAATATAGAGGAAATCAATCACTTTATGAAGGAGCACCACGATGAGCCATTTATCCCTGCCAATAACCAGGAAAAAGCCCAGATCCTTGCTTATGATGCCATGCAAGCCGATAATCCCGACTTAAAAGAGGAACTCGTAAACAAAGCGTTGGAGTATGACGATAAAAACATTGATGCCCTCGTTCTCCATGCACAAATGGAAGAAGATGATCTGAAGAAAGAAATAGGTTTGTTAAAGGCAGAGAGTACTGGGCTTCGTTCGATGCAACCGGAATGGAGACAGGATGATGTTCACAGTATGTGGGGGATAATCGAAGCACGTCCAATGCTCCGAGCACAAGAAGCGACAGCTGATTTTTATGTAGAAAAAGGCGAAGTGGACAAAGCAATTGATGGTTATGAATATCTGTTGAACTATAACCCTAATGATAATCAGGGTATCCGCTTTAAACTAATGACGCTCTATTTAGAACAGAGAGAGGTCAAGAAGGCACGTGAGCTTTTGGAGCAGTATCCGGAAGATCATACGGTGGACTTTTACTATGCTGAAGTGTTAATTGAAATTTTAGAAGGGAGCTCTTATGCAGAAATAGAGGACTTACTGGACAGAGCATTTGAGAATAACATGTATGTCATGAGTTATATTACAGGGAAAATTGTGCTTCCTGATGAACTACCGGATCAGTATACACCAGGATCTCTGGAAGAAGCTATTGTCTATTATCATCGAAATAAAAATCTCTGGGATTCTATCCCTCTACCGGACTGAAATACTACCCCGGGACATCCAGAAAATGGATGCCCCGGGGTCTTTTATATAAAAAGGTCCTTTTTACTGTATTTCTTCTCCATCCGAATACTGCGCATCAATATTATCTATCTGTTTTAATACTTCATCTCTTCCATGGTAAATATGTTCATGCATGGCTACACGGGCACGTTCCATGTCCTGTTCTTCAATCGCTTTGAGAAGGGTTTTGTGTGCATCGAGGGAATGTTTCAATTGTTCCTCATTAAACCAGTAGAAGGAACGGAAAATCAACGGAACAACGACTACTTTCGAAATATGGGAATAAACGTGCTGGTTCTGCGACGCCTGGATGACAGCGTTATGGAATTGATGATTGATCTCCAGAATATCCTCAATCGTCGTTTCCCCATTTTTGATATAACTGTCGATCGCCTGGTCATAGGATTCGTTGGCGAGGCGTATATTTTCAAGGTCATTTTCGGTACGGTGGATGGCTGCCTGGGCAGCTGCATATCCTTCCAGAAGTGTCCGCAGGTCATAGATTTGCTGGATGTCTTTTTTCGTGAAATGCCGGACACGCACCCCTCGTTTCATGGAAACCGTAAGCCCCTCGGACTCTAATTGTTTAAGCGCTTCCCGGATCGGTGTCCGGCTTGTTTGGAGTTTATTTGCTAAGTATTCTTCTGTCAGTCGCATTTTTGGCGGGAATTCGCCGTGTATGATGGATCGTTTGATCGATTCGTAAACTGTCATGGACTAACCTCCCCTGCATTCATTGTATACAAACAGAAATCATCATTCAATTCCATATAGGTACTTGTATACAAACCATAGTATTTTTAGCTATTTTTCATTATTTTTATGGACTGGGTTGCAAGTTTGTATACAAACTGTTAGGATATAACACAACATTCTGAAAATTATCATATTTTCTAACAGAAAAGAAAGCGTTAACAGGACAGCTTCAGAAAGTAGCTATCATCGAAAAAGGGGTGTTGGATGTGCAAAGTTTAGAAGGTGTCAAAGTATTGGAGATGGGAAGCCTGATTGCCGGACCATTCGCAGGCAGGCTGATGGCTGAAAATGGAGCGGATGTCATCAAAGTGGAACCGCCGAAGAAAGGCGATCCGCTCCGGGATTGGAGGCATGTGTACGAAGGGACGTCGTTATGGTGGAGACTCCAGTCGAGAAACAAGAAGTCGATTACCGTCGATTTGAAAAGTGAAGAAGGTCAGGAAATCATCAAGTCATTGATCAAAGAATGCGATATTCTCATCGAGAACTTCCGGCCAGGAACGCTGGAAAAGTGGAACCTTGGCTATAAAGAATTATCTGCCATAAACCCCGGGCTGGTTATGGTGAGAGTTTCGGGCTATGGCCAGACAGGGCCATATCGCGACAAACCGGGGTTTGGCAGTGTCGGAGAATCGATGGGAGGCCTCCGTCATCTTACCGGCTATCCGGATCAGGCGCCAACGCGGGTTGGGGTGAGCCTTGGGGATTCTGTTGCTGCGATGTATGCCGTTATTGGCGCGATGATGGCGATCTATCACCGCGACGTGAATGGCACAGGAAAAGGGCAGGTTATTGATGTTGCACTGTACGAAGCTGTGTTCAGTCTGCTGGAAGGAGCGCTTCCTGAATTTGATAAAGTTGGCGCTATCCGCGAGCGTACAGGGACTTCCTTGCCTGGCATTGCTCCTTCAAATACATATGAATGTAACGATGGCAAATACGTTGTCATCGGAGGTAATGGTGATGCGATTTTCAAGCGGCTGATGGAAGTGGTCGGACGTCCGGAGCTTGGAGAGGATGAGCGTTATCAGAGCAATAGCGGACGTGCGGCGGATGCTGATTTTCTCGATGAAGTGATTGAGTCCTGGACAAAAACGGTCGATTTTGAAACCGCTTTAGAGAAACTTGATGAAGCCCGAGTGCCTGCCGGTCCGATATACAACATCGAAGATATCGTAAAAGATCCTCATTACTTGAGCAGGGAAATGATCCAGAAATTCCAGCTTAATGAAGAGGAGTCGCTGAAAATCCCTGGGGTGGTTCCGAAAATGAGCAAAACGCCAGGGGAGACAAAGTGGCTTGGTCCAGAGCTTGGTCAGCATACAGATGAAGTGATGAAAGATTGGCTGACATATGATGACAAAAAAATCGCAGCATTAAAAGCACAGGGTGTCATTTAGAAAGGAGGAGAAGGTGTGACCAAGATTTTTATTCAGGAAGTAGCAACGAGGGACGGCTTCCAGATGGAAGAGCGGTTTATACCGACGGAGGAAAAAATTGCGTTGATGGACAGGCTGAGTGATTCTGGTGTAGACAAAATCGAAGTGACCTCGTTCGTTTCCCCAAAAGCGATCCCGAATTTGCGCGATGCTGAGGAAGTGATGAGTGAAATCAGGCGTAATGACGGCGTCACTTACACGACGTTGATTCCGAACGTCAGAGGAGCTGAGCGAGCGGCTGCGTGTCAGGCTGATGAGGTCAACCTCGTTGCTTCTGTCAGTGAAACCCATAACAGTAAAAATGTAAGAAGAACTGTCGATGAGTCATTTGCCAGCTTTAAAGAAATTGCGGACTATCTTTCCGGGACAGGTATTAACATCAATGGTACGCTTGCCACCACGTTCGGATGCCCGTTTGAAGGTTCGATTGATGAGAACAGGGTCCTTGAGTTGGCGGAAAGCTATCTCGATTTAGGTGCAAGAGGGATTACCCTTGCCGATACGACAGGGATGGCAACCCCGAATCAGGTATATGATCTATGCAAAAAAGTCCTTGATCGCTGGCCCGGCCTCCCGGTAACCCTTCATTTCCATAATACGAGAGGGATGGGACTTGCTAATGTAGTTGAAGGAATCCGTGCAGGGATCACCAGGTATGATGCTTCGCTCGGTGGTTTGGGCGGCTGCCCATTCGCTCCGGGGGCAACCGGGAATATCTGCACAGAGGATCTTGTCCACATGCTTGCTTTTATGGGTTATGAAATGAATGCTGATTTGGATAAGCTGATTGCTTTATCGAGCCACCTGGAAACGTTAGTAGGTCATGAAGTGCCAGGGCAGGTCATCAAAGCGGGGAAAATCACGGACTTACATACGAGTCCGGCGCATCCAAAGTAAGAAGTAGTCCGTCATTTCTGTCTTTTTTTTATCTTTATCTATCTGAAAATTTCGAATTAAAAAAGGAGGCATTATGCATGTCTACTGAAAAAAGAGAACCGATCAAAAACCCGAGAATCTGGATCATATTAGGGATATTACTAGCGATGATCACACCTTGGTATTTTCCGAAAAGCTTTGGTGAAATACTTGTGTACGGAATCCCGCTTTGGGCTGTCATTATTATCATATCGTCGTTATTATTGTCTGCTTATCTGTCGTATGTCATGAAGTACCATTGGATGTTGGAAGAGGATGAGGAAGAAGCCGAACAGAAAGGAGCGAAATAAATTATGGAATTAGCATTTTCAGGCTGGTCCGGTATTTTGATTCTTGTCATGTATGGGCTGATCATGCTTGGCGTTGGTGTTTTCACTTACTTGCGCAACCGGCATATCCACCAAAGTCTCGATGAGTATTACCTTGGCGGAAGAGGACTTGGCGTCATGGTTCTGTTTTTCACTTTTTTTGCGACGCAGTATAGTGGTAATACAGTCGTCGGTTATCCGCCGTCCGCCTATCGGCAGGGCTACGAGTACTTAGTGTCTGTTCCATTTTTCATTACCATAATCATGGCATACTTATTGTTCGCTCCCCGGTTATACAGATTGGGTAAAAAATATAAGCTCATAACGCCTGCGCAATGGTTCGAAAAGCGTTACAAGTCAAAAGCTGTCACGATCCTTGCTGCGTTATTGATGCTTTATGGACTGGGCAATTACCTGCTGGAACAGCTTGTAGCAATCGGCCAGGGTGTATCCGGATTGACAGGGGGGACGATTCCTTATCAGGTAGGCGTCATCTTTTTCGTGATTATCATGGTCATCTATGGCTGGCTTGGCGGAATGCGTTCGGTAGCCTATACGGATACGATGCAAGGGATTGCGCTGTTGTTCGGTGTGTTCATGCTGCTGATCGGTTCCATCGTTTATTTTGGCGGCTTGCCTACATCAGCTGATTACATGCAGGCTTATTCTCCTGAAAAATTAGGCGTGCCGGATGGACCAGCTGTAGTCAACTGGTTTAGTTTACTGGTCCTCATAGGTATTGGAGCCGCCGTGTATCCTCACGCCATTCAGCGGATATTTTCTGCTAAAAGTGAGCGCACATTGAAACGATCTTTCAGCAGAATGGCGTGGATGCCTTTCCTTACTGCCGGGGTAGTTTTCGTTATCGGAATCATCGGGATCAATGCATATCCAGGTTTGACGGAGTCCGAATCAGAACAGCTGGTAGGGATGATGGCCAGTGCGGTCGCAAGTCAGAACGTCATTTTCTATTGGGCAATGGTTCTTTTGTTTGGCGGGGTTATTGCAGCTATCGTCTCTACTGCTGATTCCGTATTGCTTACATTTTCATCGATTATTTCCAACGATTTGTACGGAAGTTATATCAACCCGGAAGCTCCTGAGAAGAAGAAGCTGCTGGTTGGGAAATTAGTAGGGCTTGTGGCTGTCGGAATTTTGATATTGGTCGCCTGGTTCCCACCTGGAACACTATATCAGATATTCGTCCTGAAATTTGAACTGCTTGTACAAGTCGCTCCAGGGCTCATCATCGGGTTATACTGGAACCGGCTTCATTCGAAGGCAGTCTTTGCCGGTATGCTTGCCGGTACAATCATCGCTTCTTCGATGACGTTGTTCGGCCTTTCTTTCTTTGGTGTCGCAAACGGCTTATGGGGTCTGCTTGTCAATGTAGGGATTTGTGTGATCGGAAGCCTGGTCATGAGTGTTTCCGTAGTGGAGGAAAAAGAAGCGAAACAAGTCATTGGCATGTAAGATTAAATAGGTTTAGTCTCTATGTATAGCAGTTTAATAGAAAAGAGATGAAACATAATGGGAAAATCTGCACTAGCAATCACTCCAGCGAATAAGTCCGAGCCGTGGCGAATGCTGCTGTGGCTTTTGATGGCGCAGATTATGGTCGCGTTCATCGGGCGGAGCCTCGGACCGCTTGGTGTATTGATTGAAGAGGACCTCTCGTTGACAAAAGCACAAGTCGGACTGCTGCCGTCTGCCCTGTTCCTGGGGCAGGCGGTTGCCTCTATTCCGACCGGTTTCTTAGCGGACCGCTTCGGCTCCCGGCCATTATTGATGGTGATGTCAGCGACGTTAGGTTTCAGTTTTTTACTGATGACACTGCAGCATAACTATGGATGGGTGTTGCTGTTGATTATGATTGGCGGAATCGGCTATGGTGGGATGCATCCAACGACCAATCGCGGGATCGTCTATTGGCATGTGCAAAAACAAAGAGGGACCGCGATGGGTATCAAACAGATGGGGATCACCTTCGGGTCGGCTTTGGCTGCCATTTTACTGCTGCCCCTGGCTGAAACACACGGTTGGAGAATTGTTGTTTTGTACGCTTGTATTGTGCTGATCATTACGGGAGTGGTGGCCTATTATCTCTATCGGGATCCGGAACAGGGAAAGACAGACAATCCCGTGAAAGCCACACCCGGCAGCACATTTAAAGCCATTGCCGGCATGGCGAAAAACAAAGCATTGCTCCTGATCAGCCTGTGTGCGATGGGAATCAATGGCTCGCAAATGGCATTGAATACATACCTTGTCCTGTTCACCTATGAACAGCTTGGCATCAATCTTGTCTTAGCCGGACTGCTGCTTGTCGTTTCCGAGGTGGGGGGTTCGGTTGGACGGATCGGCTGGGGTGTCATCAGTGACCGGGTATTTGGCGGTGAGCGGCTGAAAGTGATGGCCATCATCGTTACAATTACGCTGTTTGCCAGTGCTGTCGTGGCATTTTTGCCAACGGGAACGCCGTATGTCCTGCTTGTTCCGTTGTTTTTTGTATTCGGGTTTGCGGTGTCCGGTTTCAATGGTATCTGGATGAACCTTGCTTCTGAACTTGTTCCGAAAGAGCAGGCCGGCTTATCGAGCGGATTCAGCATTACGCTTGGCTCCATGGGGGTTATTTTCCTGCCTCCATTGTTTGGACTCGTCGTCGACCAGACGCAAGGGTATACATTCGGTTGGCTGTTGATCTCGTTCCTGATGTTGATTGTCATGATGTTATTAATCCAGTTGAATAAGTTAAAAAAAGAGCAGCAATCTGCCAGTTATCATCAATAGTCTAGGAAAGGAGCCATCAAACAATGAAATTCAATCCATCTGAACTGGAAACAAACCAAGTATATAAACTATTAACGGGAGCGGTCGTACCACGTCCGATTGCCTGGGTCTCCACAGTCTCAAGTGATCATGTATTGAACCTGGCCCCTTACAGCTTTTTTACCGTTGCTTCGAGAAAGCCGCCGATGTTATGCATCTCCATTGGTCCAGGCGTAGGAGAGCGGGCGGGGACGGTCAAAGATACGCTGACCAATATCCGGGATACAGAGGAATTCGTCATCAACATAGCGACGACGCCATTAGGGAATGAATTGCAAAAAACGGCGGATAACCTCCCGAGCGATGCGGATGAATTTGCTGAAGCTGGTCTGACTCCAGTTGAAAGTGAACTTGTGAAGCCGATGCGCGTGGAAGAGGCCCCAATTCAAATGGAATGTCGGCTGCATCAAATTATTCCACTTGGCAGCGATCATTTAGTGATTGGCGAGATGGTAATGTACCATATCAAAGAGGAATATTATAAGGAAGCCTATAAAGTGGATTTGGAGCAGCTGCGTCCACTCGGCAGGCTGGCCAACCAGTTCAGCGAAAGCAGGGACTTTTTCACACTGCCGAACAGTGATGTGAAATAGGCTCATAGAAGGATAACTCCTATGTACATCCATAGTAAAAGTGCCTGCCCCCTTAGGGAGTCAACATGTTACTCCACTGGGGAACAGGCACTTTTGTTTTGTCTATTTGTTAACTGCTTCAGCACAATCAAATACCCGGTTTATCTTTATCTGTTTGATTTTCTCTCCTGATTGGAATAAAATCCAGGATTTCCTTTGTCTCCATACTGTCGATCAGTCGGTTGAGCCAATCATAATACTCCCGCCAGTTTTCCAGCTTTTCCATATCAAGTTTGGCCTGTTCGAGAACTTCATCAGAAGTATCCGGATTAGTTATCAGTTCCTGTAATTCAGTGATCGTTTTCTCAGTGGCTTTGGTATTTGTTGTGGCAGCCAATCGCCATTTGGTTGAGAAATAATCGAAAAAACGCTGGTAAGGGTCATCATTTACTACGTATAAATCTTTCCTTACTCCTTTTCTCCAGGCTTTTTCCACCATGTTCAGTTCAAGTAACGTTCTGACTGCAAGACTCATGCTTGCTTTACTCATTCCAAGTTCTTCTTTCATTTCATCAAGTGTGAGCGGCTTATCTGAGAAAAAGAGAAGACAATATAACCTTCCAATGGAGGGGGTGACTCCATACAAGCTCATATTGTTTGATTTTGTCTCAATGATTCTTGCTCTAGCCTGTTCTAATATTTCCATGTCATCCATCTATTTCACATCCTAGTAAAAGGCTCTCTTTATTTATAGTTTAGGCTACCTTTTTCTAATAAAAATGTAAAGATTGTCATCATCATGAAAAATGGATGATAAGAGAGGAAATATACAATATTGTATTTTAACTTTGTTTAATACATATTAAACGTATTATATGAAATGAGAGGATGAAATATGGCATTTGTGGAAGATTATCCAGGAGCGCTATAATAAAAAAGTCTTAATTGGCGAAATTCCGAAAATATTGTCGAATTTTGCACCGTTCAATTTACAGCATGATTATTGTTGACTTGTCAATATAACATTCTCATGCCAGAGAAAAATAAAGGAGTGTAGTAGAAATTGTTTAAAGAAAAATGGAAAAAAATCAGTTTAGTCGCAGGTCTATCATTAACTTTAGTGGCTGCTGGCTGTGGACAAGATGACAGTGGCAGTACGGAAAATAGTGGAGATGCGGGCTCAAATGTCAGTGAAGAAGTAGAGTATACCATCACAGGTATCGAACCAGGAGCTGGACTGACCCAAGCAACCGATAAAGCTCTAAAAGAATACGAAAATCTTGAGGGGTGGGAACATGAAACAGCTTCCACAGCTGCCATGTTAACTTCCTTAGGTGAAGCTATTGCCAATGAGGAGCCAATCATCGTTGCCGGGTGGTCTCCACACTTTAAATTTAAAAAATATGACTTAAAGTACTTAGAAGACCCGAAAGGTGTTTATGGTAAAGAGGAATATATAGCAACTATCGCCAGAAAAGGGTTAAAAGAAGACATGCCTGAAGCTTATACTATTCTGGACAGATTTAAATGGGAAACGGGAGATATGGAAACGGTCATGCTTGATGCACAGAAAATGGATTTTGAAAAAGCCGCTCAGCAGTGGGTGGATGAAAACCAGGATAAGGTTTCCAAATGGACCAAAGGTGTGGACAAGGTAGATGGTAAGTCGATCGAACTGGTATCAACTCCTTGGGATTCCGAACGTTCTTCAGCCCACGTGGTAAAAAAAGTGTTAGAACAACAAGGTTATGATGTTGCAATAACTGCAGTTTCCCCACCTGTCATGTTCCAGGCAATTGCCTCAGGCGATGGAGATGCTTCTGTTGCACCATGGATGCCGATGACTCACGCTGCATATTATGAGGAACATGAAGGTGATTTTGTGGATCTCGGAAAGAACCTGGAAGGTGCTAAGAGTGGACTGGTTGTTCCAGCTTACATGGAGATTGATTCTATCAAAGACCTTAAGCCTAAAGAGTAATTTATCAATATATGTTAAATGTTGACATGAAAGATATATGCTCCCCTGTTACAGGTTTACACCTGTTACTTAGGGGGGCTTTTGCTATTACATAAATTAGCCCTGCCAGTTGCTGCCACTCCAAGTAACTGTATATTATCCTCTTTTGATGTCAAAAAGCCTGCACCTCCTTGTCATTGTTTTTGCATGGAGGTGCAGGTATGTTTATTTATAAGTCTGTTCTGCTTATTTTTTATATTGGTCGATAGCTTGCTTCAGTTTACGTGCAACAGCATCTAAGGGTCCATTCAGTTCCTGGCTGGTAAGCTTGACTTTCGCCCGGCTTTCGTCGATTTCCAATGCTTCAGCAAATAAGCCTCCAAGTCCTCGGGCACGTCGATCTACTTCCAGCATGACATCCACATGGTTCTCCTGAAGGAAGAAGATTACTTCTAATTCATCTAAGTAAGAACGATATTCTCCCCCAGGGGTGAATTCAAATTCCTGCACATAGCCGAATCGTTTTGATGCCTCCATTTCTACTTTTCTAAGGTGGAAGCCCAGGTTATTTTCCAGTGCATTCAATACTTTTTCAATGTAGGGGTGCGGGGTGATCGTGATTGGATCTCTATCTTCCGGGTCGAGAGCCATAGGGATGTCTACTCCTGTCTCAAACCAAATTGGTAGTTTTCCAAGGGATGCAGGGGCATGGTAGGGAAGTTTGATGGAAAAAGGAAGTTCTTTCGTTTCCCCTGCCTGGATGGACAGCTGATTGGTGATGGAATATTTCTGTAAATCCACTTTTTCTCTAACTTTCCGGTCATCCACTTCACGAATGGCTTCTGTCATGAGGAAAATGTGGATGGCGTCGATGGATTGTTCGACATCTCCACCCTGGATAACCACTTTTCCATGCACTTCTTCCCCGGGGACAAAGTGGTCTTTTTCTAACTGGGTATCAACCTTCGCAGCACCTACGCCTACGCTTGCTAATAATTTTTTGAACATCATATCTCCTCCTCTTCTTGATTATACGAATGAATCCATTAAAAAGGTTCATTTTTTATTAACTTTAAAGTCACGTTCAAAAAAGTATCTGACCCCACTCCGTTAACACTTTAGCAGGGTGGGGATCAGGCACCATCCCTAATTTCTTATGAACGAAAGAGGAATTTTACATGCGTGTATCGTAGTATGGAAAAAAGGAGATAAATGTTAGGAGGAAGAAAATGTCCCTTAAAGCAGGAGATACCATCACTTTCGAACGAACATTCACAAAAGAGGATGTGAAAATATTCACAAAGGTTTCCGGCGATGAAGGGGTGCACCATTTAACACCGGATGAGCAGGGGCGTCTAGTAGTGCAAGGGCTACTCACGGCAACGCTGCCGACAAAAATCGGTGGTGACCATAATGTCATGGCGCGGACCATGAATTTCGAGTTTATAAGACCAGTGTTCACGGGAGATACGATTGTCTGTGAAGCTGTCATCAAAAAATATGAAAAGACAGAAAAGAATAGAACAGCGATTGTGGCGGCCTTTACCTGTACGAATCAAAAGGAGAAAGAAGTACTGAAAGGGAATTTTTCCGGAGTTATTCTATAAAAAATTTTGCCTGTCCGACAGTTGGGACAGGCATTTTCGTATTATCGATTCCTGGACTGGAGCAAAAAAAGAAATGCAACCAATGATCCCGGGATGTTGTTCCGTTTTTTCCAATCGACTAAGTAACCGGGCATACGATCAAAACGATCGGCCGCTTCTATAGGAATAGCTCCCTTTTTAATGATTGCCCACGTTATACCGTCCTTATCTTTGATGGTGAAATGGCCGATCCCGGCATCGTCCTCTGCACGCCAACGGCACTGATCAGATTCGATGTATTGGGTGATCTGTTGGCCTTTATTTTTCGTATCTTTCGTATAGGCAACATAATTTCCATTCCTGTTCTGCACGTAGCCCCGCCAGGAGAACCCGCCTTTCTTTTCTATCTTATATAATAGGTTTCCCTGTTTATCTTTCAAAATAAAATCAGCGGAACGCACGGTATCAAAAGACAAAGCAGCTGTTATTCCCATAAGAATCTTTTGTTTGAGACCGACTTCTTCCTGAATTTCTCCATACAGCTCTCCATCCATCGCAAACAGCCCGGCCTGGTAGGATTTCATCGGCTTTTGGCCGAGATACATCCGGGCAGGGAGCTTTTCGATCGATGCCTCTGTGTCATCTTCAGTAAAATCAACCTCTGTCTGCCTCGCTTTTTGTAAATCATGGTAACCGGTACGCAGCAGTCCGATGCCGCTTATGGTAAAAATCGCACTATAAATGAGAGAAAGGATAAAACCGCTTGGGTTTAACGTAAGAAAACCGATGATGAAAAGGAGTGCGATAAAAGTTAATACGGTTCCTGTGAGCAATTGACGTCTTGCGTCCTGGTAAATGAGTTCTTTAACATGAGTCATCCGATCTGCCTCCTTACATAAGGTACGATAAAATCTGGAAAAGGTTTCGTTATTAGATCATTTTCTGGAACTTTTGTGAGAGGGACAGGAAGAAGGGGAAAGTCCGCTTCGCCAACTTGTGCTCCGTCTATCTGTATTTTCTGGAGAATGCAAATAGTTCTATAATTTTAACCGTTATTTCTTGAAAATTCTGTCACATTATGGATAATTAACCATATAGTCTTCCTGTGCACTTGGTATGCGTAAACGCAAATAAAACAAGTGACCGTTTTGGAGTGAGTACATGATTCGCAAATTGGCGATGGTAATTTTTATAATTGGCTTTGGGCTATTCGCGTATAGTGGCTGGCAGTATTATGAAGCGATGCAGTCGGTAGAAGAAATACCAAAGGCTGCGCAATCTAAAAGTTCTGATGCGCCAATGAGAACGATAGAAACTACCAGTCTCGATTCCGTAGATTCGTTTAAGGAACCATTGACCCTGAATTATGATATCAATAAGGGGGAGAAAGTGGCGACCCTTGACATACCCGGAATTGGAAAACGATTTTCGACGTATTGGGGGACTGATGCTCAAACTCTCGGTAAGGGAGTCGGCATGTATGTCAGCAAATGGACAACCGTCCCTAACAGGGAAGGTGGACACACGGTCCTTTCCGGTCACAGGGACACCGTGTTTACTGGTTTAGGTGAACTGGGAGAAGGAGATACCCTTGACGTTCATTATGACGGGGAAACCTACACTTATGAGATTGAAAAAACGTGGATAACTGATGCCCAGGACCGGTCAGTCATTGTCAAAAAAGACGAACCTACTCTGACATTGACGACTTGTTATCCGTTTGATTATATAGGATATGCCCCGGATCGTTACATCGTCGAGGCGAAATTGGTGGAATGAAAATTCTAAGAAACCCTGATTGGTTTTCAGAAGAATGGATGAAACCCGGGCGTATAGGCGTCCGGGTTTTTAAATATTAGGGATACGGGGAAGGTATGAAAATTATCTTTGGGCTATCTTTCTCATTCCTTCTGAAATAAGATCAACCAGAAAGACAAGGATCACATAGCAGATCAGGTAGAGTGCCACTTCCGTATAATGAAACCAGCTCATACTCAGTTTGAATTCGTGTCCAAGACCGCCAGCTCCCACAAGTCCTACAACAACTGTAGTACGGATGATGACTTCCCAGCGGTAAACAATGTAAGAGATGAACTTTGGCAGAATCGTCGGGAATATTCCGTATAGAAAGATTTGGGGTTTAGAGGCACCGGATGATGCCAGACTTCTTACGGGTCTGATGTCCATATCCTCAACCGTTTCTGCACAAAGCTTTCCCAGTATGCCGAAGTTATGGAGTGCCAGCGCGATTGCTCCTGGTAATATACCTGGTTTTAAAATCAAGATAATGATCATGGCCCATAATAATTCCGGTACCGCCCTGGAGACGGTATAAAATAACCGTATGAACCCATAGATGAACCATCCATACCTTGTTCTGGAGAGTGTCAGCATACCGCTTGCAGCAGTACTAGCAGCGGGAATCACCGTTAAGAGCA
Source organism: Thalassobacillus devorans MSP14 (assembly GCF_000496835.1). Lineage (GTDB taxonomy): Bacteria > Bacillota > Bacilli > Bacillales > Halobacillaceae > Thalassobacillus > Thalassobacillus devorans_B. The sequence goes on from NZ_KI543236.1 coordinate 564,212, forward strand.
TCCCCAGTGTGGCAAAACCTACTGCCATCACACTCATCACCAGTGTTTTAAAGGATAACACGGCGGCAGATTTCCAACTCTCTGCATTTGTAAAAGCTGGGTTTTCCACTCCTATCCCCGCGAGATTTTGCAGAAATTCGATGGTGAACTGTTTATTTTTTTCAGAAAAAAGACGGAGGAAGTCTGCATCTTCCACGCTGAAAATATACATCCAGGACGTGATCATTAACAGGAAAGCGGCAAGGAGTGAACCCCGGACAAATCCGATTTTAAAACGTGTATGCTTCATGCTACCAGCCTCTTTCTCAGCATCTGACTCCACAAATCAACGATCATAACCATTCCGATTAAAAAAATTAAAAATGTCCAGACTTCATCATAGTGCAGGTCCTGCATGGATAACTGGATTTGAAATCCGAGTCCGCCTAATCCGATGAAGCTCATAATCGCAGAGGAGCGGATGGCACATTCAAACCTGTAAAATGCATAGCTGATCAAGTCAGGGGCAGCAAAGGGAAGGTACCCGTAAAGTAGCTGCTGGAGACGTGTAGCTCCATTGGCTCTTAGTGACTGAAGCGGTTTTTCTGGTACATTCGTAAATATATCGGAAAACACCCGGCCTAAAATGCCGCTATAAGGGATGGCGATGGCAAAGATGGCGGCAAAGGGGGAAATCCCGGTCGCTGCAACGAATAATAAAGCCCAGACGAGTTCATGGATTGCTCGTAAAAAGCCCAGCATTCCACGAAAGAAGTTTTTCACAGCATAGTGGCTGGCTCCTCGATTTTTCAGAAGGATGCCGGAGGATAACACACCAAAGACAAAACCGAACAGTACCGCCAGGGTCATCCCTGCGACAGCATAAGCCAATGTTATCCAGGCTGACATAAAGGCAAGCTTCAAAATTTCCAACGAAAAATCTGGCTGAAGCATACCCTGAATCATCTGTAACATCGTGGTCCATCCCCCGGCGTGAACAAGTTCGCCTCCCCATTCCACGGAAAATAGGCTAGCGATAAACGTAAGCAACATCACGATTGTCAGGATGGTTTTACTATGGAAATACATAAGTTTATGTTGCATTTTGCTTCTGCTCCGTTAGTTGATAGAGTTGAGTGAGGTCTTCCGTTGTAATCGTATCCGACTTGCGATCGAAAAAGATTTGGCCGTCCCTGAGCGCAATGACCCGGTCAAAATGCATTTTTGCCAAATCAAGCGAGTGGAGGCTTGCGACCAGTGTTTTGTTTTCTGACTTCGCCAGGGAAACCAGTATCTGAATGATATCCTTTGCCCTTGCAGGGTCCAGTGATGATACGGGTTCATCAGCAAGGATCACTTCTGGATTCTGTACAAGCAGGCGCGCTAAAGCAACCCGCTGCTGTTCGCCGCCAGACAATCGTGCGGTTCTGTCATAAATTTTATCTGAAAGGCCGACTCGTTCTAAAGCTTTCATGGCTGCTTGTTTTTCCTGGGGGAAGATGAAAGACCAAAGTGATTTCCAAAATCCCCAGTCTGCTAATTTACCTGCTAATACATTATGGATAACAGGAAGTGGACCGACAAGATCGAACTGCTGTCGAATGATTCCTGCTTTTTTTGCCAAATCTTTGGGGTTTCGATATAGGGATGTGGTCTTTTCATCCAGCAGGATGGTTCCAGTGTCGGGGAGTTCAATGGCGGCTAACATGTTTAACAGCGTGGATTTCCCTGCACCGCTCGGGCCGATTAACGCGACCACTTCTCCTTTTTTAATGCGTAAAGACATTGGGGCAATTGCCTGAAGTCCCCCATATCTCTTCGCTGCCTGCTCTATTGTAATTGCATCACTCGCTGTCATTTTCTTCACCTGCTATTTTATAATTCCCAGACTTTGGGCAACCTCTTTAATTGCCTGGTAGTTTTCATTTTTCGTTTCAATGAAACGGTCTGTATGGAAAAGCTCAAGAATTTCCTTCTGGTCCTTATCCATATTCAGCAACGCTTCTTTTACCTTTTGCTTTGTACCATCGCCAAATGTTTCGTTAACATTGTTAATTGTCCAGTTGTAATCATAATAAGCCGGTGTTGTATAAAAAACTTCGACTTTATCTGTATCCACTTTCCCTTCTTCTTTGGCACTCTTCCATACTAACTCGTTCAGGGCACCAGCCTGAAATGAACCGGATTCTACTAATTGATAGGTGGCATCATGGGACCCGGAATAGTTCGGCTCCCCGTCAAAGTACGTTTGCGGATCGATGCCAGCTTCTTTTAGAAAGTGGCGCGGCATTAAGTGACCCGATGTCGAGCTCTCACTTCCGAATGTAAAGCTTTTACCCTTCAAATCTTCGAGACTATCTATGTTTAAATCCTTGTTCGCAATAAAAACCGAATGAAAATTTTCATCACTGGGTCTCTGGGCAATGGCTTCTGCGCCTTCCACCTGATTTCTGGCCTGTACACCAGTGAGGCCGCCAAACCATGCAAGCTGAATTTCCCCACGGTTAAAGGCGGTCACAAGTGCTGCGTAATCCTGGGATGGTACATATACCACATCCAGTCCCGTCTGCTTACTCAAATAATCGGTAAAGCGGTTGAATCGCCGATTCATGTCAGAAACATTCTGATCTGGAATCGCACCAACTTTAAAAGTTTGTGTTTCACTGTTTTTACTGCTTTCACCGTCTCCATTTGACGTTTCTTCATTTCCGCAAGCAGCTAGTATGACTGCTAACAACGTCATCACTATGTAAAAAGACAAACGACGCATAAAAATCCTCCTTGTATAAGTATTTCTTATTGGCAGTAAAATAAAAACTTATGACCGATAGTGAAAATTATAGGCTGAACTCATTCAAGAGTAAAGTGTGTTTTAGGAGAAAGAGGCTTTATTTACTTGTTTGGTAATATGTATAATAGTAGAAAAGCTGAATTTTTGGATGTGAAGCAATGAACCTGAATCATTTGAAAGCATTTGTGAAAGTTGCAGAATTGAAGAACTATCAGGAAGTAGCCCGGCTGATCGGTGTTTCACAGCCTGCCGTCAGTCAGCGGATGAAAGCATTGGAGGATCATTTTCAGACAAAGCTGATCAGCCGGACTCCACAGGGGATATCACTGACTCCTCAAGGAGAGATGTTCTATGAAGAAAGTAAGGAAATACTGGTTAGATGGGAAAGGATGGAAGCGTACTATCTCCAGGATCAGCCGATAGGTAATTTAGCGATTGGTGCCAGTACGATTCCATCGGAGTATCTGTTACCTAAACTGTTAAAGGAGTTTCGAAGTCAATATCCAGCCGTTCATTTCAGCATGCAAGTAGCAGGCTCCCGGAATATTCAGGATCTGCTTTTGGAAAGACAGGTAGATTTGATTGTAACGGGAAAACCTGAGCGGCATGATCAGATTGAATCGATACCGTTTTACAAAGATCAGTTGACTTTGATCATGCCCAGATCTGTAACGATAAATAACCTGAAAATGAAGGATTTACTTCAATATGACTGGATTGTCCGGGAACAGCACTCGGATACAAAACATACCTTTGAGCAAGCACTTTCATCCAGAGGTTTTCACGTTCAGGACCTTCATGTAGTCGGACAGGTTGGCAGCTCGGAAGCTGTCATAGCAGCTGTGGAAGCGGGGCTTGGAGTTTCAGTGGTTTCAGCACTTGCGGCTGAACGTGCAGAAAGGTATGGCAGAATAAAAACAGCTGCCATCAATGATCTTGATATATCGAGGGAGTTTTTCGTCTCTTGTCTCAAAGAAAATCAACAGTTTTCTACCATTGCTACTTTTGTAGACTTCGTTACGAGAGAGGTATAAAAGTGCCTGCCCCCATTGAGCTAATGCATTACCAGTTTGGGGGCGGGTGATTTTAATCGTATATGACTGCTTTTCCTTGTTCACGTAACTTTCTTAAAGCGGTAAGCATATGATTTATTTCTTCATCCGAATGTCTTTCCCACGCCTTTAATTCGGCTACTATTTTCAAAGGGGACTTAGACCTATACGAACGTGTGGGGTTTCCGGGGAACTTTTTGTCCGTTACGTTCGGATCATTTTCAAATTCTCCTAATGGTTCTACAATATAAATTCTTTCTTTTGAATCAGACTTTGCTAATTCAGCACCCCATTTAGCAGCCTCTAGTGTTGCAGTGAAATAAATATAGTTTGATTTTTTGTCCTGGTAGTTTGATGCGTGTTGCGGTTTCAATAGATCTCCAATATTCAGTGCTGCCTTCGTACCATGAAAAAATGGGCCTTCGTCTAAGACATCATTTTTGTCATTCATACCGATACACCTCTTACTTTTAGATTTGTGTATTACAGTATAGGTCAGGAACGATAGAAATAGTAGTCTATAAAAAATTTTTAATTAGGAGTATAATGGAAGTAGAAAGGTTGAAGTCGAACGCAATCACCTATTACCTAAGCTGTATTAAAAGTGCCTGATCCCAATCTGTTACCACTTTAGCAGGATGGGGATCAGGCACTGTCGATTATTCGCTGCTTAAAGGCAAAACGAATTTTTTTATACTATTTTATGTATGATGGATGGGAGTTGTCAGGCTTGTTACGAGGAGAAAAGGCTGTTGTTATTGGCGGAGGCATTGCTGGGAAACTGGCTGCACGTGTGCTGGCTGATTCTTTCAAAAAAGTAATTATTTTAGAACGGGATTCAGAATCCGATGGCCCTACTCCGAGAAAAGGGGCACCTCAGGGAAAGCATATCCATGCGCTACTGTTTGCCGGTGCGAATGGCCTGGAGCGTTTGTTTCCTGGTATCATGGAAACGTTTAACACAAGCGGAGCAGTTAAAATCAATGCAACCAAGGACATTGCCTGGTTTCACCATGGGGTTTGGAAGCTCCGCTTTAATGGAGACTACACAACCATTCTTCAGACACGCCCGCATCTGGAATGGCATATCGAACAATATATAAAAGGGATTCCAAACGTAACTATTAAGTACAGCCAAACGGTTCGTGAATTTCTATTTGCGAAAGAAGAAAATCGAATCACCGGCGTCGAAATAGCTGATGGCGAGACGAGAAAAAACATTCATGCGGATTTCGTGGTGGATGCCAGTGGCGTGAGCAGTCTATCTTCAAAGTGGCTCATGAAACGAGAAGTACATATACCTGTTGAGAAGGTAAAAATCGATTTGAGTTATTTTACTAAAACGCTTGAACTCCCTGATAACCCAGACAGAGACTGGGCCATTAAACTCGTGTATCCAACCCCTCCGTTTGAAAAAATCGGCGGTGGCATTTCGAGGGTAGAGGGCAATCGTTATTTAGTCACGTTCATGGGATACCATAACGAGCTTAACGAAAAAGAAGTATTAAAAAGTGATGATAGCTTTATAGAAATCGCCAGGAAATTGCCGAAACTGGATCTCTATCATGAACTGAAGGATGCCACTGCTTTATCCAGTACTTCTACTTTCCGTGTACCGGATATCACTAGGAAAAGAATGGATAAAGTGAATGATATGCCAAACGGTCTTTTGATGATCGGGGATACGATATGCAGAATTGACCCCTTTTTTGGGCAGGGGATGAGTATTGCCGTCCTGGAAGCATTGGCATTGGAAAACTTGCTTACTGACCAAAACAGTTCCAATCAACAAATAATTGAAAAGTTTCATGAAGAGACCGGGAAAATTATTTCCCCTATATGGAATATGGTGATCACTGAAGATTTTCGCTACCCCGATACTGTCGGGAAGAAGCCCGCGGGCCTTTTGATTCAGCAATGGTATGCGAAGAACATTTTTCTTTTATCATCGGAAAATAAATATGTCTATCAGTCTTTCATTCGTGTGATGCATCTGCTTGGCCCAACTTCTGCTTTGATGCGTCCGGGAATTGTAAAAAGTGTTTTGAAGCGGACATTTACCAAAGATCATAAAATACATTAGGTCAGAAGGTTAAGGCGTTAAGCCAGAACATGCCGGCGTTAGGGAAGAGTTACCAATCAAAGTGTTTATGTTAAGTAAAAAAGACTGCAGGTGAATCAACATCTACGGTCGGTAATTGAAGGATTCCCTTCAAGGCGGAATCGGCACTAAAGAAGCAAAAATCCACCGGAGTCTTAGCTCGAGCGTGGGTTTTTTTATGAAATGCCAATATAACTATTCATAAAGGTATAAAAAGAATATTTAATAATAGTATCTCATTAACAGCAGATAAATGTGGAGGTGTAAAATGGTAATATCCTCTATGTCTTGCCAATGGTCATACACCACACAATTGAATTTTATGGCTGTTGTTGATGCCCTTATTCCGTCTAGTGTGGTTACATCCAACTGTGGATGTACAGTTCAATATGGTGGGGTGCCTTTGTCTATCTGGGAGTACCTTCTCATGTCAATAGACAGCCTGCCAGTGCCGTTAACAGAGGAAACTTCTCAACTTCTTGATTTATCAGCCTTCCATATATACAAGAAACGTTACCCTTTATCTTTTCTTATCTATCATCCCCATACTTCACAGGCCCTTTTCTCTACATTATCCAGGAAAGACCGATTAAGAGCTATCAATCTTTTAGAAAAACTAATGGTTCCGAGTGATAGTTTTCCTGTTCCTTACAAAAATAATCCTATTATAGTGCAAATCATGATTGATTCTTTATACCAATTAACTTTTTTCGGCTATTACTCGGAATGGTTTGGGTACGGGGAGACACGGATACATTCACCTGCTTTCAGCTCTCTTCGCACCTATCCAGTAAGCTGGGCTTACACGGGTTATCCCGGGCCTTCTTTTGGTTATCGGGATTTCAGAGGTTTTTTGTTAAAAATGAAGGACTTAAAGCAGGAGTGATTCTATATGCAAAAACCTGATGTAATTGTCATCGGGGCAGGTGGTGGCGGAGCCGTAATAGCAAAGGAACTCGGTGAATTAGGTTTATGTGTTCTGGTGCTGGAAGCAGGGCCATGGTATGGGAATAAGCAATGGCCACATCCCAATATTGAAAAAGGAGGATTTTGCAGCCGAAGCGTTGCTGATTTAGATGTCAGCCTTTTTAAGGAGAGCTACAATAAGTTAGAAAATAATATGAATGATCAGATTGCAGGTAAATTGCGTTGGGGGCCTGCTAACCGGGAGAATCCTCCCTGGAATCGAAACTTTCAACAACGAGGGTTTGCTTGGCAGAATTCGGGTGTGGGTGGTTCTACTCAACACTATCTGGCAAACTCTCCCCGTGCTATTCCTTCTGCTATCGAGAGACAATGGCCGCTGTCTTATCGTGAATTGATTCCATATTACGAAAAAGTAGAAGCAGAGTTGCCAGTAGAATTCGCCCCCACTACTTCAAAGGAAGAACTATTTTATTATGGAGCAAAAAAAGCTGGGTGGAACCTTTTAAGTACACTCGATGTAGGATCCCCGGGATTTCGACCTCAGCCTAATGCGATCCTGCCTCCAAATGAAAACCTTCTTCATCCAGCCTACACAGAAGAGCAGTTATCATGGATGGAGGGGTGTACGCTTGCGGGTCATTGTATCAATGGCTGTCCCCATGGCCCATCAGTTGCTAAAATTGCTAAACGTTCCACAAATGTCAGCTATGTACCTTTAGCTTTAAATACAGGAAAAGTGGAGATCCGACCCAATACATTTTCCTATCAAGTGATTACAGAAAACCACCCTAAAGAAGGAATAAGGGCAACTGGGGTGAAAGTAAGAAACACATGGACTGGTGAAAAGGAAGAATTATTTGCTGATTGTATCATTATAGCAGCTGGCGCGATTGAAACCCCCCGTCTGTGGCTCAATTCCTCCTTGCCTTTTAATCCATGGGCAGGCAGAGGACTTGTGAACCATAACATGGATATGGTTACGGGTGTTTTTAATGAAATAGAACTGCTTCCAATATTAGGGACTCCTGCAGTAAATCCCTTTGTCGGTCATACCTCAGGCGCCAGGCTGGACTACCCTGGATTAGGTTCTATCCAAATAATAGGAACCAGTCCTGGATTAATGGCGAGCTTTTCTTATGCATTAGGTCATTCAGAAACTAAAACGTTCCATCAAAACAGCAATGAAAACGCGTTTAAAACAGGGCGGGTTATTGGAAAAGAGTTAATCGAATTAATGGCAGATTATCAAACTTCATTAAGTATATTGATTGTGACGGACGATGAAGTTGATCAAAAAAATAATGTCTCCATTGTACCTGCCACCCTGGATGAACATGGAGCGATACCATCCATACGTTATGACCCAACAAGGAATACTCGCAGGAAGAAGGGGAAACTTGTAAAAATAGCAGCAGACATCCTTTTTCAAGCTGGAGCGAGAAAGGTCATCCATTCCCATTGGCCCGACGGTTTGATGATTCATATCATGAGTACAATGAGAATGGGCTATGTCGTTGATGAAAACTGTGAGGCACTGCAAGTCAGCAGGTTGTTTATAGCAGATAATAGTGTGCTGACTAATGGACTGGGTGGAGCAAATCCCACCCTGACAACTCAGGCGTTAGCAACAAGGACGGCTGAGAAAATCTATAACAAATACTTTTAAGATACGTTAAGTCAGAACATGTCCACGTTAGGGAAGAAGATTCCCTGATAATGATATAATAACCGCACATCCTAATCTTAAGAGAAATTAAAAACGGCTTTGGCCCTGGGTAAGACAGAGCTAAAGCCGTTTATTTTTGTATAAATGGCAGAGTTAATTTCCGCTGGTTGCCGGATCCGCCTCCAAGACCGGGATTTCACGATACTGGGTAGCCTGCTCATAATCATATGCCATCCCAAGCAGTTCCGCTTCACTCCACATTTTTCCGAAAAATGCGAGGGAAAATGGTTTCCCGCTTTGGTAATAGCCGGCCGGTACCGTTACCAGTGGCTGGCCGCTGATGTTGACTTCCGGTGATGCGGTCGGCTGGTGGATGCCTTCAGTCAGCGGCGGGATTTCGGCTGCCATCTGCGGGTAAACAAAGGCGTCCAGGTCATGTTTTTTCATGACGCCCTGGATGATGTCCTGGTAATTTTCCCTGGCGTCGAAAAAGTAGCTTAGGTCCGGTACCTGATATGGATCTTGCAGCTTCTCTTTCAAATTGGCTTTATAAAAGTTCTGAAGTGGTTCGCCTGCTGCCCAGGGTGCTGTGTCCACTTGATTGAACAGCTCGGGAAGGGAAGGAATCGTTTCTTGCGGGTCCATCCGGTCGAGGTAAGCCTGGATATCGCTCACGAAGGCGTCATAACCGATGTTGCCGGTCGCTTCTGTAAAACTGGCAAACCCGCTTCCCGCGAAAGGATTGCGGACAACTTCTGCACCTTGAGCTTCCAGTTCCCGAACAGCACGGTCATACAATTGCTGCGTTTCTTGGGACAATGCTTCTCCTCGCCAGCCTGGCCCGTAGAGACCGATGCGTTTTCCTTCCAAGGCATCTTCTGTCAAGTTTCCGCTATAACCCTCCTCCGGCAGTTTCCCTGCGGCAGCCTCCGTTTTAGGGTCTTCGGGATGTTTTCCGGCAATGGCCTCCAGCATGATCGCCGCGTCCTGCACTGTCCGGGCATGCGGTCCGAGCACGTCTCTTGTGCTTGCTGCAAACGGCGCAGCTCCGGTGTTAGGGACAAGGCCGAACGTCGGTTTCACTCCGACTAATGCCTGGGAAGCGGCAGGGTTCTGGATAGAACCGCCGGTTTCTGCTGCAATTCCTAAGACTGCGAGATTACCAGAAACAGCGGTTGCTGTCCCGGAACTGCTTCCGCCTGGAGCGAAGGCTGGATCAATGGCGTTCAATGTTTTTCCTGCCCAGCTGGTATTGGCATTCGTTGCCGATATACTGAAAGCAGGCATGTTCGTTTTGGCTAGGATAATGGCGCCTTCTTCTCTTAGTCTTTTAACGATCGGTGCGTCAACCTGCGGCATAATCTCTACTCCGCCCGCTTCTTTATAGAAACCTTCCCAACCGAATGTGGAAGGAAAGCCGGTGACATCGACCGTTTCCTTCAGGACGACCGGTACACCTGCCAATTTTCCAGGAGAGTCTTCTTTTTTAATTCGTGCATCCATGGCACTTGCCTCTTGCATGGCGTGGTCATTGACAAAAGTAAACGCGTTATATGTATCCTCATATTGTTCGATGCGTTCCAGGTGTGCCTGAACGACATCTGTTACGGTAAAAACCCCATTTTGGTAGCCTCGAATCAGTTCATCTACGGTGAGTTCCCTGCCATCTTCCAGCCGTTCACGCAGATCCATTCCCTGATAGGGGAAATTTTTATGTTCGAGGACTTTCGTATGGCCGGATGCATTTTCCGGCGGAGCAAGGGAAGAATTGACTCCAATAAATATCCCCGCAAAAGCCAGGATGAACGTAATGACAACAGCCTGCAGTTTCTTCATGATCTAACACCCCCTATCTTCCTAACAAAGGTAGAATACCATAGATTCATTTTCTAATAAATGGTTGTTACTAGAATGTAAGATTGAATGATCATCCGTTAAACGACCACCTTAATATTAAATGCCAGAATCTTAATGAATTTTCATCGATTACCTGGAAAGTAAAACAGTTTAAGGATATTAAAGGGTGGCTTTTGCCCATTATTACATCTACCCATATGTTAAATAATGGATAATATCCGTTGATATATCCCTACACTGGCAGTGGAAAGGGTGTAATTGATAACGTGTCTCAATTACTATTGACTATGATTATCATTCTCAATTAACATGTTTGTAAGACTTAATTGAAAATGGTTTTCAATTAATCGCTTCTTCCAGTAAACTTCCCTGGTTATTAAAAAAATCGAAAGGAATGATAGCATTTGGATTTTTTGAATGAATCTATGGCAACAGAGAAAAAGATGTCAGAAGGGGAGGGCAGGGAGTTCGATCATTTATTTTTTCACGAAGCTCATACGGAAGGATTCCAGCATACCGTTCAACAAGTGACTGAAAAGCTTGTCAACGTGATGAAGGACCTTGATCAGCCCTATTCTGGTAAATCCCCTGAAACGTTGCAGCGGGAGTTGGATAAACTTTCTGTTTTCACATACGAGGGAGAATCTGTTGGAAGATTGATGGATGATATCGACGACACCCTATTACGTAGCAATATCCATATCTCGCATCCGAAGTCGGTCGCCCATCTGCATTGTCCGCCGCTTGTTTCTGCGATGGCAGCGGAAATGATCATCAATTCGTTTAACCCCTCGTTGGATTCCTGGGATCAGAGCCCTGCAGCAACATATTTAGAACAGGAAGTCATCGAATGGCTTACCAGGAGCTTTGGTTTTGACGGTACATCCGATGGTGTTTTTACCAGCGGAGGGACACAGTCCAATTACACGGCGCTATTAATTGCCCGGGATTCCTTTTGTAAACGCAAGTGGGAGGTGGATGTTCAGAAGCAGGGCTTACCGGATGATTTCAAGCGGCTGCGGATTCTGTGTTCAGAGGAGGCTCATTTTACCGTTCAAAAGTCAGCCTCCCAGCTCGGACTCGGGGAAGACGCGGTCGTCCCGATAGAAACCGATGAAAATCATAAGCTATGTCTCTATGATTTGACCAAGAAACTGGAATTACTGGAAGCGGAGCAGTTATTGCCATTCGCCCTTGTGGCCACATGCGGTACAACTGATTTCGGGAGTATCGATCCGCTATCAGAACTGGGGGAGATTGCCAGCAGCCATGGAATGTGGCTTCATGTGGATGCTGCTTTCGGTGGGGCATTGATCCTCAGTCAGACACATCAGCACAAATTGCAAGGGATCAATCAGGCAGACTCCATTGCAGTTGACTTCCATAAGTTATTCTACCAGCCGATCAGCTGTGGAGCCTTCCTGTTAAAAAATAAAAGGGAGTTCAACCATCTTATGCATCATGCTGACTATTTGAACCCGGCCGAAGATGTTGAGAAAGGGATTATGAATCTTGTGAACAAATCCGTCCAGACAACCAGACGGTTTGATGCCTTGAAATTATTTTTCTCCTTAAGAATAGTAGGGACAAAGCAATATGGCGCCATGATCGATCATACGTTAGCTCTGGCGAAAGATGTTGCAAGGTATATAGATGATTTGGCGGATATGACAGTGAACCATGCGGAACCGGAGTTGAATACAGTTGTATTCCGGTATGAACCGGATGTTCCGTCTGTAGTAGATTTGAATCAGGTGAATCTTTCCATTCAGAAACGACTGCGTGATGAGGGTAAGGGGGTCATCGCTAAAACGGTGGCAGAGGAGCACGTTTGTCTTAAGTTTACGCTCCTTAACCCCAGAACACAGCTGGCTGATGTAAAAGAAATCCTGGCAGATATCCAGGAAATCGGAGAATCGGAGTTAGAAAAATGGAGGGTTTCCGTATGAAGAACTTACAGGTAATTGCTGAAAATGCGACGATGCAAAGCTTCTTGAATTGTTATCTCAAAGAGACAGGTGATTTCCGGATAGAAACTGGCAATGCATCAGAAAAGACGATTTTCTGCCCATTATCCAATCAGGCAATTGACTTGATCATCGATGTGAAATACTGGTCGGAAACTGGAAGGCACCTTTTTGAATTCCCGATTTACTATCAGTCTGGGGAAGAAACGAAGCCGATTGATTATGTCACATTGGCTGCCCTGATTACCAAAGAGCTTGCCCTGGAACACAATCGGGAAGGTGCAGAGGATGAACTGATCCTCCGTGTGATCCTGAGTTGTAAAAATATTAAAAAGTACCTGGAACATCGATTGCAGGATAGCGGCCAATTGAGCAGCAGGGAATTTAATTATATCGAAGCGGAACAGTCGCTTATCTTTGGTCACCTGCTTCATCCGACTCCGAAAAGTAAACAAGGGATCACGGAAGAAGGGGATAATCGGTTTTCACCTGAAATGAAGGGGAAGTTCCAGCTTCACTATTTCTGGGCGGCAGATCCCCATGTCATAGAGGACTCTTCGCTGTCAGTCCCCGCTAAAGAAATTATTAGGGGCGAATTGCCTGAAGAATTGATGATCGAGGAAGAGGGATCTCTCATTCCTGCCCATCCGTTACAAGCGAAGGCTCTTTTGGAAAAAGCATCGGTACAGCAGATGATCCAGGAAAATAAATTGAAGTATTTCGGACCGCTCGGACCCGAATTCACAGCCACATCTTCATTTCGTACTGTATACAGTCCTGAAACGAAATATATGTACAAGTTTTCCCTCCCGATAAAGATTACCAATTCGCTCCGGATGAATCAGCAGAAAGAACTGGACAGGGGCGTGGAAGTATCGCGTTTGTTACAGAGCTCTCTTGGCGATGATCTGGAACGAAATTTCCCAGATTTCCATGTCATTTCAGACCCTGCATATATTCGTGTGGATATACCTGGAGAAGAGGAGGTACTGCTCGATTGCATTATCCGTGAAAACCCGTTTTATAGGAATGATTCTGATACCATTTTGGCTGCCGGGCTGGGACAGGACCACCCTTTTGGAGAGCAGTCACGGCTGTACAGGATCATTCACAGCATCGCAAAGAAAGAAAACAGGTCCTTACAAACGGTGAGTGAGGATTGGTTTAAACGGTATCTGTCCATCACCCTCGATCCAATGTTATGGCTCTATGAAACGTATGGTATCGCGCTCGAAGCACATCAGCAGAATTCAGTCGTGCAGTTGAAGGACGGCTATCCTGATTCCTTCTATTATCGGGATAATCAGGGTTACTACTTCCGCGAAAATAAGGCAGATGAGCTGCGTCAACTGCTGCCCACGCTGAACGAGAAGAGTGACACGATCTGTTCTGAAGCCATTGCGGAGGAAAGGCTGCGGTATTATTTCTTTTTCAATCATTTGTTCGGGGTAATCAATGGCTTTGGTACCAGCGGACTAATAGACGAAGGCGAGTTATTGCGGGTGCTGCGTGAGCGTCTCGAGGCGCACCATGAGCAGAAAAGTGATTCGCAAGCGTTACTGAAAAGTCTATTAACGGAGGAAAAACTTCCATGCAAAGCTAATCTGCTGACGCGGTTCCATGATATGGATGAGCTTGTCGGTTCATTAGAGACGCAATCGGTCTACACGATGATCACTAACCCATTAGCACAAAAGGCAGGTGTTACGAGTGAATTCTGAATGTATGATCATAGACCAGGATTTGAAGCAGGCGATTGCTTTTCGTGAACTGGATTATGACAAGGATCTGACTAATGTTTTTCTATGGATGCACCAGCAGCATGTCATCCCCTATTGGCAGTTGAACCTGCCATTTGCCGAATTTAGCAACCATTTAAAAAAGGCGTTGGAGGATAGCCATCAAACTCTCTATATCGGAGAAATTGATGGGCGGCCGATGAGCTATTGGGAGGCATATTGGGTAAAAGGGGATGTTGTGGAAACATGCTATGACGCAGAATCCTTCGACCAGGGCATTCATCTGTTGATTGGTGATCCCCAATTTCTTGGTAAAGGATATGCTCTTCCTTTATTAAAGGCGATGGTTGCCTTCCAATTTCGGCAGGAAAAAACAAACAAGGTGATCGCGGAACCCGATATCCGAAATGACAAGATGATCCACATCTTCGAAAAATGCGGATTTGAAGCGGTCAAGCCAATTGAACTTCCTGACAAAACAGGACTATTGATGTTTTGCACGAGGGAGAATTTTGAAAAGAGGTGGTCTTATGGCGGATACAATCAGGAACGCTGAGGTTTACGATGTCATTGGTATCGGAATCGGTCCATTCAACCTCGGTTTTGCAGCTCTTAGCGAGGAGGTCCCAGAAATAAATGCCCTGTTTTTTGAAAAGAAGCAGCAATTTGACTGGCACCCTGGAATGATGATTGAGGGCACTACCTTACAGGTTCCATTTTTAGCTGATCTTGTGAGCATGGCTGATGTTACCAATCGCTATAGTTTTCTGAATTACTTACAACATCAGAACAGACTCTACCGTTTTTATTTCCGTGAGGATTTCCATATTCCGAGGAAGGAATACAACCATTATTGCCAGTGGGTGACCGGGCAGTTGAGTAATTGTAAGTTCGGTATGAATGTTAAGGAGGTTGGTTTCAGGGATTGGGAAGGGGAGAGGCTGTACGAAGTAATCGTTGAGTATGACCACAAGATAGAGCACTATCTTGCCAGACATATTTTAATGGGGATCGGTACGGTTCCAGCAGTTCCCGATCAGTTTCAGGAAGCCTTGGGAGATACCGTGTTCCATACGGCAGACTACTTAAATAAAAAAGAAAAGTGTGAGGACGCAGGAAAAATTGCTGTTATCGGTTCTGGTCAAAGTGCGGCAGAAGTATTCCTGGACTTGCTGGAAGACTTACCGGACCATGAGTATTCGCTTCATTGGTATACCAGATCCAAGGGATTCTTTCCGATGGAATATTCCAAGCTTGGTCTGGAACATTTTTCACCTGACTATACGTCGTTTTTCTATCAATTGCCGCAGGAGAAAAAAGATCAGCTGCTAGTGGATCAGGACCTATTATATAAAGGAATCAGTGCGGATACAATCTCAGATATTTATGAACGTTTGTACCAGTACAGTATTGGCGGGGATAACCCAGATATTCATATGCAAGCCATGTCAGCTATCGATTATATTCAGTCCCGGGGGGATAAGTGGGACCTTCATGGCTTTCAGCAGGTTAGTGAAGAGGCGTTTACGATCGATGCAGACGTCGTCATATTAGGGACCGGGTACAAACTGAACACCCCGGATTTCCTCCTTCCACTCGATGATTTCATTTCCCGGGATGAGCAGGGCCGGCTTAATATAACGGATGATTACCGGCTTGTATGGAATGAAAGTCAAGGTCAGGGCCATCATATCTACATTCAAAATGGGGAGATCCACACCCATGGAGTAGGGGCGCCGGATCTCGGACTAGGTGCTCATCGTAATGCTGTCATCATTAACTCCCTTGCAGGAAGAGAGGTTTATCCAGTCCGGTCAGTAAACGTCTATCAGTCATTTGGAGTACAAAAGCAACCAGTTACGAATTAGTATCTATTTTCACAGAAAGAGGGGATTTCATTGTATTCAAGCGATCTGAAGCACTTCTTTAATCAGGAAAACTGGGAAAAAGCAAACCGGCAATTGCTGGTTAAAATGATGGAAGAATATACGTATGAAGGCATGATTGACCCAGTCATGACCAATGAGCATGGAAAATGGAAGGAATATGAGCTATTGATTACCGACCATAAACATTATTCTTTTGCGGCTAAAAGAGATTATTTTAACGGGTTAAAAGTAAAACCCGGTTCGATTTATGTCACAGAAAATGGGATACGTGATGAAGCGGCAGATGCTATCCAATTTTTGCTTGATATTCAGCCAATCATAGGGATGTCTGCGGAGACAGCGGGTCATCTGATCAAAGAATTGCACAATACGCTTGTGGCGGATATGCATTTACTGGGAAAGGCTTCGAAGACTTCCGATGAATTGATTCATGAAGATTATGCTTTATTGGAAGGATATATGAGCGGTCATCCATGGATCACTTACAATAAAGGAAGAATCGGTTTCGGTTATGATGACTATGTGAAGTTTGCCCCGGAGCAGCAAAAAGAAACCAGCCTGTTCTGGATCGCCGTCCATAAAGAGCGTGCTTCCTTTCAGTCTACTAAAGACACCAGCTATGACAACCTATTACACGACGAATTATCCATGGAAGAGAAGGTGCAGTTTGAACAGTTATTACAGGAACAGGAAGTAGACCCGGAGGAATATTTCCTCCTGCCCGTACACGAGTGGCAATGGAAGAATATCATTATCCAGCAATTCGCTCAGGACATTTCCCGTAAGAAAATCATTCCTTTAGAAGAAGGAAAGGACCATTACTTGCCACAGCAATCGATCCGTACCTTCGTAAATAGAAGCCATAAGCATAAACATCATGTGAAAGTTCCCATGAGTATATTAAATACGCTGGTATATCGTGGTCTGCCGGCAGAACGCACACTGATCGCCCCGAAAATTACAGAATTCATCAAAGGGATCTATGAACAGGATTCATTTTTGAAAGAAACATGCCGCGTCATACTGCCTGGTGAGATTGCCAGCATCAATGTCGATCATAGCTACTATCCCGAGCTTGAAAATGCTCCTTATCAATACCTTGAAATGCTGGGGGCCATTTGGCGGGAGAGTATTTACACCTATTTGGAAGCGGAAGAAAAAGCAGTGACCCTGGCTGCATTATTACATGAAGATAATAATGGTAAACCTTTTATCCTAAGCTTGATTGAAGCTTCCGGAATCAGTGCGGAAGAGTGGCTGAAGGAGTTTTTCCAGGTGGTCATGGATCCACTGCTGCACTATTTATATCAATATGGGACTGTGTTCTCTCCTCACGGCCAGAATACGATATTGGTAATAAAAAATTTCAGGCCACACCGGCTTGCTGTCAAAGACTTTGTCGATGATGTCAATATTAGTGACCAGCCATTTGAAGAATTATCCGTTCTGACACAAGATCTTAAAGATGTGTTAAGAAGTGAGCGTCCTGAAGGCCTGTTACAATTCATTTTTACAGGGTTATTTATATGTCACCTCCGCTATATGGCGAACATCCTGGATAAACATAAAAGTGTAACCGAGGATAGCTTTTGGGAACATCTGGCCCATGCCATTATAAACTACCAGGATCAGCACCCACACTTAAAAGAACGCTTTGACATCTTTGATTTTTTTCAAACAGAGGTCACGAAGCTTACATTGAATAGAAATCGCATGGTGGATTATGGATATGGTGATGGAGATGATCGGCCTCATGCTTCTGAATCTGGCAAGGTTACTAACCCGCTTGCCCGTTATGTCAGGGAAGAGCATTTTTCGTGAGTTGATTATAATTATAGAAAGCGAATAAAGGAGCGTGCCTCCCATGTATCAGCATGGTTGGGGCAGGCTCCTTTCGTTATGGAAGAATTATTGTACGAAATAAGGAGACACTACGACTGTATAAAGGAGGAGTTTCCACATGGGAAAAATGAAGTTCTCCATGCTTTTCCATTTAGGAAAGCCTGAAAGACAAGTGATCAACAGCTTATTTATCAAGCTTGTGCTGGTACCTATTGTCCTGTTCATCGGCATGTTCAGTACCGGGCACATCGAATATGGTGCGCTATGGCAGCCGGCGGTGTTAAGTATCGTGCTCATCATCGTGGGGATTAGTATGGAAAAGTTGGTTTTAAGCAAAGAAACATTGGGAGCCAGTGTGTTTATGGATTTTATTGTTTCCTTGTTGATTATCCTCGCTCTATCCAACTGGTTTCCAAATGCGATGGTAACGTTTATCGGGGCGTTTACTTTGGCGGTTGTGCTGGCAACGAGTGAATATT
The DNA here is from genome assembly GCF_000496835.1 of Thalassobacillus devorans MSP14. Classification (GTDB taxonomy): domain Bacteria; phylum Bacillota; class Bacilli; order Bacillales; family Halobacillaceae; genus Thalassobacillus; species Thalassobacillus devorans_B. The sequence continues at coordinate 582,501 of NZ_KI543236.1, forward strand.
TCCTTCATCGTTTTTTACTTGCGTTACGTAATAAAAGCGACTCCGTTTCCACAGACCTCTAAGGCTGGGGGAGTTTGTCGTGGTGTTTTCCTATTTTATAGACCTTGGAAAAAAGTCACGCGTTCACCAGAGGAAGGTGTGAAAATCTTGTTTTCGCCGATCGTATCCATTATGTTTTGGATGAAGAAATGCTATCATTCATATAGAGGGCTGTATCCGGTGAATCATACGCTAAGCGGTTCGCCTGACAACTTTTTAGAAAAAGCTGCCCAATTAAAGAGGAGGTATTCACATGGCTGCGATTCAAAAAGGGGAAGGGAAATTTTTTGTCGGTGAAGATCCGGACCATCCGCTGGCAGAAATCACATTCCGGGAACATGACCATTTGGTTGTCGAGCATACCTATGTATCGGAAGAGCTCCGGGGGCAGGGTATGGCGGCTAAATTAGTCGGGAAAGTGGCAGACTATGCCAGGGAGGAGCAAAAAAAGGTTAAAGCCGAATGTGATTATGCGAAAAAGAAGCTACACGCTCATCCGGAATACCACGATGTGCTGCTGGAAAGGGACTGACCAGAGCAATTTTCGCTGGGGGAATACATAGCAAATGCTCCTATCTTGCTCCCTGGGGAGGACGATGATCCATTACGTGATTGTCGTCCTAATTTTTGATTGGAAAGCAGAATATTCATATGACAAAGGGTTCAAAAAGAATGTCATCACCATTTTCATCATACAATGTCTTTGGGGTGAAAATATGCCAAGAATAAAGTACAAAGAGTCAGATGTTGCCTTAATGGCCAGGATGATGAGAGCGGAAGCTGTAGGGGAAGGAAAACAAGGGATGTTGTATGTCGGCAACGTCATTGTTAATCGTGCAAAAGCGGATTGCTTAGACTTTAAAAACGTGCGGACCATTTACGACGTGATTTTTCAGGTACAGGGAGGAAATTATTCTTTCGAAGCTGTTCAAAAAGGAAATGTATTTTACAATCGGGCTAGAGAGGTAGAAAAAAGATTAGCCAGAAAGAATCTGAAATATTGGAGGCAGCATCCAGCAAAGTTTTCGCTTTGGTATTTTAATCCATATGCTGCATGCCCCCCAACATGGTACGGTCAACCTTTTGCCGGTCAGTATAAGCAGCATTGTTATTATGAACCCGAGGCGAATACTTGTGACAGTGTCTATATCGGAGGTTAAGCCAGCATGCTTTTATAGGTATAGGGGCCTCCTGGTATTTGCTGAAGGATGGCGAAAGACTGTGCTCCTTAGACTTTCTGGTGGAGAGTTTCTCCAAAGGACAATATCATAGTTATATAGCAAAGGGACAGTTCTGGAATGGCAGAGCTGTCCCTTTATATTTAATATGTGCGGGATCTTAATCAGTTAGGGATAAGGAAAGCTGTCCCTCACGAGATTGCAAGTGAATACCTTTAGGCTTCAAAAAAGTGCTTGCCCGTGGCTGTTTAGCCTCATCGAAATCCATTCGATCCCGGGAGATATTTTGAAAATTCAATGGTCTGTCCATGTGGTTTCCCCCTGTTTCATCAGCGGTGCAGTCCACCATTTTTTTAGAGGATGTTCTAAAATGACATTTTTATTCCAAAAGGGATTTGCAGCGGAGGTTCGTTTGATATAAAAGTGGAGGTACAAAGATGGGTGAAATCAACTACCCAGAAATGCGGCGTTATACTATAACGTATGTGTAAAGAAGCATTTTATTGAATACATAACGAAAAAGTGCCTGCCCTCAGAGAGTCATATGGACAGGGAGGACAGGCCCTCTTTTTAAATTATCCTCTCAATCAGTTTACTAATAAGAAACAAATGTATATATTAGCAAAAAAAGTGTTTGACAATTCATCATTTATGTTATTTACTTATAGACAACAAATATTCATATTAGAAACAGAATGGGGAGGGGACCAGATTTGAACGCACCAATGACGTATGAAGTCCGTAAGCCAACTAACATAGACCCAAACAAAGAATATCCAGCTCTATTTTTGCTGCATGGAATCGGAAGTAATGAACGGGATATGCTTTCTTTAGCAGATGACCTGGAAAACCATTTTTTCATTTTTAGTATTAGAGGCCATTTATCGCAGCAGCCTGGTTATGCTTTTTTTACAATCCAGGGATATGGAAAGCCGCATAGGGAAGTGTTTGATCAGGGTATCAATCAGGTTAATAACTTCATTGACTATGCAGTGGAACAATATCAAGTGGACAGTAACTTCCTGTATTTGCTTGGATTTAGTCAAGGGGCTATCGTATCCATGGCGACAGGACTTACTTTGGGAAATAGAATTAAAGGGATTGTTGCTTTAAGTGGATATATTCCTGCCTTTGTTAAAGAAGAGTATGCTATCCAGCCAGTTGATCGCGTTTCATTATTTATCTCACATGGTGAATTTGATAACATTCTTCCTTATGAGTGGGGGATAGAAAGTTATAAGTATTATAGTGGCCTGGGTTCTCAGGTAACTTTTAAAGCTTATCAGGAAGGACATCTGGTATCACCAGTAAATAAACAGGATTTCACCAAATGGCTGCTGGATGACTTGAATAAAAACTAACGAAATAAATTAAGTTTTTCAGGACAATAATCGGTAGCTGTACGAAAGTTTGATATACAGGATACAGAGGATAAAACCGATCGGATAGGTCAATGCGGTCAACCATATATTCCACCCGGAGTGGTAATCAACTTTCCCCATCATCAAACTGATAAATTCTATACCTGTTGTTGCTATCGTAAACAAAAAGACAAGATATACCGGACGGATGCTGCTCTTGATCAGCACATAAGTGAAGATGATGGCTAACATCGGAAAGTAACCGATGTTATAAGGGACAATCGATAAAGAAGGATTTAGATGGATGGGGGTTACCGTCCAAAAAAGCACCTGACCTAAGTCGTTTATTAAAAAGGCGATCGTAGCACCTACCGGAAAAAGCAGGATGACCAAACGCGGTTCTTTTGTAAAGAAGTAAATGCAGATCATCCAGGGGATAATTATACCAATCAAAATATTCACAAACATAGGATCACTTCTTTATATTTGATAATCAACTGCTTCTTCTGTAAATTCATTCCATCCTATTTTTCCATTAATAACCTTTTGTTTGAATGGTTCCCCTTTGTGTACGTCCAGAATTTTCTGGGCATAGGTCAGGAAATGGATCACTTCTTCTTGAGAGAGGCTGCTGATGTCGCAAGGGAAATTGTCCATATCTTCCACAGCCTCTACAAGCTGTTTCAGCAAACTTTTCCCTTCCGAAGTAATCTCTACTTTTTTGTACCTTGGATTCTTCTGATCAATTCCGACCTGAATCATGCCGCGCTCTTTTAGAGGTTTCAACAGCCTGGTGACAGTAGAACCATGCCAGCATCCTAATTCTCCGATCTCTGAAGGGGAAAGGACATTCTGATTGGTTGAAAGTAAAAATAAAATATGCTGCTGAGCAGGAGTGATATTGTATCTCCTGCCCAGTTCTGCCCACTTCTCTTCCATGCAAAAGTACAACGCTCGAATCATCAGAAGTAAATTTTTCTTCAGCAAAAAGTCCATTTTTTCTTCACCCTCACTTGTAAGTACAATTGTAGATACAACTGTATTCTTTGTTATTTCCGATTCTTTATACATGGCAAGGACTATAAAAGAAAGTGCCTGACCCACGACGCTTTAATGCATTACTCTGGCGGGGGTAGGCACTATTTTGTGTTGATACTCTAGGAAAAAATAATTAACCGCTCGCTTATTAATAAAAATGGATATTCTTCACAAAATAAGCTGTGGACGAATAATAAGGCGGAAGGGGATTGACATGAATGTTGCACAATTGCTTGTGAAATGCCTCGAAAATGAAGGAGTAGAGTATATCTTTGGAGTGCCTGGTGAAGAGAATATCGATTTGATGGATGCCCTGATTGATTCTGAAATTGAGTTCATTGTGACGCGTCATGAAACCAGTGCTGCTTTTATGGCAGGAACTTATGGAAGGCTGACAGGGAAGCCGGGCGTTTGTTTAGCGACGTTAGGTCCTGGAGCGACCAACTTGTTGACGGGTGTGGCAAATGCCAATATGGATCATTGTCCTTTGATCGCAATCACTGGACAGGCAGGGCTGAATCGCCAGCATAAAATATCGCATCAGTATTATGATCTTGTTGATATTTTTGAACCGGTGACGAAATGGAATGCACAAATTAAAACAGGAGAGATTGTACCTGAAGTTGTGAGGAAAGCCTATCAACTGGCGATTCAGGAAAAGCCTGGAGCGACTCATATTGATCTTCCCGAAGATGTTGCCGGTATGGAAGTGGATGAATCGCCTTTGCCAGTAACCGGACATACTTTATCGATCGCGAAGGATGAAGTCATTGAAGAGGCTGCCTCCCTCATTTCAAAGGCTGATCATCCGCTTATCCTGGCCGGGAATGGAGTGACCCGTGGTAAGGCTACAGAGGATTTGCTGAAGTTCGTGACGCAAACCAATATCCCAGTCGTTCATTCCTTTATGGGAAAAGGGGCGATTTCCTGGAAAAATGAATTGAGTTTGCTGACGGCTGGAATCAGCGGCAAGGATTATATCACGTGCGGATTCCAACAATCGGATTTAGTTATAACGATCGGTATGGATATGGCAGAAACACCTCCGCAAAACTGGAATCCGGAAGCTGCGACCCCTGTCCTGCACATCGATACCGAAGAAGCGGAAATAGATTCCCATTACCCTGTCGCTTTGAATGTGGTCGGCGATATCGGAGAGACCCTGAGAAAGCTTCAGAACGTCATGCCTGACCAGTGTAGCAATGATAACTGGTTTGGATCGATCAGGAAGTCGGCCCTTGAGGAACTGGAGAGTTTTAAGGAAGATGACAGTTTCCCTGTGAAGCCTCAAAAAATAATCTATGACCTCCGTGAAGTCCTCAGAGATGAAGATATTGCTATATCAGATGTCGGAGCGCACAAAATGTGGATGGCCAGAATGTACCACACGGTTCTTCCAAACACTTGCCTCATCTCGAATGGCCTCGCTTCGATGGGGGTAGCAGTACCGGGAGCGATCGCGGCAAAACTCGTGCATCCCGACCGGCATGTGGTTGCGGTTTGTGGCGATGGTAGCTTCCAGATGACTGGGGCAGAGTTGGAAACAGCAGTCAGGCTGAACCTTCCAATAATCGTTTTGCTCTGGAGAGATGACGGCTACGGGCTAATCGAATGGCATCAGCTGAAAAAGTTCGACCGTCCGTCCCATATCAGTTTTGGGAATCCAGATTTTGTAAAACTGGCTGAGTCTTATGGGTTTGAAGCGATGAAAATAGAAAAAACAGCTGAGTTGAAACCTGGATTGGAAAAAGCAATCAGCCTTAACAAACCAGTCCTGATCGATTGTCGGGTAGACTATAGCGAAAATATGAAGCTGACGGAAATGCTTCGGAACATTCATTGTGAAGGGGATGCGTGAACATGAGAATTTATTCCATCATCAATGGGAAGGATCTCAAGGAAACAGACCGGGAAACGATGACGGTCCGAAATCCATATAATCAGGAAGAGGTTGCCGAGGTCGTATTAGCAAATGTGGAGGATTTGAATCAAGCGGTTGATCAGGGTTTCGCTACCTTTCACGAGCAAATGAAGAATATGCCTGCCTACGAGCGATCGGATATTCTCAGAAAAACGGCAGATTTACTCGAGGAAAGAAAAGCATCATTTGCCGAAACCATCACAAAAGAAGCTGGGAAGCCGTTGAAACATAGCCTTGGTGAAGTGGAGCGTTCTATCCAGGTACTCCGGTTTGCCTCTGAACATGCGAAGCATATCAGCAGTGAAGTGATACCGATGGACGCGGCTATTGGCGGTGAAAACCGGTTAGGGTTTACGAAGCGCAAGCCACTCGGTGTCGTGGCAGCGATTACTCCCTTTAATTTTCCATTAAATTTATCACTTCATAAAATAGCTCCAGCGATCGCGGCAGGAAATACCGTCATTTACAAACCGGCAGAGAAAACACCGGTTTCCGCTTACAAGCTCGTAAAATTGTTCTTTGAAGCAGGGCTTCCTGCAGGAGCACTTCACTTAATCATGGGACGGGGCGAAGTAGTAGGTGACCCGCTTGTCCAACATGATAAGATCCATAAAGTGACGTTTACGGGAAGCCTGCCTGTCGGGAGAGGAATTCTTGAAAAAGCAGGTTTTAAAAAAGTGACCCTGGAATTAGGTTCCAATTCCCCGAATATCGTATTCGATGACATCGACATCGGGCATGTGGCAGCTGATTTAGTCAAGGGTGCTTTTGTATTCTCCGGACAGGTATGTATCTCTGCTCAGCGTGTCTATGTCCATCAATCGATATACGATGCGTTTTTAAAAGAATATATCAGGCAAACGGAATCCCTGGTTATTGGGGATCCCATGGAAGAAACGACAGAGTTCGGACCGATGATCAATGAGAAAGAGGCAGAGAGAGCCAAAACGTGGATTGATGATGCTGTGAAAAAAGGAGCAAGGATTGAAACTGGCGGAGAACAAAAGGGAACATTTTTGTTCCCGACAATTATGACCAATGTAAACAATGATATGAAAGTAATTGCAGAAGAAGTATTCGCGCCGATCGTTTCCGTCATCCCTTTTGAAACAGAAGATGAGGTAGTAAGGATGTCGAATGACTCGATTTACGGCCTGCAGGCAGGTGTTTTCACGAATGATCTCAACAGGGCCCTTCGTGTGGCGGACCAATTGGAAATGGGCGGGGTCTGGATCAATGAAATATCGACTTACCGGCAGGATAATCATCCATATGGCGGCGTAAAGAAAAGCGGAATTGGGAAAGAAGGCGTCAAATATGCGGTGGAAGATATGACAGAAGTGAAGTTCGTTGGTATCAATTTAAATGAAAAAAGGTGAGTTCTTTTTGTGGATGATTTTCTGTTTTTGTACAGAAGGTCATCTTTTTTTCATTTTGGGGAAAATAAAAACTTCCCCTGGACAAAAGAGTTCAGGGGAAGTCAAAGTATCGTGGTCATTCTTCTGATAAATCGGAATCTTTGATCCAGCCACGGGCATGCATGGCTTTTACTAAATGATTAATACCGACCATATAGGCCGCATCTCTCATGAAGCATTGTTTTTCTTCACGCATTTTGAAGACGGTATCAAATCCGAACTGCATTTTTTCCTCAAGCTTTTGGTTGATTTCTTCTTCTTTCCAATAGTAATTCATTGTGTTCTGTACCCATTCAAAGTAGGAGACCGTTACGCCACCCGCATTGCAAAGGATATCCGGAATAACGAATATCCCTTTCTCTTCGAGGATCTTGTCTCCTTCCGGTGTGGTGGGGCCGTTCGCTGCTTCTGCTACCACTTTTGCCTGAATGGTCGGGGCAGTATCTTTGGTGATCTGGTTTTCCACCGCAGCAGGTATGAGAATATCGACAGGAAGGCTGAACATTTTTTCATTGGTTATCGGCTCAGCATCTGAATAATCAGACGCATAATTCTTTTTGTCTTTAACAAAAGCCAGTAAGTCAGGGATATTTAAACCTTCCTCGCGATAAATCCCACCTTTGGCATCTGTCACAGCAACAATTTTCACACCCAGTTCATGCAAAAATTTCGCTGTCATGCTGCCGACGTTCCCGAATCCCTGGATCGCTACGGTCGCTTTAGACAAATCCATATCCAGGACTTTGGCAGCTTCCCGGATAGTGAGAACAACTCCCCTGCCGGTCGCTTCCAACCTGCCTAGTGAACCGCCGATGATAATCGGTTTTCCTGTCAACATTCCCGGAATATTGTACCCGCGTAGCTGATCGAATTCGTCAATCATCCAGCCCATCACCTCAGGATTTGTGTTGACATCCGGAGCCGGAATATCCTTTTGTGGGCCGATGATCGGGGTTATTTTCCGGATGTACGTCCGGCTTAACGTTTCCAGCTCCCGCTCTGATAATTTCTCGGGATCCACAATTACGCCGCCTTTTCCTCCTCCCAGAGGGAGATCGAGAATGGCAGACTTTAAAGACATCCAGATGGACAGAGCCTTAACTTCGTCGATATTCACTTTAGGATGGAATCGTATTCCACCTTTAGTAGGACCTAAGATATCGATGTGCTGAGCACGAAAACCTGTGAAATTTTCCAGGGATCCATCATCCATGCGCACTGGAATCGATACTTCCAGCATTCGCATCGGTTTCTTAAGCATATGATAAATATTTTCGTGAAGTCCCAGCTTGTTCACCGATTCTTTAAGTAAGGATTTCACGACATCGTACGGATTTACGCCATGTGTAGTAATATCAGACTCCGCTTTTTCACTTTCAATTTTCTTCATCACTGTACCCCCTTTAAAAATGCTATTACCTATTTTATAAAGTCCCTTGAAGTCCAGTATTTTATACATTCGGAGAGCTGCTTGTGACTTTTCCTGAATGGAAAGAAGGTTTATTTCGGTTTGATCCTGGCAGCACCATTTAGCAATTTATAAGAAATTAGCAGGTAGGCGTCATGGTAAAATTAAAAAAGCATCTAAAAATCAGGAGGAATTTTATGACAAATACTAATCAAAATATTGTTCCACATTTGTGGTATGACAAGGAGGCGGGAGAAGCTGCAGAGTTTTATACGTCCATATTTCCGGACTCAAAAATTTTAAGTAAAACAACACTCCAGGAAACACCATCAGGCGACTCCCATTTAGTTTCTTTTGAGTTGTGGGGACATAAATTCATGGCAATAAGCGCAGGACCTTATTTTACCTTCAATCCGATGGTGTCTTTCATGGTAAATTTCGACCCGTCACGAGAAAAAGACGCGAGATCAAAGATTGATGAGATCTGGAACAAATTGTCCGAAGGCGGCAAAGTTTTAATGCCATTGGATAAGTATCCGTTCAGTGAAAGGTATGGCTGGATTCAAGATAAGTATGGCTTGTCGTGGCAGTTAATCCTTACCAACCCGGAGGGGCAAGAACGGCCTGCGATCATGCAGTCGTTACTGTTTGCTGGTGATACATGCGGCAAAGCAGAAGAGGCTGTTAATTTTTATTTATCTGTATTTAAGAACGCTAAGCTGGGTAACATTGCCCGCTACCCTCAGTGCATGAAACCTGATAAAGAAGGAAGCCTCATGTTTTCTGATTTCATGCTTGAGGATCAGTGGTTTACTGCAATGGACAGTGCGAGGAATCATGAATTCAGTTTCAACGAGGCAATCTCATTCATGGTATATTGTGACACACAGGAAGAGATTGATTACTACTGGGAGCAGCTGTCTGCGGTTCCTGAATCCGAGCAATGCGGCTGGCTTAAAGATAAGTATGGAGTGTCCTGGCAGATTGTGCCGAGGGAAATGGAGGAAATGATGAGCAGTAATAGTACACCGGAACAAATTTCGCGTGTTAGTCAGGCAACGCTTAAAATGAAGAAACTTGATCTGGCAGCGTTGCAGAAAGCATACAAAGGATGATAAAAAATACGGACTGCTGCCTGGTGTATTCATAAGCTTTTTCGCGAAACGCAGATAATACAAGCTCAGAGACCATCTTATGGTCTCTGAGCTCTTAGCGATGTTATTCTATGCTTTTATTTGATTTATCTGACTATTAACTCTTACACATTCTAATTTTCCTGTTGTGCTTCCTTTTTCTCCTGAGCTGCTTCTTTCTTTTCTTCGGCAGCCTCTTTTTTCTCTTCCTCTGCTTCTTCTTTTTCTTCTTCCGTTTCTTTTATTTGTTCATAACGTTGTCGCTGGCGATACCCGTAAGTGGAAGAGAGGACGATATCTTCATTTTCAAGCGCAGACCCGAGCGCACCGATGATGGTGGAAACGCTAGTCGCTGTCCAGGCAATATAGAAATAATTAACATAGCCTACCGTGCCGGATAATTGGGACTGCATCATTCCCATCGGAATCAGGGCAATCACTGCGACGGAAAACAGCAGAAATAATAAGAAGTAATACATAGAGACCGTGACTAACAGGGTGAGAACTGTGGCGGTGTTATACAATTTTCGTAAATAATCGGCACGCTCCTCATTCGGCTTTTCCCAAAGCTTGTGGGCGAGGATGATCCAACCTACCATTGCCAATATGGATGCAATCGACAGCATAAACATCCGCCATATGCCGTAATTATTACTTAACTGCCATAACGTCGGGAAAACGAGCGCGTAAGACCCTGTGGTGAATGCGATAATGATTACTTTCATAAAAGAAGGAAACATCGCCCACGGTCGGTTAGCCCGGACCATCCCTGATAAAACCCGCAGGGCGCCGCTGAAACGGGATTTTACTGTGAACCGGACATCGATGTTCGATTCGCTTTCGTATGGTGTTTCCCGTTGAAGTGGCGAAAGGCGTTCAAACCCTCGCTTTCCAACCAGTCTTGTCGAACTTTTATTTTTCAACTCATTATGCTGATTGCCATTTTTAGCCTGAATTCTTTGTTCTGCCCGTTCCCTATCTTCATCTGAACTCCCATAATACATTTCATTTACCAACTGTAAAATCGATTCCCGTATCCGTTTGAACATTGGCGTCGATCCAAGGCCTGGCAGACTGATTAACGCTACGCTCTCTTGAACGTAGGCCTCTGCTACTATCGGCTTTTTGTCATTAAAAAATGGCAAATCAGTGAGACAGATAGCAAATTCCCATCCATAATCTTTCCTCTTATCAAGCGTCGCATTTAATACCTTATTGGAATCTTCTGTCACACCTGTGAGTGCGTCAATGGAGTAAGCGACATCCCATGCGTAGTTCTCATCGACATAATAACTGAGCAAATCCGGTAGTTGCTGCTGCAGTTTTTCTCTTAATTCATCTGGATAACCTGGTGCGGTGATTAGTCCTAACGTTTTGGTAGATTTGCCCATTAATTTCACCTCTGTTTCTTCTTATAAAGTAAGTACCTATACTTAATAACCGAAAATAAATGATTTAAACGGTTAAAGTAGCAATTCCTGTAAAAAGTTTACTGAATACCATCGTTTAATCAGTTTGCAGGAGAAAAGCGACAACGGATGGAAGGATTATGCATATCATTCACGAACATGTAATTAAATGAAAGGAGATGGGCTATGAAATTAATCGATTTGAGCGTACCTTTAAGTCCCAAAGTAAAAGAGCCGCTTCCTCCGTCCATTGCATACCATACTCATGAGGATGGTGCGGAACAGGGAGCGAAAATACTTGGAATTGAAAAAGAAGCCTTCCGTGATGCCAAAGCGTGGGCAACTGAAACAGTGACCGCAAACACGCATGCCGGCACACACGTGGATGCTCCGTGGCATTACGGGGAACAGTCGGAAGGGAAGCCAGCGCGCACCATTGATGAAATGCCGCTGGATTGGTTCTATCATGATGCGGTCTTGTTCGATTTCAGCAAGCATTCGCCTGGGTATGAAATTTCTTCCGATGACCTGAAACAACAACTGAAGGAAATCGATTATTCCTTAAAACCTTACGACATTGTGCTGGTCCGAAGTGATGCCGATAAGAAGCTGCATGACGAACAATACGCCTTCCTGCATGCGGGCGTATCAGCAGAAGCAACACGCTGGCTGCTGGGTCAGGGCATCAAAGTCGTAGGAACCGACGGCTGGGGATGGGATATTCCCTTAAATATCCAGGCGAAACAGCACATGGCTGCTCCGGACAAAGGCGTCATGTGGGAGGCACACTATGTAGGAATTGAAAAGGAATACTGCCAAATCGAAAAGCTGGCAAACCTCGACCAGATTCCGGTCCGGCACGGGTTCAAGGTTTCCTGTTTTCCGGTGAAAATTGAAAAAGCAAGCGGAGCCTGGACGAGACCGGTCGCTTATATAGAAGAATAACTAAATAGAAGGGCAGCCTCCGTACCAGGCAACTGCCCTTCTATTGTTATGGTAAATCTATTTTGATTGGCTTCATTTTGATTTTGTCATTACCTGCAAAGATTCCGAAAGGCACCATCAAAGAGTGATCTTCTATGGTGAATTTTTCATGGTTAGCGAGATCAAACTTTGTCCGAAAATGTAACTCTTTCCAGTCGACTGCTTTTCCTTTTTCAGCTAGAATGAGTGAATCATCTTCCAATGCTTCATACTGGGTTTGTCCGTCGGCTCCTGGAATGACATCTTCCGAGCGAATAAGCTTTATCTGATTTGCAAAATTGTTGAGGATATCATTACTAAACTTTGCTTCATCCACATTTTTGATGTGAAAATCGACTACTACTTCGCCGTCTTTTTTCATAACTTCATTGACGACGATTTTGTAACCAAACCGCTTACTTTCCACTTCAAAGCTGGATGGCTGAATCGCATGGATGGTATCAAATTCATCTCTTACCACCGTTGGATGAATCATGAGAAACTGATCACGCTCATCAATTTTACTCGTAAAGAGAGAGCGTTCCTTAACTTTTACCTGATTAGCCGTTTCCTTTATATTGAGGATATTTCCGATATTTCTAGGCATCAGACGATTCCCCTGATCATCGAAAACATCGATGTTGATCTGATCACTTTCTCCGTCTTTTGGTCGGGTCGTTTCATAATCCAGAATGGTGGTAGTGTTTCCTTTTGTAATGGCGTCCATAGTAAACGTGTAGGAACCATCTTCCGTACGGCTTTCACCTTTTACCGTAAGCATTTCAGCTGGCCGTTTTTCGATCGGTACATCAAACCTCCATGTGCCTTTTTCCCCAAGGATGGATGTGAAGGTAAGTGGCAGCGTGAAATCGCTGTCGATGGTTTGATCCAATTGGTAAAACTCTATCGCACCGACAAATCCATCTTTCGTCTCTTTGAGACTGCTCATCGATCCAGCCCATTGGTTTTTATCCTTGCCATCAAATAAATAGTATCCATATCCGGTTTCAGGGCTGTTCGGTTTATCCAAATTTTTAATGGATAGCTGATCACCTGATGCTTTGAACGTCACTCCCAGTATTTGATTGTCATAGTAGGCACTGGTGATAGTAATATCAATGCCATTATCTGTGGCTTTCTCTTCAAGCTCTGTGACCAGGTCACTCGCGAATAATTCACTGCCGACAGGTGTAGTAAGGTCCTCGTAAATGAAGTGAAGGACAGGAACTTTTGCAAGTACTTCCGTTACGGGAGAGAAGACCAGGCCAGAGGCAAGGACAAGAGAAGCAGCACTCGATGTAATGGCAGCTGATGTTTTCCAGTGTTTCCTCTTGCGCTTCATACGCTTCCCTGATTTGATACCATTCGTAATTGCCTGGTCCAGCTTCTGCTTAGGGACTTTGATTTCGTTCCACTGCCGATCAAATTGTTCTTTTCTCATCGATCTTCACTCCTCCTAATAACTTTTTTAACTCATTTTTAGCGCGGTGAAGATAGGTTTTCACCGTTCCTTCCGGTTTCTCCATCGTTTCGGAGATACTTTTAATCGACTGATCATGAAAATAGAAAAGGATAATAACCGTTTTATACTTAGGACTTAAGATAGAAAGAGCAGAAATCAAATCCAGCTTTTCTTCAATATGATGATTTTCGTACTCTCGGAAATTGGAAAAGTCTTCAGTCAGGACGACTTTTTTTCGCTTTTGAAGGAAATCATAGGCTGTATGAATTAATATTTTCATCAGCCAGGCATTAAACAGTTCTGCTTTTTTTAGCTGGCTGATAGAAATAAATGCTTTGGTAACGGCCTCCTGAACGACATCCAGAGCGTCATGTTCATTACGGACATAGAGGAAAGCTGTTTTGTATAATTTTTCGCTTTCTTCTTTAATTAATTTCTCAAAGGCTTCTTCATCGCCTTTAATGGCTTTTTTTACAACATACTTATGTAACAATGTGCCACCTCCTCACCCATATATGAGGGATTAACCCAGTAAAAAGTTTCAATTTTTTTATGTTTCCTGAACGCTATAATCCTACCATAATATGTTAAGGTTATTTTGGAGATGGGATTAAAATCAAAGCAAGGAAGAAAGTTAACACGGAGATTATTTGTATAATAAGTGAGTTATTTCAATTGAGGAAGAGGAGTGTGAGGATGCCATTAGAACAGGAAGTCATTGGAATGTGGATGCTGGTTACTCGGTAGTAATGGGAGGGGCTGTGTTAATAACCTTGCTCCTTTGGATCAGGAAAAAGGATAACTTTGTTGCTTATGGAAGCACGATATTACATATGCTGTTTTTTTCTCTGGCCATCTATTTCGTTATAAAAGCAATTGCCTTTGATTATCATCATCCGATGGCTTCGGAGGAAATATCCCTTCACATAGGGATTGCCGGAGTTGTTTGGGCTTTCAGCATGGTTTGTTTAGTTATCGGAATCTATCATTTCTAAAAAAAACAAAGTGAAAATATGGTAGAGTAGTTAGAAAGGATGTTTGTTATTACTAGGATAACAAGCTTAAAGCCTTGTTTTACATACGACACATCGATCCAGCTTACATAATAAAAGGAATGAATTTAATGACACTACTATCTTTTCTCGCCATTTTATTAGTTGGAGTGGGAGCAGGGTTCATCAATGTGATTGCCGGCGGCGGCTCGCTCCTTACCATGCCGATGCTGATATTTTTCGGCTTGCCATCAGCCGTAGCAAACGGCACCAATCGGATTGCGTTGATGGCCCAAAATATTGTCGCCATCGCTTCTTTCCGAAAACATGGGTACTTCGATTGGAAGTTCAGCACCATGCTGGCGATTCCTGCTTTGATCGGATCGATTGTGGGTGCAAACTTTGCCATTTCACTTTCCGATGAGGTCTTCAATCGAATTCTCTCCGTGGTCATGCTGCTCGTACTTGCGATTATTATTTGGAAACCGCATAAGAAGTTATCAAACGGACCAACCGCAGACACACTTTCAAGGAAAATAGGCCTTATCGTCATTTTCTTTTTCGTAGGAGTGTATGGCGGATTCATTCAAGCAGGTGTCGGTTTCATTATCATTGCTGCCCTGACGATGGTATCTGGTTTGTCTCTTGTGAAAATCAATAGCATCAAGGTTTTCGTGGTAGCTATTTACACACTATCCGCCCTGGTCGTATTTATAATTAACGATCAGATCAATTGGGGCTATGGCATAACCTTAGCTATCGGTACAAGTATTGGGGCAGTCCTTGGAAGTAAATTCGCAGTACAGCGTGGGGAGAAATGGGTCCAGCGGATATTGATTGTTTCTGTCCTCATAATGGCGGGGAAATTGTTTTACTCGTCACTTTAAGTTCTTCCTTTTGAAAATTTAAGATTAATCATCAAATGAAAGACGGAATCGAATGTGATTTCGTCTTTTTTGATAAAAAAAGTAGAGGAGAGACTTTTTAGTGTTTACTTCCCGCTAATCGATCAGTACGGCTATGGTAATTTGGTTGAATTGCCGGAGTAGTAATTAAATAAACGTGCTGTTGTCTCGAAGTCGAGTCTTCCCGAAAAGATGCAGGATAGTGAAAGACTCGGTTTCGAGATATTGTTCCGAAAAACTTACTTTTAGAAGGGATATTTACTTCTATGTTGAACTATGGAAGGGGATGTAAATTATGAAAATCGGGAGTCATGAGATGGAAGTTTAGGGGATTTTCGTGATGCTTTGGCTATTTTTAGGGTGGGTAAAGAGTAGGTAACATTTTTAAAAATTGACGATGTGACGGAATATGAATAAGGAGGATTTTATCATGGATGATGCGTCAAATAACCGGAGGATAGATACTGCTTCAAGAATAATTATGGCCTCACCGCAAACCATCTATCAGTCTTTCTTGAACCCGGAGGAACTCGTTTCCTGGCTTCCACCAAAAGGGATGTCAGGTCATATTGAAATGTTTGATCCCCGTGAAGGCGGGAGTTATAAAATAACCCTTATGTATGAAATAGAGCATTCAAACCCTGGTAAAACTACAGAAAACACTGATGTAGTCCAAGCGAAGTTTTTGGAATTAGTTCCAGATAAGCGAATTGTGCAATCCGTAAAATTCAATTCCAAGGACCCTGCGTTCTCGGGGGAGATGGTTCAGAAATGGCTCTTGGAAGCCAATTCAGTAGGTACAGAAGTTACTATCGTTTGTGAAAATGTTCCTGAAGGAATTCGGAAGGAAGACCACGACATAGGATTAAGGTCCACATTAGAGAATCTCGCTTTGTATACTGAGTGATGATTGCAAAATTATAATTAGCTCTCTTCAGCAAAGGTTATAATTGGGAGATAAATTCCATATAACTCGATTTCGATTCTCCAAGAATAGGGGGCTTTTCTTTAATATCATTGCTTTGAAGCAATTGAAGATAAAAGATATAGGAGGTATTTTCATTGATTAAGGGTCTATACGAAGCACATTTGCCGGTAAGTAACTTGAATAAGTCGATTGAATTCTATGAAGGGCTAGGGTTGAAGTTTGACCATAAAGTGGAAGATAGAGTAGCTTTTTTATGGATTGTAAAAGACCAAAGTTGGGTTGGCTTATGGAAAACCGATAAGGTTGAGGTAGAGTATCATCCTTCAATTAGACATATAGCTTTTGAAGTATCTTTGGATGGTTTGAAAAACTCGATTAACTGGCTAACAACTAAAGGTTATAAACCGAGAAAAGCTTTTGGTTTTGAGCCTACTGAACCATTTGTGATGCCAAATCCTAATGAAGGGTTTGGACATGCAAAGATACATTTTAATGACCCAGATGGAAATAGTTTAGAGTTTATTTGTAAAATTGGTAATCCTAACAATTTGACAGAGAAAATGTATCTAAGTGAATGGGAAGAATTAAATAAATTAGCGAAGTAGTATGCAGCATAGACGATATAAATGGAGACTAAAGTAAAAGAAAAGCTAAGATATATCTCAATTTCGAGTCTTTTTGTATTGGGGGCGATACCTGCACAGAGTGACCATCGCTTATTGTGCTAACGGGGCAGTTTAGTGGAATAAGGGGGCTATATTTTTGAAGAACAATCAAGAGTTTAAAAATCATTGGAAAAGGTTTATCATCTTCTCGCTTTCCATTGGGCTGGTAGTTGGAATTTTTTCCGTAATTTCCGACCACATCCCAAGTATTGGTGAGAAAATGATGGGTCTTGAAACCGCCATTACGTATTTAGCGGTAATGATAAACTCCTTACCAGTCTGGTTTATATTTGCTATGATTATTGGTTATAAATTTGCACGAAATATTAAGGAAGCATTATTTTTTGGTGCCTTATATACAATCATTGCAATCACATTTTATTTCTTGTTTGGCTACATTTACGAAAGCTTCATTTACGAGGGGGTTATACCTGTTTCAACATCTTTTAAAGATCAATTAAAAGTCTACGCAGAATGGTACGGAGCCTCAACTGCCGGTGGTCTTGTAGGAGGAGCGTTGGGATATCTATTTAAAAAGAATCGGTTTGTTTTATTATTCTTGGTTTTAGGGATAACCTTACAATTGTTTGTAAATGGCGCAAGAAGTTGGGACAACCCTGTCGGTATTGCTCAAAATGTGAGCTTTTGTCTTATGATTATAAGCATTTTCATTTATTTATCGATTGTTTGGAAAAAGAATAGGAATAAGAAACAGAGTCTCGCATAACGAGATTATTTTGTAAAAAGGAGAGTTGTAAGGAGAAAACTTAACTAGCGGGTGCGTTAGTTGAAAATCTGCTTCAATATCTCGAAATCAAGTCTTCAGCAAACGGGGGCAATAGCTGAAGATTGTATAGTTGCTCTTTAGCTTTTTCTTCTATTCAAGAACAAAGCAGGAGTGTTGAAGGGTCAGTTTCGAGATCTCCTAATATTTATCTGAAAGTGTAAAGGTGTTTTAACACAGTTAGGCAATGGAGGGTATTGAGAAGAAAGGGAGATGATTATGAAGAAAATAAAGACAAGCTATTTAATCAACACGATTGTAAGTGGAATAATAGCAATCCTTATATCTACCTTTTTTGCTGGGGGCACAATCGCAGAAAACTATACGGACAAGACTTGGGTGGCACCTGAGTTTTTTGTGATCATACCTATATGGTCTTTAGGATTTTTAATTGGATTACCTGTTTACAAAAGTGTATCCGCTGGAATGTATTTATTTCTTTCAATTCTAATCACGTGGGCTTCTATCCCGTTTGGAATACGATTGGGTTTTTATCTAGCTACATAATTTTCAAGTTGAAACAGCACTACATACTACAAATAAAGCTGAAAAATACAATAAATACAGAAAATCACAAATCTGAGGCTATAGTATAATAGTTTATTTAATTTACAAAGCAAGGGGGAAGAGCATTGAAAAAAATTATTTTTATCGTAATGGTATTTTTGCTTAGTTTAGTAGGATGCAGTGATGATACTGCCTCAAAGGAGCTTGTAGATTACAATAAAGAAAAAGTTATTAACTCATTAAACGATGTGTCGTTTACTCCAGAAGTCCCAACTAAGCTTCCATTTGAGCCAAAAGAGATAAGAGTAAACTTAGAGGGTGTAGGAGGAATGGAGAATAGTTTTATTAAAGTTTCATTTATAAGTGAAAATCAAGAAGAGGTCACCTTTCAGGCAGCAAAAAGCCAAAATGCATTTGATTTTACAGAAGAACACGTAAAAATACAGGGAGACATAGAAGGAAAATACGGGGAAAAAGAAAAGGTTAAGATTTTGAAATGGAATAAAGATGATATTTATTATGAACTATTCGTGGATAGCGACTCTACTTCTAAAGAAGAAGTCCTTAATATAGCCGATAATTTTAATCAAGTCAATTAGACTAACTTTATAAAACTAACGGAGCAGGATAGATGAATAAGATAGTGTATTTATTTATAGAAAGGAGGAACATAATATGGAGGCTTTTATGGATTACTTTGGCGGAATAGGGTTTTTAGATGTGCTATTTTTTTATTTCCCAATTGGGGTAGTTATAATTAGTGCGTTACTCACTTTACTATTCAGAAAAACATTTGTACCTGTTATAGTAGTGCTTGTTTTATTCGGAACATTCTTCATTTATTCATACAGTCAATTAAATACTTCTTACGTAGATTTTCTTGTTGCACTTATTGGGTACATTATAATTGCATTCCTCATTGGCAAATTCACACAAAAAGTTATTGTGAAATATAATTCTATATTGCATTAACGGTGGCGATTTTTCAATATAGACGATCGCTTTTTTAACTAACGGAGCAGGTTTATTGCAGAAGGGAAATGGTTAACCGAAAGCGAAAAGGTAGTTGAGTAATAACATTAAGAGAATCCTGTATAAATCAAATTAGGGGCGATTATCCAACAAGCGATAGTCGCCTTTTATTGTTAGCTTTAAGATATTTGATTTTTACCATTGTCACAAATCAGCCGCTTCCATTGTTATATGTATAAACCATAAAGAAGGAGCTGAAAGTGATGAGCGACTTGACATGTATCATTATCGGAGGCGGCTATGCAGGGCTTGGAGCACTTTATCAACTGCAGTCAGCAACCCGGGAAATGGAGAATGGGCGAAGGATTCGGTTTGTTCTGGTCGACAAGCAGCCCGGGCATTTGCGTAAATTGAGGTTGTTTCGTCCAACTACGGTCGAGGAAGAAATTGTGATCCCATGGAGTGATTTAAATATCGGAGGGTTCGAATTTGTGCAAGGTACCGTTACATCTGTGGAGAGTGAAAAAAAGCGGGTCCAATATAGTGATGTACAAGGAAATGATGCCTGTATTCGTTATGATCTTTTAGTCGTGACGGTGGGCAGTATGGTTAGAAGGCCTGATCATGACCAAGGTGGAATCGCCTTGACTGACCCAGAAACCGTGGCAGCTATCCGGGAGGGTTGGCAAGACAATTTGCGAAAGGCTGCTGAAGAGACAAATCCAGTAGCACAAAAACGCCTAATGACTGTGGCGGTCGCTGGAGCTGGTATCAGTGGCATCGAGACTTCTGCGGAACTGGCTCTCTCTATGCGGAAGGAAGCAACAGCTTTAGGGGTGAATGCTTCTGATATCTCCGTCTATTTATTGAATGCAAAAGAACGGCTGCTCCCAGAAGTGTCGGAGAAATTCAGGCGTAAGCTGTGTCATGAGATCGCTGAATGTGGCGTGTCAGTGCTTAATAATTGTAAGGCGCTACGGGAGGAAGGAGGAGTAGTGACGCTAAACAATGGCGCCTCTCTGGAAGTCGGTCTGTTGATATGGATGTTTGGTCTGGATCCGAATCCAGGTCTACGTAATATGGGCTTGCCGCTTACTTTGGATGGCCATGTACTGGTTGATGAAAGCTATCGTGTGTCAGGTGCTCCTGGGGTGTACAGCAATGGCGACTGCGCGAAAATCATCGATTCAAAGACAGGCAAATCGGAACAGAAGACGTGCTTTGAAGCTGGCATACAGGCGATTCGACTGGGGAAAATCGTGAAGGCTGATCTGGAGGGCCGTCCCGCGCCGATTCACAAAGCATCGAAATCGAACTTTGATGCTTATACGATCGGCTTGGGGCAAAAAGGAGTGGTTTGGCTGCGCAAATGGGGGCTTGATGTTGTCATCACAGGAAAGATTCCAGGGAGAATCAAGAAGATGATTGAGGATAAAGCCAGCTACTTACGATAGAGAAAGAGATATTACCTTATTGTTAACATGCAAGAAAGGAGAGACAGCGATGGAGGAACTTTATAATCAATATAAAGCATTACTGTTTACTCTGGCTTATCAGTTAACAGGTTCTGTTGCGGATACTGAAGATGCGTTACAGGATGTGTTCTTCAAGGCATACGATGTGAATGTTGAACACTTAAAAGAACCGAAAGCGTATTTGTGTAAAATGGTAACCAATCGTTGTCTTAATCTGCAGAAATTGGCACGAAAGCAAAAGGAAGTGTATGTTGGTCCGTGGCTCCCCGAACCGTTTCAGACGGCGGGAGCGGAAACCATCGAGGTGACGGTCGCCCGCCGCGATTTGTTGTCATATGGCATGCTCGTTCTGCTGGAGAGGCTGACACCGACAGAGCGTGGTGTGTTTGTCCTGCGGGAAGCGTTAAGGTTCAATTATCTCGAAATCGCCGAACTGCTCGACAAGAAAGAGGCGAATTGCCGCAAGCTGATGAGCCGAGCACGCAAAAAGATGGAAATAACAGAGGATGAGATAGTAGGGAACAAAGCGATAGAATTGGAATGGCTGAACCGGTTTCTCACCTCTCTTGAGCAGGGGAACGTTGATTATTTGCTTTCCCTGTTGAATGAAAACGTCACGCTAGTTACCGACGGAGGAGGAAAAGTAAACGCGTTCAAGCATCCGATACAAAAGCGTGAACGAGTGGCTCGATTCCTGGCTTCAGCGCTTGAAGGCTTGTCGGACTATTATCAGGAAGGTATTTATATCGAGTTAGCGCACATAAATGGGGAGAAAGGGATAGTGCTCCGGGCTGGATCTGATACAGTTGCTGCTTTATTTATTCAACAACAGCACGGAAATTTCTCAAGAATTTATGTTGTACGAAACCCGGATAAGCTTACACGTGTATAGGTAGTAGTTCGTTTACAATCCTTAGAGTTCGCTTAATGGTAATGCATGTTTACTTTTAAAAGATTTTAAAACATCTTTCAACAGGCTTTAACAGCAATAGAGGGTGTTAAAAATTGGCAATTGAGAAGAAATCCTTCCGAACTTTCCATGTTTCATACTCCGTGTTATCTTCATTTGGCACCTTAGTAGAATTCAGAGGCAAAGATATAGGCAAGCTACTTCTTGAAAAAGCCGAAAAAAACCACCTAAGTTCTGGTGCCTTTCCCCATTACATTAATGCTTTAACATACTGGGGGACAGGCACCGATTAGGCACTGATTATGAGCAATCGAAAAGAAACCCTTCTTAGTTTTATATGTTAAGTTTAAAGAAACAACTAGAAAGGAGTGTGACGGTGGGAAAAGTTATTTTAGACATATCAATGTCACTGGACGGCTTTATCGCTGGTCCAAACGATAACCGTAAGCAGGGTCTTGGTGAGGGTGGCGAGATTCTGCACGAATGGTTATTTAGTGGGGAAAGACCTAGTAAATTTAACGACTTTTTTAAGCTTTCTGAAATTAATAGGGAAGTTTTTGATAAATCTTTCGGAACTACAGGAGCAATTGTAGCAGGTAGGCGAACATTCGATCTTACATGTGGCTGGGGAGGCAGCCATCCCATTCACGGAATTCCGGTATTTATACCCACTCATGATGCGCCTGAAGAGGTTCCCGAGGGTGCAACACCGTTCACTTTCGTTAGCGACGGTATTGAGAGTGTCGTTGAACAAGCTAAAACAGCCGCGGAGGACAATGATGTCCAGGTGATGGGTGGCGCGAATACTGCTCAACAGTGTATTAAAGCCAACCTGGTTGACGAAATCCTGATTCACTTGGTACCCGTTCTACTTGGTAAAGGCATCCGACTGTTTGATTCTATCGGTCCAGAAAAAATTCACATGGAGAAGGTAGACGTGACAGAAGCCTCTGATGTAACCCACCTTAGATATCGAATTTCAAAGAAGTACTAATTCAAGAAAGGGGGCGATTATTCAAGAAGGATAATCGCCCCCCTTTCTTTTTATAGAATTGGGAAATTACAAAAAGCTACATTATCAGATTACTTACCTCTGTAAGTTGAAGATGGAGGCTTTGTCTGGCTAAATCAACAGGAGTGGTGTGCTCTTGTCGGGATGCATTTCCCTCATCACCTGAGTCAGAAGTATGAACTAGATCAAATAATTGAAACTTATTGGAAAGTCTCACACGTACGCTTGTTAATGCAAATATTCGTGGATGCTTTCTGTTTTACCGCGATATCATAGGACTTGAAGTCCGCTATGGAAATGAAGACACTCCATTTGCTGTATATCAAACTGGTAATATTAATCTGGCGTTCTAGGACTTCAAGTAACAAACCGGGCCCTGATCGAATCGTTTACTAGTGAGGATAAAAGGGAAAACTCTTATAGTTATTACAGACCAAGGAGGCCAATCATGGAAAATATGGAAAAACTGAAGAAACGATTGCGGAAAATGACTATAAGAGAAATCTTCGACCACTACGACGGAGAAATACTCGGTCTTGACCATCGCAAACGCTCCATTAAATACAATAAAATGGTGACGAACCCTTTCCAATTTTTCAGGGGGAGCGCCTACCTGTTCTATTACGATGTCTCCAGGCTGCCGATTTCCTATCATACCCCCGAAGATAAACCGACTTGGATTCAGGGTGACCTGCATTTCGATAATTTCGGAGGATTACGGAATGAACAGGGCGAGATCGTGTTCGACTCGAATGACTTTGATGAAGGCTATCTGGGTTCTTACCTGTACGACGTGTACCGTATGGCGACGTCGATCGGGCTGTACGCTGAGCAACTTGAATATGGGGAAGAGGACCAGGCGGTTTTTATTGACACTTATTTGCGCGCCTATCATCATCAGCTTGAGGAATTCGTCAAACGAGGTGGCGATCCATCCACCCTGTTGTTTACAAAAAACAATACAGGCGGACCGGTCGAAGAAACGCTAAGAGATCTCGAAAACCGGGAAGCGGCAGAAAAGCTGAATCAAATGACGGAAGTAAAGGATGGAGAACGGCGCTTTAAAGTGGAAGGGAAGCTTAAGCGTTTATCCAAGAAGGAAAGAAAAGGACTTGAAGAAGCCTGGCCAAAATATATCCAGTCATTAAATGAAAATAAAGAGTCAGTAGCAGAATACTTCGCGATCAAGGATGCTGTGAAGCTGGAAGGCGCTGGGACTGGATCCATTGGATTGATGCGCTTCTTCATCCTCGTAGAAGGACCTGGGGAGGAGCATGCGGATGATGTAATCCTTGAGGCAAAGGAAGCCCGTTACCCTGCTACAGGGCATTATTTTTCTTATGATGACTTGTTTCATTCCGAAGAGGGTCTTCATCATGGGCGCCGGGTGATTCAGACTCAGAAGGCTATGCACTATCTGCAGGACCCTTTTCTTGGCTTCTTTACGATCGGCAATCATCACTTTTATGTGCGGGAGTCGACTGCTTTTGAAGAAGAGGTGGCCCCGGAACAGCTGCTTGATAGAGACAGCATGCTTGCGACCGTGGAAACGATGGGAAGAGTAACCGCCAAGCTCCACGCGCGGGCGGATTCGGATGTGGATGCTTCTCTTCCGCATGACAGTGAAGTCGAGATTCTGAATGCGATCGGCAATCTGGACCGATTCGTGGACGATCTTACCTGGATGGGAATGTTTTATAAGCACCGGGTAGAAGAGGATTTTCAGTTGTTCACGGAATGGCTAGAAGAAGAGTTTCAAAAAAGAGAAGAGTAACAGAAGAGGGACGGTCCCCTTGTTCGGGCTTTCCCTTTTTTAAACAATCATCTTATGGAAGATGCGAAAGAAATCAATATAATTGCTGAATGATATAATTGAATAACCATATATGAATTTTTACACATCTCTGATTGAGGATACAACAATTACAAATATTGTTTGATATGGTGCAAGTGGAAGAGGAGATAAATTGCAAATCTATTGGGGCTATTCTTCAAAAAAGGAGAATAGCTCTTTTTTATTGCAGTAAAGAATCAGTAATGCAAAATAATAAAAACTGTCCATATTTACTGAGTATACTGTGCAGCCAATATTTTTTAGAAAGATTGTACTTGCTGAACGGGGCTTGTTAGTGAGAAAGGATTTTACCGAAAAGATATTCTTTCAATAAAATTTTATTGATAATCGATAAATATTTATTTAAAATAAATATAATGACAAAGAAGATGGAAAGGCAAAAGCGGTCCGGTTATCTACTTTAGATGCAATTTGTAAGGCTTTAGAATGTCAGCCCGGAGATATTTTGGAATACCGAAGTGATGAAGAAAGTTAAGCATTGTATAAATAACTAATCTAATAAATATTAGGGAGGGTATGACGATGGATACTAACAATTTGGTGCTTAAAAATATTTCTAACCCGATTGAACTGGAGAGGATTTATCGAAAAGACCCGAAAGCTTTTAAAAAGTCATTCGCATATGCATGGGAACAACATCCCGATTCTCAGGTTCTTAGTGTCTGGTATGAAAGGTTGCATTTCAAGGAGCCAGCAACTGCAACTGAACTTTCCCTGTTTCAGAAAAGTTTCTTATTCATGGGCCTTTTAGCTATTCTGGCCGGGGTAAGCACAAGGATCATTTTCCACTTTGTCGAGCAGGAAGCAATAGCTCCTATTAACCTGGCTTTTGGTATCATTCCATTTATCGCTGCCTACTTTGTATATAGTAATGCGGCGAAAAGAAGCATTATTTATTCCCTTTCAGCGTTGTTCACCATTTCCGTGGTTTATCTTAATTTGCTGCCATTAAATGATAAAGACAGTATTATCCTTGTTTATTTACACCTCCCCATTTTCTTATGGGTATTGCTGGGGGTTGCTTTTACAGGAAACGGCTATTCTAAAGGCAGTAGAAGATTAGACTATATTAAATTTAATTTGGAATTTGGAATTCTCTACGCCAGCATGGCAGTCAGCGGAATGGTGTTAGCAGCATTAACCATGCGGTTATTCAGCTTTGTTGGTCTGGATATAGAAGATTTCTATTTTAGTAATATTGTTTTGTTCGGTGCTGCCGCTCTCGCGATTGTGGCTGCGTATCTTGTATCAATGAATCTTAAACTTGCTAAGAATATCGCCCCGTATATAGCGAAAATTTTCAGCCCCCTTGTTCTGGTCACATTGTTGGCCTATCTTGTAACGGTTATATGGTTGGGGAAAAATCCATTCCTCGATCGCAATTTCCTGATAGCTTTCAACGGAATTCTCCTTGGTGTATTGGCTGTCACCATATTTTCCATTACCGAAAGAGATTCAGACGAGAATAAGAACATTTCAGATTATATCAATGTTTCCTTAATTGTCCTTGCACTCATCATCGACAGTGTGGCTTTGTCAGCCATAGTGTTCAGACTTTCTTCTTTTGGCATTACTCCAAATAGATTTGCTGTTTTAGGAGTAAACATGCTCATATGGGCAAATCTGATTTGGATTATGTTCTCTTATATGCGTTTTTTACAAAACAAATCCGGACTATCAACGATCCAGGATGCTGTTACTAAGTATTTGCCGGTCTATGGACTGTGGGCAGCTTTTGTTATATTTACTTTTCCATTTATATTTAATTAGTAAGGATTTTTAATCCTATTTCCTGAGCAAACGGTGTCAATGGGGAGGTAAGAAAAAAAGATGTTAACACTAATTTAATTACAATAACTTATTGCTAAGTGATACTTCGCTGGGAGCACATCCTTGTAAAGAATATATTTAAGAAATAATAGTGCCTTAGAATGAGTGAAAAAAATATACTCCTTGTTATTTCTGCAAAAAGTTACCTGCGAACCATTTCCTATATCACTAATAACTTTATAATGCATATGGCCTCAGTGTCCCCATTCTATACTTTGTTAGATTTCTTTTACCGAAGTGGTCTGCTTTAATCAAACAATAATGGGTATATTTGCTATATATCACTTCTATTTGGTTTTTAAACCTGAACAAATAATAACTGAACCCGCCTCCTTGCTACATAAACAAATGTGTCCAGCATTAAATAAATTTAAGCACAAGGAATAATGTAAAAAAGTGGACA
This sequence comes from Thalassobacillus devorans MSP14, assembly GCF_000496835.1. GTDB lineage: Bacteria > Bacillota > Bacilli > Bacillales > Halobacillaceae > Thalassobacillus > Thalassobacillus devorans_B. The sequence continues at coordinate 609,069 of NZ_KI543236.1, forward strand.
TACACCTCTTATATAGAGAGGTGGTTATTATGAAGAAACGTGTGGTTGGTATTGGGTTAATAATAATCATTTTTGGTTTCACTTTAGTATTTGCCAATAACTCAGGTGAATCGGCAAATGCTAAATCTGATGAACAAATAGAAAGTGAATTAATAAAAAGTATGGAAGAAACTAAAAAAGAAAAAGAGAAAATAGAAAAGTTATTTACAAGAAGTTCAAAAGCATTAAAAGACGAAGGTTTCGGAGAAGTCGGTTTAAGTTATTCTTATGAAGAACGTATCTTAACAGCACAAGTGAACGATAAAGATCTTTTAGAAGACTACAAGAGAGAAATAGAAAATATAATAGTTAATACTGCGAAAGAGGTAGGATTTAATGATTTTGATATCACGTTTATGGTCGTGAATAGGGACGTTATCCAAAATAAAGAGGATCAAAAAGCAATGGAATCAATACATAAGGTTTCCGATATAGTTTCGGACGAATTAAAGGATAGAGGGTATAACTTTTCTTATTCGATATCGGTGAAACCGGAGAAGGAAATCATAATTGAAGGAACAGATAAAGACTTTTCAGAGAATGCTGAACTCGAAAAACTTATTTCTAATGCGATTTTATCTAAGACAAATCTGAATTATGCCGTTAAATTAAAGAAGAAAAGCGAAAGTGAAATCCGAGATATGGAATGGCAGCCCATATTTACTGCGATAAGTGAGGAAACAAATAAGAAATTTAATGAATATAGAGGATTTGCCAGCTCTTTCCACCCTCAACCATTACAGATTATTATAAAGACAAATCTAAATAATAGCTGGTTCCAGAACTCTGATGAGAAAGTTAAAGAAATTGAAGATTATGTGGATAAGATAATTGAATTAAAAATAGAAGAATTATCTATTAAAGAAGTCCCGTATGAAATTATTATTAGAGATAAAAATAACAAAAAAATAAATTAAAAAAATTTTCATACCAAGTACTTTTGTGAAGCACCTTTCCAGGCGAAGGTGCTTTTTTTGATCGAGTGATTGCGCATTAAAGCACGATCGGAAATCTATATTTAAAAAACTTATAAAGGTGCACTATGTCTACTCTGATCACTATGATTACTATGTGCACTTAGAGCATTAGTGAACATAATTATCAGCGTATCTTTCTCCTCCAAAATATGTATGCTATGCTAAGAGTAGCAATATTTTGACATTTGGGGGTGTTTAGATGTATTTCTTTAGAATATTGGCCGTCGTTTTTATTGCTTATATATCCTATCTGGCATATGAAAAAGGAATTGAGTTAAAAGCAATGGGAACAAGTGCTGATGGGGATGGGATAGGTATAAGCTTCTTAGGCATCCAAACCGCAGAAAGAGTCCCTGAAGGAAATATTCCACAACATGCACAAGGGTTTTTTGTCTTTAGTGTGATTTTGGGGATTTCAGGTTTGCTTCTCTTGTTTCTGCCTTTGATTAAAAAACTAGTACCATCATCTCTAAAATATTGGATACGGAAACAAATAGAAACTGATTAATACCCAATTGAGTCAACACATCAGGTTGACTTTTATTTTTTGCTTATCCAGTTTTTTTGTGTCTTAGTCATGTGGCTCACTTTATGGAAAGTAATAAATTACAAAGGTGGAATGATAGTGAGTAATATAACGCTTCGAGACGTAATCGAAGATGATCTTCCGGTTTTCTTCAAGCACCAGCAGGATCGGGATGCAAATCATATGGCGGCATTTACAAGTGAGGATCCCGATGATTGGAACAGCTTTTTAACTCACTGGAATAAAATTCTGACTGATAAAACCATCATCAAGCAAACGATCACAGTTCAGAATAATGTTGCTGGAAATATTCTATATTTCGAGCAGTTCGGCGTACCAGGGGTCAGCTATTGGATAGGAAGAGAATATTGGGGCAGAGGGATCGCTACCGATGCTTTAAGGGAATTTTTAAAATTGGTTACAGTTCGTCCCCTGTATGCTCGTGCAGTCAAAGACAACATTGGTTCACTCAAAGTACTGGAGAAATGTGGTTTTGCAATCTCTGGTGAAGACAGTGGGTTTTCTAATGCCCGTGGTGCAGATGTAGAAGAATTTGTTTTTATCCTTGAATAAAGGCTAATGGATTTCAGAATGTCTGTTATAAGACTATAACGAACAGCATTCGGCCCTCCGTACGCAAAACTGGTTAAGTTTACGTGGTTCGACGGTTTATTTTTGCTCATACTTTGCGTTCCTATAAATTCCGATGCGGGAGTTGTATTTACAACTGCAATTACAAGTTATACCCGAGCTGCTATAACCTGCTGCGTAAGGAGTCGGTGAAGGGTAGAGCATTTTAAAAGAGGGGGATATGGATGACCAAATGCAAGTGTTGCCATATTCAGTTTCGATGGGGTGAAATATTCAGGAAAAATAACTTCTACCGACCTATTAAGTGTAGGAATTGTGGTTGTGAGCATAAAATAGATTTCCCTTCAAGAATGATAGTAACCTCATTAAGTGTGATTCCATTCCTGATATTCGGATTGGTTCTCTCGCCATTCGATAATCTTCTTTTTACGGTAATTATAAGTTTAGCAATATTTGAATCAGGTATGATTCTGACTCCTTTTTTAGTTAATTATAAGCCGGTAAGAAAGTAGTAGAATCAAAATCTATTGTGCCGAAGTTATATTACTTAAATTGAGTTGAAAAGGGGACGCAGGATTATACGCTTTTACTCTATATGAATTTAGTTTCGGGTTTCCGTAACTATTGTGAAGGTTACGCCGAACTTGTCCATGACATAACCTTGAGCAGGTGTGAAGGAAGTTTCCTCTAATGGACCGATTACTTTTCCTTCCTCCTTTAATGCTTCAAAAATCTGTTCTGTTTTTTCCACTTCGTTCGTTGATACATAAATAGCAGCCTGATTACCTATTTGACGAGGGAACCCTGGTGAATCAAAAAGTATCATTTCCGTTTCACCAACTTGCAGCCTTGCATGTGCAACAAAGTCCAGGATTTTTTCGGGAAAAGACATTCCAGGAAATGCCGGGATCTCTCCATATGTCTGAATCGACAGCACTTTAGCATCCAATATGGTTTTGTAAAAATGGATGGCTTCTTTTGCATCGCCATCGAACATTAAATGGGGAAATGCCTGTAAGGTCATGAAGCATCAACTCCTTTATTGACTATTTATTTCCATAGTAGCATATGCGAAAAGTGTTGCTTTCTTTTCGATTGCTATCTTAAACAATGCTCAAAGTTAAACAATCAGAAAACTTAAGATAAAATAACATAGTTTGGCTTTTTTACTAAAGCTGAAAAGGTGAGGTGAAACATTATACGATGTGCTCTCGTAACACTATTAAAGGGGGTATTGGGTTGAGCAAAGAAAGAGAAACACCAGAACTAAGAAGAGAGAGGCTGCGGCAAAAAGAATTGAATAATCCTGCCAGCAGTATCCACGGGAGCAATACTTCTGATTTGGCAGGCAGTTTAAATTGGAAGGGCACTGGAATAATAATTCTTGTAATAATAGCAGCGTTTACAATCTATGCTGTTTTTTTTCGCTAACTCCTTAATTGATTTTTAATCGACTCGTGTAGATCTCGAAATCAAATTTTCCCCGGAGTAATGAAGGAATTTGGAGCAATCGAGAAGAAATTCTATGTACTTATGTGTTTTAAACTTTGATTGTGTGAATAAACCATTTGAAAGGGGATAATTACATGAATCAAGGTTATAACACTTCAAAACCTCCTTTGGTCGACCGAGCGACCTGGCAGGCTAAACTGGATGATTTACGGACCAGAGAGAAGGCGCATACACGTGAAGGGGACGCAATTGCAGCAGCCCGTCGTCGGCTGCCGATGGTTGAAGTGGATTCGTCCATCCCGTTGATCGGCCCGGATGGTCCGGTGACCTTGTTGGAGACGTTCGAAGGCCGCCGCCAGCTGATTGCCTATTTTCACATGTGGCACACCGGCAGACCTGCCGCGGAGCAATGCGAGGGCTGCACCTTCTCCACGACTCACATCAACGAGCTATCCTATTTGCATTCGCGGGACGTCAGCTATGCTACTTTCTGTGAGGAGCCATATGAAGAGAGTTCACGGTATCGAGACTTCATGGGCTGGACAGTTCCGTGGTACTCGGTGCCCCAGGACTCCGCGGATCACTTGATCTTTGACCGGCACTTCGGCATCCTGGTCAGTTATCTCCGGGACGGTGACAAGGTCTACGAGACCTACTGGACTACAGGCCGGGGTAACGAACGTATGTCACCGTCGTACGGACTGCTGGACTTGACTGTCTATGGCCGTCAGGAGTTCTGGGAGGATTCACCCGAGGGATGGCCGCAGCGTTGGGGTTCCAAAGGTGGTCAGTTTCAAATGGATGGACGCCCGACCGCCCAATGGTTCCGCCTGGCAGCCGGGCGCTCTGACGATCTCGGAACCTAGGCTTCAAGATATAAAGAAAGTGCCTGCCCCCCCGGTGCGTTAATACATTACTAAGGTGGGGGTCAGGCACTTTCTTTAAAAAATGATAGAATATATACCACATAGACTATATCATGATTAATACACTCAGGCGTTTTTTGTGGAAAAGGGGATATATATGAGAAAAATCGGTCAATCATTTCTGATCTATTTTATTGGAATATCCGTATTGACATTAGGGATTACTCTTACCATTCAATCCCGATTAGGCACTTCACCATTTGATGCACTACTCGTTGGTTTATATCGTACATTTGGATTGACCGTTGGAAGCTGGGAAATTGTGGTTGGTTCGGCTATGGTGTTGCTCAATGCTGCTGCTTTAAAAGCAAGACCGGAATTTTTAGCTATATTAACTTCCATTATTACTGGGATGGGGATTGATACATGGCTGTTATTATTAGGAGATTGGTTAATACCTGATCATATATTAGAACAAATTTTATTAGTATTACTAGGCATTCTTTTAGGCGGAATAGGTATTGCGATTTATTTGGAATCAAACTTTGCACCAAATCCTATGGACCGGTCCATGGTTATTTTAACAGATAAAACAAATTGGTCTTTTAGCAGGTCAAGGGCGATCATCAGTATTGTATTAGTCATCATTGCTTTTTTATTCAATGGGGCTATTGGGATTGGAACGTTGTTAAATGCCTTGATTACAGGAGTTATCATCCAGTGGGTTCGTCCATATGTGCTGGTCATTATTCATAAACGACCTGTACCAATAATAAATAATAGTCATTGAAAAAAGAACCACAAAATAGTGGTTCTTTAATCCCTCATGGACCCCGCTTCACGGGAGCTCATAGCTCCTATGCCTTTGCTTACATCCTGCTGAATTTCTTGTTTTACTTTGTTGGGATCTGTTCCGGTATAGCCTGGCTCCAGCATTGTTTTCGAATTCTTTTTTCTTCCTTGTTCATTATTAGTTCCTTCCGTTGTCTGGTTCTTTTTCATTACCAGCCACCTCCATATCAGTAGGTTTAGCAAACATCGAAATAATAATCAGATGATCAAATCAACCGAAGGGAGGCTTCCAAATGGAACGAAATTCATGGTCTCTTTTGAAGAAAGGGAGTGTTTCAAGATGTTGAGGAATTTAAAATTATATTGAGGAGGAATACTGGTATGAAAACAAGACTCTTACATGTACGTGCAAATGTAAAAGATTTAAACAGGTCAGTCAAATGGTATGAAGAAATACTGGGTTTTACTGTGGCAGCAACATGGCCACCCGAAGACCCCAATTACGTACATTTTGAACACGAAGGAGGAGCAATGTTTGCTTTAATGGAGCATGAAAATTATCCAACCCCAGGGAGGTTTAATTTTTATGTCGATGATGTAGATAGTCTCTGGGATAAATTAAATAATAAAGTCGAAGTTTTAGAAGAATTGTTTTCTACACCATACGGGAGTAGAAAGTTTACCATACGTGATATAGATGGTAATGAACTAGGGTTTGTACAAGATAATATGTCAAAATAGATCATTATTACTAAATGTATCAATTGAAGATGTTGCACTCTTTATGTGGCTTCCTGTAAAAGGAAAGTCGGTCCAGATACATATAAGCTTTGACATTTATAGAAGGTTCCTGCTCCCCGGTGTGTTAATACACTAAGGTGGGTGCAGGAACTTTTTTCTATGTTACACTAATAGTTAGGTAAATCGCTATTGGAGGGAAGGGCATGTTAATTGGTCATATCAAAGAAATTGTTCGCCATCCAGTTAAATCATTTCGTGGAGAAAGTGTACCGCAAACTCAGATAATGGAATATGGTTTATATGGTGATCGCAGCCATACTTATTTAGATGGTACAAAAAACGGGGAATTCCTTACGATCACCAACTTCCCGGAAATGGTCCGTTATCAAGCAGAATTTGCCGGGAATGAATCAATGGAAGCATACCCAAACGTGAAAGTAACGACGCCTGAGGGGAAGGTAGTGGATTGGAAAGATCAACAGCTTTTGGACGAAATCGAAAACAAATCGAACCGAAAAATCTCTACCCGTAAATATTCTCCTTCCCATGTTCCGATTGGTCCGATTGCAGTAGAACACATTCTGCTTGCCACAGATGCGTCTTTAAATAAGTTGCATGAACTTTGGGGGAAAGACGAAGTGGATTCGAGACGTTTTCGCCCCAATCTCATTCTTTCCCTGAAGGATAAAATTCCTTTTGTGGAAGAAGAATGGATGGGCCGGCGTATGAAGATAGGAAATGAAGTGGAAATAGAATTTGTAGGACATTGTAAGAGATGTATGATTATTACCGTTAATCCTGAAAATGCCGAACGGGATCCAAGTATACATAAAACGGTTATCAAAGAAAGAGACAATAATTTTGGCGTTTATGCTTCTGTAATAAAAACAGGAGACATTCGAGTAAATGATGAGGTTCATCTTCTTGATTAAGGGAGTTATAAAGGTTGAAACTTTACAAATAGAAAAACTCCATTCGCTTATAAGGTACTTATTAAAAATATACGAAAATGCTCTGGATATTGGAGCTGAAAATTATGGAGGGATGATGAGATGAAGTTTGTAGCTATAGCAGGAAGCATCAGAAAGGAATCTTATAACAGGAAACTTGCCAATTACATAAGAACCAGATATCAGCAAAAAGTTGAAATTGAGCTTTTAAACATTGAAGACCTTCCTTTTTTCAACCAGGATGAAGAGGAAGAACCGCTAACGGCTGTAAGGGACTTCAAACAAAAGGTTTCTGAAGCTGATGGAATCATCATTGTTACACCTGAATATAACCATTCTGTACCGGGTGTTTTGAAAAATGCGATAGACTGGTGTTCCAGAGTAGACAAAGTAATGATGAATAAACCCGTCATGATTGCAGGAGGTACGATGGGGGCATTAGGTACTGTCCGTTCACAAATGCACCTGCGTCAGATACTCAATGCGCCAGGTGTAGCCGCGCTTACCTTACCGGGAAATGAGGTTCTGATTGGCACCATTCATCAAAAAATGAATGAAGATGGAAAATTAGTTGATGAACCGACCATCCAATTCTTAGATACTGTCATGAACAACTTTATCGCATGGGTAGAAAAAATAAGTTAATTTGATATGACTCGAATGATCTTATAGAGGATGTTAGGAAAGATGTATGGATGCTGTTTCGTGACCAAACATACGAAGAAAAAATAGAGCAAGGGCGATTATCCAGGATAGGATAGTCGCCCTTTTTTCATTTGAAAATTATAATCCAGGAGGAATTCGATGCTTTATGAAATTCTGGTACATATTATAGGTGGGCATTGGGGATAGCTAAGCTAATAATAGGGTTTGGTATGGAGGTTTTATCATGGAACAAGGAAAACAAGTCAGGTTGACATCTACCGAGATAGCTCAGCTGTGGACGCAATATATGAATGATAGTGCAAGTGTGTGTATGTTGACGTATTTTTTAGAAAAGGCTGAGGATGCAGAGATTAAGCCTTTAATTGAACATGCTTTAGAGTTATCGCAAATGCATGTGCAAAAAACATCTGCCATTCTGACAGAGGAAAAGAACCAGCTGCCTCATGGATTTAAGTTGGAGGAGGATGTGGATATAACAGCTCCCCGGCTGTTTTCTGATACTTATGTGCTGAATTTTATACACAATATGGCTAAAATTGGCCTGACTGCTTATTCCTATAGTTTATCTGTTTCTATCAGAGCTGATATTACAGATTTTTATATGGAATGCCTTTCGGAGACCCAACAATTATATAAAATGTCAAAAGATTTACTATTATCCAAGGGTTTGTATTCAAGACCTCCCTTTCTGCCCAATAGTGAGGATGTTGAATATGTGGAAACAAAAGGTTTTATTTGGGATTTTTTTGGTGAAAAAAGACCATTACAGGCATTGGAAATTACAAATCTGTACACTAATTTTCAAAGGAATGCGTTAGGAGCTGCTACAGTAGCTGGATTTAGTCAGGTTGCAACGTCAAAGGAAGTTACACAATTTTTTTTAAAGCTTATAAAAGGTGCTAAAAACCATGCAGAAGCATTTGCAAATAAATTAGAGGAAAGCAATCTGCCTGTCCCATTGTCCTGGGGGTCAGAAGTAACAAACAGTACAACGTTTACATTTTCCGATAAGCTCATGATGTTCTATACTGCTGCTTTAACCTCATTAAGCGTTGGTTATTATGGCAAGGCAATTGCCCAAAGTCCCAGGTTGGATTTAAGTGTAATGTATAACCGGTTAATTTTAGAAGTGCAGAAACTATCTGAGAACGGAGCTAACATTTTGATTAAGAATAAGTGGATGGAACAGCCTCCTATGGCCCCTGACCGAGTGGAACTAGCGAAGAAAAATAATCGATAATAGACAAGCGAGAGTGGACTGACCAGGTTTTAAAGGGGGAACCCACAGAATCATCTTCGAAGTACTTTTGGAAGCACATTCCTATACGAATGTGCTTTTTTGATAGAAAAATTTAGCACTATGCTAGTGACTCGATTCATGGTATTCCACTTCTGTCTTATTCATCCACTGGTAAAAGGAAAGATTGATATTTAGAGGATAATAAGAAACAAGTACCTCTGTAATTGGCTGCTTACAGTATAATTTTTAAATGGTAGAAGCAAGCTAAATAGAAAGTTTCTATAGGAAAAATGGAGCTGACGATTATGGTTAAGCGGCCGCGTAAACTGATAAGTTCAAAACAAACTACTAAATCGATAAAAGAGGGAGAAATAAAAAGGGACAAAGATGTTCTTTCTGTGGACCTTGATAAAAATATCGAGCATATTCAGGCGTTATATACCAACGCCTCTGATGTCATTTCCCGAAGTTTTTATATAGCAGGTAAGCAAAAAGCGGTTTTGTTTTATATAGATGGACTGGTTGATATTCAAGAGCTGAATGATAATGTTCTAGGACCGTTAATGGAGGAAGATTCATTTGATTACAGTGATGTAAAGGAATTATTGGAGAAAAAAATAACGGTTTCAGGAATCAAGGAGATAACAAACATATCTGATTGTGTTAAAAAGATTTCCTCAGGTAATCCGGTGATTTTGTTGGAAGGAAGCAGGTCAGGTCTAGTATTAAACCACGTCAAATTTGAGAAAAGGTCTATTGAAGAACCAGCTGCTGAAAATGTTGTACGAGGTCCAAGAGAAGGTTTTGTTGAAGCAATTGGTATTAATTGGACAATGCTAAGGAGAAGAATTAAAAGCCCAAAATTAAAAAGGAAAGAGATGGATATAGGTAAATATTCAGAGACTGAAGTGATTCTTGCATACTTGGAAGGTGTTGCGGATGAAAATCTAATTAAGGAAGCTGAAAACAGACTGAAACGGATTGACATCGATGGCGTGCTGGATAGTGGCATCATTGAAGAACTTATTGAAGACTACCCTTATTCTCCTTTTCCTCAAATATTGACGACAGAACGCCCGGATGTAGCAACATCCCATTTGCTGGAGGGGCGTTTCGTTATTTTAGTAGATGGATCTCCTTTCGTATTAATAGCTCCGGTTACGGTATATTCTTTTTTGCAAGCATCAGAGGACTACTATAATCGCTTTATAATCAGTACATTGATTCGCTGGCTCCGCTACATTTTCTTATTGATTTCGTTATTACTGCCATCGATCTATGTAGCTGTCATCACTTTTCATGCCGAAATGGTGCCCACCCCTTTATTGATTGGGATGGCAGCATCCAGGGAAGCTATACCATTTCCTGCATTGATTGAGGCATTATTGATGGAAATTACGTTCGAAGCATTGAGGGAAGCAGGGTTACGACTTCCAAAACAAGTAGGTTCTGCTGTGAGTATTGTCGGGGCGCTGGTAATTGGGGAAGCGGCTGTAATGGCGGGGATTGTTTCTGCGCCTATGGTCATTGTTGTAGCTCTGACAGGGATTGCTTCTTTTACCATCCCGCGATACTCCGGTGCTGTGGCAATCCGCATGCTCCGGTTTCCAATGATTCTTCTTGCTGGCACCCTTGGACTGCTTGGTATCATGCTCGGGTTGATTACGATTATCATCCATTTAGCAACCATTCGTTCTTTCGGAGTCCCTTATCTCAGTCCTATGGCACCTCTTCAAGGCTCTGAAACGAAAGATATACTGGTACGGGCACCATGGTGGAAACTTAACACACGACCGCGTCTGACAGGAAAGTACAACAAATATCGCCAAGCACCAGGGCAGAAACCGGGACCTAAGCATGGAGGAGAATAATTTAAGTCTTTAGAGGAGTAGAAACAGGAATGACTAAGGGTTATCTTCATTCATCCAGAAAAATTTTGCTGATCCTATTAACTTGGAGTAGCCTTTTTGTGCTTTCAGGCTGTTGGGATCGTGTAGAAATTAATGACCTCGCTATTGTTCTTGCCGTAGGAATTGACAAAATTGAAGATGATCAAATTGAATTGACGGTTCAGCTGGCAATCCCCAGTCAGATGGGAGGAGGGAAACAACAGGGATCAGGCTCTGGGGGACAAGGGAATAAACCTACGATTACCAAGAAAGCTTCCGGTACCACTATTGCTGAAGCTGCGTCAATTTTACAGCAGAGAGTACCACGCCGAATATTCTGGGGACATAATGAGGTAATCGTATTTGGAAAGGAGTTGGCAGGAAGCGGAATAAGGGAATATGTAGATTTCTTTGCCCACCATCCAGAACCAAGGCTTCGTTCCTTTATATTTGTGAGCGAGGAGAAGGCTTCAACTGTGCTGGAGGTAATCCCTAATATTGAACAAAGCTCCTCTCAATTCGCCAGAGAATTAGCCCGCTTTCAAATCGGGCTGAAAGTAACGTTAAAAGATCTGTTGAAGAATATTTCAGGTGAATCAAGAGCGGTAGCGCTTCCCAGGTTGGAATATGAATTTGATAATTTGAATGAGAAAAAAGGCGGATTGAATATAAACGGGACGGCAGTTTTTAAGGGAGACAAAATTGAGGGGTACCTTAGTGATAAGTTGACCAGGGGATTATTGTGGGTACGAAATGAGGTGCATTTAGCTACCGTTTCCTTCGTACCGGAAAATGAGGAAAGGTATATGGCTTTTAAATTGCTTCGTTCCAATACCCAATTACATCCTGAAATTAAGGACGGAAAATGGAAGATGACCATCTCGATTACTACAGAAGATGATGTTATAGAGAATCAGACAAACATGGTATTAACGGATCCTAAAGTAGTGGCTGAGTTAGAGAAGCAATTAGCTGGGGAAATTGACGAACGGATTGAATTGACGTTGAAAAAAGTCCAAACAGAAATGCAGGCAGACGTGTTGGGCTTTGCTAAAGCCTTTGCACAGAAATATCCGGACGAATGGGATCAGGTCAAAGGCAATTGGGAGGAAAAGTTCACAGAAGTCGAAATTGAGGTGACAAGCAAGGCTTATATTCGGAGGTTGGGGATGTCTACTAAGCCACAAGGCATACCCGAAAAGGAGCTGAATGAGGAGTGAATTGGCTATCCTTTTTTGGTGTTAGTATTGTTGTCCTGCTCATCATTTTATATGAATGGCCCAAAATGGAAGAGAATCAGGTGAAAGAAAAAAGGTTATTTATAGTCCTCGTATTCGGTACATGGGTGATAGCTGGCATGTTGATATTTTTTCCGGATTTACCTGGCCCAATCGATCTAATTACTTATTTATTTAGTCCGATGGAGGATATCATTGAATGAAGGGGGGACGATTGTATGGAAACAGGTAAAATCTCTGCTTCTCAACTGGGTTGCATGATGTACCCTGTAGTGATTGCGACAGGCATTGTAATTATTCCATCCATTACCGCTAAATATGCAGGACAGGATATGTGGCTTTCTCCCATATTGGCGAGTTTGATGGGAATACTTGTTATAGTTGTCGCCATTAAGCTCCATAAATTGTACCCTGGCCAGACGATAATGGAATACAGTGTATCTATTATCGGTAAGGTGCCGGGAAAGCTGCTCGGCTTCATTTATTTATACTTTTACCTGTTGATGAATGCTGGAGGCACGCGCATTTATGCTGATTTTGTGACAGGTGCTTTTTTTTCGGAAACGCCGCTTTTTGTGATTCTTGCTACTATAATGCTTGTTAGTTCCTTTGCAGTTAGGGGAGGGATAGAGGTGGTCGGTCGTTCAGCCGAAATGGTTGTTCCTGTATACGCCCTTGTCCTGACTATTCTTTGTCTATTACTTATTCCTGATCTGAATCCTAAAAATATATTACCAATCATGCCTGATGGACTCATGCCTTCCATTAAAGGAGCATATACCCCCCAAAGCTGGTTTGCCGAATTCTTTGTGATTGCTTTTCTTCTGCCTTACGTGAAAGACGTACAGAAAGCGGGAAAGTGGGGAATGATTTCATGGATTTTTGTAGTGATGGGGTTTATGGCTACAAACCTCTCTTTACTCTTTTTATTTGGTGGTGAACTTACAGATAGGTTTAATTATCCGTTGCTTGATGCAGTGCGTTATATCAGTATTGCAGAATTTCTCCAGCATCTGGAATCGTTGGTGATGGCCATTTGGGTGGCAGGTACATTTATCAAGTTGGCGGTTGTCCATTATGCTCTTGTTATTGGGACAGCTCAATGGTTAAACTTATCAAATTATAAGCCACTGGTATTTCCGCTTGGTTTCCTGACAGTATTGGTTAGTATCTGGGGGATATCAAGCGAAATGGAAGCTGCTAATTATAGCGGCACGATTTTCCCCTCGTTTTCTATAGTTATGCAAACTTGCATTCCTTTAATTTTACTGGGAATTGGTATACTTCGAAAGAGAAACAATTCGGGTTAGTGGGTGAGAATAAATTAATAAGTATGTCATTCTAACTCACCAATAAGGGGTATACATGGCTTGAGAATACTGTACCTATGTATAAATAGTCCTCATTATATGCACATGAATGATATATTGCATATTTCATTCATGTGCATTTTCATGTATACTTTTCCATAACAAAGATTATCGAGAAAGGCTGATCACCATGCCCATACCCGCAAACCATTCGAAACCTGTTCGCCAATCTGCGAAGGAGAAGGCGTTCAACCAGATTCAGGAGTGGATTATTGATGGAACATTGCAGCCTGGCGAAAAACTGAATGATACCGAACTGGCTCATGCATTAGGAAGCAGTAGAACACCGGTACGCGAATCACTGCAGCTGCTGGAAGTGCAAGGGTTTGTTAAAATGTACCCGGGGAAAGGTACAGAAGTCACCGAAATACAACGCGAAGCCATCAATGACCTCCTCCCGCCATTGGCTGCCTTACAGTCGTTATCCGCCGAACTGGCAATTGATCACATAACAGCGGATCAGTTGAAGCAGCTTGATGCCATCAATGAACGTTTTGCTCAATTAATTTCTTCCAATAATGCCTATGCTGCGTTAAAAGTCGATGAGGAATTTCACCAGGTGATTATAGATATATCTAAAAACGCGTATATCAAGAGTATTGTAGAAAATCTGCAGGCCCATGTTCGCAGGCACTTCTTTCACAATTCTATCATCCTCGCCGAAAGATCAATCGAAGAACACAAAGCCATTATCAAATTCATGCGAGATCGTAACAAGGATAAAGTAGCAGTCATCATGAAAGAAAACTGGCTCCGTACATTAGAAGATTTTTAAAGAAAACGAAAAAGCCGGCTCCTCGAGGAAAGAGGAGCCGGCTTTTATATGTTCATGATACATGAACAGGAGCTTTTTTTTGTAAGCGACTGATGATGCCAGTGCCTGTAATTACCACAATAGCCGGCAGCAGCCATCCAAGCCCTTGACTGTATAGTGGAAGGGTTTGTTCATAAAAACCTACAATCGGCTGCATCCAGCTGAAATACTCGATTCCCAGTGAATCACATAGTGATTTGAGACCATCAAAAATACTGATCAAGAACGTCACAGCAATAGTCGAACTATAAACGATCGTTGCATGATTAAACAATGGAGACAGAAACGTCAAGAGAATCAGGACAATCGCTAATGGATATAAGAACATCAACACCGGTACAGAATATGTGATGATGTTTGCCAATCCAAAGTTTGCTATGACAAAAGTGACAGTGGCGAAAAAGACAACGAGTGTCTTATAACTGATTTTTGGGAACAACGTATGAAAGTATTCCGCGTTTGCTACTGTCAATCCGATCGCTGTAGTCAGGCAGGCCAATGTAATGGCAATCGCCAGCAGAACAGAGCCAAAGGTACCGAAATAGTGAGAAGCAGCGTTACTTAATATCGGTCCGCCGGTTTCAAAGATTCCATAAACCTGTGTGCTGGTAGCACCTAAATAGGCAATCCCGACATAAATAGCACCAAGCAGCAATATGGCAATACTGCCTGCTTTGACGGTTGCTTTCAGTATTTCGCTATTCGAAGTGATTCCCATTGACCGGATCGCGTTAATAACGATAATACCAAATACCAATGATGCAAGGGCATCCATGGTGTTATAACCCTGGAGAAATCCGGTTATGAATGCGCCACTGGTATAAGCTTCCTGAGGCGCTTCCATCGCTCCCATCGGATTGGTAAATACAGCAACAAGCAGGATGGCAAGCAGAACCACGAGCCCAGGTGCCAAAAACTTACCGACGTTATCCACAAGTTTAGCGGGCCTTAATGAAAACAAGAGAACCACACCGAAAAATAGCAGGGTGAAAATAAATAACCCCATTTGTTGTGAAGACTCATTTATATAAGGAGCTATACCAACCTCGAACGCAACGGTACCTGTACGGGGAGATGCGAAAAATGGTCCGATGGTCAAATAAAGCAGTGACGTGAAAAACACGGCATAAACCGGGTGTACACGACTCGAAAGTTCCTGCAGGTTCCGGCTTCCCGAAAAACTCATTGCGATGATTCCAAGCAGCGGAAGCCCTACCCCTGTTATTAAAAATCCAATGATGGATGGCCAGAGGTTTGTGCCTGCATTTTGACCCAGCTGTGCCGGGAATATCAGGTTTCCGGCACCGAAAAATAAGGCAAACAACATGATCCCAATGGTTGCATAAGACGAAAAAGACAATTTTTTCATGAATTCTTCCTCCTGAGAGTGATTTATTTTAATGGCGATATGCAATATATCAATGAAATCTATCATACTCTTCCCATATGTAAAATGCAATATATTTCAGAAAATTTATATATGTAAATTAATTCAAGTAGGTAGCTGATGTTATATAAAGGATGAAAAGATCATACCCATGGCAGATGTCAACCGAATTGACAGCCTTTATGGTTTTTTGTATAGTAGGGGCGACTATAGGAATGGGAGTGAATCATTTGCCCTCAAATGCTGAATTAAACAATGTTGATTTAATAGATTTAATTAGTGAACGTCATAGCCTGGTGCGGAAAATTATCGAAAATGCCTGGAACGATAACAGCGAGATTAATATTTCAAGTTCCGAATGGTATATACTTGTCAGGATTTATAAAAAAAAGCCGACTATTTCGGACGTTACAAAAAATGTAGAAATATCGCGGCAGGCCATTCATAAATTTATTAAAAACCTCGCAGCAAAAGGGTTAGTCGAAGTTCAAAATGTAGAGAACAACAAGAAAGAGAAGTGTATCCAGTTAACAGCTTTAGGGGAATCCTGCTATGAGAAATATGAAGTCCTTAAAGCAGACCTTGAGAATGATATTGCGAAAAACATAGGAGAAGAACAAGTGAAGGTACTGAAAGATATTTTGAGATTAGACTGGAAAATATAAAAAAAGGAATGCCCCTTTCGAAAAAATCAAAGGGGCATTCCTTTTTTTATTCGGCAGTTACTTCTTTTGTGACCAGTGCTTTTATGTCAGCTATGGTCGTATCTAAAGAAATAGCTAACTCTCTAAAAAGTATATCTTGAACATATTTTAAAAGTTTACGATCCTGTTCATGAAGCTTTTTATCCTGACGTTCCGCTTCTATTTTCTTTCGCATCAATGTATTTACTACTTTAACAATCTCTTTACGTTCTCCACTATTTACGATATCGGAATACTTTCGGAAACGTGCGTGTGATTGATCATTCCATTCAATACCAGGATTATGAAATGATTCCAGGAGTTCCTTCGCCTCTTCCGGCTTCATCATCCCAAGCATGACCACTTTGTCATTATCGACAGGCGTACTGATGGTTAAGTGATGATCATCTTCCAGCGGGTGCAAAACGTAATAAGACTTTGTAGTACCTGAAATGGTTTTATTGCAAATGTCATCAACGCGGCAAATACCATGGGAAGAATAGATAATCAATTCACCAATATTATACATATGCTCACTCCTGAATTTTGTCAACTTAGTTGATTATATCATTAGGTGGGATTTTTGTCAACTAAGTTGACGTTAGCCGGAGGACTGGCCAAAAAGCAGTTTAAAAACGTTGTAGATCTGCAATCATCTTAATTGTTTTAAAACTATAAAAATATCGTCTGACCCGAAAGTAGTAATTGTTTTACTGCAGAGGAGTCAGGAGACTATTGAATTATTTACACTCGTTTTTCTTCAGGTGGGTCGTGCGTGACATAGGTGCCGCCAATAAAATCATGGATGCCCCGTTTATCTTCTCTTAGCCCGACCATAAATGCACTGACGATAAGTGCGATTCCTAAGGTGAAAGCATAGACGAGTCCCCCAACCAATTCTCTCAGCAGCATTTTCCCTATTCCGACGTTTTCTCCGTTTGTCTTCACGATTCGGACTCCTGTCAGGCGTTTGCCGACGGTATATCCGTACCAGAAGAGTGGAAGCAGGAGGAGATATAAAACTCCGATTCCGTCGACTGGATTATAGTCATCCGGGGCAAACTCGCCAAATAGAATGGCAGAAATAATACCTGCCACTACCCCCATTAAAATACTATCCATGATTCTTGCGCCTAGCCTGTTCCAGAAACCTGCTGGATTATGTACTTCCATTGTTAATCCCCTTTCAAGATCGTTTCTCTTTTTTCAATCGTACCATATCCGTTTCCTGTTTAGCTTTATTGAGGATTTTTTCATAACTGTCTGTTCATTGTATGCTTGTGAAGCTCTTTAATAACCGTTCAAAGAATATTCGAGTGCCATTTGGCCTGGGTGATACGGATGGGTAACTGTTATCCAAAACGAACGGCTATAGGTGCTGTGTACCAGATTTCCAGGGGGTTATGTTTGCAGCTTCGTGTGCTAATCCTGCATAAATCTTCCGTTCAAAGAAAAACTAATGGAAGTTTATGTGAAGGAGGGTTTCTTTTTGGCGAACAAGAAAAATAATATGGGTGATAACGAAAAAAACGTGGAACGAGAGACGTTAACAACGCGGCAAGGACGCCCGGTGACAGACAATCAAAACATCCGCACGATAGGGAATCGTGGGCCGGCCACACTGGAGAATTATCATTTCATTGAAAAGATTTCCCACTTTGACCGGGAAGAGGTACCGGAGCGGATCGTACACGCGCGGGGTTCTGGCGCATTCGGTTATTTTGAGACATATGGGAAAGTCGGAAACGAGCCGGTCGAAAAATATACCCGTGCGAAAGTTTTTTCAGGTGCTGGTAAGAAAACACCATTGATGGTTCGATTTTCAACCGTAGCCGGGGCGAAGGACGCCCCGGAAACGGATCGTGACCCGCGGGGGTTTGCCGTAAAAATGTACACCGAAGACGGCAACTGGGACTTGGTCGGAAACAACTTGAAAATCTTCTTCATTCGTGATGCGATGAAGTTTCCGGATATGATTCATGCCTTTAAAGCGGATCCGGCTTCGAATATCAAAAGTCCGGAGCGGATGTTCGACTTTGTTTCCCGTACGCCTGAAGCGACCCACATGATTACATTTTTGTTCTCTCCATGGGGGATTCCTGCCACCTATCGCCATATGCAGGGCTCCGGGGTGAACACGTATAAATGGGTGAATGACAAGGGTGAGGCTGTGCTGGTTAAGTATCACTGGGAACCGAAGCAGGGGATCCGTAACTTAACGCAGGAAGAGGCGGACATGATACAGGCGAAAAATGTCAGTCACGCGACACAGGATTTATATGAAGCGATTGAGCGTGGAGAATATCCGGAGTGGGAGCTGTTTGTACAGATCATGGAGGATGGCTATCATTCGGAATTGGATTTTGATCCGCTTGATGATACGAAACTCTGGCCTGAAGATAAGTTCCCGTGGCATCCGGTCGGCCGGATGGTACTGGACCGTAATCCGGAGGACTTCCATGCGGAGATTGAACAGGCGGCATTTGGCACCGGCGTGCTTGTGGATGGAATGGATTTTTCAGACGATAAAATGCTGCAGGGACGTACGTTCTCTTACTCGGATACGCAGCGCTACCGTATAGGTGCGAACTATTTAAAACTTCCGGTCAACGCACCGAAAAAAGGTGTCCGGACTAATCAGCAGCGCGGACAAATGGATATTCGCGCCCCGAGAGAATCTGGAGACAATACTCATATCAACTACGAGCCTTCCGTGGTAGGAGGTTTTCAGGAAGCGGATGGATCGAAAACGCCGCCCCATGAGCCTGCGTATAATGCGGCAGCCATGAGCGAGCCAATTGAACGGCAGAACAACTATGGCCAGGCAGGTGACACGTATCGCAGCTTTGAGGATTGGGAGCGTGAGGAATTGGTCAACAACCTTTCGAACGCACTGGCAATCTGTGATAAGCGGATTCGAGAGGCGATGATTGACCACTTTACGCAAGCCGATGAAGACTATGGCCGGCGTGTGAAGGAAGGAATCGAGGCTAAAATGAAGGAAATGCAGGAGATGCAGAAGGAGAATAAAGTTCCAGGTCGTAAATCAGCAGAAACGAAATATGGGCGTGGTTCTACCGCTCAGCACAAGGCTGTAGAAGAAGCGGTGGAGAAAAGTCATGAAGCTGATCCCTATTAACTGGAGGAGGCTGTCCCGGAGGAACTGATGAATACAGTGCCTGAACCCCAACCTTTTACGAATGTGACAGGGATGGGGTTCAGGCATCTTTCTATAAGTCTATGCATGGGGATACTTTATATAAAGCCGATTCAGAAACTAATTATTGTTTTAAGAAATCTATTTCCACTTCATTTTTTTGTGGTTTCCGTTTAAACAAATATTCTCCATTACGAATGGATACAAGTACTTCTGCACGCTCACGAATAGCTTCATACGAATCTTTTGCATCTAAAACGATGAAATTAGCGGGTTTCCCTGCTTCCATGCCATACTCATCGTTGATTCTCATTATGTTTGCACCTTGGTATGTGATCAGGTCGAACGCCTTATAAATTTCATCTATGTGCGTATAATGTGCTAAATGAATACCATTGTCTAAAATGTTCATCATATTTCCATTTCCTAATGGATACCAATAATCCGCAATGGAATCTTGCGCAAACGCGACATTATTTCCGTTGTTCAACAGCTCTTTTACTCGTGTTAAGCCACGGCGTTTAGGATAGCTGTCCCCACGGCCTTGTAAATGGGCGTTTTCAGTTGGACATGAAATAAAGTTGATGTTTGATTCTCTAAATAATCCCAGCATTTTATTTGCATAACTGTTTTCTACTGATCCAAAGCTGCATGTATGACTTGCTGTTGTGTATTTCCCGTAGTTATTTTCCATAACAAGTGCATTCAGCACTTCTAAAAAGCGGCTGTTGGGATCATCGTTTTCATCACAGTGAATGTCAATCATGACGTTATATTTTATGGCCAGGTGAACAATACGTTTTAATGATTCCACACCTTGTTCGTATGAAATCTCAAAGTGAGGGATCCCTCCTGCTACGTCAGCACCCATTTCAAGTGCATGTTCCATTAATTGTTCCGCACCTTTATATCTGAAAAATCCCTCTTGAGGGAAAGCTACAATTTGCAGGGTAATAACGTCTTTTAATTCTTCACGCAGTTTAATTAAAGCTTTCATTCCGGTTAAATCAGGATCGGTAATATCTACATGCGTCCGAATAAATTGAACCCCTTTATTCATTTCTTTTTGTATTCCTTTAATCGCACGCTCACGCACCATTTCTTCCGTCAATGATTTCTTATTATCACTCCAACGCTGGATCCCTTCAAATAATGTTCCTGAAATATTTGCATTACCATCGCCTAGTCCTGAAAAGATATAATCCAGGTGTAAATGAGGGTCGACATATGGAGGAAGCACCAGACGGCCTTCCAGATCAATCACTTCGTCTGCATCACCTAAACCATTACCTATCGCTTTAAATTGACCATTTTCTATTAGGAGTTCCTGTGACTCCGAGTCTCCATATATCGTCGCGTTAATAAATTTCTTCATACATACATGACTCCTTTATATGATTTTATTTTGTTAATCATCACTGAAATGATGATTTGTACATTAAGTATTGAAACCTGTTGATGCAATTGTCCTTAAATAAGAACCAGGTGACCGTTTGTTCACCTGGTTCTTTAAATGATATCGGTATTGTAATGGAATCATAGTGATGCTGCCCAGGATTTTTAAATTGTCATGAAGCAGTAGGGAGCAAGCCAGAAGTTTACATTTACCTCAGTAACTTCGTTATGCATGTTTATTTCTCCGCTAATACTTAAGAGATAGACATATTTATAAAGTATCTTCACTGGTTACCCAATTTTGAGACCATATTTCTAATTCTTTCATCAAAGGCTGTAATGCCAGCCCTTTTTCGGTCAATGAATATTCAATTCGAATTGGGGTTTCAGGGTATACTTCGCGTTTAACAATTCCCTCTTCCTCTAAATGTTTTAATCTATCCGATAAGAGCCTTCCACTGATTCCAATTGCGGATTCAATGGTACAAAAACGCTGTGGACCTGAGAGCAGCTGGTAAATAACCAGGCCAGTCCACCGTTTACTTAAAATACTCATTGCTTTTTCAAATTTAGGACAGAGTTGAGATTTTTGCATTCATTATCACTCCTCTTTGTCTATTTTACCACACAAATACAAATCGTAATAAGATTACTTGATGTAAATTAGTATGTTGACATAATTAGATTATTTTTATATACTTACTTACGAAAAGTAACTAAGGTAAAAATAAAAACTTGACTTTAGTTCAAACTATACAAAGGAGTGGTATTGAATGAACAAACATGAGGCAGGAGCTTCTATCCTAAGGGTGATATTAGGGGTTATATTTTTTGTTCATGGCCTGGATAAATTCCAGGCAGGAATTGGAAACACAGTCGGATTCTTCGACAGCATTGGAGTACCGGGATTTTTAGCCTACGTTGTAGCGACAATTGAACTTGTTGGCGGAATTGCACTTATTTTAGGACTTGGAACAAAAATTGCTGCGTCTTTATTTGCGGTTATTATGTTGGGGGCTATTTTTACGGTTAAATTATCCGCAGGCTTTCTGGGTGGATATGAATTGGATCTGGCATTACTAGCCATGTCTATTTATGTAGCACTTTCTGATAACACAGCTCTTTCACTGGAACAGGCCATGTTTTCTACGAACCAGAATTCAGTAAAAAATGCCTCTTAAAATAGGGAAGGCAAAATTTGAAGAGATGCCTAATATCTAGTTGCAGATATTAGGCTTTTTTTAACAAAAGAATAATAAGTATACGAGGAGGAATTTCATTGTCTTTTCATCGTAAGCCGATTATGTTTGTAAACCATGTGAACATTAAAGTGCAAAATCTAGAACGCTCCCTTCATTATTATCAGGAGGTAATAGGGTTTAAGGTTCTAGAGCAAACCGCAAACAAAGTGAAGTTAGCAGCTGATGGGAAAACCTGTATTCTATCTATTGAGCAGCCGGAGAATGTCATAGCAAAGCAGCGGGGGACTACCGGGTTATATCATTTTGCCCTTCTTGTACCACGGCGTTCTGATTTGGCTAATATTGTCCACCATTTGATTGCGAAGGGAATTCGGATAGGATCTTCGGACCACCTTGTCAGTGAAGCTCTCTATTTAAACGATCCGGATGGGAACGGGATTGAAATTTATGTGGACCGTGATCCTTCCGCGTGGAAATGGAAAAATGGAGAAGTTGCCATGACTGTTGACCCGTTAGATTTCGCAGACCTGCTTCAGGAAGGAAATTCAGATGAACCATGGAAAGGTTTGCCTGCCGGTACGGTTATGGGGCATATACATCTCCATGTTTCTCATTTACAAGAAGCAGAGGAATTTTACACGAAAGGCCTGGGGTTTGAAGTAGTCAACCGATTTGGCGATCAGGCTCTATTCATTTCAGCAGGTAAGTATCATCATCATATTGGTTTAAATACATGGGCTGGGGTCGGAGCTCCAGAACCATCGGAAAACAGCGTCGGACTGGACTCATTTACAATCATTTTACCCAATGAAGAATACAGGGAAAATGTGATAGCCAGTCTGGAGAGAATTGGGGCCTCTGTCACAGAGGAGAGGGGAATGTTTATTACTTCGGATCCCTCTGGAAACCGTATTCACCTTGAGGTTTGAGGTGAAAAAAATCACGATACTTTTTCAGTTTGTTAAAAATGTAAATTCGCATGATCAGAAGAAGGGAATATGAATGAGAAGAATCCCATGTGGAACAATTCAGATAATTTTTACAAAAAAATAATGCTCCATAAATATGTAGTTTACCTTCTACGGATATAGTAAAAGTGAAATCATTGATAAAAGGGGTGGCATTTTGAAAAAGCTGTTGCTTGTATTGCTCACTGTCCTGTTCTTTATCTACTTTCCTGATTTCAGAAGTGAACCTTATGTAGAAGAGAAAAGTGTTCCAGAGCCTGCACCAGTCGATGTCAAAGTGATGAGCTACGATTTTTCTCATGTAGAAAAGGAAGGGGTTATCGACGTTGAGAGAATGGCGGAGGAAATAGAAGCATCAGGAGCGGATGTCATTCGTGTCAGGAAGTTGGAATCCTCCTCTCCTTGTGAGTTTCAAAATCAAACCAAAATGCTCGCAGAGAGGCTGGATATGTCCTATGTCCATTCCATACAGCTTGCTTCCCAAACATCAACGGGGACATACCGCGGACAGAACGATACAGCACTTTTAAGCAATCACCCCATTATTGATGCTGTTAATCACGTTACAAGTAACAATTCAAATAACGAAGGCTTGACTGAAGCAATTATCAATGTGAAAGGTATACAGGTTCACCTTTTTAATGCACCGCAGACAATGAATGCAGAGGATCGTACACGACAGATGAATGCAGCAACAAAATTAGCCGCCAATGCAGAAGGCCCAAGCATTATCCTGGGAAACTTGGAACAGTCAGACCGGGGTTCGGAAATAGAACTGTTAATGAACACTAATGTGGATACCAGGGAAATGGAAACCTACAACTATTCCTTAACCGACCCTGAGAATAGAATGGATTTCTTTTTTCCTGACAGGAACTATAGAGAATCAGTCACATCGGCCAATCTCCTGCTTAACGCAGAAATAGGTATGAAAAATTTGGAATAATATATAAGTTGGCGAGACTCTTCGAATACGAAGAGTCTTTTTAATTAAAGCCGGGACATGTTGTCAAACCATTAAGGTGTCAGGTCTTTAGGGAGGGACTTGGAGAGATTGAATAGGAATTATAATTCAGTATGTTATGATATTTTTAGTACATATTGGTAAATGAACATCTTTGATGGAGAGGTTTGGATGAAATAAGCTGTTGCTGCTACCGATACGGCTTAATAGAGGAATACCAAATAAAGGAGGATGTATCATGTCTAAACATAAGATTTATACCATGAGCTTTGCTAGTGTCTATCCTCATTATGTTAAGAAGGCGGAGAAAAAAGGACGTACGAAAGCAGAAGTCGATGAAATTATCCGCTGGTTGACAGGCTATAGCCAGGAAGAATTAGAGGAGCAACTGGAAAAACAGACGAACTTTGAGTCTTTCTTTGCGGAAGCTCCTGAACTGAATCCTTCACGGAGATTGATCAAAGGTGTGATCTGCGGTGTCAGAGTCGAAGACATTGAAGAACCAACCATGCAGGAAATTCGATATTTGGATAAGCTGATCGATGAGCTGGCAAAGGGAAAAGCGATGGAGAAGATTTTGCGGAAATAATATTGCCTAGAAATCCTTAGAAAGCTATGGAGCTGTACGACTCCTATCAAATGAAAAGAGGTGTTTCTTCGTCGTGACAAATTGTAATCCGAAGGTCGATGAAATGATAAATAAAACGTCAAAGTGGCAGGAAGAGTTTGCGGAGTTAAGAAGGATCGCTCTTGGCTGTGAGGAGCTGACTGAAGAACTGAAGTGGGGGTACCCCTGCTATACCATTGACAACAAAAACATTGTGTTGATTCATGGATTTAAAAATTACTGTGCACTTTTGTTTTTTAAAGGTGCCTTGTTAAAGGACAAGCATGGCATACTGATTCAACAAACAGAAAATGTACAGGTAGGACGTCAGATTCGATTCACCAATGTCGAGGAAATTAAAGAGAAAGAATCCATTTTGAAAAACTATATAATAGAAGCTATCGAAGTGGAGAAGGCTGGTTTGGAAATGAAAGTGGAAAAGAAGATAGAACCTCCTGAAGAGCTACAACAAAAATTCGATGAGAATCCAGCTCTGAAAACTGCTTTTGAAGGGCTGACTCCGGGACGGCAACGAGCCTACATCCTTTACTTTTCAAAAGCAAAAAAATCCGAAACGCGTACGTCAAGAATTGAAAAATACACCCCACATATTCTGGCTGGGAAAGGGATGAATGATAAATAGGTACGCCGGTTATTCATAATAGTAAGCGAGGGGCTTGCATCTGTTCATGCAAGCCCCTCGTTTGTTACGGCTTAAAAGGGTGCGATAGATTTTATAGATTTTCTGCTTTTTGTGATAGCACTGGAGATTGTGCTGTGCTGTTTTGTTTCCAAAAGTAACCGATAACAGCACCTATAAACGCTGGCAGCATCCACCCGAGCCCGATATCGTACAGGGGCAGGCAGGCTGCGTAAAAATTACTGATTGTTTCTAATAAAGGATGAGAAACGCCTGGGATGGTATCTGCCAGGGCATTGTAACCATCGATGGTGCTGACGAAAAAAGTCAGGATCATGGCTCCGGCATAGACGCCTGGCTTATGACGGAACAGGTTCGAGCTTAGTCCCAATAATATCAGGACAATCGCCAATGGATATAAGAACATTAGCACGGGTACGGCGTATAGAATGATGTTCGTAAGCCCGAAGTTTGCGACCATGAACGACAGCATGGATAGCAGCAGTACGTATGTTTTGTAGCTGATCGCTGGATAGATCGTATAGAAAAATTCGCTGCAGGCGATGATCAGCCCGATGCTCGTTTTTAAACAGGCAAGGACGATGATGATCGCGAGCAGGATGGCCCCGAATGTCCCAAAATAATGCTGGGATACGGCAGCGAACGTGAGTCCGCCATTTTCCAGGGTGCCGGTAATCGACACGCTGGAGGCACCCATATAAGTGATCAGTCCATAAATCAGCATCATCAGTCCCATGGCGAATAGGCCGGATTTCCATGTCGCCTGGGCAATCGCCTTTTTGTCGGTGATGCCCATATTTTTAATGGCATGAATGACGACGATTCCTAACGCCAGCCCTCCAAGCGCGTCCATTGTGTTATATCCCTCTTTGAATCCGGTCATAAATGGCAATGTGCTGTAGTCGCCAGTCGGTTCACCGAAACTGCCCATCGGTTTGGCGATGGCGGTGATGATTAAAATGGATAAGAATAATAAGAAAGCCGGGGTCAAATATTTACCGACGATGTCCATGACTTTGGCTGCATTCAGGGAAAAGTAGTAGGCGATTGCAAAGAATATGAAACTGAATACGGCTAGCCACAGGCTGCTTTGTTCTGGCTGGATAAACGGTTCAAAGCCGACGACGAACGGGACAGTTGCCGTCCGTGGAATGGCAAAAAACGGACCGATCGTCAAATAAAGAATAAGTGCGAAGGCTATTCCGAATAAAGGGTGGACCCTGCCAGCCAAATCCTGAAGGCCATTGCTTCCGGATAGGGCGATGGCCAGTATTCCCATTAACGGGAGGCCGATGGCTGTCACAAGAAATCCGGTCAGTGCCGGCCAGAAAGAAGTTCCGGCGAGCTGGCCTAACTGGATAGGGAAAATTAAATTTCCCGCGCCGAAAAACAGTCCGAACAGCATGGTTCCGATAACGGCGTACGTAGAGAATGGTGTTTTTTTCTGGTTCATCTGTATGTTCCTTTCCTGGTGTGTTGTGCTGGTTGAACGAATAAAGATAATCCTATCAATAATCTTCGCAAGGGACAATAGTTTGCGGGTATTTGATAAAAATATATCGGAAGAAGCAGGTTGCCTATTAAATTGAAAAAAGGCTCTACTACTGATAACATTAGTGAAAAATGTACTTGTAAATGAGGGAATGACCATGCCGAGAGAATCGAAGCGCCAGAAATTGTTAGAAGCGGCTGCGCTGATTGTAACCGAACAGGGCAGTGATGCGCTGACACTGGATGCGGTTGCGAAACGAGCAGAAGTCAGCAAGGGCGGACTCTTGTATCACTTTTCAACAAAGGAAGCGCTTGTCAAAGGGCTTGTCCAATATATGAATGATATCTATCGTGAAAATGTCGAAGAACTTGTGAAAAAAGATGATAAGGAAACCGGCAAATGGGCGAGATCTTTCATTAATGTCATGCATGATAAAAGTGCGGAAAACAAAACGATCAGTGCCGGGATGCTGGCAGCTCAGGGTATCAATCCAAAGCTGCTCCAGCCCCTGCAGGACACCTATGCGGACTGGCAAAATTATATCGAGCACGATGGGATCGACCAGGTGGATGCGACGATTTTGCGTCTGGCCGTCGATGGTCTTTGGCTTTCGGAAATCTTCGGGCTTGGACCGCTGCCCCCAAAGTTACGGGAACAGGTGTTACAGCGATTAACCGAACTAACCTATGAATCGGAATAAAAAAAGTCACCAGCTCTACTCGGAAGAGCTGGTGACTTTTTTATTGTTAAGATGCTTCTTTTTCTGCTTCTTCTGCTTTTTCTCTGTCCTCATTCACCATTCTGATGAAGGACCAGCCTAACATTGGCAGAATGATTAATAGTGGGAAACCACCGATGATACTGATGGTTTGCAGAGTTGTCAGTCCGCCCATGTTCATGAAAATCATTGGCAGGATGGATAGTGCCAATGCCCAGAATAGGCGGTTCCAGCGGAGCGGTTCTCCTTCAACATGCTTCTGGACGACCGAAGCGATGACGTAAGATCCGGAATCATACGTGGTTGATAAGAATATGGTCGCAAGCAGGACGAACACAATGATGGCGAGTGTGGCGAGCGGCAATTCGGTCAATGTGCCGATGATGGCTGCTGGTGCTCCCTGCTGGTTCAATGTCTCGATGACCGGATATTGTCCGCTCAATTGCAAATACATGGAATAGTTTCCTAGAATACCGAAGAACAGCACGGTACCGAGGCTGCCGAACAATACGGTGCCGAAAACAATCTGGCGGATGGTTCTTCCTTTGGAAATACGGGCGATGAATAGTCCGACGAATGGTGCATAGACAATCCACCATGCCCAATAGAAGACCGTCCATCCTTCAGGAAATCCGGTACGCTCGAACATGGCAAGATCGTTGAATGGTTCGGACCATGTACTCATCAGGAAGAAGTTGTCCATCATTCTTCCGAGTGCAGTGCCCGTTGATTCTGTGATGAAGGTCGTCGGTCCGACCGTAAACACGAAAATCAATAGGATGAAAGCAAGCCAAAGGTTGATATCACTCAGCCTGCGGATACCTTTTTGCAGTCCGGAGTAGGCACTGAGACCAAAAATCATGGTACAGAACATCAAAATGATGGACTTGGTTGTCATGGTGTCCGGGATACCGATGAGGTGGTTCAGTCCGGCAGAGATGATTGGTGCAGATAGCGCGAGACCGGTTCCGCCTCCGCCAAGCAGACCGAACATGAACAGGATGTCAACGAGGCGACCTATCGGACCGTCGGTGTATTTTCCAAGTACCGGACGGCAGGCTTCGCTGATTTTGAATACTTTCGTTTTTTTCACAAAGAACATGTAGCCGATTGGCAGGGCAGGGATCGCGAACATCGCCCAGGCGATCGGTCCCCAGTGGAAAAATCCATAGGTGGCTGCCCATTGGATCGCTTCCTTTGATCCGGGTTCCAGTCCAAACGGCGGACCTTCATAGTAGTAGGCCCATTCGATGACACCCCAGTACAGAATGCCGGTCCCGATTCCACTCGTAAACAGCATCGCAGCCCAGGAGCTTGTTTTGAATTCGGGCTTCGTGTCTTTTTCCCCGAGCTTGATGTCCCCGTACCTGCTTGTTCCGATGAACATCAAAAATAGGAGCAGGGCCAGGCCCACGCCTAAAAATAAGAAACCTAATCGCTGTGTCATTATTTCATTAATGGATAAAACTACCTGTTTTCCTTGTGTTGGAAAAACGATTAGGGGCAGGGATACGAGCAATAATAAAGACAGCGCCCCTCCAAACGTTTTCCAATCCATGAGTTCTTTTCTCAAAAGAATCCTCCTTTATTTGTTGAAATTACTTCTGCTTTAATCGACATTTAAAACTGTACAATCCAGACGGTATTCTTTCAAAGATGATATAAGGCAGGAAACAGGAGGATAGAGTATCTTAGTATATATGCACGGAGTTCAATTGCTTAAATAGCTAATTTTGCTGATTAATATGGATGTGTGGATATAGGGGTGGGTTTAGAGATCTTTTTTTAAAAAATGATTTGAATATTAACAGTCCGGATGGTATAGTTTTAACGGAATCGAAAACAACGTTCACCTTTTGAAGGAGGAATTGTCATGAAGAATAAAGTAATCCTTACTTCTGCCGTAACAGGCGCAGGAGATACGATAAAGAAAAACCCGCATGTGCCTGTAACACCAAAGGAAATTGCGGAGTCAGCAATAGAATCCGCGAAAGCAGGCGCGACGGTTGCCCATGTGCATGCCCGCGATCCTGAAACTGGCGGTATCAGTCATAATGTCGAGCATTACCGTGAGATTGTCGACCGTATCCGTGATTCAGAAACCGATGTAATCATCAATATCACTTCCGGTGGTGGCGGCGACTTCATCCCAAGCCTGAACACGCCGGCAGCAGGCGGAGATGGTACAGATATCCAGACGCCTGCCGAGCGTCATGAACCGGTTGGCGAACTGCTTCCGGAAATGTGCACGCTTGACTGTGGTAGTACCAATTTTGGCGACATGATCTATATGAGCCCGACAGACTGGCTGCGGGATCAGGCGAAGCTTATCCAGGAAAGTGGTGTCAAGCCGGAGCTGGAATGCTTTGATACCGGCCATGTCCGCTTTGCCAATCAATTAGTAGAAGAGGGGCTGATTGATGGCGATCCGATGTATCAGTTCTGCCTTGGTATTCCTTGGGGAGCAGCGGCTGATGTAGAAACCATGTCTTATATGAAAAATCGCATTCCGGATAATGCGCACTGGTCCGCATTCGGAATCGGACGGATGCAGATGCCGATGGCTTCTCAGTCCGCACTTCTTGGCGGCAACGTACGTGTCGGACTCGAAGATAATATCTATTTATCCAAAGGCGTGGTAGCTAAAAACGAACAGCTTGTCGATAAAGCTGTGACGATGCTGAACGGCCTGGACTTAGAGCCAATGACACCACAGGAAGCAAGAGAATTGTTGAATCTACGTAATCCGAACGGGGGTAAATAACATGGCAGTACAAAAAGCAGCAGTAGTCGGAACAGGAGTTATTGGAACAGGCTGGATTGTCCGGATGCTCGCCAACGGATATGACGTCGTTGCGACAGATCCTGCAGAGGGTGCAGAAGCACGCATGCGAAAGGCCGTTGAACAGGCATGGCCGTATGCGGAACAGCTGGGGTTAGCGGAAGGTGCCTCAAAGGACCGTCTCACGTTTGAAAAAGATTTGGCGGAAGCGGTGAAAGATGCCGATATGATCCAGGAAAACGTCCCGGAAGTGGAAGAACTGAAACAGCGTGTACTTCAGGATATCGATCGTCATGCCAAGCCGGATGCGCTGATTGGCTCCAGCACGTCAGGGATCATGCCATCTGAACTGCAGGCAAACCTGCAGTATCCGGAGCGGTTCGTCGTGGCGCACCCTTTCCATCCGGTTTATATTTTGCCATTGGTGGAAGTCGTACCAGGAAAACAGACGACGACGGAGAATACAGATAAGGCGAAGGCTTTTTACGAAGCAATCCAGATGCGCGTCCTATTGGTTCGTCATGAAATTGAAGGACATATCGCAGACCGCCTGATTGAAGCAATCTGGCGCGAGTCACTTCATATTGTCAATGAAGGAATCGCAACAACCGAAGAGGTGGACAAAGCGTTCACCCACGGAGCTGGCATGCGCTATGCCCAATATGGGCCGTTCTTGACCTTCCATTTAGCCGGCGGGGAAGGCGGCATGCGCCATATGCTCAAGCAGTTCGGTCCGGCATTGAAAAAACCATGGACGAAGCTGGAAGCCCCGGAACTTACAGATGAGCTGTACGATAAAGTCGTATCGGGATGTGAAGAGCAGTCGAACGGCATGTCCATGAGTGAACTGGATCAGCACCGTAACGAATTTTTGGTCAAATTATATGATCTGGTTCAGGAATACTGGCCAAAAGAAACAGAAAAAACACGCGTGTAAGGAGGGTGGCTTCATGGATTTTCGTTTTCAACAGACCGTTCCTGCAGCTTGGGTGGATTATAATGGTCATATGAACGATGCAGAATATAACCGCGCGTTCAGCCAGGCGACCGATGCGTTCATCGATCATATCGGTTTAGATGAAGCGGCTCGCAGTGAGTATAATTACACGATTTTCACACTCGAAACCCATATTTGCTACCTGCAGGAGATGAAAGAGGGACAAGCGTTCGAAATTACTTTCCGTGTGCTTGATTATGACCAGAAGCGGATCCATTTGTTTTTATCAATGTACAATGCGGCTGGCGATCTCGTAGCGACCTTGGAAGAAATGCTGATGGGGATAGACGTGAATGAAGGACGAGGCGCTCCTTTTCCTGAGCAGATCGAAGAAAAAATAGCGGATATCTTTAAAGAGCAAAAAGGATTGGAAAAGCCGAAACAAGCTGGAAGAGTCATTGGTATAAGAAGAAAATAGGAACAAGAAAAACAGACGCCTTTCCCCTTGCTTTGGGGATAAGGCGTCTGTTTTTAATGAGCTCGACACATTTTTGGTTAGGAAGGAACTTGGTGCCGTTAGGGAAGAAGTTATCCTCGTTAAGGCAGAGGTATTGTTGATATATAGCTGAATCTTGTCCATGTCATCGACATAGTGGTTCAGCTCGCTTTCCTGGTCAGTCGGACAAGGGTAGCACCTGAACTTAAAAATTAACCGAAACTATTGAAGCTTTGCCTCTTTAATACATTTACAACAATACCTCCGATTTGTCTGCCTAATCTTAATCCTTCATCATTATCCACTTTGAAATGTACGCCGGCATATAGCCGTGACATAGCGCATTGCTCCATCGTGTTCTTTATATCGGTTGCATCTGCCGGAAATACATAACTTAATATCGCATCTGCACATCCTGCCACCGTGGCATGAGCCGAAGGGTAGGCGGGAAATCGGGGTGTAGGAAGAATTGGGGTGATGTTCCGGCCGTATTGATTGGGGCGCGCTACATCCCAAAGGTATTTCAAATACCATGAAATCACAAAGGAATCATTAATTCCAGCATGAAAATAAGCCAGGATTCTAGCGATATAGGGGGATCCTAGTCTGTATTTTTTTGCTAAATGGAAGATGATCGGGGTCATGTTTTCCGTTGTTTCGGAGTTTCCCCAGTAGTTTGCGATTTGAATTTGTTGGGGTGTCAGGCGTGATAACGTTTGTTCCACCAGCAATAGTTCGCTATCCCAATTAACTCCAGAAGGGTTTTTAATTTCCCAATTAATCTGGTTTCCTAAAGGATCGAGAAAGGACTTGGTTTCTCCCCTGGAAATAAAAAACATTGGGTAATACGCTGCTGAAGGATAAGGTGTCGGCGGACTTTGCTCACCTTGGTAAGGATATGCTGACCACCTTCTGTAAGTAGTTCTCATTGTTTCATCCCCTAACATTTTCTACTTATTGCCTAAAAATATATGGGGGAACGGGAAGAATAAGAACCTTGATGTTGAAAGAAGGCCGGTGAATGGCCAACGAGCGTAGCGGGCTTTTTGCTGGCATTCTTTTTTGCAGAAGAGTAAAATCTTAGTTTAATAGTGTTTCAACGAATAAAGAAGGGTGTTTGAAAGTCATGTTACATAATCCAACTGGAAAAGAGCGTATCGGGCTGGCATTATTGCTCGGCATGCTTGGGGTTTTAGGTCCCCTGAACATAGATATGTATTTACCGAGTTTCCCTGGTATTGCTGATGATTTTGGGACGAGCGCCTCGTTTGTACAACTCAGTTTGACCACCTGTCTGATCGGTCTTGCCGTAGGTCAAATTGTTGTTGGTCCGATCAGTGATTCGCAGGGAAGAAGAAGACCGCTTCTGGTATTTATTTTCCTGTTTGCGTTGGCATCGCTTTTATGTGCTCTGGCTCCGAATATTTACATATTTGTGATTGCCCGGTTTTTACAAGGTTTTACCGCTTCGGCTGGCGTTGTTTTATCACGGGCTGTCGTACGGGATGTTTTTAGTGGCAGGGACCTGACGAAATTCTTCGCACTCTTGATGGTCATTAATGCGACCGCACCGATGATTGCACCAATGACAGGGGGAGCAATCCTGCTGTTGCCATTTGCCTCGTGGAGTACAATTTTTTATTTCTTATTTTTAGTCGGCCTTATCATTGTCCTTACCATGTATATTAAATTACCGGAAACACTGCCAAAAGAAAAACGAATTCCAAGTAAGCTTGGGGAAACGATTCGTACGATCGGCCGGCTGCTGAAGGACCGTTCCTTCATCGGTTATGCGTTGACGATCGGATTTGTTCATGGTGGCAGTTTCGCCTATGTCTCTGGGACTCCCTTTGTTTATCAGGGCATCTATGATGTCTCCCCGCAGGTTTTCAGCATCCTGTTCGGAATTAATGGACTTGCCATTATTTCCGGCAGTGCTATTATCGGGCGCCTGGGTGGTATCATACACGAAAGGAGCCTGCTGCGAGCTGCTGTCCTCATTGCCGTGAGCGCTACTTCTTTCCTCCTGATCATGACCATCATCGAAGGACCGCTGGCAACATTGGTAATTCCGATATTTATTTATATGACGTCCATGGGGATGATACTGACAAGCACGTTTACGCTTGCGATGGAGTATCAGGGGCATCGTGCAGGAAGCGCGAGTGCCGTGTTAGGCATGCTTCCGTTATTGTTCGGATCGCTTGTTTCTCCTCTTGTCGGCATCGATGAATCGACCGCTGTACCGATGGGGGCCACTTTATTCATAACAGCTTCGATCGGCTGTGTGGTGTTTTTTACATTGACGAAGAAAAAACAAACGGTGGCAGCTTAGTGTTGTCAAAAATAAAGTGCCTGTCCCTGTTTAATGATGGGCAGGCACTTTAAATTTACTATTTGAGCTTGAATTTTCTGGCTTATCTCCGCTATGTTCCGCCCTAACGCAGGGGTGTTGTTTGAAACATAGGCTTTGATTAAAGCCAGCAATGCCCCCTTATAAATGGAAATTCCACCATATTTTCCCGTAAACCGTCCATCCAATGAGTGGAATTAGGAGACCTGAACAGGCTGTTCTAATTATGACATCTTAGCTTGACGGGAGTTCAGCATATCCTCTCACTCCTTTAGCATAGTAGACCAAATAAGAGAAACAATAGGTTTGTCATCACCTGTGCGACAAAGTTAGTTTTCATTGTCATTGAATGCGCCTACATTACTCCACTATGATGAAGTTAGAACGAAATTATGATTATTTTATTGAAAGGAAGAGTATAATGGCGCAATCAAATATTAAAGTTGCGGTACAGAAGTTTGGTAACTTCCTAAGTTCGATGGTTTTGCCGAACATTGGAGCTTTCATTGCGTGGGGATTGATCACGGCATTATTTATTCCAACTGGTTTCTTCCCAAATGAAAACCTTGCTGAATTAGTAGGCCCGATGGTTACCTATCTGTTGCCGCTGTTAATCGGTTATACAGGAGGTAAGCTGGTTCATGACCAACGTGGCGGTGTCGTAGGTGCGATTGCAACGATGGGTGTGATCGTCGGTGCTCCTGATACGCCTATGTTTATGGGTGCTATGGTCATGGGACCGCTTGGGGCCTTCGTCATAAAGAAATTCGACCAGGCGATTGATGGAAAAATCAGATCTGGATTCGAGATGCTTGTTAACAACTTCTCTGCTGGGATCATAGGTGGCATTCTTGCGATTCTTGCCTACTTAGGCGTAGGACCGGCGGTTGAAGGTTTTACCGATATCCTTGTGGTTGGTGTCGACTGGTTAATCGGTGCTGGATTACTTCCTCTGACCAGTATTCTGATTGAACCCGCAAAAATTCTTTTCTTAAATAACGCAATCAATCATGGGGTTCTGTCACCAATCGGTCTGGATCAGGCGCAAGAAACTGGTAAGTCGATCCTTTTCCTTCTAGAGGCTAACCCGGGACCAGGTCTTGGTGTATTGTTGGCTTTCATGTTGTTTGGAAGAGGAGCAGCAAAACAGTCAGCCCCAGGTGCAGCGCTTATTCACTTTCTTGGTGGGATTCACGAAATTTACTTCCCTTATGTACTAATGAGACCTATGCTGATTCTGTCGGTGATTCTTGGTGGAATGAGTGGTGTTTTCACACTGGTACTTTTAGGTGGAGGGCTTGGTGCTCCTGCATCTCCAGGTAGTATCCTGGCGATTTCAGCTGTTACTCCTCCTCAGCCAATGGTTTATGTAGCAAACTTTGCAGCGGTTATTGTAGCTACAGCTGTTTCCTTCATCGTTTCTGCTGTCGTCCTTAAAACCGGCAAGCAACAGGATGAGGATATCAATGAAGCGACTCAGAAGATGGAACAAATGAAAGGTAAGAAAAGCTCGGTTGCCGGAAATGTGGCTGAAAAAGAAACAACCGGTCATAACGGTGAATTCCCACAGGAAGTCAACAAGATTATTTTTGCCTGTGATGCCGGAATGGGATCGAGTGCTATGGGTGCATCCCTGTTGAAAAAGAAAGTAAAAGAAGCTGATCTTGATGTATCGGTAACTAATACAGCGATCAGTAATATTCCGGAGGATACGGATATCGTCATTACGCAGGAAGAATTAACCCCTCGCGCGAAGGGCAAAATGCCGAATGCTTATCATATTTCTGTAGATAACTTCTTATCAAGCCCTGAGTATGATAAGTTGATCGCGAGTCTCCAAAATAAAATAACAGAAGAGCAGGCAGAACTTGTAGAGGAATCCGAAAAAGAAACGGGAACCGTAGATCCTGCCGAAGATGATGATTTATTGCTGGAAGAAAACATCTTTATCGGGAAGGATTTTTCTACAAAAGAAGAAGCGATCCGTTTTGCGGGAGAGGCGTTAGTCAAAGCCGGTTATGTAAAAGGCAGCTATGTCGATGCGATGGTAGAACGGGAAGAAATCACCTCCACTTATATGGGCAATAATGTAGCAATTCCCCATGGGACAGAAGAAGCAAAGAAAGCCGTACTCAAATCCGGATTTACGGTTATCCAAGTGCCAAATGGGGTTGATTTCGACGGAGAGCAAGCCAAAATGATTTTTGGTATCGCCGGAAAAGATGGCACACACCTGGAAATCCTCTCAGGCATTGCAGTAATCTGTTCTGAACAGGAAAATGTCGACCAGATGGTTCAGGCAACGACTGCAAAAGAAATTAAGGACATCATTAACAGCAAATAATTGTGGTTAGAAAGGCGGGATGATTCCTGCCTTTCTGCTGTTGCTTCCATGCTTTTTCTCTTAAAAGAGGGACATCAAAAAATGAAATGAGTGAGATGCATGTTTATTACCTCAAGGGAAAAATCCATCATTGATTTAATTGTCCGAACGTCGGGGAATCATACGGTTCACTCTCTTTCTTCGTACCTGAATGTGAGCGTGAGAACGATTCAAAGAGACCTGAAATCAATTGATAAGGTCTTACAGCAATTTGAATTGGAATTGAACCGTACTGCGGATGATGGTCTTTTTATCGATGGTAAAAACGAACAGATTTTCAGGCTCATACAGACATTGACCGGTGTCGATCCTACCGATGAAACACCCGAAGAAAGAAAGCTGAGATTGCTTATTACTTTGCTGCATGAAGGTCCTTTAATAAAAAAACAAGTGCTCGCCAACGAGCTTGGGGTAAGCGGTGCAACATTATCTACCTATCTGGATGAACTTTCGGACTGGTTAAAAAAATTTTCTATTACCCTTACAAGAAAAAGAGGCGTAGGAGTCGAGCTTATTGCAGATGAAGCGAATAAACGGCATGCACTTGCCAGCTACTTCTTAGTCTATTTTTACGAAGAGTTAATCGAAAATTTGTACTTACTGGAACAAGAAGAGGAGAAGAAGGAGAAAATACTAGGATATTTTTCTCCGGAATATTTATTAATGATAGACAAGCTGGTTAATCAAAAAATCAATAAAGGGCAAACAAGATTAGCCGATAGTGATTATATCGGGCTTATTGTTCATATTTGCCTGACAATCCAGCGGACCCAGAATAATTTTTTGCTGCCAGACAATTATCAGGCAGCAAATGAAGATACAAATGAATTTCAATTAATCCGAACGATAGGCCGGGAGCTGAAAGAAAATCTTTCGATTCCAATCACCACTAGCGATGCCCATTTTTTAACGATTATTTTAAGAGGTTCAAAAGTGCACGCTACTGATGTCGTATATTATGACAGTGTACTGCTCGGAAAATTGATTAAAAATGTCATCAAGGATGTTTCTTCGATGCTGCATGTGGATTTATCCGATGACTTTTCTTTATTTCAAGGATTATTGGCACATATGGAGCCATCGATATTTCGCTTGAAACAACAACTGGAGTTATTTAACCCATTGACTGAAGAAATAAAAAGGAAATATCCGGTCTTATTCATGGCGGTTAAAAAAGCCCTGGAAAAAGAATTTAAGGATATTGATTTTCCCGATGATGAAATTGCCTTTATCGTTTTGCACTTTGGTTCAGCGTTGCTGATGCAGGAAGAGAAAGTAAAAATTAAAGCAGTAATCGTCTGCCCTACAGGTATCGGTGCTTCTAAGATGCTGGCAAGCCGTATTCAAAAAGAACTGGCAGAGATTACAGATGTTGAGATTTTATCGATTAAAGATTTTCAAACAGCAAATCTCGATGACTATGAGCTTGTGATTTCCACTGTCAGACTCCCTTTTACGAATATTGACTACATTCTTGTTAGTCCGTTGTTAAGTGAGAAGGACATCGGGTTTATCCAGAGTTACCTGGAGAATAACCTGGAAAAGCTGACAAGCAAAAATCACTATTTAAGCCCTGGTGCCCAGCAGGATACCTCGCCTAAAACAGAAACAAAACAGCAGGATGTAAAGAGTCTCTTGCAGGAAATAAAAGACGTTCAATCCAGTATGGATGCCATCCTGAAGAACCTGAGTGTATACCGAAAGCAGAGAGATGGAAATCACTGGGATGTTTTAGGGCAAATGGTGGAACAGGCGGAACAGGAGGGGCTTCTCACAGATGCTCCTAATGTCATGCACCAGCTTACAGAAAGAGAGCGGAAAGGCGGACTAGGTATCCCAAATACGAATATGGGTCTCTTTCATTGTCGTGATGAAGGTATCCATGAGCTTATCTTCCGAGTATCCCACTTAGAGCAGCCCTGTGAGATCAAGGGGATGGATGGCCAGCCCATGCAAATGAAGAACCTCCTTTTAATGCTGGCTCCTGAAAACTTGAGTAACCGGGAACAGGAAATCCTGAGTCTCATCAGTACCAGCTTGATAGAAAGTGATGTGGCCATGATGATCTTCTCTTCTTCTAATGAAGCGATGATTCGAAAAAAGCTGGAAGATTTATTTCTGGTCTATCTAAAAAATAATTTGATAAAGGAATGATGATGGTGAAGCAAACGGTTCATTTTGGAGCAGGAAACATTGGCAGAGGTTTTATAGGCGCGCTATTTTCCCAATCTGGTTACCATGTAACATTTGTCGATATCGCCGACCAGATCATCAATAAATTAAATGAAGAACGAAGCTATCAGGTTAAATTAGCGACCGAACAGCAAGAGACCGTAGCTGTCGAAAACGTTTCTGGATTAAATAATAGCAGTCAGGAAGACGAAGTGGTAGAAGCGATTAAAAATGCAGCCTACCTGACGACAGCGATCGGACCGAACATTTTGCCAAAGATAGCACCATTGATTGCCCGCGGGGTTTCTGAACGTATCAATACAACTGATGAAAAACTTTATATCATTGCGTGTGAAAACCAAATCGGAGCAACAGCATTGTTAAGAGATTATGTATTCGCCCATCTGGACGATAAAATGAAAGGAAAGATCGAAGGAAGGGTCTATTTCTTTAATTCGGCTGTTGACCGCATCGTGCCAATTCAGGATCAGGATTCCTTAGATGTCCTTGTGGAACCCTATTATGAGTGGGTGGTGGAAACAAAAGAATCTATTCCACCGGTAAAAGGAATGAAGATTGTAGAGGATCTCGCTCCTTTCATTGAACGAAAGCTATTTACGGTGAACACAGGACATGCGGTTATTGCGTATCTTGGTTATCTTGCCGGGAAAGAGACCATTGACGAGACCCTCTCCGATGAAGAAGTTGCCAATCAAGTCAGGGAAACACTAAAAGAGACTGGATCCTACCTGATCAATGAATACGGTCTCGATAAAAACGACCATTTAAACTATATCAACAAGAATATTGAACGCTTCAAAAATCCTTATCTCAATGATAACGTGACAAGAGTAGCACGCGCTCCGATGAGGAAGCTTGGCCCGGAAGACCGTTTAATTCGTCCGGCCACCCAGGCGCAAAAAGCAGGTTTATCCTATACCAATCTGGCTAAAGCGATCGCAGCAGCGTTATTGTTTGATCACAACGAGGATGAAGAAGCTATGAAAATCCAGGAAATGATCGAAGAGCACGGGGTTGCTTATGTTCTGAAAGAAGTAAGTAAGCTGGAAGAAGACAGTGAGATCACCAAAGAAGTAGTCCGTCACTATGAAGAATTAAAAAGTAAACAGTAACTAGTTGGAGCCTGATTCATAAACAAATCAGGCTCCTTTTCTTTTATCTGATAATCAGAGGAGGTAAATTTAAATAAGGGAAGTTTTGAAACTAAACCCTAGCTGTTTCGTATGTAAATATAACCTTCTGTTCATGCGATTGGAGTCTCGAAACGTAAACGGAGATAAAGGGGGGCTTGCTATACTATTTCAGAATAAAAATTTGCTGGTGAGGAAATTAGAACAAAAGGATAGTCCCCTGCTGGCAAAATGGCTATCTGATCCAAGGGTTCTTGAGTTTTATGAAGGAAGAGACAATCCATTTGATCAAGATAAAGTGAAAAAAGAATTTTATGATCCTAACGACTATGTTAATAAGTGTATCGTCGCTTTTGAAGGAAGTGAAATTGGATATATTCAATTCTATCTATTAGAGGAGGATACCAAAAGAGAATATGGGTATGGGGATGAAGTTATATATGGAATAGACCAGTTTATTGGGGAAGCAGCATATTGGAATAAAGGGCTTGGCACCTTACTCGTTACCTCTATGGCTAACTTCTTATTAGTACAAAAAAAGGCAGACCTGGTAGTGATGGATCCCCAAATAAGGAACGCAAGGGCTATTAAATGCTATGAGAAAAGTGGTTTTAAAAAAGTAAAATTACTCCCCAAACATGAGCTTCACGAAGGAGAATACAGAGATTGCTGGTTGATGGAGTATCGAAAATAATGGTGGGATTTTAAATTGTGTAATTCGAATGGGTTTCCTGAAAAATTTATGGAAGGGAGGAACAGAGATGGAAGGCAGATTAATAGAAATTAGAGGGAAGAAACTTTACGTTGAAGAGTTTGGGGCAAAGGAAAAACAGCCTGTCCTTAATTTACATGGCGGCCCTGGTGAAAGCTGTTTTGATTTTACATATCATCAAAAAGAAAGGTTGCACGATCAATTTTATGTCATAGCGATCGATCAACGAGGGGTGTGCCGGTCTGAGATCATTGAAAATCATGAACGTTTCACTTTAGTGGATATCATAAAAGATTGCTAGACTATTTAAATCGTTGACAGGACGCGAGGGAGACTAAAATGAACATTCAATCTACTAATGATATTTCAAAAAGTAAAATAGTAGACTTCTTTAAATTGCATTGGGGCAGCCCGGGAATGGTGATTTCCAGCGGAGTTTATGACTGCAGTGCGCTGGATGGCTTTACTGTAATAAACGAAGATGAAAACATCATCGGCTTGATTACTTACATCATAAAAGGTAACGAATGTGAAATCATTTCATTAGATAGTGTGGAAGAAGGAAAAGGAATTGGTTCATCCTTAGTTCAGGAAGTGGAAAACCTTGCTAGTAAAGAAAATTGTACCCGTATAAAACTTATCACCACCAACGATAATTTGTTGGCATTGAAGTTTTACCAAAAACGGGGATACATAATGTCCAAGATTATAAATAATGCAGTGGATCAAGCAAGAAAGATCAAACCCGAGATCCCTTTACTTGGTAATGAAGGTATTCCGATCAGGGATGAAATTGAGTTAGTGAAGCCGTTGGTGTGACGGACAGTTTTGTTAGGCTATTTTTTAGCCTTAGGGGAGGTGTGTAAGTGACTGGGGAAAAAGAAAGTCCAGAAGAAAGACGGGAGCGAATGAACCAGGAAGAGTTAAAGAGGAATCCATCGGGGAGTATCCATGGTGGAGGACTGCCGGATTTAGTTGGCGGCTTGGGGTGGAAAAGTACCGGAATACTTATACTTATCATTTTATTAGCATTTTTCATTTATGCTTTATTCTTCCGCTAACAAGTAATTAGGAGGCTATATATGTCGATACAAGGACTCAATCACTTTTTGTTTTCCGTTTCGGATTTAGAAAGATCCGTCGAGTTTTATAGGAATGTTTTTGATGCCAGGCTGTTGGTGAAAGGCAGAAGTACGGCATACTTTGATGTTCATGGTATGTGGTTTGCGCTCAATGAAGAGAACGGAATCCCACGTAATGAAATAAAGGATTCCTATACTCATATTGCCTTTTCCATTGACGAAAGCGATTTTGACAAAATGTATCAAAAGCTAAATGATTTGGGTGTTACTATTTTACCTGGCAGGCCAAGAGATAAAAGGGACAAGCGGTCCATATATTTTGAAGACCCTGACGGCCATAAGTTTGAATTTCATACTGGGACGTTACAGGATCGATTGGACTATTATAAACAGGAAAAAGCCTATATGGAGTTTTTTGATTAAAACTCCATATAGGCTTTTATTGTCCGCTACTGTTGGAGGAAGAAGCGCAGTAGTGGCTGTTACCCCTGCCAGGGTTGCAGCCTGCTGGGCTTGCAGGATAGTTTCCAGTGTGGTGAACAATCCTGTTTGAATGGTGTTGGTTTCACGCAGCTGATGGCTGACCAGAATGTTAACCGCTACCTTGAC
Organism: Thalassobacillus devorans MSP14; assembly: GCF_000496835.1. Lineage (GTDB taxonomy): Bacteria > Bacillota > Bacilli > Bacillales > Halobacillaceae > Thalassobacillus > Thalassobacillus devorans_B. Next base: position 651,131 of record NZ_KI543236.1, read on the forward strand.
ATTCATATCTTTTTGCCAACGGAAGGGTGCTTCCTGGTCCAGGGCGTCCTTGAATGTCAGGACTTCGTTTAGATCATTTGTGTCATCACCAAGGAATGCGAGTAAGCCTGCTTCCGGATAAAGTAAACTTTTAAAACGGATTTCCGATCTCTTTAATGACTCTGATGCTCGGATTGTGCGCTCTACTAGTTCGTCTGGTGTGTGCTGCTCATCCAGTGTAAGCATATGGCTTAAGAATTTATCCCTTTCCAATATCCATTTTGATTGAGTGCGCGGTATATATATTCAACCTGGTCGATGAGCTTTTCCATTTCTTTTTCCCGTTGAGCCAACAAAGCAGCCAGTGGATAATCATCGTTGGAGGTGAGAAATGGATGTTCCTTTTTCATTAACCGGTGAATCGAAACCGCCCGTTCCACTTTTTCCATCAAGTCAGCATTCTCCATGTGATCCTGCATGATCGCCGCAGCGGCAAGGTAGGTATACTGGGAACGGTTGAATCCGCTTCGAATCATAGATTCATAGATTTGCATCATATCGGAAAAGGCGCGGATAGGAACATCAAAACGGGTATCCAGCATAGCTGATACCGTGTATCGCAGCGGGGAGTTCAAATAGGAAAACATGCTGGCTTCTTGTTTAATTGTTTCAGAAACTTTCACATAGCAATCAATATCAAATTGTCGGTCACTGGTCACATAGACGGCCGTCACCATCATGACAATCTTTTTTTCTGTCCACCTCATCTTTTTTCTCAATTGTTTTTAAATCTCCGCATATATCTTTCAATGATGTAAGCTCTTCCATTAAAACCATACTGGTCCTCCTTCTTAATGGTTGTCTATTCCTATATACGGATGAATAAAGAAAATGTTTCTCATTATCATGTAAAGGTTTCCGTTCAGCACCTCTGCTTACCCTGCCTCTAATATCCGGTCGCTTTAAATAATTATAAAAAAATCGTACAATAAAAAGGTCAGTCGCGCGAAAGAGGAGTCGAACAAGAATGGATGTAATAGAGAAAAAAGTAATTAATCCAGCCTCAGGGGCAATCGTTATGGCTTTGGGTATTTTCTTGCATGGGGTCATGAGTCATTTTGTAAACCAATCTGCAGAACGATGGTTCGCATTAACTTTTTTGTTTCTGGCTATCGTTATTTACTCAAAATTAGTTCGGCAGTTATTTCAAAAAGGCTTTCTTACTCCTTTTTTAAATAACCCGGTTAATTCTTTTGTTATTGGTTCCTGGATCGCCGGTTTTTCGGTGTTGGGGATCGTGCTGGAACACTATACGCCATTGCTTCATTCATTGGCGGTGGGTGTGGCCGTAATTAACTCGTTCTTGTCGGTATATTTTATTTATATAAGCATCAGGAATTTCAAACGGTTGTGGCAGCGGCCAACCTTCCATGCGACTCATGGTGTTGTCCTGTTGTCTGCTGTTGCAGCACAATCACTAGTCGTTCTATGGGTGAAAATGTTTCCAAATTTGCCTGACTTGTTAATTTTTTCTGCATTTGCCTTCGGTGTGTTTTTTTATATGAACGGACTTATTTTAATTTTGAAGCGTTATTTGGCAACAGGCTGGTCTATTATAGAGGACTGGACAAACACAAACTGTATTATCCATGGCGCCCTTTCAATTACAGGCCTTGCTATTATTACAACAAATATGCTGGATGGTTTGTTTCTTTATTATTATTGGCTGTTTGTACTGGTCGTATTTTGCTTCGTGGAGGGTGTGGAGATCATACGCGCCGTCAAACGGGTGCAGCAAAAAGGCTGGAGAAAAGGTATCTTTACCTACCATATCAGCCAGTGGTCACGGAATTTCACTTTTGGGATGTTTTTTGCTTTTACAATGGCGATGGGAGGAAACAGCTATGAAGGGAATCTGCTAAACGAATTCCATCATTTCTTCTTGCCCGTTTTGGCATGGGTGGTCCTGCTTGCTCTTTTGATTGAAATTACTCTATGGGCTCGTGCGGTATCAGGAAGATGACCCATAAGAAACGTCCATTTAGCCGTTAAATAACACAGAGAAAAAGGGGGCTTCCAGCGCGTGGAAGTCCCCTTTTATTATTTCAAGTTTTTCATGACTAGTATAAATCTTCGCCGTTGGTTGCGATGACACGTTTATACCATTCGAAGGAATCCTTCTTCGAGCGTTTCATCGAACCATTTCCTTCATTGTCACGGTCGACGTGAATCATCCCGTAGCGTTTTTTCATTTCGCCGGTCGTGAACGAGACGATATCGATAATTCCCCAGGGTGTGTAGCCAAGGAGGTCGACACCATCGTAAATGACGGCTTTTTCCAGTTCTTCGATGTGTGCTTTCAGGTAATTGATGCGATCCTGGTCATGGATGGCACCGTCTGCTTCGACTGTATCAACAGCTCCAAAGCCATTCTCTACGATAAATAATGGAATCTGATAGCGGTCATACAAGCGGTTCAATACGTAGCGTAAACCAACCGGGTCGATGGTCCAGCCCCAGTCGCTCGCTTTCAGGTAAGGATTTTTCACAGCATTAGGCAATGCCCCGTTCAGGATGTCACCGGTGTTGTTGTTCTTTGCGTCACTTTTGACGGTAGTGGACATATAGTAGCTGAACCCGATGTAATCGACGGTGCCATTTTGTAAGATATCATCATCACCGTCTTCGAACCTGATATCGTAACCTTCCCGTTCGAATTCCTTTAAAGCATAGTTTGGATAATAACCGCGGACCTGGACATCCGGGAAGAAATAACGCTGTCGCATCAATTCTTCCGCCAACATGATATCGTCCGGGTTCGAGGAATAAGGGTAGATCGGCACGTGAGAAACCATGGCGCCAATCTGGAAATCCGGGTTGATTTCTTTTCCTTTCGCCACTGCGAGAGCACTTGCGAGCAGCTCATGGTGTCCCGCCTGATACATCACTTCTTTTGCGTTTTCGCCTTCTTCTACGGTAACTCCTGAATTGGTCCATAAGAACAATGGATTGTCGACATCCATTTTGTTGTTGATTTCGTTGAACGTCATCCAGTAGGTTACTTTGTCTTTATAGCGATTGAAACAGGTTTCTGCGAACTTTTCGAAAAAGCCGACAACCTTTCTATTGCGAAATCCACCATATTCCCTTGCGAGATGAAGTGGCATTTCAAAGTGGGACAGGGTGATGACGGGTTCGATGCCATGTTTAAGCAGTTCATCGAAAACATCATCATAGAATTGCAGACCTTCTTCATTTGGCTCGTCTTCATCACCGTTAGGAAAAATACGGCTCCAGCCGATCGAGGTGCGCAGGCATTTCAGCCCCATCTCCGCGAATAGTGCAATATCCTCTTTATAGTGATGATAAAAATCGATCGCTTCATGGTTCGGGTAGAACTCATTCTCTTCGATTGTTTGTGTGATTTTTCGCGGTACGCCGTGGGCGCCTGCGGTCATGACGTCGACGACGCTCGGGCCTTTACCGCCTTTATTCCATCCGCCTTCGAACTGGTGGGCCGCTAATGCGCCGCCCCATAAGAAATCTTTCGGCATATTGTTCATGGTAATTCTTCCTCCTTGTTATATCCATACAAATACATTACTTTCGATATCTAAGGTATAATGACATTATAATTGTATCGGTATAATTTATCAATGCCGGTATAAAAATATTAATGTTACACAATGCAATAGGATGACCTATGCTTAACTTTTTATGCTATAATGAGCCCAGAAAATTTCAGGATAATGAGGTATGTGTATGTTAAAGTACCAGCAGATCGCCGAAGAAATAGAAACATATATAGAAGAACATGAGCTGCAGCAGGGGGATAAGCTACCTGTTCTCGCTACATTGATGGACCAATTTGAGGCAAGTAAAAGTACCGTGACTAAGTCCCTGGATTTATTGGAAAAAAAGGGTGTTATCTTCCAGGTAAGAGGCAGTGGGATTTTTGTAAGAAGACAAAAGCGAAAGGGGTACATCAGCTTACTTTCCAACCAGGGGTTCAAAAAAGATTTAGATGAATTTCAATTAACCTCTGATGTGATTGAATTGGATATTCGTAAACCGACAGCAGAAGCTGCTCGTAATCTGAATTTGGAAGTGGATGACAAGGTTTATTATGTGAAAAGGGTCCGTTACATTAATGGAGAGACACTGTGTTTGGAAGAATCTTTTTTCAACAAAGCTTACGTTACTTACTTGAACAGAGAAATCGTATCAGAATCTATTTTCCATTATATCCAGGAAGGTTTAGGGTTAAAAATTGGGTTTTCGGATATGTACCTTCACGTCGACAGGCTCACCGAGGAGGAAGCGGGTTATCTCGGGCTAGAAGCCGGAGCACCTAAACTGGACGTAGAAACCGTGTTTCATTTAACTAACGGACAGCCGTTCGATTTCTCTGTTGTGACCTATAATTACGAGCAATCCCAGTTCTTCCTGCAAGCGAATAGCCATTTCCAGTAGAAGTAAAGGTGAAGGGTGTTCAGGTGTCTTTTCGTTATGGAAGTTATATGATTATCATTAGGACACCAGCTGAAAGTGAAACGATAACAGGCTAAACGCTACTAATCGGAGGTGGGTTAATGAAGAGACTGAATGACTTATTTCGCAAACGAATCGGAATGGCTGAAGGTAAAAATCTCACAATGGATTCGCTCGATGATTTGCTTGAAAGAACTGCATGGACATTTCCTTTTGAAAACGCACGGATTTTGAATGGCACGACACTCCCGTTGACAAAGGGAAATCTAATTAAAAAGTTACTTGAGGAAAAAGAAGGCGGCGTATGTTACGAACTCAATGCTCTGCTTTATTTATTCCTCCTCGAAAATGGCTTTGATGCCCAGCTTGTGCGCGGGGAAGTTTTTGTCGAAGCGAAGCAGGACTGGACGCATCTTGGCAGGACGCATGTTGCCATCATCCTTCAACAGCATGGAGAATCCTGGCTGGTGGATAACGGATTCGGAGGAAACTTGCCGCTCCGGCCCGTTCCATTGACAGGGAAAACTATCCGTTCGGCAAATGGGCAGTTCCGGGTGAAGCGGGAAGACAGCCCATATGGAGATCATCTGTTGGAAATGAAGGTGAAACACAAGCAGACCGACTGGCAGATCGGGTATGCCTTTGATGCCACGCGGCCGGTAACAGAAGTGGCAGAATTAAATGAAGTGCAGGAGATCATTCAACATCATGAGCACTCTCCCTTTAATAAAAATCCGCTGGCGGTCAAACTTACCCCGGAAGGCAGCAAAACACTGACCGGTACTTCTTACACCGAGTGGATAGATGGGAAGAGCCAAAAACGGGATATAGATCAAACAACGTTCCAATTGCTTGCAAAAGAGCAGTTTGGTTTAGAATTTTAATGCGCTGGGATTGACGTTTATCCCGGCGTTTTTCTGTTTATTTGGTATTGGTGAAACAGAATCCTAAGGAAATTCTGTGCTCATTTTGGATAGATATAAGTCAGAAGGACTTTGTGTTAGGGCAGAAGTTCTTCACCTAGCTCCAAAAAATACTTTTTATCCTGTCCAAGTCCTCGATGAAATCCTGCAGCTCTTCCTGAGTCAGGCGGACCAGCATTTGATCATTCAAGGATAACACCTGCCCGCCGGGGTCATCCTGATTGGTTCTCAGATAGTGATAGATAGCATCAAATTGATCTTTATTAAGGGATGAGCTGGTAGATAGTTGTTTCACCTGCTGCAAAATAAATGCGTCATTACACTGGTCGAACGCTCCGGCGATGATGTCACCTGAAAAGTTCATCTTCTCCCTCCTTTAGTTTATTAGTTTGCCCTGTAAGGAAATTAACATGTAAAGAGGGATTTTTACATTTTTCTAGAAATAAATACAGGGACAAATCATGAAGAAAGGGAGACAGAAAAATGAATATTAAAACAACCGATTTATGTGATCAATACCCGGAAAAGATTCGTCTTGTGGACCCATCGTATGAGAGTTTTGGTAAAAAGAAAAGCTTTTTTGGCCCGATTTCCACGGTACAGGTGAAGGATGATAACGTGCTCGTACGGAAAGCCCTGGAGACGATCCCTGCCGGTAATGTGCTAGTGGTGGATGGGATGGCTTCGAAAAACTGTGCGCTGCTGGGTGGCAACCTGGCAGAAATCGCGGCAGATAGAGGTTTGTCTGGTATCATTGTCAACGGGTACATAAGAGATCGCAAGGAAGTCGTTGAAGCGGATGTGGGAGTCATGGCGCTGGGCACGATCCCGTTGAAAAGTAAGAAAGAAGGTAAAGGAGAAACAGATATTCCTTTAGAATTTGGGAATACCGTATGGAATCCGGGTGATTATGTGTATGTAGATGAAGATGGGATCATCGTTTCACCCGAGAAGCTGGAAATGTGAGGAGGTACGAGGATGGAAGTGTTTGAGGATTTTTTAGCAAAGATTGATGACCCGGATCACCGCGAACGCACGGAGGAAGTGTTGCAATGGGTTGCTGAGCAGTTCCCGCAGTTAAAGCAGGAAGTAAAATGGAATCAGCCGATGTTTACGGATCAGGGAACCTTTATTATCGCTTTCAGTGTTGCCAAAAAACACCTGGCCGTGGCACCGGAACAGGCGGGGATCAATCAATTTTCAGAGGAAATCAAACAGGCTGGTTATGATCACACGAAACAGTTAATGCGCATGCCGTGGAATCGTCCTGTTGATTACTCCTTATTGGAAAAAATGATAACATTTAATATAAAAGACAAGGAAGACTATTCTGCTTTTTGGCGAAAATAAGGTCGATTACGATCGGTATAGTAGGGCTCCTTCATGGGGGGCGGCATAAGATAGAATCATCCACCGCGGGCCTTCCGCTCATGGGGGGGTGATTTTTTTCTGAGTTTGTTTTTTTGCGTTAGGTTGTAATAGGATCCCGTTAACGAAGTAAACGGAAAAGATGGGGAATGGAAGAATTTTTTGATAAACTGATGGATGAGATGCTTTCAATTAGAATGTTGCAGGGGTAGACTACATAGTAAAGAATGACGTGTCAATGAGTAGAGGTGGGAATTGCCATGGGGCATGAAAATGATTATAGGATTCATTTGCAGGAAGTGGATGTACTGCATCCCCGGATAAATCAGGGAGTCCTTTTGATGCTTGTCATCAATGGGGAGTTATCCGTAGAAACCAATAGCCGTTTTTATAAGCTGGAGGAACGAGACCTGCTGGTCATTAATCAAAATCAGCTGTATCAAATCAAAGGCAGCAGCAATAATCGGGTGCTGACGGTTACAATTACCAGTGCTTATATGAATAAGTATTATCCTGCCTATAAGGATTATCGATTTTCTTGTTATTCCAAGGAAATCGATATGGGGCGGGAGCCATTAGTGAAGACGATACGGAAGTTACTTGCAGAAATGCTGATTTCCAACTATCGGAAAAGTGACAGTTACCGTATTGAAATGCAGGCAAACTTGAGTGAAATTTTGCTGGTTTTAGCACGCAGTTTCAAGCAGAAAGCGATTCGTACAGAAGCCCATCTGTCAAATGAATCCCGTATCAATGAGATTATCCGTTTTATGGAAGAGAATTATAAACAGCCGATCACGCTTAGCGATACAGCCGACCATTTTTACCTCTCACCGGGCTATCTGTCCCGGTATTTCAAACAGAAGATGGATATCGGTTTTAACCGGTTTTTAAATGAAATTCGTCTGAATCACGCTGTTAAGGATTTACTCTACACTCCACATACCATCGAGCAAATTGCCATCGATAACGGTTTTTCCAGTGCGAAATCTTTTTCCCAGCTTTTTCAGAAAATGTATCAGCAAACCCCTAATGTCTATCGGGAAAAAAACCGGAAAGATACCGAGGATTTGATTAAAAGTTATCACCTGGAAAATGTGGGAAAGGCACCGCAATTTCAAAATATCCTGCAAAAATTGCAGCGGTTTCTTAATGAAGATGTCACCAGTTCCTTTGTCAATACAGAATGGGGAGCGGACGAGTTAACGATCGATGCTGCAAGCGATCCTCTTAATCAGGAGTTAAACTTTCCTAAACATACGCTTTCGATCGGGGAATTGAGCGAAGTACTGAGGGAGGATGTCCGTTCACAATTAGTGATGACGAAAAAGGAATTGGGATTGGATTATATTGGGGTACAGCGCCTGATCAAAGGTTCGATTATCGCCCCTGCTGTCGAAACGGATGAAGTGATTGCCACTACATCCCCGTTCTATAATGCCGATGCCGCCCTGAACTTCTTACAGAAGCATGGGTTCTCCCTGTTTATCCGGATCGAATATAAGGAAGTTACCGAGGATGAAGAAACCTACTTTAGAGCGTTACGTCAGTTTCTTAAGCATAGCCTCAACGTTTATGGGAATGCGTTTGTGTCTTCCTGGCGTTTTCTTTTTTATGAACCTTTTCACACGGCAGTCAGTTATGAGGAATTGCGAAGGGTTTATGTGAAGCTGTATCAAGCAATCAAGGAACTGGTCCCGAATACGCAGGCAGGCGTTTTTTTACCTTTCTCTTATAAAGAAGGACGGCCGCCTGAAACCCACGAAACGATGCTGGAAGAGCAGGTGCCGATCGATTTTATCGGGTATGAAAGCAATCAGAATGAGATGATTGATTTTGAACATTTTGAAGATGAGCGGTTTGCGTTATCGTCCAGCTTTATTAAAGATAAAACGAAAATGGTAAAAACGTATGTCAGGAAACATTATCAGAATATGCCGATCCATCTGATCAACTGGAATACACTGACGGGAAATACCCGTTATACCAACGGAACCTTCTTCCGTGGGGCGCTGGTATTGAAAAGCGCCATGGAAATCGCGAGCGAAGTGGAATCGATCGGCTTTTGGATCAATACCGAACAGCATGAAAAAAGGGATAAAAACAGAAGAATCAGTCTGGATGGGATGGAGCTGTTTCACTATTTCAGCGGGAAACGGCCCGTGTATTTTGCCATGCAGCTTTTGAAGCGGCTCGAAGGCCGTGTTATCTCAATCGGAAACGAATATGTAATGACCAAAACCGATGGGGGCTACCAGTTGATCCTGTTGAATTATAATACTGTAAACCCTTATTATTCTACTCAGGAATCGTTGTCGGATAAATTGAATAAAGACTTTCATGTGACAATTACTAACCTGGAACCTGGCGAATATCAGATTCGAAAGCGTGTGTTTGATAAAGACCACGGGGCCCTGTACAGCAAATGGCGCAGCCTGAACAGTAAATTCGGGATAGATGAAGAAGTCATCCGTTATATTACGGAAACGAGCCAGCCTTCTCTGGAAATATTCGATGAAGTGTTTGAAGGTGAATGGTCTTTTTATTCATTTTTATCCTTTAATGCCATTCATTTTTTCGAAATACGAAAAATCATAACATGAATAGCCTTTTATCGAAAAGATCAATGCAGGACGTGTTGGTCTTTTTTTTAATGGATCAAAAAAAGACGGTGGATTTTTTACCTATTTAATCGCCTGTTCAACAAGAAGGTAAGGAACAGGCTTGAATAAGATGAAAATGTACTTAAGGAGCGGGGCAGCGATTTCCTATAATAAAAGCATAATAAGCTTATTATTAAAATCATCGCAATTACTAATTGTGAAATGAGGGGGATCATCATGGAAGCTGCCAACTATAAAGGTACGAACAAGATGATTGCAGGTATTGTATTTGGTGTTATTACATTTTGGTTATTTGCCCAGGCGATGGTAAATATTGTTCCTGCTGTGCAAAGTGATTTGGGTGTTGAGTTAGGTGTATTGAACATTGCTATCAGTTTAACATCGTTATTTTCCGGGTTGTTTATCGTTGTCGCCGGCGGATTAGCAGACCGCGTCGGCAGAAAGAAGATTACGTATTTTGGTCTGATTTTAAGTATTCTCGGCTCATTACTGCTGGTACTTTCTCAAGGGGCTGTCTTACTGATCATCGGCCGGGTGCTGCAAGGCTTGTCTGCCGCTTGTATTATGCCGGCAACCATTGCGTTGATGAAAGCATATTTTGAAGGAGCAGAAAGACAGCGGGCACTCAGCTTCTGGTCAATCGGTTCCTGGGGCGGCTCCGGGTTGACGTCATTTGCCGGAGGAGCTATTGCTACTTATATGGGATGGAAATGGATTTTCGTTTTCTCCATTATTTTCGCTGTCCTGGCATTGTGGCTTCTAAAAGAAGTTCCGGAAAGCAAGGGGCAAACCGTTGGCAAATTTAAATTTGATTTTGGTGGATTAGGGATATTCATTGTGACAATGCTTGCCATCAATGTATTCATTACTCAAGGAGCTGCTCTTGGCTGGACAAGCTTTCCGACTATAGCTTTAGCTGTATTGGCTATCCTTGGTATCCTTGTATTTGTGAAATATGAAGCAAAGAGAAGAAATGCGTTGATTGACTTTCAGTTGTTTAAAAATAAGCCATATACAGGTGCGACGATTTCGAATTTCCTGCTTAATGCAGTAGCAGGTACATTAATTGTAGCTAATACGTACGTCCAGGTTGGGCGCGGCTTTACTGCTTTTCAATCAGGACTTCTTTCCCTGGGATACCTGGTCGCTGTCCTGTCCATGATACGAGTAGGGGAAAAATTGATGCAGAAAACAGAAGCGAAAAAACCGATGATCTGGGGCTCCTCGATCACACTGGTAGGGGTTGCTGTCATGGGGCTGACATTCCTGCCTGATTTAATCTATACAGCCGTGGTGTTCATCGGATTTATCTTATTCGGATTAGGTCTTGGCATCTATGCCACCCCTTCTACGGATACAGCGGTTTCTTCTGCGCCTGACCACAAAGTTGGGGAAGCTTCCGGTATCTATAAAATGGCGAGTTCACTTGGTAACGCGTTCGGTATTGCTATTTCTGCCACTGTATACGGTACGGTCGCTTCGATCAGTACGGTACACATCTCTGCCACTGTCGGTATCATCACCAATGTCATATTTGCTGCCGTTTCGTTATTGTCTATCGTGGTACTGGTACCTGGAGTGACTCATAAAAAAGAGGACCAATACCTGGAGCAGGCAGCAGAGCAATAAAATATACGGAACCTGGAATGAAAGGGGTCTTTCTGAATGGTCGAACAATTAATGAAAAGGTTAGAAGAACGGGAAGATGAGATGATTGCCATTCGTCGTCATTTGCATAAGAATCCTGAACTTTCGTTTCAAGAGGAAAAAACAGCAGCCTATATTGCTGACTTTTACGAGGGGAAAGGCGTTGATATCGAGACAGAAGCCGGGAATGGGCATGGCATCATTGTCACCATCAAAGGCGGGAAACCCGGCAAAGTGGTGGCCTTACGTGCAGACTTTGATGCGCTGCCGATCAACGAAGAAGCAGAGGTGCCGTTCAAGTCGAAGCATGAAGGAATCATGCATGCCTGCGGCCATGATGCCCATACGGCATATCTATTAGTGCTCGCTGATAGTCTGATCGAAATGAAAGCGCACATCCATGGCACGGTAAAAATCATTCACCAGCATGCCGAAGAAGTACCTCCAGGCGGGGCGAAAAGTATCGTGGAAGCAGGGTATCTGGATGACGTAGAAGCGGTTTTCGGTATCCATGTCCTCCCAATGGCACCTGCAGGAACGGTCGGCTACCACAGCGGTTATACGTTTAATGGCCGGGCTTACTTTAAACTCCGGATACAGGCGAGCGGCGGGCATGGATCCTCTCCGCATAAGGCGAACGATGCCATCGTTGCCGGTTCTTATTTTGTGACAGCTGCCCAGACGATTGTCAGCCGCAGAGTAGACCCGCTTCGTACCGGCGTAGTGACGATCGGATCCTTTGATGGGAAAGGGAGCTTTAATGTCATTAAGGATAGCATTGAGATTGAAGGAGATATCCGTTACTCCGATCATGAAACGAAGGATGTCATCAGTAAGGAGATACAGCGAATCGCTAAAGGAATCGAAGAAACCTTCGGGGTGACCTGTGATTTAGCGTATGAACCAGACTATCCACCGCTATACAATGATCCGGAGATGACTGCGTTTGTGGCAGATACCTTGAAAAACACGGCTGATGAGGATATTAAAGAGGTGAAGGAGTTTCCAAAGCTTTCACCTTCTGAGGATTTTGCATATTATCTGGAAAAGATTCCTGGGTCCTATTTCTTTATCGGGTGTACGCCTAAAGGGGTTAAGGAACCATATTTCAATCATCATCCGAAATTTGATATCGATGAAGATTGTCTGCTTGTCGCCGCTAAATCGGTTGGTACGGTGGTATGGGAATACTTGGATGCTTATCAGCATAAAGGGTAATACGGATTAATTTCATACCGTGAAAAATCAATTAAAAAGGAAGCGGTCGATAATAACGCCGCTTCCTTTTTAATTGTTGTAAAAGCTATTAGGCCTGTTGTGTTAATACTTTCTGTTCAACCGGTTCTCCGTTTTTTACGTAGACTCGCGGTACGCGTTTTCCAATCAGACAGGCTGTTTCATAATGGATGGTTCCCATATGATCGGCTACTTCTCCCATGGAAATAAAACCTTCCGAAGGTTCACCGAAGACAGTAACGGTATCTGTTTCTTTTACTCCAACAATTCCAGTAACATCGACCATTGTCTGGTCCATGCATATTCTTCCGACAATCGGAGCTCTTTTACCCTGAATCGTTACATCGCCTTTATTGGAAAGGGTACGGGAAAGGCCGTCAGCATATCCGATAGGAAGAGTAGCGATGGTACTAGGCTGGGTTGTTGTGAACGTGCGGCCATAGCTGATCGTGTTATTTGCTTCAAGCGTTTTTATGAGAACGGGTTTTACTTTCATACTCATTACTTGTTTCAAGGAAATGAGTGGTTTTAGATGTTCTTCCGGATACAATCCATATAGGCTGATACCCACCCGCACCATATCCAGGTGCATTTCGGGATAAGCGATTGTCGCTGCACTATTACAGCAGTGCTTGATGGGGAGAGGTATGTGATTTTCCAAAAAATCAACAAACTGGCAGAAGGCTGCAAATTGTTCTTTCGTATAGGCGGAATCCGGATTATCAGCATCCGCAAAATGAGTGAACGCCCCTTCGATGAACACATATTCGGACGTGAGGGCTTCGATTATCTCCAGGGCCTGTTCTTCTTCCATTATACCAATCCGGTTCATGCCGGTTTCTATTTTCAGGTGCACGCGTGCGGGCTTTTTCAGGAACTCTGCTGCCAGCCGTACGCTTTCTGCTGCGTCTGTTGTGAATACGGTCAGGGTGATTTCCTTGCTGATTGCTGTTGCAGCGGCATCCGGCGGGGTATAGCCAAGGACAAGGATCGGTTCATCTATCCCTGCCTCGCGAAGCAGAAGCGCTTCATCCAGAAGTGCAACAGCCAAATAATCAGCACCGGCAGCAACGGCTTCTTTTGCCATTGCTTCTGCACCGTGCCCATATCCGTCCGCTTTGACTACGGCCATCAGTTTTGTATTCGGATGGATATGGTTTTTGAATGCCAGCACATTTTCCCGAAAGGCGTCCAGGGAGACTTCTGCCCACGCCTGACGATAACTTTCATGATGCATTGGGTAAACCTCCCTTTATAGATGTGATTATGTCATTGACAGGGTAAAAAAGTATCCTGTCTGCCACTATGGCAGAAGGATACTTTTCAATTAATGAGCGAGTTCTGCTTCACGTAATGCACTTTCTGGAGAAACATATTCGTAACCAAGGTCCTGCGCCACAGCTTCATATGTTACTTTGCCATTGACGACGTTCAGACCTGCAAGGATAGCGGCATTATCCTGAACTGCCTGGTTCACACCTTTTGAAGCAATTTGCACCGCATAAGGAACAGTGACATTGGTTAGTCCCACAGTAGCAGTACGAGGCACAGCGCCTGGGATGTTCGCTACTGCATAATGAAGCACGCCGTGTTTTTCATAGATTGGCTCATCGTGGGTAGTTGGATGGTCGACTGTTTCGAAGTTTCCACCCTGGTCAATGGCAACATCAACAATTACAGAACCCGGCTTCATGGATTGGACCATTTCCTCGGATACCAATTTTGGTGCTTTTCTTCCTGGAATCAATACAGAGCCGATTACCAAATCAGATTCTTTAACCGCTTCTGCGATATTAAACGGATTGGACATGACGGTATTGATGCTTGAGCCAAAGATATCATCCAATTCACGCAGGCGTACAGGGTTCAGATCGATGATCGTTACTTCCGCTCCATATCCAAGTGCGATTTTAGCGGCATTGGTACCGACGACGCCACCCCCGATTACGGTCACTTTTCCACGTTTTACTCCCGGAATGCCGCCAAGGAGGATTCCTTTTCCACCTTTTGATTTTTCTAAATACTGCGCACCGAGCTGAGAAGCCATTCGGCCGGCAACTTCGCTCATCGGAGTCAGCAATGGCAAGGTACGATCGACCGTAATTGTTTCATAGGCGATGGCAGTGACTTCGTTTTCGATTAATGCTTCTGCTAATTCGGCTTCCGCCGCCAGATGCAGGTAAGTGAAAAGGATAAGTCCTTTACGGAAATACTGGTATTCTTCTTTAAGTGGTTCTTTTACTTTCATAATCATATCCGCTTTTGCCCACACGTCTGAAGCATGGTCGATGATTTCCGCACCAGCCTCCACGTATTCTTCATCCTTGAAGTTGCTTCCCAAACCGGCTCCTTTTTCGATATAGACGGTTTGTCCGGCATTTATCAGGTGAACGACTCCAGCTGGTGTCATGGCTACACGGTTTTCGTTATTCTTTATTTCCTTAGGTACCCCAATGATCATGATATATCTCTCCCTTTTTCTATGGTTTCTCCTGTTCATCGTAACTTGCCGTTAAAGCGGTTTCATCGGGTAAATAGCTAAATAAAAAAAGCATGCTTTGTGTATTTGCACAAAGCATGTCAATCCAGTTTATCTGTAATTAAGTCCAGAAACAGGCTCACCTTTTGATTCGGATCCTTGAGATCGATCCCACCGACTTCGCGGATTCGTTTCAGCCGGTAGTTCATCGTATTGGGATGGATATAGAGCTCTTTCGCCGCCTGGTACACGTTACTATCATGCTTTAGATACGCTTCTAACGTGTGCAGGAGAAAGGTATGGTTGGCTTCGTCGTATCGCCGGAGATTTTCGATTTGTCTATTATGATAGTGGTTCTTTTTCTGGAAATCTTTTAAGCGCTCAATAAATTGATAAACACCTAGATCTTCATACAAATATACATTCGCAAGCTCTTCCGGGAATTTGCTTTTTAACCTTAAAACTTCTGTAGCCTGATGATAGGAATGGACAATTTTTTGGGAGGAGGGATACGTCATTCCAGCTGACCCGTGAACCTCCTGTAACTGTAATTGGCTACTCATCTTCAAGATGAATTGCTGAATAAATTCTATCAATGTTTGTTTCGGAGACTGGTTCTCTTTCAGCCGCACCAGCATAATAAAATCATCATCATCGAACAGTCGTGTAATCACGGAGACTTTCACCTGTGTTTCTGATAAATAATAAGCGTGTTTCTCCATTTGTTCCGTTACTACATCGGAAAAATGGAGGACCACGATGGCTTTATTACCATCCAGGTTCATATTGTACTGCTTCGCCTTTTGGAGAATTTCATCACTATCCCAAATATCGCCTCGAAGCAGCTGCCAAAAGAAGTCTTTGTATCCTTCCTCCGATTTCCTCCGCCGCTTTCTGCGTTGGAGAAGGAATTTTTTTACATACAGCGATGCTTCCTTAAATAGTGTCATTTCTTCCTTCGTAAAGGTACTGTCCGAGACATGCGCCCATATAAATCCGAGTATTTCATTATTTTTTCGAATCGAAATCGCAACCCGATTGCCTAGGCCGGTTTCTTTCATTTCGGGAATGACGACAGGCTCATCACTGTCAAGGAGCCTTGGCATAATCCCATTTTTCCATAATCCATTAATTACCTTATCGGGAACTTTGCGGTTAATAATGGTAGCAACACGTACTTCATCGATATTGCTGCTATGTCGGCTATAGGAGATAAGGCTGTGATTGGAATCTTCTATTGTAATAGGGCAATTGAAAATATCAGCAATACGATCGGCGAGTTCCTCGATGGATACATGGCTTTCGTTTAATTGGTCTTTCAGGATGTCTGGATGTAGAGTCATTTGCCCGCTCCTTTATATTCGTTTGAGTAAATACACAAATCGTTGCTTTTTTATTTTAGTATATTTACAATTAAAATTCATCTCCAGGATGATATAGTGTTACCCAAGACTGAACAGGAGGACATCATATGAAGCATGCACTAATGATTGGAAGCGCTTTTATAGGAGTAATTGTCGGGGCTGGTTTTGCCTCTGGACAAGAGGTACTTCAGTATTTCACCAGCTTTGGCATCTTGGGAATCATCGGGGCGGTTCTTGCAACTGCGTTATTCGCTTATGCGGGGATGGCGCTTGTATGGATCGGAAGCCGGATGAAAACCACTTCCCATAAGGAAGTCATTTACCAAATAAGCGGTAAAGTATTAGGAACCATTATTGACTATGTCCTTATTTTCACCTTGTTCGGTGTGGGAGTAGTCATGATTGCGGGAGCAGGGTCCAATCTTAATCAACAGTTTGGACTACCGGTTGTGGCAGGAACCATCCTCATGACCGTGCTAGTTTTGTTGGCAGGAATGTTGAAGGTCGACCGTGTTGTCAATATCATTGGTGGGATCACGCCTTTCCTCATCTTGTTTGTTCTGATTATATCCGTTTTCAGCTTTTTGACGGCAGACGGAACATTTGCTGAATTGGACAGTACAGCGAACGAGATATCGACAACGCTGCCGAACTGGTTTATCTCTGCTATCAACTATGTGTCGTTTAACATTGCCGTAGGAGCTTCCATGGCGCTGGTCATGGGTGGAGCTGAAACTAACCGGAAAACAGCGGCGCTCGGTGGATTAATGGGCGGTCTTGGTATTGGCCTCCTCATCATATTAAGTAACCTGGCTATTTTTTCAAAAGTGGAACACGTCGGCCAGGCAGATATGCCAATGCTTGCCATTGTGAATGCCGTATCACCGGTGTTAGGTGTTATCATGTCGATCGTCATATTCGCCATGATATTCAATACAGCACTCAGCATGTTCTATTCGTTCACTGCCAGATTTTCTACAGTGGAAACCAAACAGTTTAAGGTGTTTTTCACCGGCACGATGGTGGTTGGTTTTATTGTCAGTTTCTTCGGGTTTACCAAACTGGTTGCCTATTTCTACCCGCTGATCGGCTATCTTGGATTGACATTGATTGCCGTGTTAATCATTACACCGTTTAGGATGAAGAAGGCATTCAAGCAAGAAAAAGAAACTCAGCCGGTAGAAGCTAAACAAGCAATGAATTAATCAGGCATATTTTCATTAGATCGGTATACACCCCCGTTAGGGGAGTAATTCGTAAAGCAATTCAAAAATCCCTAAGAGCAAAGGTTGGATCAACCGGCTCTTAGGGATTTTTTTGTTCATTCTTGTACTTTAAGAAAGTTTAACTTTGTTAAAGGATTAAAGTTTAAGAAAAACTTAGCTTTCGCCATAAGGACTTGGCAACAAGCCAGGTTTTTCTAAGAAGAAGCTTCTTTAGTCAGGGCTAAAAAGAACGTCATGACAATGATGCAGGCAGTTCCTGCCCACTGGAACATACCGAATGGTTCTTTCAGCCAAACGACCGTTGTCAGGACAGCTGACAGAGGTTCGAGGCTGCCAAGCAGGCTCGTTTCCTGTGGGGAAAGGGATTGCAGGCTCTCGATATAGAACCAGAATGCGATCATCGTACCCAAAATGATAACAAACACCAGATAAGCGTATACTTCCGCTGAAAATTCAGATACGTCCACTTCCCACGGGGCATGGATAAAGCTTAAAGCGAAACCGCCGATCGCCATCGCCCAGCCGACCACGACGAGGGAGTCGTATTGTCTGAGAAGCGGTACGGCGTATAAGGTATAAAAAGCGAGCGCAACTCCGGAAAGAACTCCCCATACAATTGCCGGACCTGGAACGGACAGCTGTGCGATCGACCCGTTTGTAAGTAGGAAAAAGCACCCGATCAAAGCGAGCGAGACGGTAATCATATCCCTTACGTTCAAAACGGTTTGCCTGCGCAGCAGCAGGTAGATAATAATCATAGCCGGTGCTAAATATTGCAGCAGTGTCGCGACTGCGGCGTTCCCGTGATGGATGGAAGCCATATAGGTGTACTGGACACCAAGCATTCCGAGCAGACCGAAAATGATCAGTTGAATGGCGGTCGTTTTCTTTTTCCAGATACGGAAAATCTGATTGCGGTCTTTTTTGAAATACTGCACAAGCAAGAGCAGCACGCCGGCAATCAGCAGCCGGATAGTCACCAGCCAATTGACATCGATCTGATAATCCTGAAATAACTTTTGGGAGACGGTACCTCCGACACCCCAAAAAGTAGCTCCGGAAATCACCAGCAATAAGCCGGCCGACTTCGCAGGTAACTTCCTCATTTTGTAACCCCCCGTTTTCTTGCGATACTGTTATGATAAAGGGAAAGGAAGCATTTGGGTAGGGCTTATAAGAAACAAAGAGCATCTGATCAGCCCAGTGCCGGCTGCTCCTTTGGTGTATTCCTGAATTTTACGGGAATACACTATTACTCTCGCTGGTGCTCACGAATAATATCTTTGGGGGATCAATACGGAATACCTAATGATGGAGGGGAAAGTATGGACAACCGCAGTCGATTAATTTTTTACGGAGCGATTAGTGTTGATGGTTTTCTGGCCCGGGAAAACCACGCGTTGGACTGGCTGATTGGGACAGAAGGAGAGCATGACACCGGGTACGAGGAATTTTATGATTCAATTGATACCATTTTAATGGGAAGGAAAACATACGATCAACTTCAGGTTCTGATGGATGAATTTCCATACCAGGATAAAAAATGTTATGTGTTTTCCCGTGCGACTTTTGGATCCACAGAACATGTAGAGTTTATTGATGAAGATATTGCGGCGTTTACGAAGGCCTTGAAAAAGGAAGCGGGCAGGCGGATCTGGATTGTCGGCGGAGGCGAGGTGCTTTATCCGCTGTTACAGGAGCGGATGGTGGATGAGTTTATCATCCAGGTTGCCCCGACAATCATTGGCCGGGGGATACCACTATTCATCCCAGGGGAAACGGAAAATCAACTGAAGCTGCTTGATGTCAAACAGTATAAGCAGTTTGCTGAAATGCACTATGAATTGGCGTGAGATTTTTCTGTGTTATGAAGGCCACCGTACCCGATTAGGGTGCGGTTTTTTTAAAAAGGAGGTTCGGTTTGTGAATTTTCTGATTATGTTATGATTGTTTTAGTACATTTCGGAAGGTGTGATGTCTGATGGCTTATAAACAAAACAATTCTAACTACGCAGCTTGTATCTTGAAAAACTTATTCATGCAGAGGAGATGTCACATTGAAAACACATGAACGAATGCTTCAATCTGAAACAGAGCGGCTGATATTACGACCGCTGCAGAATGAAGATTATGAACAATGGCTGGAGGGATTTCGCAATAGACTCCCTTCCCAGTATAAATATGACGGGGACGGTATTGATGTGGACGCCTGGACACAACAAAAGTTCAATGATGTAGTTGCCAGATATAAACGGTTAGCTGAACGGGATGAGCTATATGTGTTCGGGGTTTTTCGAAAATCAGATCAGAAACATATCGGCAGTGTTGAGTTTTCAACAATTATGAGAGATGAATTTCAGTGGGGAATGCTGGGTTACAGGATTCATAATCAATTCTGGAAACAAGGGTACGGGAGAGAGGCGGTAAAGGAAGGGCTGTCTATCGCCTTCCGTGATTTAAATTTTCATCGGATGGAGGCTCATATTAATGTAGATAACAGCCCCTCGATCCGGTTAGCAGAGAGTGCAGGAATGGATTATGAATGTACAAGAAAGCGGTTTATTTATGAAGAAAATGACTGGACCGATAACCTCATATATTACATGAATACAAAATGAAGCCCATCAGTTTAAGGCCAATGTAGTACGATTGCATGCGCATCTTTTTGTTGCTACATATCAATGAAAAAAAGAAATGTTTCCAGTGACACGCACTGAGAAAGGAGGTACATCGTGAGCGGCAAAGAAGGTCAGGATTCGGGCAAACTGCAGGTTCTGCCTATCAATAAAAATTTTGAAGAAGAAGCCAAACAACTAATACTAGATGGATTAGCAGAGCGTTTTGGGTATCTTGATCATTCGCTAAACCCTGATCTGGACGATATTATGACTCATTACAATAAAAAAGGAAGTGTTTTTTTAATTGCTATCGTAAACAAGGATCTGGTCGCGACTGGGGCTATCACGAAAGAAAATGACCAGTTGGGAAGAGTGGAACGAATGTCCGTTAAACGTAACTATAGAAGAAAAGGCGTAGGGAAGTTGATGTTACAGTCTCTTGAATGGTATGCAAAGACGCTTGGTTATAACAGGCTTGTCTTAGAAACCAATAAAGGCTGGACAAGTGCTCTGAATTTTTATTCGAATCATGGCTTTACAGTCTATCGGAATGACACAAGACGCTCTCACTTTGAAAAGAATATCTTTTAGAAAGAGGGTTAGGATGAAAACGACTGATTACTCTAAAGTAGCGGAAGTTTATGATAAGAACCAATTCAGGTTAGAGTTTTAGCACGCAACCCTGAAAAACAGATAACCAATGATGTTTCAGTATTGGTTTGTATAGCTCAGAAAACATAATTCATTTAAAAATGGAGAAATAAATCTGCAGAAGCCCCTTCATTTAAGACCCATTTGATGGGAACCTGTTCAGCCGGATAGATGAAATCGGCATCAACTTCCATATCCAGATCAACTGCATATAGTTGCACACCTGTTTCAACAGCAATCTCAAGCAATTCATGAATGGAAGCTGCCTTGAAATCTTCCAATGCATGGGAAAGGTACTCCATTCCCTCGGATGGAACAGGTACATATTCTTTCTGAAGGATATTTACGCCTTTACGGGAAAATGCCAGAGTGACTTCAGCGCCCGAAGCGGCTGCACCTGCTGCTACATTCAATGGCGGGTAAGCGGATTCCATTTCATCATGGAGGGCTAAAATAACCACTTTTTTTGCATTCATAGATTTTCCCCCTGGCTTTTAATAGCTTAATACATGATCAGCCTGATAAGCTGTATCCAAAAAAGTTGCGACACCAGCTGCTTCGACCCCATTTACCAGCACTAAACCATCTGCAATTAATACGTTGAGTTGGCATCCATAGAGTTTGATCCCGGCAGCTAGTGCTTCGTTTAAGAGTGATTCAAGATTAGTACCATGCGTTCTGTTCATTTGGTTTAAATAACGTTGATCTAAAGCAAGTGCTCCATCAAGATCAAAAAATATGGCCACCTCATTTTTTTCTTCTGCTTTTTCCATTGCTTCCTTTAATACATAAGGAACATTTGAGCTCAACGAAACAAAATATACGAGTTTCCTGCCTGCCATATTTATCCCTTCTTTCGGATAAGACATATCATCTGCGCGGGGCTTATTTTTACCTGCTACTTGGAGATTATTCTTGGATTAATTATATAATTCCACAACCATCGATACCGCCATGGGTATGTTAGGGGTATTTTTATAATAGCTCTTTACCGGTATATCGTCAAATTATAAGGCGGTGTTTATACGGGGAGGGATTGATATGCTTTTTCAAAATGGAACTTTATTGGTACTGAATATGAAAATGTAGAGGAAGGCTGAAACGGATTCCGGTTTTTAATCGTAGTAAAAAGATAGAAACACTACTTGAATCCGGAGGTCCTGTGATGAGAGATAAAACGTTTTTTAATCTATTGGGTGCGGTCACTTACCTGTCGTGGCTGCTTTATTTTCTATTGTATTATCATGCATATACTAATTCTGAAATTGTTGAAGCTGTTATCTTCATATCTGTTGCTATGATCATCTATTTTGCGACAACGTTTTTCTATTTTCGGAAATAAGGAAAGCCCGGCCTCTACTATGTGAAAGAACAGCAGGGGCGGGGCTTTTTTTGTTCTATTGTCCTCCCCCGTTACTGGCAGATGAGGAGGCGGCGGTTGCGGCGTATACTCCTGCCAGGGTTGCGGCCTGCTGGGCTTGAATAATAGTTTCCAGGGCTGTAAACAGTCCTGTTTGAAGCGTGTTTGCCTCTCTTAGCTGATGGCTAACCGATATGTTAATTGCCACTTTTACATTCATGTCTTTATGCCATCGGAAGGAAGGTTCCTGGTCAAGTGCCTGCTTGAAGTCGAGAATTTCTTTTACCATGTTTGCATCATCGCTAAGGAATGCGATCAGTCCGGCTTCCGGGTAAAGTAAACTTTTAAAGCGGATCTCCGACTTTTTTAATGCTTGTGACGTGGTGATGGTGCGCTCCACTAACTCGTCTGGTGTATGATCCTCATCCAGCGCCAGTATATGACTTAAAAATTGAAGGTGGTTGCCCTTCCAAAAGCCTTGGCGATTGAGCGAACGATAGATATACTCGATCTGGCCAATGAGTGATTCCATTTCTTCTCCCCGGTGAGCAAGTAATGCAGCGAGCGGATAATCATCGTTTGAAGTGAGGAATGGATGTTCCTTTTTCATTAACCGATGTATCGAAACCGCACGTTCCACTTTTTCTGGGTAGTCAGGCTTTTCCTGATTATCCTGCATCAGTGCAACAGCAGCGAGGTAGGTATATTGGGAACGGTTAAATCCGCTGCGGACCATAGTTTCATAGACTTGCATCATGTCTTGAAACGCGTGGAATGGATCATCAAAACGTGTATCAAGCATAGCAGCTACAGAGTATCGAAGCGGTGAGTTCAAGTAGGAAAACATGCTTGCTTCTTTTTTTATGGTTTCCGAAAGTTTTACATAACGGTCGATATCAAATTTACGTTCACTGGTCACATAGACGGCCGCCACCATCATGACAATCTTTTTATCGGTCCATTTCATCTCTTTTCTCAACTGTTCATACACGTCCACGTAGTTATCTTTCCATAATTCGAGTTGCGTAGATAGTGCCAAATTTGCTCCCCCTCTAAAATGGTTGATTATCTTTTCTACGGATAAGGAACCGCAAAAGTTTCTTCTTATAGAGGAAAAATTACCCTTTCAGAGAAATAGATATAGGTACGGTGTAAAACATTAGAAAGGAGGAGGTAGCGATGGAAAAAGTTAACTCTGTCACGTTAAAAGGGGTAAGAGAATTCGAAGAAAAGAAATTAGTGGGATTTCGTGTGGTTTGTGAAGATATGGCAGGTTATGGCGAAGAGATTCCAAAAGCATCGATGGCATTAGAAAGACGTAAAAATGAGATGAAACAACTCGTTGACCCAGTTAAACTGATCGGGGCATTTAAAGCTGCAGAGACGACCGAAGAGGATGATGGATACTGGGTCTGTTATGAGGTTCATGATTTTGAGAACATTCCTGCAGGGATGGTCACTCTAGTTGTTCCTACGCAGAAGTACGCGGTGCTGAATTTTAAAGGGCATGCTACAGAGATCTTCAAAGTATATTCTCATCTGCATCAATGGATAGAAGAAAATGGATTTACGAGAGTGCCAGACAAGTGGTCATTAGAAATCTATTCGAAATGGACGGAAAGTGAAGATATTGTGGATTTATGTGATCCGATCAGGTAGTTGTTTAGTTGAACGAAAGAGTAAATCAAGCAGGAGGAGATAAATAGGGTGAAAAGTATGGTGTGAAGATTAGTATTCCATTAGGTAAAGGTGGTATTTTTTGTTGAAGTCG
The DNA here is from genome assembly GCF_000496835.1 of Thalassobacillus devorans MSP14. Lineage (GTDB taxonomy): Bacteria > Bacillota > Bacilli > Bacillales > Halobacillaceae > Thalassobacillus > Thalassobacillus devorans_B. The sequence continues at coordinate 674,868 of NZ_KI543236.1, forward strand.
TTTCTTGAACAAGTTCATTATATTAGAATACCTGTGAGAGATTTAGATTTGTCAGCTAAATGGTATAGCGAAATATTAGGGCTTACATTGTTATCCATTACTGAAGATCCATTTGCCATTATTAAAGTGCATGATGGTCCGTTCTTACTTATTTTAGTGCCTACTAAAGATGATACATATGCACATTTTAAAATGGATGAGGAACCAGCTTTTATTATCGGCTTTACTAGTCCTGAATTAGCTGAATTTCACCAGCACCTAATGGATAACGATGTGAAGGTGGATGATATAAAAGAAGAAAATGGCCATGCCTTTTTTCATTTTTATGATCCCAGTGGTAATAAGCTTCAAGTACACTGGTAGGAGATTAGGCGCGACACCCCAGGTCCTCCAGATTTTGTAAGTTTGATTTTAAGCTGGCTGAAAAGGGTATTGTTTCTTTATCTATATATTTTGACTAGGGGGATGGGCTATGAAGATCTATACGATTGGGCATTCCGCTCACGATGAAGAACAATTTCTTGCGATGCTTGAAGCGGGTGATATCGAATCTGTGGCAGATATTCGAGCGTTTCCTGCCAGCCGGAAGTTCCCTCAGTTTCATCAGAATAATCTGAAAAAATGGTTGAAGGAAGCAGGCATTAAATATGGGCATTATCCACTTCTCGGCGGCAGAAGGAGCCGATCCGGCGAAATTGGAGAGGATCTTAATACGGGGTGGAACAATCGCTCGTTTCATAATTATGCCGATTACACATTGACGGATGAATTTCAGAAAGGGCTCGATGAACTGAAGTCCGCAGCTGAAGGGGAAAATGTGGTATATATGTGTTCCGAGCGGCATCCTGCAAGATGCCATCGCTTGCTGATCAGTAATTGGCTGCAGGCGAATGGCTGGGAAGTATTTCATATTCTGGAAGGTTCTAAGGGAAAGCCCGAGCTTGTTGGGCATGAATTGGGAAAATGGGGTGCGATGCCGATTGTGGAAGCGGATGGGACGGTCGTCTATCCGGATCTTGCTGAGTAGTTTTTATCAGGGAGGAAGGGGGAGGTCAGTGCTGCCGTTTTTGAAACGGCGATTGGCTGGCGGCTGAAGCGGAAATATTGGGGTAGAGGGTATACAACCGAGGCAGCTAAAAAGATTTTGGATTATGCTTTTGATACAGTGGGTTTACAAAGGGTAGGAGCTGATATCCATGGGCACAATATCGGCTCCATCCGGGTCGCAGAAAAAATTGGACTAAGGCTGGAAAATGCGCAGGAACCTCCCTATATTAGGTACGTCTGTGATAACAATAATTTTTAAGAGGAAGATGCAGCAATGAAAACAGAAAAAGAAAAGATGCTGGCAGGGGAAATGTATGACCCTGCTGACCCAGTACTTGTAAAAGAACGCGAAGAAGCAAGACGCAAGGTGAGGTTATACAATCAAACCCAGGAAACGGAAGGGGAAGAAAGGGCCAGGCTGTTGCATGATCTGCTTGGTTCTGCCGGGGAAAACGTGTTTATGGAACCGACGATTCGTTTCGATTACGGGAAAAACACCCACGTAGGCGATAACTTTTTTGCAAATTTTGATTGTATCATCCTGGATGTTTGTGAAGTACGGTTCGGCGATAATTGCCTGCTTGCACCGAGCGTACAAGTCTATACGGCCACACACCCGCTCGATTCCGGAGAGCGGAATTCTGGAAAAGAATATGCAAAGCCGATCACCTTTGGAGATAATGTTTGGGTTGGCGGGAATGCTGTCATTAACCCTGGGGTGACGGTCGGTGATAATGCTGTCATTGCCTCGGGAGCCGTAGTGACCAAAGATGTACCAGCGAATGTGGTGGTCGGCGGCAATCCGGCCAAGGTAATTAAACAAATCTGATTCAGCAGGATAGAGCCTGAACATACGGGCTCTTTTTTTACGGATTGCAGGGTGGTAGGTCCTAAGGCGATATGTCAGCCAGTCAGGGAGGTATAGGTGGCAGCCGACCGGGTTAAATCAGATGTAGTTGCGTTAAAGAAGCATAGTTTCCTATTCAAAAAGTGCCTGCTCCCAAATAGGTGAGCAGGCACTAAAGGATCAGGATGTATTCCTGTTATAAGCGGCAGTCCGGTATTTCTTCATCAGATGCCTTCTGCCGAGTACATTGATCGTGATCACACCTAACAAGGCGACAGCTCCACCGATGAGCGATAACGTAGTAGGAAGTTCGTTCAGCCAGACCCATCCAAAAAAGACGGCGACGGCGGGCTCCAGGTACATCATGCTTGTGACCGAGCTGGCATTTCCGAGCGACAGGGCGGTCGACCAGGTCACATAAGCGACGCCTGCCGGGAAGATACCGACATAGATCGCAGCGAGGTTCGCTTCCAATGTCGCCTGTTGAAGGGTCTCAAACAGACCGGGGCTGAAGATGAAAAAGGGAATGGTCCCGGCCCAGGTTACGTAAGCGGTCAATTCGATCGGCTTGTAGCGACGGAAGAACGGTTTCTGGAACACGAAAAAAATCGATGTTGCTACCGTTGCCATCACTAACAGTATGGCCCCGGGAGACAGGGTGAAGCCTGATCCGGAAGAGCCGATCGTGATCAGCAGGATACCGATAAATCCGATGCCAAGTCCAATCCAGCCGAACGTGCCGAGCTTTTCTTTTAACGCGATGACGGCAATAATTGCGGTGAAAATTGGCGCAGCTCCGATCAGCATGCCGGCGGTGCCGGAAGAGACAGTGATTTCACCGAAAGTAACGCCGATATGATAGATGCTGATGCCGACAAATCCTAGTGACAAAAGCGGGAGGATATCTTTTTTTAAAGGCAGTTTGAATTTCACACCGGGCCACAAGGCATAGACCGCAAACAAGCTGGATGCGATGAAGTAACGGAATAGAACCAGGTGCCCTGCGGTGTAGCCGCCGTGAAGGCTGGCGCGGATCGCTGCGAACGTTGAACCCCAGATCAGTACAGTGATAAATGCTAATGTGAATGCCTGTTTGTTCATGACAGCAACCTCCTGACTAATGAATCATGCTCCGTGTGATACCTGTTTGGTTTCCTTGACGGCGGGAGCCGGGCTCTTTTTTGTAAAATAGCTGTGCAGCGCCATCCCGGTAATGATGATTGCGAGTCCTGCCAAGGCAATACCTTGCGGGAACGGAGCAGACAGCAGCCAGGTCTCCCCGAGCAGGACGAACAATACCTGGGTGGACTGTGTCGCTTCGACGGCAGCGAGCTTCCCTTGATTTTTCCTCGCCCGGTCCGTCGCTATAAAAAATAATGTCGTGGCGATGACACCGGAGCTGACTGCAACAATGAACGTCTGCAGCAGCTGGCTGCTGGATGGTGTGCCGGCCGTGGCCCAGCCAGTTGCAGCAATGATCAGCCAAAAAGGGAGGCTGGCGAGCGTCATGCCAAGCACCCGTTGAAATGTATCGAGTCTCCCGCCGCACACCTCCATCATTTTCCGATTGCCAAGGGGATATGCAAAAGCCGCTACAACAACCGGAAGCACGCCGATTACCATTTCATAAAACGTCAGCTCTCCTGCTTTTTGCACCTGGATCAAGGCAACTCCGAACAGAATAAACAAGGAAAACAGCAGGGCCCGTACCTCCAGTTTGTTCCGTACTCTGACAGAGCCTTCCGGAGTTTCGATCGTTTTGTGAAAAAGCGGGCCAAGCAGCGCTCCGGCGACAATCGTCATTTGCCAGGTACCAGCGACAAGCCACCCGGGACCATAGGCAGCCGCATAGGTGAGCGGAGCGTAAAACAAGCCAAATCCGACAAAGCTCCAGCCGACCCATGGCAAAGGATTGCGTTTTAATTCGTCTATCACTTGCCTGCCGTTCTTCCGAAGAAGTACAATTAGAATTAAAAACGGTACCATAAAAAGAAAACGCAGCGATGAACTCCATAACCAGCTGCCACCTGACAGCTCCATGGAGCGGTTTAAAATGAAGGTCACCGCAAAGAAGACAGACGCCACGATCCCGATCAGTATTTCTTTCATACCATCCCCGCTTTTTGGTTTATAAAGTATACTATATATTCTATAAACTATATTATACATATATTCATAGTAGTTGACTAGGAAATCAGGAAGGAGAAAACCAGTGGACGAGAACCAGTCAGAAGTGGAAAAGCTAGCAAAACAAGTAGGTTCCACATTACGAAGCATTCGAAAAGAAAAAGGAATCAGCCTCCAGCAGCTTGGGGAACAGACAGGAGTGAGCGCGCTGACCCTTGGCAACATCGAGCGGGGCGAAGCCAATCCGTCGCTTGCGGTGATTTGGAAAATAGCGAATGGCTTAAGAATTCCGATTTCGATGCTGTTGAATGAGCAGCAGGAAGTGAAAATCTCCCGTAACCATGAAGGCAACCGGGTGCTGAGTGACGACGAAGCCATCCGCCTCGAGCCGATGTTTGATACATCGGGTTATGGCTCGATGGAGATTCACCGCGCTTTTTTAAAAGGGAATGAAGAGTATAAACCCGGAGCCCACCAGCCGGGCGTGGTCGAGTATGTAACCGTGATGGAAGGAGAAGTGCAGGTGAAAGTCGATGATGACACCTATCACCTATACGCATATGATTCGATCAAGTTTAAAGGCGACAGGGAGCACGCTTACATCAATCCGACCGGCCAGGTCGCAGTACTACATTTCGTTATGACATATGCCCAGTCCCGATAAGGCGGCCGCATGCGCTTATCAGAAGTACTTGGAGACAATCCGGTTTTTTATTTAGTACGCAATCGAAAAGAAGTTTCCTGAGCCGATGCATGCTATACTCTAATAAATCCAGCCTGTTCATTAAAGCAATTCCTAGGGGAAGGGTCTGGGAGAAAATGCTTGCCAATCAAATGAAAGTAGTGGATTATGGATAAGTATGTCATTTTATTTCAGTTATGGAGGATGCTATGGAAACACAGCTTAATAGAAAAATCATTCTTATTACATTTATGATTGGTGCTTTCTTTGCCGTTTTAAATGAGACCCTGCTCAATATTGCCTTAACAGAACTGATGGTTGTATTCGACCTTGAGGCTGCAACGGTACAGTGGATGGCTACGGGCTTCATGCTCGTAATGGGGGTGCTGATGCCGATTTCTGCGCTGCTGATTCAGTGGTTTACCACCAGGCAGATGTTCATCGGAGTCATGTCGGTCTTTTTAGCAGGCACGATAATAGCTGCATCTGCCATTAATTTTTCCATGCTGTTGACAGGGAGAATGATCCAGGCCGTTGGAACGGGTCTATTGATTCCGGTCATTATGAACGCACTTTTGCTGCTCTATCCTCCGGAGGTGCGCGGCAGAATCATGGGAACATTCGGACTTGTCATCATGTTCGCCCCTGCCATCGGGCCGACACTGTCCGGTGTGATTGTAGACTTTTTAGGATGGCGCTGGTTGTTCATCACGGTCATTCCTTTTGCTATCTTTTCTATCCTTTTTGGCATAAAGTACTTACAAAATGTTGGAGAAGTAACCCGCCCCAAGGCGGACGTCCTGTCGATCGTTCTTTCATCGATCGGAATTGGAGGGATAGTCTATGGATTCAGTAGTGCCGGGGAAAGTGGGGAAGGATTTTCATCTGTTACCATTCTCTCAATCCTGGGGATCAGCTTCATAAGTTTACTCCTCTTTGTTGTTCGCCAGTTGAAAATTGACGAACCTTTGCTGGATGTCCGTGTTTTTACCTACAAAAGTTATGCAAGAGGCATCATTATTTTTGTGATTGTCATCATGGCGATGTTTGCATCAGAAATCGTCATGCCGATGTATTTACAAGGGCCACTCGGTTACTCAGCGAAAGTAGCTGGATTGCTGCTCTTGCCAGGAGCTTTATTGAATGGATTGATGTCCCCGGTCATGGGAACGTTATTTGATAAATTCGGTCCAAGAAAGCTGATTATACCGGGAACGGTTGTATTAACAGGAGTCATGATCTTCTTCAGTAACCTTGGGCCTGCCATTCCGATCTGGATCTTCATATTTTCCTATATGGTACTGATGCTTTCGGTTTCAGCGATATTAATGCCGGCGCAAACAAATGCCTTGAATGAACTGCCGAAACATTTATACCCTCATGGCACGGCAATTGCCAATACATTACAGCCGATTGGGGGCGCGCTTGGCGTATCGATCTTCGTCAGTATCATGAGCCAGGGACAGAATAATTATCTGAATGAACAATCTGGTGCGGTTACGGCAAAGCTTATGGACCAGGCCATGATCATTGGTGTGCACCATGCTTATTGGTTTGCGCTTGCATTAAGTATTGGAGCGTTTATCATCGCTTTATATATCAGAAAAGCGAGTGCCCCTGATTTTGAGCCGGAAGGAACTGAACATAGAAAAGAAGACCTTTCTTTTTCATAGTCACTATCGGTCAGTTGCATATCAAAGCAGCATTTGAACGTACAAGAAGATTTTCTGTCAGCAAAAAGGTGCCTGCTCCTTCTACTTAGAGGGCAGGCACCTTTCTTTTCAATAACTAAATTAGCTGGTAGATTCTGATGATGCAGTTACCGGATTGATTCGCTTTTCTGTGAATCTCTTGATGCGCGTCATCGCTTCATCCAGCTGCTTGATGGAGGTCGCGTAAGAACAGCGGATATAGCCTTCTCCACTGGCTCCGAAGACTTCTCCTGGTACGACGGCAACATGTTCTTCCTGAAGCAGCTGCTCGGCAAATTCCGCCGAGCTCAATCCAGTTGCTTTTATGGACGGGAAGGCGTAGAACGCTCCGCCAGGATTAGGACAGTCGAGCCCGATGTCATTCAAACTGCTGACGATCAGATTCCGTCGCTGTTTATAGCTTTCGAGCATGTGCTGGACACTTTCTTGTCCATTTTTCATCGCCTCTAATGCAGCGTGCTGAGCCATCGTTGGGGCACACATCATCGTGTACTGATGAATTTTTACCATGGCAGCGATGATTTCAGCAGGGCCGGCAGCATAGCCGAGTCGCCAGCCCGTCATGGCAAATGCCTTGGAGAACCCGCTGATTAAAATGGTCCGTTCCTTCATGTCACGAATGGCTGGAAAGCTGGTGTACGGCTCGTCATAAGTGAGCTCGGCATAGATTTCATCCGACAGGACGAGGAGGTCATGCTTTTCAATCACTTTCGCAAGTTTCTCTAACTCTATTTTCTCCAAAAAGGTACCTGTCGGGTTGTTCGGATTGCACAGCATGATCGCTTTCGTTTTTGGTGTAATGGCTGCCTCGATCTGTTCCGGCTGCACTTTAAAGTCATCTTCCGCTTTTGTTTGAATCGTGACTGGAGTTCCGCCAGCCAGGGTGATGGCCGGTACATAAGCAACAAAGCTCGGTTCAACGACGATCACTTCATCGCCTGGATTGACAATTGCCCGCAACGCGAGATCAATCGCCTGGCTTGCGCCAACGGAAACAATGACCTGGTCACTGGCATCATACGATAAGTCAAAACTTCGATGGAGATAGGCACTGATTTCTTCCCGAAGCTCCAGCATGCCGGCATTTTCGGTATAGGAGGTGTAGCCCTGTTCCAGCGCATGAAAGCTTTGTTCGATAAAACTCCACGGGGTGACGAAATCCGGTTCCCCGACACCCAGGGAAATGACGTCATCCATCTGGGCCGCCAAATCAAAAAAACGGCGGATTCCGGATGGCTTCAGGTCTGCTACTTGTGTGGATAGATACTGATTCATGGTGATACCACAATTCTTTTATCGTCATCATCGTCATCTTCCAGGATGATGCCGTCATGCTTGTATTTTTTCAAAACGAAATGGGTCGTTGTTGATAGGACGGAATCGAGTGTAGACAATTTCTCGGATATGAAATGGCCGATTTCCATCATCGTGCTTCCTCTTACGGAAACGGACAGATCATAAGCGCCTGACATCAGGTAAACGGCTTTCACTTCCGGAAAACGGTAAATGCGTTCCGCTACTTTATCAAAACCTACCCCTCGGGCTGGTGTGACTTTAACATCTACCATCGCAGTCACTTCTTCTTCATTTTCCACTTTCGCCCAGTCAATGAGCGTCGAATAGCCGAGGATGGCTTTCTTTTCTTCCAGGCTTGCAATCAATGCCTCGATTTCCTGTTTACTTTTCCCCATCAGTTTCGCGATTTTTTCTACTTCGAGGTTGGCATTCTTTTCAATCAGTCTCAGTAATTCTACTTCTGTTTCTTTCATTGGTAACCCTCACTTTTCAAAGATACATATGCACCATTCTATCATAACTAACACTTAATCCTCACATAAAGAGGAGAGTTTTCTTACTTTAAGACAGTTTAACTGTGTTAAAGGATTAAAGTATAAGAAAAACTAAGGCTTTCGCCATAATGACTTGGCGACAAGCCAAGTTTTTCTAATACGAAGAAAGGGGGGGAGGCCCCTTTCAATTGTTAGATGTCCAGTATATTCCTTGCTTGTCTAATAAATGAATGATTTTGTCTCGTGAAAGATAGTTACTCACTCTTGTTCCTGCTTAAGGAAAAACGCTTATTGATAGTTGATTACCGCCGGGGCAGGGTCCAGTTTTACCACATCCATTGGCTTCAGCACTGGTTTATCTTTGTTATAAAAGGTTTTGAACCCGCCGTACTGGGAAGTGTCGTTAAGAACGAATTTCCGGTATAGGATCTGCTTGTCTCTGGAAGCACCCCATCCATCGAAATTCAATGCGACTTCGACGTTGTCGGTCGGCTGAATGGCGTCTTTATTCGTCAGGACACCATCCGTAAACTGATGGACGAGGACGATTTTATCCGGCAGGTTATTCTCTTCGACAATGCGGGATAAATACTTCACTGCTTTCTGCACCTCTTGTCCGTCCACTTGACCGAGGTCTTCTCCGGGAATTTCTCCTTCTTCAACGCTGAATTCGGTATCGATGGCAAGATGGACATACGGAAGCTTCAACCATTTTTCAATCAGTTTTACCTGATTCATGACCGAGTCCGTGCCGAGCTGGATATCGAGCAGAAGCAGGGCGTTATGTTTTTCTGCAAGCTTGGCATATTTTTCGATATCCTCTTTCGGTGTCATACGATAATATTTCCCATTTGGCCCGGGGTCACGCTGAGCGACGGTCGTGATCAGCTCAATGGTCGGAATGGCCGGGCGCTCCGGGTCTGCGTCGGAATAAGCTTGTGTCTGTTTCTTTAATTTTTTCATCATGGCTTCCGGCTCCATTTCACCGAGAATCCCCATGTTTTCCGAGTTCGGATGTCCATAAAAAGCGACAAGCCTGTTGTTTTTTAACGGTCCATCCGTTTGATCCCTGGCACCTTTGACAAGCATTTGGCCGGCTGGTACCGAACGTTCGGGGTTATCAGCCCCATCCGCCTGGGCCTCCGGCATGTTTTTCCGTTCTTTCTTTGACAGCTTTTTCTTCAAAGGTTTTGCATCTTCAGAAGGCTGCAGTGCCTGGTAAGGTTGAGGGTATTGCTTTTTACCCTCATTTGTTTTCTCGGAGGTGTCTTCTTGCTGTATGTCTTCGTTGTTATTTTTCCCGGCTTCCTTTTCCTGCGTATCAGAACCAGAGCAGGCCGAAAGGAGCAGCAGGGCTGTCATGGTTAAGACTAAGAATGACCATTTTTTCAAGGGGGACACATCCTTATCGTTTTAATTATTTAATAAAAAGCAGCCTGTATTTTATCATAGGATCATAGCTATAAGCAGGATTTAACGCATTTGAAATCTAATTATTATAGAGATGTTATTAATGAGCGGCTGGTATTCCTTGATAAGAAGCCTATACCCTGTCGCTGTCAAATGAAGCATCCATTTTTCTAAAAGGAGATAATTATGACGACTCATACACTATTAACATTTGAAAAATCAGCCATTGAGGCAATGACAGCAAAAGACCCGGCAATGAAAAAACTGGTCACGCTTATCGGGGACATCACCCTTACCAAAAGGGGAGACCATTTCAAAAGTCTAGTACGATCCTGTATTGGCCAGCAGCTGTCTGTGAAAGCGGCGAAGACGATTTATGGAAGATTTGAGGAACTGACAGGGGAAATCACACCGGAAGCGGTTTTGAAATTTTCGGATGAGGAACTTAGAGAGGTTGGCCTTTCCAAGCAAAAAATAACTTACCTGCGGGATCTCAGTGAGAAAGTATTAGCGAAAGAAGTGAATCTTGATCAGCTGGAAAGGATGGATAACGAAAAAATAAGGAAGGTGCTTACAAGTGTGAAAGGAATCGGACCATGGACCGCAGAGGTATTCCTGATTTTTTCCTTAGGGCGGAAAGATGTATTGCCAGTAGGGGATCTGGGTTTGCAGCGCGCCTGCCAGTGGCTGTATCAAGCGGAGCGGGATAACAATGGAAAGCAGCTCATCAAGAGCCATGCAGATAAGTGGCACCCCCATTACACCGCTGCGTCGCTTTATCTTTGGGAAGCGATCAACAAAGGCCTGGTTGCCCAGTACAGCAATGTCGACGAAGCATGGGATCAGTTACAGAAATAGAGGGAGAGGGATGCTATGAAAATAGCTGTTTTGTCAGATATCCATGAAGGGTTGAACAGGAAACGAACACAGACGGACATTATGGTGTTACTGGAGACTTGGATGTCTACGCATCAACCGGATGTTTTCATTATCAGCGGGGATTTGACTGCCAAACCGGACAAAAGTCTGAAACTGCTGCAACAGCTGCAAGGTAACCTTCCCGATGTAAAAATACTATTTGTGCATGGTAACCACGATATTTATCATGATGATTCCGAGCATGCGTATGAAACTTTGCTGGAATTCGAAGGTAATCTCGGAAATGGACCTGTGGAGCTTGGTAATGACTGGGTAGTGATCGGAGATGGCGGCTGGTACGATTATTCCTTCGGGATAGAAGGGTACTCACATGAAGCATTTAATTGCGGTACTTACGGGGATATTACATGGCCGGATAAAACTTATGCACATTGGAGAGGGTCGGATATAACTGAGACAAACCGTCAAATTTACAGGATAGAAAGATGGCTGCGAGCTTATCAAAGGAAAAATATCTTAATGGTTACCCATGTCGTACCATTTTCAAAATATGTTGTACGGAAAGATGACCACAACTGGGATTTTTTCAACGCTATGATGGGAAGCTCCCGTTTCGGTGAGTTGGCACAAAAATATAAAGTGAAAAAATATATATTCGGCCACATCCATTACCGCTATCATGACCACTATCAAGGAATAGAGGTAATCTGCAATCCCTTAGGTTACTTTCCAAGCGAATGGAAATTTGAAACCGCAGAAGAAGAGATCCATTCCAGTATCAAGGTGATAGAAATTTGATTTTGAGTTCACTCTAAAAATAAAAAAAGCTTGCAGAAAAACTTTCTTAGTTCCTCTGCAAGCGGTGCAGATTCTGTGATAGAATCTGCTTTTTTTATTCTACAACGAACTCAAAGTTGCCTTCGAACTTTACATCTTTACCAAGCAGAACGCCGCCTGTTTCTACTGCTGCGTTCCATGTCATGCCATAAGCTTCGCGGTTGACTTTGCCTGCTACATCGAAGCCGGCGATGGTGCTGCCATCCATCGGGCTTTTGGATACGCCATTATATTCTACAGTGAATATTTCTTCACGAGTGACGTCTTTGATCGTGAAGTCACCAGTCACTTCGTATTCATCATCAGAAACTTTTTTGATCGATTTACTTTCAAACACCATATTCGGGTATTTTTCTGCTTCGAAAAAGTCGCCGGAGCGAAGGTGGCCATCACGGTCTTCGTTGCCGGTATCGATGGAAGTAACCGGGATAGTAACTGTCACTTTTGCATTACTCAGATCATCGAGGTCTCCATCGAACTTCACATCGAATTCCTGAAATTCACCTTTTGCCTTGGAAACCATCATATGTTTGATTTGAAAATTCAAGCTGCTGTGCACGTTGTCTAATTTTAAAGTTGTCATAAAAAAATTCCTCCTGAAAATGTTTGGTTATTTATCTTGAATTAAAGATAACTCATAAATATCTCAAAGTCAAGATTAATAATTAAAAAATATTCTAATCCAAGATATAACTGCTTTTTTTTTCAATTAAATGGCCGAATTGTGGAAGACTCAGTTTCAAAGTAATTTGGGTTCGTTACCGAGACAGGGGAAAGGGTGGCTGGGAAACGATTCGCTTTCCAGCTTCATCGCCTAGACACTCTCGACATAAGCAGTCCATCAACGGGAAGAAAGAACACTTCCCTTTTGCTGTTCTGCTTATGCGTGTCGTGTCTCCCAAGGCGATTACGCATTCGTTTTTTTCCTGTGGGGAGGCTGGCAAGCCTCCTCGGCCGTTTCACGACCTGTGGGGTCTCGCCTAGCCCCTTCTCCCACGGGAGTCTCACCGTTTCCCCGCCACCTTATCCATATTTTGACGAACGAACCCTACATTGTGAGAAGATATCTTCCACATTTTCTGCATGAAAAGCTCAATGATTCAGGACATAAGCTCTTTTCAGCTGTTAAGATGGTGGTTCCGCATATCGATGTTTCTGTTAGTCTTACAAACGCAAGGAGGGCCGGGAAATTGCGAGACTCCTATGGGAGTAGAGTACATGGTGAGATCCCGCAGGGCTTTAGCCCGAGGAAGCTCACCGTACCCCCATGGAAAGCGAGTGATTTCCCGGACCTCCTACCGTTACTATCGTAACGGAAATAATGTATCTCGAAACTGAGTCTTCCATAAAAGGGAGCTTTTCAGTAGTATCAACTACCAAAGGAAAAGGTGCCTGCTTTAGGCAATTCAAAGCTGAGAAGGACCGGGAGCAAGACGACTTTTTCCGTGTCTGGCCGGTCGATTGACAAAATAGATGCCAGCCAATATCAGACTTCCGCCTGCCAGAGTAGATATATGTAACTGTTCGTTCAATAACAGCCATCCAAAGAGGACACCAAACAAAGGAGCAAGGAACAAAAATGCACTGACTTTTCCTGGATCTTCTTTGTTCAAAAGATAGAACCAAATGGCAAATTGAACGATGGAAGCCATGATTGCCAGCCAGATCAAGATAAAGATGGATAGCGGGGTGATGACGAACTTTGTTTGCTCAAACAATCCACTTCCCAGGAGCAGGAGCAGGCCGCCAAAAAGCATTTGGTAGGCGGTCAGTACCCAGGTGTCGAATGAACTTCCCCATTTTTTCATCAATAATGTCGCGATAGCCCAGGAGACTGCACTGAACATTCCTAACAGTGTGCCTGGCTGTTTAATGTCCAGACTCGCACCCAGGGTGATGAAGACTCCAAGGAAGCCGATGAAGACCCCGCCCCATTGCAGCCATCGATACTTCATCCCCATGAAAATCGTGCCGAACAGTACGACCAGCAGGGGATTGGTAAATGTCAAAATCGATGATTCCCCAGCGGTGATCGTCCGAAGACTGAGGAAGATAGCGCCCATCACTCCTGCGGTTTGAAACACACCCACCAATAGCATCTGGAACCATTCCCTGACACGTTTCGGGTGTTTTCGTTTTAGTAAAAATACGACCAGAGCCATCAGTAGACCTGCGATCGTAAACCGTAATCCCACCAGCAGTAGTGGGGATACAAAATCGAGCCCAATTTTACCAACGGCAAAAGAGGAGCCCATCAGGCTGGTCGTGATCACCAGCAAAACGGTAAACCATACTCTGTTCACATACTCACCCTCATTCTCTATAACTTCCATAATTATTTTAATTTTCTAATTATAACACAGTTGTTCACTATAGAAAGGAACCGAAGGATGCACAAAAAAGTCCTACGATTCGTATAATACTTCGCATTGTGTTTTCGGCTGGCCGGCAGGGCTTGAAAGGTTCGAAATCACTGGAGTGAATCTGAAAGCAGAAGGGGGAGAGGTCGTTGGGAGTAAAGGATACACAGCTGTGGTTAAAGGGTTTTGTAAAAATGTGTGAAAAGAAAAGCTTGTTGTTTAAGCCGCCTCATGATGAGCAGTGTGAAGCACTTTGCAGACCGGTCCAAAAAACGTTATCCAAAATCCCCCCGGCAGCATTACATGCCATTTTGCTGAAGCATGGATTGTTCGAACCGTTCGAGTGGAAGCATATCCAGCAGACGGTTCATGAAATGGAGAAAAGGAATGTATGGCAGGTTGTCGAGGCAGAATACCGGCGTTTAAAGAAAAAATGGCATGGTCCAGAGGCCCCGATCTATATCTATCCGGTAGCAAGGGGACATCTACCTGTTGAAAATAGGCCCATTAAAAAAAGTGGGGTAAGCTTCCGGGAGTGCTTATTTTTATTTTTGGCGCCTGATACTCCGTTGCTAGAAATAAAGGCCTTACTGGCGCATGAATATAATCATATATGCCGGTTTTCCCAGGTGGGGCTGGATGAAAGCAGACTTCCCCTAAAAGAAGTACTTGTCATGGAAGGGCTGGCAGAACATGCGGTGAAAGAATTGTACGGGGAAAAGCTGCTGGCGCCGTGGACCAGTTATTATCGGGATCATAGAGTAAAAGAAATATGGAAGAAGCATGTGCAATCTTCCTTGCATGTAGAAGGGCAGGAAAACTATCAGAAATTTTTGTATGGGAAAGGGAATGGTCCGCTCCCAAGATGGATTGGTTATCAGATCGGATTTCAGATTATTTCTTCGTATCAGGAACGACAGGGAAGGCTTACTACAAGAGAATTATTGAAGAAAAGCGCTGACGAGCTGATTGACGGGTCCGGTTTTTCAACAGATTAGCACCTGCTTGTTGAAGGGCTTCCGTAAATTCCATACTTTTTACACATTTTCGTTTACTGTACCTGCGAAGCTGGTGATAATCCCTCTGTGATCAGGGTTCATCCGGGTGAGGGAGCCAGCGTAATGGCTTCTTCTTTGGAATTCCCGGGTTTACAGACTGCTGGTATTTGATACAATAGCGGAAACTATCCATTGAAAAGGAGAATGACATTGCGTAAAAAGTGGTTATCAGGTTTACTGTTGGCAGCATTTTTAACTTTGGGTGCATGCAGCAGTGACGAAACAGCAAAAGATAATGAGAAAAAAGATACACAGCAGGAACAGCAGTCCAGTGAACAAAGTGAAGGACAAAAAGACGGCAGCAGCAAAAGTGGCAAGCAGCCGAAAATGCCTGAGCCTGATCTGGAAGGTACACCGGATGTCGTAGCAGAAGTCAATGGGGAAAAAATTAAGAAAAAAGAATTTGAGACAGCTTATAAGAGTCAATTCCAACAAGCTGCCTTGCAGTCACAGATGTCCGGTCAGGAGGTTGACCAGGACAAGCTGAAGAAACAAATGGTCGACAGCCTGATCGGTCAGGAGCTTCTCATCCAGGAAGCGAACAATCGTGATTACAAAGCTACCCAGGAAAAGAAGGATAAAATTCTCGAAGACCTGGCTAAGCGGAATAAAGCAGGGTCAAAAGAAGAATTCCTTGCCCAATTAGAAAAACAAGGCATGAGTAAAAAAGAAGTCATGTCGCAGCTGGAAACCCAAGTGAAGGTTGAGCAGCTGATTGCCGCTGAAGCAGGCGACATCGAGCCTACGGAGGAAGAACTGAAAAAACGCTATGAGCAGATCAAAGCGCAGCAGGAAAAGGCAGGCGGGCAAAGTAAGATGCCTTCTTATGAGAAAGTCAAACCATCCCTTAAACAGCAAATGAAACAGGAAAAAGAAGCACAGGAAGCCCAAAAGCTGATTAAGAGCCTGCGAAAAGATGCAGACGTGAAAGTTCATATTTAATAACGAAAAACCAGGTCCGGAACAGGACCTGGTTTTTAAGTTGTCTAGGAAATTATAGTCGAACGTCATTACCAGTAACGCGCTTGCGCTTTGGTTCTTACTGATTTTTATTGAAAAAATCGAGAAATGCATGGTAGATTTCAATTCCCTGAAATGAAAATAAAGATATAGCACTTAAGGAAAACAATCCTATCATTATGAATCGAAACCAGATCATCAGCTTTCCCTCCTTTGTTTAAATGGTAATCAGGTAAGCAAAGGAGTAGTGATTACATTGTTTGACTGGTAAAAAACAGCCGTAAGAAACGAACGTTCTACAATGAAATTGCTGGTTGCTGTTTTGGCAATTGTAATCGCTATTATGATTAGAGAAAATGCTGACAGCATCCATGCAGCGGTTTTTTTCTCATTACTACCATCTGACGAGAAAGATGTGTCCCCTGTAATACTTTCTTCAAGATCACTCGCAATTATTTGTGTTACATTTTCATGGGAGACCGTAAAGGAAGCACTCAGGATAAGGGGCATGAGTAAAAGGGCAATGTACCGTTTCATTTACATCCTCCCCTTCAATCGTAGTATTGACTATTGTACATTACCTTTAACATTATGAAAATAGTAAAAACAACATGTTTTATGTTTAGCTGAGGTACTATCATGAAAATGAAAGTGCCTCTTCAACTGGAGAAAGCGATTCAATGGATACCTGAATGACGTGAGCATTCATGTTAAAATGACTGGGAAATGTTGTGGAATCCGGGAGGTGCTGGCAAGATGCTGGGGGATCCGTTTGTTCAGTCTGTTCTTTTAATGGCAGGCGTTGTATCTCTACTATTTATCATCTTTATCATTATTCTTCTTAAAAGAAGTAAAAGAAAATGATCGGGTCATACGCCGTGCAACAGGCGGGGTGACCGTATGGAAGGGCCTGTCCCAGTGATAAGGGGTGCAGGTTCTTTTTTATGTGGGATTTCATCTCTGCTGATAATAGAGCCGTCATAAATTAGCCCCTGGTGCCGAGAGGAGGTGATCGGCATCAGGGTCATTTTTAATCATCGATTTAGTACCAGGCAGCTCCTACAATGATAAGCAGGATAAACAAGACAACGATCAACACGAAAGTGTCTCCATAACGGGAACCACCATAACCAAGACCTCCGTAGCATCCGTAACCCATATTTCACCCTCCTAACTGTAAGTTTTATTCAATTGGAAAGGGAAAGCATAGCAGCCCCTATCCCTTAATTAGTTTATGTAAGTGTGCAGGGATTGGAGAGGACATTTATACCAAAAAATAATCTTGTCATCGAAATGGGGATATATGCCGTTACCAGCCAGATGGCCTGCCATAGGATAGGTATGAATCTTTCTGAAGGCAAAGGAGGTAATAGGCTTGTTCAATAATTTCGAGAAGAAAACCGGTGTGAAAATGGACGAAGTCATGAAGCTTGCCCAGTCATTACAAGGTGCTAATTTCAAAGACGAAAAAACGATCCGAAACGTAATTAATAAAGTTTCCAGGCTGGCAAATAAACCAGTTTCGAAAAGTAAAGAAGACATGATTGTAAAAGCCATATTAAATGATAAAGTACCGAAAGATCTGTCATCGATTGAAAAAATGATCAAGAAGAAAAGGTAACTCCTGTTAACAAATCAGATGCTGACATTTTGGAAGGTGCAGGGGTTATATGGAATTAACCTGGATCAGTCTGTTGGTCCAGGTATTTTTTTATATCAGCAATGGCCACATTACGCATGCAGCCAATCATAATATAAGTTGGACGGGTCATCCATTACTTCCTGTCGATACACCTGGGTGAAGGTCTGCATGATCCCGCCATAAAAATAGCCGAGAAATGTCTTCTTGATCATTCCTTTTTTCTGTACGTAGAGGCTTTGCTTGAATGTACGATTGATCGCTGTTATGTAATGGTCGACTGGGTAGTTCAATTGGAACTTACGGTAAGCATGGGTGACACTTTTCCAGGCGGAACAGATATCATCGATTGGTAAAAAAGCTTTCGTCAGTGAAGTAAAAGCTTTCGGTATGTAAGAAGGAAGGTAATCTGTATCGAAATCGGGTTTTTGCACTGCTTCAGGCGAAGACTTTTCTTCGTCTGCTTCCGGCTGACTCTCTCCCGAAGGGTGTTGGTCTTCTTTATCCAGCCATGGAGCGGTCGTTTCATCTTCCGGCAGGATGACAAGTATGTTGACACCGCGTTTGCCGTTGGGTCGGGTAGCAGGTACGCGTTTTACAAGTCCCTTTTCAACCAATATATTGATCGCACGGATGACGGTGCTGCGACTGCGTCCGGTTTTTTTCTCAATCGTTTCGTTTTTTGCAAAAGAGACACCGGGATATTTGACCGAATGGCGCCAGATAAATTTCAAGACATCCAGAGTGCCTGCAGAAAGTTCTGTTTTGTGGTGAAATAGAAACGCCCGTACTCGCAAATCCATGGTTTGTTTATTCGAAAAAGACTGCAGATTACTGATCTCTTGTATTTTCATCGTCTCATCATCCATTCAAAGCTTTTGCCTTTATAATCGAATGAAAGAAACTTCAGGTGTTATAGTGATGGAGGAAAAATTCATATCCTGTACGATGTTACTATTCTTTTTTTGTTAATAATCTTTGTTTTGCCTATGTTTCAGTGGCTGATATTGGGTCATAACCCTTGGGGGAGAAGGTGTCAGGCCAGTGAGTGCGGTGTCATGTAAGGTGTCAGTCAGGGGTGGCAGAATGCTTGGGGATGATAACAAAAGCTCAAGGCGTGATGATACCTTGAGCTTGGCTGGATTATCGTTTTTTTCGTGAACCTCTCATGATGGCACTGATGATAAAGACAAAAATGATGGCACCAATCAGAGCAGGTACAATAGCAATTCCGGCTAAGGATGGTCCCCAGGAACCTAATAACTCTCCTCCGATCCATGCACCTACGATACCTGCAATGATATTGCCGATGATTCCAAGTGGCATGTCACGGCCGATGATGGCACCGGCGAGCCAGCCAATCAGTCCACCTACGATTAAATATAGTATAATACCCATAATGGTAAACCTCCTCTTTTTTATAATCTAGTTTGGTTATATCCCAGATTATAAAACTTAAAACATTAAGCGCGGAAGGACTTGCCTCGGTGGCAGTACCTTATTGAATGACAGGTTCAAATCGTTCGCGGTAGCCGGGATGGAGTAAATAATACAAAGGGTAACCTCTGGTATAAAAATACTGGATGAGCGGACCTGTAAGGGCTGTGCCCATCAACGTACCGATCCCGACGGGACCACCGATGAGAAAAGCAACCGTCGACGTGGTGACGGCTATCGCTGTCTGACTCACCAAAAGACTGAGTCTGAATTTTTTAGCGATGACTAAAAATAATTGATCGACCGGTGCCCGTGGCAGCTGTGGCAAAATATAGATAGCTACGCCTAAGGCAATGAAGCCTACACTGGTGATTACGGTAATGAGCTGGATAAGGAATGGTGCTGCTGCCAGGCTCATATTGTGGAAAACGACTTCCAGCCAGAAGTCCAGGATCAGACTTTCCAGCACCAGCGGCAGTAACGCCCGGAATTCCGGTTTTTGTTTTGACAGCCATCCATTCAGGAATATAAAGGCGAGCTGGAAGCTTCCATACCAGATTCCTACTGTCAAACCGAAGTGATTTTCCAATCCGACAAATAATGCCGTCCAAAATCCTGCACCTAAAGCAG
Source organism: Thalassobacillus devorans MSP14 (assembly GCF_000496835.1). GTDB lineage: Bacteria > Bacillota > Bacilli > Bacillales > Halobacillaceae > Thalassobacillus > Thalassobacillus devorans_B. The sequence continues at coordinate 694,283 of NZ_KI543236.1, forward strand.
CTTTTATCAAAAGGGCTACACCGAAAAAATTGACAACTATTCCAAGAATGTATACGGTCATGCGATAAAGCATTTATGAACCCTCGTCTTTCTGATCATTATTGATTATTTTATTATCAGGCAATTTTATTAGCCGTGATTTTTCACGTCAATAGGTGCGTGAAAATTTTTAATGCCAAAATTTTCACGGAGGCAGTGAAGCATTTAAATACATAATAGGACAGGGTTCCTGTGAATAGCATGGTATATAGAGACTACCTGAGAGGGTGAAGGAAGCATGCAAATTCATGTAGTGGTATCCGGCGATACGTTATGGGCGATAGCCAGGCAGTATCGTTCCGATATGAATCAGATTGTATTAGCCAACCAGATAGAGAACCCGGATGTCCTCGTAGCGGGGCAGGCGCTGGTCATTCCTGAACCGGGCCGGGAATATGTCGTGCAGGCGGGAGATACACTGTGGTCGATAGCACAGCGTTACGGGGTGTCTGTTCAGGATTTAGCCCAGGTGAACCAAATCAGCAATCCGGCATTGATTTTTGTCGGGGATATGCTGGTGCTTCCCTATTTTCCTTATACTGTTCAGTCAGGGGATACCTTATGGGCGATTTCCCGCAGGTTTGGTGCTTCGATGCAACAGATCATTCAGATCAATAACATCACCAATCCATCCATGCTGTCTGTCGGGCAAATATTGTACATCCCAAGGGAGCCCAGGCCTGAAACAGAAATCAATGCTTATATTACCAACATGAGTGAGGAAGGAAGACGTGAGGTTCTTGCCCTCGGACGGAATTTCACTTATCTGTCGCCATTCACTTACTCGATCAAAGAAGATGGCTCGATTACGGATATGAACGACACGGGAGTACTGCAAGCGGCGGATGCTGCCAATGTCGCTCCCCTCTTAGTATTGACCAATTTCAGGGATCGGTCGTTTGATTCGGATATAGCCGCAACTCTTTTACGGAGTCCGGAATTGCAGGAAACCCTGCTTACCAATATTCTGACTACCATGGAAGCAAAAGGCTATACCGGTCTGAATGTCGACTTCGAATATGTCTATCCCGAGGACAGGGAAAACTATAATGATTTTCTGAGGCGGGCTGTGGCCAGGCTGCGGCCGGAAGGGTACACGGTTTCAACGGCACTTGCTCCGAAAGAAAGCGCGGATCAGAAGGGGCTTTTATATGAAGCACATGATTATGCTGCCCATGGGGAAATCCTGGATTTTGTTATAGTCATGACCTATGAATGGGGCTGGGCTGGCGGGGAACCCTGGGCGATTGCTCCAATCAACAAAGTACGGGATGTGCTGGATTATGCTGTGACAGAAATTCCGAGGGACAAAATTCTGATGGGCATCCCGTTATACGGCCGGGACTGGAAAATTCCATGGGAACAAGGAACATTCGCTAGGACGGTGAGTCCTAAGGAAGCAGTCCGGCTGGCCCAGCGATATGGCGTAGATATCCAGTATGATGAAACCTATCAATCTCCATTTTTCCGATATGTCGATGGAACCGGCCAGGAGCACGAAGTCTGGTTCGAGGATGCCCGCAGCATGCAGGCAAAGTATGACACGATCAAAGCATATCGCTTACGCGGCGGCAGTTATTGGGTGCTGGGAATTACCTTCCCGCAAAACTGGCCAGTATTACGTGATAATTTCAGAATCCGGAAGTATTTTTAATAGAGCTGTCAGAAAACACCACGCCCAGGTGATAGTAATGGCGTACCAATTCCTCTTCAGGATTGGTACGTTTTTTTTTGATATATTCACAAAAATCTACCTTTTTTGTTGAGGACCCCCAATGAAGAAAAAGAAAATGGTAAAATAAAGGAAATCAGAGGAAAGGAATGCTTGGGAAAGGAAATTTTCAGGATTTGAAGCTTTATTCCATATTGTCGGAAGAATTTAATAGATGAGGTGAGGGATTTTTATCATTAAACAAAACAAACAGCTTTACTTTAGTTTGACACTTGGAGCTATAGGAATGGTTTTGATCGGATTAGGAATTTTCCGTTATTTTACTATGACTGATGACGCCGTCGGGTTCGGATTATCTTTGCTCGGGTTCATTATAGCCAATAAATATTTGCTTTACATAGAAAAGAAGGCAGGTGTCAGCGGTAAAAAGGTACGGGTGAAGGCTATCATAAGCTCGGTGGTTTTAGCAGGCAGTTCCTATCTGTTTTTTATGTAGATATATGTATAGCACCCTTTCCGCCTCGTGCCCATACGATAACAAGTGAGCGATAAGGAGGGCGAGCGATGTATACGAATCGTTATCAGGATTCTTACCCTTTTGATGTGCGACAAACCGCAGCGGAGTATGGGGCAAAAGGAGCGCTGAATGCAACTTCCCTGACACTGCCGCAAATGTTGACCTATGCGATTCAGGACGAATACTCGGCACAAGCAAGATACCGGGATATATTGAGTAATTTTGGGTATGTGAGTCCGTTTGCGAATATTCAGCAGGCGGAATTGAGGCATATCGAAGCGTTACTTCCGTTGTTCCAACGGTACCAGGTTCCTGTGCCGGCTGATATTTCCCAGATGTTTGTGTCTACCCCGTCAACGGTAAAGCAAGCATTTGCAGAAGGAGTCCAGGCGGAGATCGATAATATTGGAATGTATAATAAATTCCTTTCCTATATGCTGCCTGAGGATGTGAGGATGGTATTCACTAATTTACGTAATGCCTCTTTAAATCATCTGGCTGCATTTGAGAGGGGACTGGCGCGGGGACTTCATGAATAAATCCGGGCAAAAAAAAGAAAGGCAGCATGCTAACCAGGAAAAGGGGGAGGTCACTGGTAGGGTGCTGCCTTCATTCATTTTTATACTAACAGATATAACCGCTTTAAACCAATGAAGTAATTAAAATGTAATACTATTTTTATAATGACGCCTATTTTAATCCATGTTTAAAAATACCAGCTTCAATCAGTGTTTTATGACTATAGCTCCAGAATAGTCTTGTAGTTACATGATCCACACAATATTTGGTGGAAATCGGAAAAGAATGTCACTTGGTACATAGGATTTCTCATAAGCAGTGGTGTTTTATTTAGATAATAAGCCTGTATTTTTTCGGGTGCCGGTTGTGATAACCTTTATAGATGATGAGTCCGCGTCCTCCTTTCATGGAGGACGTTTTTCATTGGAAATGAATTTATTTATTCCTATGGTTGTCTAATGAAGGAGTGGCATAGTTGGATATATTAATTACCCTATTTTTCTTGATCAGTGTTACTTTTCCGGTTTTGCATATCTATCATTGCTTGCCGTTTTTCCGGGAGTCCGGTGAAAGAAGCGATGTAAACCGTGAACTGAAACGATGGAAGAGTGCAAATGGTTACGATGTGGAAAAGGGCATAAGTATTTTAGTCCCGTGTTTTAACGAACAGGACATCATAGCAACTTCGATCGACAGTATGAAATCTTTGTCGTATTCCAAGTTCAATGTCTTTTACATCAATGATGGTTCTACAGATGCGACCATGGAACATTTGGATGATTTATTAGACCTGGAAGCCTGCAGTTTGTCCGTGGAAGGAAATCTTGCTCATGAGCAGATCAAAGAGGTGTATCAGTCCCGTCGCTATCCTAATATGTACGTAATCGACAAGGTGAATGGCGGAAAAGCGGACTCTCTGAATGCTGGTATTGAGTATTCCACAAATGACTTGGTTGTCACGCTGGATGCTGACACAATGCTGACAGGCAATGCACTAGGCGCCGTCAATAAGGCGTTCGAGGATAAGAATGTGGTTGCCGCGGGTGGAATGGTACATGTCCTGCAGACCAAAACGGATCAACCCTTAAGTCGCCTATCTTTGAAGCATGCCAATATGCTGATACGTGTACAGGTGCTTGATTTCCTGAAAGCATTTTATATTTCAAAGTTATCACTGGTACGTTTCAAAGCGCTGGCCGTCATATCAGGCGCGTTCGGGATCTTTAATAAACAAGTACTTCTTGAAGTAGGCGGCTATCGGAATACCATCGGTGAAGATATTGATATCACTTTGCGTATCCAAAGGTATATAGCCAGACGTAAACACCTGAAAATCAATTTCGTAGCAGATGCTATCGGCTACACCGAGCTTCCTGAAACGTGGAAAGACTTGACCAAGCAACGCCTGCGTTGGCAGAAAGCCTATATCGACTGCATCATTCACTTTTGGGCATTTTTCTTAAAAACGTTGTTTACGAAGCCTGTTTCCTTTTTCTATGTATTTGAAACATTCCTTATTGGGACGCTGGCAGCTTACGTCATGACAGGTATCATGACTTACAATATAATCAACAACCCGGGAAATTCATTCATTGATTATCTGTTTTTCTATCTGTTTTTCCTGATTGTATTTGGAATTATCTATGACTTTGTTGCACTTCGGATGAATAAACATTATGGATTTTCATTCAGCAAAATGGACAGTCTTCGTTTGTTTGTGACCATCTTGTTTGATATTTTCATCTATCGATTTGTAGCCGTTTATTTTGTCATGTATGGCAGCATCTCCTATTTTTTCAATAAAAAATGGAACAAGGTTTCACGTACAGGAAGAAGTTATCACCAGAAAGACTCGAAAACGGCAGCCTAACAATTGGCTGATCCTAGAGAAAATGTTTTTAGAAGGTGAAGTGTAATGGGGAAAAAAATATTGTTGTTTACAATAACTGCATTGACAGTTTTGGTCCTGGGGGTGGTCAGTTATGCTTTCAACTTTGTAACGTCAACCTCCGCCAGTATCAAGGAAGATATCGACAGGAATCCGAAGATTGCCAATCGCATGGATAATATAGATTTAGGGGAAGGAGATCCAACTTCCATCCTCATAATGGGAATGGATACACGCGCCGGTGAAGGAGGCGGTCGTGCGGATTCTATGGTTCTGTTGACCATCAATCCGGCTGAAAAATCGACGCATATGGTCAGCATCCCCCGGGATACGTATATGAAAATAAGTGGGGCAAAGGACAAAATCAATAGCTCTTATCAGGTGGGTGGAACAGCGATGACTGTTTCTTCGGTTGAAAAGCTGTTAGATGTTCCAGTTGACTATTTTGTCAAAGTTAACTTCAAAGGATTTGAAGGTATTGTGGATGCCCTGGGTGGGATTAAATTGAGTAATAGTTTAGAATTCGATACCTATGATTCTGAATTCACGGATGAAAAAATGTATTTTCCAAAAGGTTTGCTAGATTTGAACGGGAAAGAAGCTTTGATCTATGCCCGAATGAGAAAGCAGGATCCACGAGGGGATTTTGGGCGGCAGGAACGTCAGCGTCAGGTGATAGAGAAGGTAATCGACAAAGGTTCTCAGACTTCAGCAATTTTCAACTATGGTGAAATCGCTAAAGTGATTCAAAACAATGTAAAAACGAATATGAGCCTAAAAGATATGTGGCAGATTCAACTCAATTATCGGGACGCCCGGACTAATATCAAGCAGCATAAAATAGAGGGATCAGATAAAACAATAAAGGGCACTTACTACTATATGCCGGATGAGGATAAACTGAAGGGACTCTCAAACCAGTTGAAGGCACATCTGGACCTGATTGAATCTGAACCCGGTGAAAATGATAAGCAGGCTGATGATAAGCCGGAATCAAGCAAGAAAGATAGCGACACAGATAACAAAGAGACTTCGGAAAAAGCGCCTGATGAGAAGGGTAACTCAAAAGAGAGTGATAAAAAGGCACATCAGCCTAACCCGGAAGAAGATAAGACTGGTGAAATAGAAGAGGATACAAATACGAAGGAGTCGGATGAAAAAAGCGCTGAGGTACCAGCGGTTCAGGAAGATGAATCGGATTCACAAACAAATCAGGAAAATGAACCTGGATCACAAACGGACCAGGAAGATACAAAAGACGAAACAAGACAGGACAGCAGCAAGCCGAATGTTGCGGAAGTAATTACGAAAAATTGGTCAGTGGTACCTACTCAGCAAGAAAACCACACGATTATAACGTTTGAAAAAGGAACACTGGACTGGGAAGAAATGACGGCTGCTGTCGCAAAAGGCGCAGGGTTAGCCAAAAGTGATATGATTCTCTGGTGGGCGGAAGGCCAAGGCGCAGATGATGCCATTGTTACGGTAACCAATAAAGCACAAACAGAGAATTACCGAGTTTACGTTTCATGGGTGGACGGTGCAGGCTACAAACCGGTGAAGGTGGAAGTCCTCCATGAAAATGATCAGAAGAACCGTTGATCTGTATCTATGTATCGTTTGTGAGATGTAACTATAGATATAGTAAAGAGGGGGCGATTCCGCTCCCTTTTTTCTTCATCCAATATCTAAAAAATCTAAGTAATATTAACCAATTTTATATCGGCTACCTTACCGGTCGAAATTTTTTCGAATCCTATAAAAAAACTACATGGAGGAAATGGTTTTATGGATATCAATGATTTTCTGAATTACTATGTATTAGGTGTCGTCATTATTGGTTTATTATTAGTTGTCTTTGGCCTGATGTTTTTCCTGTTCAGAAATAAAAAAGCCAACAAAAAGATGCTGAGAGAACTTGAAATGGAAGCTGTGTCGACGCTTGATAAAGTCGAAAATGAATATAAACAGAAGGAAGAGGAACAAAGGGAGCAGGTAAAGAAAGACTACGAAAAGAAAGTCGACGATTTTAAAGCCTATGTCAAGGACATGGAAAAGATCTCTAAGACAACAAGCGAGATAAAGACCTTTCACATACTTAGAAGTTTAAAGGAGAAGCTGGTGTCCGATGGTGTACTTAAGCCTTCCGAGATGAGGATTCTTCCGAAAGTATTCTTACCTTCTAAAACAGACGGGGGGATATCTGCCGTCAAGGTCGGGCATATCGTTTTGCTGAAAACAGGAGTTTACCTGATTGATACGAAAGAATTCCATGGAAACGTGCTTTATGGGATTACCAAAGAGAAGGTGCAAGATTTTTCATTCCTGCTTAACGATCTGTTTCCTGCGGAAGAAAAGGAAATAGAAAAGACCATTGTTTTTGATAAAAGCCGAGCGGATCAGACTAATCTGAAGGTGATCGGAGTTGAAAATCCAGCCAGAAGAGTCATGGACGGGGTAGACCATCTCCAGCCCATCGTTGAAAAACATACCATGCCTAACACCATCACCCCGATTCTTTATGTGGACCACCATGGCAATCAGCTAATTAATTATTCAGCAGCCAGCATCCCATATGTGTTCGATGAACAGGACGCACTTACCAAATTCCTGGTGAAGCGTCTGGAGGAATGCGATCCTATTTATAGCGAAGAAGAGCTGGAAAAACTTGAACATAGCATCGAGAACGCGGGCATGGATAAGCAACCAGCAGAGCAGCCTGTATAACGAACAGCCTTTCGCTTCCTTAAGTGAAAGGCTGTTTTTGTGTTTAGTTGGAATACCACTTGGTTTTCATAAAAAAGGATATTCCTATGCTCTTCACCTGTGAAACATGTTTTTTAAATTTCTGTTATATAATTTCATGGAATGTGCTCAAACTCTGTCAATCTCGACTATGTTCTTCCATAACGTTGTAACCTTCTGACTTCACACAGTCAACTTCTTCCCTAACCCGCCAAACTTCCGCCTTAATGCCATCACGTTCTGACTTAACCAAAACTCAGTACATCTGTATAAGAAAGGGGTTTTCTGCTGAAGCTAGTTGTAGCAATATGCAGATAGACTTAAAAGTAGGTGTAAGTATGACAGCTGGACTTATTTCAATTATTATTCCTTCTTATAATGAATCCGATAATATCGATCTTATTTATAAAGCGGTAGACAAAGAGTTTGAGGGGCTTCCTTACCATTACGAGCTTCTTTATGTGAATGATGGAAGTAAGGATGATACGCTTGCCCGCATCAAAAAACTGGCGGAATCGAACGCGAATGTGAGATATATTTCATTCACCCGTAATTTCGGGAAAGAAGTAGCGCTCCTCGCCGGCCTGCAGCATGCAGATGGGGAAGCGGTGATTATTATGGATGCGGATCTTCAGCATCCTTGTTCCTTGATCAAACCTTTTATCGAAGGGTATGAAGAGGGTTATCACCAGGTGGTCGGCCGTCGCAATCGGAAAGGGGACGGCTGGCTCAGGTCCTGTATCTCTTCCCTTTATTATCGCATGATCAATAAGTTCGTCGAAGTCGACCTGCAGGATGGCGTCGGTGATTTCCGCCTGTTGAGCCGAAAGGCAGTTGACGGATTGTTGAAACTTAATGAGGGCAGCCGCTTTTCCAAAGGATTGTTTTCCTGGATCGGCTTGAGCCAGAAGATCATCCATTATGATAATGTCTGCCGGGAGAATGGCAAGTCGAAATGGAAGTTTTCGACCCTGATGAATTATGGGATCGACGGTGCGATTTCTTTCAATAATCGGCCGCTTCGGATTTGTTTTTATACCGGTATTTTTATTTTGCTGCTGTCGGTGGTTTATATCATGGTTCATTTAATTATGATTATGAATAATGGCGTCGTGGAACGCGGATATTTTACGACGATTTCGGCAGTGCTGCTGCTTGGTGGTATCCAGCTGTTAAGTCTTGGGGTCATCGGTGAATATATTGGGCGGATTTATTACGAAACGAAACAGCGCCCACATTACCTCGTAGAGGAATCTAATATTAAAAGAGGAAAAAGTAAGGATGGGGAACAGATAGGAGTTTATAAGATCTACCACAGTGGGGATCAATAGTTCCTTACACAGCTGTGCCTGTTTGCGAATAGGAACAGCTGGATCATGCAAAGGCATCTGTATCCGGCGCCCTTCTTACCGTGCCAGTCACTTTCTTTGCGGCTGGGATAATTAAAAAAAGTAAATGAGGATTTCATATGAACAGGAAGCTCTTACTTTTGTTTGCCGCCTGTCTGATACTTGCTGTACTTGCCCATGCATTTTTCTTGTATGCATGGACCGAGGGGCGTTTTATGGTCGGCCATAATGATGGGCTGCAGCAGATGGTCACGTTTAAAAAACTGCTTTACGAACAGTATACAAGCGGTAACTTTTTTTACGCCTACCAGTTTGGATTAGGTGGCGGTATATACAGTCAGTTGGCTTTTTACTTTTCTACTTCCATTGTTTTCCTGATAGCAGCTGGGGTTACTTATATATTGGAATTAATGGGTGTGGTTGGAACAGTGGATGTCGTTTATTGGGCAAAGGCTGCTGTGTTCATCAGTGTCACCCGGTTGATGGTGATTCTTTATATAACGACGTTGGTCTTCCGGTATATAAGTGGCCGCTGGCTTCCGGCCTTTCTTGGGGCGGCTGTCTATGGGTTATCGGTCATCTATTTTCGGCATGCGACGTATTGGGAATTTTTCGCCGATGCGATGTTATGGGTGCCGCTGCTAGTATACGGTGTGGAAAAAATCATCCGGGAAGCACGCCCGGGATGGTTTATTTTTGCTGTGGCTGTAACGATGTTCGATAATTTTTATTTCGCTTATATCAATCTGATATTTATAACTATGTATATGCTTGCCCGTTTGTCGATTCGTCTGGATAATAATGAGATAAGTCTGAGACGGAAGGTGAAATTGTTTGTTATCGCTGGTTTAGTTGGGGCTGGAATGAGTGCGGTTTCGTTTATTCCGGCGGTCTACAGCTTCTTTCATAACCATCGGCCGGACTATGCTTTTCCTATTGAGATTGTTGATTTTTCGGATAATATTTTGTTCACCAGCAGGTACGTCATTGTGCCGGCTTTGTTTATATTGTTCATTTTTACCTATTCCTTTTACCGATATGCGATGTTCCGTCTATTCGGCGTGCTAAGTATTTTGTTTATTTTGCTTCATTTCAGTCCCCTGGCAGCGAGTGCGTTTAATGGCTTTTCTGCACCGCAATACAGGTGGGAATACGTTTTGTCTTTTACAATTGGCGGTGCTGTATGTGCCGGATTGCAGCACCTGCATAGGGTAAGTAAGAAAGCTGTGCTGTTGGCTAGTGCCATAGTAATCGTAAGCTATATCGCCTTTCTCCTTCGTGATGAAAAAATGGAATGGATATCCCTGCCGGGCATGTGTGTCTTTCTGTTGATGGGCCTTACCTTAGTGCTGGCAGCAAGTTTTGTGTGGTCGTCCAAAATAATATGGTACTACTTCATATGTGCAGTCACTATCTTCAATCTGCTGGTTTCCTCTAACGCAAGTCAATATGTCATTTCAGAAATGACCGGGGTTAATAAGGTTACGGAGCAATTCTTACATAGTGATCAATATAACGGTGAAGAGCATCGTGAGCTGCTTGGAAAAATAAAAAAGCAGGATTCCTCCCCGTTTTTCCGGATTGATTGGAAGGTGGGGTATCTGAACAATACACCGATTGTCCAGGATTTCAACGGAATGAGCGTCTATTCCAGCATCCTGAATGAAAACCTGCTCTATTTTTACTTGAACGATTTGAACATTGACATGGGAAGGGAAAGTGTCAGCCGCTACTCGACGCTAAGCAACCGTGCCAACTTGTACAGTATCCTGCAGGGGAAATATGTAATAAAAAAGAAGAAAGATACCGGAAATGTCCCTTATGGGTTCAGCGAAGCGGCAAGTACGGAACACTACATTGCCTATGAAAATACCAACCTGCTGCCATTCGTACGCACAACGGATACTATATTTTCGGAGCGGGACTTGGCAGATGCCAATGTATTGGAAAAAGAGCATGCCATGCTGGAAGGAGTCATTGCAACTCGCGCGGAAACACCAGGGGCTGAGGTTAAGGATGTGCCTGATATCGTGAAGAAAACGAGGCTGACAGAGGTTGGCTCCACCTATGATGACGGGAAATTGACAGTCACAAAAAAAGAGGGGGGGATCGATCTTACGTTGGACGAGCCTGTATCGGGGGATGGGGATTTTTACGTCAGTTTTCACCTCGAAAGTTTAGCGAAGCGAAAAGGTTTTGCCGTCAAAGTAAATGATTACCGCACAACTCGTAAACACAACCAATCGATCTACAAAACATATGTAGACGATCTTGTCATCCGGGTACCGAAAGCAAACAAGTTGAAAATTCGCTTGCCTAAAGGAAATTATGTGTTAACGGACTTAGCATTATACGAAGAAGATTATCAGCTTTTAGAGAGAGAAAAGAAAGAAGCCCCGGAAGAACCTGACTTTGAGTGGTCCGGTAACAAACTGACGATTCGCTATGACAACAAGCAGGGTGATCGCTTTATGATGCTGCCGATTCCTTATGAACGAGGATGGCAGGTGCAGGTCAATGATGAAGCGCAGCCAATCGAAAAAGTGAACTATGCCTTTGTAGGTTTTCCTGCTCAGGAAGGGTTCAACAAGATTCAGCTGGTGTACTATCCACCTTTCTTCAAGTTGTCCCTACTGGTGACAGCTGTATGCATTTTATTGGCAATCCTGTTATCTAAACGTCGCATATTCAATCCAAATCTTTAAAAAACGAACAATAATGACTAAAAGTTATTTAACGTTCATATTTTCTCTTGATTGTAACGATATGGTTTGTTATATTGACACAGTAACATTTTCATATCACATCACTCGTATATGCTCGGTAATATGGTCGGAGCGTTTCTACCAGGTTCCCATTGAAAGAACTGGACTACGGGTTGAAGTATTGTTATTTTCCGGTATTTTTAGTCAGGGCAATTTCTGCCTTTTCCTGCTGGATGGTACATACTTTGGCTTCGTAGGTCTGGAAGGTGGAAAACACACTGTTTCAGGCCTTTTTCTTATGCTTCGACCAGCGGGTATGTACTACAACAAGGAGGAGCTCGCATGAAGTTAACATTTCGTAAACCAACGTTTTTCGCTCTACTGGCACTTATTACTGTATTGTCACTATCGGTGCTTGGAGGTTGTAGTTCTTCTTCTAAGACTGAAGCTGCCCCGGAAAAGAAGCAAAGACCTATTCTCATTGAAGGTCCGATGCCGATTGAAGCGGAAAAGTTTGCTGACAGGCTCAAAAATGTAAAAGAAGAAAAATCAGGGACATTTGATTTCTATTTAGGTACAGTCGATGATTATCCTGTCATCGTTGCCAAGACAGGGAAAGGGATGGAAAATACGGCAGCAGCTACCGCAGTTGCCATTGAGAGATATAATCCGATCGCTATCATCAACCAGGGTACTTCTGGCGGACACGACCCTGACTTGCATGTGTTTGATATCGTGTTAGGTAAAAGAACGGTCAACATCGGTTCACTGAAAACTCCACATTACAAAGAGGGAGAAGGTATTCATCCTAAAGAGTGGATTCCAATGGACCTGATGGCGTCAGAAGGAAGTGCGGGTGAAGATCCGGACGCGGAAAATATCCGCTATTATAAAGGAGACAAAGATTTACTCGCAGCCGCCAAAGCAGTGAAGAAGGAACACGAGGAAGGAAAAGTTGTTGAGGGGACGATCGGTTCTGCCGATGTCTGGAATAATGAGGTGGACCGTATCAACTGGTTCCACAAAAATTATGGGACTTCCGTAGAAGAGATGGAAGGAGCAGCAGGAGCGCAAATTGCCAAAGCTTATGATATACCTTATCTTGGTATCCGGATTTTATCCAATAATAAAACCAATGGCGGCGAGTATAATCCAGATACTGCAGCAGCCAATCAGGATTATGTTTACGAAGTTGTGAAAAAGTATATTTCGACTCTGAAAAGTGAATGATTTAAGTCTCTGTGCCTGATTCCTCGTGTGTAATGCATGCCTGGATCAGGCACCTCCTTTTGGTATAGCCTTTACTGTGCTGGCAACCTTTGAATAGAAATAATTACTATCCGTCATCCAACGTGTTAGGATAGACTCATCAGATGAGGAGAGGTGATGACTTTTGAAGAAAATCAGGTTAGGTACCAGTGAATTAGAAACAGGAGAGATTTCACTTGGCTGCATGCGCATGAGTGAACTCAGTAACAAAGATGCTGCCTATGTTATTGAAAACGCGATGGACGCAGGAGTTGATCTGTTCGATCATGCCGATATATACGGGAAAGGGAAGTCAGAGGAAGTTTTTGCCGATGCGATCCAGATGAACGATGATGTCGGGGAAAAATTGAAATTGCAGACGAAATGCGGAATTCGCGATGGTTTCTTTGATTTTTCTCAAGAACATATCCTGGAATCCGTGGATGCGAGTCTTCGCCGGCTGAAGACAGACTATGTCGATAGCTTACTGCTTCATCGCCGGATGCATTGATGGACCCTGAAGAAGTTGCTGAAGCCTTTGCCGCCTTGAAGGAAAGCGGGAAAGTCCGTTTTTTCGGTGTCAGTAACCAGAACCCCATGCAAATGGAGTTGTTGAACAAGTATCTGGATGATGACTTGATTGTAAACCAAATGCAATTGAGCCTGGTACATACACCGATGCTCGATGCCGGATTTAATGTCAACATGGCGCATGACCCCGCGATCGTCCGTGATGGAAGTGTTATTGAGTATTGCCGATTAAACGACATCACCATTCAGGCATGGTCGCCATTCCAGCACGGCATGATTGAGGGACCATTTATCGGAAATGACGCATTTCCGGAAGTCAACGCGAAACTGCAGGAGCTTGCCGAAGAAAAAGGCGTTACAGATTTTGCGATTGCGATCGCGTGGATTTTACGTCATCCGGCTAACATCCAGCCGGTCGTCGGTACGATGAATCCCGATCGTTTACGCGATATCGCCAAGGCATCTGATATCGAACTGACTCGTCAAGAGTGGTACGGGCTCTATCGAGCAGCTGGAAATAATCTCCCATAAAATTAAGAAGAAGTACCTGCCCGGTTCGGGAACAGGTACTTCTTTTTTTGGGTTTCTGGAAGGCTGAACGCCGAATCTATTAGTTCTAAGACCTTCTCCTGTATGAATAAAACGATTATAAGTATAAAGTTGAAACCATTCCTGGTTTGGAATAATGTGGTAGAATATTTATAATTGGTATGGGGGGGGAGACATAGATGAAGAAAAGAAATTGGGTGATTTTTGGAGTATTAGCTGTCGCTCTGCTTGGCGGAAGTATTTTTTACACGGAGATATTAGGAGCAAAAGGAGAGAAGGGAAAGCAACTTGATTTTTCTGATGCCAGTGAACAATTATCTAAAAAAGGTTATAAGATATTAGCAATATCCTATGGTCCTGCAGTAGAAGCAGATGTAAAAGTGGAAGTATCGGATGCTGTCTCTGATAAAACCGATGCGGAAGAAGAAATAACAAAAATTATGAAAAATGAGTTGGAAGAACAGGGCTACATAGACGGTACGGTAAAGGTAGAATTCAAAAATTTGGAAAAGATGAAGAAAGAACAGCAATGGTTTTCAGTCGTTCCTGAAATCGACAAGCAGCTGAAACGTGTCAGTGATCATTACGATGGTATCGCGATTGATGTCAACCCGAAACCGATCGTTTATATTTTGAAAACGACGTATGCAGACGAAAACTTTAATAAAAAAGAGCTTAAACAGTGGATAAAAACTGGGAATGAAATCATTACAGCGAATAATTTACCATCCACATTGGAAGAAGGGGAAGTTTATGGCATCGTAATCAGAGGGGCGGATAAAGAAGTATTACTGAGTGAAATTTTCGGCAAATAAAAGGGGAAGAAGTGAAAGCAGCCACCTGTGAAAATACAAAGGCTTGATTCTGTTGAGAACTGTGCAAAAGCAGTAATAAACATGGTAAAGTGGAAAAAGGCAAGGAGGCTTGGGGAGTGCGTAAAAGTCTGCGGATTAAAATTGCACTGGTCAGTAACTTGATGATATGTATGTGGGGCCTTTACCGGATGTTTGCCGAAAATACGCTGGTTTTTATCCCCGTTATTCTTGCTGCAGGCGGGTTGATTGGTTTTATTGCATCAATTTTCGAGTGGAGAAAGTTACATACAGATAAATGAACCACTATTAAAAGAGCCGGGAAGTGATCGTTTGCTACATGCTTTTGTTTTATTCTTTTTTGCCGGCTTGGCTGAATTCGGTGGCGGGTATTTGATATGGTTGTGGCTGAGAGAAGGTAAACCGTTTTATTGGGGGTTGGGCGGAGGTCTTGCATTGGCCTTATACGGTGTGATCGCTACCTTCCAGACCTTCCCTTCGTTTGGCAGAGTGTATGCTGCGTACGGGGGAGTTTTTATCGTGCTGTCCGTTTTGTGGGGCTGGGGGATCGATAAAAAAACGCCTGACCTCTATGATTGGATCGGAGCTGGCATATGTCTGGTCGGTGTTTCCGTCATGTTATTTGCGCCACGTAACTAAAAAGGAGGTGGGAATATGGTGATTCAATCCAATATGTCTCCTGAAGCTGTTGTTAATGTTTGGGCGGACACCCGCACCATATTTGAAAAATTTCAGGTACCTATACAAACTAAAACTATGCAGGATACAGTGGATAGCGAAAAGTTAGAGGACCTTCTTATTGAATTGAATCTGTCCATCGGAAGCTCAGCCGTAACTTGTACCGCAGGCGGCTGACAGTGGTCTTCTGAGAAGGAGTAGGCTGCTCCTAAAAATAAATTGAATAAATGCTTGACGGGGAGGAATAATCAGCGTATAGTTAGGATTAATTATTCTTGTTCGTTTAAAGAATGAAAGATGAAGTTTTACGACTTTCCCTTGAATTTCTAGAGCAATAATAGTAATACATTGTGGATCAGTTCCACGCAGGAGGTAACAATTTATGTTACAAGGTAATGTTAAATGGTTCAACGCAGAAAAAGGTTTCGGATTTATTGAAGTAGAAGGTCAAGACGATGTATTCGTTCATTTCTCTGCTATTCAAGGTGAAGGTTTCAAAACTCTAGAAGAAAACGAAACAGTTTCTTTCGAAATCGTTGAAGGAAACCGCGGACCACAAGCAGCTAACGTTCAAAAATAAGCGTTAATAGCTTAAAAGAGACTTCCAACATGGAAGTCTCTTTTTTTGCACTTTAATTATGGCAGTTTTTCGTTAGCTGCCTATTGCAAGCTAATCTTTATGTTTTATTTCTTAGGAAAGATAGTAATATAATGGAAGCAGACCAATCAGGAGGTGATTCACCAATGGCAAATGAGCGAGGAATTGAACGCGTATGGACGGTGGAATACCAGGAAGGAACTGGTCCGCATAAGCAGGTAGGACAAGTGCTGCCGCCTGGCAACTGGGAACAGTTCGACCCATTCCTGTTGATGGCGGAAGACTGGTTCCAGCGAGGGACGTTTCCGGACCATCCGCACCGCGGTATGGAGACGATGACATATGTAATCGAAGGGAAATTGAAGCATGAGGACAACCATGGGGGCTCAGGGGTATTGGAACCTGGCGATGCACAGTTGATGACGGCAGGTAGTGGCATCGTCCATTCGGAAGATCCGCTCCCGGAAGAAACGGTACACAGCCTGCAATTATGGATAAACCTGCCAAGCGGTAAAAAGTCGGCTGTTCCGCGTTATCAGGACTTGAAGGCAGAAGCCATGCCGGTTCGTAAGGAAGAAGGAGCTGAAATCCGCATTTACTCCGGGTCCTCCGGCGATGTGATGGTGGATACGGACAACCATGTACCGCTCACTTATGTGGAAGTGAATATGGAGGCAGGAGCAAAGGTAACACAGGAATTGCCGGGAAGCTTCAATGGTTTCATCTATATTCTGGAAGGGAGCGGCACTTTCGGGAGCGGGGAAACCGAAGGGAAACAGAACCAGGTGCTCTGGCTCGGCCGAACTTCCAGTGAAACAAGCAGTGAAGTGTCCATCCACGCGAATAACAGCCTGCGGGCTATTCTGGTTGCTGGTGAGCCAATCGGGGAGCCGGTGGTAGCAAGAGGCCCGTTCGTCATGAATTCGGAGGAAGAGATTTTCCAGGCTTATCGGGATTACCAGCAGGGCAAATTCGGACCCTCCAATTAATTGAATTTATATTAAATAAGGCCTCTCATTCAGTCATCAGCCGGGTGAGAGGCTTTTGTTCTATCCTGGAATAATTCCTGCACGGGAAACACAAGTTAATGGGGTGTAGCAACAAAGGATAAAAAATCTTAGCACTTAACCAGAATACATCATTAAGGGGCGGAGACTATGCATTTCCATGAGGTTTTCATTGAAATACTGATGCTGCTCGCAATATCCATTTTCGTCATCGGGATAGCCAAACTCATTAAACAGCCGTATTCAATAGCGCTTGTATTAGTAGGATTGATTTTAGGATTGACCGAAACCCCTTTTTTTGAAGCGGCTGAAAATTTCATTACCCAGTCGAATGTATTTCATGCCATCATTGTCTCGTTATTTTTGCCGATTTTACTGGCAGATGCCACACTGAAAATACCAATCAAGCATTTTTTTGAATACAAAGCGGTCTCTTTTTCCATCGCTTTCCTCGGCACATTCACTACCTTTATCCTTATCGGAGCAGCAGTCTATTACCTATTAGGGCTTCCCCTTGTTTTGGCATTCACATTTGCGGCGCTGATGAGTGCGACTGACCCGATCAGTGTCATTTCCATTTTCAAAACGCTGGGAGTGAGGGAAGAGTTGTCGACGGTGATGGAGACGGAATCGCTATTTAATGATGGAATCGCGGTTGTCCTTTTCAATATCTCTACTGTTTACCTCTTATCCTACATAGAAATGGGGGTCGCAGGATTGGGAAGTGGAGTGTTATTGTTTTTGAAGTTTGTGATCGGAGGTTCTGTGGTTGGTGCTATTTTGGGGTTTGTTACCTCCCAGGTCATCCGCTTATATGATGATTACCCGCTGGAGATTGCAATATCGCTGCTGATGTACTTTGGAAGTTATTTTATCGCGGAGCATTTTCACTTTTCAGGGGTCATTGCTGTGGTCATGAGCGGGTTGATATATGGCAGCTATGGAGCCAGGGTGGGGATGACGGAATCTACAAAAATAAATATCAATTCCTTCATGGATACGATAACAGAAATTGCCAACAGCTTGATTTTCCTGATGGTCGGATTGGAAATACAGAACATCGATTTCACAGGTAAATGGATGCTGATCATCTGGGCGATTGTGATTGTCCTGATCGCCCGAACAATGTCCCTCTATTTGAGCACATCATTATCCAGTAAAATACCAGCCAAATGGAAAGTAATCATGAATTGGGGTGGTTTGAAAGGGAGTTTGTCCATCGCGCTGGCATTAAGTTTACCTTCTTCCTTTGAGGGCAGGGACACTGTGTTAATTCTCACGTTCGGTGTGGTCGTATTTTCTCTGATTGTACAGGGCCTTACCATCAAGCCATTGATCAGCAAATTGGGATTAATGGAAAAATAAATAATCTTTCTATAAAAAAGTGCCAGATCTCCAGCAGAAGCAGAAGATCTGGCACTTTTTTAAAGGATCTCTTTAACATTCATAAGAGGCTTATTCAACAAAAGGGCCGAATTGTGGAAGACTCAGTTTCAAGATATTTAGGTTCGTTACCGAGACAGAGGGAAGGGTGGCGGGGAAACGATTCGCTTTCCTGTGGGGGAGCTGGCAAGCCTCCTCGGTCGTTTCACGACCTGTGGGGTCTCGCCTAGCCCCTTCTCCCACGGGAGTCTCACCGTTTCCCCGCCACCTTATCCATATTTTGACGAACGAACCCTACGTTGTAAGAAAATATCTTCCACATTTTCTGCATGAAAAGACCTAGTAATTCAGGAAATAAGCCCTCTTTGTAACTGTTATAATGGTGATTCTGCTTGCAGGTGTTTCCGTTTTCTCATAAACGTAAGGAGGGCCGGGAAATTGCGAGACTCCTATGGGAGGATAGGACATGGTGAGATCCCGGAAGGCGGAGCCTGAGGAAGCTCACCGTCCGCCCATGGAAAGCGAGTGATTTCCCGGCCCTCCAAGCACTCATATCCGTGACGGAAACAGTTTCTCTCAAAACTGAGTCTTCCATTACGAGGGAGCTTTAACTGTAGAATCACTACTAGGTTTTTTTGTTCAAATTGGTTCGGCTATTAAGGAGTCGGTTCCTTTCATGATATAAGGCACCACATACGCTACATAGTCTTCGGCAGGAAGGTCGCAGTTTTTCTTCCAATCTTCTGTCGCACCATAGATAGACCAGCTCAGCATTACGGCAGCCACCCGTAATGAATGCTCGTGCTGATCGGGGAACTGTTTCGATAGTATGGTGAGGAACAACTGCTGCATATCTTCCTTGATCAGATTTTCGATTCGATCGGTGAAAGCTGCGAAGCTGTCCGGACACCTGGTGGACATCGAGGCGTTGAACTTCGTTACAGTCAGGAATACACTTTTAATTGTCTCCTCATTGATGACTTCGTGCTCGCCGATTTCCTGACATACATTAATCATCAGATCTTCTTTCAATACTTTGTCCAATAAATCATATTTGTCGGTGAAATGATAGTAAAAAGTTGCCCGGTTGACGGTCGCTTCCTGGGTGATGTCCTTGATGGTGATATCTTTGAACTTCTTCTTTTCAGAAAGCGTCATGAAGGCATCCATAATCAGTTTTCGGGTACGGAGGATGCGGGGGTCGGTTTTTTCTGGCATGGGTATTGCCCCTTTCTACTTTTTAAACAGATATCAATAAATGTTGTATATACGATAAAATGCAAAACTTATTGGTTGAGTCACACAGAATAAGTCTTTATAATGCGATTATACGACATTTGTTGTATAAACAAAAGATGTTTAAAAAGTTGGAATTTCCATCCAGCTATAAAATAGTATTTACACTAACATCTAAGATTATATAGGAGGAATCATAGTTATGAACGTATTAGTAGTAAAAGGCAACAACCGTCCAGACGGTATCACAACAAAAATGTACGAAACATTTATGGAAGAGGTCAAAGACAACAGCGATCTAAACATCACGACGTATGATGTATTCGCAGAAGACATGCCTTATTTCGGGCAGGACCTTTTCAACGCCTTGACTAAATTGGAAGCTGGCGAGCGTTTGAATGATGTTGAGCAGCGCCTGCTTGACGCTAAACAAAAAGCAAAAGATGCCCTTGAAGCTGCCGATGTTATCGTGTTGGCTTTCCCGCTATGGAACTTCACGATCCCGGCGAAGTTGCACACTTTCATCGACTACGTTTCTGAAGCTGGTTTCACATTCAAATATACAGAAGAAGGAATCAAGCCGCTTATGCCTGGCAAAAAAGTGATCCTGTTGAACGCACGCGGCGGTGTCTATTCTTCTGAAGAAATGGCTCCGATGGAAATGTCCGTCAACTTCATGCGTAACGTATTCGGCGGTCTGTATGGCATGGACCTCGTCGATGAAGTGATCATCGAAGGCCATAATGCAATGCCTGATAAAGCGGAAGCTATTATCGAGGAAGGTATGACGAAAGTAAAAGAAGCAGCTCGTAACCTTGCTTACCAATACGCGTAAGGCTGAAATTAACAGAAAAGTGTGGTGCCGGAAATGAAAATTGAAGTATGGTCTGATTTTGTTTGCCCGTTTTGCTATATCGGCAAACGCCGACTCGAGCAGGCGTTAGAAAAGTTCGACCACAAGGGTGATGTGGAAGTCATTTTCAAAAGCTACGAATTACAGCCTCACATACAGAGTGATGAAAATGTTTCTGTTTACGAAGTGCTTGCCAGGAAAATGGGTACCACGGTCGAACAGGCGAAAGAGATGAACGATCAGCTGGTGGAAACCGCCAGGACCGTTGGTTTGGAGTATAATTTTGACGAGGTGAAACAGACCAATACGTTGGAGGCTCACAGGTTGTTCAAGTATGCCGAAAAACAGGGCAAAGGACTGGAGTTCACGGAGCATCTGATGCGGGCCTACTTCTCCGAATCCCGTTTCCTTGGCCGTCCGGATACTTTGATAGAACTGGCAGAGGAAATTGGTCTTGATGGGGAAGCGGCGGAAGATGTACTGGTTAATGATGACTTCCTGGAAGAAGTACGGAACGACCAGCGTGAAGCCCAGCAAATTGGAGTCCAGGGAGTACCATTCTTCGTGTTCAATCGTAAATATGCAATTTCTGGCGCCCAGCCACCCGAACTTTTCCAGGAAACCTTGGAAAAAGTATGGAAGGAAGAAAATGAAACTCCTTCTTTACAGCAGATCCAGACATCCGCGGATGCGGCTTGTACGGATGAAAGCTGCGATATCCCAGGTGATGACAATTAATCTATAATCACCAAAGCCCGTTCAGGAAGATAATAAATTCCATGGACGGGCTTTTTGTAATGGAAGAAAGTTTTTCACGATAAGTACTGAATGCTGATGAAGTGCAATTGATGACCGTTCGTAATTTTTTTGTGGCGGTGATGATTGCGGTAAAAGGTGCAACACTTGCTAGTATTCTGTTTGCGGTCAGGCTATTAAGGTGTGGAAGTAGTATACGTTCAGCAATCGAAAAGAAACTCTTCGGAACAGGATGTGATAGACTAAAAAAACTAAGGGGGAAGCTTATGCAAAAACAAGTGTTATTCATTCAAGGTGCCGGGGAAGGGGCATATGAACTAGACGGAGTATTGTCGGCATATTTACAAGATGCACTTGGCCCTGAATATGATGTACTTTATCCTGAAATGCCTAACGAAGGCGAACCTGATTATGGAACATGGAAAGTTCAGATTGAAGAATTTCTCAGCAGGCTGAATGGCGAGGTAATTCTTGTTGGACACTCTGTGGGCGGTTCAGTGCTTTTGAAATATCTTACTCATGAAAAGGTTACAAATCATATTACGGGGGTGCTGCTTATCGCACCACCATATGATGAGTCTGTTTTGCCTGAAGCGTCTTCTTTAAAATTTGACCAGTTGCCAAGAATGTTCTTTTATCATAGCCGCGATGATGAAATTGTACCTTTTTCACATCTTACCTTTTTTGCCGAGAAACTGCCGAAAGCAGCCATTCGGAAGTTTGATGGGCGTGGACATCAATTTTGCAACGATTTGTCCGAAGTGGTTATGGATATAAAAGGTTTATAATCCGTGTCCTGTGGAACGATTTGCCGCAAGGGCTTCTATTAAGGAAAGAACTAAAGCAAAAGAAAATGAAAGTAAAAACAAGCACAGAGCAAAAACTCTGAGCTTGTTTATGTGCTGCTATCAGGAAGCTTTCTTTTCTTTTAATGTGGTTACGTTCACGTTGCGTGGAGTCATATGAAATACGATATTAAGCACGATAGCGGTCACACTGCCGGCAACGATCCCATTACTCGTCAGAATCTGAATACCAGATGGCAGCTGGGCAAACAGCTCAGGAACGACTGTCACGCCAAGCCCCATGCCAACGGAGCAGGCAACGATCATGGAGTTCTCTGGAGAATCAGCAATCACGCTGCTCAGCATTTTGATGCCCTGGGAGATGACCATTCCGAACATCGCCACCATCGCTCCTCCGAGCACAGCGGCTGGAATGATGGTCGTCAAGGCAGCAATTTTCGGAATGAACCCTAAGGTGACCAACAGCAGACCAGTTACCAGAATCACTTTTCGAGATTTCACTCCTGTCATGTGGACGAGACCGACATTTTGGGAGAAGGCTGTATAAGGGAAAGCATTGAAGATGCCTCCAAGAAAAATGGCAAGACCTTCGGCGCGATAGCCTTTTGCCAGGTCTGTTTCGTTTATTTTCTTCCCGGTCAGGTCGCTCAGCGCAAAGTAGACGCCGGTAGATTCCACGAGTGAAACCATCGCCACCAATATCATCGTCAGGATTGCGGACCATTCAAAGGTTGGCATTCCAAAGTAAAACGGTTCTACCATATGGAAATAGGATGCTTCACCTACAGCTGAGACGTCCACTTTTCCGGCAAGGGCAGCTGCGATCGTACCAGCGATGATTCCAAGTAAAATCGCGATCGCCCGGGTAAAGCCTTTGGTAAAGCGATAAATCAATATGATAAATAAGAGCGTACCGAACGCCAGAGATATGTTGGTGATCGAACCGAAATCTCTGGCGCCCTGTCCGCCACCCATATTATTGATGGCCACGGGAATCAAGGTGATTCCGATAACGGTGACAACCGTTCCTGTAACAACCGGCGGGAAAAAGCGCACCAGCTTCCCGAAAATACTGCTGATGATTACAACAAATAGTCCGCTAGCGAGAATCGCTCCATAAATAGCTGAAATCCCATACTCACCTCCGATGGCAATCATCGGAGCAACCGCCGTGAATGTACATCCGAGTACCACAGGCAGCCCGATTCCTAAGAAACGGTTGCTGACGATTTGAAGAATCGTCGCTATCCCGCACATCAGAAGGTCGATGGCGACCAGGTAAGTCAGCTGTTCAGAAGTGAGTCCGAGGGCTCCTCCAACAATTAAGGGAATTAAAACGGCACCCGTGTACATGGCAAGCAGATGCTGCAGTCCTAAAGTGAAAGTTTTCATGTTAACGCACGCTCCTTGTCAAAAGTGATATGCTTATCATGCATGGATGAAATGGTTGCCAGGGATTCTACCCGGATTCCTTGCTGACGTAATATCTTTCCGCCGTTCTGGAACCCTTTTTCAATAACGATGCCGACGCCTGCAAGACTTGCTCCCGCCTGCTTTATAATTTCAATCATCCCCGAGACCGCCTGGCCATTGGCTAAAAAGTCATCGATAATGAGAATGGAATCATCCGGAGATAGAAAGTCTTTGGAAATCGTGATGTTATTCATTTCTTTTTTCGTAAATGAATATACCTCCGCAGAAAAATGATCAGCCAGCGTAATAGGCTTTCGTTTTTTGGCAAACACCACCGGAACGCCCACGACCAATCCAGCCATCGTTGCCGGAGCGATGCCCGATGATTCCAGTGTCAGGATCCTCGTCACGGTGGCATCCGAAAATCTGTCTGCGAACTCCTGGCCGATTTTCTGCATCAGGAATGGATCAATCTGATGGTTGAGGAAAGAATCGACCTTGATGACGGTATCGGATAATACATTTCCTTGGGTTACAATTTTCTGTTCTAGTAAATCCATGATTATCCCCTTTCCAGGAAGTATTAGAAAAATTTGATTCTTTAATCCTTTTAACAAAGTTAAACTTTATGAAAATATAAAAAGCCCGCTTTCCATTTCACTATGAGGAAAGCGAGCTTTGTCTTCATTTTATCAATGACAAATAGAATAGAGGGCGGACGAACATCCCCGCTCTATGGACAGGCTGCTTTTCATAGTCGGTTCATTTACGGTAAACCGGTAGAGACTTGCAGGCCATATCCCTGCGATTATATGAAAAGATTATAAGTTGGATGATTTAAATACGAATAATAAGTAATTATGATTATATATTGTTCGTATAATAAATAATCTACATGAAAAATTCCCGGATGTCAAAGCATTTTAAACATATAATCTAAAGTCAGCCCTGTAATCGCTCAAATTGTTTATAAACGGAAATATTTTGAAAATTATCTTGTGAAAATGGGGAGGCATTGGAATAATTAAAAGTGACGCTTCAAAATCGGTTTTTAGTTTGTAGGAGTTACAGCTTTTACAGAAAGAAGGGGAGACATGGAACATGTTATTGATGTAAAAGGGTTATCGAAAAGTTTCGGCAGTGTCCAGGCGGTAAAGGACATGTCCTTTACCGTATCCCAAGGGGAAATTTTCGGAATCATCGGACCAAACGGAGCGGGTAAAACGACCACCCTTGAAATGCTGGAAGGCATCCTGAAACCGGACAACGGTACGATAGATGTGTTGGGGCTTGATCCGAGCAGACAGTTGAGGAAGTTGAACAACCGAATTGGTGTCCAATTTCAAGCTACTTCCATTCAGAAGAAAATGAAAGTAAAAGAAGCACTTGATCTTTTTTCATCTTTTTATAAGCAGGCAACGCAAAAAGAGTATTTAATCGAGATTTTGGGCTTGGGGGATAAGTTGAATGTTGCTTTTGAGGATTTGTCAGGTGGTTGGAAACAGCGGTTGACCCTTGCGCTGGCAACGCTTCATAAACCGGAGATATTATTCCTCGATGAGCCGAGTATGGGACTCGATCCTCATGCCCGCCGGGAAATGTGGTCGATGATCAAGCTGATGAGAGAGCAGGGAAGTACGATAGTGATTACCACGCATTACATGGAAGAGGCGGAGAAGCTGTGTGACCGGGTGGCAATGATATACAGTGGACATTTGAAAGCATTGAATACACCGGTAGAACTGCTGAATGAAATGAAAGCTCATTACCTGGCTTTTGAAAGCGATGGCCTGGAGTATGAATACCTGATTACAGTTCCGGGAGTGGCGCGGGTAGAGCAGGAAGGCGATTCGTTCAAGGTTTTCAGTGAGGATCAGCAAATGACTGCTTACCATATTTTCAATTACTGTCACGATAAAGGCATCAGTCTGACTAACTTCAAGTTTGAAAAAGGATCCCTCGATGACTTATTCGTTCACTACCTGGAAAAGGGGCAGACGGGATGATACAAGTAATGAAGCTCGCAAGTATCGAAACGAAAATGTTTTTCAGGGATCGTCTCAGTGTATTCTGGACGTTTTTGTTTCCTGTCGCCATGATTTGGCTGTTCGGTTCCATGTTCGTCGGGAATGAAATGAACGGCCTTTCTTTTGCCCAGATGTTTGTCCCTTCCTGGATCGGTGTCAATATCGTTACCACATCGTTTTTCACACTCGGAACCGTATTAGCCGGATACCGGGAAACGGGCGTTTTGCGACGCTATCAGTCTACTCCGCTTCAGCCCTGGAAAATCCTTGCCGCTCATACAGTGCAAGGGACGGTTATTTTCTTTATTTCTGCTGTACTGCTGATGGTGTTCGGGATGCTGTTATACGATCTAACGCTGCCTGCATACATGGGTAGTACGATTGCAGCCTTATTGATCAGTATCGCTGCATTTTTCCCGTTTGCGTTGTTTTTGACCTCTTTGGCTAAAAACACCCAGGCTGCTGCAGCAATCAGTTCGTTATTTTTGAATCTCATGTTGTTCTTGTCAGGGGCTACGTTCCCGCTGGAGTTCATGCCGACAGTCCTCCAGTATGTGGCTAAAATCCTGCCACTCTACTATGTCATCATCATGTTACGTGGTACATGGAACGAGTCTCCGATTACAGAATATGGGGTCGAGATAGGTATATTATTAGGAATAGCCGTAATATCTACCATTCTGGCTTCACGCTTTTTCCGCTGGAGTGGAAAGTAGCAAGCATAATTCATTTCTTAACCTGGCTGGAAGGTTGAATTGTAACAGAATTTTTATTATAATACCGATTGAAAAAATAATTCAAAATTCCCGGCGAAGTGGTGGAATTGGCAGACACGCTTGACTCAAAATCAAGTGCCTTCCCGGGCGTGTGGGTTCGAGTCCCACCTTCGCCACTTGGTTCGAAAGAGCTCTCAGATCGAGGGCTCTTTTTTATGCCATGTGGGGAGGACGTATTTCGTTTTGAAGGCGGTCTTCATCGGTTCAGCTTTCAGGAGGGCCGATAGTTGTTCGGCCATATATGATGAGGGATGCTTCAATCCGCCGTTGACCCACTCGATGATCATTCCGAGAATCGCATAAGAGTGAAAACTTGCTTGTAAGTCAGGGTTGACGTCCGGATTAGATGGGAAGGCTGGGAGGTCTTCGAATGCCAGCTTTTTCAATGTCTGAATAAACTTTTCCTGGAAGCCTGGCAAAGCGTTAGAGCGGATGACAATCTGATAGAACTTTGAGTTTCGTTCCACATGGTCGAAAATTTTTATGACAGATGAAGAGAGGCTGGGCACTTCGAGCGTTTCCTTGTCGTTATATGGTTCCCGGTAAGACTCAATCAAGCCGGTCATGACATCTTCAATGATTTCATCCAGCAAATCTTCTTTGTATTTATAATGCTTGTAAAAGGTACCCCGATTATAATCGGCGGTCGTAACGATATCAGTAATTGTGATATCCTGGAAATCTTTTTCCTCCATTAAGGTGAGGAGGGAGTTTTGCAACGCCTTCTTCGTCCGTCTGACTCGTTTATCTTTATCCATCCTCTCCGCCTCCTGTCTGATTTTTAATTGTTTACCCAACAATCCCATAAGTAATTGTTGACTATCAAACAAACGCTCTGATTACGTTCATTATACTTAAAAGTGCAGGTTATTGCACATTTGTATAAACGGAATGAAAGCGCATTAAAAGGAGGCGTTTTATATCGCCCACGGCTACCATTGCTGTAAATGTTCACAACGCTGCACCAGTATGTTTTCTTAACATCAGAGAAAGAGCACCACCCATTTTAATGGATGGTGAATTCTTCTTTAAGCAAATATCCTAGCTGCGGGAAGCGGAGTCCGGTTTTCCAGCCTCCCACACCTTTCAGGTTATATTTTTTCACAAGGCGGAACTTCGGGAGCAGGGACCGGGCATCTTCAAACCACACTTCGTGCGGATCACCGTTTTTATCTGTATAACGGAAGGAAGGGTTAGCATGATAGTAATTATACTGGATGCTGCTTGCATAATCCGCAGCAATACTTAATGCTTTTTCCTGGGAGTAGGCCTCCGCATATTCCTCATCAGCCAGATTCCAATCATATGCATACATGGCGATTCCTAAATAAATCTTTTCACCAGGAATGACAGAAGTTGCGTACTCAAGAGTCTTGTCTACTTTTTTAATCGGGGCAATCGGGCCCGGATCACCCCCGGCCCAATGCCAGTCATAGGTCATTAAAAACAAGAAGTCGGCATGAGTACCGAGGGTCTGGTAGTCGTAGGCTGCATGATAAGCAGGGTTGCGATCACCTTTCATCGGGGGAATTGCCAGGCCGACATTGGCGCCAATTTTATCAAGACGGCTGCTTAGCTTTTTAATAAAGTTGTTGAAATTAGATCGGTCTTTCGGGTGAAGGCTTTCAAAATCGATGATTACTCCCTTATACTCTTTTTGGTGCACTAATGTTGCGATGTTTTCAATTAACTGCCGCTGTTTTTCAGCATTTGCCAACAAAACATGGGCAAGGTCGGGGTCAAAGCCTTCAGTGGTCAAGTTTGTAATGGTAGCATAAGGTTTCATCCCTTTTTTCCAGGCAAGTTCGATTGATTCTTCTCCGTGCAGGCTGCTTAAAGTTCCATTCGAATCAGGGCGATATTCAAAAAAGCTGATGGCATCCAGGTAATTACTATAAAAATTCATAGCCCATTTGTTTTCGCTCGGAGTGGAGGGAACAAAGAAAGCCCCGATGGTAGCGTCCCTTTTTTTACTTTGGGGAATCTGTAGTCGCTGTCCATTGAACACAATGCGAGAAGAAAGCCCATTCGTTTGCATTAGATTTTCGATAGATGTCTGATGAAGATTGGCTATTTTCCACAGTGTATCGCCACGTTCTACTACATACGTGTTACCAGGTACCAGTAAGGACTGACCAGGCAAAAGTTTCGCTGGATCTGCAACCCCGTTGATTTCCTGCAGTTCTTTGGGGGAACGATCGTACACTTCAGCAATTCTCCACAGGGTGTCATTCTTCTTAACCGTATAAATGATACTTGCATGGCTCGATGATATGGGCGCGAGACAAAGGATACTTAATATAAGGATGAAAACTAACTTTTTCATAAGCAGGCCCTTTCTATATTGTTTTCATGTCCATAGTCTGAGCCGAATGAATATCATTATGCAGCTTGTTTATTATTGAGACATTGTTAAATCTCCGTGTTGATCTTCCATATAAGCTCCCAATAGCTGAAGACTCAGTTTCAAGATGGTTGGGTCCGTTACCATGAGTGGAAGGGAATGGTCCGGGAAACAACTCGCTTTCCTGCGGGGGACCTGGCAAGCTTCCTCGGGCTAAAGCCCTGTGGGATCTTGCCTAGACCCTTCTCCCGCGGGAGTCTCGCCGTTTCCCTCCCCATCCAGCCAGTTTTGTATTAAACGGACCCTTTACAAAGAGAAAGAATGTAGCTGAAATCTTCATCCTGAGGCATTTTACAAAGGGTGTAGAGGCATTAAAATCTTCAATCATAGGACAGTTTTCTTCGGCTGATTTTGAGAACTTCCCACGGCAAGGGGGCGTAGGGAAACGGTGAGACTCCTCGAAAATGCTACGCATTTCCTTCGTGCGTGGGTTAAGTCAAGATGAAAATTCAAAGTCCTGTGGGAGCTGAGTGATAGATGAGGCCCCGCAAGTCGAAGCCTGAGGAGACTCAGCACACGCCCACGGAAAGCGAATCGTTTCCCGAAGCCCCGCAACTCCAACAATATCTCGAAATCAAGTCTTCCACAATACGGCCATAATGTTGAATAATAAAAACCATGAAGCCGACGGTGGAACAGCCGGTTTCATGGTTTTTTCACCCCAATGCGACGTCAAGTATCATCATGACAGTGAATCCTATCATTAAGGTCATTGACGCCAGGTCTTTATTTCCTTCCTCCTGAGACCCTGGAATAACTTCTTCCGCAACGACAAAAATCATAGCACCTGCAGCAAAGCTTAAGGCATAAGGTAAAAGAGGCTCGACTAATGTAACGGCTAACACCCCGATGACTGCGGAGACCGGTTCAACCATACCGGAAAATTGACCGTAAAAGAAGCTTTTTCTGCGTGAAATCCCGTCTCTTCGCAGCGGCAGGGAAACGGCAACTCCTTCCGGAAAGTTTTGAATACCGATTCCTAATCCTAGAGCCACCGCTCCGGCCAGAGATGATTCAGGGAAGCCGGCGGCAGCAGCGCCGAAGGCTACCCCGACGGCAAGACCTTCCGGGATGTTATGCAATGTAATCGCAAGCACCAGTAGCGTACTTCGCCGTTTTTTATTCGGCTGGAACCCTTCTGCTTCTGTCATCGAGGAACCCGGGTGGAGGTGGGGGATGATTTTATCAACACTCCAGAGAAACACTCCACCCAGCATGAAGCCCACAGCGGCTGGTATCCATGCGGCTATATCATCTTTCTCTGCCATATCCAGCGCAGGTGCGAGGAGTGACCAGAAACTCGCGGCGATCATGACTCCTCCGGCAAAACCTAACATCCCGTCTAACAGCTTTTGATTCATCGTTTTCGTTGTAAATACAAGGGCTGCTCCCAACGCTGTCATACCCCAGGTGAAAAGGGTGGCGATCAGTGCCTGTACCATGGGAGGCAAATTTAAAAATATATCAATCATTGCTGGTATTCCTCCTGTGATGTTTGTTTTAATTCAATAAAAAGTTTCCTTAGGTAAAAAGTTTAAGCTTTAGGAAAATAAAAGTCAATGCTTCATAGATTTTCTATTGAAATTTTCAGTTTTTACAGTCAAATCATGATAAATAAAAGAGGCAAGATATACCAGTTCCCTTAAGTGGCAAGCAGCTAACCTATTATTCCGCCAATCAGAAAGATCGGATTTGACGTCAGGATACTAAGATGGGTTTTTAAATGATGTAAAGTGGGAAAGGAAGAGTTGAAACGGATTAAAAGTGAAGTGAGGGTTCAGAATGGATACAACGCAATCTATGAGTAATAAAAATGAAGTTTCAAAAGAAGATATCAAACCATGGATCAGACGCATGGCACGGGCAGGCTATATGGCGAAAGGGCTTGTTTATGCATTGATAGGTGTACTGGCTTTTATGGCCGCTATCGGTGTTGGCGGAAAGACAACCGGCACAAGCGGTATGTTTCGTTCCATCGCCCAGGTGCCTGCCGGTAATGTGATTCTATGGTTGATTGGTCTGGGCCTTATTTTGTACATCATGTGGGTTCTTATCAAGGCGTTTAAAGATCCACAAAATGAGGGTTCTGATCTGAAAGGGATGGTTACGAGAACAGGCTACTTTGTAAGTGGGGTCATATACGGCGCCCTTGCTTTCAAGGCTTTTAAAATCGCCATCAATGCCGGAAGCGGCAGCGGAGGCTCCCAGGATACCTTATCTGCTAAGCTGTTATCCCAGCCGTTCGGTGCTTGGATCCTAGGAGCTATTGGTGTCATCACGATTGGATATGGACTATTTGAGCTAATTATTGGGACAACCCAAAAGTTTTTAAAGAATATCAGAACCATCAAAATGAGTGACCATGAAATACGAATTGCCAGGAATGCCGGGACTGCAGGGTTGACTGCGCGTGGAATTGTCCTGGGAATAATCGGGTTTTTCATTGTCCGTACAGCCATGACCCATAATCCTAGTAAAGCCAAAGGATTGGACGGCGCTTTGGCGGAGGTTGCCCAGAAACCTTTTGGTCAATGGCTATTAGGAGTGGTGGCGCTTGGCCTGATCCTGTACGGCCTTTACCAGATCATTCGTGGCCGCTATGAACAGATGATGTTTGGCAGGGTGAAGTGAAAGTTTTTTTAAAACCATACCACTGAAATATAATAGCTGATATGACAAAAGCGCCTGTTTTTTCACAGGCGCTTTGATGTTAGGGCTCAATTTTATATTTAATATAATCGTAATTGGAGGTAGGAATCCTTTTGATGATGTTGCCTTGTTGATCTTTGTAGATTTCTATCTCCTGATAAGTTTCGACGAGGTACCCATCCACTTCCTTACTTTCTACCAGTACAGATTCCAAGCTTGTATAGGCAGCGGCATCATTTTCCTGTGTTTGGCTGCTTACTTCGCTTGTTTCCTCGGCGTTTTCACTCGGTGCAAAGGTAACGCCGCTGATGTTCATGGCTGGTGTTTCAAGAAATGCTGCAAAAAGAAGGATAACTACGACAGCAAGAACAGAAATTGGGTTTTTCATCGCTTGTCTCCTTTTCGATGATCTTATCGTGAAAGTAACGTTTATTAGTCAATTGCAGTAGATTTATATGTGAAGCCCAAGTGTTTTATGATCAAAAGGAGAGTAGTCTTTTTGACGGGATGGAGGCTTCATAAAAGTAAAATCTTTATTCTAGCATTGCGGGCCGCTTCTCGATACAATTGATGGTAAGTTATACATAAGGAGGAAATTGCTTGTGATCATTGCGATCATTTTTTTGATTTTCGTTTCCCTTTTCTTTTCTGGAAGTGAAACAGCACTCACAGCGGCAAACAAAATGAAACTGCAGTCAAAAGCGAACAAGAGTAATAGAAAGGCTGCCAGGCTGTTAGATTTAATCTCAAGGCCGAGTGAGTTCATTACGACAATCTTAATTGGGAACAATATCGCGAATATTCTGCTGCCGACGCTTGTCACGACTCTTGCCATCCAATATGGTTTCAGTGTCGGGGTTGCCTCTGCCATCCTGACTGTAGTCATCATTATTTTTGCAGAAGTGTTACCGAAATCCGTGGCGGCTGCTTTCCCGGATCGGATTGCGATGGCCGTAGCCCCGGTTATCCGCTTTTTTGTCCTGGTGTTCAAACCCATCACGATTGTGTTGAATTGGCTTACCGGATCCATTACGAAAGCCTTGTCAAAAGGTAAAACAGAAGAAGTATCCATATCGAAAGAGGAATTCCGGACGATGATCGATATCGCAGATTCGGAAGGGACGTTCAATGAAGCAGAATCCCATCGAATCAAAGGAGTATTCGATTTTTATAATTTGAATGTCAAAGACGTCCTGAAGACGCCGCGGGTAGATGTGATTGCTATTCCTCATACTGCTTCCTTTGAAGAAGTGAGGGATCTGGTCGTTCAGCATCCTTATACCAGATATCCGGTTTACCGAAAGGATATTGATGACATTGTCGCTGTCTTCCATTCGAAATACTTGATTTCCTGGGCGATGGAGCCTGAAAAACCCCTCGCTGACTACTGTTATAAAAATCCCCTCGTCGTCTATGAGTTTCATAAAATTGAGTGGGTCTTCCGTAAGATGACCAAAGAGAAGAAGCATATGGCGATTGTGCTCGATGAGTATGGCGGGACAGAAGGCATTCTTACCCATGAGGATGTGATTGAGGCAATGATCGGCTTGGAGATCGAGGATGAAATGGATACGGAAAACGATGCGATCGTCGAAAAAATTTCAGATCATGAATTGATCTGTGATGGCAAAATTACGCTCCGTCGCTTGAATACCCTCTTCGACACGGAAATACCCGAAGAAGAAGATGTACTGGCTGGTTATCTGCTGAAAGAGTTCAATGATTTTCCGGATGAAGGGGATACCTTGGAACGTGATGGTATCAACTTTAAAATCCTTGAACTGGACGGCAGAATGATTCGTAGAGTACAGGTGGTCAAATAGCTCGTATA
This sequence comes from Thalassobacillus devorans MSP14, assembly GCF_000496835.1. Classification (GTDB taxonomy): domain Bacteria; phylum Bacillota; class Bacilli; order Bacillales; family Halobacillaceae; genus Thalassobacillus; species Thalassobacillus devorans_B. The sequence continues at coordinate 727,295 of NZ_KI543236.1, forward strand.
ATAGGGAGAGACTGTTATGGAAGTCAGGAAGCTTCATAAAAATGAAAAGCCTCCGATCGAGCTGTTGCTGGAAGCTGATCCTTTCCGAAAGCTGGTAGAGGAATATGTCCAGCGAGGAGACTGCATGCTAGCGGAAAATGATGGAAACACGGTCGGTGTCTATGTCCTGCTTCCCACCAGGCCTGGAACGGTGGAATTAGTAAATATAGCTATCGAAGAAAGTCACCGGGGAAAAGGGCTGGGGAAACAGTTGGTCATGGACGCCATCCGGGTCGCCAAATCACAGGGTTATCAAACCATCGAGCTAGGCACTGGTAATTCCAGCGTCGATCAACTGGCATTTTATCAAAAATGCGGGTTTCGGATTGTCGGCGTGGATGCAGACTTTTTTGTGAGACACTATGAGGAAGAAATCTACGAAAACGGTATTCAGTGCCGCGACATGATCCGGCTGTCGCTAGATTTATGAGTGGACTGTAAAAAAATATTAGCAGGAAAAACAGGCGGCTGCGTAATAGACTGCCTGTTTTTTTACGAGTATTAGGGAGGAAATAGAGATATAAGAAGGAATTTAGCGAAAAAGATAGAAATTAGATAGTAATGGAAAAAAAGAATCAGGGAAGCTTGTTTTGGTCCGTGCGTATCAAACCGCTAAAGAAAGTAATGGGGAGGTAACTATGACAGATAGGTATCCCGAAGTTGAAGAAGTGGTCGTTTATATGCATCAGCGAATATACGAACCTTTGTCGCTTGCCGACTTGGCCGGTCAGGCGGGCTATAGCCGTTATCATTTCGCCCGTATTTTCAAAGAGCAAATGGGGGTTTCCCCGTTATATTATATCTCTGCATTACGTTTGCAGAAGGCGAAAGACCTGTTATTGCAGACGGACTTGCGCGTGCGGGACATTGGCATGGAGATCGGGCAGCAAAGTTTAGGGACATTCACCACCAGGTTTACAGAACGGGTGGGAATGACCCCTGCTCAATTCCGCCATTATTCACCGAACGCCAGTGATCACTTTCAATCTTTGAAAAAGATCAGAGACTGGTCAGACCCTGGCAGCCAAAGTAGGGACGCTCCTACGCTGAAAGGAACCATCACAGCTACGGAACCCTTTAATGGGATCATCCTGGTCGGCTTGTTTCCGAAACCTATCCCAGAGGGGTTTCCGCTATATGGAACGTTACTTTCCTCGTTAGGAGAATTTTGTTTCCAAGGTGTCCATCCAGGTGTTTACTATTTATTAGCTACTTCCGTTTCCTGGAGAATGCAGGCCAGAGACTTCCTGCTTCCGCATCAAACGCTGCGGGCCCGTTCCAAAGACCCAATCATCGTTAAAGAATCTTCTCCTATCCCACACCAGCAGTTAACCCTCTGTCCTCCACGTCTAGGTGATCCGCCCATTCTGATTTCACTGCCACTGCTGATGAAAAATTTTCTAAAAAGAGTTAACCCACATAGCAATCGATAAGAAATCGTTTATATTTTCGGGTGCTAGAATGAAACTGTCATAAATAGTCGCTAAAGGAAGTAATCGTTAACGAACTCTAACGAGAAAGGAGCGTGCTGCCAGCTGACAGTCTATCTTGGTTTGCTCGATATCCCGTGCCTGGTGTCTATAGCCCAAGCAAGGATGAAATTTGAATAAGGAAAAGGAGAGTGAAAATATGGCCACTCAAGCAAAACAATTGTATGTCAATCTGCCGGTGAAAGACGTAAATAAGTCGATCGATTTTTTTAAGAAGTTAGGTTTTGAATTCAACCCTGCGTTCACGGATGAAAAGGCAGCTTGTTTAGTGATTGGTGAAAATATCTATGCCATGCTGTTAAAAGAAGACTTTTTCCGGACTTTTACTAAAAAAGAACTTGCAGATCCCGCCAAACACACCGAAGCAATTCTGGCTTTGTCTGTAGACAGCAAGGAGGCGGTAGATGATTTAGTCAACAAGGCTTTGGAAGCCGGTGGAAAACCGTCCAATGAACCAATGGACGGCGGGTTTATGTATGGCTGGAGCTTTGAAGATATCGATGGACATTTATGGGAAGTCCTATACACGAATGAAAACAAGATTACGGAGAAGTAAAACCTTAAGGAGGGTGAGATGATGGGTGATAAAATACAAAAAATCACGCCGAACTTATGGTTTGAAAACCAAGCGGAAGAAGCAGCGGCTTTCTATACTTCCATATTCAAAGATTCCGGGATTGTAAGAGTCACACGCTATATTAACGAAGGTCAGGAAATCCACGGCATGTCTGAAGGGACAGTGATGACGGTGGAGTTCCAGCTGGAAGGCCAAAGGTTCGTCGCGTTAAATGGCGGGCCCCATTTCCATTTTACAGAAGCCATCTCGTTTATTGTCCATTGCGATACCCAGGATGAAGTGGACTACTATTGGGAGAAACTTTCGGACGGAGGAGACGAAAAAGCACAGCAATGTGGCTGGCTGAAAGATAAATATGGAGTCTCCTGGCAGATCATCCCTGCACGAATTTCCGAATTACTTAGTAACCCTGACCCGGTAAAAGCTGAAAGCGCCATGAAGGCCATGTTACAGATGAAGAAAATTGATATGAATGTATTAAAAGAAATCCATAAATGAAACATTAGTAAGCGTAGTGGAAGAGACTTCCTCTCCATGCGAATGCTTAGACGAGCATTTGGAAAAGGAAAGAAAATAGAGGGAGCTGCATGCTGTTTAGTATATGTGATTAATTTCTAGTAAACAGTATTGCCTGTCTAGTAAAATTACTTTTCTGTCTAGTAAATTTTAGTTTTTGTCGAGTAAAACCTTCCAAATATCTAGTAAAAATTCGAGTTTGTCTAGTAACCGTTCCCACCTGTCTACTAATAAAGAAATTTGTCTCGTATTCCCGCTTAATCAAGCTTATCCGCCCTCGTGACGTGGGGCGGATTTTTGATTGTAACCTTTTTCCTTCGGTGTACGTCTTAATAAATAATAGTCCTTATTCCTTAAACAATACAGGGGGAGTTCAAATGAAGGTTCCATTTTTCTTATCGGCAATCATTGTAATATCCGTATTGACGGCCTGTCAGCAGGTAGATGAGCAACCTGATGCCAAAGCCCAACTCAGTCCGGAGACAGCTATTCAAAGAGGGAATGTCGTCAATGTACATGGCGAGATATACAATCTGGAGCGGTTTGAAAAATTTTTGAGTAATGTGGATGCAGGTAAGAAAGATGAAGTCCGGATTACCACCTATACCATCGAAGGTGATCCTATTTTTTACAAGCTGGAATTTGACGGTGAAAAAATTCATTATACGTATGACAACACCATGGATGCATATGCGGATACGGGAAAAGGAATCAGAGAGGCGGAATGTGCGGATATTGTAAGCACAAAAACAAAGGGCGAAAGGCGTTATGAGTTGAGCAGGTGTAATTCCAGTACCGGAGAATCTTTCTCCTTTGTTGTTCCGGAACCGGAGGCTTAATCATTGCGGCCTGATAAAGCAAAAGAAGGGGAAATCGTGATGGAATTGCAAAAACAGTTTGTAGAATCCGTACGTTTGTATTTTAAAAAAGAAGGGGAAGCCTGGCTTGAAAAGCTGCCAGACCTGATTGCATATTGTGAAGAAAAGTGGGCGTTGCAATTGGAAACGCCCTTTTCCCTGTCGATCAATTATGTAGCTCCTGCAGTCCGTGCAGACGGAACAGAACTGGTAGTTAAAATCTCACTTCCAGGCGCAGGATTTCTCGATGAATGGCAAGCATTACAATTGTTTAATGGGGAGGGAATGGCTTCTCTCGTAGATGTAGATCAGGAACATGGCATTTTATTAATAGAAAAGTTAACCCTCGGCTATACACTTGCAGAAATGGAAGTTGATGAAGAAGCTTGCCAAATAGCAGTTCATGTACTGAAAAAGTTACATCGTCCTGCTCCTAAAAACACCTGTCTTCCAACAACAAAAGCAAGAGAAGACAACCTGAAAGCAATCCTGGGGAAGAATCCGAATGGGCTGGGACCAATATCAAAAGAAACACTTGAAAAGGCAAGCAGACTATTTACTTACTTGAATGAAACCAGTCAAAACCAGCGCTTGCTTCACGGTGATTTTCATCATTACAATGTGCTTGCTTCCGGAAAGGATGACTGGACAGCCATCGATCCGAAGGGACTTATAGGAGAGACGGAGTATGATTTGATCCAGTTTCTTTTGAACAAGCTGCCGGAAAAAGGTAAGCTGCCCGTGATAGAAAAGCGGGTGGAAATTTTTACAGAAGAATTGAATCTGAATAAAGAGAGGCTGCTAATGTGGGGTTATTGCCATACGGTTCTGGCAGCCAGTTGGACGGTTGATGATAAGGGCAGGTATGATCAGACGTTTGTTGAAGCTATTGAGGTTTTTGAAAAACTATTATCCTGAGTGAAAAATCAGTATACTTTCAGTAGAATTAGAGAGAAATCAGTACTACGAGGAGGAAGTAACATGAAACTGAAGCTAGGGTTTATTTTTATGCTGATGATTTTTACAGTTGGCTGTTCCACAGAACCAAATGCAATGCACACCTACGATAAGGCGCAAGTCAAAGAAAATTTACAAGCGGTAGATTTTGAATACGAGCTGCCTGAGCAAGTTCCTTTTGAAGTGAAAAGTATGGAAACGGATACGCTCGTACCTGACCAGCCTATTTTTTCTGTATATTTTACCGGGACAGAAGGGGAGCAGATGATGCTCGAGGTGGTTAATGCGACTTTGAATACTGCGGGAAGCAATTTATTTGAGGAAGTAAAAATTGGCGACAGGAAGGGATTCTTTTATGAGAATGCCCAGGGCGCCAGAATGCTTCTTTGGGAAAAAGATGATGTCCATTACCAATTGAAGACAATTGCCGGCAAAGCGGAAGCACTGGAGGATTCCCAGCTGATCACTACAGCGAAAACATTTAAGTAATATGGCAGAAGGGTTGATTTAGTATGACTTACGAATTCTATCCAATGACCCAGCAACAAGCAGAGGAAATTACTCACCACTGGCATTATGACGGTAAATATTGCTTTTATGACATGGAATCTGATCAGGAGGATCTTGAGGAGTTTCTCGATCCCAAGCAACGTGGGGAAAATTATTATGTGGTGACCAGTGAGAAAGCATTAGTCGGCTTTTTCAGTTATCATCCGGTAGATCCGGAAACCATTGATATTGGCCTCGGAATAAAACCTTCGTTAACAGGGGAAGGGCGTGGAAGGGAGTTTGTTGAAGCTGGACTGAACTTTGCAAAAAAATCATTCAACCCCAGCCAAATAACCTTATCAGTTGCGACCTTCAATCAGCGGGCGATTAAAGTTTATGAAAAAGCGGGATTTGTCCGCGGCGAGACGTTCATGCAGAATACGAATGGAAGCAGCTATGAGTTTTTGAAAATGAATTACAAGCCTGAGAGGAAGTCAGTAAATGAATAAAGTAAATGGAGACAGTAATAAACCAGATTTCCATCTTAATGAAATAGGCAAAGAAATAGAAGCATTGCTGGGATCTAAACTGGTCGGCTTATATTTGCACGGATCCCTTGCCATGGGTGGTTTTAATGCCAGTAACAGTGACATCGATCTCTTAGGAGTCACAAAAGCACGGCTCAACAATCTGGAAGCGCGTTACCTGACCGAACTCTTTTTAACAAAATCTACCCGTCCTTTTCCAATAGAAATTACCTTCATGCATGAACAGCAATTGGTGGATTGGGAGCATCCAAGCATGTTTGACTTCCATTATAGTGAGTACTGGAGAGATGAATTCGAGCAGAAAAAAACGGGTGACACGTTCGTTAATGTGAATTGGAAGGATCCCGATTTGGCCGCTCATCTTACCGTTACCTATCATAAAGGAATTTGTTTAGCTGGAAAACCGACTCATGAAGTACTTCCGAGGGTGCCAGAAAAAGATTTTGTTGCTTCTATTCAAAATGATTATTACGACTGTCTGGATAACATTGTGCATGATCCTGTGTACTGCACATTAAACTTGATTCGTTTTTATCGATATTTAAAAGCTGGTGACATTGTTTCCAAACTGGAAGGGGCGAAGTGGGGGATCAGGACTCTTCCTGAAGAATTCCATACTATCATCCAATCGGTACTTGCAATCTATCAGGAAAACGACGACAGCATTGTTTTAGAAGCAGGGGAGCTGTTTAAAATCAAAGCGTTTTTAAAGGGGAAAATAGAAAATTTGTTAGAGCAAAACACGCGTAACAGCCCAAGGGGGATGACTGATGGAGCAAAATAAGATTGCGGCTAAATTTCTGGATTTTGCTGAACTGGAGTGTAAAGGATCAAGCGCTTTGTATGAGTTCCTGGCTATCAAAGTTGCTGGTAATGAAGAGCTGCTCCAATTAAGTTCGCATGCGAGAAAAGGACAGCCGATACCTAATTTGTTACTTGGGGCAGTCCACCAGTTATTGTTATCAGGGAAAACGTATGAACTCGGTAACTTTTACCCGAGTATTACAGAGAAACCAAAGCAGGTGGAAGATTCATTTTCCAGTTTTCTTGATTTTTGTCGTACCTATCGAAAAGAAATAATAGCAACTATGCAGGAAAAACTCGTGCAAACGAACGAAGTGAGACGCTGTGCGTATCTTTATCCGCTTTTTTGTTACATACAAAAGAAAACAGGGCGCTCTTTGTCATTGATTGAGATTGGAACAAGCGCAGGTCTTCAATTGTTATGGGATCAGTATAGTTATTCTTATGGTGGGGACTGTTCCTATGGGAATAAGGCTTCAGCTGTACACTTATCTTCAAAAGTAAGACAGGGAAGCATGCCGGAGCTCCTTGATAACGCCCCCCCTGTGGCTTCCCGCGTAGGCGTGGACCTGCATGTCAGTGACCTGAAGGAGGAGGAAGACGCCTTATGGCTGAAGGCACTTATATGGCCGGAACATCAGGAAAGGCTGGAGACTTTTGATAAAGCGGTGAAGCAGTTCAGTAAATCTCCTCCTTCCTTGATCGAAGGGGATGGCGTCTCGATGCTGGAAGAACTTGCTGCCCAAGCCCCCTCCGCCAGCACGCTTTGCATTTTTCATACCCATGTCGCCAATCAGATGCCCCGGAAAGTGAAAGAGGAATTGCAGCAGAAAGTGAGTGCAATTGGGCGTAAGCGGGATGTATGTCACATCTACAATAATATTTATGACAGGAACCTCCATCTCGATTATGTAATAAATGGAGTAGGTTATGCTGAAACAATTGGGGAGACTGATGGACATGGGCGTTGGTTCGACTGGGGTGTGAAAGGCTGTTACCTCCAGGGAAACGTGTCTAGTAAATGATAGTTTTGTCTAGTAAAATTTAGATATTGTCTAGTAAATTTTTGATAATGTCTAGTAAAAGACCGAGATTGTCTAGTTAACCTCACATATTGTCCAGTAAGCACCATGGACTGTCTAATAAATGCATCATGTTGTCTAGTAATTAGACGGTGTTCCAGTAACTTTTTCTCTAAAAGGTTGTAATCCCTTTACAGCGATAAAGTAAGCGTTACCAAAGGCGGGTGGCGTGTTTTCACCCTCTTGATAACCTGCAGGCTATGCTTTATAATCCAGGCATATCACTGATTTTTCTGAAAAGACGAATATTAGCAAGCGTTGAATGTCATGGATATCCTATGGCAGGAGCGGCTTCTGGAGAGGGTGCACATCTCGTGCAGCGCCGAAGGGTTCATAATCTCAGGCAAAAGGACGGAAGAGGTACATACGATACCTTTTATGTTGGTGAGATTGGGAAGACCCGGTCTCTCTTTTTTATACATTCATAAGAAAATACGAAGGATTTCGCCATAAGTAACTGGCGACACCTGAGTTTTTCCAATAGAGGCAAGTGCAACTACATACAAAGTGAGGGGATTAGTCGATATGAAACGAATCTATAACTTTTCAGCGGGTCCTTCAATGCTTCCGCTTCCCGTGCTGGAAAAAGCACAAAGTGAACTCGTAAACTATAGGGACTCTGGCATGTCTGTCATGGAACTGAGCCACCGGTCCGCGTTGTTTACAGAAATCATCGAGGAAGCAGAACAGCTGCTGCGTGAACTGATGGGCATACCAGAAAATTACAAAGTGCTCTTCGTACAAGGGGGCGCTTCACAGCAATTTTCTGCGGTTCCGTTGAACCTGTTTGGTGCGAACGGAAAAGCAGATTATGTGAATACTGGATCCTGGTCGCAAAAGGCGATCAAGGAAGCGAAGAAATATGGAGATATCCGTATTATTGCTTCGTCTGAGGAGGATAATTTCACTTATATTCCAGAGGTGGACAGCTCGATGATCGACCCGGAAGCGGACTATGTGCATATCACCACGAACAACACGATAGAAGGAACGGCATTCGCGGAAGTCCCGGACACGGGCGATGTGCCCCTCGTGGCGGATATGTCATCGAACATCTTATCCGAACAGATGGATGTATCTAAGTTCGGCGTGATTTATGCAGGGGCTCAGAAAAACATCGGTCCGGCGGGGCTGACAGTTGTTATCGTGCGTGAAGACTTGATCGGAAATGCACAGGAATCGTGCCCGGTTATGCTGGATTATAAGACACATAGTGATAAAGGCTCCTTATATAACACGCCACCCACCTATGGGATATATATGGCAAAGCTTGTTTTCGAATGGCTGAAGGACCTTGGCGGTGTTAAGGAAATGGAGAAAATCAATCGGGAAAAGGCACAAATCCTTTATGATTATGTGGAGGAATCTGAGCTTTTTTCTTCTCCTGTTGAAAAGAATAGCCGTTCATTGATGAATATACCGTTCGTCAGTCCTTCTGATGACTTGAATGCGGCATTTGTGAAGGAAGCAAAAGAAGCAGGCTTGGAAACATTAAAAGGGCACCGTTCAGTTGGCGGGATGCGTGCCAGCATTTATAATGCGATGCCGGTCGATGGCGTCCTGTCCCTTGTCGCGTTTATGAAAAAATTCGAAAGTAAGCAGAAGTAATCAAAAGAGGTCTCCTCCTATGCTAAGGACGAGACCTCTTTTTACTAATCATTAGCTATTTCAATGGTATACATTCCTCGTTCGGTAACCAATTTGAATGTATTTTTATCGTACTGGTACTCTGTTGTATCCTCCAGCGGAATTTCATAATAGGAGTCAGGAAGCGGCTGTAACCCATTTCCATCCGTTTCGATATGGCCCGATCCGTTCAATTGGATGGTGTGCATGGGCTCGTAACCGTCCATCCTTCTCGTATCTTTGGAATAGGAAATCGAATCTAACTTCATGGATATACTGTCGTGATCCGATAATTCCTGCTTGGCAATTGTTATGTTTTCACCGTTCCACTTCTGAAGCAGCTGGTTAAATTCTTCGATGGTTAAGTAGCGCTGTGACATGTGCATCCCTCCAGTTCTTATTTTTACCTGGAGGGCTGAATTGATGCGTATAACAATTCAAATTAAGAAAATAAAAGAGACGGCCATCAGACCGTCTCATTATTTATAGAATTCAATTAAATTGTCAATTTTTAACTTCGTGCTTTATGTCGTAATCGATAATTTGGATTTTTTCTACTGGAAGTTTGAAACTGGAAGACAGCTTTTTCTTCAGGTTTTCCTTGTTTACTTCCGAATCCTCTGCGTATGTGTCCCATTCGATTTCATCCATTCTTCGGAATAATTCGGGACGATCAAGGTCACTTTCTTTATGGAAATTAATCCACGATACAGATACTAACATTCAAAAATCTACTCCTTTCTGGAGTCAGCTAAACCATTTCGGGAACATGTCTTTATTCAATTGTTTAACAAGTATAACATGGTTGAGCAATTGTGCATACCCCACCCCTTATTCAATGAGCGATAGGGGGTTTTAAAAGGTGTCAAAAAAGGTATATGGGATAAACAGGAAATTTGTACTGCAAGTCAACAAACAAGGAGGAGACATCGATGCGGTATCTTATCGTTTCCGATATACATGGAGAGGCTGAGAAACTGGAAAGCGTGCTTGAAAAAGCATCTTTTGATTCAGAGAATGATCAGCTGATTTTGCTTGGTGATTATATAGACCGGGGCCCTCGTTCGAAAGCAGTCATCGACAAAGTGAAGGAACTGGTGGAGAAAGATGGTGCTGTTGCAATCAAGGGAAACCACGATGATCTGTTCATCCGCTCGCAATATGAAGGAGAGGCGATGGAGCTTTGGAAAATGAATGGGGCAGCCAGTACGTTGGAATCTTATCAGGGAAAAAGAGGAGAATTGAAAGAAGACCAGCAGTGGATGGAGAAAAATCTGGAGCTTTACTATGAAACTGACGACTATATCTTCGTTCATGCTGGACTTGAACCGGAAATCCCGATAAAGAAACAGGATGAAGATACGATGTTGTGGACTCGCCATACGGACCGGATCGGACTGGGTAAAACCGTCGTCCACGGACATACTCCGGTCAAAGATATTATTTATTACGAAGATCAGATTGATATCGATACCGGTGCTGCATATGGTGGAAAACTGACTTTGTTGGAGCTGCCGACACATGAAGTGTATACGGTATAAAAAAGGATGAGCGAGGCTATCGACCTCACTCATCCTTTTTTCTGCTTCATTAATAAACGCGGTCCCCATTAAAAATGGAGTTTTTCACTACTACATAGTCGACGTGTTTGATCGCGTCGAGATTCGTACCGCCTGCATACGAAATAGCGGATTGGAGATCCTGTTCCATTTCGACTAACGTATCTCTTAAGGACCCTTTATGCTCGACATACATTTTTTTGCCCTCGACGTTTTTCTTTTCGCCTTTTTGAAATTCCGATGCGGAACCGAAATATTCCTTGTAGCGTTTTCCGTCCTTTTCATACGTTTCACCTGGTGATTCCTCATGACCGGCGAAAAGGGAGCCTATCATGACCATGGATGCCCCGAAACGGATGGACTTGGCTACATCTCCATGGGTGCGGATACCTCCGTCGGCAATGATCGGTTTGCTTGCAGCTTTGGCACACCAGCGTAGCGCAGCCAGCTGCCAGCCGCCGGTGCCGAAGCCAGTCTTGATTTTGGTGATACATACTTTTCCCGGACCGATGCCGACTTTTGTCGCATCTGCGCCTGCATTTTCAAGCTCTCTGACAGCTTCCGGTGTACCGACGTTTCCGGCAATGACGAAACTATCCGGAAGGTGCTCCTTGATATGATGAATCATCTCAATGACTGCATTGGAGTGACCATGGGCGATGTCGATCGTGATGAATTCCGGTACCAGATTTTCTTCAGCTGCCTGCCGGACAAATTCATATTCTTCCGGTTTGACTCCGACGCTGATGGAGGCGATCAGCCCACGGGATTTCATACCTTTGATAAAATCAATACGCTGTTCCGGCTGGAATCGGTGCATAATATAGAAGTAGCCGTTTTCAGCCAGCTTGACAGCAATTTTTTCATCTATGATTGTCTGCATGTTGGCAGGTACAACGGGAAGTTTGAAAGAGTAATCTCCTAAGCGGATGGTGGTATCACATTCTGATCGGCTATTTACGACACATTTAGCGGGAATCAATTGAATATCTTCGTAATCAAATACATTTTCCATGGTTCACACCCCTAAAAACGAATATTTTAATGATAACAATATTAAATGTTCGTACATGAGGTAATTTACACCATATAATAGAAATTGTCAAAGGAATTCAGGCGGTGTTCACCATTTTGTTTAACTCCCGGTTGTTCCGGTCATAAATAAAAGAAAGCAGATAAACGGTAAAAAAGGTGGTTATCACATGAAAGTACGAATCGAATTGACCTACCAGACCCCGAAAGGGACACATAGTGAATTCAGTTCAGAGGAAATGCAAGCAGCTCAGGCGATTTTGATTGCCGAAGATTTAGAAAGGACCGGGCGGGTGAAGGATTTCACCTTCATCGATAGTCAGGATCATATGTGGAGTTTGAAAGAACTGAAGGAATATATGAAGGGGATTGAAACAGAACCGCACAACATTACGGTCTATTTTGACGGAGGATTTGATTTAAAATCAAAAAAGTCGGGACTTGGCTGTGCGATTTACTATGAGCAGAACGGGAAGTCCTACCGGCGCCGAAAGAATGCTTTGGTGGACGAACTCCAGACAAATAATGAAGCAGAATACGCTGCGCTTCATCTCGCTTTGCAGGAAATGGAGTTTATGGGGGTGCATCACATGACTGTTACAATCGTAGGCGATTCCCAGGTTGTCATCAACCAGTTGAACGGAGAATGGCCTTGTCTGGAGGATGAATTGTCAAAATGGGCGAATCGCGTGGAAGGAAAAATGGAACAGATGGGGATTAAGCCGGAATACAAAGCGGTTTCCCGAAAACGGAACCGGGAAGCGGACCGACTCGCTTCGCAGGCGCTGGATGAAACGGAAATCATGAGTACTATCGAATTGTGAATCATCCCCATTGTTAAAGTAATTGTGCGATTTTTTTATAAATTATGGAAAATAGTATTGTGAATAGTTTAATGATTTGAAATAATTTTAATAAAGTAATGGTTGAATGAGGTGATGGTCATGGATGCTACAGAAACACTGATCCTGTTTTATCCTACTTTGTTTCTATTAGTTGGAATCATGGTCGGGATTGGCTATAAAATAACCAGATGCCATACCTGCCTGGTAGCCTCGTTGGGATACCTGCTTGCCAATGTGGCGTTCTTTTTCTTCGCAGAAGGAGGAGTTCCCGGAATAGAACGGGAAGCAGTTGGATTGGGTATGGCGGTGTTCAAGGGTTTGACGTGGTCAGAAACAGCAGCCCTCCTGTTTGTTCCGAATATCTATTCATTAGCTTATACATGTTTGCTATTACTGGGCTATCTATATACCGGCATAGCCGTATTGATGTCCCGCAAACAAGTCAGTACGGAATTAAAGGAGGAAGAACATGGGAGCGCTTCTAACGTTGATTGGTGATATTTTTGCAGCGATTGCCGGCGGTTTTTCAGAAAAAAACAGAGCGGATAATGAAAAGGGAAAGTAGATTCTTCATAAGCTGAGGAATCTATTTTTTTAAGGCGGCATCATTAAAGAGCTTTTCTGAGAGAAACATCATTTATAGCAGGCTTTATGGTAAAAAATGTTTATTTCAATGGGTAGTTTAAGAGATAAAAATAGAAAAGCACCTCCTGAGGTCCAGGAGGTGCTTTAGTTTGACGATTATTTCTTACCTTCGATTTTCTGATTCTTTTCCAGGAAGCGCAGCAAGTCTCCATGTACGACTTTATCGGAGAGCTCCAGCTCTTTTTTGGCCTTCTGTTTGAGAGGAGCGCATGTTTTATCTTCAATTTCTTCTCCGGTTGATTTGTCGTAACAGATATCTTCTTTAGCAGCATAGACATATTTGTCGGTGACAACGCTGCCGTCCCGGAATATCGCTAAGTCTTCACGTTCTTTAGCAAAGAGGTCGACTCCGAATTGTACATCGTGCTTCTCTTTTATTCCTAATAGATGCAGAATCGTAGGTTTCAAATCGACTTGGCTTCCTACTGTATTCATTTCTTTTCCTTCCATACCTGGAATGTGGATGATCAATGGTACTTTCTGCAATTGTACCCGCTCGAATGGTCGGATTTCTTTGCCCAGGATTTCACTCATGGCACGGTTGTGGTTATCTGAGATGCCATAATGGTCGCCGTAAAGAACGAAAATGGTGTCTTTATATTCGCCTTGTTCTTTCATCATCTGGAAGAACTTCTTGACGGCTTCGTCCTGGTAACGCATGGTCTGGAAGTAACGGTCGACAGAACCATCCCCGGTTTCTGCCGGTTCGATCATCTTCATTTTTTCATTATCCAGGATATAAGGATAGTGATTGGTCATGGTAATGAATTTTGCATAGTATGGTTCTTCCAGCCCTTTGAGCATCGGCATGGATTGTTCAAAGAATGGAATATCTTTCAAACCATAGTTGACCGAGTTTTCTTCTGTAACATTATATTCTTCTTTAGAGAAATAACGATCGTATCCAAGGGATTTGTACATGACATCACGGTTCCAGAATGTATCGTGGTTACCGTGAAGTGCTACAGGTGTGTATCCCTCTTCTTTCAAAATTTCCGGTGTTGCATTAAATTCGTTCCCGGCATTGGTAGTGAATACTGCTCCCCGGGATAATCCGTACATAGAATTATCGAGAAGGAACTCGGAATCGGAAGTTTTTCCCTGGCCGGTATTATGATAAAAGTTTTTGAAGTAAAAACTGTCATCAGTCAGGTCATTTAAAAATGGTGTGATTTCCTGACCGTGCAATTTACGGTCAATGACAAAATTCTGCGTGGACTCAAGGGAAATCAGCACGACGTTCTTACCTGCCGCTTTTCCATAGTATTTACCCTGGACACCCATTTTTCCTTGCTGGCCATTGACGTAGTTCAGTACTTCAGTCAATTCATCGCTGTCTGCAAATACACGCTTCGTCGATGTGTTAGCTGTCATGACACTATCATAGATGTGATAGTTATAGATTCCTAGAAGTTTGACAAGCTTCATCCGGTCGAAAGTACGTGTGAGAAGCTCAGGGCGTTCCTGATTCGCCAGGCTCAAGTTCACTGCACCAATGCCGAGGACTGTAGCATAAAGCATAGCAACGGTGCGTTTTTTGAATCGCATGCTTGGCTTTGTCTTTTGGCGGACTGTCCAGGCGATCAGAATCACGACGTCGATCCAGTACAGGATATCTGTCGGATGGATAAGCGCTTTGGCGCTGCCTCCAAGGTCCAGAAAGTTTTTATATTGCATAAGCACCGGCAGCGTGATGAAATCATTGAAAAACCGGAAATAGACAACGTTGGCGAAAAGCACAAATGTCATCAGGGAATAGATGACCATGAAGGCTTTATTGCGTCGTTTCGGTGAAAAGAAAAACGCTAAACCTAAGAAAAAGAGTATCGAACTGATTGGCGTTATGGCTAATATAAATTGTTGAGTATTATTTTCAATGTCAAGTGTGAAAGCTGTTTTCAAAGCATAATAGGTTTTTGCCCACAAAAACACGATGGCTACTGTGAAGAATAGCCAGCCTTTTTTTAATAGACTTTTGTATTCATTCATCCTGTTGAACCTCCTGTCAATCTTTCATGTCTAGCATAGTAGTTAAATTTAACAAATTTTTACCGAAAAGTAAACATGTACACCCGAAATATAAACACTCTAATTTGTTATTCCCATGTAAATGAAAGGTTAATCTTATTTATTTGATTTTTTAATAGAATGTAAATATATGTTGACCAGGGTGGTCTAAAAGGAATATACTAAAGTCGACCGGGGTGGTCTAAATTAACCGGAACCTCGATATGGATAAAAGGAGGGGATTCCACTGCCAAAAAAATTCATTAACTTAGATGAGGAAAAGCAGCGGATGATCTTAAATGCTGCCTTTCACGAGTTTGCTGAAAAAGGCTACGAGCAGGCATCGACGAATGCCATTGTCAAACAGGCTGGCATAGGAAAAGGGATGCTGTTCTACTATTTTAAGAATAAACAAGGGCTTTATGAATACTTGATTGAATACACGCTCCAAGTGATCATTGATGATTATTTAGAGCGGATTGATACAGAAGAACAGGATTTTATCGAGCGTTTTAAACAGGCTTCACGTCTGAAAATGAAAGCATTCCTGGAACACCCTGCTTTGTTCCGGTTTGCCGGGACATTCATGCTGGACGAAACGACAATTCCGGAAAAGCTGAAACCTCGTATGGAAAAATTGCAGCAGCTGGGCTATGCCATGATGTATGAAAACATCGATGCGTCATTGTTCCGGAATGATGTCGATGTAGAGAAAGCTTTCCAATTGATCCGCTGGTCGATCGAAGGCTATCAGAATGAACTGAAGCAGCGGCTGCAAGGAAAAAATTTAGCGGAGTTGGACTTTGATCCTTTGTGGGGTGAGTTCTATGAATACCTGGAAGTTTTGAGGAAAAGTTTTTATTCTTAAGGGAGGGGTCAGGATGACTGTGTTAACAACCAATAATCTGACGAAGCACTTTGGTAAGGTCCAAGCGCTCAATGGCGTGGATATCGAAGTCCGGGGAGGAGAAGTGTTCGGGTTTATCGGACCGAACGGCGCTGGTAAATCGACGACGCTCCGGATTTTACTTGGCATGCTGAAAGCGACAGATGGGGAGGCTATCATTTTTGGAAAAGATGCCTGGAAGGATGCGGTCAATCTCCATGAGCGGATCGCCTATGTGCCGGGAGATGTGAATCTATGGCCGAACCTTACTGGCGGTGAGGTTATCGATCTGTTTATCAAACTGCGCGGCGGCAAGCGGAATGGGCGTCGCGACGAGCTGATCCGCAGGTTTCAGTTGGATCCCACCAAAAAGTGCCGGGCGTATTCCAAAGGGAACCGTCAAAAAGTAGCACTGGTAGCTGCTTTCTCCTCAGATGCTGATCTGTATATATTGGATGAACCGACATCCGGCCTTGATCCTTTGATGGAACGCGTCTTTCAGGAATGTGTCAATGAAGTGAAGCAGCAAGGGAAAAGTGTGCTGCTGTCGAGTCATATTTTATCGGAAGTGGAGAAGTTATGTGACCGTGTCGCCATCATCCGGGAGGGACGGATCATCGAATCGGGCTCACTTTCTGACCTGCGTCATCTGACCAGAACGCAGCTGCTAGTGGAAACAAAGCAGCCAATGACTGAGCTAGCCTCCCAGCCAGGCGTCCACCATGTAGAAGAAAAAGGGAGTGCTGTCGTTTTTCAGGTGGATTCGGAAAAGCTTGATCAGGTACTTGCTTATATCAGCACGTTCGGCATCGTCAAAATAGAAAGTGCACCACCGACCCTGGAGGATTTATTCATGCGCCACTATGAGGGAGTGGAAGGGGAATGAACAAGCGATTGTATGCGAATACTGGGGTGCTGACACGGCTTGTCTTCCGACAGGATCGGATAAGACTGACCATCTGGCTGGCAGCTTTCATCGTAGCAAACCTGCTGGTTGCCAATGCTTTTGCTACTTTATACCCTAGCCACGCCGAGCGCCAGGCAATGGTGGAAACAATGATGAATCCGGCGGTTACGGCAATGGTCGGACCGGTATATGGCTTGGATAACTATACGGTCGGTGTCATGCTGGCACATGAGATGCTGCTATTGACTGCGGTGGTGGTTGGCGTCATGAATATTCTGCTGGTAGCCCGCCATACAAGAGCGGAAGAGGAAGACGGCCGAGTGGAACTGATTCGTGCCTTACCGACCGGACGGCTGTCCAATGTCGCTTCCACTTTATTGGTCTATGTGATGACCAATATCCTGCTGGCACTGCTGGTCGCTGGTTCTTTGATGCTGCTTGGAATTGATAGTATCGATGCTGCGGGATCTTTGTTGTTTGGTGCCTCGCTTGGTGTAACTGGTATCTTTTTTGCCGGACTTACGGCGGTTTTCGCTCAATTGTCTGAAAGCGGAAGGGGTACAGTCGGTCTTGGAATGGCGGTATTGCTGATCGCTTATATGATCCGGGCGGTGGGAGATGTCAGCAGTGAAACGTTATCGATGTTTTCCCCGTTCGGTTGGATAGTCCGCACGGAGACTTTTGTCAATAATTACTGGTGGCCAATATTCGTCACACTCGGAATTTCGGTGCTTTTCATAGGGGCAGCTTTTTACCTGAATGCCATTCGTGATATGGAAGCAGGATTCCTTCCTTCCAAAGCAGGTAAAAAACAGGCGTCCCGTTTGCTGCTCAGTCCATTCGGGCTGGCTGTACGGCTGCAGCGGACCGGAATCATTTCCTGGGCAATCGCAATGTTCGTGCTTGGTGCGTCATATGGATCGATTCTTGGCGATTTGGAGTCGTTTTTTGCAGAAAACAAAATGATGAAACAGCTCCTGGGCCCTGTGTCCGGCGTTACCTTGACAGAGCAGTTCATCACGATGCTGATGGCGGTACTGGCGATGATCAGTACCATACCGGCGATGATGTTCCTGTTGAAATTGAAAGGAGAAGAGGGAAAAGGGCGGGCCGCACATCTTCTCGTCCGCTCGGTTTCAAGAATCCGGCTGCTTGGCAGCTTTCTGGTATTAGCTCTGGCAGGTGGCTGGGTCATGCTGTCGCTTGCTGCGCTTGGCTTAGGTGTGGTCGGTAATGCGGTCATGGAAGAAGGTATTTCTTTGGGGACCTTTTATCAATCAGCCATGGTTTATTTGCCTGCCATGTGGGTGATGCTCGGGCTGGCTGTACTGCTGCTCGGCTGGGCTCCAAAGGTAACAGTGATCTCATGGTTGTATCTGGTTTATTCTTTTATTGTTGTATATATGGGGGGATTATTCCAACTTGATGAATGGGTGGTCAACATGAGCCCATTCGGCCATGTGCCAGAGCTTCCTGTCGAGGAAGTCAGCTGGATGAGCTTGCTCGGGTTGACCGGAATCGCGGTGCTCCTGCTTGTGGCAGGGGCAGTTGGATACCGGAAGCGGGATGTCCAGGGCGGCTAGGATTTATTCCGGGTAGAGTAATAGAGAAGACATTGGTAAAAGAGAGTGCAGAGCGTTAGAGAGCCAAAACCGGGATTAAGAGAGAATTCAGTAGTATGAGAGACAAAACTGAGATTAAGAGAGACACTTCCAGTAATATGAGAGACAATCTCAGAGAAATAAGGATAATATATATTATCAGAAGACCTATCATCTTGAAGGGAATCTTTGGCTAATCAGCTAAGGGTTCTTTTTTTATTGGAGAGATCGACAACTCATAATTAATTGATGATTGTAATACAAACGTAACTCCATATTCATTGACTATGAATAATATATTTCATATTATAATTAAAAATGAAATAAATATTTCATAAGGAGATGTTGAAAATTACTACGGATAGTAAATCGATGATATCGGAGAACAGCGGGAATTCGGCTGCACTTTTCGAAAAAGCGGGAGAAGTCATCCCTGGAGGTGTGACAGCACACATCAAGCACATCGCACCTCATCCGCTGTTCATGGAAAAGGCGAAAGGGAGCAGGCTGTATGATGTCGATGGCAATGAGTATATCGACTATCTGCTTTCCTACGGTGCGCTCATCCATGGCCATGGGCATGAGCATGTTTACCAGGCAGTCATGAACCAGATGCAATCCGATGGAACAACGATCTTTGGTACGCCGCACAAACTGGAGATTACGATGGCGGAAAAATTGATCGACTTGTATCCAGGCATCGATATGGTGCGCTACACCAATTCCGGTCTCGAAGCGACACTACTGGCGATCCGGACGGCGATGGCCTGTACTGGTAAAACGAAACTGGCTAAGTTCGAAGGTCACTATCACGGCGGATACGACCAGGTCCTCTTGAGTGTCAATCCTGACCTCGGGCAGGTCGGGGAGGAAAAAGCTCCAAAAGCAGTGCCTGAATCCAGTGGTATCCCAGAATATTATGTAGAGAATACAATCATGCTTCCATTCAATGATTTGGAAAATACGGAACGGATTTTGCTAGCGCATGCGGATGAAATTTCCGGATTGATTTTGGAACCGGTCCAGGGAGGCTTCATTCCGGCTACACAGGAATTCATGGACGGTATCCGAAAAATCACAGATGAGCTGGGGATTGTACTGATTTTTGATGAAGTGAAAACCGGCTTCCGCCTCGGATTGGGCGGTGCGCAGGAAGTATACGGAATCGAACCGGACCTGACCGCACTTGGCAAAGTGCTTGGCGGCGGGTTTCCGATCGGTGCCGTTGGGGGCAAGCGGGAGTTCATGATGACTACCGCCGTCAATGCCAGCCGTGACATTTTGACGGCAGGAGCAGATAATACGAACAAAAAACAAACCGTTTTCCACAGCGGGACATACAACGGGCATCCGACCGTGCTCGCTGCCGGGCTGGCTACGATTGAATTATTGGAACAGCAAGGAACGCTTGACGATTTATTTAAAAAAACGCAGGTTTTACGCCATCAATTAGAGGCAGTTTATCAAAAACATGGGCTGGCCATGCAGACAGTCGGGGCAGGAAGCATTTTTAATATCATTTTGACAGATACGCCAATCTTCAATTACCGTGATATGGAAAACCACGATGCCAATTTAAGAAAAGAAATCGATTATGAATTACTGAGGCTTGGCATTTATACTAAGCCGATGAACCGTTACTCGATGTCGACAGTACACACCGATGAAGATATCCAGCGGACTGTCGATGCGCATGACGAAGCGATCCGACGTGTGTTGACCGACTAAGCAGGGATGGGGCGAATCAATGCTTGCATTGGTCCCCCTTTTAGCTTGCATTGCCTATGAGAGAAAAGTAATCTGAAAACAGGAGGGAGTGCTGGGACGATGGAAAATGTTTACCAACAAATCGCTTCGAAAATGAGCGATCTAAGTAAATCGCATGTGCGAATCGCGACATACATATTAGAAAATCAGACCACGGCTCCTTTTTTGACCGTCGGTAAATTGGCGAAAATGGCTGGAGTAGGTGACGCTACCGTCGTTCGGTTTGCGACCACACTCGGATATTCCGGCTATGCGGAGATGCAGCAATTCATGCAAAGTTCCGTGCAAAAGCAGCTGACCACTGCGGAGCGGCTGAAAATATCAGAAGAAGTCTATGATAAAGAATCTTCCGGTGTCTATGAAGTTTTCCAGGATGACATTTCTAATATCCAGGCGACTATAGAGAAAATGGATGAACAGGCATTCCACCAGGCGGTGGATTCCCTGGTGCAAGCAAGAAAGGTGTACATCATCGCCAATCGCAGTGCCACCTCGCTCGGTGTGTTTTTACACTATTACCTGAATATTATCCTGAAAAATTCGGAATTGCTCCAGTCGGTGGAAGTATCTGCGGAAAAATTGTCCGAACTTGAAGAAGAGGACGTCGTCATCGGCATCAGTTTTTCCAGATATACGAAAAGTACCATCCAAATGTTCAGCTATGCCAATAAAAAGCAGGCTACTACCATTGCGATTACCGATAATTTATTATCGCCGCTTGTCCCACATGCGATTATCCCGCTGGCGGCTTCCAGTCAGATGCCGAGTCTCATTGATTCATTTGTGGCGCCGCTCAGCCTGATTAACGCGTTAATCACTTTCGTCGCGAAAGAAAAGCATGTGGATGTTCATGAGCGGCTCGATGTGCTGGAAGGAATATGGGATCATTTTGGAGTATTTGATAACCGGAGCAGCTAATATATTAAGCGGGGGTTGGACCATGAGAAAAGTAGAAGTCGTTGAATATCAAGAGCGTTGGCCGATGTTGTTTAGCGAAGAAGCCGTGCGGCTGGAGCAAATTTTCACAGGCATACTTGAGGAGATTTATCATATCGGAAGTACGTCTGTCGCAGGGCTTCCGGCAAAACCGGTGATCGATATCATGCCAGTGGTGAAAAAGATTGAGCATGTGGATCAGTTTAATGAAGCGATGGAAGCGATCGGTTATGAAGCGAAAGGGGAGCATGGGATCCCGCGTCGACGTTTTTTTAAGAAAGGAGGGGACGATCGCACCCATCATGTTCATGTATTCGAAGCCGGAAGTCCTGATATCGATCGTCACCTGGCATTTCGGGATTATCTTAGGACACATCCTGAAGAAGCGGAAGCATATGGACAATTAAAAGCGGATCTGGCAAAAAAGTTTCCAACCGATATCGAATCCTATATCAATGGTAAAGACCCATTCATCAAAGAAAGAGAGCGACGGGCGCTTGCCTGGTACCGTAAACAAAATGATTAAAAGCTGTAGTACGTGCGGAAGTCTGTGTTTAGGCGAGTAAAAATAAAAAGGGAGTCATCGAGCTAAAGACAAAAAATTAGTACGTATGACAGAAAAGTTGAAACCTTTACGACTGTTCATGCGTACATCCTAATAAGCGTCAAAAATGGAAGGAGGAAGCAGTGTGTTTGAAGTGTTATTTGATCTCCCATTAAATTTGCATCTCTATGCCATGGTTATGGCGGCACTGCTGCCGTTCTCCTTCCATGTTTTCAGCCATTATTTTGAAGGCTCTTACTTAAAAGGGTTAGCTTTCGATACAAGTACCGGATTCGAACGTTCGCTCACAAAAGGGGACGTGTCCAGTCCTGATTTACCGAAAGATACACACGTGTTTATCATCACAAAGTGTGTCAAACGAAAAGAGGCTCCTGATGGCGACCAGGACGACCATCCTATCCTTCTCACACCATAGATTTTAAAATTTGTGAGGAGGAGTAGCGTGAAACGTTTGGTGTTACTAGGGAGTTTATTGATGATAGTGTTAAGTGGATGTTCAGGGCCCGGAGAAGGCGGAAGTGCTTTTATACGCGATATCTTCGTCGACCCATTCACTTTTTTGATTGAAAATACAGCTATCCTGTTTGATGGCAGCTTTGGCATCGCCATTATATTGATTACGATTCTGATTCGATTGGTGCTTATGCCTTTTACGTTGAAGCAATATAAAAACCAGCAGCATATGAAAGAGAAAATGAGCGTGATGCAGCCTGAGATGAAGGTCATCCAGGAAAAGTTAAAAGAAACGGATAAACGGGAAGAACAGCTGAAACTGCAGCAGGAAATGATGGAGCTTTATAAGAAACATGGCGTCAATCCTATGGCAATGGGCTGTCTGCCACTTCTGGTACAAATGCCGGTTCTGATGGGTTTTTATTATGCGATCCAAAGCTCTCAGGAAATTGCCTCGCATTCTTTCCTGTGGTTCAGTCTGGGCGGGCCGGATATTCCGTTGGCATTGATTGCTGGAGTGATTTACTATTTCCAGTTCAAAGTACAGCAAAAACTGATGCCGCAAGATTCAGCGAATAATAATCCGATGATGCGCTGGATGGGGCTGATATCCCCTATCATGATCCTGGTGATTTCCTTTAATATGCCAGCCGCACTGCCATTGTACTGGTCTGTCGGAGGATTGTTCCTGATAGGGCAAACTCTGCTTGCGGGAAACTTGGGTCTTCGCAGTTCTAAAGCAGCGAATCAAGAATAATCATGGTTAAAAAAGGGGCACGTTCCATTCTGGACGTGCCTTTTTGCAAAAGGGAGGACAACCAATGGTAAAAGGGCTCATTTACACGATAAGCCTGGTTGTACTATCAGTATTACTTTTCTACATTGTCAACCAGGCCTTATATGTGGAAGCTTCATCGATCGCTTTTTTCCTGGCCATGATTGTCAGTCATTTGATATTGGAAAAGAATCAATGGTTCATTGAGGTGCTGGCTAAGGAAATAACCGCTTCAAAAACTAATGAAACGGAAGGAGAATGACGATGTGGTTATTTTTAGGGTTACTTGCATTGTTAGCTTCGCCAATAGTTTTTATGCTGATCCGTGAAAAATTCGGGTGGGATACCAACCGGTTTTACGGAGATGAACTGAATAAAGAAAAGCGCACATTAAAAGATGAGGCTTATGATAAGAGCGCGAAGCATGTCGGCGGTCATGATTTCGGAGGAAGCAATCATAATCATGAAGGTGATGGCTTTCGTTGAAAATTGTATTGCCCCTCCGGGGAGCGTGAGTTTCCATAAGATAATTATGTCAACCTGATATCGAATTGCTCCAATAAATCTTTGAAGGCTGGCCGTTCGTTACCCTCACGTCCTGTCACTGGATCTGCGGTCACTAAAGAATTCAATACCGCTTCTTCTGTCGCTTCCCCAATCGCGCGGAAAGCAGTGTCGATATCCCCTTCATGAATCGTGGGGAGGCTAAGCGGCTGAGCCGGTTTATCGTGTGGTATTTTCGTTGCTGTGGAAAAACCGAGTACAATATCTCCGCTGCCATGGCCGATCATCGCCCCTGTCCGGGACAACCCGGTGACAGATCGTTTGAGAATCCGGTTGAGCTGTCGTTCTGACACTGGGAGATCTGTCGCGACAATCACCATCACTGATCCTTTGTCTTTTTGTTCCCCGGAATCGAGGAGTGCCTGCTTTAAGTCCTCTCCCACAGGTTTCCCATTGACACGCAGGTCGCTCAGCATACCGAAGTTCGTTAAGACAAGCACTCCCATCGTATATACCCCATGAGCAAACTCCATGAGTCGCGAAGCAGAACCAATTCCGCCTTTCAGAGAGTAACAAAGCATTCCCCGTCCGGCACCGACCGCACCTTCTTCAAATTCAGCAGCGGTATTTGTGAGCGACTCTAATACATGTTCTTTCTGAACGGCCTGGGTACGGACATCATTCAAAAACATATCGTTACATTCACCGATGACAGGATTCACCGTACCGGTGGTCCTTCCGATTTCCGGGTTCTGTTCCATCGTATCTGCAATTAACGCTTCGGCAGCCGTACCGACACTTGCAGTATTGGTAAGGACAATCGGTGTTTCGAGTGTTCCGAGCTCATTGATCTGTATAGTTCCGATCGTTTTTCCAAATCCGTTGATGACGTGGCTTGAGGCGATCAATTTTTCCTTGAACACGTTGCCCTGGTGAGGAAGAATGGCAGTCACGCCTGTCTGTATATCCTTATTTTTTAAGGTAACATGGCCGACAGTTACACCAGCGACGTCGGTGATCGCGTTGAGCGGTCCGCGGCTCAATCGTCCGATTTTCACCCCAAAATCGGCAATTCTTTTTTGGTTATACATAACAATCACCTTGCTTTCTGCTAAACTCGTTCATTCATTGTATCACTATTTTTTATGATTAATGGAGGTAAGTCAAATGATAATAAGAAAAACTGTCGCCATTATCAATGTGCTCCTCACCGGCATCGTAGCAGTCCTGATTTCTACCTTTTTCGCTTCCGGGGGTATAGGTGAAAATTATTCCGATCAAACCTTCGTCGCTCCAGAATTTTTTGCAATTCTTGTTATATGGGCAATAGGAGCGTTGTTGGTTATATGGATGTTTTTTAAGGATTCGCTATATCTGTTCACTTTGTCCCTGATCCTTACGTGGCTGTCTATCCCGGTTGGCATTAAAATGGCTCAATACGTTGCGTATATTTTTGCTTGATTCAGAATTTTTTACCTTTTACCCGAGTAAAGCTTTAAATTATCATTGATTAGGCGTACAATGGATAATAATCTCAAACACCTCCACCTGGCTGGGGGTACTTTTTTATCCAAATTACTTACTTAACTAATCTAATCACATAAGGAGCCATGAACATGAGTAAAAATGCACTTACTATCGTAGAAAGTAAAACCAAACAGCCAAAGCCGAATACGGATCAGATTCCATTTGGCCGAACCTTCACCGACCATATGTTTGTCATGGATTATCATGAAGAGAAAGGCTGGTATGAGCCGCGCATTGTACCATACGAGCCGCTGACGCTGGATCCTGCAGCAATGATTTTCCATTATGGGCAGACAGTTTTTGAAGGGCTGAAGGCTTACCGCTCGGAAGACCGCGTGCTTTTGTTCCGTCCGGAAAAGAACCTTGAGCGCTTGAATCGATCCAGTGACCGCTTGAGCATTCCGCCAATCGACGAAGAGGAAGTGATGGGGTACCTGGAGGAACTGATCAGCCTGGAAAAAAACTGGGTGCCGGATACACCAGGTACATCTTTATATATCCGCCCATTCATTATCGGTACAGAACCGAATCTATCGGTTGCTCCATCTAAAACGTATAAGCTGATGATTATCCTGTCCCCGGTCGGATCCTATTTTTCCGGCGGTTTGACACCTGTCAAAATCCGCGTCGAAGATAAGTTCACCCGTGCTGTCAAAGGCGGAACCGGCATGGCGAAGACAGCAGGAAACTATTCCGCCGCTTACCAGGCGCAAAAACAGGCGTATCAGGAAGGAAAAGCTGATGTCCTTTGGCTCGATGGCGTCGAAAAGCGGTATATCGAGGAAGTCGGCAGCATGAACATTTTCTTCAAAATCGATGGCGAAGTCGTGACACCTGCTTTGAGCGGAAGCATCCTGCAGGGGATTACGAGAATGTCTGTCATTGAACTGCTGGAAAAATGGAGCGTAACGGTTACAGAACGCCGCATCTCGATTGAAGAACTTTACCAATACCATGAAGAAGGCAAATTGGAAGAAGCGTTCGGGACTGGTACTGCCGCAGTCATCTCCCCGGTTGGCGAGTTGAACTGGCTTGGCAAGAAAATGGTGATCAACAACCACGAAATCGGCGAACTATCGCAAAAACTTTATGACACAATCACCGGCATCCAGACTGGTAAGTTGGAAGACACCCAGGGATGGACTGTCGAAGTGAAGTAAAAGGCACCAGTAGCACCCCGGGACATCCAATATCTGGATGTCCCGGGGTGTACCTGTACGAAAGTCCTCCTTTCCTGCTTACATAGATGCAGGGAGGGAGGACTTATTATTTTGTAAAAATCCCCACTGGAACAGCAAATCTAGCTCCTGAGTTTTAATTTTACAAATCTATTACAAACTTGCTCCATTGTCCTTTACACTGGAAAGGTAGACTGAACAAAAATAACAAAAGGAGTGGGAGATTTGAAGAGAGCTTTACCGATTACGGTCCTGATTGCGATGATTCTATCTTTTTACGGTCCCGTGCTGGAAGATGATCATCAAGCACATGCAGCTGTATCAGGAGATGTTATTATCAACGAAGTGGCATGGATGGGTACGACTGTCAGTTATAGTGATGAATGGCTGGAGCTGTATAATCCGAGCAGCCAGGATGTTGACCTTACCGGTTGGAGTCTGGACGCCCAGGATGGCACTCCAGCTATCGCCTTGTCAGGTACCATTCCTGCAAAGAGCTATTACATAATAGAAAGAACGGATGATTCAACCGTTTCCGGAGTTGCGGCGAATTTGATCTATTACGGCAGCCTGTCTAACAGCGGGGAAGTTTTAAAGCTTCGTGATGAAACAGGCAATATTATTGATGAAGTGGATGCATGGCATGCCGGCGATAATGATACGAAAGCTACGATGGAGCGGATTGATCCAGACAAAAGTGGAATAAATGCAAATAACTGGGCAAATTCGACAGCTGACTATACGGAGGGACTTGGTACACCAAAAGCAGCGAATTCCAGTGAAGGAGCATCTGGTTGTGCGGATAAAACAGAGAATATATCCAACGTCTCGGAAGCAGAAGGTGCAATTAACGTATTTTTCAACAAATGTGCCGACAATCAATATGCTACTGCTGGAAATGAAGCGAATGATCATGTCAATTTGGAAGATCAATTGATCGAAAGGCTGAATAGTGCAACGACCAGCATCGATTTTGCGACTTATGAAATCAATCTTCCACGGATTGTCGATACCCTGATTGCAAAAGCAGCCGAAGGGGTTAAAGTCCGGGTCATTGCGGATGCCAAGGATGCATCGGATCCTCATTATACAGAACGATATAAAACGATGCGGTTGTATGTAGAAAAAATGGTTCGCGGAAGGGACGAAACCATCGGGACAGCTGATGATATCCATGTATTTTCTGATTCCCCGATGATGGCAGTAGAGGATAGCGCGGCACGGACTGAGAAGGGATTGCCTTCTGAGGCAAGCGATATTCCGGAAGTGACGGTCGAAATCGGCAACAGTACACAAACGGGACGTTTATTTGTGGAAGCGGAGGAGAAGGACACCAATGCTTACTATTCACCAGGAAACCAGATGCATAACAAATTTGCAGTGGTGGATGATCGCTGGGTATTCACAGGAAGTTGGAACTTTACGGTGACCGGATTATATGGCTCAGAAGCCAATATGGATGCAGGAATTTTGGACGGCAACCAGCAGCATGTTGTCGAAATCAACTGGCCGGAGCTTGCTGGAATCTATGAAACGGAATTCAATGAAATGTGGGGAAGTACAGGGATGACTCCGGACAAAGTGACTTCCAATTACAGTTCCCGGAAGGTCGATAACACCGTGCATCAAGTGAATATCAATGGTGTTCCCGTTGAAATCTATTTTTCCGCAGGTGATGACGCGGTCGGGAGAATGGCGGAACTTGTGAAAAATGAAGCTGATCTTAATACGTATTTTTCTATATTCGCCTGGAGCGATCAGGCACTGGTTGACGAGTTGAAGTATAAATGGGAAGGGTCGTATAAGGATATGCAAGGTTCCTTGACCGGTTTCGATATCAAAGGAGTGTTCGACACCAGCTTCTGGAACCAGTGGTGGTCGGCAAGTGTTGATATGACGGGACGTACCGCTTCCCAGGAAAGTACGAATAATCCGAATACACGCTGGGCTAATCCGGCTCCTGTCTATCAGGATGAAGAAGCTCGTAAACTTCATAGTAAAACTATGTTGGTTGATGCGAATACGGATAGTGATCCTACTGTTATTGTTGGTTCTACCAATTGGAGCAACAATGGCAATAATGTCAATGATGAAAATATGCTGTTCATTCATGATGCAGCAATAACCAATCAATTTTTACAAGAATTCCACGCACGCTATGAACTGGCAGGAGGCACCATGCAGTAAAGTCAAAACCACACCCCGGGACATCCAATATCTGGAGGACCCGGGGTGTGGTTTTATTGTTTGTTTTTTTCTACGATCAAGTCCATCAATTTGGAGTGGCTCCTTTTTACCTTCTGAGCATCGGTGATAATGAACTCGTTGATTTCATTCGAATTTACAACTACCACCATGGAAAGGGTGCTGGGAAGTACTTTAGTGATCAAATCTAAGTCAAAAGTAATTAATCTATCTCCTGCATTTACTGTATCTTTTTCATTTACGTGTAGTTCAAAGCCCCGGCCTTCAAGCAGGTGCGTATCAATGCCGACATGAATCATGATTTCCACGTTTGCTTCTGTCAAAATGGTCACTGCATGTTTGGTAGGGAATGATTGGATAATCTCCCCTTTGACTGGAGATGCCACCATTCCTTCCGAGGGTTTCACTGCCACTCCATCTCCGAGCATTTTGATGGCGAATTTATTTTTTGGTACCTCGTGTAGGCTGCTTACCGATCCTGTAAAGGGGGAAAGAATACTCAATCTCTGTTTTTCAGGCATAGTATCATCTCCTCTTCATTCCCTAGGCTTATGTGGTTGCCGGCTTTTTCTTTTTAAGCATTTCCTCCAGCGAATGAAGCTGTCCCTGGTCATCGCGATACACAATATGCTTTCTCTTAAATTTAGTAGGGGAGTCAAGGCCGGCAGATGCGGCCAAATTGATTAGGCCTTCCCTGAGCGAAATCACATAGTTGCATGTGCGGAAAGATTTCTCTTCGACAATCAAGGCTTTTTGTAAGTCTGGGTCAGTGGTGGCCACTCCTACGGGGCAGTTATTGGTATGACAAACCTGGGCCTGAATGCATCCCACTGAAAACATCATTCCTCTTGCGATATTAACAAGGTCTGCTCCCATGGCGAGCGCCATAGCGATTTTATCCGGAGTAATTAATTTGCCAGAGGCAAAAATTTTAACACGATCTCTGACATGGTATTTTTTTAACACATCGTCAACCAGAGGAAGAGCCGTTCTGATTGGAAGACCTGTTGCATCGGCAAGCTCTTGATAGGAAGCACCGGTTCCACCTTCACCCCCATCGACTGTAATGAAATCGGGACCTTCACCTGTTTTTTTCATGTAAGCAGCCAGCTCTTCTATTTCATCTTCATGACCAACAACAATTTTGATGCCAACCGGTTTTCCGCCAGTTTTTCTTAATTGTTTAATGAATTCTACCATTTCAGGGGTGGTGTCGAATTGGTAAAAGCGGTTCGGACTATCGATGGAAGTCCATGGTTTGACGTTTCGGATGGCGGCGATTTCAGGTGTGATTTTGGCAGCATCAACATGACCGCCCCTTGTTTTCCCTCCTTGTGCCAGCTTCAGCTCAAATGCTTTTACTTCTTCGATTTCACTTTTCCGTTTGAATTCTTCCCAGGAGAAGTTGCCATCTTCTGTACGGACACCAAATAATCCCGGGCCAATCTGGCAAATGATATCGGCCCCGCCCTTCAAGTGGTGCTGGGTCAGCCCGCCTTCACCAGTATTCATCCAGGTACCCCGCGCTAAACCGAGACCGGTAGACAGAGCGGTGATCGCTTTTTCTCCCAGAGATCCGTAGCTCATTGCAGACTGTCCGACAAGTCCTTTTATGTGAAAGGGATGCCTGCAGCTGTTTTCCCCAATTACTATGGCATCTTCAGCCGGCAATAAAACAGGATCGACATCTACATATTCGCGATGTTCCTTCCTTGTAAACAATTTATCTTTGTCGATTTTATAAACCTTGGTCTTAACCGTTTGATCCTTATCCATTCGCATCTCGTTACGATGGGCAGGAAACATCGAATTTTTGATATAGTAGCCGGGAGAATCAAAGTCCTTTTCCGACCCAAATCCTAACATTCTATCTTTATATTTAGCAGAAAGGTAAGTGCTTTCCATTTCATTACGAGGAAATGGCTTCCCTTCATAATCGTTGTGGAATAAGTATTGTCTGAGTTCAGGACCCATTTTCTCTGTGATATATCTGGCTTTTCCTAATACAGGGAAATTTCGGAGGACAGCATGCTCTTTTTGTTTTTCATCTTTCAAACGTAAATGAAAGATGAAAAGCAACGGAAGCAATAGGACAACTGAAAACAGAACAACGAAACTTATTAAAATGTAATCGACCAGTTCCATTTAAGTACGCCCCCTTACGTGTCATTTCTAATTTTATTCCTCGTCTCATTCTTATTAAACATGGGAGAGAGAAGAGGGGCAAGGTGCTTAACAACAAGAACACCCCGGGACATCCAATATCTGGAGGACCCGGGGTGAAGATGAAGAAGAAGGTGAAGAAGTATTTAGGAGTGCTGCAGGGCGGCTGCTTTCATGGTGCCGGTTTCTTTGAAGCGGGTATGCCATTCGAAGGCTTTTTCCAGCACGTGTGGTGTCTGGCCGCCTTTTTCCCACGCGTCTTCATAATACGAATAAAGCTGATCGCGGTACATCGGGTGCGCACAGTTTTCAATAATCAATGGCACACGTTCTTTTGGTGCCAGGCCGCGCAGGTCCGCGTAACCCTGTTCGGTCACAATGACGTCGACGTCGTGTTCAGTATGATCCACATGCGAAACGAATGGGACCACGCTCGAGATGTCGCCATTTTTGGCAATAGACTTCGTGACAAAAATAGCAAGCCGTGAATTACGCGTGAAGTCACCGGAACCTCCAATCCCATTCATCATTTTGGTGCCAAGCACATGAGTGGAGTTGATGTTGCCATAAATATCGACTTCAAGCGGCGTATTGATCGAAATCAGACCTAGCCTGCGGATGATTTCCGGGTGATTCGAAATTTCCTGTGGACGCAATAGCAGCCGGTCCCGGTAGCGGTCGATATTACCGTAAACTTCATCGAGCTTGGATTCAGACAGTGTAATCGAGCAGCCGGAAGCGAACTTGATTTTTTCTGCATCCAGGAGATCGAAAACTGCATCCTGTAACACCTCTGAGTAAACTTCCAAATCCGTGAATTCAGAATCGAGTAAACCATGGAATACGGCATTGGCCACTGAACCAATTCCCGACTGCAATGGGGCCAGATTCTCAGGAAGCCTTCCTATTTCTACTTCTTTTCGTAAAAAGTCAATCAGGTGGTTTGCCATCGTTGCTGTCTCGTCATCCGGCGGCACTATTGTAGATGGAGAGTCCGGCTGATTGGTGATGACGATCCCCTTAATTTTCTCTATATCAACCTGGATGCCGATCGTGCCGATACGGTCATCGACTTCCGTCAACGGAATTGGCTGACGTTTTCCCTGCGCTCCTAATTCATAGATGTCATGCAAGCCCTCAAATGCATCGGATTGGGCCAGGTTCAATTCAACAATCACATTTTCTGCTTTCTCCGCAAAAATAGAAGAGTTGCCAACAGAAGTGGATGGCACAATCATCCCGTCTTCTGTAATTGATACCGCTTCCACAATAGCGTAATCAATCGGATTCAATACATCCTGACGAATCGCTTCAGCAGTGTGGGACAAATGCTGGTCGACAAACAGCATGTCTCCATGGTTTATTTCATTTCGCATCGTTTTATCAGCCTGGAACGGCAGACGTTTATTCACGATTCCAGCTTCCGCCATCAGCCGATCAATATCAGATCCGAGGGAAGCCCCGGTATATACATTCACTTTAAAATGTTCTTCTTTCGCTCTTTCAACAAGAGCCGAAGGGACCGCCTTAGCGTCACCGGCACGGGTGAATCCGCTCAAACCAAGCGTCATTCCGTCTTTAATCCAGGAAGCAGCTGTTTCCTCTGAAACGATGCGATCCTCCAGGCGTGTATCTCTTAATCGTTGTTTATAATTCTGTTCCATACCAAAACCTCCATGCTGTAATTTTCTTATAATTCTAACGTCTTCGCGCGTTCATCTCTTGGGTTTTGGTATGAAAAGGCTTAAATTCGTACTGAAATAGAAAATTCCTGACATAACTAAGAAAAATCAGAATGAAAGTATTCGCCGGAATTGGCTCGCATAGGTCTGGCTCACCGGAATTTTGGTACCATCCTTCATGATCAATAGAAAAGTGGAATGGGAATCCGGCTGAATTTCCGCAATATAATTGACGTTGATAATGTAAGAACGATGACATCGTAAAAACATTTCCTCCGGCAAGTGAAATTCCACTTCGCTCAACGTGAATTTATGCGTTCCTGTACCGCGTTCCGATTGCACCCATGTTTTCCGGTTGTGCGCTTCTAAAAACATGACTTCCTCATAAGGAACCGGCATCCAGCGATCCTCGATATGAAGGGTCAGGAACTTGGACAGAAATTTCAATTGTTTCGAAGGCAATATCGCAGTAACACAGCCCTTTGGATTTCCGGAATCGATGATGGGCACCGAGGTACCGAAGTAAGGGGTGCCGAATACCTTCCCATTGATATGATCCGACGTTTTCTTCCGGACGCTGAGCGCCTTGAACGTAACGGTATTTTCATTGATCTTGTCACCGGGTTTGATTTTCAGATCGATATGCTTGCTTGGTTTATAATAAATGAATTGCTGAGAATCGGACACAGCAATAGAAGCTTCTTTCGGGAATAATTCTCTGAATGATTCAACCATGGAAGAAACGGAAAAATAGTCCACTTTTAAACCTCCTCTAACGCAATCGTTATTAAAATTATAGACATTTTTTTGACAGGATGGAAAGTATGAGCTTCAAATCGAAAAAAAATATACATTTATCATTTTTAGAGTCCGGGGGATACTATTCTGGATACTTCTGTAAAAGGGTGAATGATAATGAAGTTTGGCAGTCATGTTTCGATTCGGGACGGCTATTTAGGAGCAGCAAAACAGGCAGCGGCAATGAATGCAGCTGCTTTTCAATATTTTCCGAAGAACCCCCGCAGCCTGGCAGTCAAAGACTTCAATCGCGATGATACCATGCTCTGCAGAGATTTTTGTACGGAACAAGGAATTATCTCTATATCCCACACCCCTTATCCAACCAGCCTGACTCCTGCAGATGATGAAAAGCGTAAGCAGGTGGTGGAGTCATTGCTGAATGATCTTGAAATCACGGATGCGTGTGGGTCGGTCGGGGTGGTCGTCCATTTTGGAAAACGAATCGATGATGACGATCCGCTCGTCAGCTACCAGTTAATGATTGCTGTCCTCAATGAAGTTCTTTCCCAGTGGAAGGGAGAATGTAAAATACTGCTCGAAAACAATGCCGGAAAGCCTGGTTCCATGGGGACAACGTTAGAAGAACTCGTCCAGGTCCGGAGTCTTTGTGACCAGCCAGAGAAAATCGGTTTCTGCCTCGATACCTGTCATGCGTTTGCCAGCGGACTTTGGAACGGTGCCAACTGGAAGGAAGTGCTGGAAAAAGGAACGGAGCTTGAATATTTCAATCATCTGGAAGCCGTTCATTTCAATAATTCCAAATATGATACCGGCTCAGGAAAAGACCGTCATGCAACTATTTTTGGAGATGATGGTTATATCACAGAGGAGCAATTTGACCAATTGATTAAAGCACCCGTTATGGCTGGTATTCCGTTCATTTTAGAAACTCCGAAAGAAACTCCAACACACGAAACGGAACTTAAACAATTGCATAGGAAATGGGGAGCAGGATAAGGAATAGAAACGCGTGGCTTATGCCATGCGTTTTTTTTGAGATAAATGAGCTTATATACACCACTTCCCCCTTATGAGAGACACTCTTGACATTATAGGAGACACTATTAAGAATAAAAGGGACATTTCCAGAAAAGCCTCCTCCCCCTGCCAAATAAGGGCAGGTAACTATTTTTAAAAAACAGTTGCAAAACGACATTAGTGTCGATATAATTAAATTAACTTAAACGACATAGGTGTCGTTTTTAAGAGGGGCTGGGATGAGAGTGGAAAATGGATTGCTGAAAAACAGAGGGTATCTCACATTGATGGCAGCGCAGGCGGTTTCGAGTATTGGTGACTGGCTTAGTATTGTTGCGGTAATTACGATGGTGGGGTTGAAATGGAATGCGTCCCCGATGCAGGTTTCTCTGATCATTCTATGTCTGGCCATCCCTATGGCGCTGCTTGGACCATTAGCAGGAACGGTGGCCGACCGGTTCAGCCGGAAAACTTTGATGGTTGCATCCGATCTGGTACGTGCCGGCTTGATTCTTGTGTTGGCGGCTGCTGATACCATTTGGATCGTCTATGCAAGCTTGTTTACGATTGGTGTATTTTCGGCTGTGTTCATCCCGGCGAAGAACGGTAAGTTGAAAGAGCTGGTCAAACAGGAAGATATGAAAAGTGCGATGTCGATCACATCGATGATTGATTCCATGACAAAGGTAATAGGGCCGTTACTAAGCGGTGTGTTAGTCACCGCCTTTGGTGCAAAAATCGTATTTTTCATCGACTCCGGCACCTTCCTTGTCTCAGCCGCAATGATTATGATGCTGCCGAAAGCTATTGTTGTAGTGGTAGAGGAAGATGATGATGACAAGGTGAAACCCTCTTTCAAGGAAGAATTTAAAGTGGGGATCACTTTCATCAAATCGAATACGTATATGCTGGCGGGGATGTTTTTCTTAGGATTCAGTCTGTTGATTCTCCAATTATCTGATTCGCAAATCATCGTACTGCTCCGGGAGCTGACCACTGCTTCCCCGGATCTGTTCGGCTATATTGTTACGGCGTCTGGGCTCGGGATGTTTTTTGCCGGGATGCTGCTGGCGAAAAAGACGGACTACCAAGCCTTCCCCTTGATGCTGGCGGGTGTTTGCGGGATTGGAATAAGCTTTGGTATGATGGCTGTATTTACATCCTTTGATATCGGATTTTCGGTAATATGGGCTCCGGCATTGGGGTTGATGGCAGGTTTCGCAGCGAGTCTGGTGTTCGTGCCATTTCAGGCCACCGTTCAGGTTGACACACCGGTTCACATGACGGGCAGAGTGTTTGGCGTCATCAATAGTGTCACCACAACGGCCACTATCATCGGTCCGTTACTTGGCGGATGGCTGGCCACAGTAATCGGAGTCATCCCGACATTTATCATCACGGCCACACTTTTAGTCGCGGTTTCATTAGTCGGAATTATCTTTAAAGGGAACATAGAACGGGGGAACACAAATGTCGCCGAAAGTGAGCAAGGAACACCTGAAGCAACGACGAGCTGATATTCTTGCAGCTGCAAAAACAGTTTTCATCAAACATGGGTACGAACGGACGACGATGAAGCATGTCATGGAAGAAGCGAAAGTCAGCAGGGGAGGATTGTATCAATATTTCTCCAATAAAGAAGAGTTATATGAGGCGATTTTGAAAGAAAATTTATTGCAGGTCTCTGAAGAAACACAGGAGTTTCTTGAAAATGAAGTGAAGTCCTACTGGGATTTATTGCTGCTTCGGATATTTGGAGAGGATCGGGAACCAGATGACGAGATGGATCCGCTGGCACCGAGCAACCTGGAATTTTTCATTATCGGAAGAAATGACGAGCGGCGCCGGAAGTACGGGCAGGAGCGATATCAGAATGGGCTGAAAATCTATGCGGATGTCATCAAAGCTGGTCAGGAAAATGGAGAATTCAGTGACAGGTATGACAGTGAAATGCTGGCCCGTGCGATCATCACCTATATTGATGGACTGGCACTGGATCACGCCATCCTTCCAGAGCAGGATGTCCAACTCAAAGAGCAGTCCACCATACTGCTTGAGTTTTTGAAAATGGCTTTGGAAGTGGAATAGTGTTTATTAAAAAAATATCTTAAACGAAAAAGGGAGCTCCAATTCGGAGCTTCTTTTATTATGACAATATGAATCCGGGGAGTTGGTGAGTTCATGGCTGAGGCTGTAAATCTCGATCAAACTCCCAAATGGGTCTTGGCAGTAAATCACAAATTTTTCGTATCAGTGATGCGTATCACATACGCTTTGCTTAAATTCCGGTAGGATAAGCATAGAGTAATAGAAAAAAGGAGTGGCCGATATGAGTCATGAATGTGCTGGAATACAAGTAGAAAGCGGAACCAAACTTAGTGCCCCTTTACAGCATCTGAAAGATGAACATCCCATCCTGCTAGGCATGATGGA
Organism: Thalassobacillus devorans MSP14; assembly: GCF_000496835.1. Classification (GTDB taxonomy): domain Bacteria; phylum Bacillota; class Bacilli; order Bacillales; family Halobacillaceae; genus Thalassobacillus; species Thalassobacillus devorans_B. The sequence continues at coordinate 763,729 of NZ_KI543236.1, forward strand.
TGAACTGGAAAATCTGGCCGGGCAGCTGAAGACAGCGGAGGATGCTCACACTAATTTATTGAGGCTTCGGGAAGAAGTGGTTTTATTTATGGAAGTGCTCCTCCCGCATTCTGAAAAAGAGGAAGGATTCCTGTTCCCGATGCTCGGGAGTTATATCGGTAAAGAAACAGGTCCGATTGTTGTGATGGAATATGAACACGAGATGGCGAAAAAGAACTTCGAAGCTTATCTGAAAGGGACATTCCACATTGATGAAACCGTTACAACAAAAGAGGCGGAAAAGCTTTACAACCGGGTCATTGAAGGGTGCAGCATTTTGATATCTCACTTTCACAAAGAAGAAAATGTCCTGTTTCCTATGGCTGAAAATATTCTTTCCGATGTAGACAAAGCGAAATTGGCGAAACATTATAAGGTTTCTTAACTGAAATGACACGGCTGAACTTCCAGTCGTGTCATTTTTCTTCTATAAATTTCTTAATAAACGAAAACACCAGCTCCCGGATTTCTTTTGATTCATTAAAAAGGGCATGCCGGCTATTATCGATTTGGACCATTTTTGAATTGGTGAATTTATTTTCTATAAACTTGAGGTTATATGGCCAGGCCACCGTATTATCTTTATTTCCCTGTATCACAAAAGTCGGCGTGTTAGAAGGAGGATACTGGTCCAGCAGCTTATTCCAGTGCAGCATGGCACCGACCCAGTCAAGCGGGATGACGGAAGTCTGCAGCGGATCCAGTTTTCTTGCCTTCAGGTATTGCGTATTAGAGGAATTGACCCGAAAATTCCGTTTCACTTTATCAAGGAAAGGAATCATACTGGCTATATAATAACCGAGAACGGTTCCGTACCAATGCGAGGAATGCACCAGTGGAGCCGCCAGAATTACTTTGTCAAACACATGGTCATGATGCTTTAATACATAATCGATAGCAATTGCGCCACCGGTACTGTGGCCGATTACATAGTAGGGACCTTGCATTTCTTTTTTTGTGAGGTCCATCAGTTTTTCCAGCGAATGGACATAATCAGAAAACCGTTGGACAGAAGCCGTTTTTCCTTCTGACAGCCCATGGCCTTCGAGGTCATAGCTGATCACCGTATATCCATGCTTGTTTAAAAATTGGATCACATGGTTTAGATGACCGACGTGATCCAGGTAACCGTGCAATAGAAAAATGGTTCCTTTGCTTTGGTTAGGTGCAAACATCTGCACCATCGTCTTCGTTCCATTGGTTTCTATTTTCCCGAAATGGAATGCGCCGTCAGATATGTATAGCTCATAGTAATTCAGATAGGCGGCTATCTCAGGTGTTATGACCGTGGGATGATCGAAGCTGAAAGGTTTCTCCCAAGCGGAAAGCCGCTGTAATATATGTTCTATTGAATTGTTTTGGGGTGGCATAAAACAGGACTCCTTGCTTCTATTTTATATATTCTTTCAAAAACGATTACAACAGAAAAAGATGATTCCGCCTGGAATTACGAAATCATCTTTTATGATATCCCAAATCCCGTCGTAATGCTAACCACCGAAAGCTTCCAATACATCATCGAGCTCATCAGGGTCTATTTCTTTCTGGACGACGCGCTGAATCCGCGGCATCTGCCGGGATGGAGCGACCGGAGGATGAGCAGATAACATCTTTTTGATGCTCGCCAGTTCTTTAAGGATTTCATCATTATTATCCGCAGTGGGAGCGGAGGTTTTCTCTGAAAAATAATTTTCCAATGCCGAAAAAACTAAATGGACGAGTGTGCTGTTGGTGGCATGATAAGCGATTTGTTCCTGGGTCTTTTTAGAAATAAAGTGGGACTCTCCGGTTTTAATATCGATATATTCATCAGGAACGGTAATCGCCACGCGGTTCACATAATCCGTGTAGGTTTCAGCCATGGTCATCACCCTTTAGTCGTAACGTAATCGATTGCTTCTTCCTGGTGCTGTTTTTTCATTTCGTTCATTTGCGCCAGAATGAGAAGACCGATGACATTCAATTTCTCCAGATCCTCCGGAAAAGATAATTCGATTGGACGGCCTTTCTCCTGCCATTTGACAGCAGCTTCCTGGATCTGTCTTTTAGCAAGCTTTGCTGCGCCCCCGACAGCGATGTATCGCGCTGCCCCTTTGATTTCATTCGAGCTGTTCCGGACGCGGTCGAACAATTCGAGGTATTTGATGGCCATGGATTTTAACTGGGGAATGACGTATTTACTGATGTCTTTTTTAACCCCTGCGAATGGTTCGACATACCATTCGGATTGGCCTGCATACAGTTTTTCTTCCAGCTCCGTCCGTGAATCGAATTTGTATAACTCATTCTTGCTGACCTTCTGAATGATGATGTCCAAGAATGGGTTGATTCCGAACGGCTCTCCTTCAATAGAAGCTACTGGTTTATTATTCTTGATACCGACAAAGTCGACGGAATCCCCACCCAGGTCACCGATGATGATTCCTTTCTGGGAATCCTTGACAAGCTCGTCGTCCTTAATAGTCAAATCATGTAAGTCACGGGTCATTCCAAGATAGGCGCAGGCGCCTTCGGCTCCGACAATGACATCCTTAATATTCATTTTGACAGCGACTTCTTTTGGTTCAGCAATGCCAGGAACTTTATGGAAAATGATGGTGTGCGTTCCGACCAGAGACTCTTTCAGGGGCTGTTTTTTTCGTTTGAATTGGGTAGTAGGCAGGGATACGGCTAATTGGTCGATTTCATAGGTGATATCCGTTTCCTCCGGGTTTGCGAGCATGGCGTGATAGGCAGCGATTCCGAATAACAGGATGTAAGTGCGGTCTTCATCGACCTTCTGATTATTGAATGAAGTCAGGCTGACATTACGCTGACGTGTCGCTGCCTTTCCGACATAATAGACTTCCCGTTTGTCTATGATCGCCTGACTTTTCACTTCGACAATCAGATTCTCATCCAGTATCACATCTTCTTCATCATAAGGGAGCTCATAAAATTCTTCATCAAATAACGCGATTGCATTCGGCATTTCATATTCACTGATTATCCCATCATCCGAAGCGAGGACTTTATACCAGCTGTTTCCGATGTCAACCGCCAGAAAACTTTGTCTATCCATTCGATCGACCTCCTCATTCTGAATCATATGCAACAGGGGGGTGGGCGTGTGCCTGTATCCATTTTTAAAATATCCTCACCTGCTCGTCCACCTCGTACAAATTCCACGGTTATACTGCCTCATTCATCTATGCCGTTAGACTTTGTCTGCATAGGATAAAGTGTACCTTAAATATAAAGGAGGAAATTTAAATGAAAAAAGACAACAATTGTGTAGACGTAAATAAGTCTGCATCTGTTGAACAATGCGAAAACACGGCAGTTGACCCGATCGTCACGCCGGAGAATGCAGGCTTAGTTGCAAGGCTGCCTGTCACGCTGGCTGAATTGAATGTTTCTACGAGTACTTCTGCTAATATTTGTTTTCCGGAACCGGTATTAGAAATTAAGGATGTTAAAAAGAGAGTGAAGATCATCCAATGCCTTTTGATGCTGCCTGGTACGGATACGCCAAATGCACCTTTTGTGAGGGATAATTATCAGTTGTTCTTGAGAGGTTTCGTCCGCAAAAACATCCAGTATGCGTCACCGATTCTGGATGCTTCCGGTGCATGTATATCCTCAAAAATGCTGTCTCATACTGTGGATCTTCCATTTGAATGTGTGACGACAATTGCGGGGGAAGATTTCATTCAGCCGCCTCAGCTCCCGGCATATAACTCTCGTAACGAATTCGACTTTTTCCGGGCTCAGGAACTTGGCAAAGGATATCCAGAGAAAGATCAGCTGTTATCCAGTGACTTGTCCCAATATCATCAGGATAGCACGCAGTATTACAACCAGTTTCCTTATTGCGAAATCATTTCCAGCAATTTGACAGAGTACGATGAAGCAACAGACCGGATGCCTCTCCCTGGCAACTATGCAGCATTCGAAGAAGGATACTTCCACAATATGGTCGAGAAAATGTTCTTCGATTTTACCATCAAAGTGTTGCAGAACCAGCAAGTCCGCATCGAATCATTGGGCAATGGTAATGCCGGCGCTGCTGGCTGCTAAGCATCAACTAAGCATTATTCCTCTATGAGGGATAATGCTTTTTCTTTTGTACTTTAAGAAAGTTTAACTTTGTTAAAGGATTAAAGTATAAGAAAATACCAAGGCTTTCGCCATAAGTACTTGGCGACAAGCCAAGTTTTTCTAATAATATAGACTATTCAGCCTTATAAAATTTGGTGCCTGGACCCAGGGGGTAAAGCAAAAACTTTTTGTAGCGTCGGGCAAGTGACATTCATCGAAAGCTGTACTTTTTTTATTTGACCATACACATAGGCAAAAATCCTACATATGATGAACCAACTTGAATCAGGGAGGGTACCCAATGTCTGTGTTCGAACACGACCATGATCATTGTGATAAACCAGAAAAGCACTGTCACCACAAACCGGATATTTGTATCGGAAAAATTGTAACCAAAGTACCTGTTGTATTAGCGGAGCTTACCATTCAGGTAGACATGAATGCTTCAATAACTTTTCCGGAACCGGTACTGGAAATCAAGGATGTAAAAAAACGGGTGAAAATCACCCAATGCAGACTGTTATTGCCGACGAATAAACTATTCATCAAAGGTTTTGTCCGTAAAAATATCCAGTATGCAAGCCCGTGTACAGAAATAGAGGAGAATACAGCGACAAGTATCGCTTCGGATCTGCATTCGTATACCGTTGATATTCCATTCGAGACAGTCACAGAAATAAAAAAGTATTGTTCGAAGCCGGTGATGCCAAAGGTCAATCATAGGGAAGAATTCGATTTCTTTGTATCGAAACCGTTACCATCCGGCTATCCGGAAAAAGATGAGGTACTCACTAGCGATCTTTCCCAATATCATCAGGAAAGTATGCAATATTACAATCAGCTGCCTTATTGTGAGTTGATTGCAAGTAAAATCATTGAATGGGATGAGGCTGTCAATCGGATGCCGCTCCCGAATGCTTCCCCGGTGGAGGAGGGCTATTTCACCGAACTAGAGGAGAAAATGGTAGTAGATTTAAGGGTGAAAGTACTTCAGGAACAACAATTACGGGTGAGATCTACGACCAATGATGACTGATTAGGGCAGGAAAAGGGATGGTACGGGAAAAGTATGATCCCTTTTCCGTTTTGGGAATAATTTCAAGCCGAGAGGATAAGGGGGTGCCAGAAAGGATACCAGGTGTATTCTTTCCATGCAGGTATGAATGACTTCGAGCGAGCGATATGGAGTTTTCCAAAAACGGATCGGTATGATGCTGACAATGGAAAGGAAAGCAGCAATCGATCAGGTTCTGCCGAGCAATCAATCCATAGGTCTAATACTTCTCCATCACAACCCATCATTTACCAGCCTCCTCAGACGATCGGTCGCCGCGTAGAACCGGAAAAAATACAAGAGGAGAAGCAGGAGGACAAAGAAAAGCTAGTAAAGAAACAGAAGCATAAAAAGAATGATTGGGAAAAAATCAGACTTGCGCTAGCCGCAGAGGAAGCAATGGAAGATGAAGGGGAGAGGGAGGAGGAGCTAGCTGAGGCTGATAATAGTCGCAATGATCATGACGTTTTCACAGGAGAAGACCCGGAAGCGAATGCTAGTGAGGGATCCGGTTATGGAGGCTTCCTGAAAGCTTTTATGAATGACAATAGTACCGTTTCCCCCGAACCTATTCAAGAAGATTCCCTAGAAAACAGCGAGTCGACACATCAAAGGTATAACTTTCCTGTGATCGACTGGCTGGAAGCAGCATTGGAAAGACCGAAATGCGAGGACCGTAATTCATTAGGAAGCTTTTCGTATAGTAGTCCTGAGATTCCATGCGAAAAACCGGAAAGGAATGCCCTTTCTTTTCAGCCGGGCGGCACCATTAGAAAACAGAAGTATTCGATGGTTAAGCTGCCTGTATGTTTAGCTTCTTTGGATTTGCGATTGGACTTAAACCGAAACCTTGATATACCTCTCCCGGTCTCCCGGGTGAATCAGGTCGATTGGGATCTTACTGCTGTCAAAGGAAAGGTCGTGCTTCCAGAACACACCGTGTTCCTGGTACTGATCCTCACCGCCACCATCGAAGTAGTTTGTGATGACCGGCTGCAATTGATAAAAATAGATGTTCCGATAGAAAAAACATTCCAGGCCGACTGGAAAAAGGAGCCCGTGATTCCCTTTAGTAAATCACGTGAATATATGTTTCTATGCCCGAAACGAAAACAGATTTCCACGCATAGGGAATCCTATCAAACGTTTGCGGAAGAAATAGAGTTTTCCATTCCTTACTGTCAAATTATCTCGCATGAGGAGCTGTTAAATAAGCAGGATGCCACTGGTTTGAGCGTAACCGGGCACGTTAATGCAAAGCTTGAATTAACACAATCTCAATATGTAAAACTAGCGAAGATATAGAAAAGGTGCCTCCAGTGGAGACACCTTTTTCCATAATTATCCGTTCATTCGTCTGATTCGTTCGTTGATGCGGTCTCTCATGCTTGATGGTCGATGCGCTTCACACTCTCGATCTGCGCCGCCATTTGCTGACATACGCTGCTGCGTTTGCAACAGTTTGAATAGTAAGTTGATATCCATTTTTTCAGTGATGCGATTGAAACGGCCAAAACGATCATGGTCTTTATACAGATCCAATTCAAAAATATCCGCATAAAGCAGTTTGCATTCAATCGGCTCATTGAAGTATTCATACGTGTAAGATCCGCTGCGGCAGCGATCAGCACCATGCTTATGGTTATCAAGGTAACGGTACTCACCTGTTAATGAACTTTTTTGGCTGAAGTCTTGTTCTACAAGTTCAAATACTTCCACATCATCACTGCAAGTGAAAGGGACATCGACACTATAATCTTTTAGGTTGCCACTGCACGCCTCCACATACTGGATGTTTTTGTGTACCACACCAGTAATGAAAACTTTAACCAGCGTTTCAGATATAGGGCTTCGGAAAGCCTCACATTGCTTCAGTGAGACATTCTTCTTAATTGCTTTGACTTCTCTCGCTGGTGTCGGCAAATGAACATCTGCTTCAACTGTAGCTTGCAGCTCTACTTCCGATAACACGACAGGTACATCGATATCGAAGTCAGATGGATTACCGTTTGCGTTACAAGAAACACTCTTTGCTTTTACTTTGTCACAAGCCATTCCTGGCGGACACTTCTTTTGATAATTATTGCAGCTAGTGTTCTTTTTCATATTTTCCACTCCTTATATTTTTATTGCCAAAAAGAATCCCGGAGTATTCATAAATCATACTCCTTTCTATTGGCTTACTATTGTATATGCGTTCAGGAGTGATAAAGGATGGACTAGTGTAGCTGGCAATACGCATATATTGCTGGAATAGAGAAGAAATGAGCAGAAGCCTTGAAAATGGCGAATTGGTAGAATACTATTTTTTTCTTTTAAAAATTGTTAAATATCAGTGTGAATTTACAATTAAACTCCTGTATGTTGAAGGATGGTGGATGGAGCCCGGGAAACCACTTGTTTTCCGTGGGCATACGGTGAGCCTGGTAAAAAAAGACATGCAGCCAGGAGGCCAGCGTGTCTTTTTTTGAGGTCATTTTTACATAAAGTGTGCTCAACGAGGGAACACTGGTTCATCGGAAGGAAGTTCTTTTGCCAGTTGATCAACATGGCCTTGTACAAGCTCGACGGCTTCATCCAATTTTTCAAAAAAGACATCTCTGATCGTGCCGTCATTTTCCTTGGCAGCATGCTTATATTTCGGATCATAATAGTGGTTAAGCAGCTGCTCGGTGACAGTCCGATAGTCACGTGCTGCCAGCGCTTCGTCAATAATCTCACGAGCTTCAGCTGCAGTCCGTTTACGTATGATTTCCCACGCTTTTTCGATCGCTTCATGGTTTTGTTCCGGCTGGTAAGTTGCAAGAATGGTATCGATACGGACAGGAATCGATGTATGTACCTGGATACGCGGACCGATCTGTTTTCCATCCATGATGAATTTAGGGATTTCGATATTGCCGAGCCGTTTGCTTTCGGATTCGATGATATAATAATCCGTCTCACCGATTTCCTGGATACGTTCCCATAATCGCACGTCAAAATCCTTTTGGCTGCGATCGGGCAAATCCACTCGTCCGAACACGGAGCCGCGATGGGCTGCTAAGCCTTCGAGATCAAGGACAGGATAGTTTTGCTCCTGAAGCTGCTCCAAGATCTCTGTTTTTTTGGTCCCTGTCAATCCCTCTAGTACGATGAATGTCCGTTTCAAGCGGGCAATGGCTTCGAGGTCTGCCACTACTTTTTTCCGGAAAGAGCGGATGCCGCCTTCCAGTTGAAAGCATTTCAGCCCCATTACCTCAAAAACGGTGGCCAGTGTCCGGCTTCGCATGCCGCCGCGCCAGCAATAAATGACGATTGGCCTGCCGTTGCTTATTGCTTTGGCCCGCTTATAAAATTCTGGCAGTTTGGGGGAAACAAGAGAGAGGCCAAGTTCCTTCGCTTCTTCCTTCCCGACCTGTTTATAGGTTGTGCCCACTGTGACACGCTCTTCATTAGAAAAAATCGGCAGGTTGATCGCGCCGGGGATATGGAATTCCTCAAACTCTTTAGGCGTGCGCACGTCAACCACCGGAGCATCCATTTCCAGTGCTTCTGTTATAGTCACTCGTTTCATGTATTTCACCTGCTTTATACCTTTGTGTTTATGTTCAGTATAACATGTCTGGCTGTAATTTTTCCTTTGGGGCTCAGTTAGGTTAGAATAGGAAGAAGAAATTATCTGTTCAAGGAAAGGATATCAACCTATGACCAATCACGAAAATTCGGCCAGCCACTGGTCTGTACTAGAAAAATTACCTCCGTTTTTACAACAAGCATGGGAAAAATCGGGTTTTCGTAAACCTACCGAGATTCAAAAACAGGCGATTCCACCTATTTTGGAAGGGAAAGACATACTGGCAGAAGCACCGACAGGAAGCGGTAAGACGCTCGCTTATCTTTTTCCTGTCCTGCAAAAAATCGATCCTGATAAAAAAAATACTCAGGCATTGATTGTTGCTTCCTCCAGGGAACTGGTCATGCAGATTCATGAAGAAATGCAGACGTGGAGTGCCGGCAGCGGAGTTTCCAGCGCGACCATGATCGGTGGTGCCAATATAAAACGCCAGCTGGAAAAATTAAAAAAACATCCGCGTATCATCATCGGTACACCGGGGCGCGTTCAAGAGCTGATTAAAATGAAAAAATTGAAAATGTACGAAGTGAAAACAATCGTGCTCGATGAAGGTGACCAGCTATTAGCACCAGAACACAGGGCAACGATGCAAGATATCATCAAAAGTACATTAGCGGAACGGCAGCTGTTATTATTTTCAGCAACTTTGCCTGAAGCAAGTGAGCTGGAAGCAAAACGGTTGATGGATGACCCGGAAGTTATCCGTGTCGGAATAGAAAATGAAAAGCCCGCTGTAGAACATGGTTATTTGATTACCGATGCCCGGAAAAAAGTAGATACACTCAAGCGCTTGACTGTCATTGACGCGTTCAAGGGGCTCGTCTTTGTGCGGGATATCGGCAACCTGGATGTACTGGCCGAGAAGCTGCGTTTTAAAGGTCTTTCTGTTGGCGTGATCCACGGAGATTCGAAAAAGGAAGAACGGGTGAAAACACTGAAGGCATTTCGTGAAGGAAAACTGGCACTATTGCTTGCGACTGATGTCGCGGCTCGAGGACTGGATATCGTATCACTCCGATATGTTATCAACTATGACCTTCCGAATGAGACAGGCCAATATGTTCATCGTGCCGGACGGACGGGAAGACTAGGGTCCAACGAAGACGGTACCGTTATTTCCCTCGTCACAGGGGATGATATTAAGAAACTTGAGAGAATCAGCAAAGAATTGGATCTGGATATTGTTGAAAAGAAAATGTATAAGGGCGAACTGGTGGATGCAGATCAGTATTAAGGAGGCAGACACGTGAAAGGACATATAGCCGGAAAAACAGCAGCGGAATGGCAATCGGATTATCCGCTGTTAACAGACATCATACAAACCAAAGAAGTCTACTGGGAAAACCCTGCTTATCGACCGGCAAGTAAGGAGCAGCCGATTACCAGGGAAGAGCTTGATGAGGCAGCTGCTTTGTTCCAGCGATTCCTGCCTTTTTTGAGAAAGACATTTCCAGAGGCGGAACTGGCTGAGGAAGGAATCGTATCCCCACTGAAAAAAATAGCTGATATGAAAGCGGAGCTTGAAACAGTAAAAGGTGATCTGTGGCTGAAATGCGATCATGATCTGCCTGTTGCCGGTTCAATCAAAGCACGCGGCGGTTTTTTTGAGATATTAAACTATGCTGAAACGCTTGCCAGCGAGCATGGCCTGCTCTCCCGCCCAGATGACTACAGCAAGTTTGACAGCGAGCAGTTTCGTAACTTTTTTGCCGATTATTCCATTGCTGTAGGTTCGACGGGTAATCTTGGGCTAAGCATCGGTATCATCAGTGCCAAAATCGGCTTCCGGGTGACTGTCCATATGTCGCAGGACGCAAAACAATGGAAAAAAGATCTGCTTCGGAGCTATGGTGTCACCGTAATCGAGCATCCGGCCGATTTCAGCGTCGCTGTAGAAAAAGGCAGGGAAATGTGTCTGCAGGAGCAACGCTGTTATTTTGTGGATGATGAAGATTCTAAAAATCTTTTTCTTGGATACACCGTGGCGGCGAAAGAAATCGAGCAACAGCTGAAAACAGCAGGTGTCGCCGTAGATGAGAAGCACCCCTTGATCGTTTACCTGCCGTGTGGGGTCGGTGGGGGACCAGGCGGGGTGACGTATGGACTGAAGCAAATTTATGGGGAAGCAGTCCATTGCATCTTTGCCGAACCGACGCATGCCCCTTCGATGCTGCTTGGCTTGATGACAGGCCTCTATGACAAGGTGGCTGTGCAGGATTTTGGCATCGATAATATTACGGAAGCGGACGGACTTGCAGTCGGCCGCCCGTCCGGATTTGTGGCACCAATCATTGATAAAATGATTGCTGGCATTTATACCATAGAGGATCAGGAACTCTACAAACTCCTTTACCTGCTCTATCGCAGCGAAGGATTATTTCTTGAACCCTCTGCACTCGCAGGAATGTATGGCCCGGCCCGGTGGTCGGAAAAAATAGAAAAAACACTCGGCATAAACAGCGGCCAGGCCACCCATCTCGTCTGGTCGACGGGTGGCAGCCTCGTGCCGAAACATGATCGGGAAACGATGCTGTCGAAAGGCAAAGAAGCTGTCCTGTAAATCTGCCGAAAAGTTAAATAAAAATAAAAAGAGCCTGCGCAAACGCAAACAGGCTCTTTTTATTTTCTTAAGCGCAACCTGCGGAACTTGATATTCTTCGGGTCAAGCCCGCTTCCGAGCGATCGATATAACTTTCCGTACTTTGGATCCGCGAGTTTATTGTCTTTATAATAGACACGCGGCGTTTTCCATAAAGCGATCAACGCCTGGCTGAGTGGCATTTCATGATAACGCTCCGGCCAGAACTTCTTGATCTGTTCCTTCACGAGCGGGTAGTGTTTCGGATTCATCCCGGGGAACAGATGGTGTTCGGTATGATAAGAGAAATTGAAATGCAGCACATCCACCCATTTCGGAACAGTCACCGTCAGACTGTTCGCTAATGGATCGTTGATAGGAGTAATTGGGTTGAGTCGATGGTTTGTAGAGATATACCCCATTACAATCAGGTTAGCAATCAGCAATGGAATGAAAAACGCGAAAAGCCATTTTGTGAAACCCATGACAAATAATAGTCCAATCCAGGTCGCCCACGGTAAAACCGCCTGCAGCCACACTTCTGGCTGTTTCTTTGGTTTAAATTCTTTTACATAAGTGATAAACATCTTCATGGAATGCATCGAAAACTGAAAGGCCAGTGAAATAAATGCGAAGGTAGACCGCACCTTCAACGGCAGGCGATACACCCACTGGAACATCTTCATTTTTTTAATCTTTTCTAATGTCGGCCAGGCATCTGGATCCTTTTCTGCATGCTGGGTATGGACATGGTGGGTCATGTTATGCCATTTTCTCCACAGCTTCGGTCCTGTACTCAAGGGGAAAAAGGCGATCGCTCCAAGCAGGTCGCGGAGCCAAGGCTTGCGTACTACAGTACCATGAAGGATTTCATGTCCCAGAAAGCCGAGTCCGGCAAAGCTGAAGCCGATGACCAGCGAAATTGCCAGGCTGATTACTGGATGAAGTTCGATCAGGCCGATCGTCAAAAACCCTGCGGTCGTTATTAGTAAATAAGCTAAACCTCCGAACAAACGGGAGGGGACAGGTTTAAATGCACCCTTCGGCAAGTGCGGCTTTATTTGTTTTGCATACCAACTGAAGGAATGAAGCTCTTTCATTTCCAATCTCCTTTCATGAAGGCAAGTTATCTTTTCATATTGTAGTTCATCGTACCAGTATCTATTCTCACAAGTCAATAATGTTTACTACCTGGTATTAATATTTGGTATAAAGTCATATTTCATACCAGATAAAGGATATTAACACCTCCATAAAGAATAGATAAAGGTACAGTCTATTTAATTTTTTTAGGCTAATTGACATGAAGCTGCTCTCCCTGTAGAAGAGGGAGTAGGTTAAAAACCGCAGTTTATAAAAGGATACGAACATATCCTGATTGTCCCATCATAAACTCACTAGTAAAACCCTATTCAAGAGGAGAAGAGGAGTGATTGAAATGGGCGAGCTCGTCCACTTCCCTCATAAAAGTATCCGGTTGACCGATGAAGAATTGGCTGTGTATTGGAGTATTAAGGCCCGGTTGGAGAAAGTCGTTACGGTGAATGACATTCGTCAGCTGCAGCAGGATGTAAAGGCTTTTCGCAAACATTTATCTGTAAAGTATGGGATCCCATTGTAAAAGAAGTTTGAATCAGCCGTTTTGATTGGTATAGGATAAGCACAGAGGTGATAAATCATGAAAAAGCAATTCGAACTGAAAACGGATCGAAGAGACCAAATGATTGATATTACCAGTGATATCGAGTCGTTTATCCAGGAAGCTGATGTGAAGGAAGGAATCATCATCATATCATCCTTGCACACCACTGCGGGAATTACCGTGAATGAAAATGCTGATCCTGATGTAAAAGCAGATATGCTGATGCGGCTCGATGAACTCTATCCTTGGGATCATCCGGAAGATAGGCACGCGGAAGGGAATACGGCTTCTCATTTAAAAACGAGTACGGTAGGACATGCGCAGACACTGATTATCAGTGGAGGTGAATTAGAACTGGGAACCTGGCAAGGCGTGTATTTTTGTGAATTTGATGGACCCCGACGAAGGAAGTTTCTGGTAAAAATCATCACATAAAGGACTATGACCAGCTTTGGTTATCGTCCTTTTTTTATTTGTTAAGATCAAGCAAAAACACTCATTAAAAGGGTGGACTCCAGTAAAAAGTAAAAGAAAATCAAGTTGCATAATCCTTAGAGAAGATGGCACCATTACCTCCATACAAAGACAAAATAATCAGACAGGTTTTAAAGAAATATACACGTGGAATGGACGGACTAGCAGAAAAGACATAACAATTAATGGAGGTAATCTGCAATGTCAAAAGGAAAAAGTATACATGCTTTAATGATACTATTATTCACACAATTTATTTCTGGTGGTGTCACGAATACAAAAGGAATTGTATTGGACCAGGTGGAAAAAGACATCGGACTGGATATGAGCGAATTCGGATTTGTCGTATTCATATTCCAGTTAGGTTTTACGTTAGCAAGTTTGATCTTCGGTTATCTGACAGATAAAAACGGTCTCCGGATCATGATGATCATCGCTGCAGTTCTGATGGGATCTGGTTTCCTTGGTACAGGACTGGCTCCTAATATCATGTTCTTCTTAGGGTTCTACATGCTGGTAGGGTTTGGTCTTGGTGCACTGGGTGTAGCTGGTAACGCGATCGTCCCTGCAGCTTATCCAAAAAAACAGAACCAGATGTTCAACTTGGCGATGGGGATTTATGGCCTTGGGATGGTGTTGTTCCCGCAAATTCTGAATTGGCTGTTCCAGTTCGCAGACTGGAGAGTGTTTTACATTGCCATCGCATCCTTGCACATAGGTGTTATCATCTATATCACTTCTGTCAACTTCCCGGAAGGAAAAGTAGAAAAAATCAACCTGAAGGCTTTCATTCCGATGTTGAAGGATGCCCAGATGGTATTTTTGATGGTATTTCTTATGCTAGAAGTATCAGCGGAAGTTTCCTTTATGAACTTCTTCCCGACTTACTTGAAGAGTCTGGATCTTGGAGGTTTATCAACGTCTGCCAAGGAAGATATGGTAGCAACTATCCTGACGTTGTTCTCGATATTCTTTATGGCAGGACGACTGGGAGTCGCTTATCTATCGAATCACATTAATGAACGTAAAATACTCATTACTTTCTCCCTTGGATCAGCCTTGATGATCGGAGTAAGCTTTATGTTTGCGGAACAGCTGCCATACTTGTTTGCCGGTGCCGGGCTGTTCTTCTCGACACTGTTCCCGACAGGTACGGCATTCGGAACATCGATTTCTAAAAACCCTGGTACCGCACTCGGTTTGATTTACGTCGCATCAGGTATCGGCGGCGGTGCGGCAGCACTGCTTGTCGGTGCCGTATCCGAAGCGTTCGGACAAGCCGGCGGTTTCAGTCTGATCATCGGTTTCCTGACACTGATGTTCATCACCACCCTGTTTATGAACAAGGAGAAATCGAAGCAGAAAGTCTGATAAAGAAAAATAAGAAAGAAAAAGGTGCGGATCCACTTGGGGTCCGCACCTTTTTTTGTAAACAAGTTGATTTTTAGGTTAGTGCAAAGCGTTTGCGCTTTACTTACTATTTAACACATGGAGTCTTTAGGGTTAGGGTTTTTCAAGCCGAAAATCGGACGAATGAACAGGGCAAGGTAACTTCCTGCCAATGCCATGATCATCCACACCCAGCCGTGCAGGCTAAACGATGCGATTCCTCCGAAATAAGCTCCGATGTTGCACCCGAAAGCCAAACGAGCACCATATCCCATCATCAGTCCGCCAATGATAGAAGCACCAGCAATGCCAGGTTTGATTTTTCCAGGTTTGAAGTTGCCTTGAGCAGCTGCTGCCATGAAGGCACCGAGGAGGATGCCGAAGTTCATGACGCTGGTGGAGTCGGCGAGCACGGTTGTTTGCAATGCCTCGGTATTGCCTTGCCAGTAGCCCCAACTTGATACGTCAACACCGAACATCATGAGAAATTTGGATCCCCATAAGGCAAAAGCGGATGTAATCCCCCAAGGATTACCACGAATGGTCAATGTCAGGGCGTTCAATACAGCCAGCACGACAGCTGCAACAAGCAGCGGCCATGCACCGCGCCATAGTTTTTTCAAACCTGTCGTAGTTGCTAATGGTTTCATGTGCGGCGGGTTCTTCTTACGCGCATACTTTACTGTTAATCCATAGATTCCAAGGAAAATCACCATCTGTAGTGCCCAGCCGCCTAAATATCCGAGGCCGGTAGATTCAGCTAAAGAAATGGCTGGCAGGGATGGTGTCTGTTCAGTCCAGAAAATAAAGTGGTAAGCACCGATCACAGAACCTGCAATAAATCCAAGCAATGTTAATAGCATGGAGGATTTTCCTCCACCGACACTATATAAGGTACCGGATGCACAGCCAGAACCCATTTGCATACCCATTCCAAACAGGAAAGAGCCAACGACAACGCTTATCCCTACCGGCGAAACATAACCGACAGGATCCGTTCCAGTAAAACTGAAGTTGGTAGCAAAAATGATTGCAAATAACGTCGTGGCGACAGCAAGCATCACCATATGTGCCTGCAGTCCCTGCACATTACCGACAGATAGCAGTCTCCGGAAAGCAGAGGTAAATCCGAACCTGGCATGCAATAGTGTCAGCCCCAGGCCGATACCAATGATAAGAAGCACTCCTTGTGTCCATCCAGCAACAGCTACTGTGACGGATAGCAAAATTATAGATATGATCAACCCGGTTGACAATGCGGGTTTTTGAACAGGATTTAAAGATGTGACAACAGTTGTTGCCTGTTTTACTTGAGCGGAAATGGCAGGTTGTTTCGGTTGTCTTTCCGCGGATGTTTGAGCCATAACTAATACCTCCTAATTCCGATAAATATAATAAGTTTTAACTTTTATACATAATAAGACGATTCCAAAGTTTTGTAAACCCATTAATTTAATCACGAATAAAATTTAGCCCTGTTAAAGCTCCGCGCTGAGATTACAGATAAGCTCCCAATTGCTGAAGACTCAGTTTCAAGATGGTTGGGTCCGTTACCATGAGTGGAAGGGAATGGTCCGGGAAACAACTCGCTTTCCTGCGGGGGACCTGGCAAGCTTCCTCGGGCTAAAGCCCTGTGGGATCTTGCCTAGACCCTTCTCCCGCGGGAGTCTCGCCGTTTCCCTCCCCATCCAGCCAGTTTTGTATTAAACGGACCCTTCACAAAGAGAAAGAATGTAGCTGAAATCTTCATCCTGAGGCATTTTACAAAGGATGTAGAGGCATTAAAATCTTCAATCATAGGACAGTTTTCTTCGGCTGATTTCGAGAACTTCCCAGGGCAAGGGGGCGTAGGGAAACGGTGAGACTCCTGTGGGAGCTGAGTGATAGATGAGGCCCCGCAAGGCGAAGCCTGAGGAGACTCAGCACACGCCCACGGAAAGCGAATCGTTTCCCGAAGCCCCTCAACTCCAACAACATCTCGAAATCAAGTCTTCCACAATTCGGCCATATTGTTGAATAAGATTCGTTGGTAAATAAGGAAGACTGTTTAATAAGTTCAATTATTAGTAAAGAAGCTATTGCATAAATATATAATATTATGTATATTTATAACTAACTTATTTTCAGGGGGACTTAGAAATGGAAGCGAAGAAGCAGACGACATATCAGGAAATTCATCAGACGAACAAAGATAAAGCATTTCCTTGGACCAGTTTCAATAAATTTCTTATCCCATCATTCATTGGGATTTTATTATTTTTAATACCAATTCCTTTCCAGGGGAAAGTGACGATCGGAGTCGGTATCCTGGCTGAATCAGTACAGGGATACTTCGCTGATCAAATTCCATTATTTATGACCATTCTTGTAACACTGTCAGCACTTGGTGCATTAGCTGTCAGAATGACACAGCCACAATGGGTTGAAAGAAGCCCGCTTATAAAAAACTTGTTGGACGTTTCATTTTTCTGGACAGGGGTAAGAATTATTGGGGCAGTATTTGCGATCATGACCATGATGCAGGTCGGACCGGAGTTCATCTGGTCTGATATCACCGGCGGAACCGTCTTATACTCCCTTGTTCCGGTGTTGACTACATGGTTTTTATTTGCGGCACTATTGATGCCCTTTCTGATGTCTTTCGGTTTGATGGACTTCATAGGGACACTGCTCAGAAAAGTGATGCATCCGGTGTTCAAGCTTCCTGGCCGTTCAGCGATTGACGCGACAGCCTCCTGGATGGGAGCCGGTCCGGTCGGTGTTTTGATTACGACACAGCAATTTGAACAGGGATATTATACGAAAAGGGAAGCATCCGTTATTGCGACCAACTTCTCAATCGCTTCGATTGCTTTCAGTCTGGTTGTCATCACCTTCATCGGCTTAGAGCAATATTTTGTTCCATTTTACTTAGTTGTCACCTTAGCGGTATTGGCAGCAGCGGTGATCGTGCCACGAATTCCGCCATTGTCAAAGAAGAAAGACGAATATGATGAAGTGGCCGGGAAGCAAATCGAAGAATATGTACCATCTGGCAAATCAAGTTTCCAATCGGGTCTGGAGAAGGCGATGGATCAGGCAGAAAAAGTCAGTTCTTATAAAAACGTCATTTACCGTGGCTTTGCAAACGTACTGGATATTTGGCTTGGTTTGATTCCAGTCGTGATGGGACTTGGTACCCTGGCATTGGTGTTAGCGGAATACACTCCGGTATTCGTATGGTTGTCCTACCCGCTGGTACCGGTACTGGAATGGATGCAGCTGCCTGAAGCGAATGAAGCTGCACCCGCTCTGATCGTCGGCTTTGCGGATATGTTCCTCCCGGCAGTGATAGGAAGCGGGATTGAGAGTGAATTGACTCGATTTGTGATCGCAGGTATTTCAATTACCCAGTTGATTTATATGTCGGAGATTGGGGTATTGATATTGAAGTCGAAAATTCCGCTTAGCATCGGCGAAATGTTCGTGATCTTTTTACAAAGAACGGTAGTTACCCTGCCGATTATTGTCCTCTTTGCCCATTTGATATTTTAAAGATGGGCTGGGCAATCTAACAGGTGGGAAAGACCTGCACAGTAAGCAAAATGTGCTAATTTTTCAAAAAAACTGCCCAAATCATTTGCGGCTGGGAATCGACTATACTAAAATAATCGACACATGCAAAAAGAAAGGATGAAGACATTGGCAGAAGAAGAAAGTAAACAAGTATGGCAGTTCAATTTTCTGATGAATAGCGGAAGAACGGTGACACAAGAAGTAGAATTGAGTGAACCTCATACGACTCGTGAAGCATGTGAATTTATCATAAAGCAATTGGAAAGAGGTATTTGGTGGTCATTGGATGATGATCTGGTCATTCGCACCGACCGTGTGGAAACGTTCTTCGTCGGTGATTTGGAACGCGAAGAAGACTTTCTGAATAAAGATGAAGACTGATAAAAAAGCGTCCGGCTTATCTGATTAAGCCGGGCGCCTTTTTTGTTGTCCAGGAAATTATAAAATTTTCTATTTGTGGATAACTGTACGACGTGCCGCTTTTAGTCGAACGTCATTACTAGCAAGGTGCCTGCGCTTTTGTTCCTTGATTCTGGCTAATTTAAAATAGTAACTTCCAAATGCTCACGGCCGAATGCTTTTGCGTCCGCCAGGTCAGCCATGTACAGGTCGATGCGATTACCTTGGATATCGCCCCCGATGTCACCGGCAATGGCTGTCCCATAACCGGGTACATGGACTTTTGAACCGATTGGGATAACGTCAGGATCGATGGCGATCACTTTCTTTCCAGGGTTTGCTTTTAAATCGATGCCTGTATAGGTGATGCCTGAACAACCTTCGCAGGAGGCGGTGTAGGCAGTAGCCTCTACGGTAACTTTTTTCCCTTTAGCAGTCTGGGAGGTTTGTACCGGCTTGTGGTTCGCTTCGAAACGCTTCAATTGATCAGATTTATCGGTTAACGCGACTTGTTTTTCGCTTGTCATTTCAGCATGGGAATGAAGCTCATTCGTTAATGTAATTCCAGCTAATAGAATAAGGACGACGACAATTTTTCTCAAATATTTCATGCTTATTGCCTCCTTCGATGTAACTACTTTCCATATTGTAGCAAGGTTGCAGAATCTATAAAACTACAAGGACAATACATTTTGATTGCAGAATAATGACATTGGAAAAGTAAGCGTTTACTTTGATAATCCCTGCAAAAAACATAAATTAACAAGTTTTTTCCCTTTTCTAATGGGTCGCTTTGTAATAGAGTAGAGAGTATGATTCTTTCTTGAATATACAAACATACATTGGAGACGTACATCGGGAGGAGAGAAACACCATGAAAAAAGTACCTTTACTCGCACGAATCATCATCGCTATTCTATTAGGAATTTTAATCGGTTCATTCGCTCCGGAATGGCTGGTGGAAGTATTTGCTACCTTTACCGGTCTGTTCGGAAACTTTCTAAGCTTTGTCATACCTTTAATCATCCTGGGATTCATCGCTCCTGGAATTGGTTCCATGGGCCGCGGGGCAGGCAAGATGCTTGGGCTTACCACCGGATTGGCTTACAGCTCAACGGTCTCGGCAGGTTTACTGGCCTTCCTTGTGGCCGGGACGCTCTACCCATTCATGCTGCAGGGACAGTCGGCAGCTGAATTGAAAAATCCGGAAGAAGCGCTGGTAGAAGCTTCTTTTACAGTCGATATGCCCCAAGTGATCGGTGTGATGGGAGCCCTGATTTTAGCTTTTATCATCGGACTTGGAATTTCACGATTGAAAGGCAATGCCTTATTGGATGTGATGGATGAATTTCGTTCGATCATCCAACTGGTGATTGAAAAAGTGATCATCCCATTACTTCCTTTTCACATTTTCGGAATTTTTGCCAATATGACCTATGCCGGTCAGGTTCAGACCATTTTGAACGTTTTCTGGAAAGTATTCATCATGATCATCCTGCTTCACTTGGTTTACCTGGCACTTGTTTATACACTTGCAGGTTCCTTTAGTAAAAAGAACCCGATCCGGATGCTGCGCACGATGATGCCGGCTTATTTTACAGCGCTTGGGACCCAGTCTTCGGCAGCTACCATTCCAGTTACTTTGAAGCGGGTGAAAAAAGTCGGTGCCCGTGAACGGGTGGCAGATTTCGGCATTCCGTTACTTGCCAATGTCCATCTGGCCGGGAGTACCATTACGATTACCAGCTGTGCCATGGCAGTGATGTACATGCAGGGACAGGCTGCAGGATTCAGTGCCATTATGCCGTTCATTTTGATGCTGGGTGTTACAATGATTGCTGCTCCTGGCGTTCCGGGTGGAGCGGTCATGGCGGCCCTTGGTCTGCTGGAGTCGATGCTTGGCTTCGGTCCTGCGATGACCTCACTGATGATTGCACTATATTTAGCACAGGACAGCTTCGGAACGGCAACAAACGTAACCGGCGATGGCGCATTGACCATGATTGCCAACCGGTTTACTAAATAATAGATTGAAAAGCACGCTGGTATCATTAGCCAGCGTGTTTTTCTTGTCTCCGTCTTTCTTTCATGGAGGCCGCCTAGTATACTAGTAACAGGTAAGCACGTTTCTTAAACAGAGGGGGAGTACCAATGAATCAGAACAGGATCCTGCTTGTGGATGGCATGGCGCTGTTGTTCCGCGCTTTTTATGCCACTGCGATGAGCAACTATTATATGATTAACAGTAAAGGTGTACCGACGAATGCGGTGTATGGTTTCGTCAAACACTTATTTACGGCAACGAAAAACTATGAACCAAGCCATGTGGTTTGCTGCTGGGACATGGGCAGTACCACTTTCCGGAACGAAATTTTTCCGGATTATAAAGCGAACCGCGGTGAGCCGCCTGTCGAATTGATTCCACAGTTTGATCTCGTCAAGGAAGTGGTGGAGTCCCTTGACATTCCGAATGTCGGGCTTGCCGGCTATGAAGCGGATGACTGTATCGGCACACTGAGCAATAAGTATAAGGAGCACTCCGAAGTTATTATTTTGACAGGGGACCAGGATATTCTCCAGCTGCTGCAAGACAATGTCACCGTATCTTTGCTGAAAAAAGGATATGGCAATTATGCCGAGTACCAGCATGATAATTTTATGGAGGAAAAAGGAATCACTCCTGCACAGATGGTCGATCTGAAAGCATTGATGGGAGATAGCAGTGATAACTATCCAGGTGTCAAAGGGATTGGGGAGAAGACTGCCCTGAAGCTTTTGACCGAGTATGAAACGATCGAAGGGATTTTGGAGAATCTTCCGAACCTGACTAAAGGGCAGCGTACGAAAATCGAAAACGAGCTCGATATGCTTCATCTGTCTCGTAAGTTGGCAGCGATTCACTGTGAAGTCGATGTCGATTGTTCCCTCGATGATGCTATTTTTGAGGTGAATCAGGAACGGATGATGGAAAAGTTCAATGAACTGGAATTTAAACGACTTGATTCCTTACTTTCATAATGGAACAAAAAGTGCACAGTTTGATAATCATTGGTTTCGTTAACCATTATTTTTATGTATAGGGAGGCAGGAAACGACAAGACTCCTGCGGGAAATTGTACGAGCCGGGACCCCGTGATGCAGCAAGGTAACCCGACCGTACATCCGCGGAAAGGGAGTTGTTTTCTGCCTCCCTTTTCGTAATCATGCTGACGGAGCTTTTTTTTATAACCGAAAATCTACCATCTATATCCGAAAATTTGCCGAAACATGCTATAATTGAAAAAGTATGTATTTGTTCCATTTATTTACCATTTAATCTAGCAGAATATTATTATAATAAAGGGGAGTGAGCCCATGAGAAAGTGCCCAGGTTGTCAGGAAGAAGTGAACGAGGGCTCTCGTTTTTGTCCCAATTGTGGTACAAGGCTTGATGAAAAAAACAGCCTACATAATGACGAAATATCAGCTACAGTAGCAGAAGAGCCATCCTCCCGTTTCGAGCATAAGCAGCCGAAAGGGAAGAAAAATTGGAAGATGATTTTGCTTCCAGTCATCGTATTGCTGCTTAGTGCCGGGGGTGTCGGTTACACCTATGCCTACGAAAAGAATGTAAACGAAGAAGTGCTTCAGTTAAAGAGGGATGCGGAGGCTTCCGCCTTAGAAGGAAAGTATGACGAAGCGGCATCCATGCTGAAAAGTGCGATCGACAAAAGGGAAGATTTTGCAGTATTGAAAAAAGACCTGGCATTTATAAAAGAAGCAGATGGTTTCCAGGAGGAAATGAAGCAAATTGAGAAAGAGATCCAGCGTGATCAGCTGGCAAAAGCTACCGACCAGATTGCAGCGCTTCGCGAAAATGTGAAGGCCAGTAAGAGCAAACTGGTCCCGGGTCTTTTGCCAAAGCTGGATACGATGGATTCCCAAATCAAAATCAAGCGCATTAACAGTGAATTGGCTGAACTTACGACGGTGGACCAATTGGCAGCCAATCTGTCTACCTTGTCCCGGTATAACTTAGAAGAAGCCACAAAAGTAAAGGCTAAAATCATGGAAAAGATTGTGACCATCGCTTCCAATGATGCGGAAAACCATATTGAAGGCAAAGAATTCAATAAAGCAGTAGCAGCTGTCGATCATGCTCTGCAGTTTGCAGTCAATAATGATAAATTGCTGCAATTGAAAAAGCGGATCCGTCAAGAGCAGGAAGCGTTTGTCCAGGCACAGCGAGAACGGATTGAGCGCGCGGCAGAGCAGGCTGCCCAGGAAGATTTGAAGAACCAGACTGCAGCGGTTGAAGTGAAAAATGTCAAGGCAAAACTCGATGACCTCGGTGATCTTACAGTGACAGGAGAAGTAAAAAGTGTCGCGACTAAAATCATCAGTTCCGTAACCGTAGAGCTGGAAATTCTCGATAAAGAAGGAAATCCGATCAAGACGGAAGAAAATACGGTCACCGTGTACCCGATGTACTTAAATCCGGGAGATACAGGTAAGTTTGAAAAACAATTTTTTGAAATCAATAAACAAGTCGATGTGAAAGTCAAAAATATTGAATGGTACGTCGAGTAGGAGGGACGCAGCATGAATCGTAAATGGCTGATCAGCATCATCCTCTCTGTCATTATTGCCATTGCAGGCGCCTCGGGAGTTTTTTACATCCAGGACATAATGCCGACGAAACTTACGGAAGCCTCCGCATTGGTACAGACCGGAAATGACCAGTCAGTGGAAAAGCCGGTTACAAAAGAACAGGAAGAGATCATCAAAGAAACTCAAAAACGCGTCGTTCAGATTACAAAGAGTGATGGGGAGCAGGGCTCCGGTTTCCTTTATAATGACAAAGGAGATGTCCTCACGAATGCCCATGTGGTAGCCAACACGGAAGAAGTGACAATCACAACCGCGGATTCCAAAGAAGTAACAGGGAAAGTCATCGGCATCAGCACCACCACCGATGTGGCTGTCGTACGTGTGCCAGCCCTTGAAGATGCCGAACCATTACCGTTGGAACGGAAAAATAAAGCTGGAATGCTGGATAAAGTGCTGGCTTTGGGAAGTCCTCTGGGCTTGCAGAATACAGTGATGACCGGTGAAATCACGGGGTTGGACCGTGAATTCGATATCGCTCCGTTTGAGTACCGGGGATTGTATCAGATTTCAGCGCCGATTCAGCCAGGGAACAGCGGTGGCCCGCTCGTGGATGCAGAAACCGGTAAAGTGATTGGGATCAACTCAGCAAAACTGGATAAAGAAGCGATCGGTTTCAGTATTCCGATTCCGGATATCATAAACCTGGTGGAAAGATGGTCGGAAAATCCTATGAAAAGCCTGCCGGAGATCCAGGATACCGTAGGCGGACCGGGTGAAGGCTATAATGTCACACCGATCGATCAGGCCACTTATATTGTCGAGTACTTTTATGAAAGCATTAACCAGGGAGACTTCGTCACTGCCTATTCCCTGATCGGCAGCAGCTGGCAAGGGAACAATTCGTACGAAAGCTTCCGAAAAGGCTATTCTAATACGTTATCGGTAAAAATCGATGACTTGATTCCAAAGCAGGCAGGTAAAAATGTGGAGGTTACTGCCTTTATCACTGCTGAAGAAACAGTAGGCGGGGAAGTGAAATTAAAAAAATATAAACTGGTCTACACCGTAGGGCTGGAGAACGATCAACTGAAAATATTAGCAGGAAAAGGCGAAGAAATTTCATCCTGATTTGCTCCCGGCAGCGTAACAGCTGCCGGGATTTTTCTTAGCACGTAGAAATTGTATGTTCAATGGAGGAAGCCTGGAGTAAAATGAATAATATAGGATGAAACAAATGATGGGGTGTATCCGTATACCTGTATAATCGGAAAACTTTATGATTTAACAAAGAATTTTTATATCGAGCATATCTAAGGGGGAAAACAGTGGGTAATCGAACGATTAATATGCCAACAAAACAAAAACTGAAACTGAAAAAATTCGGATCTATATTGGGCAAGATTTTCGGTGTGTTTGTGGTGCTGGCTGTATTGCTGGCACTTACACTGAACTGGATCACGGATTACATTTGGATGGATTCACTTGGTTTTAAATCGGTTTATATGACAATATTTACAAGTAAAATCATGCTGGGGGTTACAGGGTTCCTCATCTTCTTTTTCCTGATGTATGGGACCCTGGCATCGGTGAGGAGGACGTATATCAGCTTTTTTGACCGTGAACGTCTTCCTGCCATCCTTCTGAACAGGAAATGGGCACGGTTGATACTTATTGGGCTCTCTGCGTTGGCAGGATTGTTCGGCAGTAGTATTGTACAGGGGATTGGCTGGGAATTATGGCTTAAGTTTCTGAACCATAGTTCTTTCGGTATAAGCGATCCACATTTCGATATGGACATCTCTTTTTATATGTTCATTTTGCCATTTATCAATTTTGTGCTTCATACATTATTGGGGTTAGGGGTCTTTTTATTACTGATTGAACTCGGATTCTATTCGGTATTTTCGATGTACAGGGAAAGTCGGCTGGCACAGCTTCACTTGGGTGTAACGCTTGGTATTATTGGTTTACTGCTGGCAGCGGTACATGTGCTGGAGCCTTATGCCACCCTGTTGACTAACCAGGTGAACATTTTCCAGACCAGTGTCGTGCATGGATTGAGTTACACAGATAAACTGATCAACAACCCGGCTTCTTATATATTGGCTGGGGTAGCAGTCCTGGGTGCGGTCTGGATGATTATCGCCATGATCCGCGGGCGTTTGCAGGCGATGCTGCTTCCGGTAGCCGCTTATGTTGCAGTTGTCATTATTGCACAGGGGGCCTCTGTCATAGTTCAGAGTTACGTTGTGTCTCCAAATGAGTTTTCAAAAGAAAAGCCGTACTTGGAGAAGAATCTGGAATATACTAGGGCTGCCTATGACTTGGACACGATTGAAGAACGTGAGCATCCAGGTAACCAGTCACTTGATCAGTCAATGGTGGAAAATAATCAGTTGACGATCAATAATGTCCGTATCAATGATGCGCGGCCGATACTTGATATTTATAACCAGCTCCAGACATTCCGGACCTATTACCAGTTCAATGATATCGATGTCGACCGCTATATCATTGATGATACGTACCAGCAGGTTTTCTTAGGTGCCAGGGAACTGAATACCACTGACCTGCCTTCCCAGGCGAAGACATGGGTGAATGAAAACCTGCGCTATACGCACGGCTATGGTATTGCGATGAGTGATGTCAACAAAATCACCTCACAGGGACAGCCGGAATATATGCTGAAAAACGTCCCCTCTCAGGGGGTCATGGATATCACTCGTCCTCAAATTTATTTCGGTGAGGAAAACTATCAGAATGTCATTGTAAACAGTAATGTTGATGAATTCGATTATCCATCCGGGGATGAAAATAAATCCACCCGCTATGAAGCAGACACCGGCATTCCCCTGTCCGGTTTGAACCGGTTGATTTTTAGTCTGGATGCAGGATCCTTCCGGATGTTTGTATCCAACCAGTTGAACGGAGACAGTCAACTCCTGGATACCCGGAACATCACGGACCGTTTGGAGAGAATTGCACCTTTCCTTCAATACGATAAGGATCCTTATATTTTTGTGCGCGAAGACGGCAGCCTATCCTGGCTGATCGATGCATATTTGACTGCAGAGCGTTATCCATATTCCGAACCATACAAGGAAGAGGAAAATTATATCCGTAATTCGGTAAAGGTTGCTGTGGACGCATATACCGGAAAAGTAGACTTTTATGCTGTCAATCAGGAAGATCCACTACTGCAGACTTATCAAAAAATGTTCCCGGATATGTTCACCGAGGAGATACCGGCAGATATCCAGTCCCACTTCCGCTATCCGGTGGACCTGTTCAAAATCCAGGCATCCATCTATGCGACGTACCATATGACAAATCTCGAAGTCTTTTATAACCGGGAAGATAAGTGGGAGTTCCCGACAGAGAAATACTTCAATGAAGATATTCGAATGGAGCCTTACTATATTACGATGAAACTTCCGGAGAATGACACAGAGGAATTTGTATTAATGATGCCATACACACCAAGGAACCGGCAAAATATGATTGCCTGGATGGGTGTGCGTAATGACGGAGAGAACTACGGGGAAACGTTCGTCTACCGCTTCCCTAAGCAAAGGAATATCTATGGACCGCAGCAAATTGAAAACAGGATCAATCAGGACAGTACTATTTCACAACAGCTTAACCTTTGGTCACAGGGAGGTTCGGAAGTAATCCGCGGCAATTTGCTGGCCATACCATTTGAAGATACCATATTGTACGCAGAGCCTATCTATATCGAATCGTCGAATGAAACTTCCTTGCCGGAAGTGAAGCAAATCATTCTTGCTTATGGCGACCAAATAGTGATGGAGCCGACATTTGATAAAGCCCTGGAAAAAATGCTGGCGCGAATTGACCCAAATGTCGAAGAAGGTGAAGGTGAACAGGAAGAAGGGCAGGCTGGAGAAAATGCGGAAGATCTTCTCCAATCAGAAGAAATTCTGAAAGACATATCAGATTTATTTGACCAGTATCAGCAGGCACTTTCGAACGGTAACTGGGAAGAAGCTGGTACCATCATGGAAGAAATTGAAGCACGATTAAGCGAAGCGCAATAATACTCCAGCATCAAAAGCCCGAATTCAGTTTTGTTCGGGCTTTTGATCTATTTGGAATTCGCTTTAGCCGGATGTAGCTCAATGCAATTGTTCTCCAATAATCATTAAATTTTTAATTGCCAGACAAGAAAAAAACCTAACACATAATGTGTCAGGAAAAGTGGTAAACAACTTAGGTGACCCAACCATGTTAGAATCATCCAGGATTCCACACTTGAAAGCTAATGCAGAAGGATAATTCTGTGGTGAATCCGTTTCCTTCTACCTCCGGGTTAAGTCCGATTTTTAAAATCTACTTAAAGCTCACTATCATTTACTCGCTCTGCTGTCCAGCTATCGTGTCAGCAGACTTGACTGCCCGGCCAAATTTCAGGGCTTTTTTCACCTTGCACAGGAAGCGCTGTCCCTTGTTTGAACCGGCGTCTCTGTTCGTTTCGGAAACGAACTCGCGATGGTTGAGCCACCTAAGTTGTCTAACTGTTTGTTATCTTGTTTACACTTTTATTATACCACCATTTCCAAAGAGAGAAACCAAAAATTATGAACAATTTGTTAACGCTTACATGTCGTGTTTAATAGGGGGGAGAAAGAATGATAGGGAGGCTTTCTATCATTCCTGTTCCCCTGTTATGGCATAATGGAAGAAAGGAGGATGCGCGATGGACCCATTAGATATTATCAGTGATTTAAGTAAAGTAAAGCCTGTTTACCAGCCTGTCCTCAGCGCTATCCGATATACAGTGATTGGTTATGAATTGCTTGGCCGTTGTTTTAATGGAGAGGAATGGATCAGCCTGGACGACTTTTTTCAGGACCCGGACGTTCCTGAGGAATTCAAAGTAGAAGTGGAACAGCATTTGTTACAGCTCGCTTTAACGGAGATGAAACAGTCCGACATACAAGGTTACTTGTTTATCAATCGAAGTGCGAAACAATTGATGGTGAACAATGGGGAAGATCTCCTTGAGTTACTGCAATTATACAAAAGTGAAGGATTTACGATGGATCGGATCGTCATAGAAGTGACTGAACATGACTTTGATGAAGATTTTGAATCGCTGAGTCATTTATTACTTTATTATAAAACCTATGGCATCCAAATCGCAGTTGATCATGTCGGAGCTAAAAGCTCGAATATTGATCGGATACGGCAGCTGGAACCTCATTTTTTGAAAATTGATACAACGATCATTCGTCAGCCAAACGCAGATAGTTTTCAGGACATCATTTATTCCCTGTCCATGTTAGCCCGTCGCATAGGGGCAGCTTTATTGTTTGAACACGTGGAAGATGACTTTCAGCTCCATTTCGCCTGGAAGCACGGAGGGCGTTTTTATCAGGGCAGTTATTTGGCTGAAGCGGCTCCCACATTCCTGGCTAAAAATGCTTTGGCATCGAATATATCCAAAAAAGTTTCCAAGTATATCACCAGGGAAAAGTCCTTGATCGACCAACGATTATCATTGATTCTTCATTGGGAAGATAAGGTGAAGAGAGTTTTATCGAAATGGGATGGCCCGAAAAAAGCAGATGCCTTCATCGAATGGATCACCGAACAATTTAATGAAGAGAGTTTTCGTATGTTCGTTTGTAACAGCGATGGTCAGCAAGTTTCAGCCAACTTTAGAAAAAGAGGCGACCAATGGGTAGTCGAATCCGGGAAGAAAGGTTCCAATTGGGCATTCCGTCCTTACTTCCTTGAAAATGTGATGCTGATGAAAACATGGCACAAAGGAATACTATCCGAGCTCTATTCCGATATCGAAACGAAAGAAACCATCCGTACGTTCAGTTTTCCTTTGACAGAACAACACTTTCTGTTCATTGATATTCGCTATTCATTCATTTATGAACATGAATGTCTAATGATTTGAGCCTTTATGATAAATGAACTTTCGGCTCTCTAATATCCAATTGTAGATATACTTAAAAAAAGCCAGCTTCCGGCTTTTTTTATAAGCTCTGTTACAGATAAGCTCCCTTTAATGGAAGACTCAGTTTCGAGAGAAACTGTTTCCGTGACGGTAGATAATCTCTGGAGGGCCGGGAAATCACTCGCTTTCCGTGGCATGTGGTGAGCTTCCTCAGGCTTCGCCTTGCGGGATCTCACCGCTCATGTTCATCCCACAGGAGTCTCACCGTTTTCCCCGCCGCCATACTTTTATTTGTGTCTCGAAACTTTATCAGGAATAGCGTGTTTATAACACAGAAAGTACAAGCACGATTTCGAGTGCTTTATATTGGCAAGGGGCATGGGGGAAGGTTGAGACTCCTGCGGGAAAGGATAGACTGGCAAGACCCCGCAGAGCTTTAGCTCGAGGAGGCTTGCCGGCTTCCCCGCGGAAAGCGAATCCTTCCCCAACGCCCCTAAACTCTAACAAACATCTCGAAATCAAGTCTTCCACAATCCGGCCCTATTGTTGAATGCTGAAGTGAAAAAATACAGTGCAATTATTAAGAAAGATAGTGAAATATTTTCATCCTTATGATAAGATATTGCTCAACTTTCTAATCAGTCATCATAGCGAATATACAGAGGATGGTGATGCAGGATGAATCCCGTTTTAATCGATTTTCCTTCAGCTTTTGAAACAGAGCGGCTTCAGATACGTATGCCGCTGCCAGGGGATGGGAAGGCGGTCCATGAAGCGAAGGAAGCTTCCCACGAAGAGCTGAAAGCATGGATGCCTTTTGCACAACAGAGGGGCACACTGGAAGAAACAGAAGCGAATGTGCGGGAATCACATGCTAAATTTTTAACTCGCGAAGACTTGCGCTTGCATATCTTTTTGAAGGAGTCCGGTGCTTTCATCGGCTCCTCTGGCCTTCATCGCATAAATTGGAAGGTACCAAAGTTTGAAATCGGATACTGGATCGATACCAGGTACGCCGGAAAAGGTTATATGAGCGAGGCGGTGGAAGGAATTACTGCGTTTGCTTTTAATGAATTGAAAGCAGGACGTGTCGAGATTCGCTGTGATACAGAAAATAAGGCAAGCAGGGTAATTCCGGAACGTCTGGGTTTTGATTTGGAAGGTGTTTTGCGAAATGATGATACCTCTGTCACCGGAGAGGGTCTGCGCCATACATGTATCTATGCTAAAATTCGATGATAATATCTTTTTCTTACACTTTAACCCTTTAACAAAGTTAAACATTCTTAAAGTAAAAAATAGGCACATGCTGCCCCCTTGCTACATAATATTGTGGCAAGGGGGTTTTTCGTTAGCGAATATATTGTTACTTAAACAAAAAAAGTTGCACAAGGTAAAAACATAACGTATGATTACCTTAGCAAGGTTGAAAGGAGACTGGAAATTTGGGTTCAGATTTATTATTAGCATTCAGTTTAACTTTGATGGCCGGTCTGGCCACAGGCATCGGTAGTGTGCTGGCATTCTTTACGAAAAGCACCAATACCCGTTTTCTATCCTTTGCACTCGGCTTTTCGGCAGGCGTGATGATCTATGTTTCTATGGTCGAAATTTTCTTCAAAGCAAAAGACTCACTGGTAAGTGCGATGGGGGTTGAAAGCGGCAACTGGGTGACGGTCGGTTCATTTTTCGGAGGGATGCTGTTCATCGCCTTGATCGATAAGTTCATACCTAAAAAGACCAATCCACACGAGGTCAAAAAAGTAGAAGATATGGAGAAAACAACAAATGGTGTGAATGACCCTGCACTATTGAAAATGGGTACTTTTGCAGCGTTAGCGATCGCTATCCATAACTTTCCCGAGGGGATTGCTACATTCACTTCAGCCATGCAGGATCCGAGCCTTGGTATCGCTATTGCTGTTGCTATTGCCATTCATAATATTCCTGAAGGTATCGCTGTATCTGTGCCGATTTATTTTGCTACCGGGGACAGGAAAAAGTCATTCAAGCTCTCTTTTCTTTCCGGTTTATCCGAGCCGATTGGTGCATTTGTGGCATATTTGATCCTGATGCCGTTTTTGAATGATGTGATGTTCGGTGTTATTTTCGCAGGTGTGGCAGGCATCATGGTTTTCATCTCGCTTGATGAATTGCTGCCAGCTTCAAAAAAGTATGATGAAGCTCATTTATCGATATACGGTATCATAAGCGGTATGATGGTCATGGCACTCAGTCTATTATTATTCATCTGACTATAAGAATTCGTGCAAGATAGAAGAAGTAGTTCAGTTTAGGAGTACAAATGTGCAATTTGTATCCTGAATTGAACTATTTTTTTACCGATCTGCAAGAAATGCGCCTTTCAATGTAATTGGAGGAGATTTGTCACCATTTTCCCTATTTTTGAAGGAACCTCTGAAATTCAGGTTAATTTCCCCCTTTCCAGGGTAGGAATAAGAAGTATTTAAAAACTTTCAGGAATAGAATGGTGGTCAAAATGGGGTTCTTTTACTATATTAAGAAATATTTTAAAATGTCGAGACGGCAGCGAAAAAGTGAATTAAAATCAACACTCTGGTTCATGCCGTTCTGGTATATCGTAGGTGCGGTCGGTTTATCCGCATTTACCTTTTATCTGGATTATGTTGTGGATGTCAGTTTATATCTGCCAGCCGCGATCGGGTTCAGCGGACAGACCTTGCAGGTGCTCTTAAGTGCACTCGTGGGAGGGGTGCTTACGCTGAGTGCTTTTACCATCAACTCTTTACTCGTCGCATTGACAACGTTCAGCGGCCAGTTTTCTTCCAAGATGCTTGTCAACTTCGTCAGTGACAGGGCGACCCAGCATGTGCTTGGTATTTTCAACGGCAGTTTCATTTATGTACTTTTAAACTTCTTATACGTTACCCATGAAGAAGAAGAGTTTATTGTGGCGACACCGGTCTTATCGATTCTGACCGCAATTACAGCTGCAGTGACCTTTATTTATTTTATCAATCATACAACCACCTGGATGCAGGTTCATAATATCAGTTTTAATATGAATGCCAAATCAAAATCGGTACAGGCTTCCCTGGAAAAAGAGTTGAAACCTTACCAGCTTGATAAGGAGGTGGAGAAGGACTCTCTTCCCCCTGATTCTGATGGAAAGGTGATAACAGCCGATCAATCTGGATATCTTCAGGTCGCTGATTTTTCCAGATTGGTTAAACAGGCGAGCCGGGATGATATTCTCCTGAGGTTCGAGGTCAGGATTGGAGATTTTTTGGTAGAAGGAACGCCGCTGATTACTTATTGGGACAACGGTCAAACGACGATTAATCCTGAGCGCTATTCCAAGTCTATGGAGATCGGAGTCAAACAAACGGAAATCCAGGACCTGGAATATGGACTGATCAAGCTTGCCGAAGTAGCCATCAAGGCGTTCGGTCACAATGACCCGCTTACGGTTACGAATACGATTCACCAGATTGCTGATTTACTGAAAAGCATCGGCCAGTCTACGAATCTCTCTTCCTTCTTATATGACGAGGAACAGGAGCTTCGTGTTATTTTAAATCAAAAAGATTTTCGCTATTACCTCCATAAGGGGTTTGCATCCATTCGTGAGTATGCCAATCAGAACTCGACAGTCATCACCGAGCTGATCACGATGGTATCCATGCTGAGTAAAACGATGGATAAGGAGGTCCATCAGGATCTATGGGAATTTTCCCGCCAGACTATTTTAGGGTTTGATAATTACAGCCTGTATGAAAATGACTGCTTGTTTATTTTAGAACAATTATCTGAGCTTGCGAAAAACACAGGAAATCAAAACGATTATCTTTTCCTTCTGGAATATATGCTGCAGCGAGTCAGTTCGAAGAGTGCCGCCGAGGAGCCTTCGTCATTTTAAGCCGTTCAGAAGAAAAGTTTTTATTTTTACCTTTCATGAAACATTCCCTTCTCACATGCCTGGACATACCAGGTGCCTTGCCAGCATAAAATGCGGTAAGGGTGGTGCGATCATGAAACAACAGTGGAAAGACTTGAACCGAAAACGTAAATGGCTCATTGTTGCAGGGTTATCGATACTTATAATTGTCGGCGGGATGAGTGCTTATTTATTAATGATTTATCAAAAAGTGCATCATACTGTTTCCGGTGAATTATTCGAGCCTGTTACCGCTATTGACAGCCAGGAAAGCAAGCATAAGATGAAGTTAGACAAACCTTTGAATTTTCTTTTATTGGGAATCGATGAACGGGAAGCAGATGCAGGAAGACCGGACACGATCATTGTCATGAATATCGACCCTAAACAAGAAAAAATGCATTTAATCAGTATTCCACGGGATACGATGGCTTGGATTCCCGGGCATGGAAGCTATGATAAAATCAATCATTCCTATACATTCGGCGGCGTGGACATGACAATAAATACAGTGGAAGAGCTGCTGGATATCGAGCTTGATTATTACGCTACGATGAACATGGCTGGTCTTAAACAAATGGTCGATGCGGTCGGCGGTGTGCAAGTAATCAATGAGTTCCCGTTTGTACAAGGGGGTTTCGACTACCCGAAAGGCCCCCAGAGACTTTCAGGGGAACAGGCGCTGGCTTATGTAAGGATGCGTGATCAGGATCCGAAGGGGGATATCGGGAGGAACCACAGGCAGCGCGAGGTAGTAGAGGGGCTGATGGCCCAGGGAATGAGTTTACATGCAGTAGCTAATTTGGATGGGATTTTCAATGTTCTGGCTGAGCATATGGAGACGAATCTTACGTTAGATGAGTTAAGGACGCTGGCCGTTCATTATCGGAGTGGGCTGGAAGACATCAATATGTATCAAATAGAAGGAAAAGACAGCTATGTCAATGATATCTATTATTTGCAGGTGTCCCCGGAAGAGATAGCGAAAGTGAATCGTATGATCTCTAAACAGGAATTATAGCAAGGACCTATCAACCAGAAAAACTGTCGACACGATCGACAGTTTTTTTATACGTTAAGAAAATTTTAAATTTATAAAAGGGTTAAAGTATAAGAAACACTTAGGCTTTCGCCATAAATACTTGGCGACAAGCCGATTTTTTTCTAATTGTTTGGTCAAGCTGTAAGCGGCATAGCAATGAGATAATCATTGTTTGCTCCCTGATCTTCAGGGGTTTACACGGTATGATGGCGTGGTACTATGGAAAAAAGCGGTTAGAAAGGAGTCTGCCATGACAAAAACGGTAATGATTACAGGGGCATCGAATGGGTTTGGATACCTGACAGCGATCAAGTGTGCAGAAAAAGGATTCCGGGTGATAGCAACGATGCGTAATATGAAGTTTGCCAATCGTTTCGAGGAGGAAATCGAGGATCCTCTCGTACGTGACCGTATCATTCCCAGGCAGCTGGATGTGACCGATCAGAATTCCCTCCGTTCCTTCGAAGTAAGT
Organism: Thalassobacillus devorans MSP14; assembly: GCF_000496835.1. Classification (GTDB taxonomy): domain Bacteria; phylum Bacillota; class Bacilli; order Bacillales; family Halobacillaceae; genus Thalassobacillus; species Thalassobacillus devorans_B. The sequence continues at coordinate 798,510 of NZ_KI543236.1, forward strand.
CTGACGACAATTGATCGTGTCGACGTTTTAATCAATAATGCGGGGGTTGCAGTCGGTGGGTTTGCGGAAGAAGTGCCGGTGGAGGCCTATCGAAAGCAATTTGAAACCAACTTTTACGGAATGATTGCCGTTACCCAGATGGTACTTCCTATCATGCGGAAGCAAGGTTTTGGAAAAGTGCTTAACGTAAGCAGTATCAGTGGACAGGTAGCATTTCCGGGTCTATCTCCATATGTTGCTTCCAAGCACGCAGTGGAAGGTTTTACGGAAAGTCTCCGTCTGGAATTACAACCGTATGGGTTTGACGCAGCAGTCATTCAGCCGGGATCATTCCGCACGAACATTTGGACGAAAGGGACATACATACCAGAAGAAGCAAGTCACCCGGACTCCCCATACGCGGATTATATGAAAAATATTAAAGGTTACATGGAAGCAAGCCGGAAAAAAATGGCTGACCCTGCGCTTGTAGCCGCATTAACGAGCGAACTTGCGGGTCGCTCACGTTGGAAGAAGGTGCGCTATCCGATTGGTAAAGGCGTGCGTACCACGATAGCTGTCAAACGTATCCTCCCTTGGAAGGTATGGGAAAGACTCGTAATACGACAGCTATCCAGATAAAGTTTGAAAATACAGGAGAAGTAGAGGAGGAAAATAAGATGGAAGAGAACTATCCTGTGCTTCCGGGAGCGGAAGCCTTTTATGAGGAAGGTAACGATTTGGGAATTCTTGTTGTACATGGGTTTACAGGTTCGCCTCAAAGTATGCGCCCGCTTGCAGAAACATATGCCAAGTCGGGATTTACCGTCGCAATGCCGAGATTGTCCGGTCACGGTACACATTATGAAGATATGGAAAAAACCTCTTACAAGGATTGGGTAGCGTCTGTAGAAGAAGCATTTGACTGGCTGAAAAAACGGTCCAGTTTCCAGTTCGTGGTCGGGCTTTCCATGGGTGGGACACTGGCTTTACACCTTGCTGAACATCATGACGACCTCAAAGGGATCGTCCTGATTAATGCAGCCATTGAAATGCAGCAGATGGAAGCGTTGCGGGAAGAAGAGAATCAATCAAGATTTTTGGAATCGATTCATTCTGATATTCAAAAAGAAGGAGTTAAAGAGCTTGCTTATGATAAAGTTCCTTATGCTTCTGTCATTCAATTGCTTGATTTGCTGCACGGGGTCAGGGCTGATTTGGCCGATGTCCACTGTCCAGCTTTGATTTTTGTGTCTGATGAAGACCATGTCGTACCGCCGGATAATGCACAGTATATCTTTGATACGGTTTTTTCCGAGCATACCGAGCTTGTCCATTTGGAAAACAGTTATCATGTCGCCACATTGGATAATGATTTTGACTTGATCATTGAAAGGAGTCTGGAATTTTTTCAACAGTATACGATGACGAAATAACATTCTTTCCTTCGGTGATACTAAGCCCAGAACTTTAAATTAATTTGTTTACTGGTATAGACAACTATATACGCACCCTTTATAATAGAGCTAGCAGTCACACCGAAGGAGGGAACAGTATGGCCCATACATTGTTGATAAAAAATATCCAAATCATTGTAGAGAATAAACAAGAAATAACCGGTTCCCTTTGGATAGAGAATGGAAAAATTTCAACCGTTTCCGAGGGAGACATTTCTGACCGAAAGGCGGATGTCGTAATTGATGGGGAAGGTAAGAAGTGGACCGTACTTCCTGGTTTCATTGACGTCCATATCCATGGAGCAGCCGGTCATGACACCATGGATGCTACGCCGGAAGCATTGGCAGGTATTGCAGAAGTATTGCCACAGGAAGGGACCACGAGTTTTCTTGCCACGACGATGACCCAGTCGCACCAGGAGATTTCCAAAGCTTTGAAAAATGCGGCCGGGTATATCAAAAAGCAGCCCGCAGGATCAGGCGCTGAAGTCATCGGCATTCATCTGGAAGGTCCATTCATCTCGAAAGATAAAGCAGGCGCACAACCGCTCGAGCATATTATTGCCCCTGATATCTCACTGTTCGATCAGTGGCAGCAGGAAAGCAGAGGATACATCCGTCTGGTTACGACCGCACCGGAGGAACCAGGGGCACTGCAGCTGATCAGGCATTTACATGATTCAGGTGTTGTCGCTTCAATCGGACACACGAATGCAACTTACCAGGAAGTGACGGAAGCCGTGGAGCATGGGGCATCCCATGTCACCCATCTTTACAACCAGATGCGAGGACTCCATCACCGTGAGCCAGGGGCACTTGGTGCGGCACTTTTGCACAAGGAATTGACCACAGAAATTATCGTCGATCTTGTCCATACCCACAGGGATGCAGTGCGGCTTGCCTACCAGTCGAAAGGACCGGAACGGATGATACTGATCACCGATGCGATGCGCGCGAAATGTCTTCCGGAAGGGGATTATGACCTTGCCGGGCAACAAGTGTCGGTAATAAATAATGAAGCTCGTCTTGAGGACGGAACGCTGGCTGGCAGTATTCTGACCTTAAAACAGGCGGTAGCCAATATGAAGGAAATCGTAGCACCGTCATGGCTGGATATCACTCGTCTCACATCGGAAAACGCCGCGAGAGAGCTTGGTTTTTTTGACCGGAAAGGAAGCATCAGCACCGGGAAAGATGCTGACCTTGTAATACTGGATGAGGATTTAGATGTAGCCATGACAATCTGTAATGGATATGTCGCATATGAACGGGAGGGCTGATGGCAGTGAAAGTGATTATAAAAGAAGACTACCATGAAATGAGCTGTGCGGCAGCCCATTTCATTGAAAGTAAAATAGTTGAAAATCCAGGGGCCGTACTTGGGTTAGCTACGGGTGGCACGCCTCTGGCTACCTATGAAGAGCTGGTCAAAGGATATAAGGAAGGAAAAGTAAGTTACCGTCAGGCATGCACCCTGAATTTGGATGAATACGTCGGTTTAGAAGAAGACCACCCGCAAAGCTATCATTATTTCATGCGGGAGAAGTTGTTTGATCATATCGATATCGATGCCTCCAATACCCATTTGCCCAATGGGAATGCTGAAAATATTAATCATGAATGCCAGCGCTATGAAGGATTGAACGATGAAATTGGTCCGCCTGATTTACAAGTGTTAGGCATTGGCATAAATGGTCATATCGGTTTCAATGAACCCGGTACCTCATTTGATTCAACTACGCATGTCGTTACGTTGACGGAATCAACGAGAAAAGCAAATGCTCGCTTTTTCCCGACACCTGAAGATGTACCGACCCATTCCATCACGATGGGTATCCGCTCCATTTTAAAAAGTAAACAGATTATCCTGCTTGCATCCGGGGAGGATAAAGCACCAGCAATCCAACGTTTGCTTGAAGGGGATATAGACGAAGCATTTCCGGCTTCTGCGCTGAAGAATCACCCCGATGTGACATTGATTGTCGACGAAAGCGCCTATCAGGGTGTCGTGCAGGGAAGGAGTAGAAGCCATGCTGAATAAACAGTCTCCTCTCCCTATGTATTATCAAATAGAGGAAGATATCCGGCAACGCATCGCCAGGCTGGAATATTTACCTGGCGAAGCAATCCCTTCTGAGCGGGCGCTGACCGAGACCTATGATGTCAGCCGGATGACGGTACGCCAGGCGGTCAATAACCTGGTGCAGGAAGGACTGCTGTACCGGGAAAAAGGCAAAGGGACGTTCATTGCTGAAACCAAGATGGAACAGCCGTTGACCGGATTGACCAGTTTTACGGAAGACATGAAACGAAGAGGGTTGAAGCCGGGCAATAAACTGTTGAGTTTCGATGTGAAGGAGGCAGGGTCCAATCTTGCAGCGAAACTTCAAATTGAAGTGGGTGAACGGGTATTTGAAGTCAAACGTGTCCGCCTTGCCGATGAAGTCCCCATGGCTTTGGAAACGACCTTCATTCCTTATGCATTGATGCCGGGATTAACGCAGGCGAATATCCAACAATCGTTTTATGCCTATGTCGAATCAGAACTCGGACTTACCATCGGCCGAGCCGAACAAGCGATTGAAGCTTCCCTGGCAGACGAAGCAGAGGCAGAAGCGCTGGCTATTCCGTTGCATGCTGCTCTGCTTGGCATCGAACGTCTGACATTCACTACCGAAAATACGCCGTTCGAACTGGTCCAGTCGGCATATCGCGCCGACCGGTATAAGTTTTTGGCAGAGATCACTCGGAATTAACGATTATGTACGCAGAAAAAACTAAGCGTGCTGAATCCTATGGATTTTAGCCCGCTTAGTTTTTTTAGAAATAGTAACCACTCCTTGTCATGACGAATGACCAGTTGTATGATTTCTGGAGAACCGTATTGGAATAATATGTTAATGTGAATTTGGAGTGTTTCTTTAAACGTATCGGAGTTAAGCAATTAGGGGGACAGATTGAGTGAAAAAGGAAATAAGTTGACTCCCAAATTACTATCAATAAATAAAATCAAAAATTGTCTATTTGCCAAACCAAGGAGGTGATCAAAATTCCTATAGACTATTCTCTGTCTTGTTCCTTATGAACAAATTTTTTCCTCCAATTTTTTGGGTTAAATGATTTTCTAATGTTATTTGCTACTTCTTTTCCCGCCATCAAAGCACCTATCCAAAAAATCACCTCACCTATAATCAGGCTGGTTGTTATACTTATAGCCTTCACTCCATTAGTAAGTGGTAAAAAAGGGATTAAAACAGGGGAAATCACCCATATGAGAATAGAAGAAATAATAAGAAACATTCCTGCCTTATAAGTCCATGGCTTTTGCAATGGTGAGTTTTTTTGCATGATTGCACCCCCAAATAACAACACAAATGTTCAAAATTAGGTATTGGTGATCGACTATTTAATACCTTTCTTAAGACGAACGTTCGTAAGCAAAACGTATTTCACACTTACGGTAAAGTATATCTCAATTTCAATTCTTCAACAATCGAATGTATTAGCGGCACTTTTTCTGCCACCGGGTTCGATTATAGTGGTAAGGAGGGAGTGCCAATGTCACTTAATATCAATCCAATGATCCTGCCGGAAAATCATCCCTGCCGTCCTGGGTATGCCATGAGGCCAGATTACATAACCATCCATACAACAGGAAACCGTTCGCGGGGTGCCAATGCCCTGATGCACGGCAGGTACATGCTGAACCTGGACGGAAGCCGGATGGTCAGCTGGCATTATACGGTGGATGATAGTTTAATTATCCAGCATCTGCCTGACCATGAAAGTGCCTGGCATGCAGGTGACGGCAATGGAGCGGGAAATCGAAATTCGATCGGTGTGGAAATATGCGAGAATGTAGACGGTGATTTAGAAGAAGCGGTAAAGATGGCAATTCTGCTGATTCGCAAGTTACAGAAGCGTCACGGAATTCCGTTGCGTCGAATCGTCCCTCATAAAAAATGGAGCGGCAAGAATTGCCCGCGGCCACTTTTACCAGTATGGGACGAATTAATAGAGAAAATCGGAGCAGATAGTCCCGTCCCGAGGGGAAGTTCCTATCTTGGAAAGCGGGTGGAGTCGATCCATCCTGGATTCTTACGATTTTACACGCACCCCTCCTGGAAGGATAGCGATGTTGCGGGCACCGTGAAAAAAGGCTTTGGCTTCCCGGTAATTACAGCAAAGGTGAAAGTGGAGGCGGGTTATCAATACCGCGTGAAAAACAGCAAAGGGGCGATATATTACATTACCGCCAGCCCTGAATATGTCACAGTAGTAGACGGGCGGTGAATATTTTCATGGTATAATAGAAGTGTAAACGGATAGTATGGAGAGAGAAAGTGGAAAGGGGCTGGGTTTGTTGAAGCAAAACTATTTAGTACCGGTAGACGGTTCCGATCATTCATTGCGTGCATTGGCATATGCGATCGAGCATGCGAAAGAGACTGACAATGGAATTTTACTTGTGCATGTACAGCCTGAATATGACACGCATAATATTCGCCGGTTCATTACGAAAGAGCAAATCAAAGAATATCAGCAGGAAATGGCGGACGAAGCATTCCTGGCTGCCGAACCGTTATTATCCCAAAGTGATGTAACAGTAGAGAAAGTGTTGCTGACCGGAGTTGCCAGCGATGAGATTTGCCGTCTGGCACGAAAGGAAAAAGTGAAAGGCATCATCATGGGTTCCCGTGGTCTTGGGCGGGTGAAGGGTTCTGTGTTAGGAAGCATCAGTTATAGTGTCCTGCATACCGCTGATGTGCCAGTCACCGTCGTTCCTTAATAAAAACAATCAACCGCCTTCCTTGGCATACAAGGAAGGTTTTTTCTATTTCATCCATATAAACAGTGGGAGCATATTTTATCGCAGACTGGAATACGACTAGAGCAGGAAATCACTTTCCGTCATGCGCAGAAAGTTTTTAGGGGAAATTGGAAAATGGACTCGGTAAAAATTCCAATCGGCTGATTCCAGAATCAGATGCAGATATGATAAGATAAAAGAGCTAATAACTTTCCAAAAGGAGGATATTATGAGGAAATTACCAGGTGTCCTGATGATCATAGCACTTATGTTTATCACTGCGGCATGCAGTAATAAAGATGAGCCAACGGCGGAAGAACGTTTTACCAAATACATAGATTTATGGCAGAATCAGAAGTTTGAAGCAATGTACGACATGACTGCTGCGTCCTCTAAGGAACATTATACAAAAGAAGAAGCGGTTGACCGATTTAAAAAAATCTATCAGGATTTTTCTATTGAAAATGTAAAAGTCACCTTTGAGAAGAAAGAGGAAGAAGAGGAAGAGAATAAGGATAAGACAGAAGAAACCATTCCTTTTCATGTTTCGATGACATCGGTAGCAGGTGATATCGAATTTGATTATGAGGCGACGTTGACGAAAGAAGAGCGGGAAAAAGACGGGGAAACGAAAGAGAACTGGTATGTCAACTGGAATCCTGGGTTCATTTTCCCTGAGATAGCTGAAGGCCAGGAGGTAGGGCTTTCCACCAAGTCTCCCGTTAGAGGCGAAATCTATGATCGCAATGGCAACGGTCTGGCCATTAATGCTGAGTTTCTGAATATTGGTGTGATCCCTGAAAAGCTTGGGGAAGAGGAAGCAGAGATGAAGCAGAAGATTTCTGAACTCCTGGATATTGCTGTAGAAGATATTGATGAAAAGCTGAGTGCCGGCTGGGTGCAGGAAAATCCGGATCAATTTGTACCACTGAAAAAGATACCGGCAGATGAAACGGAAAGGATAGAAAAGCTGGTTGCCATGGAACCAGTCTCTACCCAGGCAACCACCGGACGGGACTATCCTTATGGAGAAGCGGCCGCCCATCTGACTGGTTATATCCGCCAGGTGACCGCAGAGGATTTAGAAGAATTGGATGACGAAAAATATCATGCTAATAGTATGATTGGCCAAGGCGGAATAGAAGGAAAGATGGAAGATACTTTAAGTGGGTCCCCTGGTGTCACCATTTATGCAAAATCGGAAGAAGGAACCACTACCATCGCTGAAAAACCGGTAGAACATGGGGAGGATGTGCACCTTACGGTCGACGCTGAGCTCCAGAAGAAAATCTATCAATCTTATGAAGGAAAACCAGGTGCTGCGGCGGCCATCCATCCGACTACTGGCGAAACACTGGCCCTGGTCAGTTCTCCAGCTATCGATCCTAACCTGCGGGTGTATGGTACGACCAAAGAGCTTGATGATACAGGACAGCCCAGCTTGAACCGTTCTATGTATACCTATGCTCCAGGCTCCACCATCAAACCGATTACAGCGGCAATCGCATTGACCAATGGCGCCATTGGACCAGAAGAAACAATCAATATCAATGGAAAAACGTGGGCAAAAGAAGATGGCTCGTGGGGTAATTATGAAATCAGCCGGGTTACAGAGTTCAATGGACCTGTCGATGTCACCAATGCACTGATTCGCTCCGATAATATTTTCTTTGCCAGAACAGCTTTGAAAATGGAACAGGAAACATTCCGTGCCGGCCTGGAATCGTTTGGTTTCAACCAGGAGATTCCGATTAAGTATCCGGTATATAACTCACAGATTTCCAATGAGGATACGTTTTCCGATGACTTGCTGATGGCAAATACGGCTTATGGACAGGGACAAATGCAAATGTCATTGATCCATCTTGCGACTGCTTACACGCCATTTTTCAATGAAGGCGACCTATTGAAGCCAACAATTGTTAAAGGTGAAAACCCTCGGGAAATTTGGAAAGAGGGCGTAACCGACCCACAATACAACGATGTCATCAAAAATGCGCTGCGTCAGGTTGTCGCTCATAAAGCGGGCACCGCACGAGCTGCCAACATTGAAGGGATGGCATTATCCGGTAAGACAGGAACTGCTGAACTGAAGAGCACGAAAGATGAGGAAGGAAAAGAAAACGGCTGGTTTGTCGTTTATCCAACCGAAAATACGGATATATTACTTGCAATGATGAAAGAAAACGCCAATAGCGGGGACGTCGTCAAGCAGGCTGCTGGATTATTCCGGAATATGGAATAGAACGCTCACTTGTTGCCAAATTTGTGATAGTTTTTTATAATAGATGCAGTACAAAAAAAGCATAGATTCAAAGCCTTCCAAGGGGAGCCGAATTTGGCTGAGAGTGGGCGCTCATGTCCTTACCCTTCGAACCTGTTAGTTAATACTAGCGTAGGAATGGTGGCTTTTATGATGGTGCAATGCAAACGGAATCCGTCCATCTGGAAGCTTCCCCCTTGGCATTGCTTTTTTTGTTGCCAAAAAACAAGGGGAGTGATTGATTCATGAGAAACAAACGTACGTTATTTATGGTAGAAGTGGCGATTTTTGCAGCACTTGCGACACTGCTGGATTTCATCCCGATTTTCAAAATGCCGCAGGGCGGTTCGGTGTCGCTTGCAATGGTGCCCGTCTTTCTGATTGCCTTCCGCTGGGGAATAAAAGGCGGACTGCTGACCGGATTGCTTTACGGAATTTTCCAGATCGTCGTCGGACAGGCTTATATTCTGACTCCGGTGCAGGCGGTTATTGAATACGGGCTGGCGTTCACGCTGTTAGGATTAGCCGGCATTTTTGCCCACACTGTCAAACAGTCGCTGATCAATCATAATACGAAGAAGTTTTTCACGTATGTGACGCTCGGTATCTTGCTTGGAAGTACACTCCGGTTCATTGGACACTTCATAGCTGGTGTCGTATTTTTTGCCGAATATACCGATGCAGAAAATATATGGGTGTACTCGTTAGTCTATAATGCTTCTTATATGGTACCAGCAGCAATTATCAGTGCGCTCGGCCTGGGATATTTATTCCACAAGCAGCCGCGGATTCTTCTGAACGATCAGGAACAGGCTTCCTACCGGGCTGCAGCAAGACCCAAGGAACAATTGAACTGACTCATCAACCTTGCCAATTTCTTCCGGCAAGGTTTTTCTTTTTGTCAGAGTGGAATATAGTATCATGGAGAAAAGGGGGGCAGGAAACATGAGAGAATTAGTAGGTAACTGCAGTAAGTGCGGGAAGAATGTATATTGTGAGGACGGATTTTTGAATGGTTATTATGAAAACAAACAATTGTACTGTAATGACTGTTATGAAAATGCAGAGGATCAGGATAAGTGAAAAACAAATTCGCAGGTATCAAAATGAGAATGAAATACTTACTTAAGAAAAAACGAAGCTGGCTATTCATAGCGGTGGTGCTATGGCTGGCAGGAGTGATATTCTATCATACTTCATACAAGGCATTACCCGAAGGATTGTCTTATCAGGGCAATGTACATGACATGGCACAAGTGGAATTTTTTCGTGATTTAACCTATCCGGACGAAAACGGAAAGACCGTCCATGAACTTGAAATATTCCGGGAAATCAATGAGCTGATCGGAGAAGCGGAAGAGTTTGTTGTCGTTGATATGTTCTTATTCAACGGGTATACGGATGGAAAAAGAGAGTTTCCTCCGATATCAAAAGAGCTTGCCGACGCTATCATCAAGCAGAAAGAAAAACATCCTGACCTGAAAGCGGTATTTATTACCGACCAGGTGAATACAGTCTATAACTCCTACCAGCCGGAAGCGATTGAGCGCCTGCGTGCGAATGAGGTTGACGTCGTGATGACCAGCCTGAGTGAATTGCGAGACTCCAATCCGCTGTATTCATCGGTTTACCGGACCTTTTTCCAATGGTTCGGGGAGAAAGGAGATGGCTGGATAGCCAATCCCATGGCAAAACAGGCTCCGGATGTCACCTTCCGTTCTTATGTGAAAATGATGAATATCAAAGCGAATCACCGTAAGCTGATCGTAACAGAAGATGCAGCTATTGTATCTACGGCTAACCCTCATGATGCCAGCGGTTATCATGAAAATGTAGCGTTCAGGATGAAAGGGCCAATACAAAAAGACATACTGGAAGCAGAAAAAGCGGTCGTCGACTATTCCGCAGAAGAGGAAGTCGATTTCCCTGATATGGAAAATTATCAGTTTGAGAAACAAACCGGCAGCATCAATGCCCAGTTTCTTACCGAACGTAAAATCTACGAAGCAATTTTAGCAGACTTAGAAAATGCTGAAAAAAATGATACCGTCTGGCTTGGTATGTACTACCTGGCGGATCGGAAAATACTGGGCCGGTTAAAAGAAGCGGCAGATCAAGGGGCGACGGTAAATATTATTCTCGACCCGAATAAAACAGCTTTTGGTAATACAAAGTCAGGGCTGCCGAATATTCCGGTTGCGGCAGAATTGAGAAAGCTTGATCATCCAAATATGAATATACGCTGGTATAACGTCGGTGAAGAACAGTTCCATACCAAAATGCTTTATATCGATAAAGCAAAAGGAGACCACGTAATTACCGGCGGCTCAGCTAATTACACAAGACGTAACCTGGCTAATTTGAATCTCGAAGCAGATGTAAGAATCCAGGCACCGCAAAAGGAGCAAGTAATTCAGGAAGTAAGGGATTATTTTGAAAAAATGTGGACCAACCAGGGCGGCGCGTATACCGTCGCCTATCAGGAAAACGAAAGTGAATTGACCTTCTTACTCAGCCTGACTTACCGTCTGCAGAAGCTGATCTGGTTTACCACCTATTAAGCGCGCTTAATTATCCATGCTTGAATGTCGTGTGCGGTGTGAACAAGTCTGAATAATGGCTGAGCGCCAGGGTTCAGCTATTTTACTGGACAAAAGCTTTTAAACTAGACAACTATAGCTGTAACTAGACAATATTGGAAAGTTACTAGACAATTTTCAGATTTTACTAGACATTTTTGAAAAAATACTAGACAAAATCAATAATTAACTAGACAAACATTGCTTTTACTAGACACTTAAAAATCGAGTCATAGAAACAAAGAAAGAGTGTGAGCCATAACAGACGGCTTCACACTCTTTCATCTTTTTAGGCTAAAATTGACTTGACATCTTCGGTCTCAGTTACCAGCAGCAGTACTCTCCCTTGATCCATTTCTTCTTCATAACGATCGGCTTCCTCTTCGCTAAAGCCCATTTCCTGTAATTTCGTACGCAGCTCGTCCCCTTTTTTACTGAACAGATTTCCGATTGCATTCTTGAAATCCTGCTCGGAAAATCCGATGGTGTTCGCGCTGGCATTGCTGGCCAGCCGATCCGTGCGATCGTCATCGTGGGTCAATACATAGACGTTGTCACTATCAATCCCGCGATCTTTTAATTTTTTCACATCTTCAATTACTTTTTCATCGTTGGTATATTCACGAATAAATGGTTTCATTCTACACACTCCTTTAAAGGATATTCATGGTCTTTATAACCCTTAAGCGGACTATGCAAACATTTAAAGCATTGACACGTATTTGTTATTAGATTATCATCTAATTAGACATATATTTAATTAGGTGGTGAAAACATGCAATTAGATAAAATGGTGCAATTTCATAAAGCGACAGGGGATGTGACAAGGATTAGAATCCTGGCATTATTGAAAAAGGGTCCGCTCCACGGACAGGAGATTGCGAATAAACTTGGGCTGAAGCCGCCGACGATCACCCATCATATCGCAAAACTGAAAGACACCGGCATGGTTTATGCAAGAAGAGAAAAAAATACGATTTACTTTCATCTTGATGAGAAAAAATTGGAATTCATGGCGACGGCCATATTACGAATTGGGGAGGAGAATCTTGTGAAAAATCAGGAAATGCAAATGACCGAGGAAGAAAAGCAAAAAATAATCAAAAATTTTGTGACGAAAGAAGGGGAATTAAAGCAGATTCCGAGTCAATTGAAAAAGAAGCTCGTTATTCTCAGTTACTTTGTCCAGCATTTTGAACCGGGGAAAGTATACGAGGAAAAAGAGGTTAATGCGTATATCAAAACCTTTCATGAAGACTTTGCCACGGTACGCAGAGAATGGGTGATGCAGCATTTCATGTATCGGGAAAACAATCGATATCAGCTGAATCCAAAAGAAATTTGGCCGATTGTTATCGAAAAATAGGTTTTATCTCCCCCTAAACAGGTTACTAGTTTATATAATGCGAATAATCTAACCTGCATCTCATTACTATAATAGGGGGAAGATAGTATGCTAGAGCGTGACCATACCGTGGTTACCATCAACGGAAAAGAATACTTAGCGGATCCAGGGCAGAATCTATTGGATCTGGTCAATTCGACGGGAGAAAATATCCCTCAAATATGTTATAACGAATCGCTTGGCCCGATTGAAACCTGTGATACTTGTATCGTCCAGGTGAATGGGGAACTGAAACGTGCCTGTGGCATGAAAGTCGAAGCGGGAATGCGTGTCATGACCAACCTTGCAGAAGTACACGATGCCCAGAAAGAAGCATTGGATACAATCCTGGAAAAACACGAACTATATTGTACGGTCTGTGATTACAACAATGGCGACTGTGAAATACATAATGCGGTCGCAGACTTCGGCTTGGAGCATCAATCCCGCGAGTTCAAGCCAACTTCCTATGAAACGGATAGATCCGGGTCTTTTTACCGTTATGATCCGAACCAGTGTATTCTTTGCGGACGCTGTGTGGAAGCCTGTCAGGATGTGGTCGTCAATGAAACGTTGACGATAGACTGGGAGCGAAAAGAACCGCGTGTCATCTGGGATAATGATGTCCCGATCGACCAATCTTCCTGCGTCAATTGCGGCCTTTGTGTAACCGCTTGTCCTTGTAATGCGCTTTTGGAAAAAGATATGGAAGGGGAAGCAGGATACCTGACCGATCAGGAACCAGGACTCCTTCGTTCCATGATCGATCTGACGAAGAAAGCGGAATCCGGCTACGGTCCATTGCTTGCTGTTTCCGATACGGAAGCTGCCATGAGGGAAGACCGTATCAAGAAAACGAAAACGGTTTGTACGTATTGTGGTGTCGGGTGCAGTTTTGATGTGTGGACGAAGGATCGTGAAGTATTGAAGGTTGAGCCTCACGCACAGTCCCCTGCCAATGGAATCGCCACCTGCGTGAAAGGGAGATTCGGCTGGGACTATGTCAACAGTGAAAAACGCCTGAGAAAGCCATTGATCCGCCGTGGAGATCACTTTGAAGAAGTGGAATGGGATGAAGCTATCCATTATGTGGCTGAACGTTTTAAGGAAATTAAGGCGGAACACGGTCCGGATGCCTTAGGTTTCATTGCTTCTTCCAAAGCAACAAACGAAGAGTCTTATTTAATGCAGAAGCTTTCCCGCCAGGTAATTGGAACAAACAACGTGGATAACTGCTCCAGGTATTGCCAATCACCAGCGACGAAAGGGCTGTTCCGCACCGTCGGCCATGGGGGCGACTCCGGATCCATTGATGATATCGCAAAAGCGAACCTGGTTATGACCATTGGATCGAATACGGCAGAATCCCATCCGGTATTAGCTTCCAGGATTAAACGTTCCCATAAGCTGCACGGGCAGAAGTTATTTGTATTTGACCTGCGTAAGCACGAAATGGCTTCCCGTGCCGACCGTTTTTATCAGCCAAAATCGGGTACTGATATGGTATGGCTATCCGCAGTCACCAAATATATCCTTGATCAGGGCTGGGAAGACAAGAGTTTTCTAGACGAATGGGTGGATGGTTTTGAAGAATACCAGGAAAGCCTGGAAAAATACACATTAGAATACGCAGAAGAGATGACTGGCATCTCTCAGGAAGAGCTGAAGGATTTGGCAAAAGAAATTGCCGAAACGGATAAAGTAGCTATCTGCTGGGCGATGGGTGTCACACAGCATATGCTCGGCAGTGATACCAGTACAGCCATTTCCAATCTGTTGTTGGTTACAGGAAACTACCGTCGTCCGGGCACAGGGGCTTATCCACTACGCGGGCACAATAATGTCCAGGGCTGCAGTGACTTCGGAAGCATGCCAAATTATTTCCCGGGCTATGAATTTGTTACCGACGATGACGTCCGTAAGCGCTACGAAAAAGCATGGGGCGTAGATTTGCCGAAAGAAGTGGGGATGGATAACCACGAGCAGATCAAAGCGATGCATGAAGGCAAGTTGAAATCTTTCTACGTCAAAGGGGAAGATACTGGTATCGTAGACGCCAATATCAACTATGTCACTTCTGCGTTTGAAAAATTGGAGTTCATGGTAGTGGAGGATCTCTTCCTTACCAAAACGGCTGAATACGCTGATGTGGTCCTGCCGGCAGTGGCAAGTCTTGAAAAAGACGGAACATTCACGAATACAGAACGTCGAATTCAGCGACTTTATAAAGCGATGGAACCTATGTATGATACAAAGCCGGATTGGGAAATCATCCAGCTTATCGCTAAAGAACTTGGCTATGACTGGGGATACACCCATCCAGGAGAAATCATGGCCGAATCTGCCAGCCTGGCTCCGTTATTTGCCGGTGTCAGCTATGAAAAACTGGAAGGCTTCAACTCCCTCCAGTGGCCTGTTCATGAAGATGGTACGGATGAACCTCTCCTCTATCAGGAAGGATTCAATTTTGATAACGGAAAAGCGAAACTCTATCCGGTGGACTTCGACCTGAAATATGATGTTACGGAAGAATACGATCTCCATATTAATAACGGTCGTCTATTGGAGCATTTCCATGAAGGGAATATGACCTATAAATCTGAGGGCATCGTTCGTAAAACACCGAATGCTTTTGTTGAAATTTCCCCGGAACTCGCAGAGGAAAGAGGCTTGAAAGAAGGAGCAGAAATCAAGCTGATTTCGGATGCAGGGGAAGCGACAGGAATCGTCACGATTACAGACCGAGTCAAAGGAAAAGAATTATACATTCCTATGAGTGCCAACGGAAAATCTGCTGTCAACTTCCTGACAGATAACCGTGTCGATAAAGACACCGACACGCCCGCATATAAAGAAATCGCGGCAAAAATGGAAGTTGTCACGAAAAAAGGAGAAAAATCACCAATTCCGCCGAATAATCATCGTCGAGGCAACCGCCAGCCACAACTCAGTGTTCAGGTGGAAAGAAAATGGCAGCGAGATGACTATGAATTCCCGGGAAGTAAGGTGAAGAACAATGGCTAAATCATTGACAAAAATCAAGCGGATGGAAGTACCGAAGGAAGTACAAGTAGAGAAAGATGTCGAAGAGATTAAAGAAGCATTATCTGAAAATAAACATGCCATCCTTGAAGGAATCAAGCTCCTTAAATCTCTTGATGATGCCGACATGCTGCAAGCGATGTACGCCTTAACGAATCACCGGAAAGAAGCGATGGGGAAATTAGCAACGGAGCTGAATAAAGCCCAGTACTCCGGAGTAATCGAAAATCTTACCGGTTTCTTATTTCTCCTTGGTGATCTCGATGTCGATGCGATCAGAAATTTATCCGACCGCATCAATCGCGGGATGGAAGAAACAGAAAAAGAACCCGAATCCAAAACCGGTTTTATGGATCTTGCCAAAGCTTTGAAAGACCCGGAAATCAACCGGAGCGTGACAATGCTGATGCAATTTTTAAAAGGTATGGGAAGGGAATAGCGAAAAAAATCCAGCACCTGTTCCGGTGCTGGATTTTTTATATAAAGCAATCCGTCTTGCGGAAGGAAAGGTCCCCTTCCTCCAGTCGTTTTGCTTATGCGTGTCGTGTCTCTCTCAGGGCGCTTACGCTTTTCTTATATCGCAATGAAGAACCAGATAATCATAATCAACTGGATTACAATTTTGGCAACGGAACCACTGAGAAACCCGAGCAACGAGCCGATGCTGGCACGTATGGATTCTTTTGGAGACCGCTGTTGCAACAGTTCCACTACTAATACCGCAAGAAACGGAACGATGATGAGCCCGAACGGAGGAATGATAAAGGAACCGACGATGACACCGACCGCAGCTGACCTTTCTCCCCATTTGGTACCGCCATACTTTTTGACAAAAAAGCTGTTGGCAATAATGTCTGACACAATCAACAGCAGGGTTAAGATCGCCATGGCTGCCCAAAAGAAGAAAGAGAGTCCATCACTGGCTATGAAAAACTGATAAATCAAAAATCCTGCCCACAGCGCCACTGTTCCTGGGATGATGGGAAAGATAAGGCTGGCAAAGCTTAATAAAAATAACACGATGATTATTGTCCATAAAATAAACTCCATTGCACTGCCTCCTATACCTACTAAGGGTAAATAACAAGAATGCTGTTGTTAATTTCTATCCTACACGATAATAGAAACTGGCGCACAGGTTATATATCGATGCGCCAGCAAATTATTTAGTCGTTATCTCAAATTTTCTTTCTTTTTGATGCCATGATCTTTCCACACAGGTAAGAGTAGAAATATGAAAGAGGCCCGGTTGTTTACCGGACCTCTTTCATTATTTGAGACCCAATTGCTGTCTGTCAGGTGGAGCCATGAATTCAGGGCCCACTGGGTCTTTGATATGCCGCATCAGTATCTCGTCCATATCATGCATGCTTTCGTTGTCGATTTCAAAATCCAGTTCATCAATTGGATCCATCTGGTCGGGACGACGAACGCCCATCAAAGCAATATTGGCGCCCGGCTGCTCGATCACCCACTTCAATGCTAAATGGAGCACACGTTTCCCAAAGCGATCCTGCGCTAATTTATCGAGCTCGTCCACTGCAGACAAGTACTGTTCAAAACGTGGGGACTGAAACTTTGGATCTTCTTTTCGTAAGTCATCGCCCTCAAAATTACGGTCTTTCGTCATTTTACCGGACAATAAGCCGCGACATAATGAACCATATAATAAGGAAGACATATGGTTTTCCTGCACGTAAGGGAGGAGGTCATTTTCCGCCTCCCGTTCAAATAGATTGTATGGCGGCTGCAATGTGTGCAGTGGTGCGGCCTCACGGAAATAATCCATTTGTTCCGGTGTGAAGTTGCTGACGCCGATCGCCCTGATTTTTCCCTGTTTATAAAGATAATTCAACGCTTCGGCTGTTTCGTCAATCGGAGATACGGGATCCGGCCAGTGGACCTGGTAAATATCGATGTAATCCGTCTGTAGTCGCCGCAACGAATCATCGATTTCCTGATGGATCCGTTCCTTGCTCCCATTACGGAACGGCTGTTCATCTTTCCAGTCTAAGCCCACCTTGGTAGCAAGAATGATGTCATCTCTATTTCCATGTTCCTTCACAGCTTTCCCGATGATTTCTTCGGATCTGCCGAAACCATAGACCGGTGCTGTGTCAATTAAATTCACGCCTTTATCAAGTGCGGTATGAATGGTACGGATGGATTCCTTTTCATCCGTGCCACCCCACATCCAGCCGCCGATCGCCCATGTTCCTAGACCAATCCGGCTTGCTTTCATGTCTGTGTTGCTGATTTGAATTCTATCCAAACTTATCACTCCCATACTGCAAGTCTCTCTAACGCTCTTCCCGTTATAGGAGCACTTTAATCGTAGCAGCTCTATTCCATTAACTTGTTAAGCTCTTTTACTGCTTTGCTCAAATCATCGTGAACAACATGATCGAATAAATAATCTTTGTCCGTCGGTTCGCCATTTATCATGATCGTGTCCAGTTTTCCAAGATAAGCTGCGTATTCTGGAAGCAGGTTGAATGGAGTAACGAATAAAGACGTGCCCATCACAAGCAGGACGTCGGCGTTGTCGATCATCGCTTCCGCTTGATCATGGGCCGTAATCATATCGCCGAATAGTACGACATCCGGCTTTAGGACATCGCCGCACCCACTTTCCTGACAACGGGGAATATCATTTGCCATCACGTAATCCAATGGATAGGAGGTCCCGCAAGCGGGGCAGGTTGCCTGGTTCAAAGATCCATGATATTCAAGCACACGACTGCTTCCCGCCACCTGATGAAGACCATCCACATTTTGCGTGATGATAGCTATGTCTTTGGAATGGTCTTCCAGCTTTTTGAAAAAGTTATGGACGTGGTTCGGTTGATAATTTTTCAACAGCTTCAGTCGGAATATGCTTTTATACTTACTCCAGAAATCTTCGGGGTCTTTGTAAAAGTATCGATTCGACATGTAATACTCACGTGCATGATTTTCCGTCCACAATCCCTGGCTGGAGCGGAAGTCGGGAATACCGCTGGCGGTAGATACTCCTGCGCCTGTCAAAACGACGATGGATTGGGCCTGCTGTAATTTTTCTGCGATTTGTTTTAGTGACTGCACCATAGATCCCTCCTGAATACGTCATCGTAGCTTGTATTATATGATAAGTACCAGTGAAAATTAAAACAGATCCCCATATAAGTAAGGGACCTGACGGATTACTATTTTTTATTGAAGCCTTTATTTTTCACGTGATCCGTGACATCCATACGGATTGTCTTCTGGAAACGACGCTTCATTTGGTCGGTCCACGTGTCTTTTCGATTGTTTTCAGAACGCTTCGCATAATATTTTCCGATTCTTTCATCGAAACGATCCAATGCATTTTCATGGTCCTGATAGCCATTTTCAAAATAGACGGCATCGATCGGCAGACGTGGTTTAGATTCCGGGTGGTGGGCAGGGTAGCCGATGGCCATGCCGAATAAGGGAATGACATGCTTTGGCAAATGGAAAAGTTCATCCACTGCAGCAATATTATTGCGGATGCTTCCGATATAACAGATGCCAAGTCCCATAGATTCAGCAGCGATGGCTGCGTTTTGTGCAGCCAGTGCCGCATCGATGGCTGATACGAGGAAGTGTTCACTATTTTCAAGGTTATCCAGCATGTTTTCGTACTCATCACTTACTGCTTTGACTGTCACCCGGTTCAAGTCTGCGCAGAAAAGGAGGAAATGTCCGTTGTGTTTAACGTAAGTTTGTCCGGTAATCTCCGCCAGCTGTTCCTTTTTGTTTTCATCCGTAACTCCTATAATGGAGTAAGCCATCATGTAACTGGAAGTGGATGCGTGTAGTGCACTGTGAATAATCGCTTCAATTTGCTGCTGGTTCAGTTGTTTGGACTTGAATTTACGTATGGAGCGGTGGCTTAATAAGTTTTCGATCATTTCATTCATGGTGATTCTCCTTTATCGCTAATTGATAGTCAGTATAAGTTCTGTAGTAGGTGACCCCTTGGCTCTCCAGTTTTCGAGATTGTAGGAAGCGTAATCCTCCACTTGGGGAATATGAATCGTCAATTCACCGGACTCGGTCCACTTCATTTTCTCAATTGGAAATTGATAAGCTTCGTAGCTTATCCCTGAATATGTGTATGAATCGATAGAGAAGGTCTTTTCAGAAATTGCTTCTAAATCAGCAATTTCCACATGGTGTGTCGTAACCCCCTGCTGGTTTTTGCGGCTGAATTTAATTGCGATCAGGCTGTCATGGGATACTTGCACCTGTTCCAGTTTGGCTAAATCGGCCAGCAGGATTGATCCTTCATCAGAGAAGTCCATCAATAAGTAGGAACAGCGAGTTTCGTGACAGGCGAATTCAATCAGGGCTTTATCAGCATGTTCATTCATCGTAATTGGAATAAAAGTCATTGTCGCAAGCTTTTCTTCAGGGTCAGATGAAGCACTTAAAAAATTATGCAAAATCGGATGTTCTTTTAAATCGATCGTATATGTTTCTGCTCCTAACTGGACGCGAAACTTTTTGGGAGCTTCATCGTCTTCTCCTTTTTGTGCTTCTACCGCAGGGCTTACTTTTTCTTTTACTGCTTCCTTATCTTCCCCCGTGGCTTGCCCTTGATCGGGGGAGCAGCTTGCAACTATCAACACCATACCCAACACCATGCAAAATAACACGTGTTTCATTTTTTTAGCTCCTCTATTATTCTTCTCTATTAAAAATTACCACTACCAATTGGGAATTACAACAATATCCAAAAAGAAAAACCAGCTTCTATATATAATAGGAAAGAAGCTGGTTTCAAAAGGGTTAATCCTTCTCATAGTGGTTTTTTTGCTCATTCTTCAGATGGATTTTATGCGCCAGGCTGATGGAAGGTCTGATTAGCATTTGCAGACTTCCCAGCACAAATAAAGTAGTACCCCAATGCTTGATGGGAGCATCAAAATAAAAGAAGATACTGCCGACAAAAAAGAACACTCCCATCAGGAAATGATTAATAATATATAATAGCTCGTACGGTTTATCAAAAAACAGTTCATGCTGCCCGATATTCAGTTTGGTATAGTTTTCTTTAGAATTTTTCATATCCGTTCCCCCCTAAATAGTTGCTCTCTTAACCTGCTTACCCTGGTTAACATCAAAAAAAACGCCCTGGATACAGATACAGGGCGTTCCTTCTTTATATATTCTTGTTTTTGGGACTGTGCACTTCACTTTGCGCGCCGCGGTCCAGATATTCTTCAGTCAGCATTTCTTTATCCTGAATCGACATATCAGCATCTGTGACGGCTCGGTTGCCTCTTTTTTCTATATAGATGGCAATAGCGATGAGTAGGGCAAGGGGTACTAAAAACATTAACCAAATCATGTTCAACCCTCCTTGCTTTAGTATGTTAATCATGTTCCCGGAATATGCAGGCGGTAATCTATTGTGACAATAAAAGGGTAAAACGAGGTGTGTTTTGAGATGATTCGTTACTTGGCTGTAAACCTGCTTGATGCTAAATGACTAGGAAATTAAAAGCTATTTTAAACGTGTGTATGAATTGTTCATAAGACACTTATTCAATAAGGCCGGATTATGGAAGACTCAGTTTCAAGATAGCAAGGGTTCTTTACCATAAATGAGTTAGGGGGGTTGGGAAACTACTCGCTTTCCTGCGGGGGACCTGGCAAGCTTCCTCGGGCTATCGCCCTGTGGGATCTCGCCTCGATCCTTCTCCCGCGGGAGTCTCGCAGTTTCCCATCACCCCATCTGAAGGATGGGAGTAACGAACCCGCGATAGATGAAGACGTCTTACATAACTCATATGTAACCATGGTGCATGTTATAAGCAGTGTTTTATTAGTAAAAAAGCTCTTATGGATGAAAAGTTGGGTGCGCATACCAATGTTTCCGTTTTCCTTATCAACGTAAGGAGGGACGGGAAATTGCGAGACTCCTGTGGGATGAACATGATCGGTGAGATCCCGGAAGGCGAAGCCTGAGGAAGCTCACCACATGCCACGGAAAGCGAGTGATTTCCGGACCTCCAAACCGTTACTATCGTAACGGAAACAATTTCTCTCGAAACTGAGTATTCCATAACAGGGAGCCTTAACTGAATAATCATCATTTGGCTTTAACAAAGCCCAATTCACACCAACCTCCAATCAAGGGTTCTGGTATAATAAAACCAACAAGTAAAGGAGCGTGATGTTTTATGAGCAAATTCGTACAATCAATCCACCACAAAAACAAACAAAATGATCAGGGAGGGTACTTGATGCAGTAACCTCCCAGCTTAGGAGGAACTTTATTGGAACAAATCACATGGGAAACACTTGGGTACAAAAACTTCTTTCAAACACAAACAATAGAAGAAGGAACTCCTGTCGGTCGAATTACCAAAGCAGGAAATGGTTTTTATACCATTCAGACTCCAGAGCGAGCCTTTTCAGGCAAAATATCCGGTAAGTATCGTTTTGAAGCAGAGGTGCATGGAGATTTTCCCTGTGTTGGAGACTGGGTTCTTTTTCAACAGCAGGCAGGGGAGGACAAGGCGGTTATCCACCAGCGTCTCGAACGGAGGACGTTATTGACACGGCATGCTGCAGGAAATACCCATCAGGAGCAAGTGATGGCTGCTAATATCGATTATGTCTGGATTGTCAGTAGTATGGATCTGGACTTGAACCTGCGTAGGATAGAACGTTACTTGATGCAGGTGTATGAAAGCGGAGCGGTCCCCGTTATTATATTGACAAAAGCAGATTTAGCATCCGATCCTGACAGGCAGGCTGCTGAGGTGGCACAGATAGCTCCGGGAGTATCGGTATATCCTGTCGACACACTTCAGGGAATGGGATTCGATTCCCTGCTTGAAAAATTCACCCCAGGGATAACGATTGCATTGATCGGTTCCTCCGGTGTTGGTAAATCGACTTTGATTAATCGTCTAGTCGGGAAAACGGTACAGAAAACCCAGGAAGTCCGGGCAGAAGATCATAAAGGAAAGCATACAACTACCCATAGGGAAATGTTTTTAGTGCCAGGAGGGCCGCTCATCCTGGATACCCCGGGGATGCGCGAACTGCAGTTATGGGGAGAAGCTGATGGGGTGCAATCGACGTTTTCTGATATCGAAGACTATAGCAGCCAATGTAAATTTCGGAATTGCAGCCATGGGAGCGAGCCAGGGTGTGCAGTCAAACTAGCGATAAAGAATGGCAGATTAACGGAAGAGCGGCTGAAGAATTACTGGAAAATGCAGCGGGAGATTGAACGTCTGGACCTTAAAGCTAAGTATGGTGCTCACAAAACCAACAGAATTCTTCATAGTCCAAAAAGTAAAAAGTAAAATGTTTGAGGGATAACAGGTCTTCTGTTATCCTTTTTATATACGCGGTTGGGTACCTGTTTCGTGGGGAGCTGCATCAGGTATGATAGAAAAAAACGCGTTGTATCAAGCTTTTAAGACCATCTAAACAAGGTCGGAAAAAATTCAGGTATACCCCCTTGACTATTTTGGTGATATGATTTAGTATACATATCAGGGTATTAAACCCGCCGGGGTATTAGAGGTTTTCAACTTCTAGACGGTGAAAATATTAATAACATTCTCAAGGAGGAATTTATAATGAAAACAGCTATTATCGCAGCAAACGGTGGAGCGTTCGACGCTTACAAGGTATTGAATATCGCAAACGCATCTGCAACTTACGATGGGGAAACTGCTGTATTCTTCACATTTGAAGGGCTGAACCTGATCCACAAGGATGCTCATAAGCAGCTTCCAATGCCAGAAGGAACAGAACACTTCCAGGAGGGTTTCGAAAAAGCGAATGTACCATCCATTCCTGAATTGGTTGAAATGGCTCAAGAGATGGGCGTACGTTTCATCGCTTGCCAAATGACCATGGACGTTATGGGTCTTACGAAAGAAGACTTCGTTGACGGAATCGAAGTTGGCGGCGCAGCAACTTTCCTAAACTTTGCTAAAGACGCGGATGTTTCGCTAACATTCTAATTATACTAAGGTTTAAAGGAGTGGAGTAAATGGTAACCGTATATACAACCAGCACATGTCCTTATTGCACCATGGTCAAACAATTCCTTGATCAGATGAGTGTCAATTATGATGAAGTCAACCTGGAAAAAGATCCGGAATCTGCTAGAAAGTTAGTGGAGACGACTGGTGAAATGGGTGTCCCACAAACGAATATCGATGGTCAATGGATTATCGGGTTCGATCCGGAAACATTCTTGAAATATTTGCCGAAACAGTAAGAGCAATGGATGCATGGCAATTACCCGTTTCGGCGTGATGGAAGGAGATTTGTATGGCCGGTAAAATGTTTTCACATGAGAAAGCCGAAAAATTACTCGATCCAAAACGACAGGAAACTGTTCCTGTTGAGGAAGTCATCAGGCTCCTGGATTTGAATGGTGATGAAAAAGTCATCGAACTGGGAGCAGGAAACGGGTATTTGACCATACCTATAGCAAAAGAAACAAGTGATCGCGTAACCGCGGTCGATATCCAGCCGGAAATGTTGGAAATGCTGGCTGAACGTTCCGAAGCAGCTGGTATTTCTAATATTGATCGCATGCCAAGTGGAGTGGATCGTCTCAACTTCCCCGATGGTTCTTTCCAGCGTGCCCTTGCAGCATTTGTGCTGCATGAAGTTCCTAAGCTGGATCAGACTTTGCAGGAAGTCTACCGGATTCTTCCGGAGCATGGAATGTTCCTTGTACTGGATTGGGAAAAGGTAGAAGCAGATCAGGGTCCACCACTCCATGAGCGGATTCCATCCGAGGATTTGGCCCATGAAGTCGAGCAAGCCGGTTTTTCTGTAAAAGTCGGCAAGCTCAACAAGGATGTATACTTTATTGTTGCCACTAAGTAAATAAGGGGTGGAGGGAGCATACCGCTTCCTCCACCCGCTCCACTTATTTTTTTAAAAGTCAACCCATGAAAGTCCTGGCAGACTTTTAAAAAAATAAGTTTACAATATACCCTTAGGGGTTATGGTAATAATGAAGAGGGGTAATGAGAAATGGAAACATTAATAACAATCGTAGCAGTAGCAATCATCATTGGATTTTTAGCAAAAAGATTGATGCCGGCAAAAGGCGTCGATCAGATTACAACTTCCCAATTGAAAGATGAAATGAAACAGAAGAAGGATAAACAATTCATTGATGTCCGTACGCCTGGGGAATACAAATCCAATCATATTAAAGGATTCAACAACATTCCGCTTCAGCAATTAGGAAATCAGGCAGGCCAGTTTAATAAGGAAAAGCCAGTATATGTCATCTGTCAGAGTGGCGGACGTTCATCTGCAGCCTCTCGCATGTTGAAAAAGAAAGGCTTTGAAAAAGTGATCAATGTCCAAGGCGGCATGAACGCCTGGAGAGGTTAAAAGGAGGATATTCAAAGATGAAAAGTTTAACTGCAGAACAAGTAAAGCAAAAAATGGAACAAGGCGAAAAATTGAATATCGTTGACGTTCGTGAAGTCGGCGAAGTGAGCCAGGGTAAAATCCCTGGAGCGGTGAATATTCCGCTTCACTTGCTTGAGTTCCGTAAAGATGAATTAGATAAGAACACAGATTATATCATGGTTTGCCGTTCCGGCGGCCGGAGCGGTCAAGCGACACAATTCCTTGATCAATATGGATATGACGTTACCAACATGGAAGGCGGCATGATGTCCTGGACTGGGGACGTCGAATAAGCCCGTCACCTAAATGTTACTAAACTTTCACCTAAAATTAGGAGGTATTTTCAATGAAAGTAAATGAAGTACTAGATGCTAAGGGCTTAGCTTGCCCGATGCCAATCGTAAAGACGAAAAAAGCAATGACTGATCTCGAACCTGGCCATGTGCTTGAAATACAGGCAACGGACCGCGGTTCAATCGCTGACCTGGAAGCATGGTCTGAAAACATGGGTCACCAATACCTTGGTCATAAAGAAGATGGCGATGTCTTGTACCATTATGTACGCAAAAGTACAGACTCCGAAGATAAACCGGAGAAAAAACATGAGCAGGTCGTTTCCAATGAAGACCTGGAAAGCAAACTGAATGACGATATTACCGTACTGGATGTCCGTGAACCGGCGGAATATGAATTCGGCCACATTCCTGGTGCCGTATCTGTACCGCTTGGAGAACTCGACGAAAAAGCGGACGAAATCGAAAAAGATAAAGATGTGTATGTCATTTGCCGTACAGGAAGCAGAAGTGACATGGCAGCTCAGAAACTTGCAGAAAAAGGCTACAACGTATTTAACGTAACGCCAGGCATGAAAGACTGGAACGGAAACGTAGAAAAATAAATCATTAATTGGAGGGGTAACAATGCCAAAAGCAATGAATGCACAAGAAATTGCACGCAAAGTTATTGATAAAGAAGAGTTGTTCATTCTTGATGTTCGTAATCAAAAAGAATTCGCAGACTGGAAAATCGAAGGGGACAGCGTAGAAGTCATCAACGTACCTTATTTCGATTTATTGGATGGCGTGGAAAGCATCATGGATAAACTTCCAAACGAAAACGTATTGGTCGTTTGTGCGAAAGAAGGATCTTCCATGATGGTCGCCGACCTGCTTGAAGAAGCAGGCGTGACAGGAGTTTCTTACTTGAAAGGCGGTATGAAAGCCTGGAGTGAGTACCTGGAGCCGGTAAAAGTAGGCGACATTTCTGATGGCGGTGAACTATACCAGTTTGTACGTCTTGGTAAAGGCTGCCTATCTTATATGGTTATTTCCGATGGCGAGGCAATGGTCATCGACTCGAACCGTATGATCCAGCCTTATCTTGATTTTGCCAAAGAAAAGAATGCGGAAATCGTTCAGGTAGCAGACACTCACCTGCACGCGGATCACATTTCCGGCGGTCGTGCGCTCCGTGAAGAAACTGGTGCACAATACTGGCTGCCACCGAAAGACGCAACAGAAGTTCAATTTGATTACAACAACCTGGAAGACGGCAATGAAATCACTGTCGGTACGACAAAAGTAGCTGCCCAGGCTGTATACTCTCCAGGCCACACAATCGGATCTACTTCGTTCATCATCGACAACAAATACTTGTTGACTGGTGACATCCTATTTGTAGAATCCATCGGTCGTCCTGACCTTGCAGGCCTTGCAGAAGACTGGGTCGGCGACTTGCGCGAAACTCTTTACAGCCGTTACAAAGAACTTTCTGATGACTTGGAAGTGCTGCCAGCTCACTTCGCTAACATGAGTGAAGTACAGGATGACGGGAAAGTATCAGCACCTCTTGGTGAACTTTATAAAGTCAACACAGGTTTGAATGTGGAAGACGAAGGCGAATTCCGTAAGATGGTTACAGAAAACCTTCCGCCACAACCAAATGCGTATCAGGAAATACGCCAGGTAAACATGGGTAAACTGACACCAGAAGAAGAAGAAAAGCGTGAAATGGAAATCGGACCAAACCGCTGCGCGGTATCCTAATGATTTAACCCTCCGGACTCCGGAGGGAAACCCTCATTAATTTTACAAAAGGAGTGTTCTTAACATGGAAGCAAATAAAGTACTAGACGCAAAAGGTCTGGCATGCCCAATGCCAATCGTAAAGACGAAAAAAGCTATGGATGAATTGAACAGCGGAGACATTCTTGAAATCCACGCAACAGATAAAGGTGCAAAAGCAGATTTAGCTGCCTGGTCAGATTCCAGCGGACATGAACTCGTCGAGCAAAAAGAAGAAGACGATGTTCTTAAGTTCTGGATCAGGAAAGGTTAAGCAGAATAAGGGGGACAGACATTCCAGTAAATGGATGGCTGTCCCCTTCCAATTGGTAATGCTTAAATAGGTAAAGGAGGAAGAAAAAATGGATTTATGGTTTTATATCACGATTTTTATCATCGGTTTTGCAGGTTCATATGTATCAGGGATGGTAGGAATCGGCGGATCAATTATCAAATACCCAATGCTTTTATATATACCACCAATGTTAGGTTTCGCTGCATTCACTGCCCACGAAGTATCCGGAATTAGTGCCGTTCAGGTATTCTTTGCTACGATTGCCGGTGCCTGGGCTTACAGAAAAGGCGGCTACTTGAACAAAGACCTCATTATTTATATGGGTGTAAGTATTCTGATCGGTAGTTTCATCGGAAGCTATGGCTCCCGTTTCATGACTGAAGAAGGTATTCAAATCGTATATGGTATTTTAGCATTGACAGCAGCGGTCATGATGTTCATTCCCAGGAAGAACAACGATGACCTTCCGCCAGATCAGGTAACTTTCAGTAAAATGGTTGCAGCTGTTTCTGCATTCATCGTTGGTGTAGCGGCAGGAATCGTCGGTGCTGCAGGTGCTTTTCTGCTGGTTCCAATCATGTTAACAGTTCTTAAGATACCAACCCGTGTTACTATCGCAACTTCCCTGGCAATCACCTTCTTATCATCGATTGGTTCCACTGTCGGAAAAGTGATGACCGGCCAGGTTGTACTTGTTCCAGCTCTCATTATGATTGTTGCCAGTCTGATCGCTTCTCCACTTGGAGCCAAAGCAGGACAGAAAGTGAACACCAAGTTATTACAAGGTATTCTGGCGGCTTTAATTGTCGGCACAGCCATCAAAATCTGGTGGGACGTTTTACTGTAAAAAATGGTTTACAAATAAAAGGATTTCTATTAAGCTACAAATAGGTAAAAAAACTGCATAACAAGATTCGAGCACTAGGGGTGCGATTGAGCTGAGAGGAGTCACACGACTCTGACCCTTGGAACCCGAACTGGATAATACCAGCGTGGGGAAGTGCAGAGAAAAGGTGACACGAATCATTTTTATCGACCTATAACTAACCTTTGAACTGCATTCCCCTAGGGATGCAG
>NZ_KI543236.1:826900-959775 GCF_000496835.1 Thalassobacillus devorans MSP14
GTATAAAAAAGGAGGGGAATGTTCGTGTCCAATAACGTATGTAAACGAACAAGCAGAATTGCCGGGTGCCGCTTTTCGGTACACCCGATGTCAGATGATTTCGTGAATGTCATTTTATCAGCTCTGGATGAAGTCGATACCTCAAAGGTCTGGTTAGAGACGGATGATGTCAGCACATGTGTGAGAGGAAAGATTGCCCATGTGTTCGATGTGACAGAAGCTATTTTTACTTATGCTGCAAAAACCGGCCACCATGTAGCCTTTTCAGGAACTTATTCCATTGGCTGTCCGGGTGATACGGATGGCGATGTCTATATGGCTGAAGACGATCGTAAATTAAACACTCCAACCGATATAAACCAATATGCCGCTTGTGATTTTGCCTTGTATCCGCTTGGATCTGACAGTTACATGGATCAGATCATGGAACAAATCGAAGCTGCCAAACAACGTGGACTCACGGTCGAGGGCATCCATTATGCGACTAAACTGAAAGGAGCAGCAGCTCACATTTTTACTACACTTGAAAACGCCTTCGCCGAAACCCAGGAACATAATGCTCATGTCGTGATGACAGCTTCCATTTCTGCAAATAGTCCTTCCCATCAAAAGGAGGCAGGTCATGAGTAAGTGGAAAATGAAAGAAATCGTTGTTATGTCCGTACTATCAGTTGTATTTGCAGTCGTTTATTTAGCGTTTCTTCCTGTCGGGAAATTGCTGGTCGGGTTTTTTGGCCCAATCGGTTATGATGTAATCTTTGGTATTTGGTTCATCGTCTCCATTATCGCTGCTTATATTATCAGGAGGCCGGGTGCCGCATTTCTATCCGAAACAATTGCCGCCATCATTGAAGTAATGCTCGGAAATGCCGTCGGACCGATGCTGATCATTACAGGTATGATCCAGGGACTTGGCGCTGAAGCGGTTTTTGCCGCCACCCGATACCGGATGTACAATGTCTGGGTGCTGATGGCAGCAGGGATGGGGTCAGCTGTGTTCAGTTTTGTCTGGGGCTATTTCCTGTCTGGCTATGCCGCACTTGCAACTACCTATGTTGCCACCATGTTCGTTGCCCGTCTGATCAGTGGTGCAGTTATCGCAGGGCTGCTTGGAAAGGCTATCAGCGATGCACTTGCGAAAACTGGTGTCCTCTACAATTTTGCCCTTGGCAAAGAGCATAGGAGAAATAAACATGGCGCCGCATGATAAACCATTAATAGAAGTGCATCAGCTCACCTTACATTATGAAGAGGCCAGGACTCCGACATTGAACGGGATTGATTTTTGTCTATCACACGGGGAGACTGCAATGCTGCTTGGGTCAAGCGGGTCTGGAAAAAGCACGTTGACGTATTGCCTGAATGGTTTATATCCAGGGGAACTGGATGGAACGCTGAAAGGCAAACGATATTATTACGGAGTGCCCTATGAAAAATTCGAAGCAGGAGAATTGAGTCAGCGGGTTGGCGTGGTTTTTCAGGATCCGGAAAGCCAGTTTTGTATGCTGACTGTCGAAGATGAACTGGCTTTTGGTTTGGAAAATTTGCAGACTCCGCCTGATATAATCATGGAAAAAGTGGATTGGGCTTTGGAAATGGTTGGCTTATCAGATGTGAAGGAAGCAGAAATCTCCACGTTATCCGGAGGAATGAAACAAAAACTGGCACTGGCCTGTGTGTTAGCAATGGAACCTGAACTATTGATTTTGGATGAACCGACTTCTTTACTCGATCCACATGCCAGAAACTCGTTTATAGACACAGTAATTAGGCTGCAAAAACAAAAAGGCTTTGCCTTATTGATCATTGAACACAATCTAAATGAATGGCTCCCGTACGCAGAACGTTGTCTCATGATGAATCGTCACGGAGAAATATTTTATGACGGATCGATCACCCAAGGATTTTTGCAGCATTACGAAACCATCAGGAGCGAGGGGATTTGGATTCCGGAGCTTTTCCGGACAGCTCAGGAGTTGAGTGATCATGACTTGATAGAACTTGGCGAGGAATTTCCAGTCCGCCTGGAATCCCTGGCCGGGAAGATAAGTACAGACTCGGTCTCGCGTAAGTGGAAGGAGTCACCGCCAAAGATGCCAAAAGCTAAATCTGACAAGTCCCACCTCTACCTGCAAAACGTCTGTTATAAACATATCCTTGAAGATATAACGACCGAAATCAAAGAGGGAGAATGGGCAGCTATTGTTGGTGCCAATGGGGCCGGGAAAACTACCCTGAGTCTGCTGATGGCAGGACTGCTCGATGCCACGTCCGGTAATATTCACTTGAACAATAAAGTCATGGCTGATTACAGGGATCACTGGTTGTGGAAGGAAATCGGATACGTCTTTCAAAATCCTGAACATCAATTTGTTGCTGATACTGTTTTTGATGAGGTCTCCTTTGGCCTGCGTTTGCAGCGGGTTCCAGAAGAAGTGGTGACTGAAAAAACAAACCAGCTGCTGAAAAGGTATGGTTTGTTTGCCCACGCTGACCGTCATCCATACACCTTGAGTCAGGGACAAAAACGAAGGTTGAGTATCGCCACCATGATGGTCGAGCATCAAAGTCTGTTGGTGTTAGATGAACCGACCTTCGGCCAGGATGAGCAGGCAGCAAAAGTAATCATTGATTTGCTGGAACAGCGCAATCAAGCTGGGACTACTTTGGTGATGGTCACGCACGACATGGAACTCGTCAATCAGCATGCCGATCATGTTCTGGTAATGGAGAAAGGGAAGTTGGCATTTGAAGGTACCCCTGCTCAGCTATGGCAAAAAAATAATCGCTGGCTGGCGCACCATCATTTGCAAAAACCGTTTCGCGTGAGACTGGAAGAAGCGGTGAACGAGAGGGAGGATCATCATGAACTTACAGGAACTCAATCCTAGCATGAAGGCGATAACGATAATATTGGCTGTGTTCCTGCTGGCTTTTGTTTTCGACCCGATCACCCCGCTGCTGTTTTCCAGTGGGGTAGTAACCCTCACCTTCTTATTCGGCAGGGTGTCATTAAAAAGCTGGTCGCTTTATTTTGTGCCATTCCTGATCATTGCTTTTGGATTTTTCTGGACGACGCTTCTCTTCGGAGATGTCGGCAGCAAGGAAGGAAATATGGTTACTATCGGATTTGTAACCTTTTCTGAAGCAGACTTGCAAGTAGCACTGTCACTGTCATTACGAGTACTCAGTTTTGCTTTGTTATCCTTGATGTTTATCCTGACAACAAATAAAACCGGTTTTTTGCTCAGTCTGATGCAGCAATTGAAACTGTCGCCGAAGATTGCCTATGGGGTACTTGCGGGTTATCGTTTTTTACCGATGATGATGACAGAATGGAAAGCGATCCGGATGGCCCACCGCATCCGTGGGCTTCGCAGGGGCAAGGGGATAAGCGGACGAGTGCAGGAGATGAAGCGCTATGTCATCCCGTTGTTAGCTAGCGCCATCAGAAAAGCCGAGCGGACAGCAATTGCAATGGAATCCAAAGGGTTCACAGGCAGCAAAGAACGAACCTTTTACAGGCAGATGAAAATCACCCTCCAAGACTGGGTCTTCCTGGGCGTGATGCTGTCCCTATACGGAATCAGTGTCTATTGTTCCGTCCGTTGGGGATATTTTCAGTGGTATGATGGGCAATTATAGATTTGTCTCGGTATAATGTATCAGGAAAATTGCTAATATTTTGACATAGAGCTGGATTTTCAGGGTGGGAAAAGCCGCCAAACTGGAAATTCAGCTTTTTGACGCTGAGGAAATTGTCCGTTTTACTTTTATTAAAAAGGAAGATTCCTATGCTTATTAAAAGCCATGAAGTTCCTGAAGCCCTCCGAGTAAAACCTCGAAATTGTCTAGTAAATCCTTATTATTGTCTAGTTACCACTTAAGTTTGTCTAGTATATCAACCGAATGTCTAGTATTTCCTTTTCTAATGTAAGTTGCTGCTAGGAGCAGCTTACTCCCGGCCCTGCCAACTTAATAAAAAAGGAAAAAATCCCGCATCGCGGGATTTCACAACTTGGAAAACGTTTGATTCTCGATTGTTCCGTGGATCGCTTCCCATTCTTCACGCAGGACACCCATCCGGATGGAATCATAATGCTTTCCTTCATAAATACGGCATTTGCGCATCCGGCCTTCTAATTTCAACCCAAGTTTTTCTCCTACACGCATCATCCGCTCGTTCTTTGACCAGGTTGTCAAGCCGACTCTGGCCAGCGGCATAACAGAAAACAGGTAAGCAATCCATAGGGTCAGTGCTTCGGTACCGTATCCGCCATTCCAATAGCCAGGGCGGTAAATGCCTATCCCTACTTCGAGCCAGAGCGAAGCCTTATGTTCCCAATAATAACTCACGGTCCCGATCAACTCTCCATCCACTTCGATGATCAGCCGAGAGTCTGGTTCATCGGGGGAGAGCCGTTCTTTTCTTGCCCGTTCGTAGCTTCTGTAGCTGTCCAGGGTATGGGGTTCGAGAGGATAATATGGAGCATCCCACTTTTTCCATTCCGGGTCTTTATCTTTATAAATGAGTTTCCATAATTGTTCATGGTCCTCTTCCATAATGCTTCTTAATTTGACGCGTCTTCCAATAAGTATGGTTTCTTTAGCGGTCATCAAGCCACCCCCAGGTTAATCCTTCTTCCTTATCCTATCATACTTCCTCTGGTATTTAACCATCCAGGAATCATGTTTTGGATGAAAGCAGTTGGGTAATATAATTAGAAGTTAAAGGAAGAAGCAGGAAGGATTTTAATATGTTGAAATTGACCGCTTATACAAAACAAGGAAAACTTATCGAAGCCAAATCGCTCGAAGCCTTGAACTCGCACGACATCCGGTGGTACTGGGTAGACTTCGATCAGCCCACGGAAGAGGAGACCGCTTTGCTCGACAGTTATTTCAAGTTTCACCCGCTGGCCATCGAAGACTGCATTCATGATCTGCAGCGACCGAAGATGGATTACTATGAGGATCATACCTTGATCGTCATCCATGCGATTGACGCTAAAGAGCTTAAGAAACAGGAAATCGATATCTTTTTTGGCGAGGACTTTATTATTACGTACCATAAACAAGAATTACCGATATTGGATCATATCATCCGGATGGTCAAGAAAAAGCAGCCGACCTGGGATGAATACTATGTGTTACATTACATCTTTGATGCCGTCGTCGATAATTATTTTCCGATCGTTTATGAAATTGAGGATCACATCAATGAAATAGAAGATAATACGAAAAACCTCTCCATCGATAAGCTGCTGGAGCAAATGTTCGACCGGCGCAGTGAACTGTTGACCATGCGGCAGACGGTCCATCCGATGCGTGAATTGTTGTATCGTATCCTCAATTCCCAGCATCTCGATGGCGTGAAACAGGGGAAAGAGTATTTCGCAGATGTGCATGATCATTTGATCAAATTGGCAGATGTGATTGCCTCTAATCGTGACTTGACGCAGGACATCCGGGACAGCTATTTATCATTAACCTCACACCAGCAGAACAAAACGATGCAGGTGCTGACTGTCATTTCCGTTATTTTCATGCCCCTGACTTTCATCGTTGGTGTTTACGGAATGAACTTCCAGTACATGCCAGAGCTGGATGAACGATACGCCTATCCAATTGTCTGGTTGATTATGATGGTGCTGTCCGTAGCAATGATCATCTGGTTTAAACGTAAGGGCTGGTTCAGTTAAACCAGCCCCCTGAT
Source organism: Thalassobacillus devorans MSP14 (assembly GCF_000496835.1). Taxonomy (GTDB): domain Bacteria; phylum Bacillota; class Bacilli; order Bacillales; family Halobacillaceae; genus Thalassobacillus; species Thalassobacillus devorans_B. The sequence goes on from NZ_KI543236.1 coordinate 832,617, forward strand.
AAAAATGTCTACAAGGTGCCCGTTTCCTTACAGGAGGAAGCGGGCACCTTTTTTGTGGGTTTCATCCAGCTTCAGCGCCTACCCCCTCGAGGTCTTAAGTCAATCCTCTCTGTGACAGAGAACGTCACGGCGAGGCTTTGCTTAAGCTTGTCGGAGGCCTGCAGGACAAGGAAAGCTTCTTAGAACTACATCGCACGAAGAAAAAGCGGTTTCCTTTTTCGAGGATGCAGGTCAGTTCGACGTTGGCACACCAGAACTACTTCTTTGAAAATACTTCGCAGAAAAAGACAAAGTCTTTTTTGAGGACGTGCCGTTTTTAGTCGAACGTCATTACTAGCAAGGCGCTTGCGCTTTTGTTGGTCCGATGAAAAGTTCGGTCTAAAGACTGAAGTATAATCACTCTGCTGGCTGTTATGGAAAGAATGAAAAGCCCCTATACTTAGACGTAAGAAAAGCAAACGGAGGAGATAAACATGATTTTCTTAAAAAGATGGATCGAGAAAACGAAGCGCAATCCGTATCGCGATGTCTGGATCGAAATGCAGAGAAGGCACGTGTGATTGACAAAAATGAATGAAAAGGATGTGATACTGTGTATTTCAACGAATATGAAATTTCAAAACAAGTGGAAGATCGCCGTCCCCGTTAATATCAAAGCTGCCTGATAAAAGAAACAAGTGGGCTTTTCCCGGTGTGCATGTCCGACCCCATCCCTGCATAAGATGCAGTGGGGGGAATTACAGATGCATTCTTCAATGATATTGTTAATCACAATCTTATCACTCGTAGCGCTTTTGGTTATATATCAATTAAGGAAATTAGTAAAGGAAAGTCACCATCATGCTGTCAGCACTGCTGTCATCATGGTGATCACTTTATATGTGAGCAGTCTGGTGTCTTTATTTTTACCATCCCTTATCGGTGTCCTCGTATTAGGGGTAGTGCTTGCCGGCCTGCTTAGCCTTGTGTTCGGTTTCAAAGATACCTTGCAATGGCCGGCAATTGTCCATGGGCTGATGGCAGCTCTGATGGGATGGATGGTCATGATGATGTTAGCAACAGAACAACAAGTGCAGTATCTGGAGATTTTATCGCTGATTTCTTTCATTCTAATGACTGGCTGGCTGTTTATATCCCTTGCAAAAGATAGTGAGTCGTATAACAAATTATTTTTGTTCTGTTTTGTAGTCCTTGTCTTTCATGAATTTTTAAAAAACGTCATTTGGCCGATAGCCTGGTGAAAACGGTCTCTAAATAGGCAGCAATCTCTTAGACAGGAGGTGCTGCCTTTTTTACGTCCCATTTTGAAATAGTTCACTGCCTTTTGACACTGTATCCGGACATTTCTATGAAAATCAATGTTTTTTCAATCCCGGAACAGGGAAGAATTATAATATTATGAATTTAATGAAGGAGGAATTCAAAAGTGAGCGATCCGATTGAAATTTCCAGGATAACGATCATTCAGGAGGAACGTCCGAACCGCCGTGCTTATATCGCAGATTTTGAAGAGCCGGTCTATTATGGTGTACACGGTGGAGTCAAGGAGTTCTACAAGGCTGTCCCTGAAACAGAACATCCATCCACTTTGGATCACATTGTTTCAGCAGCAGGTGGCTGACTTACGGGAACATTATCTGGCGCGCTGGAGGCGCGTAAAATACCAACGTTTCCTGATAAACTTCGTGGCAGCTTCGAAGGAGTGATTGAAGCACCGGATGGGGTGTTGAAGATCACCAAAATCCGCTGTCATTATCAACTAAAGATACCGGAAGGAAAACGGGATGCGGCTGAGAGAGCCTTAGCTGTATTCGAGAAAAGTTGTCCGGTTGCTCAAACCCTGAAGGGGTGCGTGCAATTTGAGCCTGATTGGGAAATCGAAGAAAAATAGAGGATATTTTATCAAAAAGACCGCTCTGCTGAGACTGAGCGGTCTTTTAGTCTTGCTGGCTTCTGAATTAAGCCAGGATTATTTTTTCAGGATATCATGATCGACGTAACGTTCGCCGTTCAGTTCACTAATGACATTGATAGCCACATGAGCACCATGGCCGGAAGTGATGATGGTATGGACACTTACCCCTGCAACAGTACCTGCTGCCCAGACATTTTTCTTATCTGTCCTGCCCTGAGGGTCTGCTTTGATGACTTTCGCCACACGCGGTTCGCTTCCTTCCTCAACAGTCAGGCCGAATTCCTCAGCAAGTTTAGCGGACATACCGGTTGCGAAAATGACGTGTGCTGCTTCAAAACTGCCGTTTTCCGTTTTTACTGTATAACCGGATCCGCTTTCTTCAATAGCAGTCACTTCATCATCTTTAAGCTCAGCTCCGAATTTTTTCGCTTGCTCCTGACCGGTTTTCAACAATTCCGGCCCCTCGATTTCTTCTACGCCATAATGATTTTCCACCCATGCTTTTGCTGTAATACTCTTTCCATGGTCGAACATGACGGTATTTTTCCCTGCTTTTGCTGCAAACAATGCCGCACTTGCACCAGCTGGTCCTGCACCAATAATTGCAATATCAAACATGTACCTCTCTCCTTTGCGTAAGCGTATTCAATTCATATTATAACGAACCATGTTTTTATTGGAAAATATTAACCCTTAACAACATGAACAACGCCCGGCTGGATAACCAAGCCGGGCGTTGTCCTTAGATGGAGAAAAGGATGATTTATGTGATAATCCCCTCTAAAGAGGAGTTATCGCTGAGAGCGTGTTTACAATATAAAATTTATATGATACCGATAAACCCATGTTTCATAGCTGCTACGCTGTAATCCATCTATTTACCATTGAAGGAATTTATACCACAATAGAAATTTGTTCATCAGCCATAGACGCACTGTACTTCACACGTTGATCCGACTGCCTGATATGTTTACTTAAAATGTTCTGGAGTTTTTGATAAGCAGATTCTGCGTTATCGCCATCAATAATCATTTTGATGGGCTTCTTTGTGTTGGCCAGTAAAAAGAAAGACATTAACTTTGGCATAATGGTTGCATCCGCAATCAATTGATCCTGATGCAAATAGATTTCATAATCACTGTTACTTACAAATTTATGGATATCTATAATTTCTGAAGTTGTTACCGCCTGGTTCAAATGTACTTGATAGGATGTTAGTTCTTTCAATCTAATCACCTCATATTTTTTTAACGCTTTTTGTTGTGTTGGTTTAAAGTTACCCTGCGTGAGCTGCTGTCAAACATCAGGACTAGCAAATAGTACTATATACCTGTATATCGATATCTGCCGTAACCCTTCCTGACAGGTTCGCATAGAATTCAAGCAGTGGAGAAGGGAATGCCATGCTGTGTTCTCTTTTTCACAAAAGCGTTTAAACTCTATTTTCACGGGCATAGATATAATAAATTGTTCAACTGCAAACTACATGCTATATTTATTTATAAAAAATTCAGGCGGAGGGATTTCGATGTCAAAGGTAACATTAGAGACGATATTCAAACATCGCGTGACACAGAAATATCTGCAGCGATCGGGTGTCAATCACGCCGTCTCCGTTGCATATAATGCATTTGACCTTGCCATAAAGCGGGGAGTGAACGTCGATTTAGCAGCAAAAGCGGCTTTGCTTCACGATATGGGTCATTACGAATGGTATCGTGATGGAAAATGGGACTACGAGGAATACCGCCGTCACGATATCCATGCGATCAAAGGAGCGGAGCGCGCCCACAAATTATTGATTCGTCTTGGTGAGGACCGTCTGGTGGCAAAAGAAGTGTCGCTGGCGGTACTTCTTCACACGGACAGTTATCTGCCATTTGACGTGGATGGAAAACGGACGGAACTGCAGAAAGTGGTGGCAGAGGCTGATACGATGGACGAACAGCCTGGCGGGATGCATCACTACAAAGAAATGTCACGCCAGGAAGCAATCAAGCTGCTGCGAAAGCTGGATGAAAAAATTGCTGAGCATAAGGCAGGAGATGCCCAGCATCTTACCACAGGATAAATAGTATAACTTATTTCAGAAATAGGCTTTACTTTTATCGAGTCTTTATATATAATTTCCTTTGTAAGAAAAATTTCTCAGAAAGCGAGGTCGAATCCAATGAAAAATATCACTCTTTACTTCCATCAATTAAATAAAGCTATCCGATCGACCTCAGCTGAGCGTTAATTTTTAATATTCTGACTATCATGAAATTGTGCATAACAGCCACAGGTCGATCATAGGATTGACTTGTGGTTTTTTTAATGAACGTATGCCCAACTGTCTATATTGACAGCTTTATGGGCATGCTTGTTAAAAGCCATGGGATTCTCCTGTGGCTTTTTCTTGTGCGAGAAATAATACTTTAGCAAGGCGCTTGCGCTTTTGTACGTGTGTAAAAGGGTGTTGGAAACATCCTTTACAATAGATATCAATTTCCAGGAGGTGAGTGTTATGACGATTCCATTTTTTATTTTCACGATCAGAATCGAGAAAAGAAAAAAATTGAAGGGGACCAAAGATCCGAAATACCACCGAACGCCGGAAGAAGAATTGTTCGACCGGAAAATGATGTATTTATCAAATTTCTAAATCATGAGGGAGAGGAGTTTAACTAATGACGGGATACTTGATGTACATTGCAGGCTGGTCACAGGAGGAGATGGCTTCGGATTAGATATTCCCTGAATGAAGGGAGGTAATATCATGAGACTTAATATGTTATTTTTTACAATTATCATCCAAAAACAACCACGTGAAGTGCTTGAGAGGAAAGAGCAGCGCCACCAAACAATCAGTAAGCGTATCGAAGATGTCAAACTGAAACATTTTCAACTGTAAAATCAAAAACACAACAGAAAGGATGAGTTACGATGATGAAATTAATAAGGTTCATGGAATGGCTGAATGTGGAGAAGGATAGCGCTTAGCTGGAATAATGAAACGATCGGAAGGGGAAATTTCTCATGAAATTAAGTATATTATTTTTCAATATTTCTATTGTCAAACGCCCGGAGCATGAGATAGTCAAAGAAGAAATGCACCAGCAACAAGTGCAGCGGCGGTTGGAAAATATTAAATTAAAACATATTAATTATTGATAATATGAAGGCGGGATCCAATGCAGATGGATCCCGCCTTCTTTTAAATGAGAGGAGTTACAACTAGAAAAAGCTTGGGATATCGCTTTCCGCAGTCGGATAGCCCCAAAGGACAGATTTCAAATCGTGTTTCGTCAGGCCTTTTTGGATAGCTAATGTAAAGATATTGACCAGGTGTTCGGCTTCACTGGATAAAAAATGCGCCCCAAGAATTTCTCCTGTCGAAGGGTTCAGCAATATTTTCACATAGGCTCCTGGCTCCTTCGTTCGTTGGTACGTGAAAAATTTCGTGATTGTTTTCGACTCTGATTCGTATGGGATATTCTTTTCACGTACTTCCTGCTGGCTTAATCCTACCGAAGCGAGTGCAGGATAGGTGAAAACGATGGAAGGTACCGGTTTCTGTACAGGGACCTTGGTTTCGCCATCCAACAAATGACGTACCAGGCGCGTTCCTTCTTCTCCTGCAGACGGGGTAAGCGGTGGAAGCCCGGTATCCGCACAGTCTCCCGCTGCGTATATATGCTGGTGTGGCTTCGATTGCTGGTTTTCGTTCACTTTGATTCCTTGTTTCGAAAATTCGATACCCGCGTTGGCAAGTTCCAGATGATCGATATTGGGAGCCCGTCCAGCTCCATGGAACACCATATCTGCTTTCAATGTATGTTCGTGATTGAACTTTTTTGCATCTATTTTATAACCGGAGTCGAGTTTTGTAACCTTTGTCACTTCGGTATTTGTATGGATTTCAACACCTAAATCTTTCGTGTGCTCGATCAGTTTATTGGTCATCTCAAAATCATGATTTTCCAGAACGTTACGACCACGATGGACAATGATGACATCTTTTCCTAGACGTGCTGCCAGCTGAGCGAACTCAAACGAAATATAGCCTCCTCCTACGAACAAAAGACGGTCTGGCAATTCTTCCATCTCTAAAAACTGGTCACTGGTAACCAAATGTTCAAATCCCTCAAATGGAAGGTCAGCCGGTTTGGCACCCGTAGCTATCACTATATATTTAGCTGTCACATTGTGTCCCCCGATTTTTAAGGTGTGGGGATCCAGGAAACTCGCAGTGCCATGGTATCGTCTGATCCCCAAAGAGTTGAACTTCTCTTCTGTACCTTCAGGGACCGGTTCGGTGAATTTCTTTTTAAATGCCTGCAGGTCTCTCCAGTTTAAAGTTACGTCTCCATCTAATCCCAAACCTTTCACCCGTTTGGCATCATCGAAGATTTTACTGATTCCGGCCATTACTTTTTTCGGGTCACATCCACGCTGTGGACAGGTGCCGCCGTATTGACGTTCGTCAACAATGGCCACCTCCAGCCCCGCTTTCTGGGCCTTAGTTGCGACCGTACTGCCAGCTACCCCTGTACCGATGACGATTACATCGTATGTAGTGTTCATGTTCCATCCCTCCATCAATCCTTTTAATAGTAATCTACCCCTAATTGCCCAAGAAAAAACAGCTCCAGCGGGTCTAAAGTGTTCATGAAACGTTAAAAATTCACCGTTCGGAATGAAGATAGCGGCTGTTATAATGAGGGAAATGATGCTATGAATCATAACTTTACAAAATAAAGATTATTTACGTTAGAATGACAGATAAGAAGAATTACTAATAGATGGGTCAAAGGGAAGGATTGTTTTACTAATGAAATTCGATCGCAAACCGATTCCGGTATCGGAAGCAGTAGCAAAAGTCATGGAGTATGAACAATTCGGTGGTTGGGAAGAGGTGCCCATCGACCAGTGTGAAAATAGAATCTTAGCTGAAGATATCACTGCCTCTCATCCAATCCCGCCTTTTAATAAATCCCCTTATGATGGATTTGCGCTTAAGGCAGAAGATACAGCAGATGCCGGTTCGGACGAGCCTGTGACATTCCGCGTCATTGAACAGGTAGGGGCAGGACACCAGTCCAGCCGTGCAATTGAACGTGGGGAAGCCGTCCGTATCATGACCGGTACGGAAATCCCGGAAGGTGCCGATTGTGTCGCCATGTTTGAAATTTGTCAGACCTATGAAGAAGATGGTATGGATTATATGACGATCAAGCGGCAAATGGAAAAGGGCCAGAACATCATCGAAAAAGGTTCGGAAACTTCATTCGGGGATGTGCTCGTTAATAAAGGGACACGCATTAATCCTGGCGTAAAAGCGCTGCTTGCCACTTTTGGGTATCCAACTGTCAAGGCTGGTAAAAAGCCCGTGATTGGTCTGTTTGCGACAGGTACAGAATTACTGGATGTCGATGAAGATTTGCAGCCGGGGAAAATCAGAAATTCGAATGCTTATATGATAGCTGCCCAGATCGAGCGGGCGGGCGGCCATGTGAAATATTATGGCAAGCTGGAAGATGATTTCGATACGTGTTATCAGGCTGTATCAAGAGCTTTTTCTGAAGTGGATGCTTTAATTACTACCGGTGGAGTTTCTGTCGGGGATTTTGATTTGATGCCGGACATTTATGAAAAATTAGGTGCAGAAGTTTTATTCAATAAAATAGCGATGCGCCCGGGCAGTGTTACTACTGTAGCTGAGAAAGATGGCAAGCTATTATTTGGTCTTTCCGGCAACCCTTCTGCCTGCTATGTAGGGTTCGAATTATACGCCTATCCGATCATCCAGCGGTTTGCCGGTGTGGACAAACCGTATCACCGGAAAATTGACGCCGTGCTCGGCAAAGATTTTCCAAAACCGAATCCATTTACGCGGTTTGTCCGTGGATTTATCCATTATGAAAACGGGAAGGTACTTGTAAGCCCGGCAGGTATGGATAAATCAGCAGTCGTCACCACATTGGCGAATACCGATGCATTAATCATGCTTCCTGGTGGAACGAGAGGTTTTGAAGCCGGAGATGCCGTCCAGGCAATTTTGCTGGAGGGCCCTTCTGGTCAGGCAGCATTTGAATAGCTCCTTGTCCAGGGAGTAAAGGAGAAGTGATTTTATTATGACAGACACACAATATATCAGGGACCGGTTGAACCGTCCGATGAAAGACTTGCGGATATCGGTCATCGACCAGTGCAACTTCCGCTGCACGTACTGTATGCCAGCTGAAATCTTCGGCGAAGATTATAAATTTTTACCCTTCAAAGAACTGTTAAGCTTTGATGAAATCGTCCGGCTAGCGGAAATTTTCGCTAAGTTCGGTACAGAAAAAATCAGAATTACCGGAGGGGAGCCATTACTCCGTAAGAATCTCGATCAGCTGATCAAACGGTTGTATGCGATTGACGGCATCAAAGATATTGCGATTACAACCAATGGTGTGTTTCTGACAAAACAGGCGAAAAAATTGAAAGAAGCAGGTCTCGATCGAGTCAACCTGAGCCTGGATGCCATAGAAGATGATGTGTTCAAAGAAATTAACGGCCGGGGTGTCAAAACCAAGCCGGTGCTGAAGGGAATTGAAGCGGCCCAGGAAGCAGGCCTCCAGGTGAAGATCAATATGGTCGTGAAAAAAGGATTGAATGACAGCCAGATCCTTCCGATGGCCCGCTATTTCAAAGGGAGCGATGTGATTCTCCGGTTCATTGAGTTCATGGATGTCGGCAACCACAATGGCTGGAACATGAATACCGTGGTCTCTAAACAGGAAATCGTTGATCGAATCAGCGCAGAAATGCCACTTGAACCGGCGGAACAGAATTATTATGGGGAAGTAGCTTCCCGTTACCGCTATGTAGATGGGGAAGGGGAAATCGGCGTCATATCGTCCGTGACAGATTCTTTCTGCGGCAGCTGTACGAGAATCCGCTTGTCTGCTGATGGGAAATTATACACGTGCCTGTTTGCAACAGAAGGGTATGACATCAAAACACCGCTTCGCGAACATGCCAGCGACCATCAACTGATACTTGAGCTGATCAAGCTGTGGAGCGGACGGACAGACCGTTATTCAGATGAACGTGCAGAAGGCAAACCGATGAAGAAGAAAAAAATCGAAATGTCCTACATCGGTGGATAGTGGCACACAAAAAAGCTTAGAGCGCCTCCAAGGCTCTAAGCTTTACTTATATTTATCGAGATTCTTCATTAACACAGTTATAGAAACATTTTGCCGAATGCCTCTGGCTATTCTATAATGAAGCTAGATACATAAAGTGGGAGTGAATGGGATGAAGACGTTCAAGCTGGTTTCCCTTGATTTAGTTGAAGAAAAAGCTGAAGACATCACACAGCGAAGAATCAAGCTGATTGACGGTCTGATTATCAATCGCGAGGATGATAAAGGACGCTGGGTAATCGAAGCCTATGTAGACCAAAGTTATCAATCTTTCTTTGAAGAATATGTCAAAAGTGAAGAAGAATTGCTGGTCCAGGTGAAAATCACAAAGGAAACCAACCAGCCCGCCACCTTTTTAGTGAATGCCATCGACACGAACATCATCAGTGATAATATGAATGTCCTGTTCATGGGTACGATCGTCGATCGCAGGCAGGACCAAATTGAAAAGACGTTGAAACTGTTGATCGAGGAAGGCTATCAGGGGGAAGAGCTCCTGGAAGAGTTTAAGAAACGCGGCAGTAACAACAATAAAAACTGAGATAAGAATATCGGCCTTATGTCCAAACTGAAACCCTGCCATTGGCAGGGTTTTTACATTGTCTGTTTTCAAGCCGCCCAGACTCTCGCAACATAAGCAACCCGCCTTGCGGCTGGAGAGAACGCCTTCCTCCAGCCGTTTTGCTTGTCGTGTCTTTCAGGGCGATTGTGCTTTTCTTAATTTATGAACCCACGGGCTCCCGTGCATACTCGTATGCTTCAAGCAGCAGGTCGACTATATGGACAGCGCGCATGCTTTCTGTCAGTCCTTCCCGTTCAATGCCAAGTTTCATTTGAAGCAGGCATCCCGGGTTGGCGGTAACGATGGTCTTCGCCATGGTATCCTGAACCTGTTCCATTTTATAATCAAGAATCTGCATCGACATTTCCGATTCGACGATATTATAAATGCCGGCAGAACCACAGCACCTGTCTGCATCCTTCATCTCTTTGTATTGTCCCCCTGCGATTGATTGGAGCAGTTGGCGGGGTTCCAGGAAGGTCTTCTGTACGTTTTTTAAGTGACAGGAATCCTGGTAGGTAATGATTTGTTCTGGGAGTTCGAGTGGAAGTTTATCAAACTCTAACTCGGTTAATACGCTTGATATATCTTTTATTTTCGCAGCAAAAGCTGCTGCACGCGGTGCCCATTCCGGATCATCCTTTAACAGGTGATCATAATCGGTAAGAAACGCACCACAGCCCCCGGCATTGGTGATGATATGATCAGCTCCCGACGCTTCAAACGCTGCGATATTCCGCCTGGCGAGTTCTTTAGCCTGCTGTTTCTCGCCGCTATGGCCGTGCAACGCACCGCAGCAGGCCTGGCTGTCAGGAATCACGATTTCACATCCGGCATATTGCAATAGTTTCATGGTTGCATCATTAGTCGACATGAACATGGAATCCATCAGACATCCGGAAAAGAAGGCGATTTTTTTCTTTTGCGGAATGAGAGAAGGTAAATGGTCCGGACGGTTCTTCAGCTGTTTCAATGATGGTACTTCCGGGAGCACTTGTTCCATTGTCCTCAGGTTTTCCGGCAAAAACTTCATGAGACCAGTGCGTCGGGCTGCTTTTTGTAAACCGCTCCGCTGGTAAAAACCTAATAGTCCAGTCAACGTTCTCATTCTGCTCTGGTTAGGGAATAATCCTGTGAAAGCGATGTTCCGAATTGCTTTTGTTGAAGTGGATAACTGATGATTCTGATAGATGATATCCCTTGCCTGTTCAAGCAGATGACCGTATTTGACTCCTGAAGGACATACGGGCTCGCAGGCCCGGCAGCCGAGACACATATCGAGTGACCGTTTCACATCTTCATCGGGCTCAATATCCCCGTCGACGACCGCTTTCATCAACGCAATCCGGCCACGGGGGGAGTGTGCTTCGTCATAACCACTCTCGATATAAGTCGGGCAGCTCGGAAGGCAAAAACCGCAGCGCATACAATTCAGCAGTTCATCGTAATCCATTTTTTCCTGGAATTCAGTCTGGATCCGTTTTTTTTCTTGTGCTGTAATCATGGCTGTACCACCACCCGTTTCCGTTCCGACTTGGCAAAAACTTTTCCTGGATTCATGATGTTGTTAGGGTCGAAAGCCTGCTTGATCCCTTTCATGGTGTCAATTCCTTCTTCTCCCAGTTTCAAGTGAAGGTAAGGGGACTTCATTGCGCCTACACCATGCTCGCCGGTAATCGTACCTCCAAGCTCGACCGCTTTATGAAAAATCGCTTCGAAAGCCTGCTCGACCCGATGGATTTCCTCCTTATTACGGACATCGGTCAAGCAAGTGGGGTGGAGATTGCCATCACCGGCATGGCCGAAGGTGCAGATTTCCACATCATATTGCTTTGCAATGTCATTAATCGCCCGCACCATTGCTGCGATTTTCGAGCGGGGGACTGTGGCGTCTTCCAAAATTGTCGTCGGCTTTAAACGCGCCAAAGCAGATAGTGCTGTCCGTCTTGCTGTCCGCAGTGCATCCGCTTCCATTTCCGATTTTGCGATATCGACCTGGATCGCCTGATTTTCACGGCAAAGTGCAGCGATGTTGGAGATATCCCGTTCTACAACTTCTTCCGGGCCATCCTGTTCGATCAATAATACCGCTTCGATATCGGTTGGAAGACCGATTTGGGCAAATTCTTCGACGACCTTCAAAGTAGGACGGTCGAGAAATTCGAGGGTCGTCGGTATGATACGGTTGGCGATGATGCTTGATACGGCTTCTGCCGCCGCTTCAATACCCTCATATAAGGCAAGCATCGTCTTTTTCGTTTCCGGCATCGGTACTAATTTCAACGTCGCTTCGGTAATCACTCCGAGCGTCCCTTCCGACCCTACAAACAACCGGGTCAAATCATAGCCAGCCACATCTTTGGCAAGCTTCCCGCCGGTCCGGATAATGTCACCATTAGGCAAAACGACTTCAAGTCCCATCACGTAGTCCCTGGTCACTCCGTATTTCAAGCCCCGGAGCCCGCCGGAATTTTCGTTCAGGTTCCCTCCAATCGTGGAGATTTTCATCGAAGAAGGGTCAGGGGGATAAAACAGCCCCTTCGCTTCAACGGCATGAATCATATCGAGTGTGATCAACCCTGGCTGGACGGTGATCGTCAGGTTTTCTTCGTCAATCTCGATGATATCCTGCATATGTTTAAACAGCAGCACGATACCCCCATTTAAAGGGGTGGTGCCTGCGGACAGGTTCGTTCCTGAACCGCGTGGAATAATAGGAATTTCGTTTTCATTGCACAGCTTCAATACGGAGGAGACTTCTTCGGTATTCCTTGGAGCAACGACGGCATCTGGCATGGACTGGAACTGTGGTGTGGCGTCATAGGAATACACAAGCAGGCTTGCTTTGTTATCTTGAAAATTTTCCGGTCCCACAATAGCTGTGAGCTGCCGCTTTACTGCTTCTGTTAACATAAAAAAACTCCCTCAATAGAATGATTACTTTCATTATAAGAAATTACCATAGCTGACAGCTATAGAGGAATGTACAAAAATTAAGCCCTTACACGCTTTTCTTTTGTTTGTTCCTCCAAAAAATATAAGCCAATATAAAGTGTCATTAAATCCCGGAATATTTTAGGGTCAAGGGAGGTAAGTGCTTCGATCCGTTTGAACCGGTAATGGATGGTATTAATATGTACATGCATATCTTCTGCAGCAGCTTTTATCTTCAAATCGTTTTTAAAGTAAATATCCAAGGTATCGATCAAATCTTTCTCATCTCTGATGGGTTCGATCGTCCTTGTAATAAAATCCAGGCGTGTTGGATGACTGATTTCCTGAAGACACATCTCGAGTCCCAATTCTTCATCACAAAATATCCCGTCATTCTTATCTGCGACCAGTAAAGCACGTTCTGCCTGTTCATAAGAAATGTTAACATTTTCCCTGGAAACAGTTTGACCGATCCCGGCTGTCATGGTTATCCCATACCGCTTATCAAGCTCCTGCTTCCATTTAAATAACGAAGACTTGCGATGGAGGAGCCAGTCCGTTGTATCAGTATTCACAGCTGCTTCAAGGAGTACATAACGATCGCTGCCAAGACGGACGAAAATATCGTCCTTCGTAGAAAGCAGACGGGATTTTAGGAAATCTGTAACAATAGTTTCCTTTTCAGCATTCATATTGCGCAGGTGAATGAGGGTGCTTCTTCTCGGTAATGTCAAATCAATGCCCAGCATATCTGCCCGTTCCTGGAAGTTTTCCGAGTTGGGGTGCTGGTGGATCCAGTCGAATACCAGACCTTCTATGGCACGGGTTTTCCACTCCATTTGTTCTTTATAATAATTTTCGTGGATCAATAGTTCGGTCATTTTCTTTAAGAGTGAACCGAACGGGGTCACTTTTTCCGGATCACCTGTGATACCGATTACACCTACCACATGATGTTGAAACAAAACCGGTAGATTAATGCCGGCACGGACCCCTTGCAACAGGCTTTCATCTTGCTTCGTCAATATCACATTCCTTTTCTCACGCGCAGCGATCATCGCACCTTCATGAAAGCTTCCTATACGATCCCGCGTGGTACTTGCGATGATACTTCCTTCTGTGTTTACGATGATGAAATCCTCATCCATTAACTTTCTGACTTCCTGCAATATCCTCTGTGCTAATGATTCCGATAAGAACATAGTCTGCCTCCTCACGGGTTTCTGCTTCCATTTTACCTTGAGTATTCGGGAAAACCCCAGACATTCCGGACATTTTTTGCTGAATCTCTAGGAAATTTCTGCAGCACACTGCTATAATGGGTAGAAGATTCTTTAAAGAGCAGACGCAGTCAGTCGACAAAGGAGAAGCAATATGAAAATCAGGAAACGGAACTTACGATCAATCAATAACTTGTCCCCGTTCAAATTGATCGCTTTGTTCTATTTATTTGCCGTTACGATATCCTCACTCTTATTGGCTATGCCTGTTGCGCATCAGCCTGGTGTGGAGCTATCATTCATTGATATATTATTCACTGCCGTCAGTGCTGTCAGTGTGACCGGCCTCAGTGTTATCACTGTAGCGGATACCTTCAGTACTACCGGAATCATCCTCCTTGCGTTTGTTCTACAGCTCGGAGGAATCGGAGTGATGAGCATCGGTACAGCGATCTGGATGCTATTAGGAAAAAAAATCGGTCTGAAGGAACGCCGGTTGATCATGACCGATCAGAATCAAACCTCATTCCAAGGCGTCGTCCGACTGATCAGGCAAATCATACTCGTTGTGCTGTTGATTGAATTTGTCGGTTTTATCACACTCGGAACCTATTTCTTACAATATTATCCTCCGGGGGAAGCTTATCTTCATGGGTTTTTTGGAGCTATCAGTTCCATGACCAATGGAGGTTTTGATATAACGGGGGCATCACTGATCCCTTACAAGGATGATTATTTCGTACAATTCATCCATATGCTGTTGATTATAGCCGGTGCCATCGGTTTTCCGGTGCTGATTGAAGTGAAAGAATACCTTTTTAAAAATACTGCATCAGGAGAGACGAAGCGGTTTTCCTTATTCGCAAAATTGACCTCGTTTACGTTTTTAATGCTGGTCATTTTTGGGATGGGGATGATCATTTTATTTGAATTCAACCACTTTTTTGCTGATAAAAATTGGCATGAAATTCTGTTTTATGCTCTCTTCCAATCCGTGACGACCCGAAGCGGAGGCTTGGCTACAATGGATGTCGGACAATTGACAGAACAAACGAAATTGTTCCTATCCTCATTGATGTTCATTGGTGCCTCGCCAAGCAGTGTCGGGGGCGGTATCCGGACGACCACATTCGCTTTACTTGTCATTTTCATGCTTACTTATGCAAGGGGCCAAACCCGCGTGCGGGTATTCCGGCGAGAGATTCATGACGATGATTTAATTAAAGCGGTAGTCGTTACCATCATGGCTGTGATGATTTGTTTTGTAGCTGTTGTCGCATTGACAATCACAGAACCGTACACCATAGGAGATATTCTTTTTGAAGTGACCTCGGCCTTCGGGACGGTGGGGTTATCCACAGGCATTACCTCCGGGTTATCGACGTTTGCCAAGTTTGTGCTGATGTTTCTAATGTTCATCGGTCGAATCGGGATATTGACATTCCTGTTTACTTTGAAAAAAGAGAAAAAGAAAACAGGAAATTACCATTATCCGAAAGAACGGATCATCATCGGTTGAAATAAACACAAAAAAAGCGCCTCCTATATAAAGGAGTGCGCTTTTTTGCGCTTTTCAATGCGATGATTAGCAGTAGAATGCTGCTCCTACAATGATGAGCAAGATAAACAACACTACAATCAACGCGAAGTTGCTGCCGTAAGCACCTCGACGTCCGTAAGGGTAACAATGGTACATTAAAAGCTCACCTCCTCGGTTGGTACACTGATACTATATGCAACCGGGAGTTTCGTGTATGGTCATTCACCCAGACTTAGTTATTTATCTTGCATCAATCTGTCTGATAAGAAGCGTCATGAGTGGGGTGAGAAAAATTCTTCCGCTTTGCGTAATAATTTTCTTCCATGAGCTTCCGGTTATGAGAAGTGTTCCAGCCGATATCATTGGTTTCATGGACCCACTCGTCACCAGACATGACAGCCGGGTCGATTTCTTCACTCCAGTGATTGAGTGGAGAGTTCATGGAATCATAATAGCTGTCTCCGATGGTGACACCATAGGGATTGACGAAAGGGGCCTTCCGTTTTTTCTTTTCAACATTCGGTGCATTGATTTGATGAGGAAACGAGGTGAATTCATCCATTTGTCGTTCGATATTTTGTTCACGCATTAGATATCCCTCCTTATCCCTATCTTTCCCAGTAAGAAAAGGTTTATGAAAAATCAACAACAACGTTTAACAGAACTTACACGTTTATAACCAGCAGCAGAAAAATAATTACTGTTATATGTCAAAAAGATAAATGATAACCTGTTATATTGCTTTAGATACATAGCAGGTATGAGGTGTAGCATAATTTTTTAATAAGAAATTGCTACAGTTATGACCTTTGTCACATACAGACCGGTTTGGAATTTTTATAATGGACATAGAATCAGCCAACGTCACTTAAAAAGCAAAGGAGGATCCTATGTCCATTTTACCTGTTACTAATGAACTTGGTTTTTTTGAAATCCGCTTAGAATCGATAGGCGGACTAGGTGCCAATCTGGCTGGAAAAATGCTGGCAGAAGCCGGCGTGTTAGGCCATGGTCTGAACGGATCGAACTTCTCGTCCTATGGTTCCGAGAAAAAGGGGACGCCAGTCAAAGCATTCATTCGTTTTTGTGAACCGGATATTGAAATCAGAGCCCATTCTCCGATTGAAGAGCCGCATGTCATCGGGGTGTTCCACGAAGCGTTATATAAAACCATCGATGTCGTCAGCGGTTTGCAGGCGGATGGTGTGGTGCTGGTAAATAGTGAACGTGACATAGAAGCGGTCAGGGAAGAGCTGGAACTCGATCATGGAACATTAGCGGTTGTTGACGCCATGAGTATTGCTGTCGAAGAGAATACGCGGATCAATACCGCCATGCTTGGTGCACTATACCGCGTGCTCGGTTTTTTTAGACGCGGATAAGATGCGTAATGTGATTCGTGAAACGTTTGGGAAAAAGTATCCCCATTTAGTCGAGGCTAACATCCGGACATTCAATCGTGGCTACGAGGAAGTACGCTTTAAAAGCTATCAAGTGCCAGAAGGAGCAGAGCAGAAACCGTTTGAACGTCAGCCATCACGATTAGGATATGGAACACAGGTAATCGGAGGAGTCATTACCGCGCAGGCGAACAGTATCGAAAAAGACTTAAGTGGATCCAGACAAGGATTTTTACCTGCCTTCGATCAGGAAAAATGTATCAACTGTACTCACTGTGACACGGTATGTCCTGATTTTTGCTTTGTATGGAAAGAAGGGGAAGACAAACGCGGCCGGAATCAGATGTTTTTGCAGGGAATTGATTACCAGTATTGCAAAGGGTGCCTGAAGTGTGTTGAAGTCTGTCCAACCAGTGCTTTGACCGAAATAAGAGAGACGATCGGCTATAGTGACAAGCATCGCGTAAAGCAAGTGTTCCCTTACGTGGAAGGAGTGGTGAAATGAATCATGTCATAACGGAAAAGGAAAAGCTGCAGGCTCCTGCAGGACAGCAGGTGAGTTTTGAATCGGGCAATGAAATGGCTGCTAAGGCAGCTGCTCAGATCAACTATCATATTATGGGATATTTCCCAATCACCCCATCCACAGAAATCGCCCAATATCTCGATCAGATGAAAGCAAGAGGAGAACATGAAATCAAACTGATACCCGCCGATGGCGAGCATGGCTCTGCAGGCATCTGTTACGGAGCAGCGGTAAGTGGCGCACGTGTCTTTAATGCTACCAGTGCGAACGGATTCTTATTTATGCTGGAGGAACTCCCTGTACAGTCAGGAACCCGTTTCCCGATGGTATTGAATCTTGTAACCCGTGCTGTCAGCGGGCCACTTGATATCCGGGGGGATCATTCCGATTTGTATTTTGCGCTGAATACAGGCTGGGTAATCTTAACCGCAAGTACCCCGCAAGCGGTTTATGACTTGAATATCATGGCGTTAAAAGTAGCAGAACATCATGATGTGCGTCTGCCGGTCATCGTTGCCTACGATGGATTTTTCACCTCCCATCAGAAACGAAAAGTCCTGTCGTTCCAAGACAGGAAAGCAGTGTCACACTTCATCGGCGAACGTCCAACTGATTTTCCAAACGCCGTAGATAAAGAAAATCCGGTAACCATCGGGGCCCATATGAACGGAGATGACCTGATTCATAATAATTATCAGCAGTCGGAAGCCATGTACCGGGCAGAGCAGGTTTACGAAGAAATCCAGCAAGCATATGAAAAACTTTCAGGAAGAGCATATCCGACCATTGAAACGTACGAAATGGAAGACGCAGAGGCTGCGGTCTTTTTAATCAACTCTGCTGCCGAAACGGCAAAAGACGTGGTCGATCGTTTTCGCAAACAAGGAAAGAAAGTCGGAGTCATCAGTCCGAATATGATCCGGCCTTTCCCGAAAGAAGCGATTAAGCAAGCGCTGAAACATGTCAAAGCCGTGCTTGTCGGTGAGCGTGCCGACAGCTACGGAGCCAATGGAGCGAATATGACACTGGAGATCAAAGCGGCGTTACAGGAAATGACAGGTCAGCAGCCGGTTGTTTTGAGCCGGGTATTCGGTGTCGGAGGAAAAGATTTTTATGAACAGGATGCAGAAGTGTTTTTTGATGAAGCGTTAGAAGCTGCAGAAACTTCTGTCGTTGCGAAACCATTCGATTATTATGGCGTACATGCCGGTGATCCGAAAAAAAAGCTGCTGCCTATCATTGAACCCCAGCATTCCGGCTCTTATGATTCAGGGTTGATAAAAGTCACTCATGATGAAGCGACGGATAGCTTAAAGGTGAAAGTGCCGCCGCTCCGGCAGCTGATGAATAAACCGAAGCGGATTGCTTCAGGCCATGGCGCCTGCCCTGGCTGCGGTATCTTCCCGGGTCTTGAGCTGTTTTTCAAAGGCATCGAAGGAGACGTCGTGGTCTTATTCCAGACAGGATGCGGTTATGTAGTCAGTGCTGCCTATCCACATTCCTCTCATAAACAGACGTTCATCCATAACCTGTTCCAGAATGGTGCAGCTACTTTATCGGGGACAGTGGAAGCATTTCATGAAATGAAACGCCGCGGGGAAGTAGAGGTAGGAGATGATTTTACTTTCGTCATGGTGACAGGTGATGGAGGAATGGATATCGGCATGGGTTCCGCTATCGGTACTTCGTTAAGGAACCATGGTATGATCATCGTAGAGTATGACAATGAAGGGTATATGAACACTGGATCGCAAATGTCCTATTCGACACCTATCGGCCACATGACCTCAACATCCAATATTGGTAAAGAACAAAAAGGGAAGACCTTTCATCATAAAGATACGCCGCAGATTATGGCTGCAACGAATATTCCTTATGTTTTCACTGGCACCGAAGCTTATCCGCAGGATTTAATCAAAAAGGCGGCCAAAGCCCAGTGGTACGCCAAGCACGAAGGTCTCGTTTATGGAAAACTTCTGATCACCTGTCCGTTAAACTGGAAAAGTGAAGAGCGTTATGGCCAGACCATCATCAAAGCGGCTGTGGATTCCTGTTTCTTTCCATTGTATGAAGTAGAAAAAGGAAAGACTGTTATCACTTATGACCCGGAAGCCAGGAATAAACGCGAGCCGGTCAGTGAATGGTTGAAATATCTTGGCAAGACCAAGCATTTACTCAAGCCGGAAAACGAAGCAATCTACCATGAATTTGAAGCAGAAGTAGAAAAACGCTGGAACCGCTTGAAAGCCAAACATGAATGTGAGTACCTTTGATTCCAAGCCCCGGGTTAACGGGGCTTTTTTAAATAAATGATTGACGTAAAAGTAAAGAAGAAGGGCTTTGTCCTAAGTGCCTGGCGATAAGCCGGTTTTTTCTGTACATGAGAATAACAGCGGAAAAATATAATGAATAAAACCTATCAAATGGCGAAGGAGGGGAGCGGATGAGGACAACATCCACACATATAACTGACACTAGTTGTGCGGTTGTTTTCAACGCCTCCGAACAACAGGAAATCCTTACGGTGGACAAAAGGAAATACGAGCTTCAACCAGCTGAATGGGCGGAAATGAAAGAATCCATGCAGCTGGAAGACAGCAGCATATCTGCTTCAACGGATAATTTCTATTGTATTTTTGATTATGATGGTAAACTCAAGCTGGGCTCCTATCCTCTTATGAGGCCCCAAAAACAAGAAGCTTCGCTGCTAATCATCCATAGTGGAACAGGAATTCTTACGCCAAAAGCCAGATATGGAGATGCGTTTCCACCGTTGAGTCCAGGCAATGCCACTACTCCTATCAACTTATTTGTACCGATGGATGTCGTGATTGATTTTTATGAACAAACAGAATCACCACCACCGAGAGCGACTTATCATTATGTGACAGCAGCAGATCAGGCTGGCATTCTTCTCTATACAAATCGGTCTGTTCATTTCATCGAGATTTTCTCATCCCTATAGGAAATCATGATAAAAGGCGATTCTCCTGTTCGGGTAATCGCCTTTTATGGGGGTTTGTGATGGCTCTTAGACGTTATTGACTGCATCGGTTACACTACCGGAGCGCTCTTCGTTTCTTTTTTAGTGATCGTTTGACGGATATATGGGATAACCCAACGGTCTAAACCAAACTTAGCTGCATTGAATCCGGCTGCTGCAATGAACACGGTCAACAGTACCATTTGAGCGTTAGTGCTGACAGTTCCACTGAACAGGAAGGCGAAGTTCATTGCTAATCCCATGATTGCGGCAAAGTTAGTGAAAATACCTAAAATAAGTGCGATCCCTACTAAAAATTCGCCCCACATGACAAGGAAAGTAAAAATTTCTGCGTTTGGAAGAGCTACACCTTCAAGGAAACTTGCCCACCAGCCCTGGACAGCAGGGTGTTCACCAGTTGCTTTTCCGATAGCTCCCTGCATGAAACCGGCAGAATCAAAACCGCCGCCTGTCAACTTACCCCAGCCTGCAGTCAGCCAGGCATAGCCGATGTAAACCCGAATCACCGTTAAAATTGCAGCTGCGACATTGCTTTCTCTTAGAAATTTGTTAATCATGGTTTCCACTTCCTTTACAGGATTTTGTTCACTATTTCACATGATTTGTTAAAAGAAGAACACCGTAGCCGGCTTTTGTGTTGGTGTTATCTTTTACACTTACATCATATCACCTTTTTCAAAATTTGAGTTGATTTTGTGATGAATTTCACATTTCAGCAATAAAGTTATGGCAAAACTGTGAATAGCTGGCCTATGACGCACCCACATGTACAAACTGGGCGCAGGAATTTGCTTGATTTAGATGGCAAACGCAGGTAAAATCTTATTAGACATACCTTTTGCTATGGTTATCAATACAGCTTAAGGGGAAATACTAATACTTAGGGTTATAGCGTCCAAAACAGATCATTGAGTTATCGGAGAAAATGCTGGAGGTGAAGCCGCATGTGGGAAGTAACATTTTTTATTATTTCTGCACTTATCCTATTATTGAACATCGGATACTGTATCTTTGATCACGGTTGATAAGTAAAGAAACCAAACAGCACGAAGCAGTTCAGCTTTGAAGTACAAATGCTCACTTGTACTTTCAAAGCTGAGCTGCTTTTTTATATTCTAGAAAGTCCAATTAATGATTTTTACTAAGCTCCTTATTCAGTAATATGGCCGGATTATGGAAGACTCGATTTCGAGATATTGTTGGAGTGGAGGGGCTTCGGGAAACGATTCGCTTTCTAGTTCCATCGCCTAGACACTCGCGACATAAGCAGTCCATCAACGGGAAGAAAGATCACTTCCCTTTTGCTGTTCTGCTTATGCGTGTCGTGTCTCCCAAGGCGATTACGCATTAATTTCTTTCCGTGGGCGTGTGCTGAGTCTCCTCAGGCTTCGCCTTGCGGGGCCTCATCTATCACTCAGCTCCCACAGGACTTTGAATTTTCTTCTTGACTTAGCCCACGCACGAAGGAAATGCGTAGCATTTTCGAGGAGTCTCACCGTTTCCCTACGCCCCTTCTCATAGAAAGATTTCGAAATCACTCTTATGTAAAATCGGCAATGATAATAAGAAACAAGACTTTGGCACCACTATCCCTTTTATAATGGCTTCAAAATGAAGTTTTCAGCTACATTCTTTCTTCTTTTGAAGGGCCGTTAAGTATAAAAATGGCTGGATGGGAAGGGAAACGGCGAGACTCCCGCGGGAGAAGGGGCTAGGCATGATTCCACAGGGCTTTAGCCCGAGGAAGCTTGCCAGGTCCCCCGCAGGAAAGCGAGTTGTTTCCCGTACCATCCCATCCTTTCATGGTAACGGACCCAACTATCTCGAAACTGTGTCTTCAGTTAAAGCTTAATCGGAATAACTACGCTAAGCTAGTCGTTAAAAATAATTGTTTAAAGCATCACACCACTCTATCACCCCTTTCGATTATAAAGTTGAAAGGAGGTGAGGGACATGGCAGTAACAAGTGAAAAAGTGAGTTCCCAACTGCAGCTGGTACTTGAAAATGGACAGGACGAACGTGGAAACTTCATTTTCAAGAACAAAAATTTCAACAATGTAAAAACCGGAGCGACTGCAGACCAGCTGTACACGGTAGCGAAAGCATTAGAACCATTGCAGCAACGCGTGCTTTACGCAATTGAACGGAAAGATGACAACAAAATCATGAATATTTAACAGAGTAAAACTTTGAAAAGAAAGGAGGGAGATCATGAAGAAATTAGAATTGAAATTTCAGAATGAGGAAGATAAGACAGTGACCATCTCTTTAGACGATCCTGTAGAGCCTGCGGATCCAGCACTAATCAATGCTGCGATGGATGCTATCCTTACCGCTAATTGCTTTTACTCCAGCGGTGGTGATTTAGTAGCGAAGAAAGAAGCGCGCATAGTGGAACGTAACGTAGCAGCTATCCAGTTGTAAAACCGAAGAGGTTGTCCGGCAGGGCAGCCTCTTTTAATGTGAAAGGGAGGAGGAGACAAGTGATGGACAATTGGGTATCCTTACTGACGGATGTCGGTTTCCCAATCGCGGTAACCTTTTATTTGCTGCACCGCGTTGAAGGGAAACTTGATATCATGATCGAAACGCTGCACCATTTGCCGGAAAAAATGAATCCCTGACAAGCAAACCATCCTGTTTATTCAACAGGATGGTTTTTAATTAGAAGTATGATTACTGTTAACGGGTCATTCCCCATTCCTTTAATGGATAGATGACGAGTTCGGATCTCCCGATAATTTCACTTTCTTTAATAAATCCCAGACCGTTACGGCTGTCTTTGCTGATTGAACGGTTGTCTCCCATCACGAAATAATGCCCGTCTGGTACTTTTACAGGACCATAATTGGTCGTCTCCTCAATAGAGCTTTTATTCAGATAATCCTGATTCTGTTTCTCTCCGTTGATATAAAGTTTATGGTCTCTCACTTCTACTACATCGTTAGGAAGCGCTATGATTCGTTTAACATAACTTTTCACCGGGCGGTGGATAATGACGATTTCTCCATAAGTGGGTTCTTCCAGATAATAAATGATTTTATTGAACATCACACGTTCCCCGCTTTCAAGGGTGGGGTTCATACTCGCCCCCTCGACGATGGAAGTGGCAAAGAAAAACGTGCGTAATAAAAATGCAAGTACAATAGCGATAATAATGGCCTTGATCCATTCCCACCATTCATTCTTAGCTTCTTCTGACAATCTTGATCTTCCCTTCTTAATGATAGCCGTTTATTGATTTCTCTTCTCACTATTCTGGAAGAGGTGGACGAGATTGTCCTATGAAGCTCGAAAGTAACTGGCTTCACATTCCTTATTTTAACACATTTGTCAGGCTTCATGAGTACGATTCCTATTATTGTGTTATCCGGGCAGAAATTTCCTGTGTAAGGAAAGTATTACGAGCATAAATTTAATTTTACGAGCAATTCCATCAAAGTAGAACAACTAATATTGACGAGTTTTGTCTAGTTTTGCGATATCGTTTACAAAGAAAAAATTTTCGGGCATAATTTATCTCGGTGAAAAAATTGTTTCTGGAGGTATCATTTTGTGGAACTAACAGATAAGGATGTTAATTTGAAGGATTTGGAAGGGAAAATCAATCTTTCCCAAAAGAAAATGCTGACGCTGGCCGATCAATACGGGAGAGATAGTCTATATACGATCCAGGAAAGCCAAGCATTAGATACATTGATCATGGAATATATGAGGAGAAAGAGAAAAATCAGCTGAAGTTGAAGCGGATACAACGTGTCAATCCTCTCCTGCTATGGTACACTATTTTTAAACCAAAGCTGGATTGGAGGTAACCTGGTGTCCACTTTCAATGAAGCCGATCAACTTCTTGTCAGAATCGAACGTCTGCGAAAAAAGATGACCAGGGTTGCCCTCCTGGAAGGCTTTACAAGCCCTGAATCAATTCGTATCAGCCAAGAGCTGGACGAGCTTTTGAACACCTATGACAAATATAAACATAAATACAATAACTCATAAAAAAGCTGTCCCCTTTCTACTTTTAGGGAGGGGGAGCTTTTTTATACTTTAAGCAAGTTTAAACTAAAAAGTGAAAGTATAAGAAAAGTCTGGTTTATTAATATTTTTCGTACTTTGTATTTGATATGATGGAAGAAAGGGAAGGAGTGTTCGAAATGAAAATTGGTTTTGTCGGTACCGGAGTGATGGGGAAAGGAATGATTGGTCAGCTGCTGGCCGGAAATTTTGAGGTTTGTATACATACACGCACAAAAGCCAAGGCGGAAGCTCTGATTGAAGCCGGGGCACAATGGTGCGAAGATTTGGAGACGCTTACGGATAAAAGCGATACCATCATTACGATCGTAGGGTATCCTTCAGATGTCGAAGACGTATATTTTGGGGAAAATGGATTGCTGTCCTTTGCGCGTCCGGGTATGTATCTGATTGATATGACTACCTCGACACCTGCTTTAGCAGAAAAAATAGCTGCTGCAGCTAACGAAAAGCAGGTGAAAGCCTTAGATGCACCAGTATCCGGTGGGGACGTCGGCGCGAGAGAAGGCAAGCTGTCGATCATGATCGGTGGAGAGAAATCTGCATTTGAAGCAGTGAAACCTTTATTTGAAGCGATGGGGACAAATATCGTCTATCAGGGGAATGCAGGTGCCGGGCAGCATACGAAAATGTGCAACCAGATCGCGATAGCCTCCAATATGCTTGGAGTGGCGGAAGCAATCGCCTACGCAGAAAAATCCGGGTTGTCCCCTGAAAGTGTCTTGAAAAGTATCACGACAGGAGCGGCAGGGAGCTGGTCATTGAGCAATCTTGCGCCACGTATAATCAACGGAGATTTTGCACCTGGATTCTACATCAAGCATTTTGTAAAAGATTTACGGATCGCCATTGAAGAAGCAGACCGAATGGGATTGGAACTGCCAGGCCTTAAACTGTCGGAATCTATTTATGAGCGGCTGATTGAACTCGGTTATGAAGATAACGGAACGCAGGCCATCTATAACTATTACAAATAAGTGAAAAGCCGCTGGGAGTAAAATCTCTCAGCGGCTTTACTTTTTTCTAGTAAGCACCTTTTAATTCTAATAAATCCTCTAGTTTGTCTAGTAAATCTTCTAATTTGTCCAGTAATCCTTCTATTTTGTCCCGCAAATCATATTTATTTCCAGATTGTCTATCTTTTGTCTTGTAAACAATAAAATTTCCGTACATTAGCTTTATCTCCTTGAGCCACATTTCAAACAGAGTCACTTTTCCATATAATCCGCCAGCCGGTCCATTCCTTTTTCCAGTGTTTCCATGTCATAAGCATAGGACAGGCGCATATATCCTTCCCCGTACTCCGAAAAAGCATTACCAGGCACCAATGCCAAGCCGGCTTCACGCACTAATTCTATACCAAGATCAAAAGAACTCAAACCCGCTTTAGCTAGTTTCGGAAAGATATAGAATGCTCCGCCAGGCTGAACGTAATCCAGCCCCATTTCATCCATTCGTTCCATTACATAATCACGTCGCTTCTGATATTCCTCGCGCATGGTTGACGGGTCATCAGCCCCGTTTCCGATTGCTTCCAGTGCTGCATACTGGCTGATCGAGGTGGGACAGGA
Organism: Thalassobacillus devorans MSP14; assembly: GCF_000496835.1. Classification (GTDB taxonomy): domain Bacteria; phylum Bacillota; class Bacilli; order Bacillales; family Halobacillaceae; genus Thalassobacillus; species Thalassobacillus devorans_B. The sequence continues at coordinate 858,500 of NZ_KI543236.1, forward strand.
TACATTGTATTGATGGACCTTCAGAATGTGTTTCATTAACACAGCCGGTCCCAGCAGGTAGCCGATCCGCCAGCCGGTCATGGCGTGAGATTTCGATACACCGTTCACGACGATGACTTGATCCCGAATTTCAGGAAAGGATGCAATCGAGACATGTGCCTGTTCATAAACGAGTTCGCTGTATATTTCATCCGCAAGCACAAACATATCTTTTCCAGCAACCAACGCAGCGATTTCTTTCAATTCTGATTCATTCAAACTGACGCCGGTAGGGTTGGATGGGTAAGGCAGGATGATGCATTTTGTCTGCTCGGTCATCGCCTGTTCCAGCAAATCAGCTGTCATTTTGAATCCGTTATTTGTGGTATCCACATGTACTGGTGTGCCGCCGGCTAAGCGGATCAACGGTTCATAGCCAGGATAGACAGGACCTGGAAGCAGCACTTCATCGCCCGGCGAAATCAGTGTTCGTAAAGTGATATCAATCCCTTGACTGGCACCGACCGTAACGATTATTTCGTCAGCAGGGTCGTATTGAAGATTATATTTCCGAGCTGCAGATGTACTGATCGCTTTCCGAAGTTTTATTATGCCGGCATTATGGGTGTAAGTAGTATGATTTGAGTCGATAGCCTGTTTGGCAGCATTTTTTACATGCTCCGGAGTAGTAAAATCAGGCTGGCCGATCGATAGGGAGATGACATCCTCGTAGTCACTGACCATGTTGAAAAATTTACGAATGCCGGATATTTCGATGTTCTTGACGTGGTTATTGACTAAATGTTCCATAAGAAGGCCTCCAATTATTAGAAAAGTCAAAAATGTTAACAAAATGTTCAAACAATTTAGATAAGTAAATAAATAACTTTGATATAATAATAACGTAAACTTCATGAAAGGAGCATACGACATGCGACCAAATTTACCTTCCTTTGACGAACTTGTCAACAAAAACAAGGAAGAACTGTTAAACGATCAGCGTGCCATGCAGGAAATTGAGAAGAACCTGGAAGAGAAACATTCCAGGAACACCAACTTGAACGTAAACTGATGATATCATAAACAACGAGACAGCTGCCTTAGATTAAAGGCAGCTGTCTTTCTTTTGATCAGATACATTTATCAGCATCTCGAAAATTGTTATAATTTGCATATTAGATAAAAAAGAAGGTGTTGATATGGAACAGACAGGTCTTGTGTTAGAAGGGGGCGGAATGAGGGGAACGTATACGGCCGGTGTATTGGACTATTTACTCGATATGGATCTCCATTTTCCATACGTGACAGGTGCATCTGCCGGCGCATCTAATGGTAGTTCCTATGTAGCCAGGCAGCGTGGAAGGAATTACCAGGTGCTTGTCGGTTATGGCGACCATCCTGAATATATATCATATACACGTGCTTTCCGGCAAAAAGAATTATTCGGCATGGACTTCATTTTTGATAAATTACCGAACGAACTGGTGCCATTCGATTATGATACGTTTGAGGCTCGTGATACCCATTTTTCCGTAGCAACAACAGATATGAAGACCGGCGAGGCACATCATTACGATGACTTTCCGGATCGCAGCAGTTTACTCACCATCATGCGTGCTTCCTGTTCGATTCCTTTAATATCTCCCATGATTTCTTATGATGGAAAAAACCTCATGGATGGGGGAATCGCCGATCCGGTTCCAATCGAACAATCGATCCGTCATGGCAACGAGAAGCATGTCGTCATTTTGACGAGAAACCAGGGATATATTAAAAAACGCATGCGGCTAGGCTGGTATTTGCAGCGGAAATTCAAGCAGTATCCGAAATTTGTGGAAAGCCTGCTGACCCGCCATGATAAATATAACCATTTGACTAAACGCCTCCATGAACTGGAAAAGGAGGGGAAGGTATTCATCATACGGCCAGAAGAGCAGCTTGCTGTCGGGAGAATTGAACGCAATAAACAAAAGCTTCATGATGTCTATATGCAAGGTTATGAAGAAATGAAAAAGAATGAAAAAGCCTTGGAGGACTTCCTGAAAACTTAAAAAATCCACCCAGGTCACTTTCGGGTGGATTTTTAATTGTGCCTTAAATTCTCTTGAACAGGATGTTATTCTCCAAATGAATGTGCTGGAATGTGTCCGCTTCGAGTTCGGCCAATCGTTTGTACGTAATTTGATAAGAGTTGCAGGCGCCATCCGGAAGTTCGAATCCGTTGGTCAAATTATGGATTTCCTTGAGCAGGTCTCCGGCATGATCATGTTCCTCTTCAAGCCCTCCGTTAGCCTCATGAATCTGTTGTCGCAATTCCTCACTGGGCTCCAGATCATATTGCTTCACAAGAGGGAAGACTTCCATTTCTTCCTTGATCAGGTGAGATTCCAACTCCACTTTCAATTCATTATATAGGCGGTGAAGCTCTTTCAGGTGTGGATGATTAGCTCCATGGACACGGTATATTTTCGTTACGAATTGTCCTAATGCAGGCAGTTCGTCATTTAAGTAAGCGTGATGGGTGTAAACGATATGGTCGACAAGTTCTGTATTGGAAACGGAATCCCAGGAAGGACTTTCATTTCCTTTTGTCTTCCAATCTGTGTATTCTTCATTCAATTGATGTAAAATCATGCTTTCATCTATTTTCTTCTCATCAAATACTTCCCCCAGCGGTCTGTCTCCGCCACAGCAAAAATCAATCCGGTTTTTCTTGAACAAGTCGCTCGCTTTCGGATATATGTTCACAATATCTGCCGGTGTATGTTCTCTTGTAAAAGTAGTCATTTTATCTACCTCCTTATTTGGTTACCTTTATGATACAAGGTTTCCACTATGGAGATAATGATATAAATCACACCCTGCCTGTGATTTTCACACGTTTATGACTTTTGGCGATTACCACAACTGCTGCAAGAATCGCCATCATGCCTGCCATTTGCCAGAGACTGAACGATTCTTTGAAAATACTTATCCCGATAATTATTGCAACGACTGGTTCGATCGTGCTCAATATCGATGCCTTCGAAGCTTCCATTTCATATAAACCAAGCGTATAAGCGATATAGGCGACGGCCGTTGGGAGCAGGCCAAGCCCGATTCCAAGCAGCAGGACCTCCGAGGTCAACAGTTGTCCGAGTTTTTGCTGGTAAGGAAAAAATGGAAGTAGAGCTGCCGTTGCAGTCAGGAATGTATAAAACGTGATAGTCAGGCTGTCATATTTAAGAAAAGCGAATTTACTGAAAATACTGTACAGCGCATACCCAAAGCCCGAGCCGATACCTAACAGAATCCCGGCTGTAGACAGACTGGCGTCCGGGGTAGGGAAAGCTCCGACAGCAAATGTGGCGCCTACAAGCGTAAGGCCGAGCGCGAGGCCTTTTTTACCACTGAATGGTTCATGGAATAAGATGATTGATAGAATCATGACAAAGGCAGGTCCTGTGTACAGTAATGCGGTCGCAATCGGAATATTCGTTTCAGACATACTGGCAAACAGACAATAATTGAAAAAGACGATGCTGCCGATTCCGGTACCGAGAAAATAACGGATGTCCTTCCAAGTTTTCAATTTGAGATTCTTCCTATGCTGTATGATCATATATCCGAGCAGAAAAACGGTTGCAAAAAACACCCGGATGGTTACAATTTCCATCGGGGTGAATCCCGCCTTTTCCAGCATTTTTACATATAAGCCGATGGTACCCCAAAGCGCAGCTCCCGTGAGGACTAGTAATATAGCTTTTTTCAATGGAACTTCCCCCCTGATGATCGAATTATAACAGAATTAAAAGGAGAGAGGCTATACCTTAACGCAGAATATTCAGGTTTATTTTTGTCTCACTTTGGCAAGACTTGGGGGTAAAAGCCGAGAGGATGAGTTAGAATGAAAGAGTGGTTAGATTTGACCGTCATCAGCAAATGGGTAGCGTTTGATATTGAGAGTTTTGCCATACTCGGCATAGATCCTGCCTATGTTCATTTCCTGCTGTCATTTTTCTTAATAGCTGCCGGAGTATGGCTGTTTGAGCCGGTTATGTTATGGATGATCAACGCAAATTGGAAACGGCTTTTGACCTTCCTCGTTATCAGCCTTGCAGTAACCAACCTGTTGATCAGTATCCAGCTGTACCAGGTGGCGAAAATGAACATAAACATAGCCGAAGAAGCGTTGGCTTATCAACTGCTTGCTGTTCTCAGTTTCGGGGCATGCTACACCCTATATGGACTTGTGAGACAAATTTTCCGTTATTTCAGTAAAAGCTCTAAACCAGCCGTGAAGCGGTGGTGAACCTGTTGCCAGAGGGCAGCGGGTTTTTTTAATGTGCTAAAAACCTTACGTATTAAAAACACACTTAAGCACCTTACCTGTACTGTGACGTATGTCATAGAAAGTGCGATTGTTTCTTTGCTAGAATCAAGATGGAAAGTGGGTTTTCTGCCATTGTTTTTACTGATTGTAAGTGGATGGACTTCATCCCCAATGTAAGTCTTGCTCTTGAGAACATTCGCCTGTTTACCCAAAATTGCAAACGCTTACTTTAAGAAATGCCAGTGGCGGGGAATCTATTTTTAAGGAAAGGGGGGTGATATTACATGCATATTGTTGTTTGTGTAAAACAGGTGCCTGATACAAAAGTAATTAAAATCAATCCCAAAACGAATACATTGGATAGAAGAGGTGTGCCATCGATCTTGAACCCATATGACACTCATGCGGTTCAGGAAGCTGTACATCTGAAACAACAGTATGGAGGAAAGGTTTCTGTCTTGTCTATGGGGCCTCCGCAAGCAACTGCCGTCATTAAAAAAAGCATTGAAATTGGAGCAGACGAAGGATATTTGATATCTGACAGAGCATTTGCAGGGGCTGATACACTAGCTACAAGCTACGCTCTGACAAAAGCGCTGGAAAAAATCAGCAAAACCTCCCCAATAGATATGGTTTTTTGCGGGAAACATGCCATTGACGGGGATACAGGCCAGGTAGGTCCCGGGATAGCGAAACGCCTGGATATACCACCAATCACGAACATTTCTGCCATCACCAAAGTCACCAAAGACTATGTGGAACTCCAACGTAAACTTCAGGACGGTTATGCCTATATCCGCAGCACGCTGCCGTGTTTAATTACCATTGAAAAAGAAATCAACGAAATCGAATATGCATCATTTCCGAACATGTTGAAAGCAGTTCATTTTCAGCCGGTAGTTTGGAGTGTCGACCATTTAGAGAATGTCGATCGGAAGCAGCTCGGCCTGAAAGGCTCACCGACGGTTGTAGGAAAAATGTTTGCACCTCCGAAACAGGAAGGCGGACACCGTTTAGAAGGAACGCCTGAGGAGCAAGTGAAACAACTGGTGGAAGTTTTAAAGGATAAGCAGGACTTGTTCCATGTTAATAAGAGTTAACTTTGGTAACGGATTGACTTTTACGAAAATTCTAAGGTTTTCGCCATAAATACATGGCGATAAGCCATATTTTTGAAAGTAGGAAGGAGGAGGTGCATGGATGAGCGAACAACATCGGGGAATATGGGTATTCGCGGAAGTGAACGATGGCACAATCGCAGGGGTCTCACTGGAATTACTGGGAGTTGGCAGAGTCCTGGCGGATAAGCTTGACGTTCCGCTCGCAGGCGTATTACTAGGGGAGAATATCACACCTTTATCCGAACAATTGATTCATTATGGAGCTGACGAAGTCTACGTCATCGATGACCCAGTTTTAAAAGATTATCGGACCGAGCCTTTTTTGGCTGGAATGGGCAAATTGGCAAGGATGTATGTACCGGAAATCATTTTATATGGGGCTACTCCTAATGGAAAAGACATCGCATCAGCGATTGCGACCGATTTGAAGACAGGGCTGACAGCTGATTGCACCATGCTGGATGTCAATGTCGAAAAACGTTTGCTGGAGGCAAGCAGGCCGGCCTTCGGCGGAAATATCATGGCTACTATCCTTTGTAAAAAACATCGTCCGCAAATGGCGACAGTCCGTCCAAAAGTAATGAAGTCGTTACCTGCTGATCCTGCTCGAAAAGGCACCGTGATAGAAGAGAAATTGCAAATGAAAGAAGAAGAAATCCGGACCAAAGTTTTAGAAATCATAAAAGGTCCAGGCAAATCCGTAGACCTTGAAGGAGCAGATGTCATCGTATGTGGTGGAAAAGGCATGGGGGATGAACAAGGATTCCAACTGATTCATCAATTAGCGGATACAATCGGTGCCTCTGTTGGAGGTACACGGGATGCAGTCGAAGCTGGATGGCTTTCTCATGACCATCAGGTCGGTCAGACAGGTGAAACAGTGACACCTAAAATTTATTTTGCCATTGGCGTATCTGGTGCGATCCAGCATACAGTTGGCATGAAAAACTCGGAAATGATCATTGCCATCAATAAAGATCCTGATGCACCTATTTTCGATATCGCAACTTACGGGATGGTTGGTGATGCAAGGGAAATTTTACCCGTAATGATCAAAGCATTCGATGAACGGTTGAGAGAAAATGAGGTGGTTTCCCATGCCTGAAAAATTCGATGTCATCGTGGTCGGAGCAGGCCCTGCAGGAACCAGTTGTGGCTATCAATGTGCTAAAAACGGGCTGAAGGTCCTTCAGATTGAACGCGGTGAATATCCAGGAGCTAAAAATGTCATGGGCGGCGTGCTGTATAAGCAACAATTAGAAGAGATAATTCCGGAATTTTGGAAAGAGGCACCGATTGAACGTCCGATTGTTGAACAGAGAATGTGGCTGATGGATGAAGAATCTGCAATCACATTCGGTTATAAAGGTCAAGCGTGGGCAAACGAAGCCAGCTATAATAATTTTACAATTTTACGAGCGAAGTTTGATCAATGGTTTGCCGGAAAAGCGCAAGAACAAGGTGTCACGTTAATCAATGAAACAGTCGTAGAAGAATGTCTCGTCGAAGATGGAAAAGTGATTGGTGTACGCACGGACCGTCCTGAAGGGGAGGTATTGGCTGATGTCGTCGTCTTAGCTGATGGTGTCAATTCCCTGCTCGCAAAACAACTTGGTTTCCACCATGACATCGAGCCTGCTCAAGTAGCCCTTACAGTGATGGAAGTACTGAAACTGCCTTCAGAAACGATCAATGAACGGTTCAACCTTGAAGATGGCCAGGGCTGTACGATAGAAATGTTCGGCGACGCGACCAAAGGCCATTTAGGCACTGCTTTTCTATATACGAATAAAGACAGCTTGAATATCGGTGTAGGAGCAACATTATCCAGTATCGTAAAGGTAAAGATGAAACCATATGAATTGCTGGAATATGTTAAAAACCATCCGATGGTAAAACCGTTGATCCAGGGGGCTGAGGAAGCAGAGTATCTTGCTCACCTGATACCGGAAGGGGGTTACCACGCTATCCCTAAACTGGTCGGTGATGGGGTTATTGTTGCTGGCGATGCAGCACAGCTTGTCAATGGAATCCACCGGGAAGGGTCCAATATGGCCATGAAATCCGGATCCTATGCAGCAGAAGCCATTTTGCTGGCAAAACAAACGGGCCGGTTTACAGAGGATGTGCTGGATATCTATCGTGAAAAGGTATATGAAAGCTTCATTGGACAGGATTTGAAAAAATATAAAGATGCTACGGAGACATTGGAAACCCATCCGCAGTATCTGAAGGAATACATCCCGATGATGAACCGGGCTGCCCGGGAATTTTTCACAGTGGATGGAGCCAGTAAGCGTGAAAAGCAGAAGGGAATCTTCAACATGTTCATGGAACGTGGTAAAATCCGCACCGTGCAGGATATGTACCGGGCATGGAAGGTGATGAAATAATGACGAAAGCTACAATTGAAGAAAAACAGTATCTCGTCAGGTTCAAAGCAGATAAAGAATCCCACTTGAAAATAATTAATCAGTCTATCTGTCTGGAGCACTGTCCGGATAAGCCTTGCACATACTTTTGTCCAGGAGAAGTTTACAAATTCGAAGGGGATCGGATTCAGGTGGGGTATGAAGGATGCCATGAATGTGGCAGCTGCCGGATTGGCTGCCCGCATAATAATATCGAATGGAAATACCCAAAAGGAGGCCATGGAGTCATCTTCCAGTTGGCATAACTTCCTGTGTTATCCCACGTACTTTAAAACAGGAATATTAGGTGGGATAACACTTTATTTAACCTTTACAATATCAGAAAATTACGAAAAATAACAAGCGGAAATTTTAAATATCCTGAAAGGAGGTAGCGGGATGTTGAATTTTGTGGAGTACTATCCACGTCAACCAATCATTATCGGAAAAAAAGACTTACAGGTATTGCGGACGCTGACAAGGAATCGAACAATGGATGATCACTGGCTCGTAGTTATGAAAGTAGTAGATTTAGAAGGGGGGCACTGGGTTTGGAAGGTGTCATTGCTGACTTCTAATCCGGAAGGTATCTACGATATTAATGCGAAAGCCTTGTTTGAAAAAAAATGTTCTACATTTCATGAAGGACTGGACATGATCAAGGATTGGGAAGTCAAGCTGTCAGAAGATCGCTGGTTTGAAGAGAAACGCGTCACCTAAACACGTCTGTCATCTAAGACGTGTTTTTTGTGTCCAGGAAATTATCAAATATAATAATAGTGAATAGACTCTGCAGTGGGCTTCATCCAGTTACAGCGCCCAGCCACTCGCGACATAAGCAACCCGTCTTGCGGAAGGGGAGGACGCCTTCCTCCAGCCGTTTTGCTTATGCGTGTCGTGTCTACCAGGGCGCTTGCACTTTTCTTTGTCCAGCTCGAGCGCCCAGCCACTCGCGACATAAGCAACCCGTCTTGCGGAAGGGAAAGACACCTTCCTCCAGCCGTTTTGCTTATGCGTGTCGTGTCTACCAGGGCGCTTGCACTTTTCTTTGTCCAGCTCCAGCGCCCAGCCACTCGCGACATAAGCAACCCGTCTTGCGGAAGGGAAGGACGCCTTCCTCCAGCCGTTTTGCTTATGCGTGTCGTGTCTACCAGGGCGCTTGCACTTTTCTTTGTCCAGTTACAGCGCCCAGCCACTCGCGACATAAGCAACCCGTCTTGCGGAAGGGGAGGACACCTTCCTCCAGCCGTTTTGCTTATGCGTGTCGTGTCTACCAGGGCGCTTGCACTTTTCTAATATTGAAACATACTTCCAAGTATCTGATAATAGGGTAGGAGAAAGAAAAGGGGGGAATAACATATGATGGAAATAGGTGGTTTTCTGTTTTTCGGAGTGTTCTTCGTTCTTCTGTTGTTCGTGTTGAATATCGTAACCAGCATTTGGGCCTATCGTGATTCCAAGAGAAAAGGGAAGAGCCAGGAGTATGCTCTTATCATCCTGATTGGTACTTTGTTTTTCCCAATCATCGGACTGATCATTTATTTGATCATACGGAATGATGGTTGATTTTTTCTAATTGTCTAGTAACCGTTTAGCATGTCTGGAAAATTTTAAGGAATGTCTAGTAATTTCAAAAAATGTCCAGTAAGTGCAATGAATTGTCTAGTAAGCTGTACCTTATTTCTAGTAAACAGGTATCCTGACCAGTAAAAGCCTATGATACATAACCAAAAGGCTGTGCCAAATAGAGCACAGCCTTTTCTGGCTTCACTGTAGGGAGTATTTTATTTGTCTACCACCTTGAACAGGTTGTCGTGCCACTGATAGGCGTGTTTAGACAGGTCTTCCGGTGATTCGTTCCTTGGGGAAGCATTCCTGACAATCTCCTGCTGATGAACGGGGAGTTTTTCATAAGCGTCCCTAAGTTCACTTGTAGATACCATATGCCGTTTCAGTTGATAGAGAAAATCGTTCAGTTCATCCATCATATCTACCTCCTCTATCAACTATCTACCTCTTCAGAGAAAAATTAAAACCTGCAACCAGACAGAAACTGATTGCAGGCACATATTAACGGTTTCTTAATTTCGCCAGCAGACGGAGCATTTCAATGTACAGCCAGACAAGAGTAACTACTAATCCGAAAGCTCCATACCATTCCATATGTTTTGGTACATTACGATTGGAAGCCCGTTCGATAAAATCGAAGTCAAGGACGAGGTTCAAAGCAGCGACTGCTACGATGACCAAACTGATTCCGATCCCAAGCAGGCTTGATTCATGAAGCAGTGGCAACTGGATTGATGTAAAGCTTCGGAGGATAATGTCCAGCAAGTAGACGAGAAAAATTCCGAGCGTGGCAGCAAAAACCCCTAACCGGAAATTCTTCGTCACTTTGATGATCCGCAGTTTATAAGCGATCAGCAGAGCGAATAACGTCATTATGGTAAGCAGTGCCGCCTGGATGACTATACCTTCATATAAGTTTGCATAATGAGCCGAAATGGCTCCGATAAATAATCCTTCCAGTGCAGCATAGACAGGCGCTGTAATTGGAGCAGCTTTCGGGATGAACGCGGTGATCAAAGCAAAAATCAACGAACCGATAATCCCGATCCAGATATAAGCTGTCACCGGTTGATTGTTGTAATAGAGGTTCCATGTATAATAAGCAGTCGCCATCAAAATAAAAAGAAGGATAAACACTTTATTCACCGTTCCTGCCAGTGTCATCGTCCGTTTACCTGATTTGGCCCGCTGCCTGCCGAAGATATTGTCATTCAACGTCGGATTTGCCGTCCTCATATGCCACGCTCCTTTTTCCTGATAGGCTAGTCTATGCTTCCTGGTTTCCATTGTATGCATTCGAAGCCCCTATGTAAAAGGAAAAAGCCCCTGAAAACAGGGGCCATGTTCCTTTATTAAACGGTGCCAAGCTCTTTGTTACGTACAACTAAGACAGCGTGGATCGCACCTGGAATCCAGAAAATCGCTGTAAGAATCAAATTCATCAATGCTGTCATTGGTCTACCTGCCATGAATACTGCTAAAGGCGGCAGCAATACTGCCAGAATATATTTTAACATAATCGAATGCCTCCTTTAGTGTAGTACATACCACAGGAAAGCAGGCATTAATCTTCTTATCACTAAAAATAGGTAGAATAGCTCATAAAACAGGCAGCCATATATCTGGCTGCCTCTACATCATACGACCTGGTATTTATTTTTCTGTGATAAGGATTGGATCGATGGTAATTTAGAAATGTCCATATTACCGCCACTTACTACCACTCCGCATTTTTCGGAACTGATTTTTTCATGATAGAAAAGGAGGGCAGCGAGTGCTGCAGCACCTGCACCTTCCACCATCGTCTTTTCCCGTTCCAGCATGTGGACCATGGTTGTCGCTAATTGTTGATCAGAGACAGTCACGATGTGGTCGACATATTTGCGAATGATCGGATAGGTCAGTTCACCAGGACGCTTGACGGCGATTCCATCAGCAATGGTGGAAACAGAAGGGAGCGAAGTTGACCCTTTGGAATGAAATCGATTGTAGGTCGCACTTGCACCTTCTGCCTGGACGCCGATCACCTTGATGCTCGGATTGATATTTTTTGCTGCAAAAGCGATTCCGCTGATCAGACCGCCGCCTCCTATAGGGACGATCAGTGTATCAAGGGAAGGCTGTTCCTGCAGCATTTCGATGGCGATGGTTCCTTGCCCTGCCATGACATCGGGATCATCGAAAGGGTGGATAAAAACAGCTTGTGATCGTTTTTGTTCCTGGATGGCCGCTTCATAAGCTTCCTGGAACGACTCACCAGTCAACACGATTTTTGCCCCGTAACCTTCTGTTGCTTTCGTCTTTGCCTTTGGAGTATTGGCTGGCATGAATATTTTAGCATCAATGCCGCGTTTAGCGGCTGCCAGGGCAACGCCCTGGGCATGATTGCCGGCTGAAGCAGCAATTACTCCTCGTTTCATTTCGTGCTGCGTCAATTGTGAGATTTTATAGCTGGCACCTCTGATTTTGAAAGCGCCTGTCTTTTGCTGGTTCTCCATCTTCATAAACACTTTTTTTCCTGTTTGTTCATTCAATGTCTTTGAAGTGGTGAGCGGGGTACGATGCACAACAGAGGATAGCTGTTCCATTGCATCCGCCACCTTGGTTAATAATAACGAATTCCCAATGTCTTCACACTCCTTGAAATTTTATTTGTTCCTTTCCCGGGTTCATTACCATAAGACTCATCCGGTAATTTGCTGGCGTTGTTCGTAGGCTGTTATTTTATCTTCATTAGTCAATGTGACGGCGATTTCATCCCAGCCATTCAACAGCATCTGTTTGTGATAATCAGAGATATCGAAATTGAAATTGAATTCTTTCTCCCCAACGACCAGCTGTTTTTCTAAATCAACGGTCAATTTAAGCTTTTCATGCTCTGCTTTTTTGATGATGGCCTGTGTCTCGTCTTCTGTCAGTCTGACAGGGAGGATGCCGTTTTTGACACAGTTATTATAAAAAATATCGGCGAAGCTTGGTGCGATCACCACTTTGAATCCATAATCCAGGATGGCCCACGGCGCATGTTCCCGGGAGGAGCCGCATCCAAAATTATCACCGGCCACCAGAATGGAAGCATCGTTATACTTCTCCTTATTCATTGTAAAGCTGTCGCGTTTTTCTCCTTCTTCATCAAACCGCCAGTGATAAAAAAGAAATTGGCCGAAGCCCTGGCGTTCGATCCGTTTCAAAAATTGTTTCGGAATAATCTGGTCGGTATCGACGTTGGCACGGTTCAATGGGTAGACAAGCCCGGAATGAACGCGAATCGGTTCCATGGTAAAAACCTCCTATCTGTTTACTGCTGTATTGGTATATTTTCTTACGTCCACAAAATGTCCTTCCAGCGCAGCTGCTGCCGCCATTTCCGGGCTGACCAGATGTGTGCGCGCACCGTTTCCTTGTCTGCCTTCAAAGTTCCGATTGGAAGTAGAAGCGCAGCGCTCTCCTGGAGGAACGATATCGTCATTCATCGCCAGGCACATGCTGCATCCTGCATCACGCCATTCGAAACCAGCTGTTTTAAAAATAACGTCCAGACCTTCTGCTTCCGCCTGTTCCTTGACTGTCTTCGAGCCAGGTACAACCAGAGCGGTAACTTTATCATGAACTTTTCTGCCACGGACAATTTCCGCTGCTTTTTTCAAGTCGCTCAATCGGGAGTTGGTGCAGGATCCGATGAAGACATGTTCGATTTCCACGGAATCAATCGGCTGATTGGCTTCCAGTCCCATATAGGAAAGGGCACGTTCTACTGCATCCTGTTCGTAATCTTTTTCCTGGCTGGCTGGGTCAGGTACATTGGCGCTGACTGGAATGCACATGGATGGGTTTGTTCCCCATGTAACCTGGGGCTCAACTTCATCAGCATTGATTTCGACGGTGGCGTCATAGCTTGCACCTTCGTCGGTGGCTAGGGCACGCCACTTTTCTGCCGCTTCATCAAAAGCTTCTCCATCCGGAACATGGCGTCTGCCACGAAGATATTCAATGGTAGTGTCATCCGGTGAAATCAGACCGGCACGGGCACCTGCTTCAATCGACATGTTGCAGACAGTCATCCGTTCTTCCATGGAAAGGTTGCGGACGGCTTCACCCGTGTACTCGATTACGTAGCCGGTACCAAACCGTACTCCGTACTTTGCGATGACGGCCAAAATCAGGTCTTTAGCCGTAACGCCTGTGCCTAGCTTGCCATTCACTTTAACCTCAAGCGTTTTCGGGGGTGCCTGGCCAAGTGTCTGGGTGGAAAGCACATGCTCCACTTCACTGGTACCAATTCCAAAAGCGAGTGCACCGAATGCACCATGGGTAGAAGTATGGCTGTCACCGCAGACAATTGTTTTTCCCGGCTGGGTGAGTCCGAGCTCCGGTCCGATCACATGGACGATCCCCTGATCGGGATGGTCGATGTCAGCAAGAGGTACACCGAATTCTTCACAGTTTTCTTTCAATGTGTGCATTTGTTTTTTTGAAACTTCATCTTTGATAATGTGCCGTTGCTTCGTTGGAACGTTGTGATCCATCGTAGCAAATGTCAATTCGGGACGCCGTACTTTCCGCCCCTTCATCCTCAATCCTTCAAAAGCCTGGGGAGAAGTGACTTCATGAATCAGATGCAGATCGATATAAAGAAGGTCAGGCTTTCCAGGCTCCTGATGGACGATATGATTATTCCAAATCTTTTCGATGATTGTTTTCGGCTGGGTCATTGATTTCACTCCTCACTTCCATAAAAATCATGCATAAGCGCTCATGATACAGCTGGCTGCATCACTTTCTGTCAGATATTCAACGACTTTACGAGTCATGTTCGTTGTATTTGTTTCAATTCCATTCGCTACTTTCAAGTCTTTCGTATGGTAACCGGTGTCGACAACTTCTTCTACAGCTTTTTCAACACAGGCAGCTTCTTCTTCCATCCCGAAAGAATGGCGAAGCATCAATGCCGCAGATAAAATCATAGCTAGTGGATTGGCAATATTCTGCCCGGCAATGTCCGGTGCAGACCCGTGTACTGGTTCATACAGTCCGATACCATCGGAACGAAGACTTGCAGATGGCAGCATGCCAAGGGAACCGGTCAGTACGGATGCCTCGTCACTCAGGATGTCACCGAACATATTTTCCGTGACGATGACATCAAACTGAGAAGGGTTCTGGATCAGTTTCATTGCCGCTGCGTCAACCAGCATATGCTCGACCGTGACATCCGGATAATCTGCTTTTTTCTCTTCGACGATTTCACGCCACAGCTTACTGGATTCCAGTACATTGGCTTTATCTACTGAAGTAAGGTGATTGCGGCGCAAACGTGCACTCTGGAATGCTTTATCTACGATCCTTTCAATTTCGTGTCGTTCATAGAAAAGGGTATCGACAACCGACTGTCCGTTATCCTGTCGTTCGGAAGGGGTACCGAAATAAAGGCCGCCGGTTAATTCGCGAACAATCAATAGATCACTGTCTGCAACAAGCTCTTCCTTAAGCGGGGAGGCACCAAGCAGTTTCTTGAATCCTTTGACAGGGCGAAGGTTGGCAAACAGGCCAAGTTCTTTCCGGATACCGAGCAATCCTTTTTCAGGACGAAGGTGGGAAGGGAGGTCATCCCATTTTGGACCACCGACAGCACCGAGCAGGACAGCATCCGCCCGTTTACAGGCCGTGACTGTTTCCTCCGGAAGGGGAGTACCATGCTCATCGACAGCCGTACCGCCGATGGCATGTGTTTCAAATGTAAAGGAATGCCCATATTTCTGAGCAACTTCTTCAAGCACGGAGCGGGCAGATCCGATAATTTCCTGACCGACTCCATCTCCAGGCAGCAGTACGATATGTTTGTTCATAAAATTTCCTCCCAATAAAAGTAGTGGTCCTTTGACATTTATACGTGTGCTTGTTTTTGTTGCTGAACGTGCTGTGTTACGAATACCCGGTTGACAGCATTCAGAAATGCATTCGCTGAAGCTTCCAGAACATCCTGAGCAGTACCGCGTCCGCTTGTTTCCGTGTTATTGACAGTCATTTTCACATGAACTTCTGCCAAAGCATCACGGCCTTTGCCGATCGAACTCAATTGGTAGTCCTCCAGGTGGATCTCTTCATGGACAAGGCTCTCAAGTGTGTTGTAAATCGCTTCGACACTTCCCTGGCCGGTACCGGCATGCTCGAGTCTCGTTCCTTCCGGAGTAGTCAAAGCGACCGTTGCCGTTGGAAGGTTGGCAGAGCCATATTGGACCTGGAAAGCTTCCAGCTTATATTTTTTGATGGCGGCACTGTCGACTTGCGTATCCATCAGGATAGTGAACAGGTCATCGTCCGTGACTTCTTTCTTCTTGGCAGTCAATTGTTTAAAGGCTTTGAACGCTTCTTTCATTTTTGCATCGTTGAAGCGATAGCCAAGCTCATGAACCTTTTCTTTAAATGCATGGCTGCCGGAATGCTTTCCAAGCACCATGTTGTTTGATTTCACACCGACCATCTCCGGTGTAATAATTTCGTAAGTGGAAGCTTCTTTTAAAACGCCGTCCTGATGAATTCCTGATTCATGGGCAAAGGCGTTGCGTCCGACCACTGCTTTGTTTCCAGGAACCATCATGCCGGTCAGCTTGCTGACCATGTCACTCGTCCGTTTGATTTCTTTCAAGTTCAGGCTGTTTGTATACGGATAGACATCCTGGCGAATTTTCATCGCGACTGCAATTTCTTCAAGAGACGCATTGCCGGCCCGTTCGCCGATGCCGTTGATCGTACCTTCCACCTGGGTTGCACCATTCTCAATGGCTGCAATCGAGTTGGCTACTGCCATGCCAAGATCATCATGACAATGGGCGGAAAGAGAGACTTTATCGATATTAGGAACATTTTCTTTCAAATGACGGAACAGCCTGCCGTATTCTTCCGGTGTCGTATAGCCGACCGTATCCGGGATGTTGATGACGGTAGCACCGGCATTAATGACAGCTTCGATGATTTTGACAAGAAAATCTCTGTCTGTCCGGGTAGCGTCTTCAGCCGACCATTCGATATGGTGAAATTTTTGTTTGGCATAAGCAACTGTTTCGACGGCAGTCTGTAAAACTTCCTCAGGTGTTTTTTTCAATTTATAAGTCATGTGAATGGGGGAGGTGGCAAGGAAGACGTGGAGACGAGGCTCCACACCATCCTTCAAAGCTTCCCATGCTGTATCGATATCACTTTTTACTGCGCGAGCCAATCCTGTAACCGAAACATTCTTGATGGTTCGGGCAATTTCACTTACCGCTTCGAATTCTCCTTCAGAGGAGGCAGGGAACCCGGCTTCCATAATGTCGACCCCGAAGCGCTCCAGCTGCTTGGCGATCTCGATTTTTTCCAGTTTGTTCAGATTGACTCCGGCTGATTGTTCACCGTCACGAAGGGTGGTATCAAACACCTTCACATGGGTCATATGCTTACACCTCCTGTTTTTGTTTCTTCTGCTGCTTGACGAAAGGCATCAGTTCGCGTAATTCACGTCCCACTTTTTCGATTTGATGGTTATTTTCAAGATTGTTGGTTGCGTTGAATTCCGGGCGGTTGACCTGGTTTTCAGTGATCCAGCCTTTTGCGAATTTACCTGTCTGGATATCACTTAGCACTTCTTTCATGCGGGCTTTTGTTTCATCGTTGATGACGCGTGGTCCGGAAACGAAGTCACCCCATTGTGCTGTGTCGGAGATGGAGTAACGCATACCTTCCAGTCCGCCTTCATACATCAAATCGACGATCAATTTCAGTTCGTGCATACATTCGAAGTATGCGACCTCTGGCTGATAGCCAGCTTCTGTCAATGTTTCAAAGCCGGATTTAACCAGGTTGGATAGCCCACCGCAAAGGACTGCCTGCTCACCGAACAAGTCGGTTTCCGTTTCTTCCTGGAAGGTTGTTTCCAATACGCCGGCACGGCCTGCACCGATCCCTTTTGCGTAAGCCAGTGCCAATTCTTTCGCCTGACCGGTAAAGTCCTGTTCAACACCGATCAATGCCGGAACGCCTGCGCCTTCTTCGAATGTACGGCGTACCAGATGACCCGGGCCTTTAGGTGCTACAAGGAATACGTCGACGTCAGAAGGAGGGACGACCTGGTTGAAATGGACATTGAATCCGTGTGCGAAAACAAGTGCATTGCCTTCCTGCAGATTAGGCTTGATTTGTTCTTCGTAAACTTTAGGCTGATGTTCGTCCGGAAGCAGTACCATGACTACGTCTGCTTCTTCGACTGCTTCTGGTACGGTTTTTACTTCCTGACCATCCTGTTCTGCTTTCTCCCAGGATTTCCCTGGTCTCAGGCCGACAACTACCTGATGTCCGCTTTCTTTCAAGTTCTGTGCATGTGCGTGACCTTGAGAGCCGTATCCTACAACCGCTACCTTTTTATTCATCAATACCTGTTCGTTAATGTCGTTGTGATAAAGTACCTTTGCCATAATTAATCATCCTCCAAAATTTGTATTTTAATGTTTTTGTAAACGATATAATAGGGTGACTATATGATGGTCCGGGTAATAGCTCCCTTTCCGCGGACGACCGGACGAGCCTCCTCGCTGCGCTGCGGGGTCTCGCCTTGATCGTTTTTCCGCAGGAGTGTCGCCATTTCCCTACCCATCACTACCATAGACAGCATATCGTTTACTGAAAAATTAAAGTAACTAATCTCTAATTTAACGGTCCCATTCCACTCTTTTATTAGAGGGGAGGGGAAACGGGGAGACTCCTCGAAATTGCATCCGCATTTTCTTCGTGCGTGGGTTAATTCTAGATGCTTTTCAATGTCCTGCGGGAGAAGTAAGACTGGTAAGACCCCGGAAGGCGAAGCCTGAGGAGGCTTACCGTCTTCCCCGCGGAAAGCGAGTCGTTTCCCTGACCCGTTTCTACTAACCTGGTAATGGGAGCTGGTAATACATCAGCTTTCTATCATTTTAGAATTGAGTAGTTTTTCATTTCTGCTACTTGTGGCTGCTGGCCGCGGAGGAAGGCGGTGAGGCCGGTCCGTGCCAGTTCTTTGATGCCGTATGGGCGAAGCAGATCAATCAAAGCTTCGATTTTCTCTTGTTTGCCTGTTACCTGGACGGTCAGGCTGTCTTTGCTGATATCAATGATTGAAGCTCGAAACGGCTCGATGATGCCCTGGATTTCATTTCTGATTTGTGCGTTGCTGACCACCCTGATCAGGGCTAGCTCACTGGCTACAATCGCTTTATCGGTAATATCTGAAACCTTGAGGACATCGATCTGTTTGTTCAATTGCTTAGTCAGCTGTTCCAGTTTCCGTTCGTCCTCGACGTCGACGACGAACGTCATTTTTGAGATACCTTCTGCCTCCGTGCGGCCGACCGAGATGCTCTCGATGTTGAACTGTCGTTTAGCCAGCAAGCCGGTCACCCGGTTCAGTACACCACTTCGGTTTTGTACAGTCGCAGTTACGATTCTTCTCATGGTTTCACCCCGATCATTTCGTGAATTCCTTTTCCTGGTGCAATCATTGGATAGACGTTTTCCTGCTGGAGTACCCGGCAGTCGACGACGACTGGTTCATTACTTGCGAGTGCATCTGGAAGTCTTTCTTCCAGGTCCTGCTGTGATTCGATTCTCATGCCCTTCACATTGTAGCTCTCGGCAAGTTTTACAAAGTCAGGCTGTGTAGACAAAATGGATTCGGAATAGCGTTTTTCGTAAAAGCTTTCCTGCCATTGGCGAACCATTCCAAGAGCCTGGTTGTTGACGATGATCACTTTTACTGGAAGATTCAATTCCTGTAAAAGCGATAGCTCCTGCAGGGTCATTTGAAAGCCGCCATCGCCCACGACAGCTACGACCTTATCATCGGGGGCAGCCAGCTGAGCTCCGATTGCGGCAGGGAAGCCGAAGCCCATGGTTCCAAGTCCTCCCGAAGTGACCCAGCGATTAGGTTTTTCCAGTTTGTAGTACTGAGCAGCCCACATTTGATGCTGGCCGACATCAGTAGTAACAATGGCATCTCCTTTTGTGTAGCTGTGTACCTTTTTCATCAGCCATTGTGGTACCATGTCGGTTTCCGGATTGTTGTACCACAATGGATATTCATCCCGGTAGTTATCCAGTTTTTTGTACCATTTTTCCGTTGACGGAGAAGATACAGAATTTTTCAGCAGAGCTTCCAGTGCTGCTTTTGAGTCGGACACAATTGGTATTTGCGTCGGTACATTCTTGCCAATTTCTGCTGGATCGACATCAATATGAGCAACGGTAGCATTCGGTGCGAAATGTTCTAATTTTCCGGTCAGACGGTCATCGAAACGAGAACCGATGTTGATGAGCAGATCGCATTCGTAAAGTGCCATGTTGGCTGCATAGGTACCATGCATCCCTGCCATTCCGAACGAAAGGGAGTGGCTGCCAGGGAAAGTACCGAGACCGTGCAGTGTGTGTACGACAGGGAGAGAATGCTGTTCTGCAAAAGCTCTTAATTCTTCCGAAGCTTTCCCGTGATGGACACCCGCACCAGCGAGGAGTACCGGTTTCTTTGCCTGCGCCATTGCATCTGTCAGCTTTTTAATTTGCAGCGGGTTCGGTTTCAGGTTCGGTTGATAGCCAGGAAGTGAGAATTCCACGCTTGGCGGGTTTTCATCGACTTCTGTAGAGATATCTTTCGGAATATCAACAACCACAGGACCCGGTCGTCCGGTAGAAGCGATGTGAAAGGCTTCTTTTACAATCCTGGGCAGGTCGGCCAATGACTGAACCTGGTAATTATGCTTGGTGATAGGAGTTGTAATTCCCATGACATCCGCTTCCTGAAAAGCATCTGTCCCGATTACACCCCGGGCTACCTGACCGGTGAAAACGACAATAGGCAGGGAATCCATCATGGCATCAGCGATGCCGGTAATCAGATTCGTTGCTCCCGGACCGGATGTGGCGATGACGACACCAGGCTTACCAGTAACTCGTGCAAAGCCCTCAGCTGCATGAATGGAACCTTGCTCATGCCGGGCAAGAACGTGATGGAAAGCATCACCTGAACGATACAGGGCGTCGTAAATCGGTAACACGGCACCACCCGGATATCCGAAAATAGTTTTAACTTCTTCCTGGATCAATGCATCCACGAGCAGATCCGCACCTGATTTTGGTTTAGTTTGACTTTCGTAGTGCGGCTTCGCTTCTACCTTCATTTTTAAATCCCTCCTAAGTGATATTCATGTTTATTAATTTAAGCATCCATTTCTTAACAATAGAAAAAGCCTTTTCTCCCTACTCTTGTTTCCACGTCGAAGTAACATGTGGATCAAGAGGGGAGAAAAGACTTGCGCTTTTCACGGTACCACCCTCGTTTACAGCATTCTTGCAAATACTGCCTTGGGAAGCTGCCTATTGAACCAGTACAGCTTCTTTTGGTAACAGGTGCCAGGAAGGCACCCGGTCGAACCTAGTAGAAAATCGTTCAGTCCGACACTCAGGGAGGATGTCGGAATAAGTTGTATTTCCGGGCTTCCAGCAACCCCGGCTCTCTGTGAATACAGTGGCTTATTCCTTTGTTCCCGTCATGGAATTAACGGTATGGAATTGTAGATAATCAGCTTACTTGGACTTTCTCGTTTGAGTCATAGACTTTCACGCCATCTTCCGTCGTTAACTTTCGGAATTCGGAAAGCAGGTGATTGGTAACTTTTCCAGGTTTACGGTTGTTGATCACCCGGGAATCTACTTCATTAACGGCAATGACTTCTGCCGCAGTTCCTGTCAGGAATACTTCATCTGCCACATAAACATCATGGCGGGTGAATGGCTGTTCCTGCATCTCATAGCCTAATTCCTTCGCTAAGTCGATGATTGTGTTGCGGGTAATGCCTTCTAATGCACCCAGATAGACAGGAGGAGTTTTAATGACCCCATTTTTAACGATGAAGACGTTATCTGCAGAGCCTTCTGTAACATAACCCTGGTCGTTCAGCATCAATGCTTCATCGACTCCTGCCTGGTTCGCTTCCATTTTCACTAAAATATTATTCAAATAGTTCAGTGATTTCACCTGTGGAGGCAATACATCGGCACGGTTCCGCCTGCTTGCCACCGACGCCAGCCGGACACCTCGTTCATAAAGTTCTTTCGGGAAGAGAGCGAGTGCTTCCGCGATGACTACAATTCGAGGTTCTGAGCACTTATTTGGATCAAGCCCGAGATCTCCTGGACCACGGGATACAACGACGCGAATATACGCTGTCTCCAGTTGATTCTTACGGACAGTCTCAACAATAATGTCCTGGAACTCCTCTTTCGTAAAAGGGATATTCAGCATGATGGACTTTGCTGAGTCATATAAACGATCAAGGTGTTCATCTAATTTGAAGATGTTTCCGCTGTAAACGCGAATACCTTCGAACACCCCATCTCCGTATAGAAAACCATGATCGTAAACAGATACGACTGCGTCCTGTTTCGTGACGTATTCGCCGTTGAGGTAAATCCATTGGTTACCCATTCTTTTGCACTCCTCTCTTTAACTAATTAATGTTTAAAATTCATAAAGTATTGTTGTGAAATTTATGAGCCCATCGACGAAAATATGTGTTTTGTTTGTGGGCCCGAAATCTTGCTTCACTTACATGAATGATTAGCTTTGAAAACTAATTTTTTTTGAATTTGACGATTACTATACGCCCTTATTTGGAGGCAGTCAACAGGAAAAAACGAATTTTCTGATAGTTTAGATAAATCAGATTTATAGTAAACGCTTACATCATTGAGATACCAACATTTTGATTTTTAAAATTTTTTTAAAAAATTTTCGAAGAAAGATTGGAAATCATGGATGAATGCCTATTCAGAGGGGGATGGCAAGTCTTTTTTTTACTGGAACTGGTAATGGATTTTTAACAAAAAAATAAAAAAAACTCCCGGTCATTTTGATCGGAAGTTATTGATTCGGTCTGGAAAAAAGCAGGCGCACATCAAAAATTAATGTTCACCTGGTTCGTTTACCACGCTGATTCCATGGCTTGAAATTCATACTGCCAAGGTAAGAGGAAGTAGTATAGGAGTTTGGTCGGGGCCGTTGATCCGCCTTTGAGGCAACTGATTTCCAATTCAGGTACCGGTACAAATTCTTTTTCGCTCGGGAAAGGGACAAACGGGGCTTGGGGTTGCGATAGTTCCGGTCTAATTCACCTAAGTGTTGTACCTTTTGAAAATCTTGTTTCCGAGCGGGAATATGAAAATAATAATTGGCAACCTGAATCAGTAACGTTGAATGCTGCTGGCTCAGTTTTGGGTGATCCGAGTAGTGTAAGCCGACTTTTTCAGCACGGTTTTGTTTCAAAAGCTTTTGGATCGTATGTTTTTTTAAGTCATATAATTCTTTGGGATTCGGAGCAGTTTTGGCATGCCGATTGATGATGAACAAAGATTCAGCAAGTTCCTGGTCGGTAAGTCTGTGTTTTTCTTTCATTCCACGCACTCCTTTCTTCTGTATTTATATTTCATAAATAGAAAGGCGCACAGAATGGTGCGCCTTTATCCTCTATTTAACTTTCTTTAAATCTTCAAGGATATCTTTCATCGAATCTGCTTGTGTCCCTTTATAATGCTTGATTACTTCCCCTTCGGGATTTACAAGGTAAAAACGTGTGCCATGGCTCATCTGGTCAGAATCTGGCACATCCTCGAGCATGGATTGGAATGATTTGATAGAAAGCTCACGTACTTCTTCAAATTTATACCCTGTTAGAAAGTCCCAGTTGTCATAGTCCGCCGAAAACTTGTTGCCGAATTCTTTCAATGCTTCCGGAGTATCGTTTTTTGGATCGACACTGAAAGATACTAATTGGACATCTTTGATATTTTCCTCTTCCATCATGGTTTGAAGACGTGACATATTAGCGGTCATTGGTGGACACACCGTATCACAGTTAGTGAAAACAAAATCCGCAACCCAATATTGCCCTTTATAGTCTTCCAGGCTTCTTTTTTCGCCATCCTGGTTAACCGCAGAAAAATCCTGTACATCGCGTGACATATTACCCTCAATTTCCTGGCTGCACGCTGACAGGAATAGCAGCGCCGCAAAAAAAGGTAGTGCAGCCTTATAAATAACTTTCATCGTTCTACCCCCAACCTTGTTACTTATCAGGTGAAAAGTTTTTCTCTGTGTTATTCCGACATATATTGTAACACGAAGGGAGGAAGGTTTCTATTGCTGGCATGCTTGTCACAAAAATGTCGAAACTCATGCGGAAGAATTAGAGAGTGTATGAACTGTGATTTCCGGCTTGCACAAAAAGCGGTATGGGAGACGTGTGGTGCCGAGTCCCCGGCTGATATATAATTCAAGATTTTCGACGGTATGGCGTCCTTCCACATATTTTTCTGCATAGGGAGGGGTGACAAGATAGCCGATGAAAGGAATCTGGATCTGGCCTCCATGACTATGCCCGGACAATTGCACATCGACAGGGTAAGAGGCGACATGATCGGCATAATCAGGCTCGTGCACCATCAACATTACAAATTCCTGTTCATTTACTCCTTTAAGCGTCTCAGCCATATCCGGTTTTCCCAGCATGATATCGTCTACCCCGGCCAGGGTAAATGAAGCTCCTGCTTTATCAATACTGGTGTTTTCATTTTTTAATAAACGGAACCCGCTTCGATCCATTTTCTTTTTGACGACATCGGTTCCATAACCCCCATGGTCATGATTACCGTAAATCCAAAATTTTCCGCTTGGCGCCTGCAGTTTCTTCAGTACCTCTACTATTCTGTCATCCCACTCGTAGGCGTTCGGTTTGTCGACAAGATCGCCGGTGAAAAGGATTAAATCTGGTCCCAGTCCGTTGATTTGGTCCACTACTTTCTCTAATTGTTCCAGATTATAGTGAAATCCGACATGGGTGTCAGAAAACTGCACGATTTTAAATCCCTGGAAACTATCAGCAATTTTTCTGTTTTGAATTGTTTCTTCCTTAATCGTCAACATATCCGGTTCAATATATCTTGCATAGTAATAGGTCCCGCCACTCAGCCCGAAAAAGGCGAGCAAGCTGCCCAGTGTTCTTTTAATAAAACTTCGCCGGTTCATTCTCATATCGATTTCCTTTCTACTGCATGTACGTTCCATAGAACGACAAAAAAGGTTTTCCCTTAGTCTAGGTTATTATAGCATGCGGACGGATATGTGCTAGATTTAACGCGAAAATGAAAATAGATTGATATATTTTGAAAAATGAACAGGAATTCAGTTTTTAATATGGAATAGATACATAGTGAAGGAGGAGTTGTTATGGAAGGTCAAGTAGTTATTGTAACAGGCGGTTCCAGCGGGATGGGGAAGTACATGGCAAAAAAGTTCGTCCAGGAAGGTGCGAACGTTGTCATAACCGGTCGCAATGAAGAACGGCTGGAAGCAGCAAAGAAGGAAATCAGCGGTCATGATCCTGCTCAAGTATTAACCATTGTAATGGATGTAAGAAAAATAGAAGATGCAGAGCGTATGGTGGTGGAGACCGAATCTGCATTCGGCCGGATCGATCATTTAGTCAACAATGCGGCCGGCAACTTTATCGCACCCGCAGAGAAGCTCTCCGCAAATGGATGGAAGACCGTTATTGATATCGTATTGAATGGCACATTCTATTGCAGCCATGCAGTCGGGAATTACTGGATCGAAAATGAAACAAAAGGTACGATACTGAACATGGTAGCTACCTATGCATGGAATGCAGGAGCCGGAGTCATCCACTCTGCAGCTGCAAAAGCAGGTGTGCTGAGTATGACGCGAACATTGGCAGTAGAATGGGGTAGTAAATATGGGATAAGGGTCAATGCGATCGCTCCTGGGCCAATCGAACGGACCGGAGGAGCTGACAAATTGTTTGAATCGGAAGAGGCTGCAAAGCGTACGGTTCAATCGGTTCCATTACGAAGACTTGGAACTCCCGAAGAAATCGCAGACCTCGCCCATTTTATACTTTCGGACAAAGCGTCTTATATGAATGGCGAAGTCGTCACACTCGACGGCGGCCAATGGCTCAACCAATTCCCTTTTTAATTGCCAGGCTCCATTATGACCATTGGAGCAGCGGGAAAGGGAAACGGTTCGCTTTCCGTGGGGAAGACGTCAAGCCTCCTCAGGCTTTCGCCCTGCGGGGTCTTGACAGCCTTGCTTCTCCCACAGGAGTCTCCCCGTTTCCCTTCCCCTTTCTTTTAAGAAGAATAATGAAACAAGCCTTTATAAGTAACTGAAGTTTATATAATTCTTATTAAAAATTCTTCTTCATCTGGTGCTGTAAGCTAAATGAAGGAGAATTTTCTTTTTGAAAACAATGTCATCCCGTAGGAGCGAATACTGCGAGACTCCTGCAGAAATACGAGCGAACCGAGGCCCTCAGCATGGTTTTTGCGAGGAAGCTCGGTCGTTCGTCCGCGGAAAGCGAGTGGTATTCGCCCCTGCGAGGCATGAAAAAAGCTTGCAGAAAAATAAATTTCTACAAGCTGAGCAGTAAGTTACCTGTTTTCTTTTTTTATTGAATGTAAAAGAAAATCGTGAAGAAGTGGAAAATCGAGCCGCCCAGGACGAACAGGTGCCATACCATGTGGTGGAACGGGAAGCTGCGCCATACATAGAAAATACTTCCGATCGAATATAATACCCCGCCGACCACAAGGTAGGTAATCCCTTTAGCTGGCAGTTCTGCTGTCAAAGGACCCCAGGCTAATATAATCAGCCATCCCATCAGAATATAAAATAAGGTCGATAGCATTACGAATCGTTTGACAAAAAATACTTTGAAAACTATTCCGAGAATAGCTATCCCCCAGACGATTCCGAACAACGTCCATCCTAATGTTCCACGTAAAGGAACCAGCATGATAGGGGTATAGGTGCCGGCAATGAAAAGATAGATCGCGGAATGGTCGAATATTTCAAACAGGTCTTTCATTTTACCCTCAGGGAACCCGTGGCAAAGGGTGGAAGACACATACATGAGCACCATGGTAGCTCCATAAATGGCGACCGAGACAATATGCCATGGATTCCCCTCCATACCTGCAAACACGAGCAGCAGAACGAGGGCAGCTACACTCAGTATCGCACCAATCCCATGGGTGATCGTATTGGCGATTTCTTCCGGTTTCGTAAACGTATGCGTGGTCATTTTTTAAAGGACATCTCCTTCATGAAAGTTCATTTATCCATCCATTATCTCATCTTTTTACTATCATGGCTAGATACTCACCACGTTTCTCCATTTATCATAAGCTATGAAAAAGGGTGTTCGTATGTTTTATAAATGTCCTAAATGCTGTTTGCTTTATAGGAAGCCGGGGTATTGTATGAAATGTAATAAAATAACATTAGTGGAAATTGTGATTAATGTAGAAAAAGAAAATCTCCAGTAATTCTGGAGAAATGTCAGAACGTGTAAAATTAAATCTTTCTGCGATAAAATAGTTATTGCTTTCCTGGATTATGTTAAAATGATGGAGGCGGCATATTTTCTGCTTAAAAGTCCATACATGAAATGCAGTTTTTTTGGTAAGGAAAGCTTATTTGCTTTGTGATGTGCTAATACTGTATACTCCTTCAACTGCTGAATGATAAGGGAGTGTTGAAAAATGATTAATGTACCAGAAAATCAGTTGATTCAAACGACAGTAAATGAACTTATGATACCTGCCGATAAAGTCGCACATGTCCAGGTGGGCAATCCGTTAGAGCACGCTTTATTAGTGTTAGTAAAAACAGGTTATTCAGCGGTGCCTGTACTGGATCCTGCCTACACGCTTAAAGGGACGATCAGTAAGGCGGCAATTATTGAACAAACATTAGGAATCGAACAATTCGAATTTAACAAACTCTCAGAGATGTGTGTCAACACCGTGATGAAAACCGATATCCCCACACTTCACCGGGATGATTCGTTCGAGAAAGCGTTAAAGTCTGTCATCGATCACCCATTTGTATGCGTCGCTGATGACGAAGGGTCTTTTGATGGCATTTTGACGCGTCGGGCTATTTTAAAGCAGTTGAATCGATATTTGCACACACAAACCCACATTTTTCGGGACAAAGTAGAGAGGTAATCAAATGTATAGCAATTAGTGGGGCTCGACTCTCCGATGAGTCAGCCCCTCTTTTATATCACAAAAAGAGAAGGGGTTTTATGGAGGAGTCGGTTATACATAAAAAAACACTTAAGCGACCACTGGTATTAGCATCGATCATGCTCGCCATGTTTCTGGCAGCGATCGAAGCGACCATTGTGTCCACAGCTATGCCGAGTATCGTAGCTGATTTAGGCGGGTTCAGTTTATACAGTTGGGTATTTTCAGCTTACCTTTTGACCAATGCTGCTACGGTGCTGATTTTCGGTAAGCTGTCTGATATTTTCGGCAGGAAGCCGATTTTTTTGATTGGAATTTCCGTTTTCCTGCTGGGTTCTACACTTAGCGGGTTTGCGGTCTCGATGGAAATGCTGATTTTCACGCGGTTGATCCAGGGTCTTGGAGCTGGTGCATTGATGCCGATTGCGACCACGATTGTCGGTGATATCTATACGAAGGAAGAACGGGCTAACATCCAGGGCTACCTGGCTAGTGTCTGGGGGATTTCTGCCGTTACCGGACCGGCCCTCGGCGGCTTTTTCGTAGACGTATTGAGCTGGCCATATGTGTTCTGGATGAATATTCCTTTAGGATTGCTGGCGATGACCGGCATCATCATTTTCTTTCATGAAGACCTGGACAAGACAGATAGGAAAATCGACTATGGCGGTGCCGTGTTTATGTTCATCGCTGTCAGTGCATTAATGCTGATTCTCGTAGAAGGAGGGGTGAGGATCGCCTGGGATTCCCACTTGATGCTGTTGCTCGCCGGTCTGTCGCTCATTGGGTTCACCCTGTTTTTCATCCAGGAAACAAGGGTAAGTGCTCCGATGATGCCATTTGAAATCTGGAAACATCGTTCGATATCTGTCGCAAACATCACCTCCTTAACGACAGGAATGATTTTAATCGGTGTATCCAGTTATCTGCCGGCATTTGTCCAGGGGGTAATGGAAAAGCCTGCCATCGTAGCCGGTTTTACCTTGACAACCATGTCAATCGGCTGGCCGATCTCTTCTGCATTAGCGGGTAAACTGCTGCTGCGGATCGGATTTCGGACAACTTCTTTGATTGGCGGAATCTCATTGATTGTTGGAGGGATCTTTTTCTTCTTATTATCACCGGAAAAAGGACCGGTATGGGCAGCCACAGGTTCGTTTTTCGTCGGTGTCGGGATGGGGTTGTCGACGACATCGTTCATCGTCTCGATCCAAAGTACGGTCGATTGGAAAACAAGGGGGATTGCGACAGCTTCCAACATGTTCATGCGTTCGCTGGGGAGTGCCGTTGGAGCAGCATTACTCGGAGGAATGCTTAACAGCAGAATTCAAAGTGCCATTAAAGAAGCAGATCTCGGTAAGGAGTTGACAGTCGATTCCACCAACCTGCTGCTGGATGCAGAAAAGCGTGACGCCCTTTCCCCAAAAGCACTGGAGGTATTGCAGGACGCTCTGACTTCCGGGCTGCACCTTGTCTATCTTGGTCTTCTGATACTGGCAATCATCAGTTTCTTACTGATTACCCTGTTGCCTAAAGGAGAAAAAAGCAGGCTGAAGAAATGATAGAGTTAGGCGTGAAATTCTTGTCACAAGGATTTCACTTTGATAAAGTAAATGAAGCAGTATGCTACATATAATAAAGGAGGAATAGTCATTATGAAACAAATGGATGCCAACGAAATTATTTCGTTCATTTCTAATAGTACCAAGTCAACTCCAGTTAAGGTTTACTTAAAAGGGGAAAACCTGAAGAGCATCGATTTCGGTGAAAACGTACAGGATTTCGTTGAAGAAAAAAGCGGCGTACTATTCGGTGAATGGAAAGACATCGAACAGCTGCTTGAAAATAACAAAGATGCCATTGCGGATTATGTTGTGGAAAATGACCGCAGAAACTCTGCTATTCCGTTGCTTGACTTAAAAAATATTAATGCTCGAATCGAACCGGGTGCCGTGATCCGTGATCAGGTAGAAATCGGTGATGGCTGTGTCATCATGATGGGTTCCATGATCAATATCGGATCCGTTGTCGGTGAGGGAACGATGATTGATATGAATGTCGTACTTGGCGGCCGTGCTACAGTCGGCAAAAACTGCCACATCGGTGCAGGCGCTGTACTAGCCGGTGTCATTGAGCCACCATCTGCAAGCCCGGTAGTCATTGAAGATGGGGTTGTCATCGGTGCCAACGCCGTTGTCTTGGAAGGTGTTACTGTTGGCGAAGGATCTGTCGTAGCAGCAGGTTCGATCGTAACAGAAGATGTACCACCGAATACGCTTGTTGCCGGTACACCAGCGAAAAAAATCAAAGACATCGACGATCAGACGAAATCAAAAACAGAAATCAAACAGGAACTGCGTAAACTGGATAACTGATCGATCATCGGAGGCCTTGCTTTTTGCAGGGCCTTTTCTATAAGAAAAATCCGTGTTGATCTTACAGTAAAGCTCCCTTTTATGGAAGACTCAGTTTCGAGAGAAACTGTTTCCGTTATGGTGATAAGCGTTTGGAGGGCCGGGAAATCACTCGCTTTCCATGGGGGTACGGTGAGCTTCCTCGGGCTAATGCCCTGCGGGATCTCACCATGTACTCTACTCCCATAGGAGTCTCGCAATTTCCCGGCCCTCCTTGCGTTTGTAAGACTAACGGAAACATCGATATGCGGAACCACCATCTTAACAGCTGAAAAGAGCTTATGTCCTGAATCATTGAGCTTTTCATGCAGAAAATGTGGAAGATATCTTCTCACAACGTAGGGTTCGTTCGTCAAAATATGGATAAGGTGGCGGGGAAACGGTGAGACTCCCGTGGGAGAAGGGGCTAGGCGAGACCCCACAGGTCGTGAAACGGCCGAGGAGGCTTGCCAGCCTCCCCCACAGGAAAGCGAATCGTTTTCCAGCCACCCTTTCGCCTGTCTCGGTAACGAACCCAAATTACTTTGAAACTGAGTCTTCCACAATTCGGCCATATTGTTGAATATGGATCTTGTGAAATCATCAACTACGTTTATATAGACCCATAAAAAAGAGGTGAGGAAGTTTGGATAGAAAACAGCTCCAAACAATAAGAAGAGAGTTGCATCAGATCCCTGAGTTGGGGTTTGAAGAATACAAAACCCAACAATATCTTTTAAATGAAATAAAGAGAATGCCACAGGAGCACATCGAAATCAAAACATGGCGGACAGGTATTTTGGTTTTCGTCAAAGGTAAGAATCCGTCTAAAACCATTGGCTATCGTGCGGATATTGATGGGCTGCCGATTACAGAGGAAACAGGTTTTGATTTCGACTCTCGCCATAAAGGAAAAATGCATGCCTGTGGTCATGATTTTCATATGACAATCGCGCTTGGTGCTTTGTCCCGGTTAGCTGAAAACCCGGCAGAAGATGACTGTCTTTTCATTTTCCAGCCCGCAGAAGAAGGTCCAGGTGGCGCAGCACCATTACTGGAAAGCGAAGAGTTTCAAGCCTGGCGCCCCGATGTCATATTTGCATTGCACATCGCACCTGATTTGCCGGTCGGTACTGTCTCTTCAAGGGAAGGTCTGTTGTTCGCCAACACGAGTGAATTGTTCATCGACCTGAAAGGGAAGGGAGGGCATGCAGCATATCCACACCAAACCCATGATATGGTCGTGGCAGCCAGTTATTTTGTTACACAGCTTCAGCAAATTGTGGCACGAAGAGTCGATCCGCTGGACAGTGCGGTGGTGACAATCGGCAAAATAACCGGTGGAACCGTACAGAATATAATTGCTGAGCACGCCAGGTTAGAAGGTACAATCCGGACAATGTCCCCGAAGGCAATGGAAGAAGTTAAGGATAACATCGAACGGCTGGCAAAAGGCCTGGAAGTTGGTCACGATTGTGAAGTATC
This sequence comes from Thalassobacillus devorans MSP14, assembly GCF_000496835.1. Taxonomy (GTDB): domain Bacteria; phylum Bacillota; class Bacilli; order Bacillales; family Halobacillaceae; genus Thalassobacillus; species Thalassobacillus devorans_B. Next base: position 889,872 of record NZ_KI543236.1, read on the forward strand.
GATCGATTATGGGGCGAATTATCATCAGGTCTATAATCACGGCATCCATGTCGACTCTTTCCGTGAAATAGTCGCAGCACTGGAAGAGGTGGAATTTAAGGAAGCTCCCTCAGCTATGACTGGAGAGGACTTCGGCTATATGCTGAAGGAGATTCCCGGGTTTATGTTCTGGCTGGGAGTGGAATCAGAATATGGACTCCATCATGCCAGACTGACACCGGATGAGCAAGCCCTCGCTGTCGGAGTGAATACTGTGGAAGCTGTAGTAAGACACTGGTAAGCGACCTTCCTTCTGCATACCTCTTTGGTCGTTGGTAACAATAGGGAAGTAGACATTACCTAATCAAGGAGGAAAATGATCATGAGTAAAATTGCAGTGGAAGAGAGCTTGTCAGATATCAGTTCTGCATTACAGCAAAAAGGGTATGAAGTAATAACCCTGAAGAATGAACAGGACGTTCAAGGGTGTGACTGCTGTGTCATTTCCGGTCAGGACAAAAATGTCATGGGGATGGCAGATGTTTCAACACAGCAGGCAGTAATCAACGCTGATGGGTCTACAGCAGAACAAGTCTGCCAGCAGGTGGAACAGCGTTTGCGCTGACAGGTGGGGCTGTTACGCCCCGTTACATAGTTGTTAGAGGAGAGATTGGATGGAAACCACTATAAAGCTTTTGGCAGTAGCCCTGCTCATCATTCTGACGGCTTTTTTTGTAGCAAGTGAGTTTGCGATCGTCAAGGTCAGAAAAACAAAGATGGAAGCAAGGGCATCTGCAGGGGATAAAAAAGCGGAAAGTGTATTGCGGCTGACAAACAACTTAGACTATTACCTATCGGCGTGTCAGCTTGGTATCACAATTACAGCATTAGGATTAGGCTGGCTTGGGGAACCCACCCTGGTTGTGCTCGTTGATCCGCTGATAGAAGGATTTGAGCTCCCGGCCGGAATCACTCATGCCATTTCTTTTGGAATCGCTTTTTTTGTCATTACCTTTTTACATGTGGTTTTAGGAGAATTGGCACCGAAAACGGTGGCGATTCAAAAAGCGGAAGGGATTACGCTCGCCTTAGCAAAACCGCTGATACTCTATAGTAAAATGATGTATCCTTTAATCTGGCTCCTGAATGGCTCGGCCAATGTGCTGGTCCGTATGTTCGGTTTCCATGCAGCAAAAGAATCCGAAGAGGTTCATTCCGAAGAAGAGCTCCGGCATATTCTCTCAGAAAGCTATCAGAAAGGGGAAATCAACCGTTCTGAATTCACCTATGTAGATCGTATCTTCGAATTCGACAACCGCACGGCAAAAGAAATCATGATTCCCCGGACCGAGGTTGCTGTCCTGGATATCAATGATTCCATCAAAGCGATCAGCAGGTATATCCATCAGGAACGGTTCACACGATATCCAGTCATTGATGGCGATAAAGATCATGTGTTAGGTGTTATACACTTGAAGGAATTATTTTATCATGATTATGAAGATTTGGATTCGTTAGAACCCTTTATCCGTCCTGCATTCAAAGTGTTTGAAAATATCCCTATCCATGATTTATTGGTACGGATGCAAAAAGAACGGACCCATCTTGCTGTTCTGATTGATGAATATGGCGGGACTTCCGGGATTGTGACGATCGAGGATATCATTGAAGAAATTGTCGGGGAAATTCGTGATGAATTCGACCATGAAGAAGAGCGGGCGATCAAACGACTGAAAAATGGACACTTCCTTGTGGAAGGAAAAGTATCCATCCAGGATATGAATGAATATTTCGATCTTGATCTGGATAATGAAGACTATGACACGATTGCCGGATTCATATATACGAATGATATTGACGCATCCGAAGGTACAGAGGTTACCCACGGCAGCTACCATTTCAAAATTGTCGATATGGTGGACGGCCAAATCAGAAAAGTGGAAGTATGGCAAAGTTAACAAAAATGCCCGGGCAAACGCCAGGGCATCATTTGTTAAGAAAAAGTGATATTTTACGGAACATAGGTGGTCAGTACTGGAACAAAGCGGATGTTACGGTTACTAAGCTTCCGTACCAATTTTTTTCTCAATATTGACCTGATGAGGAAATGGAATTTCAATGCCCGCTTCATCAAGCGCTTCTTTCATTGCACGGCGTAAATCCCTTTCTACAGCCCATTGCTCCATGTTAACTGTCTTACCAAGTACACGCAGGACGACATCTGAAGAACCGAGACTTTGCACTCCTAATACGTCGGGACCTTCTTTAATCCGTTCGTCTGTTAGCGCAAATTCATCACAGACACGCTGCAGCACAGTATGTGCTTCCTCGATATTTTCATCATAGGCAATGCCAATATCAATCATCGCACGCATATTACCGCGGGAGTGGTTGCTGACACCTGAAATTTCCCGGTTAGGGATATAATGCAGGGTGCCATCAAACCCTCTCAATTTGGTGGTTCGCAACCCTACTTCTTCGACAACTCCATCGTAACCTGCTGCAGTAACATAATCATCGACATCCACCTGCCGCTCGATCAAAATGAAGAACCCTGTAACGATGTCACTGACAAGTCCCTGGGCACCAAAGCCGATAGCCAGGCCGACAATACCGGCACCGGCAAGTAATGGACCGATTGGAATTCCTATCATTTCCAGCAGCATGACAACGAAAACGAACATCAGGATATAGGAAAAGACATTGATCATCAGCCGTTCCAGTGTTTTGGTACGAGGTTCAGGAATTTTCCTGTGTTTACTGATACGGATGATCGCACTGCTGATGGCTTTCCGGCCAATCGGCGCTATAATAGCGAAAGCGATAATCAGTAACAGTATTTTTAACCCGACCGTAATCAATAGCTCAGAGATTTCCGCAAAATTAAATTGGAAACCTTCCTCAAACAAATTCATGTAACCCACTCCTCTATTTATACAATGCTATCTAATAGAATAGCGGAATTTGTAATAATTTATCAAATCAAATGGGTTACGTAACAATCCATCCATTAAAAACAGGCAAAACCGGATTGTAATCCATATCATTTTACATTCATCATTCAATATTGTTTAATGAGAATGTGTAAGGGTTATATTATTGGGGCATGCTTGATTATGAAAGTCAAAAAGCCAGATTAAATTTATTATAATTTAACATTGACTTTAAACAAGCTGCTCGTTATAATATAACTTGTGAGTGATTAAACTAGTCAATTTAATTAATTTTGGAGGGATTTTCATGGCAGAACGTATGGTAGCAAAACAAGCACCGCGCTTTGAAATGGACGCGGTACTTCCGAACAAAGAATTCGGAAAAGTATCTTTGGAAGAAAATATGAAAAACGATAAGTGGACAGTGCTTTTCTTCTATCCAATGGACTTCACTTTCGTATGTCCTACAGAAATCACTGCACTTTCCGATCGTTACGATGAATTCGAAGATCTTGATGCAGAAGTAGTTGGCGTATCAACAGATACCATCCACACACACCTGGCATGGATCAATACTTCCCGCGATGACAATGGTCTTGGCGACCTTGAATATCCATTGGCTGCTGACACAAACCATAAAGTCGCTCAGGACTATGGTGTACTGATCGAAGATGAAGGTGTTGCACTACGCGGTCTATTCATCATCAGCCCGGAAGGCGAATTGATGTATCAGGTAGTTAACCACAACAACATCGGCCGTGACGTGGATGAAACACTACGTGTACTTCAAGCACTTCAAACTGGCGGACTTTGCCCGGCAAACTGGAAGCCAGGTCAGGAGACTCTATAATAGGGTTATAAACAGGACAAGCTATTTAAAAGGGTCTAACTTCACGTTAGACCCTTTTATATCTAAGCGATAAGGAGGAATTAGCATGCGTTTAAGAGCACCAATGCCTGAATTGGAAGGCGCAACTGAATGGTTGAACGGTCAAGTCTCCAAAAGTGATCTGTTAGGAGATAAACCTACCTTGATTCATTTCTGGTCCGTAAGCTGTGGTTTGTGTAAAGAAGCAATGCCAAACGTCAATGAATTCCGTGATGAATATAAAGATGATTTGAACGTGGTTGCTGTCCATATGCCACGCTCTGAAAAAGACCTGGATTTAGATAAAATCAAAGAAGTCGCTGCCGAGCATGATATCACGCAGCCGATTTTCGTAGATAATAAACACGCATTGACAGATGCCTTTGAAAACCAATACGTACCTGCTTATTATGTATTTGATGAAGAAGGAAACCTTCGCCATTTCCAGGCAGGAGGCGGCGGTATGAAAATGCTTCGTAAGCGTGTCAACCGTGTCCTTGGCGTCAAAGATAAATAAACATGGAAACCACCAGTTTTAAAACTGGTGGTTTTTTGTGGGGATATCCACGTCTGGCGTACATTCGTACCGTCCAATTTTACATTACATACAAGTGTGGGGAATTTTTAAAAAATTAACTCAAAAAGGTGGATATTTATTTCGTAACCCGATATATTTATAATTACGTTAAAATTTTACAGAAAGAGGAGGGAGACAAATGGATACCTTCAAAAAGCTGAAAGAGTTCTATTGGCCTTATAAAAAGTTTTTCTTCTGGTCGCTGTTGTTTCTATTCTTTGTAACAGCGATTACCGTGGTATACCCAATCATTTTGAAGATTACCATCGACGATGTGGTGGCAGATGAACGTTATAACCTGATCCCTTACCTGTCAGGAGCTTTCATCATCCTGATGGCGATCAAGGGGATCGCCACCTACTTACACCAATACTTAGGTGATTTATTCGGAATTACCTCTGTTTATAAATTGAGAGATGAGCTTTATAAGAAATTACAGCGTCTGCCGTTCAAGTATTATGACAATGCAAAAACCGGGGATTTGATGTCCCGTCTGACAGCAGATGTGGAGGGGTTCCGTTTTTTCCTTTCTTTCGGCATTGCAGAGCTCATCCGTATCACTTTATTGATTGTCATCAGTCTTAGTGTCATGTTCTACTTTTCTGTACCATTAGCGCTTGTGACGATGGCGGCTATGCCATTTCTTGCTGTTGTCGTTTTCCAATTCGATAAGCGTGTCCATCCTGCCTTCCGGGGCATCCGTAAATCGTTCGGGAAACTGAATACACGCGTGCAGGAAAATATCAGCGGGATGACGACAGTTAAATCCCTATCAAGAGAAGGATTCGAGATTGGAAGATTCTCGGACCGAAACCAGGACTACCGGCAGAATTACCTGACGACCGCCAACATCTGGGCAAAGTATTTTCCATTGATGGAGTTCATCGGAAACGTATCGGTAGTCGCATTGCTGGCATACGGAGGCAGAATGGTCGTAAACGGCAATCTGGGTCTCGGTGAACTGGTCGCATTTTTCAGTCTGGTATGGTATATTCTCGGGCCATTGATGAACCTCGGCTTTGTCATCAACCTGTTTTCTCAATCGAAGGCTTCCGGTGAACGTCTCCTTGAAATATTAGAAGCAAAAGAAGATATTCAGGAAAAAGAAGCCCCAATAACTCTGAAGCGTTTGAATGGGCACGTTACTTTCGAGGATGTCACACTCACCTACACGGAAGATGATGATTCGGCATTGAAACATATCAGTTTTGACGCCCCTCCAGGTAAGGTGATCGGTTTGATCGGGGCGACTGGTTCAGGAAAAACGAGTATCACTCAATTAATTACCCGTTTTTATGAACCGGAACAAGGAAAAGTCCTCGTAGATGGCAAACCCGTCGATCATTATTCATTGAAAACGTTACGCCGCAATATCGGTTTTGTCCTTCAGGAATCTTTCCTTTTTTCCACGACCATCAAAGAAAATATCGCTTATGGAAACCCGGATGCTACATTAGAAGAGGTTATTGAAGCTGCCAAACGGGCACAGGCTCATGACTTCATCATGGATATGCCTGACGGTTATGATACATTGCTCGGAGAGCGGGGTATGGGACTGTCAGGTGGACAGAAGCAGCGGATTGCTATCGCACGTGCGATCCTGATTGACCCTGGTATTCTCGTATTGGATGATGCTACTTCTGCTGTTGATATGGAAACAGAATTCAAAATCCAGAAAGCATTGAAAGAAGTAATGGAAGGGAGAACGACGTTCATCATCGCTCACCGCATCTCTTCCTTGAAACATGCCGATGAAATTCTGGTACTGGAAGACGGGGAAGTGAAAGAACGTGGTACACATGACTTTCTGCTATCTAATGGCGGGCCATATCAGCGGATTTATGATATCCAATACCAGGATAAAGAACAAATTATGAACGCATCCAATATTTGAAATAGAAAAGGGGGGAGTTACCTTGGCACGCAGGCAAAAAACGAAACCACAAGAAAATAAGCACTTGAACCGGTTCCATTACACTATCGATCAGGCGATCGAGAAGCCATTCAACTGGGAACAGATGGTCCGGTTATTGAAATATCTGAAACCTTACGCAAAAACATTATTGCCGGCAGCGATCATCGCCATGCTGGTATCGACAATCATCCGTTTGGTGGTACCGATTTTGATAGGGAAAGTAGCGATTGACATTGCTATTGCTAATCAGGACGTCAATATGCTGATCCAACTGGTTGTCGGAATTGGCATCCTGTACTTGTTCAGTTATCTCGGCAACGTGTTCCGGATCAAATGGGTGAATATTCTGGGTCAAAACGTCATTTATGATTTGCGTCAGCACTTGTTTTCCCATGTGCAGCGACTGTCCCACCGGTTCTTCGATTCGCGGTCTGCCGGCTCGATTCTTGTCCGGATCATGAATGACATCAATTCGTTGCAGGAGCTGTTCACAAATGGAATCATCAATCTGTTGATGGACATCGTGACATTGCTTGGAATCATCGTCATCTTGTTTGTACTTAGCCCGAAACTGGCATTGGCAATCATGGTGATTCTTCCGATCATGTTCTATATCTCAACGAAATTGCGCCGGAATATCCGCCGCTCATGGCAGCGGGTAAGGATCCAGCAATCCCGGTTGAATTCCCATTTGAATGAAAGCATTCAGGGAATCCGGATCACCCAGTCGTTCTCTCAGGAAAAAGAAAATGCTGAATTCTTTGATGGCGTCAATACGGACAGTTTTGAAGCCTGGCGGAATGCTACGAAAAAAAGCGCCATGTTCCGTCCCTTTGTGGAAATGAGTAACGCGATTGGCACAGTCATCCTTATCTCTTACGGGGCGTGGATGATTATCCAGGGACCTGCCAACGGGGGAATTGAAGTCGGTACGTTTGTCTCCTTTGCATTTTTTCTGGGTATGTTCTGGGAGCCTATTTCCCGGCTTGGACAGATGTATAATCAGCTACTGATGGCCATGGCAGCATCAGAAAGGATTTTTGAGTTTCTCGATGAACAGCCGAATGTAGCGGAGAAGCCTGATGCGAAACGCTTAGAACAAATCCAGGGCCATATCGAATTCGATCACGTCCAGTTTTCTTATGATGAAAAAAGGATCGCCCTCCACGAGATATCTCTGGAGATGAAACAAGGTCAGACAGTCGCACTGGTGGGCCATACTGGATCAGGCAAATCAACGATCGCCAATTTGATCAGTCGTTTCTACGATCCTACCAAAGGTGCTGTGAAGATTGATGGCACCGATTTGCGCGATGTCACCATTGACAGTGTCCGTCAGCAAATCAGTGTCGTCCTTCAGGATACATTCATTTTTTCCGGTACCATTATGGAAAATATCCGGTTTGGCCGTCCGAATGCCACAGATGAGGAAGTGATCGAAGCGGCTAAAGTTGTCGGCGCTGATGAATTTATTCAACGGCTTTCCGATGGTTATCAGACAGAAGTGGAAGAGAGAGGCAATGTTCTATCGGCAGGGGAGCGACAGTTATTATCTTTCGCTCGGGCCTTGCTTGCTGACCCTCGCATCCTTATCCTGGATGAAGCGACAGCAAGTATCGATACAGAAACCGAAATGAAGATCCAATCTGCGTTACGCAGACTGTTAAAGGGCAGGACAGCGATTATCATCGCACACCGTCTATCAACGATCAGGGAAGCGGATAATATCATCGTTCTCGAACATGGTAAGATTCTGGAACAAGGCAGCCACGATGAACTGATGAAACAAAAAGGAGAATACTACGACCTGGTCAAAACACAATTCCAAATGCTGGACGCCATTTAGGAATAGCTGGAAGAACGCTTGATATCAAGCGTTCTTTTTTGCGTTCTGTTAAAACATAGCCCCCTTAATTTAAGTATGCTTTAGCGATTTCATATGTGAAAGTACAGCATTGTCCCTCATTTATTTCGCAGTGGTTTTCATTTGGACAATAAGGCAGCAAATATTATACAATAATAACCAGAAAGAATATGTGAAGTTTGTCACAAAATAGTCGTTATTTAAGTAGGAATAAAACGATTTCAAGTATTATACTAGTCATAGTATTTTTAGGGTAGAGTAAATAAGAAGGTATTTTTGTGACATGGGGAGGGAGTTTGTTTGTTTGAATTAGATAACGTCCTGCTGAGCAGATTATTAACCTCACTAACGCTTGGCTTCCATATTATTTTTGCAACCATCGGTGTCGGGGTACCGTTATTGATTTCCATTGCGGAGTTCATGGGTATAAAAAAGAAAGATCCGAATTATACGCTGCTGGCCAGAAGGTGGACGAGGGGATTCATCATCCTCGTAGCTGTCGGGGTTGTGACAGGAACGGCGATCGGCTTACAACTATCTTTATTGTGGCCAAGCTTTATGCAAGTGGCAGGTAATGTTATCAGTTTACCATTGTTTCTGGAAACTTTCGCATTCTTTTTTGAAGCGATATTTCTTGGGGCATATTTATACACGTGGGATCGGTTTAAAAAGCCGATTTATCACTGGTTATTATCTATACCCGTCGTGTTTGGCGCAGGAATGTCAGCGTTTTTCATAACCACGGTCAATGCATTTATGAACACTCCACAGGGATTTGACGTAAAAGATGGTGCACTGGTCAATGTCCAGCCGTTAGTCGCCATGTTCAATCCGGCCACACCGACAAAAGTTTTTCATGTATTGTCAACGGCCTATATGACTTCTGCTGCGATTCTGGCTGCGATTACTGCTTTTTATATCATCAGAAAAAGAAACACGGAATATCACAAAAAGGCACTGAAGCTGACTGTAGGTTCCATTTTTATTTTCGCCCTATTGACGGCGGTAGCAGGTGACTTATCCGCTAAATTCCTGGCGCATGAGCAGCCGGAAAAACTGGCAGTCGCCGAATGGCATTTTGAAACAGAAAAGGGCGCGGACCTGATCCTCTTCGGCCGTTTAAATGAAGAGAACGAAGTAGAAAACGCCCTCCGGCTTCCGAACGCTTTAAGCTTTTTAGCTACTGGTGATTTCAACGGGAAAGTGGTCGGGTTGGACCAGTTTCCGGAAGATGAAATCGCACCATTTTGGGTCCACTATATGTTCGATCTGATGGTTTTGATCGGTTTTTATTCCCTTGCGATATCCCTGTTGTATTTAATCGTTGCTAAAGTGAAAAAATGGAACGAGCACAATAAATGGCTGTTGTGGCTCATTTTTCTCAATGGTCCATTGGCGATGCTGGCAATTGAATTCGGGTGGATTTATGCTGAGGTCGGCCGTCAGCCATGGATTCTGCGGGGGTATATGAAAGTGGCAGAAGGAGCGACAACATCTCCTAATGTCGGCTGGATGCTTTTGTTATTCCTTCTTTTGTACACTGTATTGGGAACCGGTGTCATCACTGTGCTGCGCAAATTATTTAAGAATAACCCGGCAGAATCGGAACTGGAGCGTCACTATCCAGACTTTAAAGCTGAAGGGGAGGAGCGCTGATGACATACGAACTGATAGGAATCACCGTACTGTGGATCTTTTTATACGGTTATTTAATCGTAGCCTCCATCGACTTTGGGGCAGGATTCTTTGCGTACTATGCAAAAATCACAAGACAAGACCACTTGATCAACAAATTGATATCCCGTTATTTGTCACCCGTGTGGGAAGTGACCAATGTATTTTTCGTTTTCTTTTTCGTCGGTCTGGTTGGCTTCTTTCCGGATTCGGCGTACTATTTCGGTCAAACTTTACTGGTGCCGGGAAGTATCGCAATTGTATTAATTGCTATCCGTGGCTCGTTCTACGCTTTTGAAAATTACGGGTCCAAACAAAGCAGTGTCTACTTGTTCCTGTACGGTGCGACCGGATTGCTTATTCCTGCTTCGCTGTCTACTGCCCTTACTATTTCCGAGGGTGGATTCATCAAAGAAACATCAGAGGGAGTCCATCTTCTTACTGGAGCACTATTAACCAGTCCATACTCCTGGAGCGTTGTCTTTCTTGCCATCGTTTCCGTCCTGTATGTCAGCTCGGCATTTTTGAGCTTTTATGCCCACCGTGCTGATGACAAAGGAGCATTAAATTTAGTACGTAAGTACGCTTTATTTTGGAGCTCCCCTACGATCATTGCTAGTTTGACGACCTTCATTGCTATGAGTCAGCATAACCAGGAGCACTTCAAACGCATGATGGACTTATGGTGGGTTTTCGGGCTGTCCGTAGGATTTTTCATGATCGCCGTCTTTTTAATCTATCAAGGCAAATACTATGGCTGGGCATTCATTGCAGTAATGTTCCAATTCCTGACTGCCTTTTTCGGATATGGTGCTTCCCATTTGCCTTACCTGCTTTATCCGTATGTGACGCTCTCAGAAGGAGTGGTCAATGATGCAATGGGACTCGCACTGGTCATTGCTTTCATTGCGGGGTTGTTTCTGCTTATCCCATCGCTTGTATTGCTGATGAGGATGTTCCTGTTTGATGCCGATTATGTAAAAGGGAAAAAATAAACCCGTTCAGCCTCCCGTACAAGCGGGGGGTGTTTTTTAGGTCGTACCTTAGCCGGAATTATGATAGAATTACTTCTATCTGATGTCAGCAAAAATGGAGGATTCAAGATGAAAAAGGAATATGCAGTCATAGGTTTGGGCCGTTTTGGCGGAAGTATTTGCCGGGAGCTGAGCCAGGAGGGGCTGGAAGTATTAGCGATTGATTTGGATGAAGATAAAGTTAACGAGTACAAAGAAATCGCTTCGCATGCTGTAATTGCCGACTCTACAGACGAAACAGTGTTAAGGGAGCTTGGAATCCGGAACATCGACCATGTCATCGTCGCCATTGGTGACAATATCCAGGCGAGCCTGTTAACCACCGTCATATTAGAAGAGCTCGGGATAAAAAAAATAACCGTAAAAGCTCAAAATGATTACCATGAAAAAATATTGAGCAAAATCGGGGCAGACCATGTCATCCATCCGGAACGCGACATGGGCAAACGAATTGCCCATAATATCATGTCAAACAATATATTAGACTACATTGAACTATCCGATGACCACAGTGTCGTCGAGGTAAAAGCAGGAGACAAAATGAGCGGCCAATCCCTCGTCGATCTCGATATCCGTGCGCAATACGGTTGTAACGTGGTCGCCATCAAGCGTCAGAAAGATGTCATTGTGTCACCAATGGCAACTGAAATGATCCAGGAGGGCGATATCCTGATCGTCATCGGGGCGGATAAAGACATTTCCCGTTTCGAGAAAAATCTGGTTGTTGAAGACGATTAAAAACGGAAAAATAATAGTCACTTAAAAGGCTGGTGGAGAAATAACTCCGCTGGTCTTTTTTTAATCGTCCTTCTTAAAGTTGTATTAAGCTGATTAAGCTCTAAACTCTTTCTTCATGAGAGGTTTTCTTTATCGCGGGGAAGGATATACTCATTGGTAGAACTAGAATGCAGAGAGGGTGCATCATGTTGTTAGATAAACGAACTGGTACAGTTATGACAGAAATGATGATCGATTGGGGCATTGACCATGTTTATGGCATGCCAGGTGACTCCATCAATGAATTGATTGACGATTTGCGGAAACAGGAAGAGAAGTTGAAATTCATACAGGTTCGTCATGAAGAAGTGGGGGCTCTTGCAGCAGCTTCCTATGCCAAGCTTACAGGGAAGGTTGGGGTATGTCTGTCAATTGCAGGACCCGGAGCAGTTCATCTCATGAATGGGCTTTACGACGCCAAGGCAGACAGGGCCCCTGTACTGGCAATTGTGGGCCAGGTACAAAGTGAAAATATAGGAACCGATGCTTTTCAAGAAATTAATTTGGAGCGTATGTTTGATGATGTGGCTGTTTTCAACGAACGTGCAGCAACAGAAGCCCAGCTTCCTGACCTGTTGAATCAAGCGATCCGGGAAGCTTATGTGAAAAAAGGGGTTGCCGTATTGATTGTTCCCGATGATCTTTTTGCAAAAAAGTTTAAAAATGAAAGCAGACTGACCTCCCAGGGCTATTATATGCCAGAGGTATTTCCATCAGAGAAATCATTGAAAAATGCAAGGTCACTGCTGGATGATGCAAAAAAACCAATCATTTTAGCAGGAAAAGGCGTGAAACATGCGAGCGACGAACTAGTGGCATTTGCCGAACATATCAAAGCGCCAATCATTCTCAGCCTGTTAGCCAAAGGCGTCATTCCGGACCAGCATCCGCTTTGCCTTGGACAGCATGGACAAATAGGAACTAAGCCGGCTTATCACGCTATGATGGATGCTGATTTGATTGTCTTGATCGGAACACAATTCCCTTACCGTGAATTTCTCCCGGACGGGGTAAAAGCGATTCAAATCGATAACAAGCCTGAGCATCTCGGAAAGATGTACCCGATAGAAGTAGGGCTTGCAGGCGATGCTAAAGAAACACTTTCTTATCTCACTTCTCATATGAGTGAAAAGAAGGATGATTCCTTTTTAAATGAGTATCAGGGAAAAATGAAAGAATGGCACACCAAGATTCTGGAAGAAAAAAAGCTGAATCAAAATCCGATTCACGCCCCTCAAGTCATGTATCATCTGGAACAAGTAATAGAGAAGGACGCGGTCATTTCCTGCGATGTAGGTAATGTAACGGTTTGGGTGACAAGGTTTTTACCATTATTACAGCAGGACTTTATCATTTCCGGCTGGCTGGCGACCATGGGAAGCGGCCTGCCAGGAGCTATTGCCGCGCAGCTTGCGTATCCGGGCAGACAGGCGATTGCCGTTTGCGGGGATGGCGGCTTTACCATGGTATCTCAGGACTTTGTTACCGCTGTAAAATATGACCTGCCGATCAAAGTCATCGTGTTAAACAACAAATCAATCGGCATGATCAAATATGAGCAACAGCAAATGGGGCACCAGACGTATCAAACGGACTTAGGTGAGATGGATTTTGCTAAATTTGCAGAAGCATGTGGCGGAGAGGGCTATCGGGTGGAAAAATTCGAAGACCTGGAAAACAGTATGAAACAAGCGTTTGCCAGTAACAAACCTGCCATCATTGACGTTGTCATTGAGGAGCAGGCGCCATTACCCGGCCATATCAATTACACCCAGGCTGTCAATTTCAGCAAATTTTTGATTAAAGAATTCTTCGATAGTGGGAAAATCGAGCTGCCTGATATGAAAAAAGCCATCGACCGTCTATCCTGACACTGTACAGATTAAGTCAGGGCGAAGTACAGCTGGCCGATTTATCTATCTGAAAAATAGGAGCTTAGCTCATGAAGCTGGCTCCTTTTCTGTAACAAGAAATAAAGCCCGGACATAGGTGTCCGGGCTTTTACATTATCTGTGAAATTATAAAATTTTCTATTCGTAAATAACATTACGGGGTGGTTCACATCCAGCTCCAGCGCCTACCCCCTCGAGGTCTTAAGTCAATCCTCTCTGTGATTAGGAAAACTAAGGCTTATCGCCAATGGTTTATGGCGAAAGCCTTAGTTTTACTTATACTTTAAACCTAATTGGTCTAAAAGTACAAAGAACGTCACGCCGAGGCTTGTCTTAAGCTTGTCGGAGGCCTGCAGGATGCAGGTCAGTTCGACGTTGGCACAGGACGTGCCGTTCTTAGTCGAACATCATTACTAGCAAGGCGTTTGCGCTTTTGGTATTATACCTCCATGATGATCGGAAGGATCATCGGGCGGCGTTTTGTTTTGTCGAATAGAAACGGTGCGATGGTATCCGTGATTTCATTTTTAATCTCGGACCATTGCGTCGTACGACGTTCCATCACTTTTTCTACATGATTAGAAACAAGTTTCTGTGCTTCTTTGATAAGATCCTCTGATTCACGCATATAGACGAAACCGCGTGAAATGATGTCAGGACCGGAAGCAATCTTGAACTCTTTCATATTAATGCTGACGACCACGATAACCAGACCTTCTTCTGAAAGAATCCGACGGTCACGCAGTACGATATTTCCAATATCACCAATACCGCTTCCATCCACATAGACGGAGCCGGATGGAATCTTCCCGGCGATCATGGCATTGTCTTTGCCGAGTGCAAGGACATCGCCATTATCCATGACGAAACAGTCGCTTGGATCCAGGTTGCATTGCTGAGCAAGTTTCGTATGTTCTTTCAACATACGGTATTCACCGTGGATCGGCATAAAGTATTTCGGCTGGATCAGGCGAAGCATCAATTTCATTTCTTCCTGACTGCCATGTCCGGAGGTATGGATATCATTCAATGGGCCGTGAATAACATCTGCTCCGTTACGGTAAAGCATGTTGATGGTTTTAGATACACTGAGCGTGTTCCCAGGGATTGGGGAAGACGAGAACACGACCGTATCTCCAGGCATGATTTGAATTTGACGGTGTGTACCATTGGCAATACGGGATAGAGCTGCCATCGGCTCCCCTTGGGAACCGGTACACAGAATCATCACTTCATGTGCTGGAAGACGGTTGATTTGGTGCGCATCAATGAAAGTATCCTTCGGAGCCTGAATATAGCCAAGTTCCTGCCCGATACGGATGGATGATTCCATGCTGCGCCCAAAAACGGCAACTTTTCGGTTATGCTTAACCGCTGCTTCTACCGCTTGCTGCAAACGGTAGATATTCGAAGCGAATGTTGCAAAAATCACACGTCCGTTAACACGGCTGAAAATATCCTGGATGCTTTGTCCGACGACACTCTCAGACTTTGTAAAACCTGGGACTTCGCTATTCGTACTATCCGATAATAATGCTAAAACGCCTTCTTTTCCGATTTCAGCCATTTTTGCCAGGTCGGCCGGCTCTCCAACGGGGGTGAAATCAAACTTGAAATCCCCTGTGTGCACAATATTTCCTGGAGGAGTCTTGACTACTACTCCGAAAGAATCCGGGATACTGTGCGTTGTCCGGAAGAAGGAAACGGATGTTTTGCGGAATTTAATGACATCGTCTTCCTGAATGATGTTCAATTTTGCATTACGCAATAATCCATGTTCATCTAATTTATTTTTGATCAGTCCGATCGCTAATTTTCCAGCATAAATTGGCACATTGATTTCACGTAGAAGATAAGGAATGCCGCCAATATGGTCTTCATGTCCGTGGGTGATGATAAGACCTTTTATTTTATCCTGGTTTTGCACCAGATAGGTATAATCAGGTATGACATAGTCAATTCCAAGCAATTCATCTTCCGGGAATTTGATTCCCGCGTCAATCAGGATGATTTCATCCTGGAATTGGACTCCATATGTGTTTTTTCCGATTTCACCTAATCCGCCAAGTGCAAAAACAGCGGTTTGATCGTTTTTAACAAATTTCATGATCAGCTGTTCTCCACTTCAAAATTATCTTTGGTTTGTTGTTCGTAATTCAGGTGCTCCTCATCTAACTCCTGAATGAACTCGATATTGATCCCACGATCGGACAGTTGTTCACGTACTCTTCTTTCTGTTTCTGCTTCCACGTACATTGCTTTGGTACGCTCTCGAACAGGAACTTCATCTGGAAGTTCCTGGTATAAAACTTTATATACCATTTTCTAATATCTCTCCTAACTAGTAGTAATTTCCACATTCTTGTCCTGGCAACAATGATAGCATGTTTTATTATCGGATGGAATTTTTAATCAATTATAGTTTCTGCTCCTAAATCGTAGGAGAAGACCGTCTCAGGCTAATGTTTTCCGCTTCCAAAAATCTTTCCAACGTTTCTTCAGCTTTCTTTTTAAGCGCTTCAGCATAGCACTCATCTCCTTTCAAGGTGATGAAGAAAACAAGCAAAACGTTCAACCGACCCAATCCCGTTACTAATAGTATAATACGGTTTGATGAATAATGAAACAAAGAACTATTGATATAAAGGATTTATTATCCATCACAGCCCAATATTGGAGGCTTTTGAAAGCTTCAGTTGCTTATAGTTTTTCCCTTCTCATCTTGTTTAAGTCATGCTATTGTGTATTCATTGACAATCTTTACAAATAAGAAGTGATAGGATCGCAGCAGGAGGATGAAAAACATGAATAAAAAAATTGCATTTTTTGATATCGATGGTACCTTGCTTGATCATAATAAACAGCTTCCTGAAGAAACGGTGCTGGCTATCAAGCGGCTGCAGGAAGAGGGTGTATACTGTGCGATTGCCACAGGCCGGGCTCCCTTTATGTTTGAAGATATCAGAAAAACACTCGGAATCGAATCTTTCGTAAGCTTCAACGGTCAATATGTCGTCTTTGAGGGGAAAGTCATCTATGAAAACCCGCTTGCGACTGAACAGTTGTCGACATTGTTCGAGCATGCTAAACGTACAGGTCACCCGATGGTCTTCATGAATCATAAAGAGATGAAAGCAACTGAACCTGATCACGGGCATATTTCTGAGAGTATAGGGTCGCTGCACTTTGAATATCCGGGTATTGATGATGCGTTCTATCAGGATAAAAATATTTATCAATCCCTGTTATTCTGTGAAGGGGATGAAATTGAGGAATATCGTGGGCAACATGATTCTTTTGATTTTATCCGCTGGCATCCGAAAGCCTGTGATGTCTTACCAGGCGGCGGCTCTAAAGCAGAAGGCATCAAGAAGATGATAGAAGCTGCAGGGCTGCGCATCGAAGATTCCTATGGTTTCGGTGACGGTCCGAATGATAAGGAAATGATGCAAGTGGTCGGTACAGCAGTAGCCATGGGGAACTCCATTCCTGAACTGAAATCACTTGCCGATTACGTAACTGATGACGTTGATGAAGGCGGATTAGTCAAAGCCATCCAGGAAGTCGGCCTTCTCAAAAACTAAACACCTGTAAAAAAGCTTAGAGTCCAGTAGATACTCTAAGCTTTTTTGGTACTTATTATGTTGTTAACCTTTTAAATGAAGGTGCTGTTTCTTAATGATCCAGTGGCTTGGCATTTTCCGGTTCTTTGAATGGATTATCCGGATCGATATGATCATAGAACATGACCCCATTCAAGTGATCGATTTCATGCTGGAAGACAACAGCTGCGAAATCCCGGAGGCGCAATTTCACTTCATTTCCTTCCAGGTCAGTTGCCTTGATGGTGACGCGGGCATAGCGCGGCACATAACCAGGTACTTCCCTGTCCACAGAAAGGCAGCCTTCTCCACTAGTAAGGTAGGCTTTTTCTACAGAATGGCTGACGATCCTCGGATTGAATAATCCGTAACTATATAATTTATCATTGAAATCACTAAAATGGACGGCAAGCATCCGTTTGGACAATCCGATTTGAGGAGCTGCCAACCCTACTCCGGGACGGAGGTTATAACGGTCGCAAATTTGTTCATCCTGGCTGTTTTTTAAATATTGAAGCATTTCTTCTAGTGTTTCTTTATCTTCTTCGGAGGGGGGAAGATCCACTTCGCTCGCAACCTCTCTCAGGATTGGATCCCCTTCGCGGATAATGTCCTTCATGGTAATCATTCCAAAGTCCACCCTTTCTCTCTATCTTCGAATATCTCCATATAGTTTAACATACATAACATTGGAAAGGTTAAATGAAGAAGTCGTTCGTATTGGGATTGGATAAATTATCCTTCCAATTTAAAATCATTTATTATACTATTGAAACTATGATGAAAAGTATGGATTTATCCATACTCCTTAAGGAGGAAGTTTCGTGTCGTTGAGAAAGCTATTCATACCATTAACCCTTATATTAGTTATGCTGGCAGCCTGTAACAATGGACCTGCTCCGGAAGAAAAGATTTATGAACACCTGGAAAAAGCCGTATCATTGGAGGAAGAGTTCCGCAAACAACAACAGCCTATCGTAGAGTTGGAGCGTAAAGAGCAGGAACTGTATAACAAAATCATCAACCTCAGCATGGATGAGTTTGAACAGATTAAAAAATACTCCCAAAAGGCAGCTGAATTAGTGGAAGAGCGTCAGAAGAAAATCCAATTGGAGAAAGAAAGCATTGATGCTGCTAAAGAGGAGTTTGATAAAATCAAACCTTTGATTGACGAATTAGATGAAGATCAGGCAGAAGCGAAGAAGAAAGCGAAGGCATTGGTAGACACGATGAACAATCGCTATGATGCTTATCAGCAGCTGTATGAAAATTATCAGGCAGCTATTGCTCTCGATAAAGAGCTGTATCAATTATTGCAGAAAAAAGATTTAGAAGAAGATACCTTACAAAAGCACATTGAAAAGATCAATGATAGTTATGATAAGGTAATCGAATCGAATGAATCATTCAACAAGTTTACCGAGAAATATAATCGACAGAAAAAAGAATTCTATGAAGCGACAGATTTGAATGTTCAATACAGCGAAGATGAGCGTAATGTTTCGGATTCAGAATCGAAGGATTCAAAGAAAGAAGAAAATGAGGAGAACAAAGGCCAAAATAGTGAAGAATAGAAAGACCGCCATGAGCGGTCTTTTTTTGTTTATTAGGAAGGCCTGCTGTAAGTACTTGGCGACAGGCCTGGACTTTCTAATATGATACAGATAATATGAAATGATGAAACAGGGTTGCGGTGCCAATAGCTCCCAGACCTGTTTCACCCATGTTTTGTAAGCTGTTTTTTTAAAATGCTTATTTTAATTGATACAAACTGTTTGACGTTACCTAGTCATATGAGCTAAACTACAAACAGAACATTTCATTGTACCAATTGTTTTTATGTTCTTATTGTAACAGTTTACGTTGTATAAGGCTTATGATTAATATAAATGGCTAAAGGGTAAAAGAATAAGAGCAAATCGGTACAGGTTTTTGCAGCTTTTGGGAAAGCTAAGGAAAGTAACCATTTTTTTAATAGGAAGGAAGAGGTGAATCAGTTTGAAACGCTCACTTGAAAACATTGAAAATCAGTTCGAAATGTTTCAAATTCTGAATGAAAAAGGCGAAATAGTAAACGAAGATGCGATGCCAGAACTTTCAGACGATGATTTGAAAGAAATTATGCGCCGCATGGTTTACACACGTATTTTAGACCAACGTTCGATTGCCTTGAACCGTCAAGGCCGTTTGGGATTCTATGCTCCGACAGCAGGACAGGAAGCTTCCCAGCTTGGAAGTCATTATGCTCTTGAAAAAGAAGACTTCATTTTACCAGGATATCGTGATGTACCACAATTGATCTGGCATGGTCTTCCATTGTATCAGGCATTCCTTTTCTCCCGTGGTCATTTCCATGGTAACCAAATGCCAGAAGGTGTGAATGCTGTCAGCCCGCAAATCATCATTGGTGCACAAATCACACAAGCAGCTGGTGTTGGAATCGGAATGAAGAAACGTGGTAAAGACGCTATTGCTATTACTTACACTGGAGATGGCGGTGCCTCTCAGGGTGATTTCTACGAAGGAATCAACTTTGCTGGTGCATTTAACGCTCAAGCAGTATTCGTTGTCCAAAACAATCGATATGCGATTTCCGTACCAGTCGAAAAGCAATCTGCAGCACAAACAATTGCACAAAAAGCAGTTGCTGCTGGTATTGAAGGAATCCAGGTAGACGGGATGGACGTATTAGCTGTGTATGCTGCTACAAAAGATGCGCGTGAACGTGCTATCAACGGTGAAGGTCCGACATTGATCGAGACACTTACTTACCGCTATGGTCCACATACAATGGCCGGGGACGACCCGACTCGTTACCGTACAGAAGAAACTGACAACGAATGGGAAGCGAAAGACCCGATTGTCCGTTTCCGTACGTTCCTTGAAACTAAAGGTCTATGGTCTGAAGAAGAAGAAAATGAAGTGATTGAACAGGCGAAAGAAGATGTCAAAGCTGCAATCAAGAAAGCGGACGAGCAGCCAAAACAGAAAGTTACTGAA
Source organism: Thalassobacillus devorans MSP14 (assembly GCF_000496835.1). Taxonomy (GTDB): domain Bacteria; phylum Bacillota; class Bacilli; order Bacillales; family Halobacillaceae; genus Thalassobacillus; species Thalassobacillus devorans_B. The sequence goes on from NZ_KI543236.1 coordinate 909,987, forward strand.
CTGATGGACATCATGTATGAAGAACTTCCTGCCAGCCTGAAAGAGCAAAGGGAAGAATACGAGGCAAAGGAGTCGAAGTAAACCATGGCACAAATGACAATGATCCAAGCCATCACTGACGCGATGCGCACAGAATTAAAAAATGATGAAAATGTGCTAGTCTTCGGTGAAGACGTCGGCCAAAACGGCGGTGTTTTCCGTGCAACTGAAGGCTTACAAAAAGAATTCGGTGAAGACCGTGTATTTGACACACCACTAGCTGAATCCGGAATTGGCGGCATGTCAATCGGACTTGCTCTTCAAGGATTCCGTCCAGTACCTGAAATCCAGTTCTTCGGTTTCGTTTTTGAAACGATGGATGCAATCAGCGGGCAAATGGCTCGTTATCGTTATCGTTCCGGTGGTACCCGTACCATGCCGATCACTGTTCGTTCCCCATTCGGCGGCGGTGTACACACACCAGAACTACATGCGGACAGCCTGGAAGGGTTGATGGCTCAGCAGCCAGGTCTGAAGGTAGTCATTCCTTCTAACCCTTACGATGCGAAAGGATTATTGATCCAATCCATCCGTGATAACGATCCAGTCATTTTCCTTGAACACATGAAACTGTATCGTTCTTTCCGTGAAGAAGTTCCAGAAGAAGAATACGCAATCGAACTGGGTAAAGCTGAAGTGAAGCGTGAAGGTAAAGACGTAACACTAGTAGCTTACGGTGCGATGGTTCATACTGCATTGAAAGCAGCCGATGAACTGGAAGAAAACGGAGTTTCTGCTGAAGTCATCGACTTACGCACGGTTGCTCCGGTAGATTATGAAACCATTTTGGAATCAGTCAAAAAGACGAATCGCGCTGTCGTACTTCAGGAAGCTCAGAAGCAAGCTGGTATTGCTGCTGCTGTCGTTTCTGAAATTCAGGAAAAAGCGATTCTGCATCTGGAAGCCCCCGTACTGCGCGTAGCTGCTCCAGATACTGTTTATCCATTCTCTCAGGCGGAAACTGTATGGCTTCCAAACCATAATGACGTTGTAGAGAAAGTCAATAAAGTAATGAACTTTTAATTGAAACCTAGAAAAGGGAGGCAATATTCGTGGCTTTCGAATTTAAACTGCCGGACATCGGTGAAGGCATCCATGAAGGTGAAATTGTAAAGTGGTTTGTCAAAGCTGGTGACGAAGTAAAAGAAGACGATGTTCTTTGCGAAGTGCAAAATGATAAAGCTGTCGTAGAAATTCCTTCACCTGTGGAAGGTACTGTTAAAGAGGTGCACGTTGAAGAAGGTACCACTACTACAGTGGGAACAACGATTATTACATTCGACGCAGAAGGCTATGAGTCTGATGACAGCGGTGACGATAAGCAGGAAGAAGCTCCAAAAGAAGAAGCGAAATCAGAAGAGCCGGCTGCAGAAGACAAAGGTGCAGCAAAAGAAGAAGCTCCTGCTGCAGAGGATGAAGATGTAGATGAAAGCAAGCGTGTCATCGCTATGCCATCTGTGCGTAAGCATGCCCGTGATAACGATGTAGATATCCGTAAAGTCCAAGGGTCTGGTAAAAATGGCCGCGTGACTAAAGAAGACGTTGATGCGTACTTGAGCGGTGATCAGAAACCAGCGGCAGATGCAGGAGAAGCAAAAGAAGAAGCACAAGACCAGCAAGCTGCTGCTTCCAGTGAAAAACAACAGCCAGTACTGGAAGGTCAATATCCAGAAACACGTGAGAAGATGAGCGGCATCCGTAAAGCAATCGCCAAAGCGATGACTAATTCGAAGCATACTGCTCCTCACGTAACTTTGATGGACGAAGTTGACGTGACAGAACTTGTTGCACATCGTAAGAAGTTCAAAGCTGTAGCTGCTGAGCAGGATATCAAGCTGACTTATCTGCCATATGTAGTGAAGTCATTAGTATCTGCTCTAAGAAAATATCCGGTACTAAATACGCAAGTTGATGACGAAACGGATGAAATTATTCAGAAACACTACTATAATATTGGTATCGCAGCAGATACTGACAAAGGATTGCTTGTGCCAGTCGTAAAAGATGCTGATCGCAAATCCGTATTCGCTATCTCAAGCGAGATCAATGAACTTGCTGTGAAAGCTCGTGACGGTAAACTATCATCCGAAGAAATGAAGGGCGGTTCCACTACGATCACTAATATCGGTTCAGCAGGTGGACAATGGTTTACACCGGTAATCAATCATCCGGAAGTAGCTATCTTAGGTATTGGCCGTATTGCTGAAAAACCTGTCGTACGTGACGGCGAAATCGTAGTCGCTCCAGTTCTTGCAGTGTCCTTGAGCTTTGACCACCGTATTATCGATGGTGCTACAGCTCAGCATGCAATGAACCACATCAAGCGTTTACTGAACGATCCACAACTAATTATGATGGAGGCGTAAAGTATGGTAGTAGGAGATTTTCCAATTGAACTTGATACGTTAGTAGTAGGTGCGGGTCCTGGCGGCTATGTCGCTGCCATCCGTGCCGCACAAACGGGTCAAAAGGTAACAATCGTAGACAAAGGTGTTCTTGGCGGGGTTTGTCTGAACGTCGGGTGTATCCCGTCTAAAGCCCTGATCCAGGCTGGTCACCGTTTTGCGCATGCAAAAGGCGCCGACGACATGGGCATCAAATCTGAAAACACAACTGTCGACTTTTCTAAAGTCCAGGAATGGAAAGGTAAAGTCGTTGATAAATTGACTGGCGGTGTTGAAGGGTTGTTGAAAGGTAACAAAGTAGACATCGTAAAGGGTGAAGTTTACTTTGTAGACAAAAACACTGTCCGTGTTATGGATGACAAGAACTCTCAGACTTACACGTTCAATAACTGCATTATTGCAACAGGTTCAAGCCCGATTGAACTTCCTAACTTCAAGTATTCTGAGCGTGTACTGGATTCTACAGGGGCATTGAACCTGAAAGAAATCCCTAAAAAGATGGTTGTTATCGGCGGCGGTTATATCGGCACTGAGCTTGGTACAGCCTACGCTGATTTCGATACAGAAGTAACCATCCTGGAAGGAACGAAAGACATTCTTGGCGGTTTTGAAAAGCAAATGACGCAGCTTGTTAAAAAGCGCCTCAAGAAAAAAGGTGTCAAAGTCGAAACGAACGCCATGGCACAAGGCGTGGAAGAGACTAAAGATGGTGTGAAGGTCACTTATGAAGTAAAAGGTGAAGAAAAGACCATCGAAGCAGATTACCTGCTTGTCACTGTCGGACGTAAGCCAAATACCGAAGAACTTGGCCTGGAGCAAGTTGGTATTGAGATGGATGATAAAGGTCTTATCAAGATCGATAAACAGTGCCGTACGAATGTAGATAACATTTTTGCTATCGGTGACATTGTGGAAGGACCTCCACTAGCTCATAAAGCTTCTTATGAAGGTAAGATTGCAGCAGAAGTGATTGCTGGTGAAAAATCAGAAATTGATTACCTTGGTATTCCAATGGTGGTATTCTCTGATCCGGAACTTGCTTCTGTCGGTTACACCGAAAAAGAAGCAAAAGAAGCCGGCTATGATGTCAAAGCTTCTAAATTCCCATTCGCAGCAAATGGCCGTGCACTTTCCTTGAATGATACGGACGGTTTTGTCAAAATGATCACCCGTAAAGATGATGGCCTCGTCATCGGTGCTCAGGTTGCCGGAGCGAATGCGAGTGATATGATTGCTGAACTCGGTTTGGCTATTGAAACTGGCATGACTGCGGAAGACCTTGCATTGACTATTCATGCGCATCCATCTTTAGGTGAAATTACGATGGAAACTGCTGAAGTTGCACTAGGTACTCCAATCCACATTAAATAATTATGATTCAAAAAATCCTGAACCATTGCGGTTCAGGATTTTTTATTTCTTATATATATTTGCGATGAATCGGAAGCTGATTCTTCATGAGATGCCTATTCAATAAAATGGCCGAATTGTGGAAGACTCAGTTTCAAAGTAATTTGGGTTCGTTACCGAGACAGGGGAAAGGGTGGCTGGGAAACGATTCGCTTTCCAGCTGCATCGCCTAGACACTCGCGACATAAGCAGTCCATCAACGGGAAGAAAAAACACTTCCCTTTTGCTGTTCTGCTTATGCGTGTCGTGTCTCCCAAGGCGATTACGCATTCGTTTCTTTCCTGTGGGGGAGGCTGGCAAGCCTCCTCGGCCGTTTCACGACCTGTGGGGTCTCGCCTAGCCCCTTCTCCCACGGGAGTCTCACCGTTTCCCCGCCACCTTATCCATATTTTGACGAACGAACCCTACGTTGTGAGAAGATATCTTCCACATTTTCTGCATGAAAAGCTCAATGATTCAGGAAATAAGCTCTTTTCAGCTGTTAAGATGGTGGTTCCGCATATCGATGTTTCCGTTAGTCTTACAAATGCAAGGAGGGCCGGGAAATTGCGAGACTCCGATGGGAGGATAGGACATGGTGAGATCCCGCAAGGCGGAGCCTGAGGAAGCTCACCGGCCGCCCATGGAAAGCGAGTGATTTCCCGGACCTCCAAACCGTTACTATCGTAACGGAAACAATGTATCTCGAAACTGATTCTTCCATAAAAGGGAGCTTTACTGTAAGATCAACAAAGCGGAGGTATGGAAGGCTTTTCTGAAACGATTACTATGTTTATTTAATAGTATTTTTTAAATGATCGACAATTTCCTGACTGTTACGCTCACCAGATATTTTAGCTATTGTTTTACCCTCTTTTCTGATCAATAGGGTAGGAAGCTGGGTTATTTTATCTTCAATTCTATATAAAGATGAAGAGCTTTTAAAAAAATCCAGTGGCTGTTCCTGGTATTGATTTTTAAACGCGATGAAGGCATCCATATAGGCCTTTTCAGTCTCGAGCTCTCTTTCTTCGGTAACCAGCTGTATTTCATAGCCACTCGGCTTGGCACTTATTATTTCTATTTTTTTCTGTTCTGGAAAACATCCGGTAACCATCAGGAAGATTATACCGATTGGCAGTACGGTTTTAGTCAATGGACGACCACTCTCTTTCTTTTCTTAGAAGGTGATTTTATTTTAACAAATGAAAGTTGATAATTATCAGATGTTATCGAAATGTCACGGAAGTGAAAAACCATCGAATTTTAAATGAAAAGTGTGAAATAGAGAGGTAAGATACGGGGAAAGAAGCATTGAAAAAACCTGCCCGGTGATGGGCAGGTTTCATTCAGCTTATTGTTTCTTTTTCAATCCGATTTTTCTGTCTTCTTCCGCGAATGATTTGACGAGTGAGAAGCATAGCATAATCATGATAAAGGTGAATGGGAAGGCAGCGATGATAGCAGCTGTTTGCAGCGCACCTAAACCGCCTTGCCATAAGAGAACTGCTGCTGCGCCTGCCTGGATAAGTCCCCAGGTAAACTTGACCTGGTTACTTGGGTTAAGACTTCCTCCAGTTGTCTGCATACCAAGTACGAAAGTGGCAGAGTCAGCTGATGTAACAAAGAATGTACTGATCAGTGTCAGCCCGATAATCGACATGACCATGCCTAATGGAATATTTTCTAACATCGCAAACAATGCTACTTCTGTACCCAGTTCAGTAACGGATGATTGGATGTCCATTCCCTGGAAGAATTCCAAATGTATTGTAGTACCACCGAATACGGAGAACCACAGGGCTCCGAAAATGGTCGGTACCAGTAGGACACCGAGAATGAATTCACGGATGGTACGCCCACGTGATACACGGGCGATGAAAGTTCCAACGAACGGCGCCCAGGAAATCCACCATGCCCAGTAGAAAATCGTCCATCCCTGCACCCAGTTATTATCCTCAGCGAATGGAGTCATACGTAAACTCATTTGTGGCAGATTTGACAAGTAAGAACCGAAAGTTGTCGTGAAATAGTCCATGATAAAGTTGGTCGGTCCTGCAAATAGCAGGAAGAACATCAATAATAATGCCAGCACGATGTTCGTGTTACTTAAATATTTGATCCCTTTGTTCAAGCCGGTCATAGCAGAAATCATAAATAACACCGTAACGATGGCAATGATTGATAACTGCAGGGTGAAGTTATCATCTAAACCAGGTATCAAATAAGATAAACCACTGGAAATTTGCAGGGCACCTAGACCAAGAGAAGTCGCTACCCCGAAAATAGTGGCAAACACCGCGATGGAATCGACGGTTGTCCCAATAGGTCCCTTAATCCGTTCTTCCCCTAAGAGCGGTACTAATGCCGCACTAACGACACCAGGTGCATTTTTTCTGAATTTGAAATAGGCCAGTGCCAGAGCGATTACAGCATAGATGGCCCATGGGTGTAATCCCCAGTGGAAGAAGCTGTAACGCATCGCTTCTTTGGCAGCCTGCTGTGTTCCAGGTTCCGCCGTAGGTGGGGTATGGAAGTGAGAAAGTGGTTCTGCAGCACCCCAGAATACTAACCCGATACCCATACCAGCACTGAATAGCATCGCAAACCAGGTGATATAAGGATATTCAGGTTCATCGTCCGGTTTACCCAGTTTGATTTTTCCGTACCTGGAAAAAATCAAAAATATCGCAAATACCAAGAAGCCTGTTGCTGAAAGTAAGTAAAACCATCCAAATTTGTTCGTGAGGAAACCCTGAATATTTGTCGTGATGTTATTCAGGTTCCATGTCGGTAATGTTGATTCCGGTATGATTCCCCATCCGATAAAGAGAAAGGCAATCACTACCGAGATGTAAAAAACTTTTGTGACTTGTTTCAATCTCATCATCCTTTCTATGAATTCTGTAACGATTGATTGACGGTCATTTCACGTGTTCCTGTTGTTTTAAATAACGATAATAAATGTCTGCGTGTTTCGAACTGGAAAGTTGATTAAGCTCTTCAATCACATCATGTAAACAGAGTAGCTCATATAATAATACCGTTTGAGGTGGCAAATGGTGACGATAGCGTGTTTCATGTTCGATATGTTCATGCTTCCATTCCCAAAAAACATGATCCAGCTCACTGATATGCTGGAAATGCTCTTCAGGGATATGATGTCTTGGTGCTTTTAATATTGCCACAAATGAAGGAATCATTCTTCCGAGTAAATGTTTTTCCCTGTGATTGAAGTCTCCACTATCCGTTTGGATATACTGCAGGTTTCCTAAGTGGTAGATGATCTGCTGCAATAGATCAAGACGCTTTTGGGTAAATTGAAAGGCACGCATATCAATGTTTGTATGCTTGTGGTAGGACCATTCCTCCCGCTGGTAATGGGAAAGCTGATGAGTCCTTTCGATACTTTGTGTCAATTCACGATATCTTCTATTAATGAGTCCTCTTTTTTCATGCTTTTCTCCAATGACGTCTTTTAAAATCAACTCCAGTAAATCAGCAGACTGTGAAAATAACCGATCGATATTGCGTTGGATACTGCTGAAATAATTCGGCGGCAACAGAAAAAAATTGACCAGGGAAGAAACTACTATACCAATAGATGTAGTACCCAATCTAATCAAGAACGAAACAATGTAATTTTCCTGGAAATCAGGAATCATTGCAGTTGCGGTTATCGTAGCGACCAGTATCCCATCCTGCAGGTTAAGTTTATGGCAGACAGCAATCGTCAGCATAGCTACGAGTGCATAAGTCAAAGCTCCTTTACCGAACATGCCATAAAAAGAAGTGGCCATCAATGCACCCAGGGCAGAGGCGGGAAACCTTATCGCTGCCTTCCGGATAGAATCTGCAGCAGTATGCTCAATCGTTACAATCGCTGTAATAACCGCAAAAATAACCGGCCAGTCAAAAAAACCGCAGATCAGCGCGGTTATAAAGACAGAAATACCGGTTTTTAGTGTCCTGCTTCCAAATAATTTGAATTGCAGCAGACGTTCCATCATCTTGAATCACCCTACATTTTCTTTGGCTACAGCCACGATTTTTAATTATAGTATAAATTAACCGTAAACCATAGTAAAAACTATCATAAATCGTATATAATGTAATTATTGGAAATACATAGAAAAAAATAACATCCGGGGGTCTTTACATGAAGAAAAAGTTAGTTTTTTTATTGGCATTAGTTATGCTTATGGTTTTGGGGGCCTGCAATACGAGTGAAAATGTTTCCCAGGACGAGAAGGTAAAAGCGGAAGCTAAAAAAGAGACAGAAGCTCCACAACCAGAAGATAGTGAGTGGAAGGACAAAGAAAATCAAAGTGCAGAGGAGGAAACAGAAAAAGATTCAGAGGATACTGCAACTGAAAAAGAGAAAGAAGAGGCCGAAACAAAGCCGGTGTACGAATTAGCTGGTAACTGGGCTTTTCAACCTGTAAATGGGCAGGCAAACGAGAAAGTAGTTTTGCTTACCATTGATGATGCTCCGGATAAATACAGTGTGGAGATGGCAAAAACATTGAAACAATTAGGAGCACCAGCAATATTTTTTGTTAATGGCCATTTCTTAAATACTCCGGAAGAAGAAGAAAAGTTAAAACGCATCCATGAAATGGGCTTCCCGATAGGAAACCATACGTTTAATCATTCCTCATTGCCTGATTTGACAAAAGAGCAGCAATATGAAGAAATCATTAAGTTGAATGATCGGGTAGAAGCAATCATAGGAGAGAGACCAGAATTTTTCCGGGCACCTTATGGCCAGAATACGGATTATACAAAGCAGCTGGCTGAAGAAGAGGGGATGCTGGTGATGAACTGGACGTATGGTTATGACTGGGAGAAAGATTATCAGAGTGCATCTGCCATAGCCGAAATCATGGTGGAAACACCGCTGCTGACAGATGGAGCCAACCTGCTGATGCATGATCGCGAATGGACAGCAAAAGGCTTGAAAGACATTGTCACCGGCCTTGAAACTAAAGGATATGAACTTTTAGATCCAGCCTTGATCAAGCGTCCTTAATATCAAAAATACCATCGCCAGCTAAAATTTCTGGGCGATGGTATTTTTTTGATAACTATCCGAAAAAGTTAATAATGACTTTGGAAGAATTTTTTCCTTTCAGACTTGTGCCAGATTGAAATCATCTAAGTAATTCGATTCAATCGGATACGAAGCAATGCATTTTTATTCTATTTATGAAAGTTTTCGTTTATAATAATACATAATACGTTCGTTGAATAACTGTAATTTTCCTTCTAATTTCTTCGCAAAAAATTTAGCCAGTTCATTTCCTTTGTTTTTATCTCCGTGTGTTGAAGCCTCCGGTAATGTAATTTGAATGAAGTATTGTTCATCATCTTCTGTTGTTCCTTTAGTACTTCCTACTCCAATTAGTAAATGCTGATAATTAGGATCTTTTCCTTTCAAATGCAGGTAGTTGCCGTTGTCGTCTTTTTTTTCTGTAATCAAGTAAGGAAAAGCATGACCGCTGTAGCTCCAATCGAGTTGTTCGCCGGTTTTCGAGGTTATTTCCTGATAATAATTCAGCAACTCATGTACTTCTTTCAATGAAATCGTCTGTTGGACACTTTCTTTCACTAAATGAATAAATGCGCTTTTTCCCATTTTTCCAACTCCTGTCATAAGTTTCTGCTTTTATGTTAGCACTTTCATCGTCTCCAGCTCAATAACATTTGTCACGTTTGAGGTAACTTTATGATGTAAAAAAGCCGAAAAGGCTTAATAATAAAAGGAGGAAAACTATGTATATGGAAAAATTGTATGATGAAATGGAACAGTCTAATGTCAGGTTTGTAGGATTCACTACTCAGGAAGGAAGGTATGACTTCGGTATTATCTATACCAGTCAATTTTTCGGAAAACCGTTGATTGTGTGCATGCAGACCGGACAATCTGCATTGTTCGACAGCGCAGACGTTAAAGATTTGGATTTCCTGCAAAAAAAATTCCGCCTTCCTAACAAGAGTGTAGCAGTAGATTTAGCGGCCTTTCTCGACGAAGTTGTACCTCCGGCAGAATTGATGGAAGCATCTTACGAGTGATATTGACCCCAGTTCGTTTACAGGATGAATATATTAGGAGAAGAAATATTAATGTGACATACTTTTTAGGCTTGATTTTTGAATTGTGTCATATTAAAATAAGAACATAACCTGAAAACGATTACAAAAATTCTTGTAAAGGAGCTGGATGTACAGATGGGTACAATTGTATGCCAAGATTGCCAAAGAATTATTGAACATTATGAGGATGAGAAGGTTTCAACTCTTTATAGTACTTGTCCGTCATGCAACCCGAAAGAGAAAAAATAAATTAGTGTGACATAATGAACCCCACCGGAAGAAGATCCGGTGGGGTTCTTTTTTTAAAAATGGTATAGCTATTTAAAGGCCCGATGCTCTTTTATGACACGGATGGTTTCAAGCGATTCATCCTCTGGCCCCTGTACAGGCAGCCCTGCTTCCAGGTTTTCCTGTATATAGGCCACATTCTCTTTTGTAATGATTTCGCCTGGAATAAAGATCGGAATTCCTGGCGGATAGATCATCAGTGATTCGGCGCTGATCCGTCCGATACCTTCGTCAAGAGCAACCACTTCAGTCTCCGAATAAAAGGCTTCCCTTGGCGATAAAGAAAGCAATGGGATTTCCGGTACTTTAACCTTGATCTCCTCATTCGCTTTCAGGACAGGGCGGCTGGATGCCAACTCTCTCAACGCATGTACCAGTACATCGGTCTCTTCTATTGAATCTCCTGGTGTTATTAGGCAGAGAATATTATATAAATCCGATAATTCGACTTCCAGGTTGTAATTCCGGCGCAGCCATACTTCAACATCATAACCTGTCAATCCCAACTCTTTTACAGAAATAATCAGCTTGGTAGGGTCATAATCGAAGGTGGCATCACTGCCGAGAATTTCTTTTCCCACGCAATAAAGGCCGGGCAGTTGATTGATTGCCTTGCGGGTACGTTCTGCCAGGATGATCGTCTGGTCAATCATCGCTTTTCCTTTTACAGCTAATTGCCGTCGTGCAGTATCCAGGGAGGCAAGCAGCAGGTAGGATGTTGAGGTAGTGGTCAACATGGACAATACTGCCTGAACGCGTTCATGGGACACCAGGCCTTCTTTTAAATTTAATACGGAACTCTGTGTCATCGAGCCGCCAAGCTTATGGACACTTGTTGCAGCCAGGTCAGCTTCTGCCTGCATGGCCGATAATGGGAGCTCATCATGAAAGTGAATATGGACACCATGTGCCTCATCTACTAGAACAGGTACGTCATAGGCATGTGCTACCTCTACAATTTTGCTTAAATCAGCAGCAATGCCGAAATAAGTAGGGTTGATAACGAGTACTCCTTTAGCGTCAGGGTGGGCTTCAAGCGCCCGGTTTACCGCCTCTGGCGTGATCCCGTGGGAAATACCTAACTGTTCATCCAGCTCAGGGTGAATGAAAATCGGGGTCGCACCTGAAAAAATGATCGCAGTGGTGACCGATTTATGAACGTTTCTTGGTACAATGATTTTATCTCCAGGATGGCAGACGCTCATAACCATGGTCATGATCGCCCCGCTGGTTCCTTGAACAGAGAAAAATGTATAATCAGCCCCGAACGCTTCAGCTGCAAGGTCCTGTGCTTCTTTGATGATGCCTTGCGGATGATGCAGATCATCCAATGGCTCGATATTGATCAGATCGATGGATAGAGCATTGTCACCGATAAACTGACGGAACGCTTCATCCATTCCTTTTCCTTTTTTATGTCCGGGAATATGAAATTGGATCGGGTTCTTTTCCGTGTGTGCTAACAAACCCGAAAACAATGGAGTTTTGTCTTGAGACAATCGCTACACCTCTTCATGAATTCGTATAAAACATTTGAATTATAGCAGATGCGGGGCAATGTGGCTAGCGTTTTTGCGGATATGGATATTAGTTGAAGCTGTATAGAGCTGTCATGATAGAATGTAAAAAAAGGAGGAGAATAAATGAATTGGGAAACAAGGGTCACAGATTTACTGGGAATTACATATCCGATCATCCAGGGCGGATTAGCACATCTCGCATACGCTGATCTTGCTGCAGCTGTTTCAGAGGCAGGTGGTCTGGGGCAGATCACTGCCATGAGTATGGAAGGGCCGGGACAGCTTACCGAGGAAATCCGGCGCGTCAAAAAGCTGACCGATCAACCATTTGGGGTCAATTTTGCCATCGGCCAGCACGGCAGGCCATTTGAGCGTATGGTACAGGTTGCTATCGATGAAGAGGTACCAGTTATTTCAGTAACAGGAGGGAACCCGAAGCCGGTACTCGAAATGGTGGAGGGCACCTCGATAAAAAAATTAGTGCTTGTCGCTGCCAGAAGACAGGCAGAGAAAGCAGAAGAGCTCGGCGCAGATGCCGTCATGGTCGTTGGTCATGAGGGGGGAGGACATATCGGCCGGGATGACATCGGGACGTTTGTACTTACTCCTCAAGTCGTGGATGCCGTAAACATTCCTGTCATTGCTTCCGGAGGCATTGGCGACGGCCGCGGCCTGATGGCTGCTTTAAGCCTTGGAGCGGAAGGAATTGAAATGGGCACGAGATTTATTGCTACAAAAGAATGTATCCATGCCCACGAAAAGTATAAGCAGGCATTGGTGGAAGCGGATGAGATGAGTACCACCGTGATAAAAAAATCTTTGAAAGCACCAGCGAGAGCCCTGAAAAATAAATGGACCGATGAAATTCTTCAATTAGAAACAGGCAGCCCAGGCTATGAAGGTTTGAAAACTTATATCAGCGGGGAAGCGAATAAGCGATATATTTATCAAGGCGAAATAGATAATGGTTTTGCCTGGGCTGGCCAGGTGGCAGGCAGAATAAAGGATGTGCCTTCCGTGCAAACTTTATTTACAGGTATGATTACGGAAGCAGAGGAAATCAGGAACGAGTGGAGCCAGTGAACGAAAGGAGTCATGAACATGAATTATACCTATCCAATTGACGAAACGTGGTCGAAACAGGAAATCATCGATGTTGTCAATTTTTATTCATTAGTGGAACAGGCGTATGAGAAAAGTGTAAAGCGCGATGAGTTGATGCTTGCCTATACCAGGTTCAAACAGATTGTCCCTTCCAAAAGTGAAGAAAAACAATTATGCGGCAAGTTCGAGAAAGAATCCGGCTACTCCTGTTACCGGACCGTGAAAAAAGCGAGAGAAATGGCAAACGGTGATAAGGTAAGTATGTAATTCTACTCCTTTATCTAATAAAAAAGTCTGACCCTATCCACACTGGTTTCAGGGTCAGACTTTTTTGTACTTTAACTTTAATGTGGTAATTTCAGGCCTGTTTTGCCATGCGATAAAGGGGCTCCAGAGTTTCGAAGGCGCCTTTGCATCGAGCAAGAAATTTATCGGGGTTTTTCAAAACAGGATCATTACGATCAATGTTCAGCCCGCAAAGCAGCTCAGCTTTTTTTACATTTTCCAGGCGATCAACCATTTCACTGAACTTTTCTTCCGTCAGATCTTTTTGAGAAATCGCCTCTGGTTTCATATGATCGATCGACCAGACGAAGTCTTCAGGTATTTCTTTTTGGATTTGATTGTCTTCTTTCTTGATGGCTTTTGCAAAGTCCTGTTTCACTGGACTCTCATAAATGACAGCGAACCAGGCGAACACATGCGTTTCCCATAATCCGATTTGAAAATGGGGAAGTTTTTTGTAACCACGGTTGCTGTTGGCGAGGGCGGCCCATGTATCATTAGGCGGGTTTTTGGTACGTCTTGCATGTTTCGCGACATGGACGAACATTTCATCTCCGGTCAATGCAGTAAGGTCGGGAGCCAGTTCCGTAGCTATCGCCTCGAGCTTCGGGGAAACCTGGGATTTCAAAACCTCCATACGTTCATCCAGACCGGGAATGCTGAAAACGTCAAAGTCTTTTTCTGTGAAACCATTGAATTGTTCCATTTATCATCAACTCCTAATCGTTCTGCTAGTAGAAAGTTTACCATAGTATGATTCATCTTCTAAATAATACGTTCTTTTGGTTTGAAACGCTGAAATTTTGGTTAAATAAAAGTAATAAAAACACATACCGAACCACCGAACTGCTCATATAAATAGACAAACGAGGGTTTATATAAGGGAGGGAAGAGCAGATGAAGCGTGTAATGGAAGCATTAAGGCGCCGTGAGGCTGAAGAGAGACTCCCCGTCATCCGATTGGAAATAGATTACGAATTGATGACGTTATATGATGCGATGATGGAGGAAGATGAAGAGCAGATAGCCAATAGTAAACAACGCTTGAATGAGTTGCGTACCGAACTTATCCAATGGATGGCATGAATAGAGCAGCTGATAAGTTGCTCTTTTTTTGTATATAATGAAATGAAGGTATTGTTTTAACTGGTTCCAGAGCGTGAAACCTGTTAAAAACTCTGTTAGGCTGAAACTATACAACAACTACGTATTTATGTAAAAGGGGTTCTCGTCATGGAAAAACAAGCAAGACAGCAGATTTTCGAACAGGCAAAAGCCTGGGTACTTGAAGCGGGTGAGCAAATCAGAAAGAAGATGGAACAGCCGTTTAAAATTGAAACGAAATCAAACCCGAATGATCTGGTTACAGAATTGGATAAGGAGACAGAAAAGTTTTTTGTAGAAAAAATACGCAATCATTATCCGCAACACCAGTTATTCGGGGAAGAAGGATTCGGTGATGATATCAAAACCCTCGATGGGACTGTATGGATTGTCGATCCGATTGATGGAACGATGAATTTCGTTCATCAAAAAAGGAACTTCGCTATTTCTATTGGAATATACTACGATGGCATCGGAGAAATCGGGCTGATTTATGATGTCATGGCCGATGTGCTTTATACAGCTATAAAGGGTGAAGGTGCATACAAAAATGATAAGCCATTAAAAAGACTGGAAGAGCCACAGGAATTGGAAAAATCAATTCTTGCCATCAATTCCTTTTGGGCACTCCGTAATAAACGAGTAGGTGAAGAAGGGATCCATCGATTGGTGGAAAAAGTAAGAGGCACCCGTTCCTTTGGTTCCGCTGCTCTGGAATTTGCTTTTGTCGCCGAAGGGATCATTGATGGATATTTGACGATGAGCCTGATGCCGTGGGATATCGCAGCGGGGATTGTCATAGTGGAAGAAGTCGGAGGTATCACTACACAGGCAGATGGTCAGCCGGTCAATATGCTGGAGAAAAATTCGATTCTGACTTCCCACAGGGACATCCATCAGGAAATCGTCAGTGAATATGTGGAATTAAAAATATAGTGACATCCGTGCTTGTAACTAGAAAAAGCTTGTAGAGAGACTTTGTTTCTACAAGCTTTTTTGTGTTTTTCGTGAGAAAATGTTCGCATTACAAAAGTTTTTTTCCTGCTCGCTCTCCTCTGAAAATAATAAAAAAGCTGCCGCAAAAAGCGACAGCACCATGAAATTTCACGATCGTTTTCTTTTTCCTGCAATCCCAAATCCCATAATAGCAAAGCCGAGAAGCAGAAAAAATCCTGCCAGCCAAAAGTTCCTCAATCCTAATGCAAATCCTACAAAAACGAAACAAAGGATAGCTAAAAAAGCGACGAACATCCTTTTCCAGTCTATTTTATTCATTCCAATCACCTCTTTTATATGTACCTAACCAGTATAGCGGACATTTCCTTTATTGAAAATGGTTGAATCAACAATGAAATCCTGAGATTTTCCTGTAGCGCCATTGCTTATTGTTTAGTATCATGGAGACAAGAGAGAACAAGGGGGAACATCATGAACGAGGAAAATATGTTGAACGTACCCAATGATCTTTGGCCAATTGCAGATATGTTCTTCCAAGGGCTGGGTGCAGAAGTGAATATGAATAATGAAGATGAAGTGGCCTTGTTATTCCGTGGCTTCTTTTTATTGTATTTGACAGTCGTCGCTCTTGCTATTATTACCTTCAAACTTGGTTTCGCCAGAAAACTGCCATTATTACAGAATATCATCGTCTATGGCGTCTTAGTAGTCGGTACTTTCTTTTTAACGCTTATTTTAGGATTGAACTTGCCAATTGCTGAAAGTCTGCTGGCATCCGCTATTGTATTGGGGATCTATCGTATCCGTCTCCACAGGGAACGGGAGTCCAGAAACGAGAGTTCATCATAATAAGGAGAGGTGAAGCGTATGCGCTCATTGCAAGATGCTGTATATAACTGGTTAACGATCAAGGTAGTGGCAGATCATCGTCCGGATGATACTTCTGCAAATGAAACCGCAGATTTCTTTTATGAGATGCTGCAAAGTGATCATCAGGTGAAAGAAATCGAGATCAATCGTGAAGATGAGTTATACCAGGTCACATGCCACACCTCAGAAGAAGTGCGTAAGCTTCGCTTTCCTTCCGAGCTGATTGAATTGATGCTTGTTCAAATCAAGGACGAACCTCATAAGTTCAAAAACTATTCATGAGAATATAGAAAAACCTGGCTTGTCGCCAAGTATTTATGGGGATAGCCTTAGTCTTTTCTTATACTAACCCATTAACTAAGGTGAACTTTCTTTACGTATAACAAAAGGCTGACCTTGATTAATAGGTCAGCCTCTTTGTTCTTCGTATGGGGTCAAGATAAATATTTTTCACTTTTGCGCTCTTTGTAGATGCGGAAATCACCGGTTGCCAGTCTTTTTTTCGTCTTTTCCCCAATACGTTCATGACAGCTTGGACACATGTAGGTAGTAAGACGGCGGTTTCTCAGCCGCTTCGCTTGCAGACAATTACTGTCGATGCTGTTTATTTCATCACATATTACGCATTGGACACGCATAGTTTCACCTCAGATAATCTTGATAACTATAATAGAAAAAGTATAACATAATCTATGACATGACGCATTTTTCTTATTGCTTCCATTCCACTATGGTTCAGAGTTCTTGTATTTTGCAAAGGAGGAGTCCGTATGGCGAACCAGGTAGAGCACCTGCTGAATGATACCCAATTTGAACTGCTGCAAAAGGAAACTTTTATGCTGTTGTCAACGTATAGTCAGGAAAATCAATCACCCATGGTGAATGCCATCAGCTGGGTATATGCGAAAGACAGGCAGTCACTATTGTTCGCGGTTGATAATCGATCAGTCATTGTCAGGAACATAAACACCTCTCCTAATGTCGTACTGACATTGATTGATGCCGAATCAACGTATTCAATCAAAGGGAGGGCGCTTATTCTTACTGAACGAATCGATGAAATTCCGTTGAAACTTGCTAAAATTGAAGTGGCCATTGAAGAGGTAAGGGATGTCATGTTTTATGGAGCAAAAATTTCTAAAGGCCCTGATTATGATAAAACCTATGATAAAGAGGCGGCAGCCAAGTTAGACCGCCAAGTGATGACAGCTTTACAGCAATAACCAAAAAAATGCTGTTTCAAATGATTTCAATAAGGGAAGGGTATCTACAGAAGACCAAGAAAGGATGATTTCTTTTGAAGAAAAGATGGATTTTTTCAACGGTTGGTGCACTAGGCGCTGGCACTTTAGCTTATATGCTGAAAGATGAAGAACGTCGCGGACAATGGAAAGGAAAAGCACAGTCGCTTTTCTCGAAATCCGAAGGAAGCGATTTACCGGTAGAAGCTGCTGGTAATCCGCAGGAAGACAATCATGAAAATACTAAAATGGTATCTGAAGGCTCCCAGTTTGGAGTTCAGTATTATAATGAACTGACGGAAAAAGAACGGGAAATACTTGAAAAAGCAAACAGCTAAATCCTGAAAAGGATTTAGCTGTTCTTTTTTCGGTTAAGGTGTTCGTTGGATTGTTCCTCTTCTACTTCATTGAGTTTTTGTTCCTCTTGTTCCGGAACAGACTCTTTATTTGGATCAGGTTCATCCGCGCGGTCATCATCGATCGGCATTTCTGGCATGTAACGCCCGACAATAGCACTTAACTCTTCTGTGACTGCCTGGATTGGATGGCCTTCTCGAAGCTTGTTGCTCAATTGACGGATTCTCTCGGCCCCATCAGCATCAGCGACGACTACCGCCCGTTTACCGAATGGATCGTGTTTCAAGGATTCACCGACAGAGTATTTGATCGTTCCGACGCGTGATCGGTCAAGTTCTTTATCTACATCAATACCGACAACCACATAAGGTCCAAGCACGATTGCCGTAGCGTCATGTACATTCGGGACTTCTGTTGCCAATTTAGCCAGGTGCTCTGCAGCTTGCTGGTTTGTTTTTTCTTTCTTTTCCATTGGATCGGAATCTTTTACCAATAATGGTTCGGAACCTTCTCCTTCCTGGTGCAGCGTCTCTGGATCTTCACTTTGACATCCGGAAATCACCAGTAAAGCGGTTAATAATAATGTAGTAAGGATGGGTTTTTGCATCGTAAGTTCACCTACTTTTTTTACTAGGGTTTGTCAGGTCGTCTATCCTTATGCATCCAAACATATAAATGAGGTAAGAACCCTTGGAACCATTCATCCTAATATAGGAGGCGTACCTTTTGGAAAAAATCTATGTCCTGGATACCAACGTACTGCTGCAGGATCCAAACTCGATTTATACCTTTGAAGATAATGAAGTGATCATACCAGCTGTGGTTTTAGAAGAAGTGGACACGAAAAAAAGAATCATGGAAGAAATTGGGCGTAACGCAAGGCAGGTGTCCCGCATCATCGACCGGCTGCGCGGAAAAGGCGAATTGCATAAAGGGATTCTGCTTCGTAATGGGGGTAAACTAAAAATTGAACTGAATCACCGCTCGTATCAGAAGATGGAAGAAATATTTGTAGAAAAAACGAATGATAACCGGATACTCGCGGTTGCCCACAACCTCCACGAAGAAGAAAAACAAAAGAAAAATGGAAAGCAGGTTATCTTAGTGTCAAAGGATATGCTGATGCGGGTGAAAGCGGACGCTATGGGCATTCCAGCGGAAGACTATTTGAATGAGCGGGCGATCCACAAAGATGAAATTTATGCAGGTTTCGTAGAACTGTATGCAAGTAAGGAAACGCTGGATCGTTTTTATAAGGAAAGTCAACTGGCGATTCAGGAATTGACGCTTTCCTATTATCCTAACCAATTTTTTATTATCAAAAACCGAGCGAACCCTTCCCAGTCAGCGATGGGGATTGTCGATCACAACGGAGTGTTGAAACCTTGTAAATTTTCAAATGAACATGTATGGGGGATTAAACCGAGGAATGCCCAGCAGGTGATGGCACTTGAATTGCTGTTAAGAAGGGATATCCCACTGGTGACATTGACAGGGAAAGCGGGGACAGGAAAAACCTTACTGGCACTTGCAGCCGGGTTGATGCAAATCGAAGACCTCGGACTTTATAAAAAGATGCTCGTTGCGCGCCCGATTGTACCGCTTGGTAAAGACCTTGGCTATTTGCCGGGAGAGAAAGATGAAAAGCTGAGACCGTGGGTTCAACCGATTTATGACAACCTGGAACATTTGTTCAACGTTAAAAAGCCGGGAGAATTGGATGGTATCCTGTCAGGGCTTGGCTCTATCCAGGTCGAAGCCCTTACTTATATCCGCGGGAGAAGCATACCGGATCAGCTGATATTGATTGATGAGGCACAGAACCTCACCAGACATGAAGTGAAGACGATTCTGACGAGGATTGGGGAAGGCAGCAAGATCGTACTTTTGGGGGACACCCAGCAAATCGATCATCCTTATCTGGATGAATATAACAATGGTCTCATGCACGTAGTTGAAAAATTCAAACACCATACGTTGAGCGGGCATGTGAAGCTTATCAAAGGAGAACGTTCGCCGCTGGCCCAACTTGCAGCCGACTATTTGTAAAGTGCTGCAAAAAAAAGCTGACTGGGAGGATGTCCAGCATACCTGCCCAGCCAGCTTTTTCGCATTACGTAGTTAACGGAAAATGATTTTTTTAACGCCTTTGATCGGTTCATCTTTATTACTGGCATCTTCCCAATATAGATGAAGCGGACCATCCTCTTTCAAAGGGCGGCCTTCTACTGAAAATAACGCAAGTGCCTGACGCATCTGTTCCACAGTCACTTCCACATCACCATGAGTCGTTTCTAATGTCACGCCGCTTAGGTCATTGGCAGGCTCGCTTGTAGAGATAAAAGGTTTTAAATCCATTAAATATGTCTCTTTTAGGATTTTTTCTCTCTCAAAACGGGAAATACTTCTATTAACTGGCGGATCGATCTTTTGTTGATAAATCTCCCGGTCCCACCGCATGGAAGCCTTCTGGAGTTCATCCTCTTCTTCCTGTTCCTTTTCGCCGGTCCCGAAAGCTTCATCATAGGTTACTTTGCGGTCATCAAAGATCCACACGGTCGGATCAAGGGTAATTGGGTATTTTACATTTCCTGCTATTTGAACAATCATGGCAAGGGCCACCTTTCAATAAAATAATCACCATAATTCAGAATAGCAAAAAATCGCAATCATTGCACCCGAAGGAGGTCATTTAAGTGGCAAAAAACTTGACGAAAGAAACACTGGAAGATTGGTTAGAAAACGTAAGGCCGCTCGCGCATGACGGGAAAGTGGCTGATTATATCCCAGCGCTTGCCAAACAGGATCCAGAGGAGCTAGCTGTAGCGGTATATGATCTGGACGGGGAGTGTATCAGCGCAGGCAACCTGGAATGTTGTTTCACACTCCAAAGTATTTCAAAGGTAATCTCGCTTGCACTGGCACTGATGGATAATGGGGAAGACTTTGTTTTCGACCGAGTCGGGATGGAACCGACAGGAGACCCTTTCCATTCCATCTATCGTCTGGAGCAGCATGCCCCATCTAAGCCATTAAACCCTATGATCAATGCCGGAGCCCTGGCTGTAACCAATATGATCCATGGAGCTACCCCGGATGAGAAGGTGGGCAGGCTACTCAGCTTTATTCATGAAATGACGGACGATCAGTCGATCCGGTACAACGAAGAAGTTGCCGAATCCGAGTTCAAAACCGCTTACCTGAACCGGTCGCTCAGTTATTACATGAAGCAGCACGGGGTAATCGAAGGCAGTGTAGAGGACACATTGGACGCTTATACGAAGCAATGTGCTATCGAGGTCAACATCCAGCACCTGGCACGTATTGGCGCTATATTTGCTAATGAAGGAAAAGATCTCGACTCGGGGAGACAGATTCTCCCAAGACACTTAGCGCGTATATGTAAAACTTTTATGGTGACATGTGGCATGTATGATGCATCCGGTTCCTTTGCCATACGCGTAGGTATACCTGCAAAAAGCGGCGTATCAGGAGCTGTAGTCGGAGCGGTTAATGGCTATGGCGGCATTGCCGTCTACGGGGCAGCCCTTGATGAGAAAGGGAACAGCGTTGTCGGACTGAAACTTCTGGAACTTCTCGCCAACCGTTATGATTTATCCATTTTTTAAACTTGGCTGACCAAATTGCCTTTAGTTCTATTGATTTTCAGTAATAGCTCCCAATAGCTGAAGACTCAGTTTCGAGATGGTTGGGGCCGTTACCATGAGCGGAATGGAATGGTCCGGGAAACAACTCGCTTTCCTGCGGGGGACCTGGCAAGCTTCCTCGGGCTAAAGCCCTGCGGGATCTTGCCTAGACCCTTCTCCCGCGGGAGTCTCGCCGTTTCCCTCCCCATCCAGCCAGTTTTGTATTAAACGGACCCTTCACAAAGAGAAAGAATGTAGCTGAAATCTTCATCCTGAGGCATTTTACAAAGGATGAGAGGCATTAAAATCTTCAATCATAGGACAGTTTTCTTCGGCTGATTTTGAGAACTTCCCACGGCAAGGGGGCGTAGGGAAACGGTGAGACTCCTGTGGGAGCTGAGTGATAGATGAGGCCCCGCAAGGCGAAGCCTGAGGAGACTCAGCACACGCCCACGGAAAGCGAATCGTTTCCCGCAGCCCCTTACCTCCATCAATATCTCGAAATCGAGTCTTCCACAATTCGGCCAAATAGGTGAATAAGCCATTGTATAAGACAACAGCACTTTTATAAGCGCCATCAAACTAAAAGCATGAGGTGGTAAAAACGAGACTCCCCGTAAATTTTCCCCTTGACTCATTTATTACAGAATAGTAATTGTATGTTGTAATGGTGAAAATATATCTTATGTTGCAATTTATCGGGACAGACGATAATATATTAAATAGAAGTCTGTTATTGGAGGGGATGTTGATGTTATCTGATCTGGCTGTGGATCATCGCGAAAAAGCCTATGCCCTTCTCAAGGCTGATGCAGATAAGATCTTAAAGTTAATCAAGGTTCAAATGGATAATTTGACCATGCCACAGTGTCCGCTATATGAAGAGGTTTTAGATACACAAATGTTCGGGTTATCCCGTGAAATCGATTTCGCGGTACGCCTTAACCTGGTTACCGAGGAAGAAGGCAAAGCCTTGCTGGATAACTTGGAACAACAGTTGAATGTATTACATGAAGCTGCACAGAAATCTTGATATATAAGCTCAAATTGCGACAGCTAATGTTGTAATTTGGGTTTTTTTATATCATTCACAGTCACTGCGAAAGAACAAATATAAAATTACTTATGGTGTAAAGAAGGATTTTTACGACGAATCTAGTAAAATATTATAGAGGGATGAAACATGATGCGACAAAAATTGAAAAATATCGACTTTACCTTATTTATTATTCCTATTCTGCTGACGGGCTTTGGCGCTGTAATGATTTACAGTGCCAGCATGGTTTATGCCCCGGTAGTACTGGACACTTCAAGTTACCACTTTTTGAAGAAGCAGCTGATGTGGGGGACAATGGGACTCATGGTCATGATGTTTTTTACCATATTTCCATATCGCCATCTGCAAAGAATGACCAAAATAATTGTCTTAGCGATGATTGCCCTGTTAGGGGGGCTGTTCTTATTCGGGAAAAATGTTAACAATTCTGTTTCCTGGTATGACCTGGGAGTGATGAGCTTCCAGCCGGCTGAATTTGTAAAAATAGGCCTGATCATATACTTGTCTTCCGTTTATGCCAAGAAACAGCAGTATATTGGTGAGTTTGGCAGGGCTGTAATTCCCCCGTTGATTTTGACAAGCTTGATCCTCGGTCTTATTCTTCTTCAGCCTGACATTGGGACAGCGGCGATTATCGGATTGATTGCCAGTTTCGTTATCGCAAGCTCCGGTATCAAAGGGAAACATATCGCTCTTTTGGTCGGTGTTACATTTGCATTCATCCTTGTGGCTGCCCCTCAGATGGTAACGGAAGAACGCCTGGCGAGATTTTCGGGTGCCTTCAGCCCATTCGAAACGCCGGATGGAGATGGCTACCACCTGATCCAATCCTATGTAGCAATCGGCACAGGAGGCCTTTTCGGGGAAGGGCTGGGGCAGGGAGTTCAAAAACTTGGCTACCTCCCTGAACCACATACTGACTTTATTATGGCCGTCATCGCAGAGGAATTAGGGTTTATCGGTGTAATCATTGTTGTGGGATTAATAGGCGGATTGGTGTTACGGGGGTTGTACATATCCAGACGGTGCAAGGATACTTTTGGGGCACTGCTCGCCCTGGGTATTTCCGCAATGATTGGCATCCAGGCATTCATCAACCTGGGGGCCATGTCAGGGATGCTCCCCATCACTGGTGTCCCCCTGCCTTTTGTCAGCTATGGAGGTTCCTCGCTGGTAATCATGATGATTTCAGTCGGTATATTGAATAATGTCGCACTTACAGTCAGGGTAAAAGAAGAGCAGAACACTACAGCCCGGCAGCCATTACCAGTGAATGAAAGTAATCAAAACACCAGCAATCAACTAGAACGACAAGGAGTGAGGTCATGACTGAAACCAAGAAAATCAACAAAGTTTTAGTAGCTAATCGCGGGGAAATCGCTATCCGGGTTTTTCGTGCCTGTACCGAATTGAATATTCGTACTGTGGCTGTTTATTCGAAAGAAGATACCGGTGCGTTCCACCGTTACAAAGCGGATGAAGCATATCTTGTCGGTGAGGGCAAAAAGCCGATTGATGCGTATTTAGACATTGAGGGCATCATTGAAATAGCCAAAAATGTCGGGGTAGATGCCATTCACCCCGGGTATGGATTCTTGTCAGAAAACATTGACTTTGCTCGTCGCTGTGAAGAAGAAGGCATCATTTTCATTGGGCCAAGCAGTGAACACTTAAATATGTTCGGGGATAAAGTCAAAGCACGTGATCAGGCGGTACAAGCCGGTATTCCTGTCATTCCAGGGAGTGACGGCCCGGTTTCAAGCTTTGATGAAGTAAAAGAATTCGGCGAGAAACATGGCTATCCGATCATCATTAAAGCAGCATTAGGAGGAGGCGGCCGCGGTATGCGGATCGTACGTAATCCTGATAATGTCCATGAAGCCTACGACCGTGCCAAATCAGAAGCAAAGGCCGCTTTTGGAAATGATGATGTCTATGTTGAACGGTTGATAGAGGAACCGAAGCATATCGAAGTTCAGATTTTGGGTGATATCGATAAAAATATCGTCCATTTATATGAACGGGACTGCTCTGTCCAGCGTCGCCATCAAAAAGTAGTCGAAGTAGCACCAAGCGTGTCTCTGACGGACCAGTTACGGGAAGAAATCTGTGACGCTGCAGTGAAATTGATGAAGAACGTAGACTATATCAACGCCGGGACTGTGGAATTTCTTGTCACAGATAACGAATATTTCTTTATTGAAGTCAATCCACGGGTTCAGGTAGAGCATACCATTACGGAATTGATTACCGGGGTTGACATTGTACAGACCCAGCTCAAAATAGCAGAAGGTTATTCGCTGCATGAGGACTATGTAGGTATTCCTGAACAATCAGAAATCCGCACCCATGGGTATGCGATTCAGTCCCGAGTGACTACAGAGGATCCATTGAATAACTTCATGCCAGATACAGGTAAAATCATGGCATACCGCTCCGGTGGCGGTTTCGGTGTCCGGCTGGATGCAGGAAACGGCTTCCAGGGTGCTGTCATTTCTCCATACTATGACTCTTTACTTGTTAAGGTTTCCACTTGGGCGCTTACCTTTGATCAGGCAGCTAAAAAGATGGTGCGTAATCTGAGAGAGTTCAGAATAAGAGGAATCAAAACGAATATTCCTTTCCTGGAGAATGTCATCCAGCATAACCAATTCCTGTCGGGAGAATATAATACGACATTCATCGATCGTTCCCCTGAATTGTTCGTGTTTCCAAAGCGGAAAGACCGTGGTACGAAAATGCTTAATTATATCGCGGACAAGACTGTCAACGGTTTTGAAGGAGTCGAAAATAAAAAGAAACCAGTATTTGAAAAACCTAGGATTCCAAAAGTCAGATATTCAGAGCCAATACCTGAGGGTACCAAACAGGTTTTGGATCATCAGGGCCCGGAAGGATTGGCAAACTGGCTGAAAGACCAAAAAGAGGTATTGCTGACAGACACCACATTCCGGGATGCCCATCAGTCTTTACTGGCTACAAGGGTCCGCACCAAGGATTTGGATATGATTGCAGAACCGACCGCGCGTCTGTTGCCTGACTTGTTTTCCGTTGAAATGTGGGGAGGAGCTACCTTTGACGTGGCATCCCGATTCCTGAAAGAAGATCCATGGCAGCGTTTATTGAAACTGCGGGAAAAAATGCCGAATGTATTGTTCCAGATGCTTTTACGGGCCAGCAATGCAGTCGGATATAAAAATTACCCGGACAACCTGATTCGGGAGTTTGTGGAAAAGAGTGCAACAGCTGGTATTGATGTCTTCCGGATCTTTGACAGTCTCAACTGGATCGATGGAATGAAGCTTGCAATCGATTCTGTCCGTGAAAATGAAAAAGTGGCAGAAGCAGCTCTTTGTTATACTGGAGATATTTTGGATTCCTCAAGACCGAAATATGATTTAGACTATTACGTTCGTATGGCGAAGGAATTACAAAATGCCGGAGCCCATATCCTTGGTATCAAAGATATGGCAGGACTGTTGAAACCGGAGGCTGCTTATCAACTTGTCTCCAGCTTAAAGGACTCGATCGATATACCGATCCACCTTCATACCCATGATACGAGCGGCAATGGTATTTTCACCTATGCCCGTGCAGTGGAGGCTGGAGTGGATGTTGTTGATGTAGCCACAGGCTCCATGGCAGGCTTAACCTCTCAGCCGAGCGCAAACAGTCTCTATTATGCACTGGAGAGCAATGACCGTAAGCCGAATGTCGACATCAAAGCATATGAGGAGTTAGGACATTACTGGGAAGATATCCGCAAATATTATTTCGATTTTGAAAGTGGCATGATGTCCCCGCATACGGAAGTGTACGAGCATGAAATGCCAGGCGGCCAATACAGTAACCTGCAGCAGCAGGCTAAAGCAGTGGGCCTTGGCGATCGCTGGGATGAAGTCAAGAAGATGTATCGGAGAGTTAACGATATGTTTGGAGACATTGTCAAAGTTACACCTTCCTCCAAGGTTGTCGGAGATATGGCCCTTTTCATGGTACAGAATGACTTGACCGAAGACGATGTCTACGACCAGGGAGATTCACTGGCATTTCCTGACTCAGTCGTGGAGTTCTTCGAAGGATATCTGGGGCAGCCCTATCAAGGTTTTCCTTCCGAACTTCAGCGCATCGTGCTGAAAGGCAGAAAACCGATTGAGGTACGCCCTGGTGAATTATTGCCTCCAGTAGATTTCAAGGAACTGCGGGATACGCTGTTCCATTCACTCGACCGTCAAGTGACCAGTTTTGATATGATCACTTATGCCCTTTACCCTAAGGTATTCATGGATCATCATCGCTTTTATGAGCAATACGGTGACATGTCCGTACTGGATACACCAACATTCTTCTATGGTATGCGTCTGGGAGAAGAAATCGAGGTGGAGATCGAACAGGGTAAGACATTGATTGTGAAGCTGGTTTCCATCGGCGAAGCCCAGGCTGATGGGACACGGACTGTCTACTTTGAACTGAACGGACAGCCACGTGAAGTGGTCGTTAAAGATCACAGCATCAAAGCAGCAGTCGAGGAACGGCCTAAAGCTGATAAAACCAATGAAAAGCATATCGGAGCAAGTATGCCCGGAACGGTCATTAAAGTCCTTGCTGAAAAAGGGGAAAAGGTTGAAAAAGGCGACCATTTGATGATAACCGAGGCAATGAAGATGGAAACGACTGTCCAGGCACCATTCGCCGGGCAGATCAAAGATATCTATGTCAAAAATAATGGTGCTATCCACGTAGGGGATTTATTGATTGAATTTGAATAATTGGTAACAATAAGGGCTGGCCGCTGCATATTCAATGGCCAGCCTCAACTATGGAAATAAAACTGAAAGTAAAAAAGAGGAAACATGTTTGTTACAATTTTGTTCAATTTGTAGTATTAACAGCATTGAAATGTAAAAAACACTTGCAAATGAGGCTGTTGTTTGCTAGAAATATATAGGGGATAATTATTGTGATAAATTCGTAAAACCCCTGTTGCATAAGGGTTTTCAGCGGAATAAGGTAGAAGGTGGGAAAGCTTACCTGCCTTTTATTTTATTATGGAGGCTGTTTTCACAAATTTGTCACATTTCGTATAAAAAAGCGTGATTAAATAGATTGAAAATAAATTCCATGATACAATGGCGTTGATGCCCCACGGG
The DNA here is from genome assembly GCF_000496835.1 of Thalassobacillus devorans MSP14. GTDB lineage: Bacteria > Bacillota > Bacilli > Bacillales > Halobacillaceae > Thalassobacillus > Thalassobacillus devorans_B. Next base: position 937,496 of record NZ_KI543236.1, read on the forward strand.
CTATGTAAAGGCTGATTAGCCTATATAGACCTTTTTGATATACCACCCGAAAAAACACAGCTTCCATAAATGTCGAACAATTGTTTTATGAGGGAGGTAGAAGGAGGAAGATAAACTGATGAATAATACAAGAACAGTCGAAGCTTCATCGTCTCAAGTCATTAACCATTCGACTGTCAGCAAATCATCACTTTGGGCTGATATCATGAGTCTGATCAAAATCGGGATCATCAATTCCAATTTGATTACGACATTCGCTGGTTTTTGGCTGGCCATCTACTTTACCGGGTCATCCTTCACAGCTCATTGGGCGACATTTTTGCTTACGATGGCCGGATCTGCTGCGATCATAGCGGGCGGCTGTATCCTCAACAACTGGTATGACCGGGATATTGATCCAATTATGACCAGGACGAAAACCCGCCCGACCGTAACAGGAACTATCTCCCTGTCTCACATAAGGAATATGGGGATCGTAGTTTCCGCCCTCGGCTTTCTACTATTGTTATTTACTACAATCGAAGCAGCGCTTCTTGGTGCCTTCGGATGGTTTGTATATGTGTACCTTTACACGATGTGGTCTAAAAGAAGATATACAATTAACACGGTGATCGGCAGTTTCTCCGGTGCGGTTCCTCCGCTCATTGGCTGGGCAGCAATTGAACCTGGTCTTCGCTTAGAAGCTCTTATCCTGTTTCTGATCATGTTCATATGGCAGCCCCCACACTTCCTGGCATTGGCTATGAAGAAAAAGGAAGAATATAAAGCAGCCAATATTCCGATGCTACCAGTAGTTCACGGTTTCGGGATCACCAAGCGTCAGATGGTTGTCTACGTGGCTTGTCTATTGCCTTTGCCAATCTATCTAGCTTCTTTAGGTTCCATTTTCATGATAGTAAGCAGTTTGCTGACTGCAGGCTGGTTAGTACTAGCAATCGCAGGTTTTAAAATGAAGGACGATATCAAATGGGCGACATGGATGTTCCTTTATTCCTTGTTATATTTGACAATTATCTTCCCATTGATGGTCATCGTCACATTACCATATTAATATAATCGGATGCAGGTTTAACCGCCTTCATCCGGTTATTAAATAAAAGTAAAGCTAAAAAGAGAAAGAGAGGTAGTATTCATGAAAGGATGGATGGGAAAATTCCGTGCTCTGTTCATGCTCGGATCGCTCTCCTTAATCCTGTCAGGCTGCGGAGTTGAAAAATTAAGCGCGCTTAAACCTGCAGGGTATGGAGCGGAACTGTTATACGATTTGATGATTCTTAGTATCGCAATCATGATCTTTGTATTCATCGTCGTAATGGCCATTTATACTTTTGTTCTGATTCGTTACCGTCGGAAAAAGGGCCAGGAGGATTATATCCCCAAACAAACAGAAGGTAACAAAGTTCTTGAAATTATCTGGACAGTCATTCCGATTATCCTATTGTTAGTGTTAGCGGTACCAACAGTTCAGGCTGTCTTCGATTTGGCTGAAACATCTTCAGATAAAGCTGATATCAGAATCGATGTAACTTCAGCTCAGTTCTGGTGGCAGTTTGACTATGCTGGTGAGGAGATTTCTACCAGTCAGGATCTTTATATCCCTAAAGGGAAACGCGTATACTTAACGATGAAGTCTGCTGACGTCATCCATTCCTTCTGGGTACCATCGATTGCAGGTAAAATCGATACCAACCCAGGAGATAATGAAAACACGATGTATCTTGAAGCAAATGAAGAAGGCGTTTACTGGGGACAATGTGCTGAATTGTGCGGTCCATCCCATTCACTGATGGATTTCCGTGTCGTTGTAGTAAGCCCGGAAGAGTATGAGCAATGGGTGAAGGACATGAAGAATGCGGACCCAGAGGCTAAGCCGGAAACAACAGTTGCTCAAGAAGGACAGAAAATCTTCCAAAACAACTGCATGAGTTGTCATGCAATCGGTGCACAGCCTAAAGGCGTAGGTCCTAACTTGACCAATTTTGGTGATCGTTCCAAAGTTGCCGGTATTTTAGAGCCTACAAAAGAAAACATCGTGGATTGGATTTTGAATCCGAATGAACATAAACCTGGTAACTCTATGCCGCCAAACCTGGTCAACAAAGAAGAAGCTGGCAAGGTTGCTGAATACCTGATGCAATTGAAGCCATCAGAAATAACACCTGAAGACGCAAAATAAATAAATAAATGAATGATGAGATAGGAAAGAAGTTTAGAGGGAGGTTAAAAGCGTGAGTACTGCAGTAGCGCAAAAGAAAGGCTTCGGCGCTTTTATCTGGGATTACCTGACTACCGTCGACCATAAGAAAATCGCACATTTATACTTGGTCTCGGGCGGCTTGTTTTTCCTAATGGGCGGTTTAGAAGCAATGATTATCCGGATCCAACTGATGAAACCGGACAACGAATTCATCAGTGCCGGTCTTTACAATGAAATGATTACGATGCATGGTACAACTATGATCTTTCTGGCAGCCATGCCATTATTATTCGCTTTAATGAATGCCGTCGTACCATTACAAATTGGTGCCCGTGACGTAGCATTCCCGTTTCTTAACTCTTTAGGTTTTTGGTTGTTCTTTTTCGGGGGTGTCATTCTTAACTTTTCCTGGTTTATGGGTGGCGCACCTGATGCTGGGTGGACAGCATATGCTCCATTATCCACTACATCTCCTGGCCATGGGGTAGACTTCTACGTCATAGGCTTACAGATTTCTGGTGCCGGAACCTTAATTGGTGGTATCAACTTCCTGGTAACGATCGTCAATATGCGTGCACCCGGTATGAGTTACATGCGTATGCCATTGTTCACCTGGACGATATTTGTAACAAGTACATTGATTTTATTTGCATTTCCGGCATTGACTGTCGGTTTGTTCCTGATGATGTTCGACCGCATGTTCGGTTCTGTTTTCTTTGATGTTGCAGCAGGTGGTAACGTCATTATCTGGGAGCACTTATTCTGGATTTTTGGACACCCGGAAGTATATATTCTGATTCTTCCTGTATTTGGTGTCTTTAGTGAAGTTTTCGCTACTTTTTCAAAAAAACGCCTTTTCGGTTACTCTGCGATGGTTTTCGCGACCGTATTGATTGGTTTCTTAGGTTTCATGGTGTGGGCGCACCACATGTTCACAACAGGTATGGGGCCAGTAGCCAACTCGATTTTCGCAGTTACCACTATGGCGATTGCTGTACCGACAGGCATTAAGATATTCAACTGGTTATTCACGATGTGGGGCGGATCGATTAAAATGACCTCCGCTATGCTTTGGTCGGTTGCATTCATTCCGACGTTCACGATCGGCGGTATGACTGGTGTCATGCTTGCTGTAGCAGCAGCCGACTATCAATATCATGATACTTACTTTGTTGTAGCTCACTTCCACTACGTAATTGTCGGTGGTGTCGTATTCGGTATTTTTGCCGCTCTCCATTATTGGTGGCCGAAGATGTTCGGTAAAGTGTTGAACGAAAAACTGGGAAAATGGGCGTTCTGGCCATTTTTCATCGGTTTCCATTTGACATTCTTCATTCAGCACTTCCTTGGTCTGATGGGAATGCCTCGACGTTACTGGAAGTTCCTTGAAGGTCAGGGTCTTGCTACTGGTAACCTGATCAGTACGATCGGTGCTTTCTTCATGGCCCTTGGGGTCATCATTTTCCTTTGGAATGTCATCTACACAGCAGTTAAAGAGCCGAAAGCATCTGCCGATCCATTTGACGGCCGTACGCTTGAATGGTCTATTGCATCACCACCGCCGTTCTATAACTTTAAGCAGACACCTTTGGTACGTGGATTAGATGCACTATGGATCGAAAAATCAGAAGGTAAGAAGGGAATGACTCCAGCTGAGCCGCTTGGAGACATCCATATGCCTAACGGATCCATCTTACCGTTTGTCATGTCATTCGGCCTTTTCATTGCTGGATTCGGCTTTATCTATCAAGTCGATAATCCTGTCTGGTTATCTCTTGTATTCATCGGTATGGGTATTTTGTTAGGTGCCATGTTCGTACGTTCAGTCAAAGACGATCTTGGCTATCATATCCATAAAGAAGATTTAGAAAAGGGGGATGGCCAGCTATGAGTAACGAAGATATTTTAAATCCGAAACAAATGCCCCGGGAACCGGAAAAAGCCACCCTTGAAGGCAAGAACAAATTTATTGGGTTCTGGTTCTTCCTTGGTGGAGAAACCGTTCTGTTCGCAAGTCTTTTCGGAACTTTCCTGGCACTGAGAAATTCAACAGCCGGCGGACCTGGTACTGAAGAGCTGTTCGGACTTGAGCTCGTATTTATCATGACAATGCTTCTTCTGACAAGTTCTTTGACAAGCGTGTATGCTATGTATCATATGAAGAATAATGACTTCGGCAAGATGCAGGTATGGCTTGGCGTAACGGTCGCCCTTGGTCTTGCTTTCTTAGGCGGTGAACTATACGAGTTCAATCACTATATACACGAGTATGAGTTCACTTTCCGTTCTTCTGCATTAGGATCATCTTTTTATACGCTTGTAGGTTTTCATGGAGGACACGTACTTTTCGGTCTTCTATGGATTGTTACCTTGATGGTGAGGAATGCTAAGCGTGGTCTGAATCTTTACAATGCTCCTAAGTTTTATATCGCCAGCTTATACTGGCACTTCATTGACGTCGTTTGGGTATTCATCTTTACAGTTGTCTACCTAATGGGAAAGGTGGGTTAATCCATGACAAAAGACACCAATTCCACACATCATAACGAGTTTGAAAAAGCTGAACATAAAGATGAAATGAAACATCAGGTAATCAGTTTTGCGATGATGATTATTTTTACTATCGCAGCTTTCGCTGTAGTAGCTACCGATGCTATCGGTAAATATTTTACCATTCCGATTATCCTGTTATTGGCGCTTGTCCAGGTCATCTTTCAGCTTTATTATTTCATGCATCTGAAAAATAAAGGTCATGAAATGCCTGCATTGATGATTTATGGCGGCATCGCAGTTGCGTTTATGACAATTCTTACTTTCACAACGATTATTTGGTGGTAAAGAAGCAGATAAGAAGAGGTCGGAGCACTATGTTCCGGTCTCTTTCTTCAATTCATGCAAAGTTTTGTCGCTTTTGTGAATTTTTCTGAGCTTTGGATTTAATAGTCGAGAATTTCGCCAGCTTACGTTAAAATAGGTTATATCATGACCAATATGGAGTGAACGTTTATGTGGTTAGAATTGCAGATTTTCGGATTCCGTGCGATGTGGAGTCCTTATTACTTCTTGTTTTTATTGTTAGTGGCGGGTATCTATTTCTATTTGACTGGTCCTGGCCGGCATAGATTCACAAAAGAAGGGCGTCCGTCAGGCAAACAGCAAGCTATGTTCTATACAGGGTTAATCGTCTTATACATCATCAAGGGCTCCCCGATTGATTTATTAGCCCATATCGTCTTTACAGCTCATATGACACAAATGGCGCTTTATTACTTGTTATTCCCGATTTTGATCATAAAGGGAATACCGAAGTGGATGTGGGAGAAACTGTTTAATCTTGCGGTAGTACGTCCGGTGTTATTGCTATTGTCTAAACCCTTGATTGCTATATTGCTTTTCAATGGCCTGTTTTCATTGTATCACCTGCCAGCTGTATTCGATTATGCTAAAACAGGGGAGTTTGTACACGCCGGAGTTACCATCGTCATCTTAATAACGGCATTTTTAATGTGGATGTCTGTTTTTCCTCCGTTGGAAGAATTGGACCGGCTAAGTGAAATCATGAAAATCGGCTACATCTTTGCCAATGGTGTGCTGATTACGCCAGCTTGTGCCTTGATTATCTTTGCCGAGGCACCTATGTATGCGACATTTACAGAAGGCGGGCCATGGGTACAGGCTTTAAGTCTTTGTGTTCCCCAGGATGTACTGAATGGTATGTCAGGGCTGAAGATGAGTGGCCCGGAACTATTTTCCCCGCTTTCTCTGTTAGATGACCAGCAGACAGCTGGAATCATCATGAAAGTGGCACAGGAAATCATTTTCGGTACAATCATCGCTAAAATATTTTTTACCTGGTTCAACAAAGAACGGGATGTCATTGATCCGTTACCAGCTAATGCTCAACAGGATTCCTGATGACTATAAAGCTTTCCTGATTTATCAGGAAAGCTTTTATATTAAATCGGATGCTTGTCTAAATCAGAGATCTTTATTAGTATGAAAGAGAATCAGGATATTGCTTGAAGGGAATGAACGTCCATGCTTTTGTTACCTGCGATCAGCACCTTTTTTATTGCTCTCAGCGGAACACTAGTAGCAATCGGCTGGGTGTTGATTGTAAAAGGGCATCCCCAGCGTCACAGACAAGTGATGCTGGCTGCGGCAATCAGTGCGCTTTTATTTTTTATCATTTATTTGACCAGAACCATCCTGGTAGGGAATACCAGCTTTGGAGGACCTGAAAACGTAGAACAATACTATACCATTTATATGATTTTTCACATAATCCTCGCTACTACAGGAGCGATATTCGGTATAGTTACATTAAGGCTCGCTCTGAAACGTAAAATCGCTAAACACCGGAAGATAGGACCGATCACAAGCGTTATTTGGTTTTTTTCAGCTGTCACTGGGGTCATCGTTTATTTCCTTTTATACATCATCTATGAACCTGGTGAAACGACAAACGTTTTCCGAGCTATTTTCGGTTTCTAAATAAGGGGTCGCATGAAGTCATCACCGATTTCATGCGATTTTTTTCTAACCGGGGAACGAGGAGTGGAGGGATTTGATGAACATTGAAACGGAACGATTACATATTCGGGCATTTACCATTGAAGATGCTCAGCTGCTGATAAAAAATAAACGTAAGTTTTTTCTGGAAAAAGACGTCCGTTATAATGAAGATTGGCCGAGTGATGGTCTCCTGGCCTGGCTTCCTTTATATACAGAGTCTCTTGCCGAGGATTGTCAGGAACCGGGTTTCGGCCCCTGGTATATCACGATGCGGTTCAGCCCTGTGTTAATAGGAGATGTGGGCTTTAACCCAGTATCCAACCATGAAGGACAAAGGGAAATAAGTTATTCGGTCGTAGCGGCGGAACAGGGGAAAGGGTATGCACAGGAAGCCGTAAGCGCACTTACAGCCTGGGCATTCAACCAGCATATCTCTTTGATTACAGCTCAGTGTGACCGGTATAACACCCCGTCCCTCCGAGTGTTGAAAAAATGCGGATTCAGGCTCCATGGAAAAGAGGGGGATATTTTATTGTTCAAGAAAGAGAGGAACCGACATGAGTGATGTAAAAAAAGTTTCTGCCAGTGAATATGATACGTGTTTGCAATTAGGTGAAAATGCTTTTAATTATAAGCTGACCGAAGAGCAAATCAAAGATAGAAAATGGCAAATGGATAAACAGGATATATTTACGGTACAGGAAGGTGATCGACTGGCGGCAAAACTACACCTTCTTCCATTACAAATATTCCTGAATGAAAAGAAAATTGATATAGGAGGGATAGCTGGGGTAGCGACCTGGCCAGAGCATCGCAGAAAAGGCTATGTCGGAAAATTGATGAAAAAAGCATTGAATGTCATGCGGGAGCAGGGTTATGCTTTATCGTTACTTCATCCGTTCTCCATACCATTTTATCGTAACTATGGATATGAGCTGACGCAGTACGCCTATACGTATCAGGGGCGCATTTCCAATTTGATCGTCAGCCAGCCTTCTTGCGAAGGAAAGCTGGTTCGTTTGAAAAAAGAGGAGGCGTCAAGCCTGTTGAACGATGTTTATGAAAAGGCAGCTTCCGCTTATACATTGATGCTGGTCCGAGAACCATGGTGGTGGGAGCGGCGCGTGCTTTCCGATGACACTCAAATCATCGCGTATGAAGCACAAGGCCAAATTGAGGGGTATATCCTGGCTGAAATGAAAAAAGACCGTTTGGTCATTGAGGAATTCATTTATCATACCCATTCTGCATTTCAAGCCTTACTTCAATGGATGAAAAATCATGATTCCATGACTGAACAAGTGGAAATTTCCATGCTGCCTGGCGATTTAGATGCCTTCCATTTTGCGAACCCACGTTTTAAAGAAATAAAACAGCCCTATTTCATGGCCAGAATCGTGGACATTGAGAATTTCTTCAGTCTCTATCCCTTTTCTGCTCCCTTAGCTGATACTCCCTTGAACCTAAAGATAGTCGATAAATATGCGCCATGGAATGATGGGGTATGGCAATGTATCCCGAATAAAGAAGGTATGGTGGTTGAGCAGACAAGCGATGAGGCAGATCTAGAAACCGATGTAAAGACACTGGCAGCTCTGCTTTTAGGCAGCCTGACGGTAGATAAAGCTGTCTTTATGGAAAAATTAACGGGAGATCCAGACAATCTTGAGCGCTTATCCGGATGGATACCGAATAATCAACCGGCATTTCTCGACTTTTTCTAGAGACCCGTTTTGCCAGCAAAGAAATGTGTAACTTAAAAACGTTCAGGTTTCCTGCCTGGCCGTTTTTTTTATGAAATGTCTAGCTCTGGTTAGAGTTTTATTCAATTATATGGCCGAAAAGTCGAAGACTTGATTTTGAGATATTTGTGGAGCTTAGGGGCGTTTGGGAAGGATTCGCTTTCCAGCTCCATCCCATCCTTTCATGGTAACGGACCCACTATCTCACTATCTCGAAACTGAGTCTTCAGCAATTGGGAGCTTAATTGTAAGGTCCACAATGAGATTTTAAAAAAGCGTTCTGTATGGAAATTAATTTCCATACAGAACGCTTTTTGTTGTAGAAATCTAAGGAAATCACTCTTTTTTCGTTTACCCTCTGTTGATTCCACGATGAGCGTTCGGTGGTGACGCCTGCGGGAACAGCGCGAGCCGAAGCTCCACTTGGTCAAGTGATCTTCTTGACCAAGTTAGCTGAGGCCGTGCCCGCGGCAAGCATCCACCGACAAGCGATTCGTGAGAATCAACAGCAAACGTTGCCAGCCCCTTTAGGTTATAAAGGACTTTTTCAATGGCCTCGGATATACCTCTGAGCTTTTTTCCTCTTAAATTTTATAGTTCCATCGTATGATTCCTGCTTCTTTAGCAGAGTTGAAAGCAATTAGAATCAATGGTCCTAAAATAAAACCCATGATGCCCATCAATTGTAATCCAAGGAACATAGCAATCAATGTCGCCAGCGGAGAAAGTCCGATATGCCGCCCCATCACTTTCGGTTCTACAGTACGGCGGATAGCAAGAAGAAGAACGGCTAAAATTGCTAACTTTGTTCCTGTTACGATATCACCCGCCAGGTACATGTATAACGACCAGGGGGCTAATATGACGATTGAGCCGATAATCGGTATGAAGTCGATGGCCCAAATAATCAGAGACATGATCACTGCCACTTCCGGTGATATGAACAGCAAACCGATAAGGGTGACAATGAAAATAATGATACTGACCAGAAATTGCGCTTTTAAAAATCCGAATACCACATAAGACAATCGACCATTCATAAACTTGACCTTTTCGGAAGTTTCCTCTGTCATATGATCGTATGCTTTCTCTTTCAATCGTGGCATTTCCAGCATGAACAGGAAAAGTGCGATCAGGTATACTAAAAAGCTGACCAGGTATTCAGGGATTTTCGCAAATACTTTGGTAATATTTTCAATCGTTAAATTATTGGTGATCGTTTCACTCAGATTCTTTACATTGCTTTGCATCCCTGCTGTAATCTCAGTAACAAATTCATCGGGAAGATCCTGTGCATAACGGTCGATACTTTCTTCCCAATCCTGTACCATCAGGTTTATTTGTTTCACATAAGCAGGCGCATTTTCCGTCAAATGAGCTACTTGTGTAATGGTTTTTGTCACAACAAAGGTACCCAGGATACTGATGAGAAGCAGGAAAAGCAAAAAAGTTATGATGACGGAGAGTTTTCTCTTCATTCGAAATCGAAACTGCATCATACGAACTGCAGGGTTAAGAAACAATGCAGTAACGAACGCTGCAATCAAAGGAACGGAAACGGGCAGCAGAAAATAGGCCGCAATAATAAATAGTACAGATATAATGATCAGAATCCATTGTCGTTTTGTAAGGTAGCGGAACAATTTGGTTATGTATCTCCTTTCATAATAACACCTATATTTCAAAATATAGCAAAACACAGACCTTTTGAACAGTCATACAGGTTAGCATGTAATAAAAAACCGCAACCTAGCAACTAGGATGCGGCAGTGCAGAGGTTCAGACTGCTTCTTGATGCTTTTTGATGTCTTCTGCAGCTTTAGTGACTAATTTATTGGCACGATCAACCAGATCCTGGGAGAAACCTTCCTGTTCGCCATATTCAACACCATGGGGGTAATAATGACGTCCAAGAAGCGGGGCAAGCATTTTGAAAACACCCGTTCCAGAATCAACCTCCCCCTCGATTGCGTATCCTTGGATACGTACATAGTAAGTAATGTTCTTTTCCGGTGAGCCGATTTTGTAATCGTAAGTAACCCGCTCGTAATCCCATTGACCTCCGCGGATGAACCCCGCTTTATTCAATATATGATGGAGCGGTTTCTGTTTGATGACTAACCCTTCAATCCCTGTAGCTTCCAGTTTCATTTCAAACACCTCGCAAAAATTGTATGTAGTTAAGCTTATCATAGTATGAAATCAAGCATGTTGCAATTCATTATACTATAAATCCTTTACTGTTGCATGCAAACTTTTTCCCTTTTTGGATAAACTACCTGATGTATGGACAGGTTCTACTGTCTTTTTAAGCAAAAAGGAGGGTATATGATAATGAAAACAGTACGTGAGGTCATGACTGGAGAAGTTTCTGCTTGTACAACAGATGATCATTTATTCGATGCCGCCACCATGATGAAAGAAAAAAACGTAGGTGCTGTGCCGGTATGCGGAAGCAACCAGGAACTGCTTGGGATGGTGACAGACCGTGATTTAGTAATCCGCGGTTACGCGAATAAAAAGCCTGGTTCTACTCCGATTCAGGAGGTAATGAGTGACAAGCTCTATCACGTGACACCAGATGCAACATTGCAGGAAGCGAGTAATGTAATGGCTGAACACCAGGTACGCCGCCTTCCGGTCGTGGAACAAGGCAAGCTTATCGGTATGCTTTCCCTTGGAGATCTATCGGTAGACGATATGTCTGATGAAGCAGCCGGAAGAGCGCTGGGAGAAATATCTGAACGTCCGGAATTGCACTAGTCCTGAAAAAACGGTTCTGCTATGGCAGGATCGTTTTTCTTTTCTTATTGTTCTGTAGCCACAGTCATAAATAGTTGCAGTATAGACTATACTGATGATAAAAATAAAGTAGTATCGAGGAAACATCGTGATATTAAATAAGGGAGAGAAGACATGAACTTCATACGCTTCATCATATTGATAATGTTGGCAGCTGGTACCTACTTGCTGGTAACAGGAAATTTCGCTGACGACACTATAGAGGAAGGCCTGAAAAAAGGTAAGGATGCAGCGGGGAAATTAGCAGAAATGCTTGATCAGGAAGAGGAAGACTCTTTTCCTGATGATACTGTTCAAAAGGAAAGCTTATCATTAGAAGGCGATATGTATAAATGGATTGGCAAGGATAAACAATCACTCCTGGATACATACGGGCAACCACAGCGTAAAGACCCCAGTGCCTATGGTTATACATGGTGGGTGTATAATAATGATCCGGAAAAATACCTTCAATTTGGAGTAGAAGACGGAAAAATATCCACCTGGTTTTTAACCGGAGCTGAGGCTGCAGCTGATCCCCTTACCATTGGGGATGATTATCAAACGGTTAAGTCACAGCATGATTTTAAGAAAAAGGTTACCTATAAAAAGGGCATTGAGCACTATACCTTTATTTTATCAAAGGACGACCTCACATCGAGACCTTTAGTACAATTGAGTGACAGCGTATTTGCCCAGTTGTATTTTGATACATTTACAAATCAGCTTTCTTCCATCCGGGTGATGAATTATGAAGTTCTGTTAAAACAGCAGCCTTACCAGGTTTCTTATCGTGGAAAGCTGCCGAAGTCTCCCGTTATCGAAAAGGAATGGAAAGCGATCGAAGCGGCGAGGGAGAAACAAATATTTGATATTACAAACCGATACAGAAGCCGCTTCGGTAAAGAGCGGCTGGAATGGTACCAGCCGGTTGCTGAAGTAGCTTTTAAGCATAGCAAAGATATGCAGGAAAACAATTATTTTTCCCATTATACCCCGGAAGGCATCGGGCTGCCAGAACGCCTGAAAGCAGATGGGGTCACTTACTCCAGCGCAGGTGAAAATATAGCTGCCCAATATCCGGATGCTGCTGCAGCCATGGAGGGATGGCTTAACAGTAAAGGCCACAGGGAAGCATTGCTGCATAATCGCTATTCTCACCTCGGTGTAGGGGTTTATAGGGATTATTATACGCAGAATTTTCTAGTCCCGAGGTGAAGGATCCAGAATATTAGAAAAATGAAAAACTGAGTGATTCCATTCACCGGAGAGGCGGGTATACTGCCCAGTCCTGAACTTCGCTTGCTCATGATCCGGGCAGGCGGGTTCTTTTTTTATTGCTTTTATTCTTCCTCTGTTACTGTCCACCCAGAGTTCAATAACGGACAGGTAGAGGTCCTGATAGTATTTTTCCTGATAGGATGCTGTTCGGACTACCGTTCCTTCCAGCACCGCAGCTTCATTCGTCTTACCTATATCAAGCCATTCCTGATAATAGCTTTCCCGTTCTTTCTTTGTGCGACGGTAAAAATAGAAAATCAGGATAGGGATGACAATCGAGGCGATAAACATGGGATTCCTCCTTGCCTGCGTAACAAAACCGATTCCATGGCATAGGCTATTACCAGGTAATATTTGAAATAAAGGGGTGCAGCATATGGATAGAAACAAGCTTCATCCAAGTGTTGAACAGTTCCGTGAGTTCGTAAATACCCATCCGAAATTGAAAAGCGAGTTACGTAATGACAGAAAGAAACTCCAGGAGTATTATGAAAAATGGCTTTTATTAGGGGAAGATGATCCATTTTTTGATGAATATCGATCAACTCACGATTCAGGTGAAACAAAAAATAAAAGTACGGATAAAAAAGAATGGATGAACCAGTTTGTGCAAATGGTCGATCAGGTTAACTGGGATAATATCAATGGCCATATTCATCATTTGAACGGTGCACTGGGTAATCTGCAGACACTTGTGAAGCAATTCCAGGAAATGAAAACCTCTTCCAAAGGCCATCATTCCAATCAATTTCCGTTTTTAAAGGACTGAGAAACCATGCAACCTGAAAATTATCGCTTTTTACAAGCTGATGAGGAACGCCTTGCTTTCATCCGCCTTAACCCGGAATGGTATCGGAAACTTGCCCGGGATCCCGGGAAGCAAGTACAATTCGATAAAGAAATGAAACGTTTCTTTGGGAAGACCCCGATCCAACGTGTGGAAAAGGTCGGAAACCAGCTGCAAATGATAAATATGCTGATTCAGATGGCAAAGGCGATGAAAGAAGAATAATTATCACGATTTCTTTATCTTTCCACTTTTGTTATGATAGAAGTGGAGGTGAAGCAAATGCTGGCCACGATAGAAATTGTCGATGTGTTGGATTCATCTGAACACATCGGGCAAATGATATTGCAGTCGGATGTCATGGATGCGTATCAAACTGCTAAAAAACAGTTGGAAGAAGATGACGAAGCACAACGCCTGATCAGTGATTTCAAAAAGATCAAAGATCAATACGAAGATGTACAGCGGTTTGGCCGTTATCATCCTGACTATAACCGGATAATGAAAGAGGTTCGTTCCGTTAAAAGAGAGATGGACATGAACGAAAAGGTTGCCGCCTTCAAATTAAGAGAGCGCGATCTTCAAAAACTCCTTGATGAAGTGAGTCAACATGTGGCCTTCAGTGTTTCAGAAAATATCAAAGTACCTCGTGATGGCATGGCCCTGACAGACAGCGGCTGTGGCTGTGGTACTGGCGGCGGCTGTGGCTGTGCTTCCTGATTCAAAAAGGATCTGTGAACCTGATACAGTCATCACATAGATTGCCGCAACAGAACATTTTACGCTGAGGGACCAAAAAACGGACCCTATACACATAGAGCGCCTGGCTTTTGCGAACGTAACTCATCGCAAGGGTCAGGCGTTTTCCTTTCATGGCAGATGCTGCCGCCCGTTTCAGGAGCTCTTCGATATCGGTGCGGGGTGTCTCTTTTAACGGCTTTATATATACAAACGGGAGACCGGTATAGGTCTTTACAGTAAACTTTTCAATGATCTCTGCCTGTTCCATAAATGCGATGAACTTTTCCCATGCGCGTTCATGATCCGTCATACCGTTCCTCCTCTGGAAACCCTGCCTTTATACTATCCTAACTTTCTGTACAGACATTTTCAATGAAGAGGAGAAGTATAGAACAATTGCCTGAAAATTATAATTCTGATACACTTGCTTTAAATGCCTATAAAAGCGAGGAACCAAATATGAACGTGCAACGACAAGGTATGGTCATTTACTTTCAGCACATGAAAAATTTAAGACAAATAAAAAAGTATGGACATTTAATTTATGCATCCAAAAAAAGCAAATATGCCATCCTTTATGTAGATAAGGATCGTCATGAGGAAACAATGGAAAAACTCGAACGGTTCCCATTCGTCTCGAAAGTCGTCCCTTCCTATAAACCAGAAGTCAAGACAGACTACGAAAATGCAAAACCGGATAAAGCAAAGCAATATGACTATAAAATGGGAATATAAAAGAAGCCAGCCGAAAGACGGACTGGCTTCTTTTCATTTATTACAGATAAGCTCCCAATTGCTGAAGACTCAGTTTCGAGAGAAACTGTTTCCGTTACGGTGGTGAGCGTTTGGAGGTCCGGGAAATCACTCGCTTTCCATGGGGGTACGGTGAGCTTCCTCGGGCTAAAGCCCTGCGGGATCTCACCATGTACTCTACTCCCATAGGAGTCTCGCAATTTCCCGGCCCTCCTTGCGTTTGTAAGACTAACGGAAACATCGATATGCGGAACCACCATCTTAACAGCTGAAAAGAGCTTATGTCCTGAATCATTGAGCTTTTCATGCAGAAAATGTGGAAGATATCTTCTCACAACGTAGGGTTCGTTCGTCAAAATATGGATAAGGTGGCGGGGAAACGGTGAGACTCCCGTGGGAGAAGGGGCTAGGCGAGACCCCACAGGTCGTGAAACGGCCGAGGAGGCTTGCCAGCCTCCCCCACAGGAAAGAAACGAATGCGTAATCGCCTTGGGAGACACGACACGCATAAGCAGAACAGCAAAAGGGAAGTGTTTTTTCTTCCCGTTGATGGACTGCTTATGTCGCGAGTGTCTAGGCGATGCAGCTGGAAAGCGAATCGTTTCCCAGCCACCCTTTCCCCTGTCTCGGTAACGAACCCAAATTACTTTGAAACTGAGTCTTCCACAATTCGGCCATATAGTTAAGTAAGCCTGTTATGAAAAGTCAAAGTAATAATCACGAATGGAGCATTAGCTCATCGGCGGGATATAACGGTTCATCCGCAGTATACCGATCAAATGCTGGTAGTATAAAGCCGTTTCATAAAATTCATCCGATGGTTTCACTGTCAGTGGTATAATCGATTTTTCCAGACGTTCTGCCAGAGCTTCGAACATTTCATAACGCTGGGTCTTCTTTTCTTCCGGATCCGGCACGCCCTCCCGGCATATATAAATCGGCTGAAATTTATCACTGCCGGATGGCTCCAGCACAAGCGCCAGGGAAACAACTGGCTGTCCCTTTTTGATCGTTGCAAATGTCATCACATGTTTGATGCGTTCCGACATACGATCTCCAATCGCAATCAACTCGTATAAGTCGGAGGTTCCTTCTCCCAATTCAATGAATTTTTGATTCATCTATTTGCCACCTCATTTTATGTATTATACTTTCGCATTAACTGTAGCATGGAATAGCCATGATGTGAACGGAAAGAAGTTTTCTTCCTGAATGAAAAGGTGGAGAAAAAAATAGGGCTGCCCGGATCGTGTGTGACGACATTGCCTTTAGGCATATATCGACTTTCGCACAAGCGGACAGCCCGTCTTTTTGTTTCCGATTGGAGAAACAAAAAGCAAAGGGAGAGGAGAAACCGGAGGAAGGCTTATGGGGATGTAAGCCTTCTCCGTCTTCTAAAGCAGTAAGCCATTGCCTCCTGCTTCATTGGTTATTATGAACCCTTCCTTTTAAATTTATACAACAAACTTCATGAATTTATTGTTTTTAAAGGAAGTTTCACGAAAAAGACAGTTTGTGGTAGGATAATGGAGAATGATTCGACAACTTATTATCAAAATGTGAGCTGTAGTTAATGATACAGCCTGTCAGATGGCTGTATTTAGAGGAGGGGATACATATGAGAGTGATTGCAGGTGAGCATAAGGGAAGACAACTTCGCCCAGTCCCCAACCGGCTTACCCGGCCTACAACTGATAAAGTGAAGGAAGCGCTGTTCCAAATCATCGGTCCCTTTTTCGAAGGTGGCCAGGCCCTTGATTTGTTTGCTGGAAGTGGGGGATTAGGAATCGAAGCGATCAGCCGTGGCATCGACCATTGTGTCTTTGTCGATAAGCACCCGAAAGCCATTCAGACAATCTATGACAACGTGAAAGCTCTGAAACTGGAAGAGCAGACAGAAGTGTTTCGTACCGATGCTTTCCGTGCAATGAAGGCAGCGGGAAAACGCGGCTTGAGCTTTGACTTGATATTCCTTGATCCGCCATATAAGAAAGTTTCCTATGAAAAGCTTGTCGAGGGTATCAGGGAACATGAGTTGTTGAAAGAAAAAGGAATGATCATCTGCGAGCATGATGCTGATGAACACCTACCTGAACAACTGGCAGGTATTCCACTTTTCAAACATGAAATCTATGGTGGTACAATTGCCATCAGTATATACCAGTAAGGAGGATCCAGAATGACACGACTTGCCATTTGTCCAGGCAGTTTCGACCCGATTACATATGGACATCTCGATATCATCCAAAGAGGTGCCAAAGTTTTTGACCATGTCATCGTCGCTGTGTTCAATAACCAATCGAAAGCCCCACTATTCGATGTGGAAGAACGAAAGACACTGATCGAAGAAGTTACCAGGGATATGGAAAACGTTTCTGTTGACTCTTGCGGAGGGTTATTGATGGAATACGCCCAGAGCAAGAATGCCCAGGCGATTTTACGTGGCCTTCGAGCTGTGAGTGATTTTGAATATGAAATGCAGATCACTTCCATGAATAGAAAATTGAATGAAGAAATTGAAACCTTCTTCATGATGACCAATAATCAGTATTCCTTTTTAAGTTCCAGCATTGTCAAAGAGGTGGCTAAATACCAGGCGTCTGTTTCTGACCTGGTACCTCCACCTGTCGAAGCTGCCTTAAAGGAAAAATACTTAGGTTAGTGGTACGTAATAAAACCTGCCAGTCCTATCATGGCAGGTTTTATCTTATTTTAAACGATGGGACGATTTCCGTTGGTTCCAAATAATAAGGCATCCTGTCATCAGACTTGCAATTGTGATCAATGGACCATACGAGGATAACTGTTCTAAAATGTCCATCGCCCAATTGTGGGCACCCGCCTTTGACAAAACCGGCACTGCTCCCGATGACCCTTCTGATTGGGACAAGTATAGGGGATGAAAAAGCAGGATGCATAATATGCTTGCAAACACCCCGTGCATCAGCCGCCCGATAAAATAGGGAAGGAAACGTACATCCGTTTCGGCAAGTATGCTAGCCACCTGTGCCTGGACGGAAAAACCATTGAACCCCAGGATGAAGCTGACGGCAATAGCTGCAAAAAGCATCTCTGTTCCGGATTGTGATATCATCTGAGAACCCATAGTGATTTCCATCAGCCCTGAAAAGATAGGGATGCTCAAGACTTCAGGCAAGTGAAGCAGTGCCAAAAGAAAAGTGAAACTGGCAGCGATAACTTCGGTGATACCCGTGACAAACAAAAGTTTGTTCAATACGGAAAATATGATGATGAAACCACCAATCATCAACAGTGTTTGTAAAGAAGATAGAACGGCATCTCCGAACAATTTCCCGAAAGGGCGCTCGTCCTTTATACGAGTTTTATGAAGTTCGTAGAAGGCGCGTCTCAGGGAAAAACCTTCTGAACTTTTTTTAGAGATTCCAGTGTCTTTTCGACAGTAAAAGCGCATCACAAGACCGACCATTGTATTGCCGGCATAGTGGCTTGCTGCAAGCAGAATGCCAAGGGAAGGGTCATTGAAAAAGCCGACAGCTATTGCTCCGAAAATAAATAAAGGATTGGAAGCATTCGTGAAGGAAACCAGCCGCTCTGCTTCAATACGGGATAATTGTTTTTCCTGACGAAGCCTTGCGGTTATCTTGGCGCCTGATGGATAGCCGCTCGCCATTCCCATCGCCCATACGAAACTCCCGGAACCAGGTACATTAAATAACGGGCGCATGATCGGCTCAAACAAAACACCGATGAAGGTAACCACCCCGAACCCGATCATCAATTCAGAAATGATGAAAAAGGGCAGCAGGGAAGGAAAAACGATTTCCCACCACATGTTCAATCCCCGGATGCTGGCGGATAAGGCCTGGTCTGGGTATTTGATTAACAATATAGCGAAAATAATGGTGAATAGGGCGAGGATGAACGATTTCACTTGTGATTTCATGTCCGCCTCCTTATAAGAAAAGCATTCAGATTCCTGTACTTCTATTTTTATACGTAGTAGAATGTTTACAATTAAGACAAGCATACGTTCGTCTTTTAAAGATATGCACATAGTGCCTTCAGATATGCCATAAAATAGAAGTAAATACCATCAGGGAGAGATCATAAGTGAAGCGTCCAACGATCGGTCTGGCTTTAGGTTCAGGTGGAGCAAGAGGCTTTGCGCATTTGGGAGTGTTGAAAGCCCTGCATGACCATCACATTCCTGTCGATTTGATAGCGGGCAGCAGCATGGGGGCGCTGGTAGGCTCTTTTTACGCAGCAGGCCAGAAAATCGAGGATTTATATAAGCTTGCCGCTACTTTCAAACGAAAGTATTACCTCGATTTCACCGTTCCAAAGATGGGTTTTATCCAGGGGAAAAGAATCAAAGAATATATTCGCTTGTTCACATACCATAAGAATATAGAAGATTTTGTTATTCCGATGGGTGTGGTGGCTACTGACCTTTTTGCTGGCACGAAACGGGTCTTCATGACCGGGAACGCCAGTGATGCAGTCCGAGCGAGCATCAGCATACCCGGGATTTTTGTACCTGAAAAATTAGACGGTCGCTTGTACATAGATGGCGGGGTCATTGATCGTGTTCCTGCATCGGTGGCAAAAGAAATGGGAGCAGATCTGGTGGTTGCCGTAGACTGTGCCCAATTCAGCGGCGATGCTGATATTAATTCTATTTATGATGTCATTACACAAAGCATTGATATCATGCAGGATGAACTGGTCACTCACTTGGGAGTTTCGGCGGATGTCATGATTCAGCCGGATGTATCACGGTTCAGTACCAGAGCATTCACCGATATTAAAGAAATCATCGAAGAAGGGGAGAAGGCTGCAACTGCCCAAATCAGTAACATCAAGGGCCTTTTAGCCAATTGGAAGGAGTCTTAGCATGAGATTAAGCAGACGTTATATTATCACTGCAATCATTACGGTATTATTAGCTTTATTTTTAGGCGGCTACCGGTTGCCTTTTTACATTTATAAGCCTGGAGGAGCAGAAGAGCTCAATCCTGTAGTGCAGGTAGAAGGTGCTTATGAAAGTAAAGGGGAGATGCACCTTGTAACGGTAAGAGGAGGACAGGCTACACCGATCCAGTATCTGTTAGCAAAAGTCAGACCGTTTCATCAGATATACCCTCTGGAAGATATTCGTCCGGAAGGAGTTTCAGAAAATGAATATTACCATGCTCAGCTGCAAATGATGGAGACATCACAGGAAGCGGCTCAGGTTGTGGCTTATGAAGCGGCAGGTAAGGACATAGAAATCCAATATGAAGGTGTCTATGTGATGAACTTGCTGGATGGCATGCCTGCAAAAGATAAATTGAAACCTGGTGACCGAATCACCCGGGTGGATGATAAGAAAGTCACTCAATCCAGTGATTTGGTCGATTATGTAAAAAAGATGGAAGAAGGAGACTCGGTTAAGCTGACCATCGAACGGGATGGAGAGGAAATGGTCAAGGAAATTGAACTTGCTCCTTTTCCGAATCAAAAAGATAAGGTTGGAGTCGGCATTACGCTTGTTACAGACCGCAGTATCGATGTCAATCCAAAGGTTAAGTTTAAAAGCGGAGAAATTGGAGGTCCAAGCGCCGGTTTAATGTTCTCTTTGGAAATCTATGATCAGTTAACGAAAAAGGACATTACCAAAGGTTATACAGTAGCTGGAACAGGAGAAATTAATTATGAAGGCGAAGTGGGAAGAATCGGTGGAATCGATAAAAAAGTGGTAGCAGCTGATAATGCTGGTGCAGACATTTTCTTTGCTCCGAACGAAGAAGGTAAGGAAGGGTCCAATTACCAGATCGCTCAGAAAACAGCAGAGAAAATTGAAACAGACATGGACATTGTGCCAGTCGATACTTTCCAGGAAGCATTGGACTATCTGAAACAAAAAAAGCCAAAGGAATGAAAGTAAAAGGAGCTGATCAACCCCAAAGTTGATCAGCTCTTTTTGAATTCATCTTTTTGCATGGATACGAAGCGGCGGCTGCAGTTCCTGCTTTATCATTTCAGATTTAAGTGGAGATAGCAGCACGCTGTAGTAAGCATTTGCCGCTCGTTCATCCACTGCAAGCAGCTGCTCATCCAGCTGTTGGATTTGATTGATGAATGGAACCTCTGCGTGCTTTCTGGCTTTTTTCAAGTACTCCTGACCGGTCGCATTCATTCCTAATATCCGTACATAGGGTACTTTTTCCATGGATAAAAGTGATTGTGCTTCTTCCGCTTTGTTATTGCATAAAAGGTGGGTAAACATTCGCTGCAGCCTGGTCCACGTATACCGTTTGGTCTTCATACCCTCCATTAATTCCTGAAAAGAATTTGCTTGTTTAGCTACTCGTTTCAGACGATTCTCCAATCCTTCTTCAACAGTATGGATGGTGCGGAGTTCCTGTTTGCTCATCGTCAGGATACGATAGTGTAAAAATGGAAAATAAAATTCCCAATGGTGCCACATGCCGGTTTTGTGTTTATAATCCAGCAGCATATGTTGCGTACTCTCAGGCAGTGTCCCGGCGGCTTCTTCCGTCATATTCGCCTCTCTGAGCAGCTCCTTCCGGATACTGGTCGCACTTGCGATATTTCCGGTAATGTTTTCGTCATGGTAGTCATTATTTATACGCTGGATCGTCGTCGCTTTAACATCTGGAGCATAGTTCCTCAATTGTTTGACATAACTAAAACCAAGGATATTATTCGGTTTCGATAAGTCCACTTCCCCTTCGGTAAGCCCAATCGACTGATAAGCGGATCTTGCCGCTTCCGGGAAGGAGCGGCCTGCTGCCAATCCTTCGTGGAGGGAAGCGTCAAATGATTCCTGGTGATTTTGGTATACGTCAGCTGCTTTTGTAAAGCTCTCGATATTGCCGTGTTCACTTCCGAAGCATAAGGCGTCAATGCCGAGTTCTTTTAATGTCATTATTGCACCTTTACTGAATAGATCGCTGTGCTCGACGGCAAACAGAGCAGGCAGCTCGATCACTAAATCAATCCCCGATTCTAGTGCTGCCCGGGCTCTCGACCATTTGTCAGTGATGGCAGGTTCGCCTCGTTGCAGAAAAGGTCCGCTCATGACTGCAATCATACAATCAGCATTTGTTTCATGTTTGGATTGTTCTAAATGATGAAGGTGGCCGTAATGAAATGGGTTATATTCGACTACCAGTCCACATGCTTTCATTGGCATCGTTCCTTTCTAAGTATTCGGTTCTGTTAAAAGCTGTTGTTGATTTTTTCATAAGATACTTATTCAACAATATGGCCGGATTAGGGAAGACTTGATTTCGAGATATTGTTGAAGTTGAGGGGCTTCGGGAAACGATTCGCTTTCCGTGGGCGTGTGCTGAGTCTCCTCAGGCTTCGCCTTGCGGGGCCTCACCTATCACTCAGCTCCCACAGGAGTCTCACCGTTTCCCTACGCCCTTTGCCATAAAAAGCACTCGAAACCATACTTGACGAAACCTCACTATGATAATTTTGAAAGAAAACG
>NZ_KI543236.1:960062-989170 GCF_000496835.1 Thalassobacillus devorans MSP14
CTGCATCCTTTATATTCTTTATAAATGGCTCAAGATGAAGATTTCAGCTACACACATGAAGAGGCCGTTTATTACTAAACTGGCTGGATGGGCAGGGAAATGACGAGACTCCCGCGGGAGAAGGGGCTAGGCGAGATCCCACAGGGCGTAGCCCGAGGAAGCTTGCCAGGTCCCCCGCAGGAAAGCGAGTTGTTTCCCAGCCCATCCCATTCTTCTCATGGTAACGGACCCGACTATCTCGAAACTGAGTCTTCAGCAAAAGGGAGCTTTAACTGTAATATCAATAGGGCGATAAATAGTATTAAACTTGTTGTGTATTCATTATGTACAGTTAAGGCTATTGTAGCAAAAATAACCAGGCGATGTAGGATATCATTCGCAAATTCGCTGGATAATATGTTATTTTAGTAAAAACATATGATCTAATTAAAAAAGGTAAGGGAAGGCAGACTATAATTCTGAACCGTCCAGGAATAGTTTCTGACCAGGCGCTTCCGCTTTTCGTGTCTGTCTAGCTTCGGTGCCCAGCGTCTAGTGAACTTCCTGTCCCTTCCCTACGATAAGTCAACATCGGTTCGCCTACGGCTTACCGTGTTTCCTTTATCTCATCAGGGACCGTCCAGTTCATACGCCGCTAAACGGGCACCTCCGCTTTTCGTCTTGTCTAGCTGCAGCGCCTAGCGACTCGTGTACTTCCGCTTTTCGTGTCTGTAAAGAAAATATGTTGACAAAAGGTTAAAATATATTTACAATTACTCTTGTTGCCATGAGGTGATATTTATGAAATTTCCGCTACAAAAACTCAAGCAGGCTGGCGATGAGCCGTTTGTATTTGAAGATGATGTAGATATTAGTGAACTAGAAGAAATGAAGAATGATATTCGCCGCATTGATCCCGTCCATGTCAAAGGACAGGCGACGATGGTGGGAGAAGAAATCACTTTCCAATTCACTATCGATGGGAAGATGATTCTTCCATGTGCCCGCACACTGGTCGATGTAGAATATCCATTTCACGTTGATGCTATTGAAGTCTTTTCCGTTTCCCCTTTTTATGAGGAAGAGGATGAGTCAGAAATTCATCCAGTGGATGGAGAAGTTCTTGACTTGACGCCTTATATAAAGGAAAATGTACTCTTGGAGGTTCCTTTTCGCGTGTTTTCTGAAAAACAGGAAGCATATGATCAGGCACCACAGGAAGGTCAAGGCTGGCAACTGGTCACCGAGGAAGCACAGGAGAAAAAAGTGGATCCTCGAATGGCTAAACTGCAATCATTACTCAATGATAATCAAAACGAAGACTGAGAAAATCCCAATAGAGATTTTCGATCGATTGAAGGAGGTGTAGAACATGGCAGTACCAAAGCGAAAAACTTCTAAAAAAGTGAAGAACCAACGTCGTACCCACAAAAAACTTCACGTACCTGGCATGGTGGAATGCTCCAACTGCGGAGAGTACACGAAGCCTCACCATGTTTGCAAATCTTGTGGACATTATGATGGAAAGCAAGTAGTCGAACAATAAGCAAGCAGAAAGGATGTCTGATAATCTCAGGCATCTTTTTTTATACTTTAGGAAAGTTTAACTTAATTAAAGGATTAAAGTATAAGAAAAAACTAAGGCTTTCGCCATAAGGACTTGGCGATAAGCCAAGTTTTTCTAATAGTATTTCGTATGTATGAAATCTAATATGACGTATTACAGGAGAGATAACGATGAAGTATGAAACGATTACATATGAAGTGATTCCTGACAAATATGCTAAGATTACGCTGAATCGTCCGGAAAAAATGAATGCCGTATCAAAGCAGATGACTGCAGAGCTTTCTCAGGCACTGGGGGAGGCGAAAGAGGCAGATGGGTTGAAATGCCTGGTCATCACCGGAAGTGGGGAAAAGGCTTTTTGTACCGGCGGGGATTTAAAAGACCTGCATGGAGATATGGATGCGAGCGAGGCTTTTCAAACACTATACCCGATGAAAGAAGTCGTCTATCAGCTGGCTTCCTTTCCTTTGCCAACCATCGCCCTGCTGAACGGACAGGCACGGGGAGGAGGATGTGAGATAGCGACAGCGTGTGATATCCGCTATGCAGTCAACGATGCTTCCTACGGCTTTGTCCAGGGGAAACTGGGAATCACCCCGGGATGGGGCGGTGGGGCGTTGTTATATGAAAAAATCCGTCCGGAATTTGCTTTCCAATGGATCATGGAGGCAGACATGTATGACAGTGAACGTGTGAAAGCCATCGGCTGGGCGCATCGTCTGATTAACAGGGAAGAATTGGAAGATGCGGAGAATCTGATTGGTCAATTCCTTGATAAGTCAGTAGAGCAAATGCAAGTCTGGAAAAAACAATATGATAAAAAACTATCCATGATATCTTTATCTCCTGTGATGGATGAAGAAGTTCTTACATGCTCCCGGCTATGGGAATCGGAAGAACATAAGGAAGCGGTCAAACGGTTCATGACCCGTCGCTCCTAGAAGATAACTTCTAATTTATTAACTTATTCTATTAAACCTCTGTCTTGCATACATATAAAGCAAACGATAGAGGAGGGATGGAATGGACGTCAATCGACAGGATGCCTGGAAAGAAGAAGAAGATTTACTTTTGGCTGAAACGGTTCTACGCTGCATCCGGCAGGGCAGAACGCAATTGGAGGCTTTCCGGGAAGTAGCTGATAAACTTTCCCGGACTCCAGCGGCCTGTGGTTTCCGCTGGAATGCGAATGTCCGCAAACACTATCAGCAAGCGATTGAAACGGCTAAAAGTGAGAGAAAAAGAAAGCAGCATGTACCAGTATCAAATACAGAAGCTCCCATTAATATGTCATTGGATGATGCAATATCTCTATTGACCCAAATGAAAGAGAAGCAGAATACCGAGGATCATCTTCCGATTATGGAAGACCGGCTGAAATTGTTATCAGAAGAAAACCAGGCGCTTAAGGCGGCTGTTACCCGTTATCAATCTGCCTGGAAGGAAGTAGAGAAGTTGATGGCATGGGTACAGAAAGATCAGAACTTAACGGTATAATGATAATTTTATTGCTGAAAAATAACAGAAGCCACGCTATTGGAATCTATAGCGCGGCTTATTTTATACGTTACGAACATATAACATGTTAAAGAGTTGAAGTATAAGAAACTTCGAAGGCTTTCTCACACTTATTCGCTGCTTTCACCTGAATCTTTTTCGTTGACCCCTGCAGGCATCCAGATCAATGGATTTTCCCCAAGGTCCCTCTCCATATCATATTGAGCTTTCTGGAAGCCCATTTTCTCCCAAAATCCATGAGATTTGATACGAGGATTCGTTTTGATCGGTAAATTGTAGCTTTTTGCAAAGTCTACTAATGCTTTCCCATAACCTTTTCCCCGGTAATCCGGGAGCACTTCCAGTTTCCATAGCTCTAAATAATCCTGGGAAGGATCGAAATATTGGTCGTATTTCGCATCGACACGATACAAACTCATCCGTGCGATTAAAGCGTTTCCATAATAAATCCCGAAAAAAGGAGACTCACTGTCATTTTCCACAATATTGCTCTGCAGGTCTTCCAGCATAGAAAGTTCCTGGTTGCCATATTCTTTGAACCGCTTGAATTCTTCAAGGGTTTTATAATTTACTAATAAACGTTCCACTTTGATTGTTTCTAACATGATGCATACCCCTTTCTTTTCTCTGTACCCTTATTATAATATAAAAATTTTCAGAATGAAATGTGCAATTGACTGAACGCTCAATTTCATGAAAAAAATTAGTACTGAGCTTTTTGATAGTTTGCTACAATAATTGTTAATCATAACAGGGATTGGAGGTGCAGGCGTGGAAATAGGTATCATTGGTGGTGGGGCTGTTGGTTTATTGATGGCACATTATTTGGGAAAAAGAAATGAGGTAACATTGTATGTCAGACGGCTGGAACAAATGAAACAGGTGAATGAACATGGAGTCGAATTAGATGGATGTTCCGATACAGTGAAAGTAAACGCCCGGATTGCTGAAAATCTTCCCCGTCATGATATTACCTTCGTATGTGTCAAACAGCATCATCTGGAGGGTCTAATGCCCATCCTGGAAGAAGCTGGTGATGATGAGACATTGGTTTTTCTTCAAAATGGCATGGGCCATCTGGATAGGGTCAACAGTCTTTTTTCAGGTGTATTGGTAGGTGTCACCGAGCACGGAGCGTTAAAGACTTCTGACTGCGCGGTGCGTCACACTGGAAAAGGTGTGATAAGAATGGCTGCGGTGGAAAACGCCAGGAATGTAGATGGACTTGTGGAGCAGTTGAGCCGCGATGATTTTCCGTTTATCGCAGAGCGGAACTATTACCCAATGCTAGCTAAGAAGCTTGTAGTCAATGCGGTCATCAATCCATTGACTGCTATATTTGAGGTCCGTAATGGCCAATTACTGGAGAATCCATTCCTCTATGACATTGCGAGGAGTCTTTGCCGGGAAGCGTGCCAGGTACTGCAGCTAAACTTTCAGGAGGAATGGAAAAATACAAAAAGGGTGGCCGGGGCGACAGCTTCAAACTTTTCTTCCATGTATAAAGATGTTTCTGAAGGGCGGATTTCAGAAGTTGAAGCAATCACAGGCTATCTATTGAACAGGACTGATTATCTTCCTGCTCATTCATTCATCTATCAGGCTATCAAAGCGAAAGAATTCGCAAAAAGAAAGGAGGGAGATCATGGGTGATGTACTGATTTATATCTATGCTGCCGTACTAACGATGCCAATCCCTGTCTTATTTATGTTCTACTTTATCTACCGAAAAATCTACCGGCATAAATGGAAAGCGATTCACAAGACGACTAACCTGGCTACGTTTCTGTTTATTCTATCTGTGGACCTATTAGCAAGAGTCCTGTTTGATCAATCCTTTTTTGGTTACATTCTATTGTTGCTGCTGCTGATACTGGCAGGAGCGGTCATTATTCAGTACCGTCTTCATGAAGAAGTTGTCTTTAAGCGCGCCTGGAAAGGGTTCTGGAGATTCAATTCTTTGCTTTTCGGAGTCCTGTATATCGGTCTAAGCTTATATGGGTTGACGGGTAAACTGCTCACCTTATAAACATAATATGTGAATTACACTCTCCTTTTTTGTACAATACATAAGTATACATAAATAGAATGAAAAGGAGACCTTCGCATATGCGCATCGATCCAATTGATATAAAAACGAATAACGCCCTCGTCCATGATTATCGCAATTCCATGGAGCGCGTACAGGATAAGTTCCACTATCATCCTTTTCAATCATCTGTCTTTGCAAAGCGGAAAGAAGATTTGAAGGAGCAGTCCTGCCAGCGGGGTGAACTGGTACATGTGTTACAGGAAATCAATGAGGAGTGGGATGCCCCAAGAAGTACCGTTGAGAATATTGACCGGTTAAAAGATCCTGAAAGTACGGTCATCATCGGGGGTCAACAGGCAGGGCTCATAACCGGTCCGTTATATTCGGTTCATAAACTGATTTCTATTATTGATCTGGCCAGGAAAGCCGAAAAAGAGTGTGGCACGCCCGTGATCCCTGTGTTTTGGATAGCAGGAGAAGACCATGACTTTGATGAAATCAATCATTTATTTCTACCAAAAGAAAATCGCATGAAAAAATATCAGGTGGGACAAGTACCAGTTCAAAAAGCTTCGGTAAGTGACTTGCCGCTGGAACATGAGGCAGTGGAAACGTGGCTTGCAGATCTTTTCACCCAATTAGAAGAAACGGGCTACTCCAAAGACCTGCATCATGAAATCAAACAGGAGCTATACCAGTCTGAAAGCTATGTGGACTTTTTCGCCCGCATGATTTATAAGCTGTTTCGTCAGGAAGGGGTCGTCCTGGTCGATTCTCATCATCCGAAGTTTAGAAAACTGGAATCTGCTCACTTTAAAACAATGATCCATAACCAGACGCAGATTACACAAGGTGTATACGCGGCGTGGCAGCAAAACATGCAGCAAGGTTATCCGGTTTCACTGGACTGCGATCTGTCGGATGCCCACCTGTTTCTGCATCAGGACGGAGATAGGATACTATTAATAACAGGGGAAGATGGCCGCTATTACGGCAAGCAGCAGGAAGTGGTCCTGACGAAGGAAGAGCTTCTTGAAATTGCAGATCAGGAACCGGAACGTCTTAGCAACAACGTCGTCACACGGCCGCTGATGCAGGAGTTAATGTTCCCTACACTTGCGTTTATCGGGGGACCGGGGGAAATTAGTTACTGGTCGGTACTGAAACCTGCTTTTGAAGCGATTGGGCTGAAAATGCCACCGGTTGTTCCACGATTATCTTTCACTTTTATTGATCGTAAAGCGGCAAAATATATGGAGACCTTTCAATTGAAGGTTAAAGATGTAATTGAACGAGGGGTTGCGCATGAAAAGACAGCGTGGCTGACTTCTCAAAGCTATCCACCTTTAGAAGTAATCACAGACCAGGTGAAAATGGAAATCGAACGGATCCACCAGCCCTTAAGAGAAAAGGCTGCTGATATTAGAAGTGACGTCGCACAGCTGGCAGAAAAGAATCTTGCCTACCTCTTCCAGGATATTGAGTTTCTGGAAAAGCGTATGTCCAAGGCAATAGAAGAAAAACATGCCAACGAGCTGCGTAAGTTTGACTATTTAGACTTGGCATTACATCCTGGAGGAGGTCTTCAGGAGCGGATGTGGGGAGTGCTCCCTTGGATCAACCAGTTTGGATGGAATATTTTTGAAGAAATTCTCCACCATGAGATGAGATTTGAAACACCCCATTATGGGATTTACATGTAGTATCCCCCACCATCCTCCACCCAATTGTCAAAAAACGTGTAAAAGCTTGATATAATAACAATTTGCAGTCGAAAAACAAAGAAGGAATCCTGCTCATTTGAGCAGGATTTTTTTTGTTGTGGGGCGAAAGTGTATGTTAATGTGGAGGAAAGTGGGGGAATGTGGTACACTGGATTTATTCAGAAAGTGGGGAAGACTCTATGTTCATGGGCGAATTCCAGCACAGCATTGATACGAAGGGAAGAATCATTGTTCCTGCCAAGTTCCGTGAGGGCCTGGGGGATACTTTCGTGCTGACCAGAGGACTGGATCAATGCTTGTTTGCTTACCCAATGACCGAATGGAGGATCCTTGAAGAAAAACTGAAAAAACTCCCACTGACTAAAAAAGACGCCCGCGCCTTCACACGTTTTTTCTTCTCAGGTGCAGTAGAATGCGAAGTGGACAAGCAGGGAAGAGTAAATATCGCACAACCTTTGAGGAATTTCGCAGATCTTGAGAAAGAATGTGTTGTCATCGGTGTCTCTAACCGGATTGAATTCTGGGCGAAGGACAAATGGGAAACCTATTTTGAGGAATCTGAAGAGTCCTTTGCGGAGATTGCTGAAAATATGATGGATTTTGATATTTAATTGGAAAAAGAAGCGGGTGATTGGATGTTTGATCATTTTAGTGTATTGAAAAAAGAAGCTGTCGAAGGTTTGCAGGTACAGCCAGATGGTACATACGTCGATTGTACACTTGGCGGAGGTGGACACACGGAAGCCATTTGTGAGCAGTTAAGCGCAAGTGGAAGATTGATTGCCTTCGATCAGGATGAAATGGCACTTAAGGCAGCCAAAGAGAGGCTTGAACCTCATCAAAACAAAATTATTTTTGTCCATGCGAATTTTAGTGAATTAGAACTGCAATTAGAAAGATTAGGCATCGAACACGTGGATGGCATCCTGTTCGACCTTGGAGTTTCCAGTCCCCAACTCGATGTGAAAGAGCGTGGGTTCAGTTATCAAAACGATGCACCGCTGGACATGCGGATGAATCAGCAGGAGACATTCTCGGCATTTCAGGTCATCAATGAGTGGCCGTATGAAAAGCTGGTAAAGATTTTCTTTAAATATGGAGAAGAAAAATTCTCAAAACAAATCGCACGAAAAATAGAAGCAAGAAGAAAAGAAAAACCGATTGAAACGACATTTGAACTCGTCGATATCATTAAAGACGCAATACCCGCTCCAGCACGAAGAAAAGGCGGGCACCCGGCCAAACGCGTATTTCAGGCGATACGGATTGCTGTCAATGACGAACTTGGAGTATTCAGTAATGTACTGGATCAGGCAGCCCGTTCGGTGGCCGTCAACGGACGGATTGCCGTGATAACTTTTCATTCTTTAGAAGACAGGATATGTAAACAGGCCTTTAAAAAGTGGAGCAGCAACCCGCCGATACCTAAAAATATCCCGGTCATACCCGAGGAAAAGAAACCTCCTTTCAGGCTTGTGACCAGAAAACCTATTGTGCCGGATGAGTCGGAATTGGAGAATAATCGCCGGTCGCGATCTGCTAAATTAAGAATCGTAGAGAAAGTGAAAGACTGGACGGAAGAATTCAAAATGGATGAAAGGTGGAACCAATGATGAATGCAGAACAAATTAAACACATACAACACCAGGAGCAGGAACAAACACAAAAACAGGTAAAGGTTAAAGTCCAGAAGAAGAGATGGATTTCAAGAGGAGAAAAATTCCTTTATACGGTGGCAAGTGGAATAGTACTTGCAGCTTCCGTTTTTATGGTACAATTTTCTTCGACGACGGATTCTCTGAACCGGGATGTACAAAAACTGGAACATCAGGTGAAAGTCCAGAAAGCTACCAATGAAAGTCTCAAATACGAAGTGAAAGAATTGAGCAACCCGGATCGCATACTTAAAATCGCCAAGGAAAACGGTCTTAAAATCCAGAACGCTAAAGTTAAACAGGCTTCAACTTTCGGAAATTAACAAACAGATTGTGGTGAGCATCTTATGATGAAGAGCAAGAATACCCAGCGGATGGCTAAAGTATGGATGTTGTTTTTTACGCTGCTATTTATGTTATTGGCAGGACGATTTTTATACATCCAGACAACAGGAGAAGTGCAGGGGATCGATCTGAATGAGTGGGCGGATAAGAAACGGACAAGCGCTTATCAACTCGATGCTACCCGCGGCCGGATCTTGGATCAGAATGGCATGACGCTGGCTTATGACCGCCCGACTTATAGGCTGTATGCCATCGTGGATGAAGCATATTCTACGAACCTGGAGGAGCCAAAGCATGTAACCGATCCGGAAAAGACGGCGGAAATGCTGGCTCCTTTATTAGATATGAAAGCAAGTGATATCGAATCCCGTATAGAATCAGGGATTGAAAATGAGAGGTTTCAGGTGGAGTTCGGCTCCGCCGGGAAAGATTTATCTCAACAAAAAATGAAAGATATCAAACAGCTGGAGCTACCTGGTATCAATTTCATTGAAGAATCGAAGCGGTATTATCCGAATGGCAAGTTCGCCTCCCACGTCATCGGCTTTTCTCAAACCAAAAACGGACAGAGTAAGGGAGTTACAGGTGTTGAAAAACAAATGCAGGAATATCTGCAGGGTAGTCCAGGGAGAATCTCTTACCAGCGCGATAAATACGGGGTGAAACTCCTTGACCCTAAAGAAGTGATCAAAAAGCCGGATGATGGGGACGATGTCATGCTGACGATCGACCAGAAAATCCAGACGTTTTTAGAAGATGCCATGAGCCAGGTCGAACAACAATATAAACCAAAGCGGATCATGGCGGCTGTCATGGACCCGGATACAGGGGAAATACTGGCACTTGGAAACCGTCCAAGCTACAACCCGAACCATATCAAAGAGGTGGAGAACTGGTATAACGATATCGTTTCCTATCCATTTGAGCCCGGATCGACGATGAAGATTTTCACATGGGCTGCAGCAATGGAAGAAGGGGTCTATAACGGTTCGGAAAAATTCAAATCCGGAAACTATCAATTTGATGAAGGAAGCCGGCCAATATATGACCACCGCCGGGAAGGTTGGGGGAGCATCACTTATGATCAGGGGATGCGGTATTCCTCCAATGTTGCTGCAGCAAAATTGGCCAAGGAAAAAATAGGGTTAGAAAAATTCCGTCATTATCTGGAGGAGTTTGGTTTTGGACAAAAAACCGGAATTGATTTACCAGGGGAGGCAACAGGCAAAATCCTTTATAACTGGCCTGTCGAAAAATTGACCACTGCCTTCGGTCAAGGGACTACTACTACTCCAATTCAATTATTAACTGCAGCCAGCGCAGTTGCTAATGATGGTAAAATGATGCAGCCATATGTACTCTCAAAAGTTTTGGATAGTGAATCAGGGGAAGTGAAAAGTGAAAATAAACCGGAAACGATCGGAGAACCGATTTCGCCGGAAACCGCTAAGCAAATGCGTGATCTGCTGGGAACGGTCGTTTCAGATGAAGATGCTACCGGTAACATCTATAAGCTGAATGATTACAGCATGGCCGGTAAAACCGGTACAGCTCAAATCCCTGATCCCGAAACAGGAAGATACATGACAGGCAAAAACAATTATATTTTTTCATTCCTCGGTATGGCACCTAAAGATGACCCTGAACTGTTGATTTATGTTGCAGTCCAGCAGCCGGAACTGGAAGTGACCGAGTATGGACCGGAACCTGTCGCGCATATTGTCAAGACAGTGACAGAGAACAGTCTTCATTATCTCGATATCCGTCCGGACCAGCAGTCCAAAGAAACAGTCGATCTTAAAGAAATTCCTGAAGTAAAAGGAGACTCTGTCAAGAAAGCGAAAGAGAAGCTCGGAAATGATTTCAACAGAGTGACGGTGATTGGCTCGGAAGACGGTAAAGTTGAAAAAGTATACCCGGAAGAAGGGACCTCGGTCCTTCCTAATCAAAGGATCTTCCTGGTGACTGAAAACCCGACCATGCCTGATATAACTGGATGGTCAGCAAGAGATGTCTTTCATTTTGCCGATATGTTCCATTTGAAAGTTGAAACAATGGGAAATGGATTTGCTTATAAACAGAGCGCACCACCAGGTGCAGAAATACAGGACGGGGGTTATTTAGTAGTCGAATTCCAGCCGCCCGGAATGGAAGAAGGAGAAGAAGAGGAAACAGAACCCGAAGGGGAAAACTGACTCTTCTTCCTGATGGAGCAGTGTTCTAATCGTTTTTTGACTGTCATATAGTGATACAAGCTAAGTCTATGCGCGAAAGGAGCCAAATTGATGAAGCGCGTATCACTCGTAACAGTCAGAAAACGGTTGATCACTGTTTTTATTTTGGCAGCAGTTATATTTTTGATCATTATGACCCGGCTTGGATATGTCCAATTTGTGCTGGGTGATTTTCTTGTTTCAGATGCAGAAGAATCATGGAGCAGAGATATCACATTTGAACCGGAAAGAGGTAAGATTCTGGACACCGAAGGGGAGGTTTTGGTGGGTAACGTCTCGGCCCCTACAGTGATGGTCGTGCCGAGACAGATAAAGGAACCGAAAAAAGCAGCACGAGAGTTAGCAAGGATTTTGGACATGCCGTTGGAAAAGGCTTACCAGCATGTTACAAAAAACATTTCCATAGAAAGAATCCATCCAGAAGGAAGAAAAATTTCCGAGGAGCAGGCAAAAGCAATACAGGGGTTAAGAATGGAAGGGATTTATGTTGCCCAGGATTCAAAACGCTACTATCCTAACGGAGAGTTTCTTTCGCATGTACTTGGTTTCACAGGTATCGATAATCAGGGACTGATGGGGCTTGAGGCGTATTATGATGAACAATTAAGCGGAAACCCAGGCTATTTATCTTTTTATTCGGATGCGAAAGGAAAACGGATGCCGAACAAAGCGGATGTTTATGAGCCGCCTAAAGATGGAATGGACTTACAACTCACCATCGATCAACGCGTCCAGACAATAATAGAGCGTGAACTGGATATTGCTGTCTCCAAATATGAGCCGGATGGTGCTGTGGCAATTGCCGTCGACCCGAATACCGGACGTGTGCTGGGGATGTCGTCGAGACCTAATTTCCACCCGGAGAATTACCAGGATGTCGACCCTTCCGTGTATAATCGAAATTTACCGGTATGGAGTACATATGAGCCTGGTTCCACATTTAAGATTATCACCCTGGCAGCTGCACTGGAGGAAAATCTCGTTGATCTGCATGAAGATCACTACCATGATTCCGGTTCGATCAATGTGGATGGGGCAAAGATAAGGTGCTGGAAAAAAGGCGGTCATGGGGATCAGACTTATTTGGAAGTCGTACAAAATTCCTGTAACCCTGGATTTGTAACCTTGGGACAAAAGCTCGGAAAAGAAAAATTATTCAATTATATTGATGCTTTCGGTTTTGGGGAAAAAACAGGAATAGATTTGCAAGGAGAAGGGAAAGGGATATTGTTTAAGCCGGAAAACGTCGGTCCGGTCGAACTTGCGACAACAGCCTTTGGTCAAGGGGTCTCGGTCACCCCTATCCAGCAGGTGATGGCTGTCGCAGCGGCTGTAAACGGTGGATACTTATATGAACCTTATATACAAGAAGCCTGGAGAGATCCAGTGACAGGTGAAATAGTGGAAAAAAATGAACCGAAAATGAAACAAAGAATCATTTCCGAAGAAACATCAAAAGAAGTCAGTAAAGCCCTGGAGAGCGTTGTTGCCAAAGGATCGGGGCGGGGAGCATATGTCGAAGGGTATCGCGTCGGTGGAAAGACTGGTACTGCTCAGAAGGTAGGCAAGGATGGGAAATATATGAGCAATAATCATATCGTATCCTTTATCGGTTTTGCACCTGCGGATGATCCTGAACTTGTCGTCTATTTAGCGGTGGATAATCCGAAAAACACCATCCAGTTCGGTGGTGTGGTAGCTGCTCCGCTGGTTGGCAACATCATGGAAGACAGCTTGCGTGCACTTGGTGTAGAACAGAGAAAAGGCGGTCTGGAAAAAGAATACAAGTGGCCGGATCAGCCGATGGTGGAGATGCCTGATTTAGTCGGATTGGAAAAGGATGAACTTGAAACTTACCTTATCGATCTCAATGTAAAAGTAAGCGGCGAAGGGGATAAAGTTATTGAACAAGCGCCTGAGCCTGGCGTAAAGTTAGAAACGGGATCGCCTGTGCGTGTATACTTAGGGAAATGACTTTTTATCTTTTAAAGAATTCACCTTTATAAGTATTAAGTATAGGAAAAACAAAGGCTTCTGCCATAAGTGCATCGATGCTAGACAGGTTTTCCTGATTAAATTTTCTTCTGTCATCGTGAGATGAAGAAACTTTTGCTATAATAGATGAGAATGTGTTTACAGTTAGGATGATAGAAAATGAAGTTACCAGAATTATTGAGACATATACCAAATTTTCAAACAAATAAATCACTGAAGGATATCGAGATTACCGGGGTGGAAATGGACTCGCGAAATGTGAAAGAAGGAGATCTATTCATTTGTCTCCCTGGCGATCATTTCGATGGTCATGATTTTGCTTCGCAGGCGGTGAAGCAGGGAGCTGCTGCGCTTATCTGTGAACGTCCGCTTGATGTTTCCATCCCCTATATTGTTGTACCCGATACAAACAGGGCGATGGGAAGCATAGCCAACACGTTTTATCAGTATCCTACCACTTCCATGCAATTGATCGGAATTACCGGTACGAACGGAAAAACGTCCGTCAGTTATCTGCTTGAGGAAATTTTTCAAATGAACAGACACCAGACCGGCTTGATTGGTACGATCCAAATGAAAATAAATGAGTCGGTGTATCCGGTAAGGAATACGACACCAGACTCTTTGTTTTTGCAAAAAAGTTTCCAGGAGATGAAGGAACGTAATGTAGACACTGCAATAATGGAAGTGTCTTCTCACGCATTGGATAAAGGACGTGTCCACGGCTGCGATTTTGATGTAGCGGTTTTTACGAACCTTAGTCAGGACCACTTGGATTATCACGGGAATATGGATGAGTACCTCCATGCTAAATCACTGCTGTTTGCTCAATTGGGGAATACCTTTAACCCGGAGAATCCGAAGTTCGCTATCATCAATGCAGATGATCCGGCAGCCGATGTCATGATACGTAGTACGGCCCAGCCGGTTCTTAGTTATGGGATTCAAAAAGAAGCAGCAATCATGGCTGATCATCTTCATTTACATGAAAAAGGTACGACGTTTACATTGACAACCCCAGAAGGAGGAATTACCATCAACAGCAGTCTGATGGGGAAATTCAATGTCTACAATATGCTTGCCGCAGCAGGTGCGGCTATCGCTTCCGGGGTGGAACTGGATGTAATTAAGCAAGCTCTCGAATCTACCAAAGGCGTCCGCGGACGGTTTGAGCCAGTGGAGGAAGGGCAATCCTTCGGCATAGTCATCGATTACGCCCACACCCCCGACTCTCTTCATAATGTACTGCAGACGATGCAGGAAT
The DNA here is from genome assembly GCF_000496835.1 of Thalassobacillus devorans MSP14. Classification (GTDB taxonomy): domain Bacteria; phylum Bacillota; class Bacilli; order Bacillales; family Halobacillaceae; genus Thalassobacillus; species Thalassobacillus devorans_B. Next base: position 974,376 of record NZ_KI543236.1, read on the forward strand.
TCTGTCGGGGCAAAGTAAGGGTTGTTGTAGGTTGCGGAGGAGACCGTGACCGCACGAAGCGCCCGTTGATGGCTGATGTAGCAATGGAATTCGGGGATCACGCTATTTTCACTTCGGATAACCCGCGGACAGAATCTCCAGAGCAGATACTTGACGACATGGTCGAGCATCTTGAAGCGGGAGGATATGATAGAATCGTTGATCGAAAGGAAGCGATCCGATTTGCCCTGGAACAGGCACAGCCGGGGGATATGGTTTTAATCGCCGGTAAAGGGCATGAGACCTACCAGGAAGTTAACGGCAAACGATACGAATTTGATGACCGTGAAACAGCACGGGAACTTTTAAAGCAGCTAAAGGAGAGTAAATGATGTTATTTGCTGTAAACGAATTGAATGAACTATTCCCGGAATCCAGCGGTGCAGTAAGTGATACGATTCCAATCCGTCATGTAATGACGGATTCGAGAAAAGATAACAAGCAGAGTATGTTCGTGCCTATCGTTGGCGAAAATTTCGATGCCCATGAATTTCTCAAACAAGCGATTGAAAACGGTGCTGTCGCATCGTTATGGCAGAAAGACAGGGAAGTGCCTCGGTATGTACCGACGGATTTCCCGTTGTTTTTTGTCGACGACACCTTGGCGGCATTGCAGGCGATGGCGGTATTGTATCTAGAAAAAGTGGACCCGATTGTTATCGGTGTGACGGGCTCAAACGGAAAAACCACTACGAAAGATTTAACGGCATCCGTATTAAGCACTAAATTCCGCACCCATAAAACTGCTGGGAATTTTAATAATCATATTGGTATGCCGTTGACCATTTTTGCTATGCCTGAACATACAGAAGTAGCCGTTCTGGAAATGGGAATGAGCAAGGCAGGAGAAATTGAAGTATTGAGCCATTTAGCTAAGCCGGATTACGCGATCATAACGAACATCGGCGAATCTCATATTGAATATTTAGGAAGCCGGGAGGGGATTGCTAAGGCAAAGCTGGAAATAAAAGCAGGGCTTAAAAATGAAGGGGCTTTGATTTTTGATGGTGATGAACCTCTGCTCGCAGAAGAGTTGAAAGATGAAAACAATTGGGGATGCGGTACGGGGCCTCAAAATCGTTCCCGCATTGAAAACCTGGAATTGTCGGACGACAACAGCCGTTTTTCAATTGCTGGTGTCGACTACGAATTACCGCTTGCCGGGAAGCATAATGTTAAAAATGCAAGCTTCGTCATTACCCTTGCACGTCTTTTGAAAATGACAACGGAGCAGATTCAAAACGGCTTGCACAACTTAGAAGTTACTGGCATGCGATTCGAAAGGCTGAAAGGCAAGCACGGGTCGTTGATTATCAATGATGCTTATAACGCTTCTCCAACTTCGATGAAAGCTGTCATCGAAGTCATCAAGGGAATGAAAGAAAAGTCCCATAAAGTACTTGTGCTTGGCGATATCTATGAACTTGGAACCCACGCGAAACAAATGCATCGATCGGTTGCTGAAGCGATTGATGACACGATTGCGGCAGTATTTACGTATGGCGAAGATGCCAATCAAATTAGTGAGGCCGTTCATGAGAAAAATTCTGCTATAAGAACCGAACATTTCTCCGATAAGGGGGAACTTGCACAAATACTGGAAAAAGAATTGGGTGAGGATACAGTCATTCTGGTGAAAGCATCCCGGGGCGTGAAGCTGGAAACGATCATCGAGACCCTGATAGAAAAGTAACGGACGGGATCTGTCGTAAAGGAGGAACAACACATGAACGATTTTGTACTATTAATAACCATAGCAATCGCATTTTTAATCACCGTCCTGATCTCCCCGGTATTCATCCCTTTTCTGCGCAGATTGAAATTTGGTCAGAGTATTCGGGAAGAAGGACCGGAAAGCCATCAAAAAAAATCAGGAACGCCTACCATGGGGGGATTGATGGTATTATTCTCTGTCAGTATCACCACATTGATTATGGCAGCAAAGTTCAACCCTAACCCGATGAGTTTTGAAGTCTTTTTACTTTTATTCGTATTGATCGGGTACGGATTGATCGGCTTTTTGGATGACTTTATCAAAGTCGTCATGAAGCGTAATCTTGGATTGACCTCCAAGCAGAAACTTCTGGCACAATTCGTGATTGCTGTTGTGGTCTACATGATTCTAAGACAGCATGACTTTCCGACATACATAGCTATTCCGGCTACTGATATACAATTGGATCTCGGACTGCTTTACCCCGTGTTGATTCTGGTCATGCTTGTCGGGGCTTCGAATGCTGTCAACCTGACTGATGGTCTCGACGGGCTGCTTGCGGGAACAGCTGCTTTGGCTTTCGGCGCTTTTGCCATACTTGCATGGACAGGAAACCCGCAATTTGAGATCACTATATTTTCACTGGCTATTGTCGGAGCACTGCTGGGATTTTTAGTATTCAACGCCCATCCTGCTAAAGTGTTCATGGGAGACACCGGTTCACTGGCTTTAGGTGGAGCGATCGCTATCGTAGCTATTCTTACAAAACTGGAAATCTTACTTGTGATCATTGGTGGCGTATTTGTTATCGAAACTTTATCGGTCATCATACAAGTGCTTTCTTTTAAAACTACAGGCAAGCGAATATTCCGGATGAGCCCGCTTCATCATCATTATGAATTGAAAGGCTGGTCGGAATGGCGTGTAGTTACATCTTTCTGGCTTCTGGGCCTTGTGTTTGCCATGTTAGGAATCTATATCGAGGTGTGGTTAGGTTGAAACGACTAGAAGACTTTACTTATCATCATGCACTAATTTTAGGACTCGCCAAAAGCGGGACAGCTGCTGCAAAGCTGTTGCTGGACAGCGGCATTTCTGTCCGTATCAATGACTATAAAGCAAGCCCGGAGGATCCGGTCGTTCAGGAACTTGAGGAAGCAGGAGCCGAGGTCATTCTCGGCGGTCACCCTGTTTCAGCGCTGGAAGGAATCGATGTTATGATCAAAAATCCAGGCATTGCATATGATAACAGTCTGGTAGCTGAAGCGTCACAGCGTGGACTTCCGATCATCACGGAGGTAGAGCTTGCCGGTCTCCTTCATCATGGACCGATTATCGGAATTACTGGTTCTAATGGAAAAACTACTACAACTACCTTGACCCATGAGATGTTAGTGAGAAGCGGAAAACAATCAAGCATAGCGGGTAATATTGGGGAAGTTTCATGTGAAGTAGCCAGGCGGACGAGTGACCACGATCCGCTGGTCATTGAGTTGTCGTCCTTCCAGTTAATGGGGATTGAACGTTTTCGCCCCACTGTTGCTGTATTATTGAATATTTATGAGGCCCATCTGGACTATCACAAAACACTCGAGAACTATCAGCATGCCAAAGCCCAAATTTTCAAAAACCAGTCAAAGGAAGACTTTCTCGTTTATAATAGCGATGACCCAACGATTGCCAAGTTTATTGGGAAAGCAAATGCACAGCTTGTCCCTTTTTCTACCAGCCAGCACCTGGATAAAGGAGCTTATGCTGATGAAGGGTATATCTATTACAATGGCGACCCGATCATCAAGCGGGACGAGGTTGTGCTGGTCGGTGAACATAATATGGAAAATATACTGGCAGCAGTAGCTGCTGCTAAATTGAATGGTGCAACCAATGAAGGAATAAGAGACGTGTTGACAAGCTTCAATGGTGTTCCGCATCGCCTGGAGTTTGTAGACAACATTGAAGGCAGACTATTCTATAACGATTCGAAAGCTACGAATATTCTCGCAACCTCGAAAGCGTTAAGCTCATTCAAACAGCCTGTAATTCTTTTAGCAGGCGGCCTCGACCGGGGAAATGATTTTGATGACCTGGTACCATTTTTAGATCATGTCAAAGCGATGGTCGTTTTTGGTGAGACAGCCGGTAAAATGCAGCACGCTGGTGAACAGGCTGGTATAACAGCAATTAAAAAAGTTGATAACGTGGAACAAGCAGCACAGACAGCTTATGAATTATCCGATAAAAAAGACGTCATCCTCTTGTCTCCGGCTTGCGCAAGCTGGGATCAATACCGTACTTTTGAAGAAAGAGGGCATATGTACGTCCAAGCTGTGCATAAGCTGAAGTAGGGGCTTGTTCCGCAGTAGAAGCCCCATTTTCCAATTTAGTTGGAGGAGGGGTTTTTTCATTGCATAAGACAAGCAATCCTAAAACAATGCCGGATATCCTCTTGATGGTCGGAATCCTATCTCTGCTGACGATAGGAATCATCATGGTGTACAGTTCATCCAGTATATGGGCGAACTATAAATTCAATGATTCATTCTTCTTTGCAAAACGTCAGATTCTATTCGCAGGAGTCGGGATCGTGGCGATGTTCTTTATTGCAAGAATCCCTTACTTGTTCTGGAGGACTCATGCTAAAAAACTGCTGATCATCTGTTTTGTTTTCTTGATCGCAGTATTGATACCTGGAGTCGGGATGGTAAGAGGGGGAGCGCAAAGCTGGATTGGAGTCGGTGCCTTCAGTATTCAGCCATCTGAATTCATGAAGCTCGGTTTAATTATTTTTTTGGCCAAGTTCTTAGCAGAAAGGCAAAAATATATCACATCTTTTCAGCAAGGCTTTTTGCCTGCCTTAAGTCTGGTAATGGTGGCATTTGCACTGATCATGCTGCAGCCGGATCTAGGAACGGGAGTAGTACTGGTAGGTACCTGCATGCTGATGATTTTCGTGGCAGGTGCCAGGTGGGCTCATTTCATCGGGTTAGGCCTGATTGGTCTGGCGGGTTTTGTCGCTTTGATTGCGTCCGCTCCTTACCGGATTAAGCGAATCACCGCTTTCCTGAATCCCTGGGAGGATCCGCTGGGCAGTGGCTTTCAAATCATTCAATCGTTATATGCCATTGGCCCTGGAGGTTTAATGGGTCTCGGACTTGGCCAGAGCCTGCAGAAATTCTTTTATCTTCCTGAGCCACAGACCGATTTCATTTTTGCTATTTTAGCAGAAGAGTTAGGATTCCTGGGAGGCTCATTTGTCCTGCTGTTATTTCTGCTGATTTTGTGGAGAGGGATAAGGGTAGCCCTTTATGCCCCTGATTTATATGGAAGTCTGCTTGCATTAGGGATCATCGGGATGATTTCCATCCAGGTAATGATCAATATCAGTGTAGTGACCGGTCTTATCCCTGTCACAGGGATCACCCTACCCTTTTTAAGCTATGGCGGATCGTCCTTGACCTTGACGCTATGTTCTGTAGGTATCCTGCTAAGCGTCAGCAGATACTCCAAACTTTGATCTTTTCGTAAAACAAGTGATTTATCTAGAAAAAAGTAGGTTTGCAATTATTTCTTTAAGTATCAGTCCGTAGAAATAGTTAACAGCCTTTAGCTGTTCCGTTATTGAGGTGAGGAGTAAGTGGCTGGGAAAAACCGGTGGTATACTTTTCCCATTGAAGTCGAATTTAATTTTATAAGTCAAGAAATTTTCGTGGGAAGAAATTTGTCAATGACAGTCAAATTTACATGACATAAGCCGTACTATGTGAACGGGTATAGTTTCGGCTTTTTTACGTTAGAAGAGCCTTAACGACCACGAATCCTGTGAATTTTTAAAAAATATCAAGTTTTTAACACAAGGAGTCACAAAACGGGTTCTAACATGATAAAATGAAGGGGCAGATCCATGTTTAATTAAACTTTCAAGCGGGTACATTCAAACGGGTTTGGGACAAAGCCCGGCATATCAGTGATCAAGGATGAATCAGCCAAAATCCCTCAACGTGGATGACCCGATGCCTTCGTAAAGGCTTGAAACCAGTTGAGCTTGGGTAACAATTGTTTCCAATTGTTAGAAACTACGGGAGATAGTTGAAAGGTAAGGTATGATAGGGACATAAGCAAAAAGTTTTTTTCCTACATAAGATCTGTCTTCCGTTTATATTGAAAGATGTTAAGGGGAAATCATCATTATGGAGAAAAAGAATATTGTTTCCATTGAAGATCGCATTCCGAAGTTGAAACATGCTCGGAAAAAGAAAGCGAACAGGCGCTTGATCTTTTATCTTACGATTTTGTTTTTATTGATTGCGATAGTGATCTACTTGCAGTCCCCCCTTAGCCATGTGAAAAATATCAAGGTCAGTGGTAATGTCCATGTTCCAGATGAAGAAATCAGGGAAATGAGCCATATCTCTGGTGACGAGAATTTTTGGCAAGTGGATAAACAGCAGATCCAAACCAGTGTCATGGCCCATCCTGAAATAAATGAAGCCAGTGTGTCGCGAAACTTTCCCAATACCATCACAATCAAGGTGGATGAATATGACCGGGTGGGGTACGTAAAGCTGGACGGCAGCTACTATCCTATTCTTGAAAATGGCACACGCCTGGAATCCTATGAGCTTCATGTTACCAACGGTGATGCGCCGCTCTTGATAGGTTTTGATAAAGCTACGTATTTGGAGGAAATGTCCAAAGAACTGAGAGAGCTTCCTGACAGTATAGCCAGGTTAATATCCGAAATTCACTGGACGCCGACCGATGATAATCCATTTCAAATCAAACTTTATATGAATGACGGTTATGAAGTGCAGGGGACAATCCGGAACTTTTCTAAAAAAATGCGAGCATACCCTTCAATTGTGGCTCAATTAGGTCCGGAAGATAAAGGGATCATCCATATTGATGTGGGTGCTTACTTTGAAGCTTATTCAACATCTGAGCAGGAACCATCAGGAGATGAAGAAGGAGCACAAGCAGAGCCTGGGGAGAATGAAAATGAAACTCAAGGGTAAGCACGTCATTCTCGCTTTCGTTCTATTAGTAACGGGGTTTTTAGTATCATACAGTTACACACAGGCTGATACAGAGTCCCAAATGGTTAAACTGACGGAGCGTACTTGGGAAAAGGAATATTTCTACCGGAAACAGCTGCTTGATTTAGAGGAAAAGAACAAGGAGCTTCGGGAGGAACTACAAGGAAAAACTGAAAAGATTCAGCAATTTGAAAACAATTTGGCATCAAGCGAACGACAAATCGCAGACTTTGTAGAACGGAAGAAGAAACTTCAGCTGCTGACCGGGGAATTGCCAGTACAAGGTCCGGGAATTACAGTCACGCTCCGGGATGCGGAATATATCCCGGATGAAGCGCATGCGAATAATTATATTGTGCATGAGCCGCATATCCATAAAGTGGTCAATGAGCTTAAGAGTGCTGGAGCAAAAGCGATAGCAATTAACGGGCAGCGATATCTCAGCAACAGTTATTTTGCTTGTACAGGCCCTGTGATCACGGTGGATGGAACACAGCATCCCGCCCCATTTATCATTTCTGCGATTGGTGACCCGGAAGTGCTGTTTTCCAGTTTTTCTTTGAAAAATGGGGTAGTCGATCAGCTGGTCGCCGATAATATTGAAGTAGAGCTGGAAAAGTCGGAGTCCATTCAAATGGATGCAAGACTTTCCAGTGAAGGGTGAATGCTGTGAGTAAGCGTAATAAATGGCTCATGTCAATCATATTCGCAATAGTCGGCTTCATGGCTGCCATTCAATTTCAAACAGCCTCCTCAGAACCTGAATTTCGTGATACACGCGATCAATGGGAAGTCAGACAGGAACTACAGGAGCAGCAAAAGGTACAGCAGGAATTACTGGAACAGATAACCCGGGCGGATCGTATGCTGGAAGAGTATGACGAAGTTTCTGATGAAGAGAAGCTGGAAACACTGAAAGAATCTATAGAGCAATTAGAGCAGCAAGCGGGGTTGACCACACTGGAGGGCAGCGGCATCACCATAAAGCTCGAGCCGATTTTCCAGGAGTGGGAGGAAGGGGCCCCTGCCTATCCGACGGTGAGTCCTTCTCTATTGACGCATCTGATCAATGAATTGAATACATTCGGATCCGAAGGAATAGCAGTAGGGGAGGAGAGGCTGGTCAGTATCTCTCCCATCAGAAATGTAAACGGAGATACTTATGTGAATAACCGGCCCATGCAGCCTTTACCTGTGGTAATAAAAGTCCTCACAAGTAATCCCCAAAAGATGCTTGATTATGTAAATGCCAGCCGCTCCCGGGACATGTTCGCGCTTGATGATATCTCCATGGTTGTGGAGGCAGAAAATAATTTGAAGCTTCCTGGCTATGAAGATAGCCTCCAGCTGGGAATATTGGAGTTTGATTCCAGTAAAGAAACAGGTGAAAACTAATGTGGCTGCCGATAGCATTTTTATTGGTCGGGATTATTCTGGGTCTGTTGACGGACATACGGGTACCGGATGCATACACCGATTACTTGACCATAGCGGTACTTGCCGCTTTCGATACATTGCTGGGTGGTATTCGGGCCCAGTTAGAAAAGAAATTTGATGACATTGTATTCTTGACTGGTTTCTTTTCCAACGTAGCATTAGCGGCCTTGTTGGCATTTTTAGGGGTACAGCTTGGTATCGATCTGTATCTGGCGGCTGTATTCGCTTTCGGGGTCCGTTTATTCCAGAATATAGCGATTATCCGAAGACATTTAATAACCAATCTGCGTAATTCGAACAAACTGAAAAAAAATACAGGAAAATAAGAGGATTATCATATCTTTTTGTGGAAACAGAACATGAATTGATTCTATTTCCAGTTATGTGAGTGAAAAGGACCACATAATATATCAATCTATTTACGAAAGGTGAAATGGATTGTATTTTCTTCTTATATTCGATAATATTTGAACTATTCATATGCCTTTAGTGCAGGAGGTGCATCGCTTTTGAATCAGAATGAAATTCTAGTAAGTTTAGATATCGGAACCACCCGCATCAAAGTGATCATCGGGGAAATCTTAAACGATTCCCTGAATATCATCGGAGTGGGTACCGCAAAATCAAATGGTATGAAAAAAGGAGCAATTGTAGATATCGACCAGACGGTCCAGTCTATCCGTTCGGCAGTCGAGCAGGCGGAAAGAATGGTTGATATGAAAATAGATCGTGTCGTTGTCGGTGTGAACGGGAACCATATCCAGCTCCAGCCATGTCATGGCGTGGTAGCTGTATCCAGCGACGACAGGGAGATTGGAAATGAAGACATCAAACGCGTCATCGACGCCGCCCAGGTCATTTCCATACCTCCGGAACGTGAAATCATCGATGTCATTCCTAAACAGTTTATTGTAGATGGACAGGATGAAATTACAGATCCCCGTGGCATGATCGGGGTCCGTCTGGAAATGGAAGGGACTATTATCACCTGTTCCAAAACGGTGCTACATAACTTGCTGAAGTGTGTGGAAAGAGCTGAACTGCAGGTATTGGATATCTGTCTCCAGCCGCTTGCTGCAGGTACAGTGGCATTATCTGATGATGAGAAGAACCTTGGTGTTGCGTTAATTGATATCGGAGGTGGAAGCACGACAGTTTCTGTCTTTGAAGATGGACATCTGAAAGGGACAAGCATGACCGCTTTAGGCGGAGATAATATTACGAAAGACTTATCTATCGGTCTGAGAACTTCTACCGAAGAAGCAGAGGAAATCAAACTCGAGCATGGTCATGCTTTTTTCGATGATGCCCGGGAAGAAGAACAGTTCGAAGTAACAATTATCGGAAGTAATCGAAAACAAACATTCAATCAATTGCAATTATCTGATATGATTGAAGCTAGACTGGAAGAGATTTATGTTTTTGCAGCACAGGAAATTCACCGGATGGGAGTAAAAGATCTTCCTGGAGGTTTCGTACTGACAGGCGGCACGATGAGCATGCCTGGTGTTATGGAATTGGCACAGGATATCTTCCATGCAAATATCCGACTGGCGATCCCGGATTATATCGGGGTCCGTGAACCTCAATTTACAAGTGGTGTCGGTATCTTGCAATTCGCTTATCGTAATGCGAAAATACAAGGAAAAGAGATTTTTCCATCTGTGCAAATGGCAGATGGTCAGCAGCCGAGACCGAAAAAGCAGAAGCGAAGTTCCGTCAAACAACAAGAGCCACAGGAAAAACCTGTTAAGGAAGAAAAAGAGAAAAAAGAATCAGGATTATCCAATCTACTGAAATACTTTTTCGACTAAACAACGTTTCCTTCATAACCGACGAATGGAAGCTAAAATAAGTCTCGTAATCTTTGAACTGGGAGGAACGAATAATGTTAGATTTTGATACAAGCATGGACCAATTGGCAACAATAAAAGTTATTGGAGTCGGTGGCGGCGGAAGTAACGCTGTCAACCGAATGATTGAACATGGAGTGCAGGGTGTAGAATTCATCGCAGTCAACACGGACGCCCAGGCGTTGAACCTCTCTAAAGCAGAAGTGAAAATGCAAATCGGAGGTAAGCTGACCCGTGGACTTGGCGCAGGAGCCAACCCTGAAGTGGGTAAAAAGGCTGCGGAAGAAAGTAAGGAACAGCTGGAAGAAGCCTTGCAAGGAGCAGACATGGTGTTTGTTACAGCTGGTATGGGTGGAGGCACCGGGACTGGTGCAGCACCTGTAATTGCCAATGTGGCAAAAGAACTGGGAGCATTGACTGTTGGTGTGGTTACACGCCCATTCACATTCGAAGGCAAGAAGCGGTCTGTACAGGCGACAGGCGGTATTGATGGCCTGAAAAGCGCAGTCGATACGTTGATTGTTATTCCAAATGACCGGCTATTGGAAATCGTCGATAAGAATACACCGATGCTTGAAGCATTCCGTGAAGCAGATAACGTGCTTCGTCAAGGTGTACAAGGTATCTCTGACTTGATTGCAGTCCCAGGTCTGATCAATGTTGACTTTGCAGACGTTAAGACGATCATGATGGATAAAGGGTCTGCTTTGATGGGAATTGGAATTGCAACAGGCGAAAGCCGTGCTGTGGAGGCTGCTAAAAAAGCGATATCTTCCCCACTACTGGAAACATCTATTGATGGCGCGCATGGTGTATTGATGAATATCACCGGCGGTTCTAATTTAAGTTTGTATGAAGTTCAAGAAGCAGCTGATATCGTAACTTCAGCAGCCGATCAGGAAGTGAACGTCATCTTCGGTTCCGTAATCAATGAGAACCTGAAAGATGAAATTGTCGTAACTGTAATTGCAACTGGTTTCGATGAAGCTCAATTGAGCCAGAGCCAGAATAAACAGCGTCCGGCTCTTGGCCAAATGGGTGGAGGCGGCGTTAATCAGCAGCCACAACAGCCAGACCGTCTCGAGAGAAGAAGAGAAGAACCACGCCAACAGGAAATGCCATCCCAACAGCGTGGTGGTAATCAAGAAGAAGACACATTGGATATCCCGACATTCTTAAGAAACCGCAACCGTAGACGATAGTAACAATAATGAGAGAGCCTCCTACCATTCAGCAGGAGGCTCTCTGTCATTTTATCCATACCTGTTCGAGAATGAGAGTGACCCTTTTCATGAAAGGCTGTATTAGCTCATATGCCCCACATGTTAGGCGCAGCCAATGTTATTTCGTATGCCGTTGGAGTCCCTGGTACTCTCCTTACGTTTTCCCCTGAAGACTTCCTGTTCAATAACAGGAAGTCTTTTTACATTTCGACACGCATAAGCCCCGAGTGTAGAAACGATGTATACAGTACAGCGACAAAATCGGCTAAAAAAAGTCTTCCTGCCTTTGCAGAATGTGACAGACTTTTAGGAACAGCATGTCTTATACTTGGTATCACTATTTATTGAGAAAAGGAGAAAGAGGTGATGATCTATCTCGATGCCGTATGGCTGCTCAATTTTTTAGTAGATGGAATGATTCTGATTATAACGCAGGCAGTCACAAAGTCTTACACAACGATGCGAAGGATTATGTTAGCTGCTCTGATCGCCTCCCTTATCGTACCTCTGACAATATTTTTTTCTGGCTCATGGATTGTAACTCCGTTAAGTAAATTCGCTTATTCGATGGTTATCATATTAGCGGCATTCCCTTATAAATCGATATCGGTTTTTTTACGTAATTTGACCAGTTTCTATTTTGTCACTTTTACGATTGGAGGCGCTCTGTTCGCCAGTCATTTCTTCTTGAGTATGAATGTGCAGATGTCTTCGCCGGGTATGGTCACATTCTCTACTGGCTATGGTGACCCCATCAGCTGGATGTTTGTGATTATCGGATTTCCTATTGCCTGGTGGTTTACTAAGCAACGCTTACAACGGATTGCCATATTGAAACTGAAATACGAGGAAATTTATGACGTTGTTTTGGAGTGGAACGGAAAAAGAGCTGTTTCCACCGGCTTGGTGGATAGCGGAAACCATTTGAGCGACCCATTAACAAACAAGCTCGTTTTTCTGGGAGATGAAGAGGTATTCCAATCATTTATTTCCGAGAAGGAATGGTCTGAGCTAAAAGAGGTAGAAGAAAGCTATGATATCAACCTGATTCCCGAATCACTCCAGGAATTCATCCACTTCGTACCATACAAGGGTGCCAGTGGGGAAAGAAAATTAATGCTGGCCATACAATTAGACAAAATCGAACTAGTTAGTGATGACAAGAAAAAAATCAGCATGCATGCTCCCCTGCTTGGTCTGCAGTTCGGCAGATTGACAGAGGATGACAGCTATCATGTGCTGCTTCACCCGGAAATGATGCAAAAAGGAAAAGTAGCTTGAAAGGAAGGGGTTATGATATGAGCAAATGGAAATTGAAATTACGGCTTTGGTACTATCGAATCTTATTGAAACTAGGCCTGAAAACGAATGAAATTTATTACATAGGAGGAAGTGAAGCGCTTCCCCCTCCGTTATCAAGGGAAGAAGAGGCAGAACTGTTAAAGCGGCTGCCAAAAGGGGATAAAGCAGCAAGGGCGATGTTGATTGAACGTAATCTGCGGCTGGTCGTCTACATTGCACGAAAATTTGAAAATACCGGTTTGAATATCGAGGACTTGATCAGCATCGGCACAATTGGATTAATCAAAGCCGTTAACACCTTTAACCCAGAAAAGAAAATCAAGCTTGCTACTTACGCCTCGCGCTGTATCGAAAACGAAATCCTCATGCACCTTCGTAAAAGTAACAAATTGAAGTCAGAAGTATCCTTTGATGAACCGTTGAACGTCGATTGGGATGGAAACGAACTGCTCTTGTCTGATATTCTCGGTACGGAGGAAGATATCATTACCAAAGACATCGAAGACAAAGTCGACAAGCGATTACTGAAAAAAGCATTAGAACAGCTGAACGACAGGGAAAAACAAATCATGGAATTGCGATTCGGTCTAGTAGATAAAGAAGAAAAGACCCAAAAAGATGTTGCCGACATGCTCGGTATATCACAGTCCTATATTTCACGGCTTGAGAAAAAAATTATAAAAAGATTGAAGCGTGAATTTAACAAGATGGTATAGGATTTTTTAAGACTTTTCCAAACATATGTTCGTCGTTTTGTTCTTTTAGGATATGCATATAATTCCCAGCCCGGGGAGATACTGAAACGTGAATAGCTTCCTGGGAGGGTAAAATACCGTGACTAGACATAAAGTTGAAATATGTGGTGTAGATACATCTAAGCTTCCAGTACTTAAAAATGATGAAATGCGTATTTTGTTCAAAAGAATGCAAAATGGAGACCGATCTGCCAGGGAGGAACTAGTCAATGGCAACTTACGACTGGTATTGAGTGTCATTCAGCGGTTCAATAACCGGGGAGAGTACGTGGATGATCTTTTCCAGGTAGGTTGTATTGGTCTAATGAAATCAATTGATAATTTTGATTTAAGCCATAATGTAAAGTTTTCCACTTACGCTGTTCCGATGATCATCGGGGAAATCCGCAGGTACCTGCGGGATAACAACCCGATCCGTGTATCGCGTTCTTTGCGTGATACAGCCTACAAAGCCTTGCAGATGCGGGAAAAGTTAATCAGTGAACGGTCAAAGGATCCGGCACCGGCTGAAATAGCCAAGGAAATGGGAGTACCCCATGAAGATGTCGTATTCGCTATGGATGCCATCCAGGATCCCGTGTCCTTGTTTGAACCGATCTACAATGACGGAGGAGATCCGATTTTCGTTATGGATCAATTGAAAGACGAAAAGCATAAAGATTCGGTCTGGCTTGATGAATTATCTCTTAGAGAGGGCATGAAACGGTTAAATGAGCGTGAAAAAATGATTTTAACGAAACGTTTCTTCCAGGGAAAAACGCAAATGGAAGTAGCGGATGAGATTGGAATTTCGCAAGCACAGGTTTCCAGGCTTGAGAAAGCAGCTATCAAAGAAATGAACACAACCATGTTTGAATAAACCTAGCTATTCATAAAGTGCACCGGACCCCGGTGCACTTTTTTATTTTGGCTTTCTTAATACGTTCCTAAGGGATGTATTCAACAAAAGGGCCGGATTGTGGAAGACTCAGTTTCAAGGGAAAAGGGGTTCTTTACTAAAATAGAGTCAGGGGTGGCTTGGAAACTACTCGCTTTCCTGCGGGGGACCTGGCAAACTTCCTCGGGCTCAAAGCCCTGCGGGATCTTGCCTAGCTCCTTCTCCCGCGGGAGTCTCGCAGTTTCCCAACCACCTCATCCGAAGGATAGGAGAAACGAACCCCTGCCATACATAAAGATGTCTTCCACATTTGATCGCCAAACAAGGCATCTTTGTAGCTATTAGTATGGTTGGTTGACTCTGCCTGCCAATGTTTCCGTTAGTCTTACAAATGCAAGGAGGGCCGGGAAATTGCGAGACTCCTATGGGAGTAGAGTACATGGTGAGATCCCGCAAGGCGGAGCCTGAGGAAGCTCACCGTACCCCCATGGAAAGCGAGTGATTTCCCGGACCTCCAAACGCTTATCGCCATAACGGAAACAGTTTCTCTCGAAACTGAGTA
>NZ_KI543236.1:990588-1250750 GCF_000496835.1 Thalassobacillus devorans MSP14
TTAACTGTAATATCAAACAATGAGATTTAACAGTTCTTTTTTAATTTTAGAACCATGTAATACACCTTTCCTGCATAGAATGGAACAAGGAAGGTGATTGGATATGATGATTTCAGAATTACAAATGAAGGATATCATCGCCATGGAAACAGGTGAACGCCTTGGCCAGATTGCTGATTTGGATATAGATGTCGATAATGGGAAAGTGGTTGCCATTGTCATTACACTGAAAGGAAAAATGATGGGGTTGTTTGGAAAAGATGAAGAAGCAGTGATCCCGTGGGACCAGATTATCAACATCGGGACCGATGTTATATTAGTGAAGAAACCTTTTGCGCTGCCGCCTCAATCGACAAATAAGATAGAATAATGGGGTTAGAAGAAGAAATATGACTGGTTCTGTGGTAAAATATAGGGCAACTGAGGTGGTAACATGACAGAACCATTGAAACAACAAAACGATTCTCTGTTAGCTATACAGGACTGGGAGCAGGACCAGGCGCTTACAGCGGGCTTTTCAACCAGGTATGGCGGGGTCAGCAGGCCTCCTTTCGCGGATTTCAACCAGGGCCTGCATGTGAATGATCGCGAAGCGGATGTCATCAGTAACCGGGATCGCCTGGCTGCTTCTACTGATATTCCATTAAAAAGATGGGTGATTGGAGAACAGGTCCATGGGACAGAAGTAGCTGTCGTTCAAGAGAAAGATGCAGGTAAAGGAGCTTTTCGCCTGGATTCTTCGATTGAGGGGTGCGATGGACTCATCACCAATACGCCTGGACTGTTATTGGCAGCTTTTTTTGCTGATTGTGTACCATTATACTTTTACGCCCCACATGCAGGATGGGTCGGTATTGCACATGCAGGCTGGAAAGGCTCTGTGAATGGAATGGCTGCGTCGATGGTGAAAGCCCTTCAAACACAGGGTGTATCCGCTGACGAAATAAGGGCAGTCATCGGTCCATGTATCAGCAGAAAACATTACGAAGTGGATCAACGTGTAGTAGACAACATAGAGGGTAAATATATGAATAAAGTCACCGACCCCCTTCAAGATGGAAAATTTCTGATGAATTTGAGAGAATTGAATCGGCTGATTTTATTGGATGCAGGTGTAAAGGAAACATCCATCCATGTTACCGGGCATTGTACATACGAGCAGGAAGACGTATTTTTTTCCCATCGCCGTGATTGCGGGAAAACAGGCCGGATGCTTGGGTTTATAGGCTTTACAGATGGAAAAGGAGACGTGTAGCATGAGTGTGGAAGCAAATTGGCAGGAAGTTCAAACTAACATAGAGCAGGCATGTGGTAATTGTGGACGGGATTTGAAAGAAGTTACAGTTGTGGCAGTTACGAAATACGTAACGATAGAGAGGGCGAGAGAAGCCTTATCTGCAGGTATCACTCATCTCGGTGAAAACAGAATGAAAGGTTTCAAGGAAAAGTACGAAGCCATTGGGAATGATGCCACATGGCATTTCATCGGGTCACTACAGTCCAGGAAGGTAAAGGAAATCATCAATGATGTTGACTATATTCATTCGTTGGATCGAAAATCTTTGGCGAAGGAAATTGACAAACGTGCCGATAGTCCCGTCTCGTGTTTTCTGCAGGTGAATGTCACCGGTGAAGAATCTAAGCATGGGATGGCACTGGATGAAGTGGAAGGGTTCATCGAGTGGCTGGAGGACTATCCTAATGTCAGGGTGATCGGATTGATGACCATGGCTCCCCACGTAGAGGATGAAGAGACACTGAGAGGCACTTTTCGTAAATTACGCGCAATGCGTGACAGGATAAGGGACAAGCAGTTTCCGCATGCCCCATGTCAGGAGTTATCCATGGGAATGAGTAATGATTACAAGCTGGCAATTGAAGAAGGTGCTACCTTCATACGGCTTGGCTCCAGCCTGGTGGGCTGATAACTATGAAAGAGGTGATCATGAATGAGTATGAAAAATAAGTTCAAATCATTTTTCACACTAGATGATGAATATGAATATATGGAGGAAGAAATGGAAGATACCAATACCAATCAGCCGGCTAATCAGCAGCAAAGTTTTCCTGAGCAAAAGACAAAGAACGTAGTCAGTTTAAAAAGCGCTCAATCCTCATCAAGGATGATGTTGTGTGAGCCCCGCAACTATAATGAGGCCCAGGATATCGCCGATCACCTTGTAAACCGTCGCGCGGTAGTGATCAATCTGCAGCGGGTGGATCACCAGCAGGCGAAGCGGATTGTGGATTTTTTAAGCGGTACGGTTTATGCTATTGGAGGGGATATCCAGAAGCTCGGTATGCAAACTTTTCTGTGCACTCCGGATAACGTTGAGATATCCGGTTCGATTTCAGAAATTCTTGAGCAGGAAGATGATCTAGACAAAAGGTGGTAAAGAAATGCAGCAACTATTCGTTTTATTGACCAATGCTATCCAAATTTACAGCTGGGCATTAATTATTTATATTTTCATGTCCTGGTTCCCCGGAGCCAGAGAGTCGTCGATTGGGAAATTTCTGACTAAAATATGTGAACCATTTTTAGAACCGTTCCGACGTATTATTCCTCCGCTTGGAATGATTGATATTTCCCCAATTGTAGCTATTTTAGTGTTGAACTTTGCAAACATGGGGCTTCGTGAACTATACATGATGCTTTTGTAAGAGATATCATAATAATTGGGAAGTAAAGCTGCCATTGGCGGCTTTATTTTTGCTTTTTTATTGACTCGTTAAACGACGTTTTGTTTTTTTCATAAGAAGCTTATTCAATAATAGGGCCGGATTATGGAAGACTCAGTTTCAAAGTAATTCGGGTTCGTTACCGAGACAGGGGAAAGGGGGGCTGGGAAACGATTCGCTTTCCAGCTGCATCGCCTAGACACTCGCGACATAAGCAGTCCATCAACGGGAAGAAAGAACACTTCCCTTTTGCTGTTCTGCTTATGCGTGTCGTGTCTCCCAAGGCGATTACGCATTCGTTTCTTTCCTGTGGGGGAGGCTCACCGTTTCCCCGCCACCTTATCCATATTTTGACGAACGAACCCTACGTTGTAAGAAAATATCTTCCACATTTACTGCATGAAAAGCTCAATGATTCAGCACATAAGCTCTTTTCAGCTGTTAAGATGGTGGTTCCGCATATCGATGTTTCCGTTAGTCTTACAAACGCAAGGAGGGCCGGGAAATTGCGAGACTCCAATGGGAGGATAGGACATGGTGAGATCCCGCAAGGCTTTAGCCTGAGGAAGCTCACCGTCCGCCGCGTGCCTAGCAAGCCGTTAATTGCTTATTGGTGAAAGTCCAATCCGAGTAAGTGCCAAGACGCTCGGTAGCTGACAGGTAACTGGTAGAGAAATCTTACGGTTAGAGCCCTGTGCCAGCAAACGAACAGATCGTAACATTAAGTGAATCCTGCCGCTTCGTCAAGAGCACCTGCTCATGCAGGACAAGGAGAAGTCGAACCCCGGGCGTACGGGTGAAGACCATGGAAGATACGAAGACCTTGGAAACAGTATTGAAGAATCTCCCGGAGTAGAGGGAGCGATATGTTCGGAAAGGAATTAACGGAACTAGGGAGACCCTCCTCATCACTTCGAAAGAAGTAAAGCAGAAACCTATAAGTGCGGAAAAGCATGAAATGGCGGATGGATGAGAGGGAGTCGGAGGAGGTCATAGTACCTACAATGACTACGACAACATAACGTAGTCTAGGAAAGGACCTCTACTTTGTTCATATGTCAGAAGGAGGTAAGAGTCAGTGAATGTCAAGAAAATGACTAACTACACCAATAAAGTAAAAGCTCGAGAACTCTGGAAGACGTTATATCTTTGTGCCAAGGAAAGTCCTACACGTAGATTTCATGCACTATATGACAAGATTTATCGTCCTGATATTTTATGGGAAGCATGGCAACGAGTGAGGCGCAAGAAAGGTGGTGGAGGCATCGATGGCCAGACAATCCAAGAGATTGTCGAGGACTATGGAGAGAAAAAGTTTCTCAATGAACTTTACCTGGAGTTAAAGGATAAAAAGTATCATCCAAGTCCGGTTCTGCGAACCTACATTCCGAAGGATGATGGAAAGAAGCGTCCCTTAGGAATTCCAACCATTAAAGACCGTGTGGTACAGATGGCGACGAAATTGGTGATTGAACCGATATTCGAAGCTGATTTCCATGATTGTTCGTTTGGTTTTCGACCGAGAAAGAATGCCCATCAAGCCATGGCGAAAATTCGGAAAGCTAGTAAGAAAAGTTTTTGGGTAGTCGACGTCGATATCCAAGGCTATTTCGATAACATCAACCAAGAAAAATTGATGAAACTAGTGGAGCAACGAATTAACGATAGAAGGGTATTAAAACTTATCCGTAAATGGCTGGACGCAGGGGTAATGGAAGAAGGAAATGTAAGAAACCCTGTCACGGGCACACCGCAAGGTGGGGTGATTTCCCCTCTCCTCGCAAATATCTATCTAAATACGATGGACCAATTATGGGAGAAAAAGTTCAGTCATTTAGGAGAGATCATCCGTTATGCGGATGACTTCGTCATCATGTGTAAGACCAAACAACAAGCACTGGAGAGCATTCGTGTCATACAGGCAATTATGGGGAAACTGGACCTATCACTGAACACCAAGAAATCAAAGCTCGTTAACATCTGGAATGATATCGATGGCTTTGACTTTCTAGGATTCCATAACCGCAAATTACCGATTCGAAGAAAAGGTAGGCCGACCTTATATGTCATGAGTCATTTCCCAAAACGAAAAGCCATGAAGAGAATGCGCGCTAAAATCAAAGCGTTCACGGAACCAAGAGGTAAACTACAGCTCGACATCCGTGAACTAGTCGATGGTTTGAACCGAAGGTTGCAGGGGTTTAAGAACTACTACCTCATATCTTCAATCGCCAAGAAGTGGCTGAAGCGTATCGACTGGTATGTACTTAAACGTCTAGCCTTATTTAACAATAAGAAAAGGCAACGCAATAACCTTCAGGGTCATATGGACGAGGTTACAAATCAAGTCAAACATAGCTTAGTGAAATTAGCTGATTAAGGCCCCGTAAAGCCAAAGAAAGAAGAACATCGGAAAGCCGTATGAGGGAGAACCTCACGTACGGTTTGATGAGGGGGAGCTGAAAGTAAAGGGGGAGGAACTCCCCTTTAAAATCAGTTCTCTACTCTACCATGGAAAGCGAGTGATTTCCCGGCCCTCCAAACCGTTACTATCGTAACGGAAACAATGTATCTTGAAACTGAGTCTTCAGCAATTGGGAGCTTATCTGGAAAATCAACAATGAGATTTAACAGAGCATTTTTTAACAAGAGATGATTTTTGAGGGAGGGGAGAGATAACAATGGATATTTATCAGCATTTTCGAAAAGAAGAACAGCCATTCATCGATCAAGTACTTTCCTGGCAAGAAGAAGTGGGGCGCAGTTACCAAAGTAAATTGACAGATTTTCTGGATCCTCGCGAACAATTCATTTTTGAAAGTCTGCTGGGCAATCATCCTGACTTCACCTGGAAACTGTACGGGGGTGCGGAAGGTTCCGAGCGGAAAAGAGGACTCCTGGCTCCATATTATGAACAAATCCAGCCAGAACAGTTTGACTTGACTCTCCTGGAGGCTTCTTATCCAGCCAAGTTTGTTACCTTGACCCATCCTGACGTACTCGGTGCCTTCATGAGTTTAGGTATAAAACGGAAGAAGCTCGGTGATCTGATTGTCCATGATGGAGTCGTTCAGATTATCGTTGCCAGTGAAATTGCAGATTATGTACGTATGAATCTTGAAGGGATAAAAAAAGCCACTGTGCATTTTCAGGAAATACCTTTTGACCGCCTGCTAGAAGACAATGAACAATGGGAGGAGTTAGATACTACCGTTTCATCTTTGCGGCTGGATACACTCATTAAAGAAATTTACCGTATGTCCCGTCAAAAGGCTTCGGTATTCATTGAAAAAGGACAGGTGAAAGTGAACTTCCGAATCGTCGAAGACGCCTCATTCAAGCTGGAAGCAGGAGATATGATTTCCATCAGGGGAAAAGGAAGAAGCAAGCTGATAGAGGTACTGGGCACCACAAAAAAAGATAAGTACAAAGTAATCATCTCCCGTTTAAAATAAACCGTTGTACAAGCAGGAATCGACCAACTTTTGTCGAAATGGAATATAATTCGAAATAATGACCGATACTTTTGAGGAGGTGGCTGGTGTGCCATTAACACCACTGGATATTCATAATAAAGAATTCACACGCGGTTTTCGAGGTTATGATGAAGATGAAGTCAATGAATTTCTTGAGCAGGTTATCAAAGATTATGAGATGGTGAATCGTGATAAAAAAGCGCTCGAAGAGAAAGTGGAGCAATTGAATGAGCGTCTGGGGCATTTCAATAATATCGAGACTACGCTCAATAAATCCATTCTGGTGGCTCAGGAGACGGCAGAAGAAGTGAAAAGCAATGCCAGTAAAGAGTCTAAACTGATTATAAAAGAAGCAGAAAAGAATGCCGATCGCATCATTAATGAAGCTCTTCAAAAATCCCATCGGATTGCTATGGAAGTGGAAGAGCTGAAAAAACAGGCCAAGGTGTTCAGGACCCGTCTGCGTATGCTTGTAGAAGCACAATTGGATATGATTGATACAGACGACTGGGATCATTTGTTTGATACAGATATCGATGACTCGACAGAAGTGGATAAAGAGATGGTGGAAAATAAATCTTGACGAAAACAGCAATATTACATATAATTCATTAACATGAAATAATTCCAAAAAAAGAATAATAGACCAGTCGAACGATGACAGGGAGAGTACACAAGCCCGCATGCAGTATGAGCGATTCAGGGATGGTGAAAGCCTGAAGCAGCGACTTGATGGAAGATCACCCTCGAGTTTTCCATTCGAAAAGTGGTGAGTAGAAATGGGCGCTTTATCTACGTTACAGATCAACAGAGCGGAATCGGCATATGACAGGCCGGTTCTACAAGGGTGGTACCGCGAGATCCTCTCGTCCCTTCCAGGGATAAGAGGGTCTTTTTTATACTTTAAGAAAGTTTAACTGTTTTAAAGGATTAAAGTATAAGAAAAACTTAGGCTTTCGCCATAAGGACTTGGCGACAAGTCAAGTTTTTCTATTATTATTTTGCAATACTTACAAACTGAAGGAGGAAGCAGCAGTGAACTATAAAGATACATTACGGATGCCTAAAACCGAGTTTCCAATGCGGGGAAACCTTCCGAACCGTGAGCCGAAGATGCAGGAACGGTGGGAGGAAATGAATATATATGAGAAAGTACAACAACGTACCGAAGGGCGTCCCTTGTTTGTCCTTCATGACGGCCCTCCATACGCTAATGGTGACTTGCATATGGGGCATGCCCTTAATAAGTCCCTGAAGGATTTCATCGTCAGGTATAAATCCATGGCCGGATACCATGCGCCATATGTTCCAGGCTGGGATACACACGGACTTCCGATTGAAACAGCACTGACAAAGAAAAAGAAAGTGGATCGTAAAAAGATGTCCATTGCGGAATTCCGTCAAAAGTGTGCGGACTATGCAATGGGACAGCTGGATAACCAGCGGAAAGAATTCAAACGTATGGGGGTTCGCGGCGATTGGGATAACCCATACGTGACGTTGAATAAAGATTATGAAGCAGAACAGATCAAAGTATTTGGAGAAATGGCTAAAAAAGGCTATATCTACAAAGGATTGAAGCCTGTTTATTGGTCTCCTTCATCCGAGTCAGCGCTTGCAGAGGCTGAAATCGAGTACCAGGACAAACGGTCGCCGTCCATTTATGTCTCTTTCTATGTGAAAGATGGCAAAAGCTTGTTTGACGGAGATGAAAAATTCATCATCTGGACCACAACGCCTTGGACTATTCCTTCTAATCTGGCGATCGCTTTGAATCCGGCTTACAACTACGTAGTCGTAAAAGCCGGCGACAATAAATTTGTCATCGCTGAAGATTTGCTTGAAGACGTTGCTGAGAAGCTGGAATGGGAGTCGCACGAGGTTGTGAAGACATTTAAAGGAAAAGAAGCAGAACATGTTACGACCCAGCATCCATTCTATGATCGTGAATCCCTTGTCATTCTTGGTGATCATGTTACTACAGATGGTGGCACCGGCTGTGTCCATACCGCTCCCGGCCACGGGGAAGATGACTTCTGGGTAGGAAAGCAATATGGCCTGGAGGTGCTTTGCCCGGTTGATGATAAAGGCGTATTTACTGAAGAAGCTCCAGGTTTTGAAGGCATGTTCTACGATAAAGCAAACAAGCCGATTACAGAAAAATTGACCGAAGCAGGAGCATTGGAAAAATTGGAATTCATCACGCACTCCTACCCGCATGACTGGAGAACGAAAAAGCCGACGATTTTCCGTGCTACAGATCAGTGGTTCGCTTCCATCAAAGATTTCCGTGAAACATTATTAGAGGAAATCAACAACGTCAAATGGGTACCTCGCTGGGGTGAAACACGACTTTACAATATGGTACGTGACCGTGAAGACTGGTGTATTTCCCGTCAGCGTACCTGGGGAGTGCCGATTCCTGTTTTTTACGGAGAAGATGGAACACCGATTATTACAGATGAAACGATCGACCATGTCGCAGGATTGTTTCGGGAACACGGTTCCAATGTTTGGTTCGAGCGCGAGGCGAAGGATTTGCTTCCGGAAGGCTTCACTTCCGAACATAGCCCGAACGGCGAATTCACCAAAGAAGAAGACATCATGGATGTCTGGTTTGATTCCGGTTCGTCGCACCAGGCAGTGTTGCACCAGCGTCCGGAACTTCAGCGTCCTGCAGATCTGTATTTAGAGGGTTCTGATCAATACCGTGGCTGGTTCAACTCTTCCTTGTCTACTTCTGTAGCTGTGACAGGAAAAGCACCATTCAAAGGAATCTTAAGTCACGGGTTTGCTTTGGATGGCCAGGGCCGTAAGATGAGTAAATCGATCGGTAACGTTATCCTTCCTGACAAGGTCACAAAGCAGCTGGGCGCAGAAATCATCCGTTTGTGGGTGGCAAGCTCTGATTACCAGGCAGATGTGAGAGTTTCCGATGATATCCTGAAACAAGTTTCCGAAGTTTATCGTAAAATCCGTAATACGTTCCGTTTCCTGCTTGGGAACCTTCATGATTTCGATCCTGCTGCCGACCGTGTACCTGAGGACCAGTTGGAAGAAGTGGATCGTTATATGAAAATGCGTTTGAACAGCCTGGTTAAAAAAGTGCGGGAAGCTTATGATAACTATGAATTCAATGTGATCTACCATCAGGTTCATAACTTCTGTACGATTGATCTGAGCTCGTTTTACCTGGATTTCGCCAAAGATATCCTGTATATCGAAGCACCTGATCATCCACGGAGAAGAAGCATCCAGACTGTCTACTATGAAACGCTGACGGCATTAGTTAAACTGCTGGCACCAATCATTCCACATACAACTGATGAAGTATGGGAATACCTGCCAGGTGTAAGCGAGGAAAGTGTCCAGCTGACAGATATGCCGGAAGAAGTAGCCGTAATCGACAGCCAGGAGCTTAAGGCCAAATGGGATCACTTCATGGAAGTGAGAGATGATGTGCTAAAAGCTCTAGAAGAGGCACGTAACGAAAAAGTCATTGGTAAGTCCCTGGAAGCCCGGGTGACGATTGTACCGAAAGATGAGCAGACACAGCGCGTGTTGAAAAATATCGAACACCTCCACCAGCTTTTGATAGTCTCAGAAGCAGAGGTAGCATTATCACATCCGGATGCAAAAGCATATGAGCATGTCGACGTTTATGTCGAGAAGCATGAAGGGGAAAAATGTGAACGCTGCTGGGTCGCTTCTGATGATGTAGGAGAAGACGACGAGCATCCGGAATTGTGTGTCCGCTGTGCTACTGTCGTAAAAGAACATTACCAAGGTTAATGGTTTACTTTGAAGTCGTGTGCAACACACCAGCTGCACACGACTTTTTATTTAGGATTATTTATCGATAATAATATTATGTAAACAAATATAAGTGGTTATCTTTTTTAGTGAAAATTATGGTACAATGAAAAAATCGAATAATTATTTTGGAGGAAGACTATGGTTTGGTATTACATATTAGCAAGCTTTATCATCGTCATTGATCAATGGACAAAATGGCTGGTCGTCAAAAATATGTATATCGGGGAAAGTATTCCTGTGATTGAAAACTTTTTTTACCTGACTTCACATCGGAATCGTGGGGCTGCCTGGGGGATATTGCAGGGACAGATGATCTTTTTTTATGTTATCACCCTTGTCGTCATCGGGGTGATCCTTTACTACTTGCACCAATATGGTAAACAATACAAATTAGGGGGCATTGCCCTCGCATTGTTATTGGCAGGAGCCATCGGGAATTTCATCGACCGGCTGCTTAGAAAAGAAGTCGTCGACTTTTTGGATTTTATTATCTTTACATACGATTATCCCATCTTCAATATCGCAGACTCCTCCCTGGTAGTCGGTGTCATTTTAGTGATGATCGCATCCTTTTTGGATGAACGTAAGAAGAAGGAGAGTACCCAATCGTGAGTAATCATTATCAGGTAAGTGAACAGGATACAGGCAATCGGATTGATAAATTGGTAACAGAAATAGACCCTTCCGCTTCAAGGACACAGGTACAGAGCTGGATTAAAGACGGTCACCTGCTTGTGGGCGGGGAACAAGTGAAAAGCAATTATAAAGTCCAGGAAAATGATGAGATTACCTGGGAAGTCCCAGAGCCGGAACCTTTAAAAATTGAAGCGGAAGCTATTCCTCTTGATGTCGTGTATGAGGATAAGGATATCATTGTGGTCAACAAGCCCCGGGGAATGGTGGTACACCCTTCGTCCGGCCATCCCAATGGGACGTTGGTCAATGCCCTTCTGCATCATTGCGATGACTTGTCCGGGATCAATGGAGTCACCAGACCAGGGATCGTCCATCGGATCGACAAAGATACCAGCGGCCTGTTGATGGTAGCTAAAAATGATCATGCCCATCAATCACTGGCGGAACAATTAGCGAATAAAACGACCGACAGAAAATATGAAGCGATTGTCCATGGAGAAATCGCTCATGAATATGGCACGATTGAAGCACCGATAGGAAGGGATCATAAAGACCGGCAGTCCATGGCTGTGGTAGAAGAAGGCAAGCCGGCTGTCACGCATTTTAAGGTACTCGAGCTATTCAAAGATTTCACCCATGTGGAATGTGTACTCGAGACAGGGCGGACCCATCAAATCCGTGTTCATATGAAATATATCAATCATCCCCTTGCTGGTGATCCAAAATATGGACCGCGTAAATCGCTGCCTATTGATGGTCAGGCACTTCATGCCCGCACGCTGGGATTCAACCATCCGGTAACGAACGAGCGAATGGATTTTCATGTCGAACCACCAGAAGATTTCAAAAAAATGCTCGAACTTGTGAAAAAACGCAGTTGACAAATAGAGCATCATTTGTGATAATCAATTAAAGAATTCAATAAGACCTTTAAAGACAGTCCCGTGAGGCTGAAAAGGAAACGGATCATATTTACGTATGTGACTCATACCCTTTTTCTGCCCTCACGCAGGAAAAGGGTTTTTTAGTTCCAGAGAATCGGAGGTGGAGGAATGAAACCGAAAACGACCGTATTAGACGAAGCAGCTATCCGACGTGCGCTCACTCGCATCTCCCACGAAATTATAGAAAAGAACAAGGGAGTTGAAGACGTCATCCTTGTCGGAATAAAAACAAGAGGCGTACCTTTGGCAGCCCGTTTACAAAAAAGGATCAATGATATCGAGGGAGTCATCCTGCCAAGCGGGGAACTGGATATCACGCTTTACCGCGATGATTTGACTACAAAAACGGATCAGAAAGAACCTGAGCTGAAAGAAACAAATATTGAGGCGAACATAGACGGGAAAAAAGTAGTACTCGTCGA
The DNA here is from genome assembly GCF_000496835.1 of Thalassobacillus devorans MSP14. Lineage (GTDB taxonomy): Bacteria > Bacillota > Bacilli > Bacillales > Halobacillaceae > Thalassobacillus > Thalassobacillus devorans_B. Next base: position 1,002,565 of record NZ_KI543236.1, read on the forward strand.
TGATGTCCTGTATACAGGGCGGACGGTGCGTGCCGCAATGGACGCATTGATCGACCACGGAAGACCTTCACAAATACAATTAGCTGTCCTCGTGGATCGTGGACATCGTGAACTGCCGATCCGTGCTGACTATGTCGGGAAAAATGTTCCGACATCACTCGATGAAATTGTGACCGTAACTGTCTCTGAGACAGATCAACAAGATGAAGTAGTCATTTACGAAAAAAACGAATAACGAAGCACCTTTAAGTAAGTCCAGTGAGGCTTAAAAGGTCGCAAACCAGTACGTATCAAGCAATACAAAGATACGTCCACCTCTTTGCGGTTTTTTAAGCAAAGAGGTTTTTTTATACTTTAATAAATTTAACTTTGTTTAAAGGATTAAAGTATAAGAAAAACTTAGGCTTTCGCCATAAGGACTTGGCGATAAGCCAAGTTTTTCTAATTGTTAAAACGCAAGAGTAGATAAAAATGATAGGATTCAAAAGGAGGAAATGACAATGAAATCAAATAACGCTGCATTAGATGTCAGAGAGGTTCCTGCCCTTCATAAATGGCTTACTTTAAGCTTACAGCACTTATTCGCCATGTTTGGTGCAACCATCCTTGTGCCATTTTTAACGGGATTATCACCATCCGTCGCATTAGTTTCCAGCGGGACTGGTACACTTGCTTATCTATTGATTACAAAAGGAAGGATTCCAGCCTATCTCGGTTCCAGTTTTGCCTTCATCGCCCCTGTAATAGCCGCAAGCTCAGCCAGTGGAATTCCCGGTGCCATGGTAGGCAGTTTCCTTGCCGGTCTTGTGTATGGGGTAGTGGCGCTTCTGATTACGATGTTCGGTACCAACTGGCTGATCAACTTATTACCTCCTGTCGTAGTGGGACCCGTCATCATCGTCATTGGTCTTGGCCTTGCCACGACCGCCATCGACATGTCTATGTATGTACCAGGAATCGATGAGCAGGTATACAGCTCGAAACATTTCAGTGTCGCGTTAGTCACGCTGGCAATCACGATTATTGCGTCCATCTTTTTTAAAGGATTCTTCAGCCTGCTGCCGATCCTTGTCGGTATCGTTGGCGGTTATGTATTCGGACTCTTTCGCGGAATTGTGGACACCTCAGAGATCAAAGCAGAGTGGGAAGCGATCACGTCGGCGGATTCCTTCGGTGGAGTACTTGGGGCAATCTTCCAGAAACCGGATTTCATTGTACCCTTCGTCGATTATTCCCCACTGGATGTTCTCAGTGTGGAAATCATCTTTATCATGGTACCGATCGCGCTGGTAACGATTGCTGAGCATATCGGGGATCAGATGGTACTCTCAAAAGTCGTCGGGCGCAACTTCTTAAAAGAACCCGGCTTGAACAGATCAATCCTTGGAGATGGAACAGCAACTGTGATTGCTTCCCTCCTTGGTGGCCCGCCGAATACAACCTATGGTGAAAATATCGGCGTACTTGCAATTACGCGTGTCTTCAGTGTCTTCGTCATCGGAGGAGCCGCAGTCCTGGCTGTCCTGTTCGGATTCATCGGGATGAGTACCGCTGTGATCGGATCCATTCCATCTGCGGTCATGGGCGGTGTTTCCATCCTGCTGTTTGGTATCATCGCATCCAGCGGGCTCCGCATGCTGATTGACAATCAGGTTGATTTAGGAGAAAAGCGTAACCTGATCATTTCATCTGTCATACTTGTCATCGGAATTGGGGGAGCTTTCATCCAGGTTACTGATAACGTTCAAATCGCCGGCATGGCACTTTCCGCACTTATCGGTGTCGTATTGAATGTCATTCTTCCAGGAAAAGAAAAGGCTCATGGAAATGGTAAGATGTTCAAAGATACAACGGTCAATAATAAAAAATCAAATGATGATAACGCCGCATAAAGCGAACCATCACACTTTTTAATAAAATCCCGTGAGATTTTAAAGGGTGTAGGGTTTGATTGATTTGTCATGTCTCCAGATGATGATGATTGAGCACCCCCGCACCCCGGGGGTGTTTTTTTATACCCTGCTTATCCCTTTCGCATTAGAAAGTCAACTTGAGGAGGTCATGACATGAAGCATTTATTATCGATGGAAGACTTGACGGCCGAAGAAATCTATCGTTTGATCAGCCAGGCAGAAGCAATCGAACGAGGCGATGTTCCGGTATTTTCCAAACAATTATTTGCAGCAAATATTTTTTTAGAACCAAGTACCAGGACGAAAAATAGCTTTATTGTAGCAGAAAGGCGGTTGGGACTTGATGTCCTCGATGTTTCCGGGGATAGTTCAAGTTTGACAAAAGGGGAGTCTTTATATGATACTGTTAAAACATTATACAGTATTTCTGCAAATTTATGCATTGTCCGTCACTCCAAAAATGGTATATTAAGAGAGATAGCAGCTCAGGTGGATGTGCCGATCATCAATGCTGGTGATGGGACCGGTCAGCATCCTACGCAATGCCTCTTGGACCTCTATACGATTTATCAGGAATTCAACACCTTCCAAGGGTTGAAAGTTGCCATCATCGGTGACATCAAACATAGCAGGGTGGCGCGCTCTAATAGTGAAGCATTAAGGAAACTTGGAGCAGAAGTATATTATGTTTCCAGACCAGAGTGGCAGGACAAAGAGATATCCGAAAACTATGTATCTATCGATGAGGCAGTCAAGCTTGCAGATGTCGTCATGCTGCTTCGCATCCAAAGGGAAAGACATGAAACCGCGGCCGATGAAAATAACTATCTGCACACCTGCGGGTTAACGAAGGATAGAGAAGCAAAAATGAATAAAAATTCAATTATTATGCATCCGGGTCCCTTTAATCGAGGGGTGGAAATCGCCAGTGAAGTGGTTGATTCACCAAAGTCCCGTATTTTCAAACAGATGACAAATGGCGTAACGATGCGTATGGCGATCATCCATGCATTACTGAAGGAGGAAGTGTAATGAACCTATTAATTAAAAATGTAAAGCTTAGTAAAGGCGGGGAATGGTTGACCAGGGATATCCTGGTTGAGGGCAGCACTGTTAAAAAAATTGATTCATCTATTGATATAGAGGCTGATAAAATCATTGAAGGCCAGGGGAAAATAGCAGCTCCCGGGCTGGTTGATGTACATATCCATCTCCGCGAACCAGGCGGAGAAGCAAAAGAGACGATAGCTACCGGTACCCAAGCCGCAGCTAAAGGCGGATTTACAACAGTATGCGCCATGCCGAATACCAGACCCGTTCCTGATACTAAAGAAATATTGGATCGTCTGATGGAAAAAATCAATCAGGATGCAAAAGTTCGCGTTCTGCCCTATGCAGCGATAACAACGCGCCAGCTGGGAAAGGAAGTTGTCGATATGCCGTCCCTGTATGAAGCAGGAGCATTCGCTTTCACTGATGACGGCGTGGGGGTGCAGGAAGCCGGAAAGATGTTAGAGGCGATGACCCAGGCGGCCGACCATGGATATAGCATTGTTGCTCATTGCGAAGATAACAGCCTGATACAGGGAGGAGTTATCCATAAAGGTAAGACAAGTGAGAAACTGGGTGTGCCTGGCATTCCATCGATATGTGAGTCCGTCCACATCGCGAGGGATGTCCTTATCGCTGAAGCAACCGGCTGCCATTACCATGTCTGTCATGTAAGTACGAAAGAATCGGTTCGGGTCATCCGTGATGCCAAACGCGCAGGTATACGCGTCACAGCAGAAGTAACGCCCCATCACCTGTTATTGAATGAAAATGATATCAAGCATGATGACGCCATGTTTAAAATGAATCCACCATTGCGTAGTGAAGAGGATCAACAGGCACTGCTGGATGGACTTTTGGATGGGACAATCGATTGTATCGCCACGGATCACGCACCCCATACCGAGGAAGAAAAATCTCAGGGGCTGAAAGGGTCTCCGTTTGGAATCACAGGGCTGGAAACCGCATTTCCGTTGCTGTACACCCATCTGGTCCTGAAAAGAAAAATCAGTCTGGAGGAGTTGCTTGATCGTCTGAGCCGAGTACCTGCCGATGTTTTCGGTCTCCCATATGGAAGGCTGGAAGAAGGGGCAGTGGCGGACATTACACTGATTGACCTTGAAAAACGGGCAACAATCAATCGTCATGCCTTCGCGTCCAAAGGGAAGAACACCCCATTTCATGAATGGGAAGCAACAGGATGGCCGGCATGGACGATAGCAGAAGGAAAAATTGTTTGGGAGGACGAGTGATATGACTTTGAAACAGCTAGTACTTGAAGATGGCAGCTACTTTATTGGGGAAGGCTTCGGCAGTGACACCGAATCCATAGGAGAAATCGTCTTCAATACAGGAATGACAGGATACCAGGAAATCATTTCAGACCCTTCCTATTGTGGGCAGATTGTAACTTTCACTTATCCATTGGTCGGGAACTATGGCATCAATCGGGATGATTTTGAATCCGTTGACCCGGCTATCTTAGGGGTTGTGGTGAAAGAGCATTGTGACACACCTTCTAATTTCCGCAGTGAAGAGACATTGGATCAATTTCTTGAAGCAAAAAACATTCCCGGGATTGCGGGGATCGATACGCGTAAGTTGACGAAAATCATCCGTCGTCACGGAACGATGAAAGCGATGATCACTTCCATGGACCGGTCGGTATCAGAAGTTCTGGAAATTCTTGATCAGACCACACTTCCTCAAGATCAGGTCAGCCAGGTTTCCACCATCAAACCATATGTAGTACCTGGGAGAGGATGCCGGATCGTTCTGATGGATTTTGGGATGAAGCACGGGATCTTAAGAGAACTTACGAAGCGGGACTGCCATGTCACCGTAGTACCATACAATACGACAGCACAGGAAATCGAGCGGCTCAAGCCGGATGGCATTATGCTGACAAATGGCCCGGGAGATCCGAAGAACGTACCAGAAGCGATTGAGACAATCAAAGAATTGATCAGCCAGATACCGATATTCGGGATATGCCTTGGTCATCAGTTGATTGCTCTGGCAAGCGGAGCGGACACAGCTAAGATGAAATTCGGCCACCGGGGCTCCAACCAGCCGGTCAAGGATTTAAAAAATGGCAAGACCTATATCACTTCACAAAACCATGGGTATTCCGTGAGCAGGGAATCGTTGGAAGCGACAGAACTGGAGCTTACCCAGATTTCATTGAATGATGAGTCAGTGGAAGGGCTGGCACACCGTGTACACCCGGTATTCACGGTTCAATATCATCCTGAAAGCTCACCAGGCCCGGAAGATACAGAAAACCTATTTGATGAATTCCTTGAAAATATACAAGCCGATAAGAAGCAGCAGAAGGAGGAAGCCACATGCCTAAACGTACAGATATAAATAAAATTCTTGTTATTGGGTCAGGACCGATCATTATCGGTCAGGCCGCAGAGTTTGATTATTCCGGAACACAAGCATGTCAGGCTCTGAAAGAAGAAGGCTATGAAGTGATTCTGGCCAACTCGAATCCGGCTACGATCATGACGGACTATACTTTTGCAGACGAAGTATACATGGAGCCGCTTACCGTTGAATTCATGATGAAAATCATACGTAAAGAGCAGCCGGACGCTATTCTTCCTACGCTTGGCGGGCAGACAGGGCTCAACCTGGCGATGGAACTGAGTAAGACGACGATCCTGCAGGATTACGACGTTGAACTGCTGGGTACCCGGATGGAAGCAATCGAACAGGCAGAAGATCGGGCAATGTTCCGCGATTTGATGCATGAATTGAAGCAGCCGGTCCCTGAAAGCACGATTGTCAGTACAGTGGACGCCGCAGCAGCTTTTGCTCAGAAAATCGGCTATCCTGTCATTGTCCGGCCTGCGTACACCATGGGAGGCACTGGCGGCGGTATGTGCGACAACGAGAAAGAACTACGGGAAATCACCCGCAATGGTTTGTCGCTTTCTCCGGTTAATCAATGCCTGATTGAGAAAAATATCGCAGGATTCAAAGAAGTTGAATACGAAGTGATGCGGGATAAAAGCGACCATGCCATTGTTGTTTGTAACATGGAAAACTTTGATCCGGTTGGCATCCATACCGGAGACTCGATAGTAGTCGCTCCTTCCCAGACATTGAGCGACCGGGAATACCAGATGCTGCGAAATGCTTCGTTGAAAATCATCCGGGCACTCGGGATTGAGGGAGGCTGTAACGTTCAGCTGGCACTGGATCCGGACAGCTTTCAATATTATGTCATTGAGGTCAATCCAAGGGTCAGCCGCTCTTCGGCACTGGCTTCGAAAGCCACAGGCTATCCGATTGCGAAACTGGCGGCGAAAATCGCTGTCGGCCTGACCCTCGATGAAATTAAAAATCCAGTGACAGGAACAACCTACGCCTGCTTTGAGCCGGCTCTTGATTATGTAGTAACAAAAATTCCGCGCTGGCCTTTCGATAAATTCGCAAAAGGAAACCGGACGCTTGGTACTCAGATGAAAGCTACGGGTGAAATTATGGCTATCGGCCGAAACATTGAAGAATCATTGCTAAAAGGTGTCCGCTCGCTGGAAGGTAAAACAGAGGAGCTTTATCTGGCATATTTGGAAGAAGTACCCGAGGATGTACTCGATCAGCGTCTGGTAAACGCTGATGATGAACGTATTTTCGTGCTTGCGGAAGCATTAAGGCGGAATCGTACGATTAAGGAACTGCATGAACTGACCGGTATCGATTTATTCTTCCTGAATAAGCTGAAGAAGCTGATCGAACTCGAACAAGTGATCCAGACAGAAGGACTCGCCTATGAACCAATCAAAAAAGCGAAACAGCTGGGTTTCTCTGATGCTCAACTGGCCAGGCTGATTGGTGCTGATACCGATGAGGTGTACAATTACCGCCTGGAGCATCAAATCATGCCGGTATATAAAATGGTGGATACATGTGCAGGAGAATTCGCGTCGGAAACGCCATATTACTACAGCAGTTATGAAGACGAAAACGAGTCAGTCATTTCAGACCGTAAAAAAGTACTTGTTATCGGGTCTGGACCGATCCGGATTGGGCAAGGGGTAGAATTCGACTATGCTACTGTTCATTCCGTTCTTGCATTGAAAGAAATGGGCTATGAAGCGATCATCATGAACAATAATCCGGAAACGGTGTCCACTGACTTCAGTGTTTCTGATAAGTTGTATTTCGAACCATTATCACTCGAAGATGTCATGCACGTCATTGAGTTAGAACAACCAGAAGGCGTAATCGTTCAATTCGGCGGCCAGACAGCGATCAATCTCGTCGATGGTTTGAGCCGCCGCGGGGTGAAAATACTTGGCACCACGATGGAAGCAATCAATGAAACAGAAGACCGTGATTTATTTGAACAGTTGCTGAACCGTCTTGAAATCGCTAAGCCTGGCGGAGAAAGTGTTACTAGCGTAGAAGAGGCTGTCCACACTGCACGGAATATCGGCTACCCGGTTGTGGTCCGGCCGTCCTATGTCCTTGGCGGAAGAGCGATGGAAATCGTTTATGGAGAAGCAGAACTGCTTTCCTATATGGAAGAAACGGTAAGGGATTACAGCGACCATCCGATTTTAGTCGATAAATATTTAACCGGTATGGAAATCGAGGTCGATGCAATCAGTGATGGCAATACTGTTGTTATTCCTGGCATCATGGAACATATTGAGCGTGCAGGTGTCCACTCGGGCGACTCGATGGCGGTGTATCCATCACAGAGGCTCAGCAGTGAACTGAAGCAGCAATGTGTCGATGCCACCGTGAAAATCGCCAGAGAACTGAATATGCAGGGCTTGATCAATATTCAGTTTGTTGTAAATGACGATACAGCTTATGTTATAGAGGTCAATCCAAGAGCAAGCCGAACTGTACCATTTTTAAGTAAAATCACTGGAATTACGATGGCAAACCTGGCCACGAAAGCGATATTGGGTGAAAAATTGACGGATCTCGGTTATGAAACAGGTATCGCTGGATCTCCAGAGGGTGTCTACGTCAAAGTACCGGTTTTCTCATTTGAAAAGCTGCGCAGTGTCGATACCACGCTGGGACCAGAAATGAAATCCACCGGTGAAGTCATCGGTTATGACCGAACCCTGGAAAAAGCTTTATACAAGGGGATGACAGCAGCTGGATTGAAGATACCGGTAGAAGGTTCCGTCCTGCTTACAGTTGCCGATAAAGATAAACAGGAAATGCTGGGAATTGCCCGTACCTTCCATGAGTTAGGGTTCCAGCTGTATGCCACAATCGGAACAGCTGATGCCATTCAATCGGCTGGTATCCCCGTCAAAACCGTCAGTAAAGTGGGTGCGACGGAAATGAATATCATCGATATCATCCAATCGGGCAAAGTGCAGTTTGTTGTCAATACACTTACCAAGGGACAGCAGTCACGCAGTGATGGCTTCCGTATCCGACGCACGGCGGTCGAGCACGGCATTGCCTGCCTTACCAGTCTGGATACTGCCAATGCCATTGTGGAGGTCATCGACTCCATGTCATTCACAGCAAGAGCGATCGGTAACCGAGAGGTGACCCTGACATGATGATAAGGGAAGACATGGAAATCTTATCCCATGAGTTGGTAGCGGAAAAGACCTATCAGATGACGCTGAAAGGAGACATGCCCTCCTATGTGAAACAGCCGGGGCAATTTGTCCATATTATGATTGATCCCAGTGACTCCTTGCGACGGCCGATTTCCATTGCTGATGTCGACCTTACATCAGGTACACTGACTATTTTATATAAGGTTCTTGGAAAAGGTACTGCATCCATGGCCGGGAAGCCTGTCGGAGAGTATCTCGACGTTCTAGGCCCCGGTGGAAATGGTTTTCCGATTGAAGAAGTTTCGGCCAGCAGGGCTTTGCTTGTAGGGGGAGGAATCGGTGTACCTCCCCTATACTACCTTGGTAAACAATTGAAAGAAAAAGGGATTGAAGTTACGACCGTGCTTGGCTTCCAGCATGCAGGTGCTGTTTTTTTTGAAGATGAGTTCCGCGAATTAGGAGAAGTGTTTGTGGCGACCAATGATGGTTCCTATGGGAATAAAGGGTTTGTCACAGACATTCTTCCTTCCCTTGAAGGTAAGTTTGATACGTATTTTTCTTGCGGTCCTGCGGTGATGCTGAAAGCTGTTTCGAAAACACTTGGTAACTATGATGGTTACTTGTCCATTGAAGAACGCTTAGGATGCGGAGTCGGGGCTTGTTTCGCCTGCGTTGTACCTGCACCTGACGGAGACGCAAAAGGATACCGGAAGATTTGCCGGGATGGTCCGGTGTTCCGTACGGGAGAGGTGATATTATGATATCGACGCAACTCTCGCTTCCAGGTTTGAAAATGAAAAACCCGATCATGCCGGCCTCCGGATGTTTTGGGTTCGGCAAGGAATTCAGTGAATTTTACGACTTATCATTACTTGGCGCCATCATCATCAAGGCGGCGACTGGTAAAACACGATATGGGAACCCTACTCCGCGAGTGGCTGAAACCTCCTCCGGGATGCTTAATGCTATCGGTCTCCAAAATCCGGGGGTCGACCGCATCATACAGGAAGAACTTCCGTTTTTAAGTGAATTCGATACGCCTGTGATTGCAAATGTTGCAGGCAGTACGGTAGAAGAATACGTTGAGGTAGCCGAAAAATTATCCCGGGTCACTCATGTCCAGGCATTGGAATTGAATATATCATGTCCGAATGTCAAAGAGGGCGGGGTACAGTTTGGAACAGACCCCGAACTGGCTGCCGAAGTGACGGGTCAGGTGAAAAAGGTGAGTAAGCTACCGGTGTATGTGAAGCTGTCACCGAACGTTACAGATATTGTTGCTATGGCAAAAGCGGTGGAGAAAGCAGGGGCTGACGGTCTATCCATGATCAATACTTTGACCGGCATGCGTCTGGATCTAAACAGTAAACAGCCGATCATCGCCAATCAGACTGGAGGCTTGTCTGGTCCTGCTATTAAACCAATCGCGATCCGGATGATCTATCAGGTCTATCAGGAAGTGGACATTCCGATTATCGGAATGGGTGGTATAGAAACCACGGATGATGTAATTGAATACCTGCTCGCAGGTGCAAGCGCGGTAGCAATTGGAAGCGCCAATTTCAAAAATCCATTCATCTGCAAGGAAATCATTGAGGAGCTTCCTGCAGCAATAGAACGATATGGCTTCACGACTATTCAGGATACGATTGGAGGGGCACACCGTTGAAAAGTATCAGTTCCCTCTATATAGCACTGGATATTGAAAATAAAAAGAAAGCGCTGCAGTTTTTAGAGCAGCATCAATTGGAAGGAACAGCGGTCAAAGTAGGGATGGAATTATTCTATCAGGAAGGTCCATCTATCATAGCCGGCTTAAAAGAAAGGAATCATGATATATTTTTAGATTTGAAGCTGCATGACATACCAACCACAGTTGAAAATGCCATGCGTAACCTTTCCCGCCTTGATGTGGATATGGTCAACGTCCATGCTCAGGGAGGCATAGAAATGATCGCTGCAGCGAAAAAAGGGCTGGAAGAAGGCTGTCAGGGAAAAGAGCGGCCAGTGTTGCTGGCAGTCACACAATTGACTTCGACCGATCAGAAGATGCTGTCGGAAGAACTGCGTCAGCAAGGTACCGTCGAAGAATCAGTCATTCATCTTGCCAAACTTGCAAAAGCAGGAGGCGCAGATGGGGTAGTTTGTTCGGTCCAAGAAGTAAAAGCCATAAAAGCGGCATGCGGGTCTTCCTTTTTGACTGTGACCCCGGGTATTCGACCAGAAGGGGTGCAGCAAAATGACCAAAAGCGATCGGCGACCCCGGTGGAAGCGAAACAGCAGGGAACCGATGCGATTGTTGTCGGCAGAGCCATCACTGCAGCTTCAGACCCTTATTTTAGTCATCAACAAATTATAGAGGAGTGGAACCATGGCTGAACCTACTGCAATCATTAAGGATTTGCTGGATATTGGAGCGGTCCAGATCCGCCCTGACAATCCGTTTACATGGACTTCAGGAATAAAATCACCGATTTATTGTGACAATCGGCTGACCATGTCTTATCCGGAAGTTAGAAAGAAAATCAGAAATCTGTTTGTTGAACGTATCAGGGAAGTGAAACCAGCTATAGATGTGATTGCCGGCTGTGCAACAGCAGGTATTCCACATGCAGCTTTTATTGCTGATGCGATGGATGTTCCCATGGTTTATGTACGTTCCTCAGCTAAAAAGCACGGCAAAGGTAACCAGATTGAAGGGGTGATCCACCCGGGAGATCGGGTGTTAGTGATCGAAGATTTGATTTCCACCGGCCAGTCATCGATCCAGTCAGCCGAAGCACTACGGGAGGCAGGGGCCGAAGTAGTAGAGGTAATGGCCATTTTCAGCTACGGACTTCCTGAAGCGAAGGAAGCATTTCAACAAGCAGGTTTCCACTATCAGACCTTGACGGGTTTTCCTGAACTACTCAGCTATATGAAGGCAAATGGTCAACTCGATGAAAAAGCGGAAGCCAAACTTGAAAAGTGGCAGAAAGAACCCGCAGATTACTAACGAAGGAAGGCCTGGGGGGCATAGACGGAGTATACTTGAACCATATCAACAGATAAGAATGAAACAGTAATGTTGTCACCTTGCGAATAACCAGGTACCATTGGTAGTATATGAATAGTAACCTGAGCGATTATGGTGGTGCATGATGAGATCACGAAAACATTCTTTTTTCATACTATCGAATGCCATTTTTGGCTTAATTACGTGTTTCGGCTACCTTTATGTATGGTTTACGTATGCGTTTATGGAAAGTATGCTATCCTTGCAGCCTTTAATGACATTGGTGTTCGCATTGGTCGTATTCTTTTTCTGGAACAAGTGGCTACTCCGCAAAGAACGCAAGAAATATTGGCTGCAGGCTGTATTTTCCTACGCAGCCACAATCGTCGTCTTTATTTATTTTTTAACCAAATAAAAGGCTCTGTTAAATCTCAGTGTTGATTTTAAAGATAAGCTTCCTATTGCTGAACACTCAGTTTCGAGATAGTGGGGTCCATTACCATAAGAGAAATGGGATGGTCTTGGAAACGACTCGCTTTCCTGCGGGGGATCTGGCAAGCTTCCTCGGGCTAAAGCCCTGCGGGATCTCGCCTAGCCCCTTCTCCCGCGGGAGTCTCGCCGTTTCCCTTCCCATCCAGCCAATTTTGTACTAAACGGACCCTCCTAATGAGAAAAGAGTATGCAACTAAACCTTTCATACTGAGGTATTTATTAAGGAAATAAAGGGAACGAAGTCTTCTTTCTATTATCCAGAGGCAGTTTTTACAAGTGTGATTTCGAGAAAATTTTATGGCAGAGGGTGGAGGGGAACGATGAGACTCCTGTGGGAGCTGAGTGATAGGTGAGGCCCCGCAAGGCGAAGCCTGAGGAGACTCAGCACACGCCCACGGAAAGCGAATCGTTTCCCGGAGCCCCTAAACTCCAATAATATCTCGAAATCAAGTCTTCGACTTTTCGTCTCTTATAAAAAATCAACAACGTTTAACATAGCCAAACAAAAAGGATGGTACTCCTTATTGGGAGGAACCATCCTTTTTTAGTTTCTTGATATATGCCGGATCGGGAGTGACGAATAATGTTTGCTGGTTATCATAAATGACATAACCAGGTTTTGCTCCGGAAGGCTTTTTCACATGCCTGATCAACGTATAATCGACAGGGACGGAAGAAGACTGGGAAGATTTACTGAAATTAGCAGCAAGCTGTGCCGCTTCTAACAGCGTATCCTCCGAAGGGGCATTCGACCGGATCACTACGTGCGAACCAGGGATGTCTTTCGTATGAAGCCAGACATCATTTTTATTAGCCATACGGTTGGTCAAATATTCATTTTGCTTATTATTCCTGCCTACATAGATGGCCGTTCCATCACTGGCGGTGAAAGTTTCCGGTTCTGGTGCCTTCGGTTTCTTTTTACGTTTATTTGTCTGGGGTTTTTTCTTTAAATAACCTTCTTCGCGCAGTTCCTCTCTGATTTCTTCAATATCCTGCTCCCTGGCTTTTTCAACCTGCTGGATGAGCTGATCGAAATATTCGATTTCCGTTTCTGCTTTTTTGATTTCTTCTTGGACGACTTGCCTGGACTTTTTCATTTTTTGATAAGTCTGGAACAGACTTTGGGCATTTTCGCTGGGTGTCTTATTCGGGTTCAGTTCGATTGTGATCGTTCGCTGTTCTGGATCATAATAGTCGACAACATCAACTTGTTTATCTCCCTGCTTTACCAGATGCAGGTGAGCCGTCAACAGTTCGCCCTCTTTCTGATAGTCATCGGCTTTTTCTGCTTTCTTTAATGTCTGTTGATGTTTTTTGATTTTACGGATATTTTTTTCGCGTTCATTTTTCAAGAAACGGTACAAGTCACCAGCCTGTTGTTTGACGCGGTCACGTTCTGCTTTTCCAGAATAGTAGGAGTCCAGCATCGTACTGACCTGTTCGAATTCCTCTGCTTCCCCTTCTACTGTAGAAAGCGGCAGGACGTAAAATTGTTCTTTCTTACCATGATAAATTCGCGGCTGATAATCATGTTCTTTCAATTTTTGCTGGAATTGAAGGAAAGCTTCCTGATAAGCGTTAGCTGAGCCTAAGTGAGCCTGGTAGGCGAGTTCCTTTGTAATCAAGGGGGAACATCCCATCAGGACATCCAGCATTTGCCGGTCCATTTTTCCAGCATTGAAATCAAGCTTCCGGACGAAGGATTCCCCATTAAGATCTAATGGATTTACTTTTCCCTGCTCCGGAGGGAATTTATAGGGCTGGCCCGGCATGACCGTCCGGTACCTGTTCTGGGAAGGGGGAAGATGCTTGATGCTGTCAAGGATATGTCCTTTTTCTGCGTCTGCTAAAATAATGTTGCTATGTTTGCCCATCACTTCAATAATTAGGATTTTCGTTGTTTCATCTCCGAGTTCGTTCCTTGTTTTTACATGGAAACGTACAATCCGTTCCATATCTACCTGCTCGATTTTCTCGATGAACCCGCCGGTTAAATGCTTTCGAAGGAGCATACAAAACATCGGTGGTTCCTTCGGGTTATAATAGTTATCATCCGTCAAATGAAAACGGGCATAACTTGGATGTACAGATAATAGTAACGAATGGTTTTTCCGCTGGGATCTTACCGTAAAAACCAGTTCGGTTTCTGTCGGCTGATAGATTTTCATAATTCTTCCTGTGGTAATAGTCTGTTCAAGTTCGTGGGTTACAGCTCGAGTTACTATTCCATCAAATGACATAGGGATTCACCTCTCAATGTTGCTAGTATAGCATGTTTTCCCGAACCGTCTCTATCATCAGGCGTGTTTTTCATAGCCATGAAGACGGTCTTTTTGTTAAAATGGTAACCAGAATGGAAACATATTGAGTTGACGGGTGTGATTTTATGGTGAGAAGTATGACAGGGTATGGAAGAAAAACAATGGAGTTGGGAGAAGCGCGGTTAAGCTTAGAAGTAAGATCCGTGAATCATCGTTTTTTGGATATTTCCACAAAAATGCCACGTACATTTTTATTCTTAGAAGATAAAATGAAAAAAGTGGTTCAGCAATCGATCCATAGAGGAAAAATTGATATTTTCCTAACCATAGAAGGTGAAGAACTGGGTAAGCGTGAATTGAAGCTTGACTGGGATTTAGCAGATCAATACTTGCGCCGTTTAAAAGAATTGAAGTCCCACTATGAATTGACTGGAGATCTCACGGTTGATATGGTAACTAAATTGGAAGACGTATTTCTTGTCCAGGAACAGGAGCAAGATGAAAATCATTGGGAACAACATGTGCTGTCCACCCTCGAGGCAGCTGTCTTCAAATTGTTGGAAATGAGAAAACGTGAAGGTGATGCCTTGAAGCATGATATGCTGAATCGCCTGTCGAATATCCGGCAAGTAGTCGATGGTCTCGCCGGGCGAAGAGAAGTGGTCATAGAGGCCTACCGGGAGAGGATCAAGCAGCGGATCGAGGAGTATGTCCAGGAACAACTGCACGTCGAAGATTCCCGCATTCTCCAGGAAGTGGCCTTGCTGGCTGAAAAAGGGGATATCACGGAAGAGATTACGCGGTTGTTTTCACATATGGAACAATTCGATGATACATTAGAGAAGCCGGATGCTATCGGGCGCCGTTTGGATTTCATTGTTCAGGAAATGCACCGGGAAGTAAATACCATCGGGTCAAAATCAAATGATGCCAAAATCAGTGAATGGGTGGTATTATTAAAAAGTGAGATTGAAAAAATCAAAGAACAGGTTCAAAATGTGGAATAAGTCAGAAAGCTATCGATAATACTGCCAACGTGACGGTATTACATTGTTTTTCATCAATGGTACGATGGAGCCGCCTCCTTCACCAGCTTGAAAAACACAACCAGGAATCATACAATTTACACTGCTTGCATTTTTTCCTTATAATATAAGTAATGCAAAGAGAACGTGTCATGGAGGAGGAACTGTTTTGAGTCTGAAGTTAATTAATATAGGTTTTGGAAATGTCGTCTCTGCCAACCGGGTGATTTCTATCGTTTCTCCGGAGTCCGCTCCGATTAAACGTATTATTACTGTTGCAAGGGACAATAATAAACTAGTAGATGCTACATATGGCCGACGTACACGTGCGGTCATCATCACCGATAGTGATCACGTCGTCCTCTCCGCTGTTCAACCGGAAACAGTAGGACAACGGGTGATCAGTCATGACGATATATCTGATGAAAACTAGGAGGACATAAAGTGATTGAAGAGAAAGGTATTTTATTCATTCTCTCAGGTCCGTCTGGCGTTGGAAAAGGTACTGTCAGGAAGTCCTTATTCGAGCAGTCGACAGATTTGAGATATTCGATATCAATGACCACCCGGGGAGCCCGGGAAGGGGAAACCGATGGCGTCGATTACTTTTTCAAAAGCCGGGAGGAATTTGAAAGATTGATAGCGGAAGGCAAATTACTCGAACACGCGGAGTATGTCGGCAATTATTACGGCACACCGCGGGAGTATGTGGAAGAAACATTGGAAAATGGAAAAGACGTATTTCTAGAAATCGAGGTCCAGGGAGCCTTGCAGGTCAAGCAAAACTTTCCACAGGGAGTATTCATTTTCCTGATTCCACCAAGCCTTGAAGAGCTGAAAGACCGCATCGTCAGCCGCGGTACGGAAACCGAGGAAAAAGTGAAAAACCGGCTGCATACAGCAAGTGAAGAAATTGAGATGATGGATGCTTATGACTATGTTGTCGTCAATGACGAAGTAGATAATGCAGTCAAAAAAGTCCAATCGATCGTTATGAGTGAGCATTGCAAACGGGAGCGCGTTGCGAAACAATACAAAAAAGCATTGGAGGCTGGTCGATCATGATGTTAGAACCATCAATCGATTCATTGCAAAAACAGATCAAATCAAAATATACACTTGTTACGTTATCTGCCCGCAGAGCACGTGACCTGCAGCAGGAAGGCGAGCCGATGATCGAAAAACCACTATCACATAAATTCGTCGGAGTCGCACTGGAGGAAATCCGCGAAGGCAAACTGACATACTCCTTCGCAGACGAAATCCAGGAACGCCAATTTTAAGTTTTACTCTGTAAAACGTTGTTGATTTTTCATAAGGTGCTTATTCAACAAAAGGGCCGGATTATGGAAGACTCAGTTTCAAGGTTCTTTACCATAAAAGCGTTAGGGGTGGCTTGGAAACTACTCGCTTTCCAGCTTCATCGCCTAGACACTCGCGACATAAGCAGTCCATCAACGGGAAGAAAGAACACTTCCCTTTTGCTGTTCTGCTTATGCGTGTCGTGTCTCCCAAGGCAATTACGCATTCGTTTCTTTCCTGCGGGGGACATGGTGAGATCCCGCAAGGCGAAGCCTGAGGAAGCTCACCGTCCGCCCATGGAAAGCGAGTGATTTCCCGGACCTCCAAACGCTCACCACCGTAACGGAAACAGTTTCTCTCGAAACTGAGCCTTCCATAAAAGGGAGTTTTAATTGTAAAATCAACATTAGAGCCTGGGTTTGAAAAGCGAAAGCGCACGTTTAACATTGGTACGTGACAGTGAAAATTTTTAGTATGAAGGAAAGCCGCGCTAAGTACAGCATTGAGCGCGGCTTTCCTTCTAGTTAATTAATCGACAAAGTAGTAAAGGGAGAAGATGGTTATGCTCAAGGGAAAGCGGATTGTACTCGGTGTTTCCGGAGGAATCGCCGTTTATAAAGCGAGCGCATTAACAAGCAAGCTGGTCCAGGCAGGCGCCGAAGTCAAAGTAGTCATGACAGAAAGTGCGGTGGAATTCGTTACGCCACTGACATTCCAGGCCTTGTCGCGCAATCCAGTCTATACCGATACCTTCGATGAAAAAGACCCCCGCTATATTGCGCATATAGATCTTGCGGATTGGGCAGATTTATTTTTGATTGCACCAGCGACTGCCAATATTATCGGTAAGCTTGCCAATGGAATCGCGGATGATATGCTTTCTACGACACTGCTTGCAACAGAAGCACCTGTCTATGTAGCACCAGCGATGAATGTACATATGTATGCACACCCTGCTGTCATCAAAAACATGACCACGCTGGATCAATGGGGCTACAAATTCATAGAACCAGGAGAAGGGTACCTTGCTTGTGGTTATGTGGGCAAAGGACGACTCGAAGAGCCGGAAACAATTGTCCAGGTATTAGATAATATCGATGCCCCTGGCTGGCTGCACGGAAAACGTGTGCTGATCACTGCAGGACCTACCAGGGAAAAAATCGATCCGGTCCGTTATTTCACAAACCCATCTTCCGGTAAAATGGGGTTTGCTTTAGCAGAAGAAGCAGCCAGGCTCGGTGCAGCGGTGACTTTGGTCGCAGGGCCCGTACAGCAAAAAACGCCCGCGGGGGTGAACCGGATTGATGTTACAACAGCAGAGGAAATGTACCAGGCAGTACTAGCTAATTACAAGGGTCAGGATATTGTCATTAAATCGGCTGCTGTCGCTGATTACCGTCCGGCAGTCACCTATGATAAAAAAATGAAAAAACAACCTGGCGAATACGTTGTTGAAATGGAACGGACCAAAGATATACTGAAGAAGCTGGGAGAAGAGAAGGACCGCCAATTCCTCGTAGGTTTTGCAGCAGAAACGGACAACCCCGTCCCTTATGGGAAGGAAAAGCTTGAAAAGAAAAACCTGGATGCTATCGTGATTAATAATGTTGCTGATGAAGGGGCGGGGTTCGGCCATGATACGAATAGAGCGGTATACATCAATCATAAGTTCGAGGAAACAGAACTGCCGATGATGAGTAAAAAACAATTGGCACAAACCATATTCAACCAGATTAAGTTGGATTGGCCTCATGAGTAGTTTAGACATTGCCCGTGTCGTCGTCGATGTCCCGTCTTCACAGACCAACCGCCCCTTTGATTACCGAATTCCAGCTAAATATCAAGGTATCGTCCAGCCGGGTGTCCGGGTCATCGTTCCATTCGGCCCGCGTAAAGTAATGGGGTATGTCGTATCACTCACAGATGAAAGTGAGTTTGATAAACTGAAGCCTGTTTCCGATGTGCTGGACCTTACCCCGATTCTTACGGAGGAACTGATCAGGCTTGGAAAATGGCTGACGGAAAAGACGTTAAGCTTTTATATTTCCTCTTTCCAGGTTATGCTGCCACAAGTGCTTAAAGCGAAATATAGAAAAGAGTTATGGCGCCAGGATGAAGAGGTGCTGCCTGAAGCTTTAGAGCAGCTTTTCGCTGGCCGCGATGTGATTGATTTTGAAGAATTCGAGCAGGCGGGGATCAGTTATCACCAACTGCAGAAGACAATTCATGATGGTCTCATTGATGTCCATTACGAGGTAAAAAGTAAGGAAACGAAGAAAACGACCAGAATGATACAGCCAGGAAAATCACCAGTGGAATTAGAAGAAGCGACGATCGATTTGCCGAAGCAGGCAGTGAAGCAAAAAGAAATCGTACAATTTTTTGTCGATTATCCGGAACCTGTATCCCAAAAACATTTACTGCAAACGTTATCGACTACCCGTGCATCCTTGAAACCCTTAATAGAAAAAGGGCTCATCGAGGAATTCAAACAGGAAGTATACAGAGACCCTTATCAAAATAGAGAATTCGAACGTACCGAGCCGTTTGCCCTGACAGAAGAACAGCAGGAAGCGATTGCCCCTGTCTTGGCCAGCATCGAAGAAGATCGTCATGAGGTGATGCTGCTGCACGGCGTTACAGGAAGTGGTAAGACGGAAGTCTATCTGCAGTCGATACAGCAGGTGATTGATAAAGGCATGGAAGCAGTGATGCTCGTTCCTGAAATAGCGTTGACGCCACAAATGGTGGAGCGTTTTAAAGGGAGATTCGGCTCCAGGGTTGCTGTTATGCACAGTGCTTTATCAGCGGGAGAAAAATATGATGAATGGCGAAAAATACAGCGGAAAGAAGTGCAGGTGGTGGTGGGTGCCCGATCGGCCATCTTCGCTCCTTTTACGGATCTCGGTATTATCATTATTGATGAAGAGCACGAAACAAGCTATAAACAGGAAGATCACCCCCGGTATCACGCGAGAGATGTGGCCATATACCGTAGTGAACACCATCAGTGCCCGGTCGTACTTGGGAGTGCAACACCTACCCTGGAAACCTTTGCCCGTGCTAAGAAAGGGAACTACCGGCTGCTTACACTCTCCAAACGGATGAACGATGCGACGATGCCGGAAGTAGAATTAGTCGACATGCGTGAAGAGCTGCATGCCGGAAACCGCTCGATGTTTTCCCGTGCATTGATGGAAAGCATGGAAGAGCGTTTGAGAAGAAAAGAGCAGGTGGTCCTGTTTTTGAACCGTCGCGGCTATTCGACATTCGTCATGTGCCGGGATTGCGGGTATGTCAGCGAGTGTCCCCACTGTGATATCGCACTCACATATCATCGCAGACAGGAAAGGTTAAAATGTCACTATTGTGGCTATGAGGAACCCCTGCCGGTCAGATGTCCGGAATGCGAAAGTGACTCAATCCGGTATTTCGGTACAGGGACACAAAAAGTGGAGGAAAATCTGCAGCAATTGCTTCCGGAAGCAAGAGTCGTGCGGATGGATGTCGATACGACCAGAAGAAAAGGTGCTCACGAAAAGCTTCTTTCCCAATTCGGCCGGGGGGAAGCAGATATTTTACTAGGGACACAAATGATTGCCAAAGGGCTGGACTTTCAAAACGTAACCCTGGTAGGGGTGCTGACAGCAGATTCACTTTTGAATCTTCCTGATTTTCGCTCAGCGGAAAAAACGTTTCAGTTATTGACTCAGGTCAGCGGTCGGGCCGGGCGTCATTTGAAGCCAGGCGAAGTGATCGTACAGACTTATACACCGGAACACTACAGCATTGAGCTTGCCAGTCAGTATGATTACACCCGTTTTTTTAATCAGGAAATGAAACTTCGAAAGGCTTTTCAATATCCACCTTTTTATTTTTTGACGTTGATTACCGTTTCTCACCCTAATCAATTGAAAGCACAGGAAGTCACCCAGAAAATATGCAAGTTTTTGAATGGTAAACTGTCAGATGGAGCCACGGTCCTCGGCCCGACCCCATCTGCACTTGCACGGATCAAAGATAGATATCGGTATCAATGCATGATAAAATACAAGCAAGAACCCGAGCAGCGGAAATTATTGAAAAAAGTACTGCATTATTATGATGAAGAAATCAGAAAGAATGAGCTGCAGATTTCGATAGACTTTCAACCATACCAGCTCATGTAAGAAGGGAGCCGCCAACCATGACAAAAATCGCATTTATGGGAACACCTGATTTTGCCGTTCCCGTATTGGAACAATTAATCGCAGATAGATATGAAATCGTACTTGCCGTTTCACAGCCGGACCGGCCAAAAGGAAGAAAAAAGGTCATGACACCGCCGCCAGTAAAAACGGCCGCCGAAAAACATGGCATCTCTGTCTTTCAGCCGGAAAAAATCCGTGATGAATATGAGAAAGTGCTCGCTTATGAGCCTGACTTGATCGTTACTGCTGCCTTTGGCCAAATTTTACCGAAAGCGTTACTGGAAGCACCCAAACATGGCTGTATTAATGTACATGCCTCCTTACTTCCTGAGCTGCGTGGGGGTGCGCCGATCCATTATGCTATCCTGCAAGGGAAAGAAGAAACTGGCGTCACCATCATGTATATGGTTGAAAAACTGGATGCCGGCGATATTCTTTCTCAAATCAAAGTAGCGATCCAGGAAGAAGATCATGTCGGAACATTACATGACAAACTTGCTAAAGCTGGTGCTCAATTATTGCATGAGACACTTCCGGCACTGCTGGCTGGTGAGATCGAACCGAAGCGGCAGGATGAAGCGTTAGTCACCTTCGCATCCAATATTAAACGCGAGCAGGAGGAAATCGATTGGAACGCTGACCAGGTGACCGTTTATAATCAGATCCGCGGGCTGCATCCATGGCCGGTTGCCTACACCCATTGGAGAGGGAGACCGATGAAAATATGGTGGGGGGAAAAAACAAGTATCTCAGGTAACGGTGAGCCAGGTGTAATTGTAGATATCCAGGAAGATGGTTTTGTCGTTACCGCCGGTGATGGGAAAGGTCTTAAGATAACGGAATTACAGCCAACAGGAAAAAAGCGGATGTCAGCAGTCGATTTTCTGAATGGAGCAGGAAGTCAGCTGGAACGAGGCGAAAAGTTAGGAAAAGGCAATGAGTAAATTTGCGCTACGGGAAACGGCCCTGGATCTGCTGACAAGAATCGGCGATCAAGGTGGATTCAGTCATGTTTTGATTGACCGGGCCATGAAAGAAGAAAAATTGTCAGAGCGTGATGGAGCTTTATTGACAGAAATTGTATATGGAACGTTGCAGCGCCGCAACCTGCTGGCCTATTATGTCGATGATAGGATCAAAGGAAAAAAAAAGGTGAAATCCTGGGTGAAATGGCTGCTTTATATGTCTGTTTATCAAATGCAGTTTTTGGATAAAGTTCCTGATCATGCGATTATCCATGAAGCCGTGGAAATTTCTAAAAAACGTGGACATAAAGGGATAGCATCCCTGGTAAATGGAGTATTACGGACTATTCAGCGGGAAGGTGTACCGGATACCAGTAAAATCGAGGATCCTGTCGAGAGATTAGCTGTCGAAACCAGCCACCCGGATTGGCTCGTTGGCAGTTGGGTGGATATGTATGGGCTGGAAACAACACGGGAGATGTGTAATACCAACCTGACACACAAAGTTGTCAGCGTCCGCGTCCAGCCAATGAAAGCCGACAGGGAGGAGGTCATGAGACAGTTGACCGATGACGGTTTTGAAGTGGAACCATCGAAACTTTCTCCTCAGGGAATTTTAATTCAGAAAGGCAACATACTAAAACATGGTTTCTTCAAAAGTGGCATCCTGACGATTCAGGATCAAAGTTCCATGCTGGTTGGCGAGATGATGGATGTGCAGCCGGGGATGGACGTGCTGGATGCCTGTAGTGCACCCGGCGGCAAAACCACCCATATTGCCGAGAAAATGCAAAACGAAGGCAAGGTCATCGCTTATGACCTCCATGCCAAAAAGGCTAAATTGGTCTCCGAAAAAGCGAAACAGCTTGACCTTGATATCATAGAAGCTGGACAGGCGGACAGCCGGGAGCTTGGCAGTAAACATGGAGTGGAAAGTTTCGATAGAATTCTATTGGACGCTCCTTGTTCAGGACTAGGCGTTCTACGCAGCAAACCGGACATCAAGTATCATAAGCAGGAACAGGATATATTGGTATTATCCTCGATCCAGGATGAACTGCTCGAAAGCATGGCGCCTCTTTTGAAGAAGGGTGGCAAGCTGGTGTATAGTACATGCACAGTGGACCAGCGCGAGAATGAGCAGGTCATTGAAAGGTTTTTAGACAATCACCCTGAATATATCATTGATGCATCCTTCATCAAGAGTCTTCCGGATGCGCTGCAGAAGGCACCAGGACTAAGCGAATATGGGCTGCAGCTATTCCCGCAGCATTTTGATACCGATGGATTCTTTTTGACCAGGCTGAGAAGGATGGATTGATTCAAAAATTTAGTAACTGAGCGTAACAGAAGACGAGGTGAAATGATGAACGGTTATTTTTTGACAGACCGGGGCCAGGTGCGAAATCATAACGAAGATGCCGGAGGCCTTTTTGTTAATGGCCGTTACCAGACGCTTGCGGTGGTAGCAGATGGAATGGGCGGTCATCGAGCGGGGGATGTGGCAAGTGAAATGGCTACCTCCTACTTACATAACCATTGGCAGAATGCTGATATAATATCATCACCAGACCAGGCCGAAGAGTGGCTGGAGCAAGCGATTCATTCCATTAACCATACGATTCTGGAGCATTCGAGGGCGAATGAGGAATGTAAAGGGATGGGTACCACCATCGTTGCAGCCATTTGTACGAATGATTTCGTCACTATCGCCCATATCGGAGACAGCAGATGTTATTTAGCTAATCATTATGGATTCCAGCAGGTGACGGAAGACCATTCGCTGGTCAATGAGCTGGTCCGTTCCGGGCAGATAACGAAAGAGGATGCAGAGCAGCATCCGCGCAAAAATGTGTTATTGAAGGCGCTTGGCACGGAGCCGGACCTGACGATTGATGTTAAGACATTAGGCTGGGAACAGAATGACGTACTGATGCTATGCAGTGATGGGTTGACCAATAAACTGAATGACGAGGAATTGTTTGAGCTGGTGAAAAACCCACTGGAGCTGGAAGAAGCCGCGAACAAACTTATCCAAATTGCAAATGAGCGTGGCGGAGAAGATAACATCACCCTTGCTCTCGTCCATTATGACCACTCGAATGAGAAAGAGGGTGGCTCCTAATGCTGAACAACCGCCTGTTGAGCGAACGATATTTGATCAAAGAGACAATCGGCGGCGGCGGGATGGCAAATGTCTACCTGGGAAAAGATACCATTTTGAATCGCGATGTAGCAATTAAGGTACTACGGCTTGAATACGGGAATGACGAGGAATTCATCGCCAGGTTTCACCGGGAAGCCCAATCGGCCACCAGTCTCTCCCATCCGAATATCGTAAATATCTACGATGTGGGCGAAGAAGATGATATCTATTATATGGTCATGGAACACATTGACGGGATGACGTTGAAAAAATACATACAGCTTCATAGCCCCGTGGATGTGACTGCGGCTATAGATATTATGCAGCAGGTCTCTTCCGCCATCGCTCATGCGCATGATAACGAAATCGTCCATCGGGATATCAAACCGGAAAACATTCTGATCGACCATTACGGGCAAGTCAAAGTCACAGACTTTGGGATAGC
Organism: Thalassobacillus devorans MSP14; assembly: GCF_000496835.1. Taxonomy (GTDB): domain Bacteria; phylum Bacillota; class Bacilli; order Bacillales; family Halobacillaceae; genus Thalassobacillus; species Thalassobacillus devorans_B. The sequence continues at coordinate 1,026,904 of NZ_KI543236.1, forward strand.
CATGGCTTTAAGTGCAACCGCATTGACACAGACCAATTCTATTCTCGGATCTGTTCATTATCTATCACCAGAACAGGCAAGAGGCGGGGTAGCAACAAAAAAATCAGATATTTATTCTATGGGAATAGTCATGTTCGAACTGTTGACCGGACGTCTTCCATTCTCAGGAGAATCGGCTGTCTCGGTAGCATTGAAGCATTTACAGAACGATACCCCTTCTTTGAAAAGGTGGAATCCGGATCTCCCTCAAAGTGTCGAAAATGTCGTGTTGAAAGCGACAGCTAAAGATCCGCTCCAACGTTATGCGAATGTGCATGAGATGGAAGATGACATGGCGACCGCATTGGATCCTGAACGGATGGATGAAGCCCCATTTGTAATCGAAGATGATTTGGATGAAAAAACGAAGGCGATACCAGTCATAACAAAAGAAGCATTCGAAAATAACCATAACGATGAAACGATTGTCCATACCAACGGCAAAAGCCATGCCACAAAGCCGGTCGAAGTGGTGGCGGATAAAAAACAGGACGAACCTGTTAATAAAAAAGAAAAGAAGAAGAAAAAGAAAGTCTGGCCATGGCTATTGACGATATTCCTAGTGCTATTAGCTGCCGGGGCAGCAGCCTTATTCCTTGTTCCGGGATTACTGGAGCCAAAAGACGTCGAAATGATCGATGTAACAGGGATGGAGTATGAAGAAGCGTATAGTGAACTTAGAAATTTGAACCTTCAGGTAGAGAGAGAAACCGAGTTTTCAGATACAGTGGAAGAAGGATATGTAATCAGAACTGATCCTGACAAGGGCGAAACGATCAAAGAGGGATCCACCGTCACTGTCTATTCCAGCGATGGTAAAGAAACGACTACGTTCGGGGATTATATCGGCGATAATTTTGACCAGAAGAAAACGGAATTGGAAGCCAAAGGTTTTTCTGATATTCAGGGTTTTTCGAAGACCTCCAGCGAATACGAAAAAGGGACTATCATAGATCAGTTTCCAGATGCCGGCCAGGAAGTGGTACCTGAAGATCAACGAATTGTGTTCACTGTCAGCTCTGGTCCTCCTCCTGTCGATTTGAAATCTCTGACAGGATATACGCAGGCAGAAGCGGAGTCTTATTTAAAAGAAAACAACCTGAAAGTCGACGTACAGCAGGAATACTCGGATAGCTTTGGTAAAGGAAAGGTTATAAGGCAGGAACCTTCTTCAGGTACCGTGGTGCAAGGGTCGACCGTGACGATTGTTATCTCTATGGGACCCGAAGCCAAGCCGCGTACCCACACCGAAACGGTTATGGTAAAATATCAACCTCCTGAGGATGAAAAGCAAAACCAGGACAATCCGGAACAGGATGATGAGAATCCAGACGGTGAAAACCAGGATGGCGAAAATCCAGACGGTGAAAACCAGGTTGATGAAAATAAAGACAACCCTCCAGAAGAAGAACCACCTGGACAGGAAGTGATCATTTATGTGCAAGATAATGATTCAGACGGGGAAGAGGTATACCAAAAAGCGACCATTACGAAAGATACGGAATTCAAGATTGAAATGAGTATAGCTCCTGGTTCAGAGGCCAGTTATCGAGTTCTCCGTGACGGTGAAATCTACGAGGAACAGACGATTCAGTATTAGGATGGTGAAATAATGCCGGTAGGAAAAATCACAAAAGCATTGAGTGGCTTCTATTATGTCTATTCCGAGGGGAAAGTGTATCAATGTAAAGGCAGAGGGGTGTTCCGTAAACAAAAGATCACCCCTTTGGTGGGGGATGAAGTCACCTTTGAAGCGGATAACCAGAAAGAAGGATACGTCCTTTCGATCGAAAAACGCAAAAATGAATTAGTAAGGCCGCCCGTTGCGAATGTCGACCAGGCATTGATCATGACCTCTGCGAAAGACCCGGCATTCAATCCTTTACTCCTGGATCGGTTTCTTGTGCTGGTGGAAGCTAATCGGATTGAACCATTGATTGTCATCTCAAAAGTAGACGGGTCGAAGGAAGAAGCAGATATACGCACTTATCAGGAGCTCTATCAGCAGGCCGGTTATACGGTCCTATTGACATCAAAGGAAAAAGATATGGCGCTTGAGGAGATCCAATCACACTTCACAGGAAAAATCACGGTCGTTGCCGGCCAGTCAGGCGTCGGCAAGTCCACCTTGCTGAATCACCTGGACCCGGAATTGGAAATCGAAACAAATGAGATTTCTGAAAGTCTTGGACGAGGGAAACACACCACCAGACATGTAGAATTATTTGAAATTGCCGGAGGATTAGTAGCGGACACCCCTGGTTTCAGCTCACTGGAATTCCAGGAGCTTGAAGAGGATCAGCTGCCGGAATGCTTCCCCGAGTTCAGGGAAGTCCAGCATTTATGCAAGTTCAGGGGATGTCTCCATAAAAAAGAACCGAAGTGCGCGGTGAAGGCTGGTGTTGATCATGGGGAAATAGCCAGTCAGCGCTACGAAAATTACTTGCAATTTTTAGAAGAAATACAAACGAGAAAGCCGAGGTATTGAATAGATGACAAAAATAGCACCTTCTATATTATCCGCAGATTTTGCAAAACTGGGACAGGAAATTCAGGAAGTGGCAGACGGGGGAGCGGATTATATCCATATAGATGTCATGGATGGGCATTTTGTTCCTAACATCACGATCGGTCCTTTAATCGTGGATGCTGTGCGTCCAGTTACTGACCTGCCTTTGGATGTCCATTTGATGATTGAGAATGCCGAACAATATATCGAAGCATTCGCTAAAGCGGGGGCTGATATTATAACAGTACACCAGGAAGCTAATGTGCATTTGCACCGTACGATCCAGTTGATAAAAAGTCATGGAGTAAAAGCCGGTGTTGTCATCAACCCTGCTACACCAGCTGAAACGATCAAACCAATTCTTTCGGATGTCGATCTTGTTTTACTAATGACAGTCAACCCTGGTTTCGGGGGCCAGTCATTCATTCAATCGGTAGTGCCGAAAATCCGGCAAATTGCCGACTGGAGAGATGAAATGGATCTCTCGTTTGAAATTGAAATTGACGGTGGGGTAAATGCAGAAACGGCTAAGACATGTGTCGATGCTGGCGCCGATGTTCTCGTTGCCGGAAGCGCCGTTTTTAATAAGGAAGACAGAAAAGCAGCCATTAATGCTATAAAGAATGCTTATTAAAATTTCTCCAGCCGCACCTTGTGCGGCTGTTTTCCGTTAGGAGTGTGGCAGATGAAACGTATTGCAATTGTCGGCGGAGGGCCGAAACAGTATATTCCTGAATTGAATGCACATCATGAAGCAGGAATGACCTGGGTCGGTGCCGACCAGGGAGCCGAAGTACTTTATGAACAAGGAATTCCGATGAAATTGGCAATCGGGGATTTTGACTCGGTTTCGGAAGGCCGCCTTGGTGAAATAAAGGGATATGCAGCTGTTACGGAGGTCTATCCAGAGGAAAAAGATGATACCGACTTAGAACTGGCAATTAAAGCAGCGATTAAAGAACAGCCTGACGAAATTTATTTATTTGGGGTTACCGGCGGGCGGATCGACCATACCCTGGCTAATATCCATTTGCTTCACCAGACGGAGCGGGCGGGCATCAAAGCAGTCATTATTGATAAGCAGAATCATATCGAACTGACTACCCCTGGAGAGCATCAGGTAATGAAGAATGACAGCTATCCATATATATCATTCATTCCCATGTCCTTGATTGTAGAGGAACTGACGCTTCAAGGTTTTTATTATCCCCTTGAAAATAAAAGCCTGCCAATCGGGTCGACTCTCTGTATGTCAAACAAGCTTGTTAAAGAATATGGTACTTTTTCATACAGCCAGGGCATACTATTGTTAATAAGGAGTCGAGATAGTTGAGCGCGCGCACCATACAGTTCATCTGCAAGTAGTGATTTGGGAAAGAGGAGGGGGACTCATTGAAATTTTATACCATTAAACTCCCAAAATTCATTGGTGGCTTCGTAAGAGCTGTCATAGGAACCTTTAAAAAAGGGTAACAAAAAAAGCACCCCGGCGCAGGGTGCTTTTTTTGTACTTTAAAAGTGTAAATGATTTCCCGTGTTAAAGTAAATGATATGCGCCGGAATCTTCAGGCGCAGTCCTGCGTAATTATACGCGTGTTACTTTACCAGATTTAAGTGCACGGGCAGATACATAAACTTTTTTAGGCTTGCCGTCAACCAGAATGCGTACTTTTTGTACGTTAGCCTTGAAATTACGTTTATTAGCGTTCATTGCGTGTGAACGATTGTTACCTGAAGTAGTTTTGCGTCCTGTTACAACACATTTACGTCCCATGGTAATCCCTCCTAGTGCTTACAAATGTATCTTGAAATACTTATACAATGTATCATAATGAACAAGGGATTGCAATAATTGCTGTTAAATTATATCAAGAATTTTCACTTGACAGAACGGAGTAATTAATCCAAAGTATTATAGGGGCAATCTTTAATCAACGGATGCCTTTACCAGATGAGGAGTTATGCGATAATCCTTACATACTTGAGAATGTGTTATAATATAGGGAATAAACTAACAGGGACGAAGGAGGATCATCATGTCTGTTGATATGAATACCAAATATGGGCAAGTAACAATCAGTAACGAAGTTATTTCTACTATTGCAGGTGGAGCCGCAGTCGAATGCTACGGAATCGTAGGGATGGCTTCTAAAAGCCAGCTGCGTGATGGTATCGCGGAGATTCTCAGGAAAGAGAATTTTTCCAAAGGCGTGGTGGTCAGACAGGAAGAAGACACGCTGCATATTGATATGTACATTATCGTCAGCTACGGTACAAAGATTTCCGAAGTTGCGCATAACGTCCAGTCTCAAGTGAAATATACATTGAATAAGACAGTCGGATTATCCGTAAACTCTGTGAACATCTATATTCAGGGTGTTCGTGTTTCCGCTGAATAAACGAATCAATAAGACAAACTAGCAGATATAGAGGAGGAAGCAGGTGTGACGGTTAATATGTTGGACGGCAAAACGTTCGCAGAGATGGTGCTGGCAGGCGCTCAGCATCTGACTAACAATGCTGATATGATTGATGCATTGAACGTCTTTCCCGTTCCTGATGGTGATACAGGTACGAATATGAATTTATCCATGACTTCAGGTGCCAATGAGGTAAGAAATGTTGAGAATAACCATACTGGGGATGTAGCACAGGCCCTGGCGAAAGGTTTATTAATGGGAGCGCGTGGCAACTCAGGTGTCATTCTGTCTCAATTATTCCGTGGTTTTGGCAAAGAGCTTGCCCACAAAGAGTCATGTGATACAAAGGAGTTCGCCCAGGCGTTGCAGGCTGGAGTTGAAACTGCTTATAAGGCAGTCATGAAGCCGGTTGAAGGGACGATTTTGACAGTAGCGAAAGAATCAGCAGAAGCAGCTGTCAAAATAGCTGAAAAAGAAGAAGATATGATCGTTTTTCTGGATGAAGTCTTGAAAGAGTCCAAAGCATCGTTGAAACGGACTCCGGATCTGCTTCCTGTCCTGAAGGAAGTAGGCGTTGTAGACAGCGGCGGACAGGGACTTGTAACGATCTATGAAGGCTTTCTTGCCAACCTGAAAGGGGAAACGCTACCTGAGCCTGCAAGTACTTCTTCTATGGATGAGATGGTTAATGCAGAACATCATAAACTTGCCCAGGATTTTATGGAAACCGAAGATATAGAATTCGGTTACTGTACAGAGTTCATGGTTAAATTCGAGGAAGACAAGCTTAAGGAACATCCTTATGATGAAGATACATTCCGCAATGAGTTGAGCGAAATGGGAGATTCTTTGCTTGTCGTATCAGATGATGAACTCATCAAAGTCCATGTTCATGTAGAATATCCGGGTGAGGCGATGACACTTGGGCAGCGCTATGGAAGTCTTGTGAACATGAAAATCGAGAATATGCGCGAGCAGCATACTTCCATCGTCGGCGATAAAAAAGGGAATAAAAAGCAACAGCCGAAAGAAAAAGCGGATTACGGCATAATTACTGTATCCATGGGTGAGGGACTTAAAAAAATGTTCGAAAGCCTCGGCGCTACAGTGGTCATCCAGGGCGGACAGACAATGAATCCAAGCACGAAGGATATATCTGAAGCCGTGAGTCAGGCCCATGCGAAAAACGTTCTGATCCTGCCCAACAACAAAAATATCGTGATGGCTGCCGAGCAGGCAGCCGATCTTGCTGAAGATAATGTTGCTGTCATCCCGAGCAAATCAATTCCTCAAGGGATGAGCGCTCTCCTGGCGTTCAACCCGGAAGCTGATCTTGAAACAAATAAGCAGGAAATGTCCGGAATGATGGGACATGTAAAAACAGGGCAGATCACCTATGCGGTGCGTGATACACAAATTGACGGGATGACTATCGAAAAGGATCATTTCATGGGTATATTAGATGGCGATATCAAAGCTACGGATAAAGATAAAATCATCACTGTCGAGAAATTGCTCAATGAAATGATTGATGAAGATGAGGATGAAATTCTGACAGTTCTGACCGGGGAAGATGCGACCCAGGAAGAAATCGAAAAGATAGAATCCTTTATGGAAGAAAAATTCGAAGACATTGAAGTGGAAGTCCATCAAGGGGACCAGCCAATTTATTCTTTCATTTTTTCAGTAGAATAATTAATGGTTCCCAAGCTCGAAAAGGTCTAAATCAAAATAGATTTAGATCTTTTTTCGATTTAATGATTTTATGTTTTTGTAGAAGAATATACGTGAATACTATTTACAAAATCATTCAGACAAAGGAGATATAATGACACATATAAAAGAGATGGGATGGAATTTTGATAACAGTTATGCGCGTTTGCCGGACTCGTTTTACGAAAAAGCCGCTCCTGTCCCGGTTCATTCACCCGAGCTGGTCACCTTCAATAAGGCATTGGCAGAAACATTAGGATTGAATAGTGATTTATTGCAGACAAAAGAAGGGGTGGAAGTATTTGCTGGTAATCAGGTGCCCGCTCAGTCGTTTCCAATCGCCCAGGCTTATGCTGGTCATCAATTCGGCCATTTTACCATGTTGGGAGATGGACGTGCAGTACTACTCGGTGAGCAGATAACACCCTCAGGAAAACGTTATGATGTTCAGCTTAAAGGATCAGGGCCCACCCCATTTTCCCGGAGAGGCGATGGACGGGCGACGCTTGGACCGATGCTTCGGGAATATATCATCAGTGAATCGATGCATGCCCTTGGAATTCCTACTAATCGAAGTTTGGCTGTTATTACCACGGGAGAAACGGTCATAAGGGAGACCCCGCTGCCTGGGGCTGTATTAACCCGTGTGGCTGACAGCCATCTGCGCGTAGGGACATTTGAGTATGCGTTGAGACTGGGTGATAGGGAAAAACTTCAGACGCTTGCAGACTTTGCTATTGCGCGTCATTTTCCAGAACTAGAACAGGAACAATATAAAGAACGATATCTTACACTATTTGAAGAAGTGGTCAAACGGCAGGCTGAGCTGATAGCGAATTGGCAGCTGGTAGGGTTTATCCATGGAGTGATGAACACGGACAATATGACTATCAGTGGAGAAACGATTGATTATGGACCCTGTGCGTTTATGGATGAATACCACCCTTCAACCGTATTCAGTTCAATCGATGTTCAAGGCCGTTATGCTTATCAGAATCAACCCGCCATCGGCCAATGGAACCTGGCACGATTTGCTGAATCTCTCGTACCGTTGATTCATGATAAGCCGGATCAGGCGGTTGAATTAGCTCAGGAGATTCTTGGCAAATATGAACACTGGTATCAACACCATTGGCTTAAGGGCATGCGAAAGAAACTGGGAATTCAAAATGATGAAGAGCATGATGAGGAGCTGGTGGAAGATCTTCTCGGCATAATGAAGGAAAATCGTGCCGACTATACAAACACCTTCCGTGCTTTGACTTTAAATAAACCAGAGGATATAACGATGGCTGGGGCAGCCGAATTTAAGCATTGGTATGAACGTTGGCAGCAGAGGTTGGAAAGGCAGGAGATATCGAAGACTTCTGCTTATCAGTTGATGAAGGAAGTAAACCCTTCCATTATCCCCCGAAACCATCGGGTAGAAGAGGCGCTTGAGGCTGCTGTAGATAAAGATGACTATAGCGTGATGAAAAAGCTTTTGGATGTCCTTTCCAATCCCTATGCCTATTCACAGGAACAAGAGGAATACACGACCCTGCCAGCACCATCCAGGCTCCCATACCGAACCTATTGCGGGACATGAGACAGTGGAAAATCCACTGTCTCTTTTATCATAGTTTACGTGGCAGATGTTTCGGTAACATAGTGGTAAAGGAGGAATGATGATGGAAGAAAGGAAAATCGCAATCGTAACCGGAGGAGCAAATGGTATTGGAGAAGCCATTGTTAATGCTTTTGTTAAGAAGGATTATACAGTCATACTTATTGATAAAGATGAAAAAAAGGGCAGGGAAGTTTGTAAAGGCTGGAAAGAAAACGGTTATCAGGCAGAATTTAAATGGTGTGATGTAAGCAATTACGAAGCAGTACAGAAGTTATTCAAGGAAATTGAAAACGAATATGAACGAATTGACATTTTAGTGAATAATGCAGGAATTTCAAAATTCAAAGACTTTTGGGAGATGAGCGAACAAGACTGGAATGAAGTCATTTCTACTAACCTAAGTAGTGTATTTTACTTAACCAGACAAGCTGCATTACTAATGAAGGAACAGGGGGGCAGCATTATCAATATTGCATCTACGAGAGCTTCGATGGCTGAACCGCATACAGAAGCCTACTCAGCAAGCAAGGGAGGAATCGTGGCACTCACTCATTCATTGGCAATGACATTGAGTGATTATTATATCCGTGTGAACATTATCAGTCCAGGCTGGATAGCAACGGAAAATTATCAGGACTTAAGTGAAGTCGACCATTTCCAGCACCCTTCCAAAAGAGTAGGAAGACCGGAGGATATTGCAAGAGCCTGTGTTTTTCTAAGCCAGGAAGAAAATGATTTCATTAACGGAGAAAACATCGTCATTGACGGAGGAATGACCAGGAAAATGCTTTATGAACATTAAGTGATGCATGAAAATGTTCTGGACTTATCGGGGAGGATCATGTAAAAGAAGCCCAGAGCTTATATACTCTGAGCTTCTTATATTTTTAATATATTAATGTCCGACTGATCGCATGACAAATTCGAATAGGAACATCATCGCGATGAATACGACCGGGAAAGATAGCTCCCTTTGTTTACCGATCGCCAGCTTTACCAGTGGATAGGCGATGAATCCAAATGCCATCCCATCAGCAATCGAATAGGTGAACGGAATCATGACAATGATCAAAAATGCAGGCATCGTCTCTGATAGCTGATCCAGCTCGATATGTTTGATATTTTGGACCATTAAAGCTCCTACAATGATCAATATCGGGCTGATGGCAGTGGATGGCACCATTGAAATCCAGGGGATCAACAGTAACGTTGCCAGGAATAGGATCGCCATTGTGATAGCAGCACGGCCGGTTTTTCCTTTGGACGCTATGACGGCTGCACTTTCAGCAGAAGAAACAGTCGGCGAAGTGCCTAAAAATCCGCTTGCCAGTGCAGAAAATGCTGTTGCCTGGTAGGCTCGTTTGAATTTACCTTCGTTTTTGAGCATGGCTAACTGACCATGGATCAAACCCATATTTTCAAATATCAGCACAATACTTAATGGGAAAACAGCCATCCAGAAGGTCAACGACCCGATGCCGGCAAAAGATGGGATCCATACAAAAGAATCCATTTCCATTGAAATCCCTTTGCCAGGCTCACCGAGCAATCCAAAAAAGTAGCCAATCACTGTACCTATGATCATCGTCACCAGGAAGTTGCCGGGTACATTCCTCGTAAACAGAAAGATCCCGATAAATAATGTCAACAGGCTGGTGATCACCATTTCAGAAGATGGATTACCAAGCGCAATCAGGGAATGTTCTCCTCTGACGACCAATCCGCCTTTTTCAAGGCCGATCAATGTCAAAAACAATCCAAGGCCAACGGTGATCGCATGCTTCAGCGAGTCGGGAATCGCTTCTTTCAGCCACTCGCCAAGCTTTGTAAAAGCTGTCAAAAGAAATATCAAAGATGATACAATGACAACAGCAAGACCTTCCTGAAAGCTCATACCCGTACCTTCAACAATCGTATACGCAAACAGGACATTGACCCCCATTCCCGGTATCAGTACCATCGGGGCATTGGCAAGCAATCCCATCAGTAACGTGCCGAAAAAGCTGGCCAGGATGGTAGCGACCATGGAATTTTCCACACCGATTCCGGCATCGTTCAAAATCGAACTGTTTACTGCTACGATGTATACAGTCGTGAAGTAGCCGATGAAACCAGCCAGTACGTCATTTTTCCACTGGGCAGCATCGATGTCATGTTTATGCTTGTTAAACATGGTGTACTCCTCTATAGAATTGTAGCCCTCTCCCACCCGGTTGTTCATGCAACCCACAAAATTAAATTATAATACGTGATGTGTATTCTGGCAAACTTATTATCTTTCAGGAAAAAATAGTATGGAAACACCTGTTCAAGTAAACGGTTTCTCGCTAAAATAGAATAGGGTATAAGCTTATGTGAACGCTATACATAACTGCTTATCTCATGGAAGGGAAAGGTGACATATGAAATTCAAATCAGTTTTCGATATTATGGGTCCTGTCATGATCGGACCGTCCAGTTCGCATACAGCAGGAGCAGCGCGAATCGGACGTGCAGCCCGAAATCTCTTCGGCCGGGAGCCTAAATGGGCGGAAATCCATTTGTATGGTTCTTTTGCCAGAACATATAAGGGACACGGTACAGACGTCGCCATTGTTGGCGGACTGCTGGATTACGATACGCACGACACTAGAATAAGAGAGGCTTTAGAAACTGCTAAACAAAATGGGATCAAAATAAGGTTCCATGAAGAAGATTCTCATACGGATCACCCCAACACGGCCAGGATCCGCATCGGTGACGATGATGGGGATCTGGAGCTTGTCGGTATTTCAATTGGTGGAGGAATGGCGGAAATCACCGAGTTGAACGGTTTTGAATTACGCCTGTCTGGCGGCCATCCGGCAGTCTTGCTGATCCATAATGACAGATACGGGGCAATTGCTTCTGTAACGTCCATTCTGGCTCGCCATGAAATCAATATTGGCCATATGGAAGTCTCCCGGAAGCAGGAAGGACAGCAGGCATTAATGGTCATCGAAGTCGATCAGAATATAGATGAAAGTATTTTGAAAGAGCTGGAAAGAGCCGACCATATCCTGCAAGTGGCTAAGATAGTCGATTAATAGAAAGGGGCATGTATCATGTTTCGTAATGTAGCCGAACTCGTCGAAATGGCGGAAAGTGAAGGCATTCAAATATCAGAAGTGATGATTCGTCAGGAGATGGAAGTCAAAGAAAGAACCCGGGAAGAGGTTTTCGGGCAGATGGAACGTAACCTGGATGTCATGGAAAAAGCAGTCGAGGATGGCCTTAAAGGAGTGAAATCCCATAGTGGCCTGACAGGCGGCGATGCTGTACTTATCCAGGAATATATGAAAAACCATGAACCTTTATCAGGTACTATCCTGCTTGATGCGGTCAGTAAGGCGGTAGCGACAAATGAAGTGAATGCTGCCATGGGTACTATTTGCGCGACTCCGACAGCCGGTAGTGCCGGATGTGTGCCAGGAACGCTTTTTGCAGTAAAAAATAAATTAAATCCGACGAGAGAACAAATGGTACGTTATCTTTTCACATCTGGGGCATTTGGATTCGTCGTGGCGAATAATGCTTCCATTTCCGGTGCTGCAGGAGGATGTCAGGCAGAAGTCGGATCGGCGGCTGGAATGGCAGCTGCTGCAATTGTCGAGATGGCAGGTGGTACGCCATCACAATCGGCTGAAGCAATGGCAATTACATTAAAGAATATGCTTGGCCTCGTCTGTGATCCGGTTGCCGGCCTCGTGGAAGTACCATGTGTCAAACGTAATGCGATGGGAGCTTCTAATGCCGTTACAGCTGCTGATATGGCATTAGCCGGCGTGACCAGCCGCATTCCTTGTGATGAAGTGATCGACGCGATGTACAAAATCGGGCAGACGATGCCGGTAGCATTGCGTGAGACAGCCCAGGGAGGGTTGGCGGCAACACCTACGGGAAGAGAACTAGAAGCGAAAGTGTACGGAATTTCTTTGAAGAAAGAGTGATTATGTGTTGACGCAACCAGTTTCCGAGGTGAACGGAGTAGGGGAGAAAGTAACAGAAACCCTGAATGAACTAGGTATATATACCATCGAAGACCTCATGTTCTATTTTCCCTATCGTTATGATACTTATGAGGTCAAACCGTTGACGGAACTAGTTCATGATGAAAAAGCGACCATCGAAGGGGAGGTCATTGGTGAACCTTCCCTTACTTTTTATGGTCGTAAGAAATCCCGGTTGACGATGACATTGCAGGTAGATCAATTTGCTGTGAAAGCAGTGATGTTCAACCGCGCGTTTGCAAAAAAACAAATCAATCCCGGCGACATTATTACCGTGACGGGAAAGTGGGATCAGCATCGGCTGCAAATAACGGTCAGCCAGTATAAAAAGGGCCGGGCGGAGGAGCAAAACCCGATCCAGCCGGTCTATTCTTTAAAAGAAAGCATCACCATGAAAAAAATGCGGAAGCTGATCCACCAGGCACTGGAAGACTATGGGGAAGAAATCCGTGAAATCTTACCAGAGCATTTGATGGAGAGCTACAAACTCCCGGAACGGTCGGCTGCTTTATGGCAAATGCACTACCCCGAAAGCAGGGAGTTATTAAAGCACGCCCGGAGAAGATTCACTTATGAAGAATTTCTGGTTTTTCAGCTTAAGATGCAGCTTTTACGTAAATTGAAACGGGAAGCAACAGAAGGAAATAGGCAGGCTTATGATAATGATAAGCTGACAGACTTTGTGGACTCCTTTCCATTTGAACTCACGAAAGCGCAAAAGAAGTCGCTGGCAGAAATTTTAAAAGATATGAAATCTCCCCATCGCATGAACAGGCTGTTGCAGGGTGATGTCGGTTCAGGGAAGACAGCAGTTGCTGCTATTGCCTTATATGCGGCTATTACAGCAGGGAACCAGGGTGCATTGATGGTACCGACCGAAATACTGGCTGAACAGCACTTTGAATCGCTTCAGCAGATGTTCGGGGATCGGGTGAAGATTGTATTATTGACCGGATCTATTAAAGGAAAACAGCGAAAAGCAGTACTGGAGGAAATTAGTAACCAGGAGGCAGACATCATTGTAGGAACTCACGCCCTGATCCAGGATGAAGTGGTATTTTCCAATCTGGGATTGGTGATCGTCGATGAGCAGCACCGTTTCGGGGTCAATCAGCGGCGGACGTTAAGGGATAAAGGGCTGCATCCGGATGTACTATTCATGACTGCCACACCTATTCCCAGAACGCTTGCAATCACAGCCTTTGGAGATATGGATGTTTCTGTCATTGATGAAATGCCAGCCGGCCGAAAACCGGTTGAGACATACTGGGTTAAAGGAGACATGATGGACCGGGTACTGCAATTCATTCATAAAGAAATCGCAAGCGGACACCAGGCTTATGTCATTTCTCCGTTGATTGAAGAATCGGATAAACTGGATATCCAGAATGCAGTGGACCTTCATCACCAGTTGCAGACCTACTATGAACCGGATATTTCCGTAGGCCTGATGCATGGCCGGCTCCATCAGGAAGAAAAAGAGGAAGTCATGCAGCAATTTGTCGATAATGACATACAGATTCTTGTATCCACCACTGTAGTAGAAGTAGGGGTCAATGTCCCAAATGCGACTGTCATGGTGATTTACGACGCCGAACGATTCGGCCTCAGTCAACTACATCAGCTCAGAGGACGTGTCGGTCGCGGAGATGCTCAAAGTTATTGCATTCTTTTAGCTGAACCGAAAGGTGAAATCGGTAAAGAACGGATGCGGATCATGACCGAAACGACAGATGGTTTCGAATTATCGGAGCAGGACCTCCAGCTGCGTGGTCCCGGTGATTTTTTCGGGAAGAAACAAAGCGGGGTACCCGAATTCAAAGTCGGTGATATGGTACATGACTATCGTGCGCTTGAGACGGCTCGAAAGGACGCCGCGGATATTATAGCGTCGAACCAGTTGGATACCGATGAAGCATGGAGTGCTTTACGGGGGATATTATATCGTGACGAAGCTTTACAAGGAGAAATACTAGATTAACTGGAGATGAGGGTTGTTTCGGCACGGAGGCTGATCCACTATTTTGATTTTGCTATATGTTTACGTGGGTGAGACTTCGTTCCTGAAATGGCCCTTTTCTTTTCTTTCCTATGCGAACTTTCAGTGAACACTTTTATGAAAGCGCTTACTGAAAGAGAGTAAATTTCTACATATTTTTGAACTCCATTGCTAATTCAGGAAATATTTGATAGAATTTTAAGAAAATTCACCAAAAACTTAATAATTTAAACACCCAAAGGAGTGTTGCATCTATGAAACTATTTCTTTCAGTGGACATGGAAGGAATAACCGGTCTGCCCGATTATACATACGTAGATTCATCGGAACTTAATTACGACCGGGCCCGACGCATTATGACAGAGGAAACGAATTACGTCATCGAGGCGGCCAGGAAATTCGGCTGCAAAGATATTTTAGTGAATGACAGCCATTCGAAGATGAACAACCTGCTGATCGATGAGCTCCATCCGGAAGCACATCTGATAACAGGGGATGTGAAACCGCTATCAATGGTACAAAGCCTGGATGATAGCTTTTCTGGGGCGATGTTCGTTGGATATCATGCAAGAGCTGGACAGCGCGGGGTAATGTCCCATTCGATGATTTTCGGAGTAAGGAATTTCTACATAAACGATGTCGAGGTAGGGGAACTTGGCTTTAACGCATACGTTGCCGGATACTATGGTGTTCCCGTTTTATTAGTCGCGGGTGATGATTGTGCCGGACAGGAAGCTGAATCACTTATTCCAAACATAACGACAGCAGTTGTCAAAGAAACGATTTCCCGCTCAGCAGTCAAAAGTCTGACTCCATTGAAAGCTGGAGAACTATTACAGGAAAAAGTGACTGAAGCATTGAAAAAACGTCATCTGGTCAAACCCTTGACTCCGCCTGACAATCCCGTATTACGAATAGAATTTACCAATTACGGCCAGGCAGAATGGGCGAACCTGATGCCGAATACTGAAATTGAACCAGGCACCACAATTGTGAAATACCAGGCAAAAGATATCATAGAAGCTTATCAGGCGATGATCGTCATGACCGAACTGGCGATGCATACGTCTTTCAGCTAGGGAGGGTGCCTGTATGACGAAATACATAATGAAGCGATTTCTAATTATGATCGCAACTGTATTGATCATTGCGACACTTACATTCTTTTTAATGCATGCCATTCCTGGTTCTCCACTCAACCAGGAAAGGGGAACCAATGCAGCGGTCCAGGCAAACCTGGAAGCCCACTACCATTTGGATGAGCCATTATTTGTCCAGTACCTGATCTACCTGAAATCTATTGCGACTCTGGACTTCGGGCCATCCATCAAACATCCGACCGAAACGGTCAATGACTTGCTGGGACGTGGATTTCCGATTTCTTTTGAGTTAGGAATTGTTACGGTCCTGGTGGCTCTTATATCCGGAATTATTCTAGGCGTGCTGGCAGCGCTCAAACATAACGGCATTATCGACTATTTAGCGATGACCTTAGCTGTGCTGGGAATTTCAATCCCTAACTTTGTACTGGCAACACTGTTGATTCAAAAGCTCGCTGTCGATTGGGAAATTTTCCCTGCTGCGACCTGGTCCAGCCCGACTCATATGGTGCTGCCTACGCTGGCATTGGCTACAGGGCCGATGGCGATCATCGCCAGGCTGACCCGCTCCAGTATGCTGGAAGTGTTGACCCAGGATTATATTAAGACGGCGAAAGCAAAAGGCTTGAAACCATATAAAATCATTTTCAAACACGCCTTGAAGAATGCTTTGATGCCTGTTGTTACCATTCTTGGTACCTTATTAGCCGGTATCCTGACAGGGACGTTTGTCATTGAAAAAATATTCGCTATTCCTGGTATGGGAAGATACTTCATCGAAGGCATTAACCAGCGGGATTATCCTCTGATTATGGGTACGACCGTATTCTACAGTTTTTTCTTAGTGTTTATGTTGTTCCTGGTCGATATTGCATACGGCCTGCTTGACCCTAGAATCAAAATGCATACAAAGGAAGGAGAATGAGCATGAATCATCTTGCGGAAGAACAAAAGGCAAAGCATTCTCCTGCTGTCCATGATATTCCTGATGAATGGTTCAAACCCAAGGAAAAAAGCCAGAAAGACAGAGAAAAGGTTGTACGTCCCTCGTTATCCTACTGGCAGGACGCCTGGAGGCGACTGGTCAAAAATAAACTGGCCATGGGCGGCCTGGTATTTTTGATATTTCTGGCTTTGCTGGCTATCTTTGGGCCGATTTTATCTCCCTATACCGTTCAGAATGGTCCTTTGGCCGATCAGAATCAGCCACCTTCTGCCAGCCACTGGTTTGGTACAGATAACCTGGGCAGGGATGTATTTACAAGGACCTGGTATGGTGCCCGGATTTCCTTGTTTGTCGGATTGATGGCCGCACTGATCGATTTCTTCATCGGAGTGGTGTATGGAGGCATTGCCGGTTATAAAGGAGGACGTACCGACAGCATGATGATGCGTATCATAGAAATCCTTTACGGATTGCCATATCTCCTGGTCGTCATTTTGCTTCTGGTTGTCATGGGGCCGAGTCTTTTGACCATCATCATCGCCCTCACAGTGACAGGATGGGTTGGAATGGCACGGATTGTACGCGGGCAGGTACTCCAGATCAAGAATTATGAATTCGTATTAGCTTCCCAGTCATTTGGGACGAAAACCTGGCGGATCATCAGGAAGAATTTGCTTCCTAACACGATGGGTCCAATTATCGTCCAAATGACATTGACCGTACCTACAGCTATTTTTGCTGAAGCATTTTTGAGCTTCCTGGGTCTGGGAATCCAATCACCCTATGCCAGCTGGGGAGTAATGGCGAATGATGCGTTAGGGACCATATTATCTGGACACTGGTGGAGACTGTTTTTCCCTGCTTTCTTCATATCTGCAACTATGTTTGCATTCAACGTACTTGGAGACGGGCTTCAGGATGCACTGGATCCTAAGCTAAGGAGGTGACAACATTGGAAAAGTTACTGGAAGTGAAAGACCTTGAAGTTTCCTTTTTGACTTATGGAGGGGAAGTACAGGCCGTAAGAGGAGTCAGCTTTGACTTATATAAAGGTGAAACACTTGCGATAGTCGGGGAATCCGGCTGCGGAAAAAGCGTGACTGCCAGCTCGATTATGCGCTTGATTCCTCAACCGCCTGGCAGGATTACGAATGGAACGATTAAATTCAAAGACAAAGAGTTACGCCATCTTCCCGAAAAACAAATGCGAAAGATCAGGGGAGTGGATATATCCATGATCTTTCAGGACCCGATGACCGCATTGAATCCTACCCTGACAGTGGGTAACCAGCTGACCGAGGGACTGAAACAGCACACGGCCGTTTCTAACCGGCAAGCGAAACAAAAAGCGATAGAAATGCTGGAATTAGTAGGCATCCCGAATCCGGAAGAAAGGCTTGGTTTATATCCCCATCAATTCAGTGGAGGAATGAGGCAGCGTATCGTTATTGCGATGGCGCTGATCTGTGAACCAGAGCTATTGATTGCAGACGAACCGACAACTGCGCTGGATGTGACGATTCAGGCGCAAATTCTCGAACTGTTCGAGCGTATCCAGGAACAGACCGGGGTAGCGATCATCCTGATCACCCACGATTTAGGAGTAGTGGCTAAAATCGCCGACAGGATCGCTGTTATGTATGCGGGTAAGGTTATCGAAGTCGGGACAAAAAAAGAAATCTTCTATCGCCCTCAGCACCCCTATACCAATGGCTTGTTGACATCTGTGCCGCGTTTGGACAGGCGGGAGGGTAAACTGATACCGATTGACGGGACTCCTCCGGATTTGTTTTCTCCACCAGTTGGATGTCCTTTTACAGCGAGATGCCCAAAAGCGATGGAAGTGTGCGAGCGGGTTTATCCGATGCAGACTGAGCTTAGCGAGACGCACCAGGTTGAGTGCTGGCTCCAGGATGAGCGGGCTAACAAATTGTTGGCTTCCAAGTGAAGCCTCAAGATAAATACATACCTAAAAGGGGGAACGTAACATGAAAAAATGGCTGACGATGTTTTTAGCCGTCATGGTGGCAGTAGTTCTGTCTGCGTGTACGACAAGTGGCAGCTCTGGCAGTGACGAGGAGAAAGAAGGAGGAGGGGAAGCTTCAGGTGAGGAAAAGGTACTGAAGCTGAATAATGGGACAGAACCTACTTCCCTGGATCCTCCGATTGGTTTTGATTCCTATTCCTGGAATGTGTTGAACAACTTAATGGAAGGAATGACCAGGCTTGATGAATCCCATGAGCCTGCAGCAGCGACTGCAGAGAAATGGGAGATTTCAGAAGATGGAAAGGTATATACCTTCCATATTCGTGAGGATGCCAACTGGTCCAATGGCGATCCCGTTACAGCGGGAGACTTTGAATTTGCCTGGAAGCGTCTGCTTGACCCTGAAACAGCATCTCCTGCAGCCTTCCTTGGGTACTTCATTGAAGGAGGAGAAGCTTATAACACGGGAGAAGGCACAAGGGATGACGTGATGGTAGAAGCCGTGGATGAGAAAACGCTGAAAGTGACATTGAAAGCACCTACCGGGTATTTCCTTAATGTCATTTCCAACCCTGCATTTTTCCCAATCAATGAAAAAGTTCAAAAAGAAAATGAAGAGTGGTATGCAGAAGCTGACACTTTTGTAGGAAACGGACCGTTCAAAATTGCTGAGTGGAAGCACGACAGCAAGCTGGTCATGGAAAAGAACGATGAGTACTGGGATGCAGAAACCGTCAAACTGGATAAGGTAGAGTGGGCAATGGTCAACGATACCAACACAGAATATCAAATGTATGAAAGCGGTGACCTGGATACCTCTGGTATTCCAAGCGAGATGGCAGAACAACTGCTGGATAACGAAAATGTAGTGATTGAAGATCAGGCAGGCACGTATTTTTACCGCTTCAATGTCAACAAGGAACCGTTTACTAATGAAAAAATCCGTAAAGCGTTTGCGATGGCTGTCAACCAGCAGGATATCGTGGACTATGTAACCAAAAACAAGGAAGAACCGGCTTATGGCTTTGTATCCTATGGTTTTACGGATCCAGCGGGCAATGATTTCCGTGAACAAAATGGCAAACTGGTTGAACATAATCCTGAAAAAGCCAAACAGCTATTGGAAGAAGGGATGAAAGAAGAAGGGTATGAAGAACTTCCTCCAGTCACATTGACCTATAATACCAGCGATTCCCATAAAGCAATTGCAGAGACGATCCAGAACATGTATAAAGAAAATCTTGGTATTGATATCACGCTTGAAAACACGGAGTGGAACGTGTTCTTACAGGATCAGAAAGATTTAAAGCATCAATTATCCAGAAGCTCATTCCTTGCTGACTATGCAGATCCGATCAATTTCCTGGAAAGCTTCACCACCAATTCTTCCATGAATCGTACTGGCTGGTCCAATGAGCAATACGACAAGCTGATCGCTAAAGCAAAGAACGAAGCAGATGAAGAGAAGCGTTTCGAATATATGTATGAAGCGGAAAAGATTTTATTTGAAGAAATGCCGATCTTCCCGATTCATTTCTACAACCAGGTTGTATTACAAAAAGATAAAGTGGAAAATATCGTCCGTCATCCAGTAGGGTACTTGGAATTAAAATGGGCAGATATCAAGCAATAGACAAAATGAAATAGTTCCTTATTAAAAAAACAGATTGAAAGAGGGACGGGGCAGGCGCCGATGGAAGCACGATCTAGTACCAGGTCAATGGCTGATCCTTGCTCTGTCCCTTTTTACATACGAAAGGCAGGTATGAAGGTGTTGTTACCAAACCGTTTACATAAAGGGGATAAAATAGGCGTTATAGCACCAGCGAGCCCTCCGAATATTGATCAGATGTATCAGGCTGTCCCATTTATAGAATCCCTTGGTCTCGAGGTCGTTGTGGGAGATCATGTGAAAGATGTCCATGGCTACCTGGCAGGAAGAGATGAAGACCGATTGGCTGATGTTCATGACATGTTCCGCAACCCGGAAATCAAAGGGATTTTTTGTGCGGGTGGAGGTTACGGCACAGGACGGATTGCCGGGAAGATTGATTACGAGCTGATAAAAGAAAATCCTAAACCTTTCTGGGGCTATAGCGATATCACGTTCTTACATACAGCGATACGTCAGCAGACAGGGCTCGTCACCTTCCACGGGCCGATGCTCAGCTCGGATATCGGCAAAGACGATTTCCATGAGCAATCCAAGGATTTGTTCCATCAGCTATTCACCCCTACGAATCTCAACTATACGACCGCCTATTCCGAATTAATGATAATTTCTGAAGGTATCGCTTCAGGTGAGCTCGTTGGTGGAAATTTATCATTGCTGGTGAGTACGCTTCGAACTCCTTATGAATTGGACACAAAGGGGAAGTTATTGCTTATCGAGGATATTGACGAAGAACCGTACCGGATTGACGGTATGCTGAATCAACTGAAGTTAAGCGGAAAGCTTGATGAGGCGGCAGGTATTCTTGTTGGTGACTTCAAGAATGTTGAACCATCCAAGCGGAAAGAATCTCTCAGTCTTTCACAAGTTTTAAATGAATACTTGAGCGACCTGAACAAGCCTGTAATAGCGGGTTTCAAAATTGGCCATTGCCAGCCTCATTTCGCTGTTCCACTCGGCGTACAGGCTGAAATGTCAACAAAGAATTTATCCCTTATTATCGCTCCAGGAGTAAAATAAACCAAAAGAGGAGTGCTCCCATGAAACTGCAATCTATAGAAACTTTTCGAATATCCGCTCCCCTGCATACACCATTTAAAACTGCACTTCGGACGGTTACGGTAGCGGAAACGATCGCTGTCAAAGTATCCTGTGACAATGGTACGGTGGGGTTCGGAGAAGCACCGCCAACTCATGTCATTACCGGAGAAAGCCTTGCAAGTATCGAGTCAGCAGTGAATGATATCATTGCTCCCCGTCTGGCAGGGATGTCGCTGCTGGAGCGGGAGAGAGTGTTTGAAAGGCTGCACGGGGTGTTGGTCGGCAATACAAGCGCCAAAGCAGCCATTGATATGGCTCTTTACGACTGTATATCCCAGTACGCTGGCATGCCGCTCTATCAGTTTCTCGGAGGGTATCGGAACCAGTTAGAAACAGATTACACGGTCAGTGTCAATACGATGGAAGAAATGGCCGAAGACGCAGCCCGGTACATAAAGAATGGTTTTCATGCGTTGAAAGTGAAAGTGGGCAAAAATGATATTCATACCGATATTAAGCGGGTTCAAGCGGTGCGAGAAGCTGCCGGTAAAGATATCCTGATCCGACTCGATGCGAACCAGGGATGGAAACCGAAAGAAGCGGTATATGCAATCAGAAAAATGGAAGATTCCGGCCTGGATATCGAACTTGTGGAACAGCCGGTAAAAGCGCATGATCTTGGTGGGTTAAAGCAAGTGAAGGAACAAGTGGATACACCTATAATGGCAGATGAAAGCGTATTTTCATTGTATGATGCAAGGCAGGTATTAGAAACAGAAAGTGCAGACTTGATAAATATTAAACTGATGAAGAGTGGAGGCATCTACCAGGCTCTGAAAATAGCGGCCATAGCAGATAGTTATGGGGTAGAATGCATGGCAGGAAGCATGATTGAAACTAAAATTGGTATTACTGCCGCCTGTCACTTTGCAGCCAGTCAAAAGAACGTGACCCGGTACGACTTTGATGCCCCTCTGATGCTTGCGGATGATGTGCTGGAAGGAGGCGTCGAGTATCGAGGAAAAGATATACATCTGTCCTCAGATACTGGTATGGGGATTAAGGAGATACGAAAGCAATTCGTCAAGAAATAAGGAGGATATCTGATGCTGGAAGAATCATATGAAAATTATATTGTCAATGTGACGGTAGCCACGGTTTGGACAGCTCCGATTTCACCAAGAGAACTGGATGAACCCGGGTTAGCCAATCCAGTGAGACTGGAGGAATGGCTGAAACGGCTGACCAAAGAGAAACGTTTGGAACTGTGTGACGAAAACCTGGTACAGTCTCAGCTTTTATATGGAGAGGAAGTAATGGTAACAGATAAAAATAATGGCTGGGCCCATGTGATCATCCCCACTCAGCCCTCTAAGAAAGATGAGCGAGGTTATCCTGGCTGGGTTCCGCTTGCACAATTACAACCCATTACAACCCAGCTATGGGAAACGGACAAAACAGCAGTAGTGACAAGCAAAAAGGCCATATTGACAGATGAAGCCGGAGAAACAATCCTTGTATTAAGCTATATGACGATGCTGCCTGTGCTTGGGATCCTTGAGGATTCAATCAAGGTTAATACACCCCATGGTCCCGCCTATATACGCGTGGCGGACTCGATCGTATTTGCTGAATCGCTGGGAATGAAAAAAGAGAGTGGGGGAAATATTGTCCGCCTCGGAGAAGCTTTTATCGGCCTGCCTTATTTTTGGGGCGGCATGAGTGCCTATGGCTATGACTGTTCAGGATTTACTTACAACATGCATAAAGCGGCAGGTTATCAAATCCCTAGAGATGCTTCCGATCAGTCTAAAGCAGGAGAAGAAATCTCTTTTGACCACCTCATGCCCGGCGATCTATTGTTTTTCGCTTATGAAGAAGGGCAAGGGAATATCCATCATGTCGGTATCTATTATGGTGATGGAAAAATGCTTCATTCTCCAAGTACAGGAAAGGGGATTGAAGTCAGAGCACTAGCAGGAACAATTTATGAAAAAGAACTATGTGCAGCCAGACGCTACTGGCAGGAGACGGAGGAACCAGCATGAGCAACAAAGTCATACTACAAGTGAATGAATTGAAAAAACACTTCAACCTTGGTAAAGGTCGTAATCTTAAGGCGGTAGATGATGTCAGTTTTGACGTCTACCAGGGAGAAACATTCGGTCTTGTCGGCGAATCTGGCTGCGGCAAATCTACCATCGGCAGAACGATTATGGGGTTATATAGCCGGACGGATGGCCAGGTAATCTATAATGGAAAAGATGTCCATGGACAGGGCGAAGAAGAAAAATTCAAGTTTTACCGGAATATGCAGATGATTTTCCAGGATCCTTATGCCTCTTTGAATCCACGTTCTACCGTAGGAGAAATCATATCAGAACCAATGATTGTCCATAATTTATATCCCGATAAAAAGAAGCGGATGGAGCGAGTGTATCAATTGCTGGAAGAGGTAGGGTTGAATCGTGATCATGCTACCAGATATCCCCATGAATTCAGCGGTGGACAAAGGCAGCGGATCGGAATTGCACGCGCGCTGGCACTGGACCCTGACTTTATCATTGCAGACGAACCAATTTCTGCTTTGGATGTTTCTGTACAAGCTCAAGTAGTGAATCTATTAGAGAGATTACAAGAAGAAAAAGGGTTGACCTATCTATTCATTGCCCATGATTTATCCATGGTACGTCATATTTCAGACAGGATCGGAGTCATGTACCTTGGCCACTTAGTAGAATTGACCGACAGTGACAGTCTTTATGAACACCCGAAACATCCTTACACGCAGGCATTATTATCTGCCATCCCGATACCTGATCCGGATGTGGAAGAGCGCAGGGAAAGAGTGATTTTGGAAGGGGAACTGCCCAGCCCGATCGATCCACCGAGCGGATGTGTGTTCCGCACCCGGTGCCCAATGGCGATGGAAGCATGCGCAACGACAAAACCCGTCTGGCAGGCAGTGGATGACAAACATTTCGTTGCCTGTCATCTTTACAATGATGACATAAAAGACAAAACACCGATAAAGCATAAACACAAACAATTGCATTAAGTACAAAGGTTTTCACTATAAATAAAGCTTGCAGAGGGCCACATGGTTTTTCTGCAAGCTTTTATTATTACTTTTGATAGCAGCGGGAAGTAATTACCTTTTTGAGTCAATATAATAGAGCACTCTTTCTTATCTTATCCCCTTACTCTTGCATTAGATTATTTGGTATTATATATTACTATTAGTACCTAGTCATAATTCGGACGGTGGATGGCAAATATGAAAAAGGATAAACGAACACGTCAAAAAGAATTAAAAGAAACGATCGACTCCACTCCATTCATTACAGATGAAGATCTGGCGAAAAAGTTCGGTGTCAGCATCCAGACGATCAGGCTTGACCGCATGGAACTTTCCATTCCGGAGTTAAGGGAACGGATTAAATCGGTAGCAAGAAATGAATGGAATGAAACGGTAAAAGCGTTACCGATCGAAGAAGTTATCGGTGAAATAGTAGATTTAGAGTTGGATCAACGGGCAATTTCTATATTGGATATCGATAGGGAGCATGTGTTTTCCCGGAATGATATTGCACGGGGACATCATTTATTCGCCCAGGCTAATTCATTGGCGGTGGCCGTCATCAATGATGAACTGGCACTTACAGCCAAGGCGGAGATCCGTTTTACCCGCCAGGTGACAAAAGGAGAACGTGTCGTAGCAAAAGCCGCTGTCACCGGTGTTGATAGAAAAGGGCGGACCGTCGTCGAAGTGAATAGCTACGTAGAAAATGAAAAAGTGTTTTCCGGAGTGTTTGAAATGTTTCGTTCGAATGAACAGAGGGGGCAGGAACAGTCATGAGAATCGCAATTGATGCAATGGGCGGAGATCATGCACCTGGCGAGATCGTCAAAGGTGCAATAGAAGCAGTAAAAGCTGATGCCAACCTTCAGATCACGCTAATTGGTGATGAAGAACAAATTCAGCCATTGGTAAAAGATACAAGTAATATAACCATTTTACATACAAAAGAGAAAATAACCAGCGAGGATGAGCCTGTCCGTGCGGTCCGCCGAAAAAAACAGGCTTCCATGGTGCTGATGGCTCAGGAAGTGAAGGAAGGAAGGGCCGATGCATGCATTTCCGCTGGCAATACCGGAGCCTTGATGAGCGCCGGACTCTTTATGGTGGGGAGAATCAAAGGGATCGAAAGGCCGGCTTTGAGCCCGACGCTACCGACAGTTGACGGAAAAGGGTTCCTTTTGCTCGATGTTGGTGCCAATGTTGATGCTAAAGCACAGCATCTTGTCCAGTATGCCATCATGGGCTCCATTTACTCAGAGAAAGTCAGAGGAATCAACAAACCGAGAGTAGGCTTGTTAAATGTCGGCACAGAAGATGGTAAAGGCAGTGAGCTTGCCAAAAAGGCCTTCACTCAATTGCAAGAAGCGCCGGTAGATTTTATCGGAAATGTCGAAGCACGTGACCTTCTCGAAGGCGTTGCTGATGTCGTGGTTACAGATGGTTTCAGTGGCAACATTGCTCTTAAAACCATAGAAGGAACTGCGCTTACGATGTTTGCTATGATAAAAGAAACCTTTATGTCGAACTTTAAAACAAAACTGGCAGCCGGTCTGGTGAAAAATGACTTGAAACAGCTGAAGGGTCAACTTGATTATTCGGAATATGGCGGTGCCGGATTATTCGGGCTGGCAGCCCCGGTGATCAAAGCTCATGGATCATCTAATGCAAGAGCGGTTTTCAATGCGATTAAACAAGCTTCCCATATGGTGGAAGAAGATGTTACAACAAAAATAGCGGAAGCGGTAAAAAATATCCAGGAAACAGAGGAGGAAAAAGCATGAAACGTGTAGCTTTTATTTTTCCCGGCCAGGGATCCCAGGAAGTAGGAATGGGAAAAGCCTTGTATGAATCTTATGACGAAGTGAAAACATTATTTGATCAAGCGGATGATAAACTCGGTGTCTCCTTGACGAAGCTTATGTTCGAAGGACCGCAGGAGGAACTGACGAAAACAGAGCATGCCCAGCCGGCACTGTTAGTGAATAGTGCTTCCATTGTATCCCTCCTTAAAAAAGAAGGAATCGAACCAGTAATGACAGCCGGCCACAGCCTGGGTGAATACAGCGCGCTGGTTGCATCAGGAGCCTTAGAGCCACTCGAAGCAGCAAAACTGGTACAAAAGCGGGGCCAACTGATGGAACATGCTTACCCAACCGGTAAGGGAGCAATGGCTGCGATTTTAGGTCTGGAGCAAGATTTTATCCAGGAAGTCCTGGATAAAATCGAAGGAGAAATTGTGGATCTTGCGAATATTAACTGCCCTGGGCAAATTGTTATCTCCGGCAGCAAAGAAGGTGTAGATGAAGCATCTGAGCTATTAAAAGAAGCCGGGGCAAAACGAGTGCTTCCATTGAATGTCAGCGGTCCATTCCATTCCCGTCTGATGAAACCGGCCAGTGAAGATTTCTCTAAAGCATTGCAGGAGGCGGAGCTATCGGATGCTGACCTTCCAGTTTATGCGAATGTCACGGCTGAAGCCGTACAGGACAAAAAAATGATCGAGGAGCTATTAGTTGAGCAACTCTATTCACCTGTCCGGTTCCAGGAAATCCTTGAAAAGTTTGTGGAACAGGATCTCGATGCCATCGTGGAAGTCGGACATGGTAAAGTATTGAGTGGATTGGTTCGTAAAGTAAAAAGGAGAATGAAGACGTTCCAAATTCAGGATCCAGAAACATTGCAAGCATTCATTGACTGGTATAAGGAGGATTCATAATGCTCGAACATCAAGTTGCACTCGTAACCGGTGCTTCACGTGGAATTGGACGAGCGATCGCCCTGGAACTTGCTGATAAAGGTGCTGCCGTCGCTGTCAACTATGCAGGCAGTGAAGCAAAAGCACAGGAAGTCGTAGAAGAAATCGAAGCTAATGGTGGAAAGGCGATCAAAATCCAGGCAGACGTATCAAAGGAAGCCGATGTGAAAGATATGGTCAAACAGACGATTGAAGCTTTTGGTAGACTGGATATCCTGGTGAACAATGCTGGCATTGCAAAAGATAACCTGCTGATGCGCATGAAAGAAGAGGAATTCGACCAGGTGATTGACACCAATTTGAAGGGTGTATTTTTGACTACCAAAGCTGTTACCCGTCAAATGATGAAACAAAAAAGTGGGCGGATCATCAACATTGCGTCCATCGTCGGTGTTTCCGGAAATCCCGGTCAGGCAAACTATGTAGCAGCCAAAGCGGGTGTCATCGGGATGACGAAGTCGAATGCAAAAGAATTGGCCACAAGAAATATCCTGGTCAATGCCGTAGCGCCTGGTTTTATCACTACGGACATGACTGATGAATTGTCCGAAGAACAACGGGAAGAAATGCTGAAAATGATTCCGTTAAACCGTTTGGGCGAAGCTAAGGATATCGCCAATGTGGTACGTTTCCTTGCTTCTGAAGACAGCAGCTATATGACAGGCCAGACAATTCATGTCGATGGCGGCATGGTAATGTAAGGATGGACCCGGTAAATTATTACCGGTTGAAATCATAAATGATGATTTATCTAGTTTTTCAATGGAATTTCTACTATAATAACGGAAGGGAGGTGAAGTCTTATGGCAGATACTTTTGATCGTGTCAAACAAATCATTGTTGACCGTCTTGATGTAGAAGAATCTAAGGTTACAATGGAGGCTTCCTTCAAAGATGATCTTGAAGCGGATTCTTTGGATGTAGTTGAGCTTGTTATGGAGCTTGAAGATGAATTCGATACAGAGATCGCTGATGAAGAAGCAGAAAAAATCAATACTGTTGGTGACGCTGTGAATTACATAAACAGCATCCAATAAACAGTTAGCAAGGAGCTGTCCATCATGTGGACAGCCCTTCCTATATTTCATCAAATCAAACTGAAAGGGTTTAGGTGAGCGATGGAAGACTTTTCAACCTTTCAAGAAAAAATCGGTATCCACTTCAATGATGTCGATATTTTAAAACAAGCATTTACCCATTCATCTTATGTGAATGAGCATCGTAAGACAGATCGCAAGGACAACGAGCGTCTTGAATTTTTGGGAGACGCAGTACTTGAGCTTGGAGTGTCCCAGTATCTCTATCGAAAATATCCGGATATGAGTGAGGGTGAACTGACAAAGCTGCGTGCCTCCATCGTCTGTGAAATCTCTCTGGTTCGTTTTGCTGATGAATTGAACTTCAGTGAACTGATCCAGTTGGGGAAAGGCGAAGAGATGACAGGAGGAAGAAATCGCCCGGCGTTGCTTGCAGATGTTTTTGAGGCCTTTATTGGCGCCCTCTATCTGGATAAAGGATATGAGTCTGTCCTGGCCTTTTTGGAAAAGTACGTGTATCCGAAGGTTAAAAAAGGTGCTTTTTCGCATGCGATGGATTTCAAAAGCCAATTGCAGGAGTTTGTCCAGCGTGAAAAAAACAGAGTCATCGAATACGAAATCGTCGAAGAACTTGGACCTGCACACAACCGTGAGTTCGTCGCGCATGTCCGCATCCAGGATGTAACGGCTGGCGTAGGTATCGGCCGTACCAAAAAGGAAGCTGAACAAAAAGCTGCTGAAGAAGCGCTTCGCAAAGCTGGAGCATGTAAATAAGATTGAAGAAAGCCGCGCAGAATCTGCGCGGCTTTCTGTTGGGTTTACATTATTTCCGGTACGCACCCAGCTCCTGGACAAAGGCCTGGGTTTCTGACACACTTAATTGCCCTTTCGTTACGACCATATCATGCAGGGATTTGATTTCATCATAGTTGGCAAGGTCATAATCCGCAGGGTCCATAATGGAACGGTTGACGACCTGCAAGCGGTCAGCCAGGTCGTTGATGATCGTTTCTAAGTTTTCCTGGGTCGGTTCATTCAAGCTCATATTGGTTTCCTCCTTACAGCAGGATTGGTTGGCTTCTTCTATAGCCTTATTGTTTATGATAAAATAAATGAGTTGAAATGCAAACGATAAATCAAATGAAAGTTAAATACATAGGAGGATGCAGATGTTCCTCAAACGTTTAGATACAGTTGGATTCAAGTCTTTTGCCGAACGGGTCACCGTAGATTTTGTACCTGGTGTCACTTCAGTAGTGGGACCGAATGGCAGCGGAAAGAGTAACATTACCGATGCAATCCGTTGGGTGCTCGGTGAACAGTCTGCCCGTTCATTACGAGGCAGCAAAATGGAAGATATCATTTTTGCAGGCAGTGATACAAGAAACGCTTTGAACATGGCAGAAGTGACGTTGACATTGGACAATGAAGATCAAACCCTCCCGCTGGATTACCAGGAGGTCAGTGTCACCAGGAGAGTATATCGGTCAGGTGAAAGTGCTTTTTATATCAATAAACAGCCCTGCCGTTTAAAGGACATTGTCAATTTATTCATGGATTCGGGGCTGGGGAGAGAAGCCTTTTCCATCATCAGCCAGGGAAAAGTCGAAGAAATACTGAGTTCTAAAGCTGAAGAGAGACGAAGTATTTTTGAAGAAGCTGCAGGTGTGCTGAAATATAAGCAGCGTAAGAAGAAAGCCGAATTTAAACTGGCAGAGACACAAGAAAACCTTAATCGTGTGGAAGACATCATCTATGAAATCGAAGGGCAGCTTGAGCCATTGAAGGAACAGGCAGCCATTGCGAAAGATTATCTCGAGAAAAAAGAAGAATTGAAACACGTGGAAATTTCTTTATTGATCGCCCAGATTGAAACGATTAATGAGGAATGGCAGCACCTTTTGAATAACCTCGAAGAAATGAAATTGAAAAAAACAGAGATAAAGACGGCTATTGATGAAAAAGAGACAATTGTCGAAGCCGAACGCCAGCAAGTACTTGCGTTGGATGAATCGCTTGAAAGTCTTCAGGAAAAGCTGCTTGTTTTGACGCAGGAATTAGAGAACTTAGAGGGAAAGAAACAGTTAGTCAAAGAACGTTTCAAGCATTTTGAAGAAAACAAAGCGAAGCTTGAAGAGGAATTCAGCCAACTTTCAGACAGGGTGGAGCAGACAAAGGAATTATGTGAAGATCATGAGCAAAAACTGAACCGTTGGAAAGACCAGCGTACCAGGACGAAAAAATTGTTAAAAGAAACAGCCAGCCAGCTTGAGCTTGAGAGCAAGAATATCGGTGAGCAGATTGAAGAGTTGAAAAGTGATTACATTGAGTTATTGAATGAGCAAGCGGCCAAGCGAAATGAAAAACAATCCATTGCAAGGCAGCTGGAACAAATCGGTTCCAAAAGTGAAGTGCAGAAAGATAAATTTAAAGATATGCGAGAAGAAAGGGAACAGCTGCTTGGCGAGAAGGAAAAGCTGGAGCGTGAAGTGGACGATATCCACAGGCAGCGGTCGCAGACAGAGCAGAAATTAAGCGAAATGGAAGAAAAGCTGCGCAGCAGTCAGGAACGCTATCAGAATCTGCAAAATAAACTTTACCAGGGATATCAGTATGTAGAGAAATTAAAATCAAAAAAAGAGATGCTGGAAGAGATGAAAGAAGACTTCTCCGGGTATTTCCAGGGTGTCAAAGAAGTTTTGAAAGCGAGAGAGCAACAATCTTTGTCAGGTGTAGAAGGAGCGGTACTGGAATTGATCGATGTTCCTGGTAATTTGATTACAGCCATCGAGACAGCGCTTGGCGCCCAGGCTCAGCACGTCATCATGCAAAATGAATCTTCCGCCCGCCAAGCAATCCACTGGCTTCGCCAGCACAATAAAGGCAGAGCGACGTTCCTGCCATTGGAAACGATCCAGCCGCGCTTCATTCCGGAAGATATGATCTCCAGAGTAAGCGGACAACCTGGTTTTGTCGGTGTGGCTGCTGATTTGGTTGAATTTGATGACCGTTATGATCGTCCCATACGTCATTTACTAGGTCATATTGTGATAGCAGAAAACCTGGAAACAGCAAACAAACTTGCTCAAATGTTGCAACGGCGTTTCCGGATTGTAACCTTAGAAGGGGATGTCATCAATCCGGGGGGAGCGATGACCGGTGGTGCAAAGAAAAAGACCAATCAATCCTTGTTTACCCGGGAAAAGGAATTGCAGGAACTGAATGACAAGCTATCATCTTTTGAACAGAAGACGATTGCTGCAGAACAAGAGGTTCAGCAATTGAAGAATCTCACAACTAATCAACAAGCGCAGGTGCAGGAACTTCGGACGATAAGAGAAAATTTGAAAGAGCAGGAACAGGAAAAACGAGCTGTCTTGCGTGAGGCCCAGGTGAAACATCAAAACCTGAATGACCAACTGTTACTGTTCGACCAGGACCAGGAACAATATGAACAGGACCGTGACCAGCTTACATCCCGATTGGAAGACCTTACCGGACAATTAGCACAGTTGGAACAGCAGCTGTCAGCGTCTCAAAAAGAAATTGATACATTGACAGAAGCTGAAAAGCGACAGTCAGAGAATGAGGAAAACTTAAAAGCAAAGCAGCACGAATTGCAGTTGAAACTCGCCGAGCAGGATTCGGAAGTGAAGAACGAACAAGAGAAACTACATGGTTATCAAGTCCAGAAAAAAGAGCTGGAACAACATGTAGTAGAGAACCGCAAGCAATATGAGCAGTTGATGGATATTGCCAATAACAAGCAGACAGAAGCTGAACTGGAAGCTGCCATTGAAGATAAAAAAGCAGCGAAAGAAGAGACGGCTCAACTGATCGCAGACCGCAGAGAACAGCGTAACAGGCATTCTGAAACGATTAAGAAGATAGAACTCCAACTGAAAGAAGAAAACAGAACCCATCACCATTATGTCCAGGATATCCAGGACAAAGAGGTCAAGGCGAACCGTATGGATGTGGAGCTGGAAAACATGCTGGATTACCTGCAAAAAGAATATTTCCTAACTTTTGAACGGGCCCGGCAGGAGTATGAAAGCACCAGCAATATGGAGGAAAGCAAAACAAAAGTCAAATTGATCAAACGTGCCATAGATGAACTGGGTACCGTTAATCTCGGAGCCATCGATGAGTATGACCGGATTCAGGAGCGTTACCAATTTTTAAGTGAACAACAGACAGATTTGAATGAAGCCAAGGATACGTTGTATTCTGTCATTTCAGAAATGGACGGCGAGATGGAACGCAGATTTGAAGATACATTTACACAAATCAAGCAGGAATTCTCCGTTGTTTTCAAAGAATTATTTGGAGGAGGACGAGCCGACCTTCGACTGACCGACCCTGATAATATGCTGGAAACAGGGGTGGATATCGTAGCTCAGCCGCCAGGTAAGAAGCTGCAGAATCTCAGCCTGCTGTCCGGGGGGGAACGGGCTTTGACAGCAATTGCACTGCTATTCGCCATTCTCCATGTTCGTCCTGTGCCATTCTGTGTATTGGATGAAGTGGAAGCAGCACTCGATGATGCCAATGTCGATCGGTTTGCCCGCTATTTGAAAGTCTTTAGTAAAAATACGCAATTTATCGTCATCACTCACCGTAAAGGCACAATGGAGGAATCGGATGTACTGTACGGAGTCACCATGCAGGAATCGGGGGTTTCCAAGCTTGTTTCTGTAAGACTGGAAGAATCTCAAGACTTACTGGAAGTATAGAAAGGAAGATTGGATGAGCTTTTTCAAAAAATTGAAGGACAAATTTATCTTAGATCCATTTGAACAAGACTTGAAAGAATTGGAGCAGGAACAGACAGAAGACCTGGAAGAGCAAGACATGGGATTGGACGATGCGAAAGTCGAGGACGATGAGAAAGATACTTCAGTCAAAGAAACAGACGAGAAGCCTCCTGAAGAAGAGCTTACAGAAACAGAAGAGGAAGCGCCGGTAGAGCAGCTGGAAACAGATTGGGAAGAGCCGGCGAAACTGGAAGAACCCGAGGCTGCTCCAGCTCCTCCTGACGAAGATACCAAGCCGGAGATAGAGGAGCCGGAGCCAAATATAGAAGGCCGTGAAAAATCGATTGCGGCCAAGTTCCGCATCGGCTTGACAAAAACCAGGGATTCCTTTTCAGGAAAGATCAATGATCTGGTTGCACGTTATCGCACTGTTGATGAAGACTTCTTTGAAGATTTAGAAGAGATTCTTATCTCAGCAGATGTGGGTGTCACAACAGTGATGGATATGATTGATGAACTGCAACTGGAAGTGAAACGACGCAATATCAAAGATACGCGTCAAGTAAGAGAAGTCATTTCAGAAAAGCTTGTAGAAATCTATTACGGTGATGACGACAGCGAAGAAATCGAAGGGCTGAACATTGATCATGATGGGTTGTCCATCGTCTTATTCGTCGGTGTCAATGGTGTCGGTAAAACAACCACGATCGGAAAACTTGCCCACCAGCTGAAAAGTGAAGGGAAAAATGTCATGCTGGCCGCCGGTGATACTTTCCGTGCCGGGGCTATTGAACAATTGGATGCCTGGGGAGAACGCGTCGGTGTCAGTGTCGTAAAGCATAGTGCGGGCAGTGACCCTGCAGCGGTTATCTTCGATGCCATCCAGGCAGCCAAATCCCGTGATGCCGATGTGCTGCTATGTGATACGGCTGGCCGTTTGCAAAATAAAGTGAACCTCATGAATGAACTTTCTAAAGTGAAGCGTGTGATCGAACGCGAGGTTCCGACAGCCCCACACGAAGTGCTGCTGGTTTTGGATGCTACTACAGGGCAGAATGCGATGAGTCAGGCGAAGACATTCTCTGAAGCTACCGATGTTTCCGGTATTGTCTTGACAAAGCTTGATGGGACTGCCAAAGGTGGGATCGTACTTGCGATTCGCAATGAACTGGAGATCCCTGTTAAACTGGTAGGGCTTGGTGAAAAAGTGACTGACCTCCAACAGTTTGACGCCCATGCCTTTGTATACGGACTATTCGCCGATATGGTGGAAGCCCACGATGAAGAAAAAGAACAGTGATGCTTGACAGCCTGGCCTTTCATTCTGTAATATTCATATATGTAAAGGCATTTCACTTAACAAGGAGTGGTTGCCGTGCTGGAAAAGACTACACGAATCAACTATTTGTTTGATTTCTATCAGACGCTGTTGACCCCAAAACAGCGGAATTACATGGAACTCTATTATTTAGAAGATTATTCTCTGGGGGAAATATCAGAAACGTTTGATGTCTCCAGGCAGGCTGTCTATGACAATATACGTCGTACGGAAGCCATGCTGGAAGAATATGAGGATAAATTGAACTTATATGAAAAATTCCAGGAGAGACAGCAACTGATCGATAAGCTGCAAGACAGACTGAAGGATCAGAGAGAAGTGCAGGATTTACTCGAAAGATTAAAAGAATTAGATTAGGAGGGCTCCTTCTATGGCATTTGAAGGTTTAGCCGACCGTTTACAAAATACAATCCAACGTATCAAAGGTAAAGGGAAGGTAACCGAACAAGATGTAAAAGAAATGACCCGGGAAGTCCGTCTCGCCCTCCTTGAGGCAGACGTCAACTTCAAGGTCGTCAAAGATTTTGTCAAACGCGTGAAAGAACGTGCGATAGGCCAGGAAGTCATGGAAAGCTTGACACCTGGCCAGCAAGTCATCAAAGTAGTCAAAGAAGAATTGACCGATTTGATGGGGGGGACGAGAGTAAAATTGCTGTCGCTAAACGCCCGCCGACCGTCATCATGATGGTCGGTCTCCAGGGTGCCGGTAAAACGACGACTACAGGGAAGCTGGCCAATCATTTACGGAAAAAGCACAACCGTAATCCGTTGCTGGTAGCGGCAGACGTCTATCGTCCAGCGGCGATCAACCAGCTCCAGACGATTGGAAAGCAGTTGGATTTGCCTGTATATGCCAAAGGCACAGATGCCAACCCTGTCGATATCGCCAATGAAGCAATTGCCGAGGCGAAAGAAAACCATTATGACTATGTCATTATCGATACCGCGGGTCGTCTCCATATCGATGGCGACCTGATGGGTGAATTGCAGCAGATCAAGGAGAATGTCCAGCCGGATGAAATCTTCCTGGTTGTCGATGCGATGACCGGTCAGGATGCCGTCAATGTTGCAGAAAGCTTCGATGAACAACTGGAAGTCAGCGGTGTGGTACTGACGAAACTTGATGGGGATACCCGTGGCGGGGCCGCGTTGTCTATCAAGGCAGTGACAGGCAAGCCAATCAAATTCGCCGGTATGGGGGAAAAGCTTGACCAGCTCGAGCCATTCCACCCAGAGCGGATGGCATCCCGTATCCTTGGCATGGGAGACGTTCTGACGCTGATTGAAAAAGCGCAGGACAGTGTCGATGAAAAGCGGGCCAAAGAATTGGAAGAGAAGATGCGATCCGCTTCCTTCACCTTTGATGATTTCCTGGAACAAATGGGGCAAGTCCGCAACATGGGGCCTCTGGATGAACTGCTCGATATGATTCCAGGAGCAAATAAGATGAAGGGCTTGAAAAATGCGCAGATTGATGAGAAACAAATTTCGCATGTTGAGGCGATCATCCAGTCCATGACCAAGAAAGAACGTCAGGATCCATCCCTGATGAATGCAAGCCGTAAACGAAGGATTGCAAAAGGATCCGGAACTTCTGTTTCCGAGGTCAACCGGCTTCTTAAACAATTCGAAGAAATGAAGAAAATGATGAAGCAAATGAGCAACATGCAAAAAGGAAAAAAAGGTAAAGGAATGAATTTTCCATTCATGTAATGGAAAAATCCTTTACACACAGAAAAACATCTGCTAAAATCTAAACTTGTGCGAAACATTAAAAATTTATGGAGGTGCTTAAAGATGGCAGTTAAAATTCGCCTAAAGCGCATGGGATCTAAACGTAACCCATTTTACCGTGTTGTTGTAGCTGATTCACGTTCTCCTCGTGACGGACGTTTTATTGAACAAATTGGCACATATAATCCAGTAGCTAACCCTGTAGAGGTTGACATTGATGAAGAAAAAGCATTGAACTGGATGACTAATGGTGCTAAACCAAGCGACACGGTTCGTAACCTATTCTCTAACGAAGGCATCATGACGAAGCTCCACGAAGCAAAAAAACAAAAGTAAAGTAGTGGTGATACCATGAAAGCCTTGATTGAAACTATTGTCAATCCGCTTGTCGATCACCCGGAAGACATCCGAATTGACGTGAAAGAAGAGGAACGCAAAATCGTTTATCATCTCACAGTCAACCAGGACGATGTCGGCAAAGTGATCGGAAAGAACGGTCGGATCGCCAAGGCGATCCGGACAGTTGTTTACGCAGCAGGGTCAGACTCTAAGAAGAGAATTTACTTGGATATCATGTAAGGAGGGAGAGGGAGCAATTACCTTTCCCTTTTTTTACACGGACAAAGGGGCAGGAACATGAAAATAATAAAGAAAATTCCTGTAAAACAAGTATTGACGGAAGAGAGCAAGAAACAGCTCTCTAAGGACTTTCAGACACGCTACCAGCGCTATGACCGCGAATGCCAGCAACTTCGCTTTGAACAGAGAAAGCTCGAAAAACGGAGTGACATTTCCCCGAGTGAGATCGAAAAAAGATTCACACAGGAAATCAAAATCCGAAAAGAAAAGATGAACTGGGTAGAATACAAGCTGCAGCAGTTAGAAATACTGCCAGAAGGAAGCGAATTGTTCATCGAAGAAGTGGAAGCGATTGTGGATGTACAGGAAGGCGCTCGTTGGGATGAAATATACGAGAATCAGACAATCGTCATTAAAGATGGAATAGTAATTCAAGCGAGGTAATGAAAAACTATGGAACAACAAATGTACAATGTAGGTAAAGTGATCAATACCCATGGAATCAAAGGGGAAGTGAAGGTGATGCGCATCACCGACTTTGATGAAAGATTCCAGCCTGGAGAGCCTTTGTATTGGATGAAGGACGGGGGAAAGCCGGAAAAGCTGATAGTATCCGGTCATCGGAACCATAAAGGCTTCGATCTGCTCACATTCGAAGGTCTTCCGACTATCAATGATGTCGAACACTTGAAAGGTGGAATTCTTCAAATCCGTGAAGAACAATTGTCTGATTTGGAGGAAGGGGAATTTTATTTTCATGAAATCATCGGGTGCCGCGTCATTCTGG
Organism: Thalassobacillus devorans MSP14; assembly: GCF_000496835.1. Classification (GTDB taxonomy): domain Bacteria; phylum Bacillota; class Bacilli; order Bacillales; family Halobacillaceae; genus Thalassobacillus; species Thalassobacillus devorans_B. The sequence goes on from NZ_KI543236.1 coordinate 1,064,037, forward strand.
AGGATGGCACGGAACTTGGAAAAGTAAAAGAGATTCTTACCCCCGGTGCTAACGATGTCTGGGTCGTGGAACGGGAAGGAAAACCTGATGCCCTGATTCCTTATATCGAAGACGTTGTCAAGAAAGTTGATCTCGAGGAAGAACGGATTGTCATTGATCCAATAGAAGGGCTGCTCGACTGATGCATATCGATATACTGACGTTGTTTCCAGAAATGTTTGAAGGTGTATTGAATAATTCCATTTTAAAGAAAGCGCAAGACCGGGACATATTCAGTTATGAGTTTATCAATTTCCGGGATTATAGCGAAAACAAGCATCAAAAGGTCGATGATTACCCTTATGGGGGAGGGGCGGGAATGGTGCTTACTCCACAACCGCTGTTCGATGCCGTTGAAGCGGTCAAAGAGCAGCGTAAAACCAATCCTCGGGTGATTCTTCTCTGTCCTCAGGGCGAAACGTATACCCAGAGCAAAGCAGTGGAGCTTTCGAAAGAGAATCATCTGATTTTTTTATGCGGACATTATGAAGGCTATGATGAACGGATACGGGAACATGTAGTCACTGACGAAATATCTATCGGGGATTACGTTTTGACTGGTGGAGAGCTTGGGGCGATGGTTGTGATAGATTCTGTCGTACGTCTTTTGCCTGAGGCGTTAGGAAATAAACACTCTGCGCCAGAGGATTCCTTTTCCAATGGTTTGCTTGAGCATCCCCATTATACACGCCCTGCCGATTTTCGAGGGATGAAAGTACCGGACACCCTATTATCCGGTGACCATGCCCGTATTGAAGAATGGCGTCATCAGCAGTCTTTATATCGTACCTGGCAGCGTCGTCCTGATCTGTTAAGAGAAAGAAACTTGACGGATAAAGAAAAATCCTGGATAGAAAAATGGGAAAAAAACGGATAGCTTGTTGCAGTAGCATTGAAATTATGATATATTAAATTTTGTGCTTAAACGTCGGTTTAAGCGGAAAACGATGTTCCGCTGTCTCCTAGTTAGTCAAGAGCATTAGTTTGGAAGGAGTGAAATAGGATGCAAGATTTGATTAACGAAATTACAAAAGATCAACTTCGTACAGACCATCCTGATTTCCGTCCTGGTGATACCGTGAAGGTCCACGTAAAAGTCGTGGAAGGTACTCGCGAGCGTATCCAGGTTTTCGAAGGCGTTGTAATCAAGCGTCAAAACGGCGGAATCAGCGAAACATTCACTGTACGTAAAATTTCTTACGGTGTTGGAATCGAGCGTACATTCCCGCTGCATTCCCCGCGTATCGAGAAGATCGAACGTACACGTCGTGGTAAAGTTCGTCGTGCGAAGCTGTACTATCTACGCAATCTGCGTGGTAAAGCTGCGCGTATTAAAGAAATCATCTAATGAAACAGTAAGGAGCTTGCACATGCCAAGCTCCTTTTTTCTACTGAAAACTACTTATGAACTTATTAGTCAGCTTATAGGAAAGGGATGGCCTTCATGAAGAATGCATGGGTGGAATGGATCAAAGCATTCCTGATCGCTGCCATATTAGCAGTATTGGTAAGAGTTGTACTTTTTGCTCCGGTCGTAGTCGAAGGACCATCGATGCTTCCTACCCTGGAAGATAATGACCACTTGATTGTCAGCAAAATCAATTACATCCTTGGTGAGCCGGAACGGTTTGATATTGTCGTTTTTCACGCTACGGAACAGCGTGACTATATCAAGCGTGTCATCGGAGTTCCTGGTGATCACGTAGCTGTAGAGAATGATGAGTTATATATCAATGGGGAAAGAGTAGAAGAACCTTACTTGGAAGAACGGAAAAAAGAAATGCCGGATAGTCAGATTCTGACACAGGATTTTACGCTTGAGCAAGTTACGGAAGAAGGATATGAAACCGTACCGGAAGGACATGTTTTCGTACTCGGTGATAACCGTAATAATTCTACGGATAGTCGAATGTTCGGTGTCGTGCCGATGGACCAGCTCGTAGGGGAAGCAGTGCTGACCTACTGGCCGCTGGATCGGATCGGAATCGTAAACTAGGATAAGGTGATGAGATGACAATACAATGGTTTCCCGGCCATATGGCCAAAGCAAAAAGAGAAGTAGGAGAGAAGCTGAAACTCGTCGACTTTGTCATCGAATTGGTCGACGCAAGAGCACCGGAGTCATCCCAAAATCCGATGCTTCAGCAATTGCTTCAATCGAAACCGAAAATGATTGTAATGATGAAAAAAGATCTTGCTGATCCAAAGCTTTCGGATCAATGGATGAGCTCCTTTAAAAATGCAAATGCTCCGGCTATAGCAGTGAATGCGCAGGATAAAAAAGATATTCAGGCACTCATTCAACTGGCTAAGGAAATGTCGCAGGAAAAAATGGCCAAGTTGAAAGCGAAAGGGATCAATCCAAGGCCGGCGCGCGCTATGATACTCGGCATACCTAATGTAGGAAAGTCTACACTTATCAATCGTCTGGCCAATAAGAAAATTGCCAAAACAGGCGACCGCCCGGGCGTTACTACCAGTCAGCAATGGATTAAAGTAAAAAAAGATTTTGAACTGCTGGACACTCCAGGGATTCTCTGGCCGAAGTTCGAAGATGAAGAAGTAGGGTACCGGCTGGCTTCTATTGGAACAATCAAAGATCAGATTTTGCCTATAGAAGATGTGGCTGCCTATATTTTAGATTACCTGAAAAACTTCTATCCTGACCTTATGGAGGAACGATATGGTTTTTCCAGTTTCGATGACATGATTGAAGCTTTCGAAACGATTGGTAAAAAGCGCGGCTGCCTTGAGTCCGGAGGCAGAGTCAATTATGAAAAGACTGCAGAAGTCATTATACAAGATTTGAGGTCCGGGAAGATTGGCCGCATTACTTTTGATGTACCGGAAGGGTATTGATGTTCCAGCGCATTTTTGATTTTCAAAAGTGCGCTTTTTTCTTTGCTCCTACATAAATAATGAAACAACACCGATAAATAAAGTGACGATAGGAGAGTTAAACGTTGGGGAAATGGACGATAGCTGAAGTAAAAGAGTTGCTTAGTCACAAACAACTGACTGAGAAAGAAGTAGAGGAACTGAGAAACGACACTCGTAAAGGCGTGCAAAAGCTGTTATTCCAATATGAACAGCAGTTACGAAAAAAAAATACAATGCTTCTAAAATATCAGCAAATGATGGAATTTGAAAAGAGACAATACCGGCTTGGCAATCATTTTGTCGCTGGCATAGATGAGGCGGGACGTGGGCCGCTTGCTGGTCCAGTGGTTGCCGGATGCGTTGTTTTACATAAAGATTATTACTTAGAGGGTCTGAATGACTCTAAGCAGCTTTCTAAGGAGAAGAGGGAAAGTTTTTTCGAGCAAATAGCAACAGACGCGTTAGCCTACGGAACAGGCATCGTAACAAATGAAGAAATAGATCGATATAACATTTTCCAGGCAACAAAGATGGCTATGAGCAGAGCTCTAAAAAAACTGGATATGACCCCGGATCATGTGCTGATTGATGCTGTAAAGCTGGAGGGACTCCCTTGTTCCTCAGAATCTCTGATTAAGGGTGACCAGCGCAGTGTATCGATCGCAGCAGCCAGTGTTATTGCTAAAGTAACCAGAGATCGGATGATGCAGGATCTCCATGAAGAATTTCCAATGTATGATTTCAAATCGAATCAGGGATACGGAACAAAAAGTCACATGGAAGCTCTTGAACAATTCGGTCCATCTCCCTATCACCGCCGTAGCTTTTCACCGGTTGCAGCAGCCATCAAATGTTAAGAAAGGAGCCTCTGAGATGCAAGCAGGTGCTTTACATCTTTTTCAGTACTATGGCTAGGTGGAAAGCAAGTGAGTGCCCGGCTGAAGGCGTCACTGACCTTAGGGGAAAAGTATTTGTTCCAATAATTTGTTGGCTGAGTCTTCCATAATATGGCCGGATTATGGAAGACTCAGTTTCAAGATATTAGGTTCGTTACCGAGACAGAGTGAAGGGTGGCTGGGAAACGATTCGCTTTCCTGTGGGGGAGGCTGGCAAGCCTCCGCGGCCGTTTCACGACCTGTGGGGTCTCGCCTAGCCCCTTCTCCCACGGGAGTCTCACCGTTTCCCCGCCACCTTATCCATATTTTGACGAACGAACCCTACGTTGTGAGAAGATATCTTCCACATTTTCTGCATGAAAAGCTCAATGATTCAGGACATAAGCTCTTTTCAGCTGTTAAGATGGTGGTTCCGCATATCGATGTTTCCGTTAGTCTTACAAACGCAAGGAGGGGCGGGAAATTGCGAGACTCCGATGGGAGGATAGGACATGGTGAGATCCCGCAAGGCGGAGCCTGAGGAAGCTCACCGTCCGCCGCGTGCCTAGCAAGCCGTTAATTGCTTATTGGTGAAAGTCCAATCCGAGTAAGTGCCAAGACGCTCGGTAGCTGACAGGTAACTGGTAGAGAAATCTTAAGGTTAGAGCCCTGTGCCAGCAAACGAACAGATCGTAACATAAAGTGAATCCTGCCGCTTCGTCAAGAGCACCTGTTCATGCAGGACAAGGAGAAGTCGAACCCCGGGCGTGCGGGTGAAGACCATGGAAGATGCGAAGACCTTGGAATCAGTATCGAAGAATCTCCCGGAGTAGAGGGAGCGATATGTTCGGAAAGGGATTAACGGAACTAGGGATACCCTCCTCGTCACTTCGAAAGAAGTAAAGCAGAAACCTATAAATGCGGACAGCATGAAATGGCGGATGGAGGAGAGGGAGTCGGAGGAGGTCATAGTACCTATAATGACTACGACAACATAACGTAGTCTAGGAAAGGACCTCTACTTTGTTCATATGTCAGAAGGAGGTAAGAGTCAGTGAATGTCAAGAAAATGACTAACTACACCAATAAAGTAAAAGCTCGAGAACTCTGGAAGACGTTATATCTTTGTGCCAAGGAGAGCCCTACACGAAGATTTCATGCACTATATGACAAGATTTATCGTCCTGATATTTTATGGGAAGCATGGCAACGAGTAAGGCGCAAGAAAGGTAGTGGAGGTATCGATGGCCAGACAATCCAAGAGATTGTCGAGGACTATGGAGAGAAAAAGTTTCTCAATGAACTTTATCTGGAATTAAAGGATAAGAAGTATCATCCAAGTCCGGTTCTGCGAACCTACATTCCGAAGGATGATGGAAAGAAGCGTCCCTTAGGAATTCCAACCATTAAAGACCGTGTGGTACAGATGGCGACCAAATTGGTGATTGAACCGATATTCGAAGCTGATTTCAATGATTGTTCGTTTGGTTTTCGACCGAAAAAGAATGCCCATCAAGCCATGGCGAAAATTCGAAAAGCTAGTAAGAAAAGTTTTTGGGTAGTCGACGTCGATATCCAAGGCTATTTCGATAACATCAACCAAGAAAAATTGATGAAACTAGTGGAGCAACGAATTAACGATAGAAGGGTATTAAAACTTATCCGTAAATGGTTGGACGCAGGGGTAATGGAAGAAGGAAATGTAAGAAACCCTGTCACGGGTACACCGCAAGGTGGTGTCATTTCTCCTCTCCTCGCAAATATCTATCTAAATACGATGGACCAATTATGGGAGAAAAAGTTCAACCATTTGGGAGAGATTATCCGTTATGCGGATGACTTCGTCATCATGTGTAAGACCAAACAACAAGCACTGGAGAGCATTCGTGTCATACAGGCAATTATGGGGAAACTGGACTTATCTTTGAACACCAAGAAATCAAAGCTGATCAACATCTGGAATGATATCGATGGTTTTGACTTCCTGGGATTCCATAACCGTAAATTACCGATTCGAAGAAAAGGTAGGCCGACCTTATATGTCATGAGTCATTTTCCAAAACGAGAAGCCATGAAGAGAATGCGCGCTAAAATCAAAGCGTTCACGGAACCAAGAGGTAAACTACAGCTCGACATCCGTGAACTAGTCGATGGTTTGAACCGAAGGTTGCAGGGGTTTAAGAACTACTACCTCATATCTTCGATCGCCAAGAAGTGGCTGAAGCGTATCGACTGGTATGTACTTAAACGTCTAGCCTTATTTAACAATAAGAAAAGGCAACGCAATAACCTTCAGGGTCATATGGACGAGGTTACAAATCAAGTCAAACATAGCTTGGTGAAATTAGCTGATTAAGGGTCCCGTAAAGCCAAAGAAAGAAGAACATCGGAAAGCCGTATGAGGGAGAACCTCACGTACGGTTTGATGAGGGGGAGCTGAAAGTAAAAGGGGAGGAGCTCCCCTTTGAAATCAGTTCTCTACTCTACCATGGAAAGCGAGTGATTTCCCGGACCTCCAAACCGTTACTATCGTAACGGAAACAATGTATCTCGAAACTGAGTCTTCCATAAAAGGGAGCTTTAACGGTGAAATCAACACTTATTTTTGCAAAAATACGAATGTAAGACAGGAAAATAGAAAAAGAAAAACAAGTTTACATAATCATATTATAGTCTCTACAATGCAGTGGATGTAACTTTTTTCGACAAGTTCCCGACGCTTACTGTGGACAATTCCCGACGTTTTTTTATACAATGGTAATGCAGTTAAAATGATGGGAGGATGGAACATGAACATTCACGAGTATCAAGGGAAAGACATTCTACGCGAATTTGGCGTTTCAGTACCAAATGGTCACGTGGCATATACCGTAGATGAAGCTGTTAAAGCAGCTGAAAAATTAGGTTCTGATGTCACAGTTGTTAAAGCACAAATCCATGCGGGAGGCCGCGGTAAAGCCGGCGGTGTCAAAATCGCTAAAAATGCTGATGAAGTGCGTACATATGCCGACGAAATCCTCGGTAAAACGCTCGTAACTCATCAAACTGGACCAGAGGGCAAGGAAGTAAAGCGCTTACTGATTGAGGAAGGATGCGACATTAAAAGTGAGTATTATGTCGGCCTTGTTCTTGACCGTGCTACCAGCCGTGTAACGATGATGGCGTCTGAAGAAGGCGGCACGGAAATCGAGGAAGTAGCAGCTGAAACTCCTGAAAAAATCTTTAAAGAAGTCATTGATCCAGTTGTCGGTTTGACTCCATTCCAGGCTCGTCGCCTGGCATTCAATATTAATATTCCGAAAGAACTGGTCTCCAAAGCAGTTAAATTCATGATGGGGCTATACAAAGTATTTGTAGAAAAAGATTGCTCCATCGCTGAAATTAATCCACTAGTCACTACTGGTGATGGCGATGTCATGGCTTTAGACTCGAAGTTGAACTTTGACGACAATGCTCTTTATCGTCAAAAAGACATCCAGGAACTACGTGATCTGGATGAAGAAGATCCGAAAGAAGTAGAAGCATCCAAATATGAGCTCAGCTATATCGCGCTTGATGGCAATATCGGTTGTATGGTTAATGGTGCTGGTCTAGCCATGGCTACGATGGATACCATCAAACACTATGGCGGCAACCCTGCCAACTTCCTGGATGTAGGGGGCGGAGCCACTACTGAAAAAGTTACAGAAGCATTCAAAATCATCTTGTCTGACGAACAAGTCAAAGGAATTTTCGTCAATATTTTCGGTGGTATCATGAAGTGTGATGTTATTGCGGAGGGTGTTGTAGAAGCTACTAAACAGATCGGATTGACACTTCCATTGGTCGTTCGTTTGGAAGGTACGAATGTCGAGCAAGGTAAGAAAATCCTTGATGAATCCGGTTTAAATATCACGTCCGCAGATTCAATGGCAGACGGCGCACAAAAAATCGTAGAACTAGTGAAGTAGAAAGGCGGGGAATCAGATGAGTGTATATGTTAATAAAGACACAAAAGTAATCGTACAAGGAATTACAGGTTCAACGGCCCTTTTCCATACAAAACAAATGCTTGAGTACGGTACGAAGATCGTAGGCGGAGTCACACCAGGCAAAGGTGGTACAGAAGTTGAAGGCGTACCTGTATTCGATACAGTTTCTGAAGCAGTTGAAAAAACTGGTGCCAATGCTTCTGTTATTTACGTCCCTGCACCGTTCGCAGCGGATGCCATCATGGAAGCAACAGATGCTGGAATGGATTTGGCTATCTGTATCACAGAGCATATTCCTGTACTTGACATGGTGAAGGTAAAGCGGTACATGGAAGGGAAGAAAACGCGTTTAGTAGGACCAAACTGTCCTGGTGTCATCACTCCGGAAGAATGTAAAATCGGTATCATGCCTGGTTATATTCATAAAAAAGGCCATGTTGGGGTCGTTTCCCGTTCTGGTACTTTGACTTATGAAGCAGTTCATCAGCTTTCCGAAGCGGGAGTTGGTCAGTCTACAGCTGTAGGTATTGGTGGGGACCCGGTAAACGGCACGGATTTTATCGATGTCCTGCAGGCATTCAATGAAGATGATGATACAGAAGCAGTCATCATGATCGGTGAAATCGGCGGTACAGCAGAAGAAGAAGCGGCAGAATGGGTTAAAAGTAACATGAACAAACCTGTAGTCGGCTTCATTGGTGGACGTACTGCGCCTCCAGGAAAGCGCATGGGCCATGCTGGTGCGATTATTTCCGGGGGTAAAGGTACAGCTGACGAAAAAATACGTGTCATGAATGAGTGCGGTATCAAAGTAGCAGAAACACCATCTGTTATGGGAGAAACTTTGATTGAAGTGCTTAAAGACAATGGACTTTATGATAAGTGTAAAACACATTAATGATTAGGTAATGAATCAGGATCGTGCATGGCAGCCCCATGCACGATCTTATTTCTAATGGAAAAAAGGAGTGCTTCTGATTGTATGAAACAAGGAAATTGTTGATTTTTCTTCACATTAATCCTTACACCACCCGGCCTTTACTTCGTAAAATTCTTCAGCAAGACCCCAGTTTGACCACCATTTTCACCATGTCCCCTCAAACCATCGCTACAAGCTATGCTATCCCTTTGAAACGGGCAACTGCTTTCCATCATCATCTCCATTCAGACAACCTTAGGTATAAAATGGAACGTTTTATGAAAGAATTCTCCATAATGACGATATTAGATAAAGATTATCCGATTTTATTGGCAAATATACCAGACCCTCCTTTAGTACTATATCTGGCTGGCGATAGCGCACTTCTCAACCGGACTCCTGCTTTGAGTGTGGTGGGAACAAGACAGCCGACCCAATCGGCTTTTCCTGCAATGGAGAGGGTTCTTTCCCCTTTAATTGAAGCAGGGTGGATGTTAGTCAGCGGACTTGCAGTCGGGATAGACAGGTTTGCACACCTTCTGTCTTTACGCTATCATGGTACAACAGTTGGAGTTATTGGATCTGGTTTCCATCATATTTATCCACAACAAAACATATCCTTATTTCAACAAATGGCACGAAATCATCTGGTCATATCTGAATACGCTCCTGATATTCGGCCGCAAAGATACCATTTTCCTGAACGGAACCGTATCATTAGCGGATTAACGGAAGCCACACTTGTAGTGGAAGCGAAAGCGAGGAGCGGGTCATTGATTACGGTGGATCAGGCACTGGAACAAGGCAGAGAAGTTTTTGCATTTCCCGGGTCTCTTTTGGAAGAGAAAAGTGAAGGATGTAACCGGATGATCCAGGAAGGTGCTAGAATAGTTCTTAATACCCAGGATATAGTGGAATCATGGCCGAAATAACACCGTCTGTTTTCTCGAAAATCGACCAATAATAGTTATACACTTCTTTTTTTGAAAAAATTCTGACCAATTACGTTTGACAAATGAAAAGAAAGTATTTAATAATAGGGAAAGTTTATCAATGAAATATGCATAAGGTGCACACACCTCTATGGGAGGAACATTTATGGCAGATTATCTAGTTATCGTCGAATCACCCGCAAAAGCCAAAACAATCGAAAAATACTTAGGAAAAAAGTATAAGGTAAAGGCTTCACTCGGTCATGTCCGTGACTTGCCGAAAAGTCAAATGGGTGTTGATGTCGACAAAAAATATGAACCTAAATATATTACGATACGTGGGAAAGGTCCCGTGTTGAAAGAATTGAAAACCGCAGCAAAAAAGGCGAAGCGCGTTTATCTCGCAGCCGACCCCGACAGAGAAGGGGAGGCAATTGCGTGGCATTTAGCTCACAGCTTAGATATCGATGATAAATCAGAGTGCCGGGTAGTCTTCAATGAAATCACAAAAGAAGCAGTCAAGAATTCATTCAAGAATCCAAGAACTATTGACATGGATCGTGTCGATGCTCAGCAGGCAAGACGTATCCTGGACAGGCTGGTGGGATATAATATCAGCCCAATTCTATGGAAAAAAGTAAAAAAAGGGCTTAGTGCCGGACGTGTACAATCGGTAGCCGTCCGTTTGATCATTGATCGTGAAAATGAAATCAACAATTTCAAACCGGAAGAATACTGGTCTATAGATGGTACATTTCTGAAGGGGAAAGAAAAATTCCCAGGTGCCTTTTATGGAATCGATGGCAAAAAACAAGAATTAAAAACGAAAGATGATGTCGATAAAATCTTGAATAAAATGAAGGGGAAGGAATTTCAAATCGACAAAGTCAATAAACGGGAACGTAAGCGAAATCCTTCTGTCCCATTTACTACCTCATCCCTCCAACAGGAAGCAGCACGTAAGCTTAACTTCCGGGCGAAAAAGACGATGATGATCGCCCAGCAGTTATATGAAGGAATTGATTTAGGGAAAAAAGAAGGAACTGTCGGTCTGATCACTTATATGCGTACAGACTCTACACGCCTTTCAGATTCCGCGAAAGGCGAGGCCCAAAGTTATATTGAAGGGCAGTTCGGTAAAGAATATCTCGGAGGCAATAAGAAAAAGAAACAGAAGGAAGGGGCTCAGGATGCACACGAGGCAATCCGTCCTACTTCTGCTAACCGTGATCCTAAGGCGATGAAAAGCGTCTTATCCCGCGATCAATATCGTTTATATAAATTAATCTGGGATCGGTTCATTGCCAGTCAAATGGCGCCGGCAGTGATGGACACAATGACCGTTCATATGACCAATCAAGGTGTCGAATTCCGCGCAACCGGATCAAAAGTAAAATTCAAAGGCTTTATGAAGGTGTATATAGAAGGAAACGATGACAACAAAAAAGAAGAAGATAAAATGCTCCCAGAACTGGAAGAAGGGATGACTGTAAAGGCAGATGAGATTGAACCTAATCAGCACTTTACCCAGCCGCCTCCCCGTTATACGGAAGCAAGACTGGTTAAAACCCTGGAAGAATTGGGGATTGGAAGGCCTTCTACCTATGCCCCGACCCTGGATACGATTCAACGCAGAGGATATGTAGCGCTTGATAATAAACGATTTGTGCCTACAGAGCTTGGCAGTATTGTGCATGAATCCATTGAGGAATATTTCCCTGAAATCATCGATGTCGATTTCACAGCGAAAATGGAAGAAGATCTTGATGCCGTTGAAGAGGGCAATGTGGAATGGGTAGAAATTATTGATGATTTTTATCAGGGCTTTGAACCTAGGTTGGAAAAAGCTGAAAAAGAAATGGAAAAAGTCGAAATCAAAGATGAACCCGCGGGAGTCGACTGCGAGAATTGTGGTCATGAAATGGTATATAAAATGGGCCGCTATGGTAAGTTTCTGGCTTGTTCCAACTTTCCTGAATGCAGGAATACAAAGCCCATCCTTAAAAAAGTTGGTGTCACTTGCCCGAAATGTAAAGAGGGCGAAGTGGTGGAGCGAAAGAGTAAAAAGCGTAGGACATTCTATGGCTGTGACCGTTATCCGGAGTGCGATTTCATCTCCTGGGATAAGCCGATCAGCAGACCTTGTCCAAAGTGCAGCTCGCTACTGGTAGAAAAGAAATCGAAAAAAGGGGTACAAATTCAATGTACCGAATGTGATTATAAAGAAGAACCTCAAAAGTAAGCGCAAAATTTGCGCTTACTTTTTCTTTTTGATATGTATGATAGAGTGAAAAATAATTTATTGACACTATCATGCCGTACCGATATAATTACCGAATGGTAAGTAGATATACTTGACACGACTTTTGAAAGGAGTATGATTGATGAGCGCACAACATGTAACCGTAATCGGAGCAGGACTGGCCGGCAGTGAAGCTGCCTGGCAGTTGGCGAAACGGGGAATATCGGTACATCTGTATGAGATGAGACCTTCTAAACAGACTCCGGCCCATCATACTGATAAATTTGCGGAGCTCGTCTGCAGTAATTCGCTTCGCGCCAATTCCCTTACCAATGCAGTAGGGGTTATTAAAGAAGAAATGCGTACACTGGATTCCATCATCATACAAGCTGCCGATCAATCACAGGTTCCTGCTGGAGGCGCGTTGGCGGTCGATCGCCATGAATTTGCGGGATATGTGACAGAACATGTGAAGAATCATCCGAATGTAACCGTATATAATGAAGAAATCGGGGAGATACCTGTGGATGGACCTGTGATTGTAGCCACCGGTCCATTGACGTCAGAATCACTATCCGCTCACCTGAAGGAAATGACAGGCGAAGAATACTTATACTTTTATGATGCTGCGGCACCGATCATTGAGAAAGATTCCATCGATATGGACAAAGTCTATTTGAAGTCACGATACGACAAAGGGGAAGCCGCTTACCTCAACTGCCCAATGACCGAGGAAGAATTCAACCGTTTTTACGAGGCGTTGATAGCAGCGGAAACCGTTCCACTGAAAGAGTTTGAAAAGGAAATATTTTTTGAAGGATGTATGCCAATCGAGGTCATGGCCCAGCGTGGTAAAAAAACCATGACATTCGGGCCGTTGAAACCTGTAGGTTTAGAAGATCCGAAAACAGGAAAAACACCTTATGCGGTCGTTCAATTACGACAGGACGACTCTGCAGGAACATTATATAATATGGTAGGTTTTCAAACCCATTTGAAATGGGGGCCGCAAAAAGAAGTATTCCGCTTGATACCTGGTCTCGAGAATGCAGAAATCGTCCGGTATGGAGTTATGCATAGAAATACTTTTATCAATTCACCTAATTTACTTAAAGCGACCTATCAATACAAAGACAAAAAAGACCTCTTCTTTGCTGGTCAAATGACCGGAGTCGAAGGTTATGTAGAATCGGCTGCAGCCGGATTGATTGCAGGTATCAACGCAGCTCGATTGCTCCAGGGAAAAGAACCAGTTGTACTTCCTCACGAAACGATGATGGGAAGTATGGCACACTATATAACCACAACCAGCCCTAAGCACTTCCAGCCGATGAATGCTAACTTCGGTTTGATCAAGCCATTGGAGAATAAAATAAAGAATAAGAAGGAAAGAAATGATGCATACGCTAAGCGGGCATTGGAAACAATTCAGAATTTTGTTACAATTTAGTTAAAAGGATTGCGCTAATTGATTGAATTGTGTTAAAATTTAAACGCCTTGAAGAGGTGGATATATGGACGATTTACAAACAGAAAAACTTCTTTTTCTGGAATACCTGCAAATTGAAAAAAATGCATCTTCACTAACCATCCAACACTACGAAAAAGATGTAGATGCATTTTTTCTTTTTATGCAAACAGAAGGGATTCCAAGTTTAAGAGACGTAGATTACCCTTTGATACGCATATTTTTGACACGTTTGTACCAGCAGAAACTCTCCAGAAGAAGTGTTTCCCGTAAGCTGTCCTGTATGCGGTCGTTTTATCGTTTTCTTGAACGGGAGGGGAAAGTGGACAACAATCCATTCATTAACGTATCCTTGCCCAAGGAAGGAAAGCCGATTCCAGAATTCTTTTATGAAGAAGAACTGGAGCGGTTATTTTCTGTAAACGACTTATCTGCTCCGCTTGGTCAACGTAATCAGGCTTTGCTTGAATTGATGTATGGGACAGGAATCCGTGTCAGTGAATGTGTGGATATCAAAGTGGAAGATATAGATTTTACGATTGGTACCATCCTCGTACGAGGGAAGGGCCGTAAGGAAAGGTATGTACCCTTTGGTCAATTCGCTGCTAAGGCATTGAAGAAGTACATGGAGAACGGTCGTTCCAGACTTCTCAAAAATAAGGACATAAAGCCTGATCACCTTTTTCTCAACGCGAAAGGTGGAAAACTATCTGATCGGGGGGTACGTCTCATCCTGGATAAGATGGTTGAAAAGGCAGCCATGACCGTAAACATCCATCCACACAAGTTAAGGCATAGCTTCGCCACCCACATGTTAAATCAGGGTGCCGATCTGCGGGCAGTCCAGGAACTGCTTGGTCATGAAAAACTATCATCCACGCAGATTTATACTCATGTGACAAAGGACCATTTACGTAAGATATATAGGGATAGTCACCCGAGAGCAAATAAATAGAGGTGAGAAAAGGATGAGTCAACAGTTTCATGCAACAACTATATTTGCTGTCCACCACAAAGGGCAGTGCGCGATGAGCGGGGATGGCCAGGTGACCCTTGGCAATCAGGTGGTTATGAAACACACAGCGAAAAAGGTGAGAAGGCTGTTCAAGGGCCAGGTACTGGCAGGCTTTGCCGGATCAGTTGCTGACGCCTTCACTTTGTTTGAAAAATTTGAATCTAACCTCGAAGCGTATGATGGAAATCTCGCTCGTGCGGCAGTGGAATTAGCCAAAGAGTGGCGAAGCGACAAAGTTTTAAGGAAGCTGGAGGCCATGCTGATTGTCATGAACAAGGATGAAATGTTTCTTGTCTCCGGTACAGGAGAAGTGATCGAACCGGACGATGGCATTCTGGCTATCGGTTCAGGCGGTAACTATGCCTTGAGTGCCGGCCGCGCATTAAAGCGGTATTCTTCTGATAAAAGTGCGGAAGATATTGCCCGGGCCGCATTGGAAATTGCGGGAGAAATCTGTGTGTTCACGAATGACCAGATCACACTCGAGGTCATTGAATAAGGAGGCTGGTATGGATGTCATTTGAGTTGACTCCAAGACAAATTGTCGAGAGACTCGATCAATATATCATTGGTCAGAAGGATGCGAAAAAGTCCGTTGCGGTTGCATTGAGAAACCGTTACCGTCGGATGCAGCTGGATGATCAGCTGAGGGATGAAATCGTACCCAAAAATATCCTGATGATCGGACCTACCGGCGTCGGAAAAACTGAGATTGCCCGCCGCCTGGCAAAGCTTGTAGGGGCCCCTTTTGTCAAAGTGGAAGCCACTAAGTTCACTGAAGTCGGTTATGTTGGGCGTGATGTTGAATCAATGGTACGGGATTTGACAGAAACAGCGGTGCGGATGGTGAAAGAAGAGCAGATGGAAGCGGTGAAGGACCGGGCTGAAGAACAAGCGAACAAACGCCTTGTCAAGCTCCTTGTGCCATCTAAAAAGAAGCAGACCAATTTCAAAAATCCATTCGAAATGATTTTCAACCAGCAACCCAATCAGGATACTCAGGAGCAGACGGGTGATGAAGAGGTTGAAGTAGAAAATAAACGGAATCGGATTGCCCAGCAGCTTGCAATGGGAGAATTGGAAGATCATATGGTAAACGTGGAAGTCGAAGAACAGCAGCCTTCGATGTTTGATATGCTCCAGGGTTCAGGAATGGAACAAATGGGTATGAATATGCAGGATGCCATGAGCCAATTCATGCCGAAGAAAAAGAAAAAACGCCGCCTTCCTGTATCTGAGGCCAGAAAAGTACTTACACAGGAAGAAGCACAAAAATTGATCGATATGGATGAGGTTACCCAGAAAGCTGTGCAGAAAGTTGAGCAATCGGGTATGATTTTCATCGATGAAATCGATAAGGTAGCCGCTAAAAGTGAGAACCAGGCGAATGTATCCAGGGAAGGTGTCCAACGCGACATTCTGCCGATTGTGGAAGGATCTACCGTAGTGACAAAACACGGTCCTGTCAAAACAGATCACATCCTGTTTGTTGCAGCCGGTGCTTTTCATATGGCAAGGCCTTCTGATCTTATACCGGAATTGCAAGGCCGTTTTCCTATCCGGGTGGAATTAGAGAAGCTCACCATCGGTGACTTTAAACGAATTTTAACAGAGCCATCCAATGCATTATTGAAACAATATGGTGCTTTATTAGAAACAGAAGGTATAAAGGTTGAATTTTCTGACGAAGCTGTAACTAAGCTTGCAGAAATCGCCTTTGAAGTTAATCAGGAAACAGATAATATCGGTGCACGGAGGCTGCACACCATTCTCGAGAAACTTTTGGAGGATTTATCGTTTGAAGCACCGGATGTAACCATGGATACGATAAAAATCACTCCTCAGTATGTCGATGAGAAGTTAAGCAGCATCGTGAAAAATAAAGATTTAAGCCGATTTATCCTTTAGAAGCGAGTACAGTTAGGAGGAAAAACAAATGCAATTATTAGAACGTGCCAGAAAAATCAACTCTATGTTGCAGAAAACAACAGGGAAATCAGTCAATTTCAATGACATGTCCGCTACATTGCGTGATGTCATTGGGGCCAACATTTTCATTTTAAGTCGTAGAGGTAAGCTTTTAGGCTTTGCGATCAAACAGGAAATTGAGAATGAACGTATGAAAGCGATGCTTTCTGAGCGCCAGTTTCCGGAAGCTTATACCCAGAACTTATTCACGATCCAGGAAACAACTGCCAATATTGACATTGACAGTGAGTATACAGCATTCCCGGTAGAGAACAGAGAGCTATTTGAAAATGGCCTGACTACCATCGTACCTATCATTGGCGGCGGGGAGCGTCTGGGCACATTAATCCTAAGCCGTCTCAGCGATAGCTTTGAGGAAGATGATCTATTGCTTGCAGAATACGGGGCAACCGTGGTAGGGATGGAAATTCTTCATGAGAAGACAGAAGAAATCGAACAGGAAGCAAGAAGCAAAGCAGTTGTGCAAATGGCTATCAGCTCACTATCCTATAGTGAATTGGAAGCTATTGAACACATTTTTGAGGAACTGGAAGGCAACGAAGGATTGCTGGTAGCAAGTAAAATTGCCGACCGTGTCGGCATTACAAGATCTGTTATTGTCAACGCTCTTCGTAAGCTGGAGAGTGCAGGGGTCATCGAATCCCGCTCCCTCGGTATGAAAGGGACTTATATCAAAGTGTTGAACAACAATTTTCTGGTGGAACTTCAAAAATTACGCACCAATTAATATACAGTAAAGGCTGCCGGTATTTTCCCGGCAGCCTTTTTCAATATATATAGTTTGTTGCTTATCATTTAAACCAAGACAAGAATAAATTTATCCGGAGATTCCCTTACCCTGTAAAGTATGTAATAATAAAGGTGAGATGTTCATTATTCGCCAAAATGCTACATAATCCCCAGTAATAGACGCATATGTAAAATGATGTCTAATTGACAAGAATAAAGAACCGGGTCTTTAGTCATTTTTTGTAAGATTCCCCAACATATTGACGATTTCGCATAGACAACCAGTCTCCGTTTTCTTACAATGTGTTGGTAGGTTATGGGTCCATGCCCATTAATCAGGAGGTAGATGAAATGAAGTTATTCGGCGGGACAATGCAGACTCTGGAACATTCGCTCAACTATGCCACCCAGAAAAATAATACCATCTCCAATAATATTGCAAATATCGACACTCCAGGATACAAGGCAAAAGAAGTAATCTTCAAGGAAATTTTAGCGGAACAAACCACCACCAGTATCAAAGGTTTACGCACCCAACCCAGACACCTTCCCATCGGAAATAACAGCCTGACTCCTTACCAGGTTGTCACCAATAAAGGAACTACATATAACCATAATGGCAATAACGTGGATATTGACAAAGAAATGAACGAACTTGCCAAAAACCAGCTGTATTATCAATCAATGGTTGAACGATTAAACGGGAAGTTCCGCAGCATGGAAACTGTGATTAAGGGAGGCAGATAATGTGAGCATCTTTCATGCGATGAATATTAGCGCTAGTGCTTTGACAGCCCAACGTTTACGAATGGATACTATTTCCTCCAACATTGCCAATGCAGAAACCACTAGAGCAGTATTGGATGATGAGGGGAACTGGCAGCCATACCGAAGAAAGCAGGTTGTCTTTGAGTCTGTAAAAAAGGATTTCAGCACATTTCTTAAGCAAGCGAAAACTTCTTCTGCCACTTCAGGCCAGGGTGTAAGGGTAAGCGAAATACGGGAAGACAACACGGAACCATTCCAGTTGGAATATAATCCGAATCATCCGGATGCAAATGAAAATGGGTATGTACAGATTCCCAATGTTGACCCCTTGAGAGAAATGGTTGATTTGATGAGTGCCACTCGCTCTTATGAAGCGAACATCACAACAGTCAACGCTTCAAAATCAATGCTCCTGAAAGCATTGGAAATTGGAAAATAAGGCAGGTGACTTAACTTGGTCGACTTAAATGCAATCAATAACATATTTGGCATAGTACCTAAAGCTCAAAATAATCTCAGCATGACCCCGGCTGACGCACAGGCGGATTTTGCTGCTGATTTGAAGCAGGCGATCGCTGCTGTCAATCACAGCCAGATGGTTTCTGATCAAAAAACAGAGGCCCTTGCCAAGGGGAAAATCGATGATCTGCATGATGTGATGATTACTGCAAAAAAAGCGAGTATTACTTTGCAAACATCTGTAGAAATACAAAGTAAAGTCATCGAATCGTATCGTGAGATTATGAGAATGCAAGTTTGAGCTAATCCTATTCCATTTCGATATTATAGTATTCTTTTGAAGTGTGTGTTTTATGGGGGCAATTATGAGAAAAAATTTAATTATTTTTAAAGAAAACATAGCAAACTTTTGGAAAGAACGTACCAAAGCCCAAAAAAGCACCTTGATTGGCTCTGTATTAACTTTGATCATTGTGCTTTTGGCAGTCAGTTTCCTATCTTCAAAAAGTAATATGGTCCCCCTTTATCAGAATCTTTCGTTACAAGAGATCGGCCAAATGAAAACGGAATTAGACGCCCGTAACGTAAATTATGAGCTGACACAAGGTGGACAGACCATCCTGGTGCCGGAATCCCAGGTCGATGGCCTTTTAGTAGATTTGGCAGCATCCGGGCTTCCGAAAAGCGGAAACATAGATTACTCATTCTTCAGTGAAAACACCTCATGGGGAATGACAGATAATGAATTTGACATGATCAAACTGGACACGATGCAGACGGAATTAGCAAATTTGATAAAGGGTATCGAGGGGATCAAGGATGCGCAGGTAATGATTAACCAGCCGCCTGAACTGGTTTTTGTAGGAGACGAACAACAGGAGGCGACGGCTTCCATTGTATTACATACATCACCTGGTTATCAGTTCAAAGATAACCAGCTTGAAGGTCTATATAACTTAGTCTCAAAATCAGTTCCCAATCTTACTACAGATAACATCGTCATTATGAACCAGTATTTTGAATACTTCGATCAAAATAGTTCAGATTCTCCTGGTAGCGGGAGTACATACACCCAGCAGCAGAACATCAAAACAGATATAGAGCGGGACATACAAAGGCGTGTCCAGCAAATGCTTGGAACCATGGTCGGTATGAATAAGGTAGTGGCATCTGTTACAACTGATATCGATTTCACACAAGAGAATCGAATAGAGGAATTAGTGGAGCCGGTAGATCCCGACAGTATGGAAGGACTACCGGTAAGTGTGGAACGGCTTACAGAAACCTATACCGGGAACCCGCCGGATGAAGGCGGTGTAGCCGGTACAGGTGAAAATGATGTACCAGGTTATAATGCTGAAAATGAAAACGGTGGCGGCGATTATGAAATGGTCAAGGAAACAATCAATAATGAATTCGACCGTATCCAACGCGAAATTGTGGAGAGTCCGTATAAGATCAGAGATATCGGCATCCAGGTAGCGATCGATACATCAAAAGGATTGGATGATACCGGTGAGGTTCAGCTATTATCCCAGCAGGAACAAGCGACGGTTGAAGCAAGTGTCAGCTCCATCCTTGATTCGATCATTTCCACTTCTATTGCTGCTCCTTATGAAGGAGACGCTGCAGGTGAGCATGTTTCAATTGTGTTCCAGGAGTTCAACGGAACAGCAGAGCAGCAGCCTTCCCCGACAGGTATCCCGCTCTGGGCATATATTGCAGGAGTAGTACTTGTTGCCGTTGTACTAACATTGCTCTTGGTCTTGTTGAAAAAGGGCCGCAAACAAGACGAGGATGAAAAAAGTTATCAAGAATTTATGCAGGAAACCGTAGCATATGATATTCCGGAGCTGGATGAAGAAAAAGATACAGAAGGAACCGTCAAACGCAAACAGCTCGAGCGTATGGCAAGAGAAAAACCGGAAGATTTCGCGAAATTATTACGGTCCTGGATAGCGGAAGATTAGGGGGAAGTGACACATGCCAAAAAAACAGGCACTGACAGGGAAGCAGAAAGCAGCCATACTATTGATTTCCCTTGGTCCGGACGTGTCCGCACAAGTATACAAACACCTGACAGAGGAAGAAATCGAAAAACTCACCTTGGAGATTTCATCCGTGCAAAAAATCGATTCCAGACAAAAAGAAGAAATCCTCGAACAATTTCACCAAATTGCTCTCGCTCAGGATTATATAACCCAGGGTGGGGTAGGTTACGCGAAAACTGTATTAGAAAAAGCCATGGGAGAACAGGAGGCAGCCAATATCATCGGTCGTCTTACTTCTTCGATGCAGGTCCGCCCTTTTGACTTTGCACGAAAAGCAGACCCAGGCCAGATTTTGAATTTTATCCAAAATGAACACCCGCAAACGATTGCATTGGTGTTATCTTATTTGGATTCCTCTCAATCGGCTCAGGTGCTTTCTGAATTGCCACAGGAAATTCAAGCGGACATAGCCAAACGGATTGCGTTGATGGAGTCCACTTCACCAGAGATCATCAGCCAGGTGGAACAGATTTTGGAAAGGCATCTTTCCTCAACGGGTACGCAGGATTATACGCAGACCGGTGGTATCCCTGCAGTGGTAGAAGTCTTGAATGGTGTGGACAGGAGCACAGAACGCACGATTCTTGATGCCCTGGAAATACAAGATCCTGATTTGGCGGAAGAAATCAAAAAGCGGATGTTCGTATTCGAAGATATCGTCACGCTGGATAACCGTGCGATACAGCGTGTCATAAGAGAGGTTGAAAACGATGATCTCCGCCTATCACTGAAGGTAGCTAGTGAAGAAGTGAAAGAGATCGTATTCAACAATATGTCCCAGCGGATGGCGGAGACCTTCCAGGAAGAAATGGAGTTCATGGGACCTGTCCGGCTGAAAGATGTTGAAGAGGCACAAACACGTACAGTGGCGGTTATCCGTCAATTGGAAGAAGTCGGTGAAATAGTGATTGCCCGTGGCGGAGGTGACGATATCATTGTCTGATATAACTGGTAACCAAAAAGAAAAGGCCAGGCTTATCAAGCTGAGACCTATCCATGTGGCAAAGCAAGAAATAGAACCTAATACAGAGACATCCTTATCTGAAAAAGAAGAAGAGATTGCCCAGAGGCTCCAGGAAGCAGACAGAAAATGGAAGGAAGCTGAGCTGGAGACGGAAAAAAAGCTTAAAGAAGCTGAAAAGATTATTGAGCAGCAAAGGCTTGCATGGGAACAAGAAAAGGTGGATTTGACAGAGTCTGCACGAAAAGAGGGATTTAATGCAGGTCACAGGGAAGGCAGGCAACTGGCTTATCAGGAAGCTGAAATTCATATCAATCAATCGCGCCAGGTGGTGGACCAGGCTAGAGAAGATTATCGGCAGATTATTGAGTCCAGTGAAACTGCCATCCTGGAGATCGCATTGCGAATTGCCGAAAAAATCATGAAGCATCAATTAACCGAAAAACCGGAGAAGTTTCTACCGATAGTTAAAGAGGTTATTGCGGAAGTCCAGGATCAACCGGAGATTGTTATTTCTGTTCATCCGGATCAGTATGCTCTTGTTTTAGCTCAAAAAGATGAATTGGAAGTGCTCACCTCAGGCAAAACGATATTGACCATCTATCCGTATGCAGAACTTGAACCATTCAGCTGCAAAGTCGAATCGCCTTTCGGCAGTATTGACGCCTCGATCGATAGTCAATTGAGCGAGCTTCGTAAACAATTGCTGCAAATTTCCAAGGAGGGCGGTTTCGTTGATTCATAATTCTTATCTGAAAGCTATTGATCAAATAGATACATATAAACGGTTTGGAAGGATCCATCGGGTAGTCGGGCTTATGATTGAATCTAAAGGACCTGAAGCCTCGATTGGAGAAGTTTGTCTAATCCATACACCCTCCCATATCAACAGAACAATTAAGGCAGAAGTTGTAGGATTTCATGATGAAAACATATTATTGATGCCTTTCAAAGAAGTGAGGGAAATTAGTCCTGGCAGTCTGGTCGAAGCTACCGGATCTCCACTCCAAATAAAAGTTGGAGCAGGCTTGATCGGAACTGTTGTCGATGCTATGGGGGAATCTCTGGGTGAGCATCTCCTTCCGAAAGGGCTAATATCTTATCCAACGGAACAGTCTCCGCCAAACCCTTTGTTACGACCGACAATTAAAGAACCTCTCCATGTCGGTGTCAGGGCTGTCGATACACTTCTCACTGTAGGGAAAGGTCAGCGGATCGGAATATTTGCAGGAAGCGGAGTTGGAAAGAGTACGCTGATGGGAATGATTGCCCGAAATAGTTCAGCGACAATCAATGTCATTGCATTAATCGGTGAACGAGGGAGAGAGGTCCGGGAGTTCATAGAAAATGACCTCGGGGAGGAAGGATTGAAGAAATCGATCATTGTAGCCGCTACTTCCGATCAGCCCGCACTGATGAGAATGAAAGGCGCCTATACAGCGACCGCTATCAGCGAGTATTTCCGCGACTTAGGCTATGAGGTCAACCTGATGATGGACTCAGTGACACGGGTAGCAATGGCTCAAAGGGAAATCGGGCTTGCGACAGGAGAGCCCCCCACCACTAAAGGCTATACTCCTTCTGTTTTCGCTGTACTGCCTAAATTATTAGAACGGACAGGTACGAGCAAACTGGGAACCATTACGGCTTTTTATACTGTGCTGGTTGATGGTGATGATATGAATGAACCAATTGCTGACACGGTAAGAGGGATATTGGATGGCCATTTTGTACTCGATCGGAAGCTGGCGGAACAAAATCAGTTTCCAGCTATCAATATTTTGAAGTCGATCAGCAGGGTGATGAATCAAGTGGTTGATGAAGACCACAAACAAGCTGCCAATCGTCTGCGTTCACTGCTCTCCACTTATGAAGAAAGTAGTGAATTAATTCAAATCGGGGCCTATAAAAAAGGAGCAAACCTTGAAGTGGATAAAGCGATTCGCGCGTATCCAAACATCATTAGCTTTTTGAAACAAGGCATCCATGAAGAGGCACCATTTACAGAGTCGATGAGCCTATTGAAAGAGCTTAATCGGGGAAGTGATAACTGATGGCAAGTCTACATGCTTTCCATAAAATTCGTGATATCCATGAAAATGATAAATTGACTGCGCAGGAAGCATACCAGCAAGCGTTGAGTAAGTTTGAGGAAACTGCACAGCAATTATATGAAACGTTAAAAAAGAAAGAAGACACCGGACAATTGCTTCAAGGGAAATTAGCAAACGGAAATTTGTCTGCGCATTATTTTGCTCAAACGCAAGAATTTATAGCGCGGTTAGATCAGAAAGTAATGCAGCTACAGCCAATAGTGCAATCAGCAAGAAGTGAAATGGAGAATTGCCAGCACATACTGACAGAAGCCCATGTGGAAGTGAAGAAATTTGATAAATTGATCGATAAAAAAGTACAAAAATGGCAATTACGACAGAAGGAAGCGGAAAAACAGCAAATGGATGAGCTTTCATTACGTCAATTTTTAATCGAAAGAAACAGGTGAGGTTATGGCCAAGTCAAGACCGAACGAATCAGCCGGCACAAATCGTCTCCAATGGTTCTTTTTTGTCATTCTCATTCCTGTTATCTTTGCTGTCACGCTAACGTTGATTGTATTAACCATAGCTGGGGTCAACCTCGGTGATCTGGCAGCCAAGTATGGGAAGGACGTTCCGGTTGTTCAATCTCTATTTTCTTATCAAGCTGAAAAGAGCAAAGATCATACGATCAATAAAATGCAATACTCGTTAGATGAAAAGACTGACAGGCTTGACCAGTTGGAACAAGAGATAGCAGGGAAAAACGTAACCATTGAGAAATTACAGCAGCAAGTTGGCGATTTGCAAGCAAAACTGTCAATGAAAGAAAATACAAAGGAAGATAAAGAAGCGCAAGTCAAACAAATATCCTCTTCTTTTAAAGATATGGACCCGGAACAGGCAGCTGCAATCATCGGTAACTTAGACCAGCCGATTGCAGTCACTGTTCTTCGTAATCTCCCAAATAACGAGCGTGGAGATATCCTTGGAGAATTGGATCCGGAACAGGCTGCCAAATTGACAAGCTTATTTATAACAATAGGAAATTAATGATAGTACACCTTGAAAGGAGGTGATTATGTGAATACAAGTGCAATGAAACTGGATTTCTTTACATCCTCATCACTGAATGGGAAGGTTCAAAAAAATCACCCCCAGAAAGGGAATGCATATATCTTTGGAAACGTATTAGCAGCTCTTCATATAGAAAAAGAAGAGGGCTCAGGAACAGCTGCGGTTGAAGGGATGGTCCAGCAAATGTTGGCGGGGGCAATCGAGGCGTCTCAAGGAACTAAGATGACAGACCTTCAAGGTAAGCTTCAAGATACCTTGCCAAAAACTGTCTTGGAAGACTTCGAACAGCTTTCATCGGAATTTCCCCTCGAAGATTTACAGTCATCACAACAGTTAATTAGCGGGGGTAACACTGAGGCAAAAGAACAATCTGCGGGAAATCGCATATTTTTTCCTGCCCCAATAGCTTCGAGTCCTGCAACAGGCACAGTGGGAGGGGAAGCAATGGGACAGGAGAACTTGACATTAGCTATACATATGAAAGATTTAATACAACATGCGAAGCAATGGAGAGGCTCAGATACCAGTGAGCACCAATTCGGAAAGCTGGCAAAACAACTGGTTCAATCATTAGAACAATGGACAGCTCAACACAATGGTAATAACAGCAATGCCCAGCAGGCAGCAGCACAGGGTCAGAAGGCACCAAACCCTTTGGACGAACCCCTGCTGCGAGACTTGATTAAATGGTACCAGTCCCGTACGGCTATACAAAACCAGGCATATCAAAGTCAATCCCAGGTGACAACAAAAGATATGACAAAATGGCTGCAGCACGCTTTGAACAGGTACATAACGGCTGATAAGGGGCCGGAAAAGCACTCCTTTCTCCCTGCTGGGACTATAACTAAAGTGGAACAGTTCATGATCCATTTGAATCATAGCCAATCGACTGAGGGAATGCAAAAACAATTGATGCAGGAGTTCGACAAAGTTTTAAAATCAAGTAATCTTCAATTGTTGAAAAATGGCTCCATGGAAATGCAGCTGAAACTAAGACCCGCACAGCTGGGAGATGTTGTAGTGAGAATGACACAGCTGAATGGAGAAATGGCTGTAAAAATCATCGTAACATCTCAGGCTGCTAAAGAAATGCTGGAGGGTAATATGCAGCAGCTTCGTCACATGTTCTCCCCACAACAGGTGGTGGTTGAAAAGGCGGATATGAGTAGTGCACAGCAGCAATTCCAATCGAAAGACCAACAAACCAACGGCAGTGATGATCAATCCAGTCCAGAGCATACTGCTAAACAGCAAGAACGGGAAGAAGAGAATAATGAAAACGAAGATAGTTTCCAGGAAATTTTGTTGAACGAGAAAGTGTAGGTGAATGATATGACCAAAGTCGATGCTTCACTTTATTTAAACCAGCAGCAATCGAGAGGATCAATCAATTCTACTTTGGATAAGGATGATTTTATAAAGATTCTGATGACACAGCTCCAAACCCAGGATCCGATGAATCCAATGAAAGATAAAGAATTCATTTCCCAGATGGCTAGTTTTTCCAGCTTGGAACAGATGATGAACATGTCAAAAGCAATGGAGAAAATGACTGAATCGCAGTCTTTCGCACCTGTTGTCCAATATAGTTCTTTGATCGGTAAAGAAGTTACTTATCCGGTAGATGATACAGAGAGCCGGAAAGACAGCCGACAAGAGAATGCAGCAGTTACGGCTGTCAGTCAAAAAAACGGCGTTGTCCTGCTTGAATTGAAGAATGGTAAGACGGTAGATGTCCGGTCAATTTCAAGAGTGAGTGATTTGACGACAGAATGATGTAAGGAAGGGGATGTCATGAAACATCGTATCCACCAGCTGCACCAACCGCTGCCTTTACCTAAGACACCATTGAAACAACAAGCAGCAGCGTCTGGAGTTTCATTCAAGGATGTCTTGGCTGATGTCCAAACGCTGAAAGTAAGTAAACATGCCGGGGAGCGGCTGCAAGAAAGAAATATCGAGATTTCTCTAACACAATGGGAAAATATTGCCCACAAAATGAATGAAGCAAAGCAAAAGGGTATCACAGATTCATTGGTATTGCTGCCCGATGCCGCACTGGTAGTCAGTACAACAAACAATACAGTAATTACAGCGATGGACCGCAGAGAAGCAACTG
Source organism: Thalassobacillus devorans MSP14 (assembly GCF_000496835.1). GTDB lineage: Bacteria > Bacillota > Bacilli > Bacillales > Halobacillaceae > Thalassobacillus > Thalassobacillus devorans_B. The sequence goes on from NZ_KI543236.1 coordinate 1,090,570, forward strand.
CAAAAATATTTACAAATATTAATGGAACAATTTTGATGGATAAATAGGCTGGACCCGGATAGGGAGGCCGACAGAACTGCTAATTGATTGATGCAGTTCCCAAATATATGGAATTAAGAAGGGAATGTCAACCTTATGTTACGTTCAATGTACGCTGGAATATCAGGAATGAAAGGTTTTCAAGCCAAACTGGATACAATCGGGAACAATATTGCCAATGTCAATACCTTTGGCTACAAGAAAGGCCGTACCACTTTTCAGGATATGATGAGCCAGACAATTTCAGGAGCTCAGGGTCCTTCCGCCAATAGCTTACTAGGAGGGAAAAACCCTTCCCAGGTAGGTTTAGGTTCCCAAATAGGGTCGGTAGATACGATTCACACACAAGGCAATCGTCAGACAACCAATCGACCACTTGATTTAGCCATAGAAGGCGATGGCATGTTTGTCTTAGCAGAAAATTTAGGTGCAGGCAATAACGTACAAGGCTCAACCTTAAGTTTTTCAAGGGCTGGCAACTTCTACCTCGATACCGAAGGGAACATCGTTAGTAGCAATGGACAATATCTCGTAGGTGTTGATGGAAATAACTCACCAACGATTCTCAACATACCTGCAACTGCTCAAAGCTTCAGTATTCAGAGTAACGGTGATGTGACTTATGTAGATGATGCTAGCAAGGCTCAATCTGCAGGAACTGTCAGTCTCGCTAACTTTGCAAACCCGGAAGGACTGGAGAAAGTTGGAGGCAATATGTACCGGGCGACGAATAATGCAGGAGAATTTAATATTTTAGAAGATTTATCCGCACCTGGTTCTAATGGGACTGGCCAGACTGTTGCGGGTGCACTTGAAATGTCCAATGTGGATCTTTCTGAAGAATTCACAGAGATGATCACAGCCCAGCGTGGTTTCCAGGCTAATACAAGAATCATCACGACCTCTGATGAAATTCTGCAGGAGCTTGTCAACCTGAAGCGATAAGTAAGGAAGGAAGGAGGATTCAGCCACTGGTATGAATCCTCCCATATATGATTAAACGGACACGCTTGAACGGAAAAACATTCCAGGCATGCCATATACATAGAACAAATCCACTCCTGTCCGGATGCATTCATAACAATGACTGCCGGAAAAAACTGGTAGTCAAAGAAGAAGAAATCAAGCCGCATATCACTACATTTGATCAGGAAATTGGACTGGCAGGGAAATGGAAAGAAGCAGGTGATGAAGAATGAGCTCCAAACTGGTCAAATCAATGATAATGATACTATCGGGTTTGACGGTGCTTGGAATCGCAGCACTTATTATCGTACTGAATATTGGTGATCAACAAAAAGCGGAAGGGAAGCGGTCGATTGATGAAATTATCGAAACTTCCTATGAAACAAAAGAAATCACCACCGATTTAAAAGATAATCATTTCGTCAGGATTCAATTTCGCATCGTAACAGATAGCAAAGATGCTAATGAAGAATTGCAGAAACGCGATTTCCAGCTGCAAAATATCCTGATCAAAGAGCTGGCATCCATGGAAGTCAGTGAGTTCAAGTCAGGTATTGGTCAGTTGGAAAGTACGGTGAAATTGAAATTGAATGAAATGATGACAGAAGGCGAAGTCACAGATGTATATACCATTAAAAAAGTTTTGCAATGATAAAAAGGTTCTTCACATGAACGGAGGTGAAATAATTGGCAGAAGAGGTTCTTTCTCAAAGTGAAATTGATGCCCTTCTCTCTGCAATTTCCACTGGGGAAATGGATGCGGATGAATTGAAGGAAGAAGAAAAAGAAAAAAAGGTAAGGGTATATGATTTCAAGCGTGCGCTTCGGTTTTCCAAAGACCAGGTTCGCAGCTTATCGAGAATCCATGAGAATTTTGCCCGTCTATTGACCACTTATTTTTCAGCCAAGCTTCGTACGTATGTGAATATCTCAGTTGCTTCCGTCGATCAGGTTCCATACGAAGAGTTCATCCGCTCGATACCTAAAATGACGATTTTAAACATATTCAGCATGCCGCCATTAAACGGCAGGATCCTCTTCGAAATCAATCCCAATATTGCTTATACAATGCTTGACAGGGTGTTGGGAGGGCGTGGAGCAAGCGTAAATAAGGTGGAAAATCTGACGGAAATCGAAACAACAATCATGAGCCAATTATTCGAACATGCAGCTGCCAATGTAAAAGAGGCATGGAGTTCTATTGTCGACATCGAGCCCATGATGGAAGAGTTCGAAGTCAATCCTCAGTTTCTCCAAATGGTGTCACCTAATGAGACAGTAGTGGTCATCTCTTTGAATACGACCATCGGGGATTCGAGCGGAATGATCAATATATGCATCCCTCATGTTGTTTTAGAACCTATCATTCCTAAGCTATCTGTCCATTACTGGATGCAGAATCAGCAACCGCAAGAAAGTAAGCCTGAAGAATATCAGGTCCTTTCCAAATCGATAAAAAAGACGAAGGTAGAAGTGAAAGCTGTTTTAGGAGAAGCAGATATTTCCATTGAGGAGTTTCTTTACCTCAACCGAAATGACGTCATCCAGCTCGACCAGCTGATCAATGAACCAATGCAGTTATGTATTGATGAAGAACCTAAATTCTATGTGCAGCCAGGAAAGAAACGCAAAAAAATGGCCGTGCAGATTCTCGAAGAAATTCAAAGGGGGGAAGATGATGAATGATGATATGTTATCTCAGGATGAAATTGATGCACTGTTAAATGGCAGTGATAGCGATGAGGACTTCAGTGATGAACCAAACAATGCCAGCCAGCGAGTAAATGTGGATGAGTATTTATCGGAATTAGAACGGGATGCTCTCGGGGAAATCGGGAATATTTCGTTCGGCAGTTCTGCTACGGCATTATCTTCGTTGCTGAATCAAAAGGTGGAAATCACGACTCCTACTACAATGGTGATCGACAGAACACAGCTGAATGAAGAATTCCCTAAACCGAATGTGGCAATCAAAGTGACCTATACGGATGGATTTTCCGGAGATAATTTATTGATCATCCGGGCTAAGGATGCAGCAATTATTGCAGATTTGATGCTTGGTGGGGACGGTACTTCACCGTCGGAGGATTTGAAGGACATACATCTTAGTGCTGTGCAGGAGGCAATGAACCAAATGATGGGTTCAGCCGCGACTAGTATGTCAACCGTTTTTGAAAAAAGAGTAGATATTTCTCCGCCGGTCATTGATGTACTGGGCATTCCTGAAGATGAAGGACTTGGTTATATACCAGATGAAAATATATTAGTTAAAGTTTCTTTCCATTTGAAAGTTGGTAATTTGATAGATTCTAATATTATGCAGCTGCTGCCCTATCAGTTTGCCAAAGAACTGGTCAATCGATTATTCAACCCTGCTTATCAGGAAAAACATACCAGAGATCATCAGATAGCTGCTCAAGAGCAAATATCTCCTCCAGTGCTGAATGCTGATGAAAAAAAATACTTCTCCCGGTCTACCGCTCCACACAAAACATCAAAACAAGGTGCTCAATTGTTAGGCAGAAATGGCCATCCTAATACGGATGCAGATATTCAATCGGCTCAGTTTTCTGATTTTGGCAATAACCAGAGTATTTCCACTGAACAGAAAAATTTAGATATGCTGTTAGATATTCCATTGAAAGTGACGGTGGAACTGGGCAGAGCCAAACGCACCATCAAAGATATTTTGGAGCTGTCTTCTGGTTCCGTAGTCGAGCTGGATAAGCTTGCCGGTGAACCGGTCGACATTCATGTCAATAATAAGCTGATCGCCCAAGGCGAAGTAGTCGTCATCGATGAAAATTTTGGCGTCCGGGTGACGGATATATTAAGCCCTGAAGACAGGCTTAAAAAAATTAAATAGCAGCATGGAGAGAGGAGAAATTATAAATGGCTAATAAAGTATTGATTGTTGATGATGCAGCATTTATGCGGATGATGATCAAAGATATTTTAACTAAGAATGGATTTGAAGTAGTAGGTGAAGCGCAGGATGGCCAGGAGGCGATCGATAAGTATGAAGAGACTTCACCTGACCTGGTGACTATGGATATAACAATGCCGGAAATGGACGGCATCACTGCTTTGAAGGAAATCAGACAAAGTCACCCTGAAGCCAAAACCATCATGTGTTCAGCTATGGGGCAGCAGGCGATGGTCATTGATGCCATCCAGGCAGGCGCAAAGGATTTTATAGTCAAGCCCTTTCAGGCAGACCGGGTTATTGAAGCAATCCAGAAAGCATTAGATTAAGTGAAGAAGTGAGGCTGCTATGATAAATAGAGTATTGATATTCACCCTGGCCATACTGGCAGCTGTGATCCCGGTTTTATCGCCTAATGTGGTAACAGCAAGGCCTTCCGTCATCGATTGTACCGAAAACCCAGGTTTGGAGGGCTGCAGAGAAGGTGGGTCAGGAGCTGGTGAAGCGCCGGGGGATTCAGAAGGACAGAATAATGAGGCTGCCCCGTCAAACGACTCCATGGCCTGGAACCTGGTCCAGTTATTATTTTCACTGCTATTGGTTTTGGGATTGATTTACGGGCTGCTGAAATTTTTCAATCGGAAAAATAAGATGTTCCAAAAAAATCGCAAGCTGGAAAATATAGGAGGTCTTTCGCTCGGCCCAAACCGCTCTCTTCAGCTTGTCCGAATTGGAGACCGTGTGTTAGTGATCGGAGTGGGTGAAAATGTGAAAATGGTAACAGAAATTAAGGACGAAACTTCTAAACAAAATTTAATGCAGGCAGATCAGGAAGAGACGCTGGATGACCAGTTGATTTCCCGTTTTTTCAACAAGAAGGATAAAAAGAAACCGAAAACCTACCAGCAATCTTCTTCCATACAATTCCAACAATTGTTTGAAGGTGAACTTGGAGACCTGAAAGAAAACCGACAACGACTTTTACATAACAAGAAGCAGCGAGAGGATTATCACGATGAATGAATTCGCAGAAATCTTTTCAAGCTCTGATCCTGAAAACGTCTCGACAGCAGTGCGTCTCATGTTATTGTTTACCGTCCTTTCATTGGCACCAGGTATTCTGATTTTAATGACCAGCTTTACACGAATCCTAATTGTCCTGTCATTTGTACGTACATCTCTTGCGACCCAACAAATGCCACCCAACCAGGTACTGATAGGGATCGCCCTGTTTCTCACCTTCTTCATTATGGCTCCGACATTGCAGGAAGTGAATAATGAAGCATTGCAGCCACTTTTCAATGAAGAGATTACATTAGATGAAGCTTATGAAGAGGCTGCTGTTCCTATGAAGGAATTCATGGCGAAACATACGCGACAAAAGGATTTGGCTTTGTTTATGAATTACGCCCAAATGGAACGACCGGAAACCATTCAGGATATTCCGATGACAACGCTCGTGCCTGCTTTTGCTATTAGTGAATTGAAAACCGCGTTTCAAATGGGGTTCATGATATTCGTCCCGTTTCTTGTCATTGATATGGCAGTGGCCAGCGTCTTGATGTCTATGGGGATGATGATGCTGCCCCCTGTGATGATTTCTCTGCCATTCAAAATTCTATTATTCGTCCTGGTGGATGGATGGTATTTGATTACGCATTCCTTATTGGAAGGATTTTAGGGATAGGAGGTAGGTTGGATGAACAGTGAGATGGTCATCTCTTTAGCAGAAAGAGGGATTTATACAGTATTGATGGTAACCGGTCCATTGTTGATATTAGCACTCGGTGTCGGTTTGCTGGTAAGTATTTTCCAGGCGACCACCCAGATCCAGGAACAGACACTTGCCTTCATCCCGAAAATCGTTGCAGTCTTGCTTGGACTGATCTTTTTTGGACCATGGATGCTGACGCAAGTAGTCGAGTTTACTGCGGATATCTTCAACAATCTTAATATGTTGGTAGGTTAGATTATGCTTGAAACTATTAATCTGGCAAGTATTCCTGCATTTTTATTGATTTTAGTCAGGGTTACAGCATTTTTTGTAACATTGCCACTCTTTTCCTACCGTAACGTACCTGCCCAGCATAAAGTCGGGATCAGTTTCTTTTTAGCACTATTGATGTTTTTCACGATTGATATTCCACTCGTTTTGCCTAATGGTACATACTTACTCCTTTTATTAAAGGAAGCATTTGTTGGAATCATGATTGGCTTGATTGCCTATATCATATTAGCTGCTGTTCAAATTGCAGGAGGATTCATCGATTTCCAAATGGGTTTTGCGATTGCGAATGTCATTGATCCACAGACCGGAGCCCAAAGCCCTTTGATTGGCCAGTACCTTTATACGTTTGCTTTATTGTTTTTATTAGCGGTGAATGGTCATCATTTAATGCTGGATGGTATTTTTTACAGCTATGAATTGATTCCGATGCAGGTCTGGATTCCGATTGGAGAAAGCAATATAGCTGCGTTCGTCATCGATGCTTTTAATCAGATGTTCATCATCGCATTTTTAATGGCAGTGCCTGTGGTGGGCTGTTTGTTTCTTGTCGATGTCGCTTTAGGCATCGTTGCCCGGACAGTGCCGCAATTGAATGTCTTCGTGGTCGGCCTTCCTTTGAAAATACTGGTAGCCCTTGTCGTCCTATTCCTATCGATGGGAATATTCATGATGCTGATCGAAAATCTATTTGATACCATGCTCGCCACAATGAGAGGCTTGATGCAGCTATTTGGAGGCGCCTGATATGCACCTGAAGTTAGATTTGCAGTTTTTTGCTGGGGAAAAAACAGAAAAAGCAACACCGAAAAAGCGACAGGATTCCCGGAAAAAGGGACAGGTCGCAAAAAGCCAGGACGTAAACACGGCTATCCTGATGCTGTTTATGTTTGCCTTATTCATGGTTCTGGGGGATTACCTTAAAAGTGTCATGACCGGTATGTATCAACATGCTTTCCAGGAATACTTGCACCGGGAAGTCACGGAGAACAGTGTTTTTCAGGTATTTAGGGAAACAACTGTTGAATTGAGTAAAGTCATCGTACCGATTATGGGGGCAGCAGTGATAGCGGGTCTTGCTTCTAACTGGCTCCAGGTAGGCTTTATGTTCACTGCCGAACCGTTGAAATTTAAACTGAATAAGATTAATCCGATTGAAGGTGCCAAGAAAATTTTTTCAGCTCGTGCGTTAGTTGAGCTGGTGAAATCCTTATTGAAAATAACCATGATCGGTACGATAACTTTTACAGTCATCTGGCTGAATAAAGACGAAATGATGATGATGTCGCAACGATCTGTCGATGGAGCACTCGCGTTTTTTGGCCATACGACCGTAATTATGGGAATAGCTTCCGCTCTGGCTCTTTTATTAATTTCTGTGCTGGATTACAGCTATCAAAAATACGATTATGAAAAAAGCATCCGGATGTCAAAAAACGATGTTAAAGATGAGTATAAAAATATCGAAGGTGACCCGCAAATCAAATCCAAAATCAAAGAGAAACAGCGCCAGATGGCGATGCAGCGGATGATGAGTGAAGTACCTGAAGCAGATGTTGTCATCACCAATCCAACCCACTATGCGATAGCCATCAAGTATGATGAAAATAAATCTGATGCACCTTTTGTATCGGCTAAAGGCGTCGATTTTGTAGCTCAGAAAATAAAAGAAGTGGCCAAAGCGAACAAAGTGGTTATGGTAGAAAACCGTCCGTTGGCAAGAGCTTTATACGCTGAAACAGAAATCGGGGATAACATCGACGAGCAGTTTTATAAAGCTGTAGCAGAAATATTGGCATATGTTTACCGGATTCAAAAGAAAGTCTAGAAAGTAAGGGGAGAAGACAATGGCACCGAGAGATCTATCGGTTTTATTAGGCGTCATCATGATAATCGTAATGTTGGTCATCCCCTTACCGGGCTGGCTGCTCAGCTTTTTAATACTGATCAATATTTCACTGGCATTGATGGTCATTCTCGTTTCAATGAACATGAAGGAAGCCCTGCAATTTTCTATATTTCCTTCCTTATTATTACTAATGACATTGTTCCGTTTAGGGTTAAATGTTTCCACAACACGTTCCATCCTGTCAAAAGCAGAGGCGGGAGGTGTCGTTGAGACATTCGGAACGTTTGTAATCGGCAATAATCCGCTTGTTGGTTTCGTTGTATTCATCATTTTAGTAATCATTCAGTTTTTAGTCATTACCAAGGGTGCTGAACGTGTATCTGAAGTCGCGGCCCGATTCACCTTGGATGCTATGCCAGGTAAACAGATGAGTATCGATGCCGACTTGAATGCCGGAATGATTTCTGAGCAGCAGGCTAAAGAGCGCAGGGAAAAAATCGAACAGGAAGCCGACTTTTATGGAGCGATGGATGGGGGAAGTAAGTTCGTCAAAGGAGATGCCATTGCGGGTATCATCATTGTACTAATCAACATTATCTTTGGACTGATCATCGGAATGGTACAGATGGACATGCTATTTTCAGAAGCAGTGGATGTTTACATGCGTCTCACTGTCGGTGACGGACTCGTCAGCCAGATCCCTGCCTTATTGATTTCAACAGCAACCGGTATTGTAGTAACGAGAGTGGCTTCTAAAGGGAACCTTGGAACCGATGTATCCGATCAATTATTACAGGATCCGAAATTATTATACATTGCCGCTGGAACGATCTTTTTCTTAGGATTGACACCGATCAACTTCTTTTTGACTACCTTGATTGCTTCGGCTCTCGCATTCGGGGGCTACTGGTTGTCCCGCCCAACACCAGCAGATGAATTCGAAATGGATGAAGACGAAGAGGAAAGCAATCACATGAAATCACCTGAAAATGTTGTCAACCTGATCAGTATGGACCCGGTTGAATTCGAATTCGGCTATGGACTGATTCCGATCGCAGATACAAACCAGGGCGGAGACCTGCTGGACCGTATCGTAATGATTAGGCGCCAACTTGCGATTGAACTGGGCATCGTAATTCCGGTAGTCCGCATCAGAGACAATATTCAATTGAGCCCTAACGAATACCGGCTGAAAATCAAAGGCAATGAAGTGGCACGGGGGGAACTCATGCTGGATTATTATTTAGCGATGAGTCCAGGACGTGAAGAAGACGACATCGATGGAATTCACACCCAGGAGCCTGCATTCGGTCTGCCGGCTAAATGGGTGACAGAAGAAGTGAAGGATGACGCGGAATTATCCGGATATACGGTGGTTGATCCACCTTCTGTCGTGTCCACCCATATTACCGAAGTCATCAAGCAGCATGCCCATCAATTGTTGGGCAGACAGGAAACACAGCAATTGATTGACCACTTGAAGGACTCTTACCCCATTCTGGTGGATGAGGTTACACCGGAACCGCTTCGTGTCGGAGATATCCAAAAGGTGCTGGCTAAACTGCTCCGTGAAAATATTTCGATTAAAAACCTGCCAATCATCTTCGAAACGCTTGCAGATTTCGGCAAGATGACTACGGATACAGATCTGCTCGGTGAATATGCAAGACAGGCGCTATCACACCAGATTACCCGCCAGTTCACCAGTGACGGTCAAACGGTGAAAGTGATAACGGTTTCCGGGAAAGTAGAAAAACTGCTCGCAGATCATATTCAACAAACAGAGCATGGCAGTTACCTCACCCTGGATCCGGAAACGCAACAGACAATCATCCAGTCAGTTGCCGAACAGGTAGAACAGCTTTCTTTACAAGAGGAAACGGCCATTGTGCTTTGCTCGCCGGCAGTAAGAATGTATTTGAAACAATTGCTCGAACGCTTCCTGCCTCAAGTGAATGTGTTGTCTTACAATGAGCTGGAACCGACAATCGAAGTCCAAAGTGTAGGGGTGGTGAACGTAGCATGAAAGTGAAAAAATTCGAAGCGGAATCGATGCCGAAAGTAATGAGCCAGGTAAAAAAAGAAATGGGAAATGATGCAGTCATCTTAAATTCCAAGGTAGTTCATCGTGGTGGATTCCTCGGCCTTTTTAAGAAAAAAAACATCGAAGTGATTGCTGCAATCGACCCGGAAGATAAGCTGCCAAAAAAACAGGCATGGAAAATGGAGAGGAGGCAAGAAATAGCTGCTCCACCTTCTGAGCAATTGCCCGCCTTTGTGTCCGATCAAAATCAAGCAGTCATGACAGAAATCAAAGCTTTGAAAAAGTTGATGGAGAAACAGCAAACGAGCCAGACGACGAGTCATCCACACCCATATCAGAAATTTTATGATCACCTGTTTGAACAGGAAGTTACCCCGGAGTTGGCTGATGAACTGATTACCAAGTTAAAAAAGAACGAAGAATCGGTTCCTGCCTCTATCGATGGTTTGAAATCTATTATTCTTCATTCACTGGAAGCGAAAGAAAGACCGTTAACATTCGGTGGTGTTGATTACAACCGGAAGTTCCTTCACTTCGTCGGACCGACAGGCGTGGGGAAAACTACTACGATTGCAAAAGTAGCCGCGCGGGCAGTATTGAATGATCATAAAAGAGTAGCTTTCATCACTACGGATACCTACCGCATTGCAGCGATAGATCAACTGAAAACATATGCAAAACTATTAGATATACCAATAGAAGTAGCGTATTCACTGGAGGATTATATGGAAGCCAGGCATAAATTCGCAAATTGTGATTTGGTTCTCTTGGATACCGCGGGCCGGAATTTTCGGGATCCACAGTATGTCTACGAGTTAAGTAAACTAATTGATTTCCGTACAAGTATGGAAACCTACCTTGTGCTGTCTTTGACTTCCCGTTATAAAGACATGCAGGAAATCTTTGACCAATTCAATGATATTCCTATCAGGCAATTGATTTTTACTAAGTCGGACGAAACTTCCACTTATGGAAGCGCATTGAATATGCTTGTTCACAATAAGATCGGAGCAGCTTATATAACCAACGGACAAAATGTTCCCGATGACATCCAGACAGCATCCCCGCAATGGATAGCGTCCCGAATTGCAGGTGAGCACTATGATGTATGATCAGGCACAACAGCTCCGGGACCGTTTAATGGCTAAACAACAACCGCCTCGGGCAAAAACGATAGCAGTGATCAGTGGCAAAGGTGGAGTTGGTAAGTCGAATTTTGCCTTAAACTTTGCTTTGGCATTGGCAAAGCGTCAGCAGCGGGTACTGGTCTTTGATCTCGATATCGGTATGGGTAACATTGATATTTTAACAGGCTCGTCAGCTAAATATAATTTAACCGATTTATTCAAGAGTGGTTTGTCGATGAAAGACCTTTTTACCCATGGACCAGAAGCACTGACATACATAGCCGGAGGATCGGGTTTGAGTGATTTTTTTGAGTTGGATGACGAAAGGTTCGAGTATTTTTTATCCCAATTCGATCAGATTGCCAAAGCTTATGACTATATCATTTTTGATATGGGCGCAGGAATCAGCCAGAACAGTTTAAGTTTCATCCTTGCTGCAGAAGAAGCTATATTGATCACTACTCATGAGCCTACATCCATGACCGATGCTTATGCCATATTGAAACATATTTATCGAATGGAAAAGGGGATCAAAATATACACAGTGATCAATCGTGCAAACAGCCAGCAAGCCGGCAGAGTAGCAATGGAACGACTCCAAAAGGTAGTGCAGCAGTTCCTTACCAGAAAATTATATCCGATGGGGATACTTCCAGACGATCAGCAAGTAATGAAAGCTGTTGCCCGTCAGGTGCCATTTTTACTACATAACCAGCATTCTCCTGCATCAAAGGCGGTACAGCATATTACTGACCAATATTTAGAGGATAAACTGGATATCACTCGACCTCCAGCCACAAGTTTTGTCACAAAGCTAAAGAGGCTGGTTACAGAAAGATAGTACTTATGGCTAAAAGATTATTTCAGGCTAAGGAGATTTACCCTTTTAATGGCACTCACTTTCCACTGTAGTACCCAGTTGTTGCAACAGGCATTTCATCAGAGAGGCCAAAGCCAGTTGTGAGCCGGGGATTGCACGGATAGCATGGATTCATTGGAGGCAATTGGAAAAACAATCCCGGACGTTATCAGGGTGCAAGAGGAGGTTTAATTGGCAGTGGAAGTGTATCAATATTTGGATATTTTCATCGAGGAAAGCAAAGAAAATCTCCAGACGATAAATGACCAGCTGCTTGAGCTGGAACGCAACCCAAAGAATTTAACCATTATCCAGGAAATATTCCGTTCTGCCCATACATTGAAAGGGATGGCAGCAGCGATGGGGTTCCAGGACCTGGCCGACCTGACCCATAAAATGGAGAACGTTTTGGACGCTGTACGAAATGGTGAAATTACTGTGGAAACAATGGTAGTCGATGTCCTTTTTGAAGCGGTTGAATATTTAGAAGCTATTATCATTGATATTTCGGATGGAGCACAAGGAAGAAGAGATGTTACAGCGATCTTATCCAGAATAGAAGCAATCGAATCAGGAAAAATGACGCTGGGTGCAGATGCACTACTGGAACCTCTTCAATCTCACCAGCCTGAAAATGATAGCCCTTTTATCGAAAAGCCTACGGAAAAAAACGGGGCAAACAATCAAACGTCTGTGACGGCAGGAAAACGCGCCTGCGGTAATAAAACTATTCGGGTTAACATCGAGCGGCTCGATATCTTAATGAATTTATTTGAAGAACTGATCATAGACAGGCGCAGACTGGAGCTGATTTCCAAAGAATTGGAGCATAAAGAATTGCAGGAAACGGCAGAAAGAATGGCCAGAACTTCCGGAAACCTGGAGGATATTATTTTAAGGATGCGAATGGTGCCGGTCGACCAGGTGTTCAATCGCTTTCCGCGTATGATCAGGCAGTTGGCGAAAGATCTGGGCAAGCGTATCAACATTGAAATTTCAGGTGCGGACACGGAACTGGACCGCGCGGTCATAGAGGAACTCGCGGAGCCTATCGTCCATTTAATTCGTAATGCGGTAGACCATGGAATTGAATCACCGGATGAAAGGGAACAGAAGGGAAAACCTGCGGAAGGGACACTGAAACTCCAAGCCTGCCATAGCGGCAACCATGCATTTATTGAAATATCGGATGATGGCGCTGGAATCAGTCGTGAAAAAGTTCTAAACAATGCAATCCAGCGTGCTGTAATCACCAAAGAACAATCCGCAGAGCTATCGGATAAGCAAGTTTACGAATTGCTGATGGCAAGTGGTTTTTCTACAGCAGAAAAAATTTCAGGCGTTTCTGGACGAGGAGTCGGGTTAGACGTTGTCCGTAATACAATAGAGTCCTTAGGCGGGACGATAGATATTGCTTCTGCTTTTGGGGAAGGAAGTAAATTTTCTATCCAATTGCCTTTAAGGTAGTTCGCGGAATCAGAACGATAGAGGGGTAGCTGAAATATAATGGCAGGAAACCTTTTGTGGAACTTATTGTTTGCTGTATTTGGCTTTTGTTTATCGTTATTTTTATCATTGCAGAATAATTCCCTTGATACATCAATGATCCGGGCCGCTACTGCGTTCTTTTTTATGTATGTCCTCGCTTTTTTATTCCGGTTGGTATTTTACTATATTAATAGAACTTATCACCAGACACCTGATGAAAGTAGGGAGAATGTATCGGGAATCGAAGATGATAGAGACCGTACCAGGGAAGATCCGGTAGCCAAACAAGCATCGGAAACGATCAGAAAGCTGTTAAACGAAGACTAAAGAATACCGATGGATTAACGTGTAAGAAGGAGGGGTTGTATGGCATACTTGTTATCTGCTAAAGAACAGGAACTGTGGAGTCAGTGGCAGCACAAAGAGGATATGGAAGCTGCGAATGAATTGATTGAAAACCATCTTCATCTTGTAAACTTTCATGTCCAACGAATTTCTGCCCATTTACCTTCAAGTGTAAATAAAGAAGATATTAAAAGTTTAGGATTGTCAGGTTTATATGATGCCCTTAAAAAATTTGATGTCAATCGTGATTTGAAATTTGATACATACGCCTCTTTCAGAATTCGCGGAGCCATCATGGACGGACTGCGTAAAGAGGATTGGCTGCCTCGGTCTGTAAGAGACAAGGCTAAAAAAATCGAACAAGTATCAGAACGTATGGAACAGCAGCTGCAGCGCCCCCCTTCCGCAAAAGAAATCGGGGAGTTCCTGGACATGGAGGAAGAGGAAGTAGCAGAAGTCATAAAAGATTCCCTGTTTGCACATGTACTGTCTATGGAGGATAAATCTAAGGAGGGCAACAGTGAACATAAGGAAGGGATCGGCTATACACTGCCTGATAAGAAAACATTGACCCCGGAAAAGAATATTGTGCAACAGGAAAACTTTCAGGATCTGGCGGAAGGGATAAAAAAGCTGAAAGAGAAAGAACAGCTCGTCATCAGCCTGTTTTATTATGAAGAACTTACTTTGACCGAAATCGGGCATGTGCTGGGATTGACGACCTCCCGGATTTCACAAATTCACGCAAAGGCATTATTCAAATTGAGAGAAAGTCTTTCTAAATTAGTGTTAGATTGAAGAGCAGCCAGGGATGACAGCATGAAAACGGCTAACGATTTATTAACACAGGAAAATCTTCCGTACGATCAATAATAATTTGCTGCACTTACTAAAAAGAGCAATCGCGATTCGCTCTCTGGGATAAAAAAGTATGCAGTTGACAGGAATTTGGAAATTGCGAGGGTTGTTTAATGGTTGTTTTTTTATTGATCATTAGTTTTATATTACACGGCGTTCTGGTACTGAGCATGGTTATCCTTTCTGTACGGGTGAAGAAAGCACAGGAACTCGAGACTCGCCAAAAGCAAGTAGCAGAGGATATTGAACAGATGTTTACCGCATACCTGCTTGAAATCAAAGAAGAAAATGAACGTTTTCAGCAAATGCTTAATATGGAAGGGAAAACGGCGACCGATTATTCACCTTCATACCCAGAGCGAAATCGTGTTTCTGGGGCAGAAAATCCTGTCCATACCTACGGGAAACAGAACTTCGAGAAGCAATTAAAGCCGGTTTACCAGCCATTGATGCCGGGAAATGAACAAGTGAACTATGAACCTTCTTTCTCAACCCAGGTATTTTCACTCCAAGATCAGGGTTATTCTATTGAGGAAATCGCCCGCCAATTAAACAGGGGTAAGACAGAAATTGCTTTAATTTTAAAATTCAATCAACAAAATATGTGATTATACTTGATTGCACCAATGGCTTATGATATATTTACTCTTGGTGTCAATACACACGGTTGCCGATTCCTGCCGAGGGTGCTCTATACATGAGTTTCGGAAGGAAGATGAAGCGGCCGGAGGATACTAAAAAACCAAACAGGAGGAATTAACATGTCTGTAATTTCAATGAAACAGCTGCTTGAAGCTGGTGTTCATTTCGGACACCAAACTCGCCGCTGGAACCCGAAGATGAAAAAATACATCTTCACTGAGCGTAACGGCATCTACATCATCGACCTTCAGAAGACGGTCAAAAAAGTAGATGAAGCTTTCAACTATGTCAAAGACGTAGCTGCTGACGGTGGAAACATCCTATTCGTCGGTACAAAGAAACAAGCACAAGAAACAGTACGTGATGAAGCAACACGTTGTGGTATGTATTACATCAACCAGCGCTGGTTGGGTGGTACATTGACAAACTTCCAAACAATCCGCAAGCGTATCAATCGTTTGAAAGATATCGAGCGTATGGAAGAAGACGGAACTTTCGAAGTACTTCCTAAGAAAGAAGTAGTCGGTCTTCTTAAAGAAAAAGATCGTCTTGTCAAGTTCTTGGGCGGTATCAAAGAAATGAAGAGTCTTCCGGATGCGATGTTCGTTATTGATCCACGTAAAGAGCGCATTGCTATTGCTGAAGCTCATAAATTGAACATTCCTATTGTCGGAATTGTAGATACAAACTGTGACCCGGACGAAATCGATTATGTCATTCCAGCAAATGACGATGCGATTCGTGCTGTTAAATTGCTTACTTCCAAAATGGCTGACGCTGTTCTTGAAGCGAAGCAGGGAGAAGAAACTGAAGTTGCAGAAGAGTCTGCTCCAGCTGAAGAAGCAGAGGCTGCAACCGAGTAACAAAGGTTTCAAAGGTGATAAGAGGGAGAACCTTTTATCACCTTTTTTAAAGAGGATGGTCAGAGGCCTTAGGACGCAAGTGTATGCAATCTAGCTTCCACCCGAAGCCGGACTTCCTTTTCTTCTTTGTTTGAATTTAACTAATAAAGCATACGTAAATGCTAAATTTCTAAAGGAGGAAATAACATGGCTGTAACTGCAAAAATGGTAAAAGAACTGCGTGAAAAGACAGGCGCAGGTATGATGGATTGTAAAAAAGCACTAACTGAAACAGATGGAGATATGGACAAAGCGATGGAATGGCTACGCGAAAAAGGTATCTCTAAAGCACAAAAGAAAGCGGATCGTATCGCAGCGGAAGGTTCTGCACACGTTGAAGTTGACGGAAACACCGCTGTATTGCTGGAAGTCAACTGCGAAACTGACTTCGTAACAAAGAACGATCAATTCAAAGCTCTTCTTCAAGAGCTCGGGAAACACCTGCTTTCTCAAAAGCCTGCTACAGCAGAAGAAGCATTGGAGCAAAAGCTTCATGGCGAAGGCGATACTGTAAACGAATATATCAATTCCACTATCGCTAAAATCGGTGAGAAAATTTCTCTTCGCCGTTTCACCATTCTTGACAAAACAGATAACGACGCTTTCGGTGCTTATATTCACATGGGTGGAAACATCGGCGTCCTAACTCTTCTAGAGGGTACGACTGACGAAGCTGCAGCTAAAGATGTAGCAATGCACATCGCTGCCGTCAACCCTCGTTATGTATCCCGTGATGAGGTTTCTGAAGAAGAAGTAAACAAAGAACGTGAAATGCTTAAGACTCAAGCTTTGAATGAAGGCAAGCCTGAGCATATCGTTGAAAAAATGGTAGAAGGACGTTTAGGAAAATTCTTCGAAGAAATTTGCCTGCTTGAACAAAGCTTCGTAAAAGATCCAGATCAAAAAGTTAAAAAATTCGTAGAATCTACAGGCGGTTCTGTAAAAGGTTTCGTACGCTATGCAGTAGGCGAAGGCATGGAAAAGCGCGAAGACAATTTTGCTGAAGAAGTTATGAGCCAAGTTAAAAAATAAGCATGCCTGAAAAATAGGGGACACACATGGTGTTCCCTATTTTCGAACATGCTACATATTTTTAAACCAGCTTCTTTTTAAGAACGTATGATAAACAATCAGATAAAATAGGTATATGGAGGTTACTATGACTGCAGCTCGTTACCGTCGAATCGTATTGAAACTAAGTGGTGAAGCCTTAAGTGGAAAGCAAGGATATGGCATTGACCCTGCTATTATCCAATCTGTAGCTAAACAAATCAAAGAAGTTGCCGAACTAGGAGTAGAAATCGCCGTGGTAGTAGGTGGCGGTAACATTTGGCGAGGAAAAGTCGGAAGTGAGATGGGCATGGACAGGGCGAATGCTGATTATATGGGGATGCTTGCCACTGTCATGAACTCCCTTGCATTGCAAGACAGCCTGGAAAATAACGGCATTCCTACCCGTGTCCAAACTTCGATTGAAATGCGCCAGGTGGCTGAACCTTACATCCGTAGAAAAGCAATCCGTCATCTAGAGAAAAAACGAGTCGTCATTTTTGCGGCAGGTACGGGTAACCCTTATTTCTCCACGGATACCACTGCGGCGCTTCGTGCTGCAGAAGTAGAAGCAGATGTGATTCTTATGGCTAAGAATAATGTTGATGGTGTCTATAATGCAGACCCTAAATTAGATAAAGATGCTGAAAAGTACGATCAGCTTTCTTATATGGATGTTTTAAATGAGGGATTAGGCGTTATGGATTCAACGGCATCATCTTTATGTATGGACAATGATATTGCTTTACTGGTATTCTCGATTACTGAAGAGGGTAATATCAAAAAAGCAGTTCTAGGTGAAAATATCGGAACGATTGTAAGGGGGAAATAAACATGTCCAATGAAGTGATCAAAGAAACGAATACGAAAATGGAACAAGCTGTGCAAGCCTATTCCCGTCAGTTGGCAACAGTACGTGCGGGTCGCGCGAACCCTAATCTATTAGATAGTGTCCATGTTGACTACTATGGCGCCTCTACCCCTTTGAACCAACTGGCTCAAGTTTCTGCACCAGAAGCGAGATTGCTGGTCATCACACCTTATGATAAGTCTGCGATCGCGGATATTGAAAAAGGAATCCAGAAAGCTGATCTTGGCTTATCTCCTTCAAGTGATGGAAACATCATTCGTATCAATATTCCCGCTTTAACAGAAGAACGTCGTAAAGATCTTGTAAAAGTAGTAGGGAAGTATGCGGAAGAAGCAAAAGTACAAATCCGTAATATCCGTCGTGACAGCAATGACAAATTGAAAAAGCTTGAAAAAGACGGAGAACTTACCGAAGATGAATTACGCGGATTCCAGGACGATGTGCAAAAAGCCACGGATAATCATGTTGCGAAAGTCGATGAACTTTCCAAAAACAAAGAAGCAGAAATCATGGAAGTATAATAGAAGCGCAAGTGTCCGCTTTAGAAATGTACCAATGGGACGCGGAATGAGCTGCTTCCTCTCAATTGTAAATTGAAAAAGCCGCGCTGCAACTGGCGCGGCTTTCTATTTTTAGCGATCTTGTCAAGAATCTTTTTCGTGTTTTGCTTTATGTCATGATATGCATGGTGTAGGATTATAGTATAATAAATAAGATAAGTATCCTTATTGGAGGATGTTGCAATGCCAATCAAATTTCCATTTACTAAATCAAAACCAAAACCTGATCCCCAATCTCCTGGGTTGGATTATAAGCAATTGCCACAACATGTAGCTATTATCATGGATGGAAATGGAAGATGGGCAAAAAATAAAGGACTTCCTAGAATCGCTGGCCATAAAGAGGGCATGAATGTCGTCAAAAAAATAGTCAGGCATGCCTCAAATTTGGGGATTGAAGTGCTGACTCTTTATGCTTTCTCTACAGAAAATTGGAAGCGCCCGAAAACTGAAGTGGAATTCCTGATGAAATTACCCATGGAGTTTTTAAATACATATCTCCCGGAACTGATTGAAAAGAACGTACGCGTGGAAACAATCGGTGATTTCGAGAGATTGCCTGAACACACAAAAACGGCCGTCCAGGAGGCGAAAGACCGCACCAAAGACAATACTGGACTCATACTGAATTTTGCATTGAATTACGGAAGCCGGTATGAAATGGTAGAAGCTGTCAAGATAGTAGCTGAGGAAGTGAAACAAGGAAATCTGGATGTTGATAAAATAGATGAAGGTTGTATCTCCAGACATTTGTATACAGCTGATTTAAAAGAACCGGATTTATTGATTCGTACAAGCGGTGAACAGCGCCTTAGTAATTTCCTGCTTTGGCAGCTGGCCTATAGTGAATTTTGGTTCACCGATGTATACTGGCCGGATTTTGATGAAGCATATTTTGAAAAAGCGCTGTACGATTATCAAAACAGAAAACGTCGATATGGCGGAGTATAAGGTGTTGAAGTAGCATGAAACAAAGAACCATTACAGCAATTGTGGGAGCACTTATCTTCCTTCCTTTGATTGTACTCGGGGAATGGCCTTTTAAAATATTCGTTTACCTGATTGCCAGTATAGGAATATTGGAATTAATACGCATGAAGAAGATATCCCGTTATTCTTTTCCATCTATCATCACCCTTCTTTTGTTATGGGCCCTAATGTTCCCCTACGGAGAAGTTTTCGGAATGGAAGAGGTGGAAGTCACTAAATCTGAATTGACATTGCTGGCAGTATTGATCCTGCTAAGTTATACAGTGCTGGTGAAAAATCGTTTTACTTTTGATGATGCAGGTTTTCTTTTAATCTCTGCCATATATGTTGGAATGGGCTTTCATTATTTAATTGAGACACGCGACAGCGGGTTACATTATGTTTTTTATGCGCTGTTTGTAATATGGGCAACAGACACAGGAGCCTATTTGTTTGGACGGGCGTTCGGCAAGCATAAACTCTGGCCGAAAATCAGTCCGAAAAAGACCATCGAAGGGGCGGTAGGGGGAATTGCCCTGGCATGTATCGTGGCCCTGGTTTTTCAAATCTTCTACCCTGTACACCCGTCCACCATCATGGTAGTGATCGTTACGATAGTCGTATCATTCTTTGGTCAGATCGGTGACCTGGTCGAGTCTGCATTTAAACGTCACTATGCAGTGAAGGATTCTGGAAATATTCTTCCGGGACATGGTGGTGTGCTCGACCGGTTTGACAGCCTGATTTTCATTTTACCTGTATTACATTTCATAAATTTCATTTCATAGCATTCAATAGAAGTGGGAGAGATTTATCTTATGAAGCAAATCACACTGTTGGGAGCAACCGGGTCGATTGGGATCCAGACACTTGATATCATCCGTCTGCATCCTGATCATTTTTCCGTCTATGCCCTTGCCTTTGGGAAAAATATCGAAAAAGCCTTACCTTTGATAAAGGAATTTGAACCGGAAATTGTGGTGGTACAGGATAAGACAATCAAACAACAGGTAGAAAGTGAGTTTCCTGCTATCAGGGTATTGCAGGGAACAGAGGGAATGATTGCTGCCAGCACGGCGGAAAAAGTTGATGTACTTGTCAATGCAGTAATGGGGAGTGTAGGATTGCCGGCAACCCTGGCAGCGATTGAAGCACGTAAACTGGTTGCCATCGCCAACAAAGAAACGCTTGTTACGGCTGGTCATCTTGTCATGGAAGCAGCAAGAAAGTATCAGGTAGACTTATTGCCGGTGGATAGCGAACATTCCGCTATTTTTCAAAGTATGAATGGAGAGAAAAACGAATCGGTCGAACGATTGATTCTGACAGCTTCCGGTGGAAGTTTCCGCGATAAAACAAGGGAAGACCTTGCAGGTGTCACGGTTGAGGATGCTTTGAACCATCCGAATTGGAGCATGGGTGCTAAAATTACGATAGATTCAGCCTCCATGATGAACAAAGGTTTAGAAGTGATTGAGGCGCACTGGCTCTTTGATATCCCTTATGAGCAAATAGATGTTATACTTCATAGAGAGAGTGTCATACACTCCATGGTTGAATATAAAGACAAAAGTGTCATCGCCCAATTAGGGACTCCTGATATGAAAGTTCCGATACAGTATGCGCTCACTTATCCTGACCGTCTTGATTTAACGATGACAAAACGGTTAAACTTAGAAGAAATTGCGACTTTACACTTTCAACCGATGGATTATGACCGATTCCGCTGTTTGAAGTTAGCATTTCAGGCAGGTAAGGAAGGTGGTTCCATGACCACTGTCCTTAACGCCGCTAATGAGCAGGCTGTTGAGTTGTTCCTTAATGGGGAAATAGCATTTTTAGACATAGAAACATTGATAGAACAAGCTTTAGAGCGTCATCAAACGATCCGAAAACCTGATCTGGAGACAATTCTCTCTATTGATCAGGAAACCCGGAAGCAGGTACGCTCGTATTTAATATAAAGGAAGGTGCTTCTTTTGACGACTGTTATTGCTTTTATACTCATGTTCGGTGTCTTGGTATTTGTACATGAGTGGGGGCATCTGATCTTTGCCAAGAGGGCAGGGATGCTAGCAAGAGAATTCGCGATCGGTTTTGGTCCGAAAATCTTTGCCTTCACAAAGAATGAAACGCTTTACACGATCCGTCTGCTTCCTGTAGGTGGTTATGTAAGAGTTGCCGGTGAAGACCCGGAAATAATCGAATTGAAAGCAGGACATCATGTTGGGCTGGAGTTCAATGAGCAAGGCAAGGTCAACAAAATTATTGTCAACAACAAGTCCAAACACCCTAACGCACGTGTGGTTGAAGTGGAGAGAGCTGATCTCGATCATCGTCTTGTCATTGAAGGTTATGAAATCGATGAAGATGAGAAGCTGATATTCGAAGTGGACCCCAAAGCCTACTTCGTTATGGATGAGAAAGAAACACAAATTGCTCCGTATGATCGTCAGTTTGCTTCTAAAACAATAGGGCAGAGGGCAATGCAACTGTTTGCGGGGCCAATGATGAACTTCGTGTTGGCAATCATCATCTTCTTCATTCTTGGGTTCATACAGGGTGTGCCTGTTGATGAAGCCCAAATCGGGAACGTGGTGGAGGATACACCTGCTGAACAATCCGGTCTCCAAACCGGGGATGAAATTGTCGCCATCGATGGACAGCAAGTTTCTACTTGGGACGAGTTTACGGAAATTGTACGTAATAATCCGGAGGAAGAATTAGACTTTACAGTTGTGAGAAACGGACAGGAACAGGAAATTTCTGTAACACCTGCGTCGATAGAACAACAGGATGTGAAAATCGGTCAAATCGGAGTGGAACGTGCTTTTGATGATTCATTTGTGAAAACGATCCAATTTGGTTTTACCCAGACCTACGATTGGACAAAGCTTATCCTGATCAACTTAGGGAAACTGGTGACGGGGCAGTTCTCCTTAGATATGCTTTCGGGTCCAGTGGGTATCTATGATGCTACAGATAAAGTGGTGCAGACAGGTTTCATCAATTATCTGATGTGGTCTGCGATTTTGAGTATCAACCTTGGTATTGTCAATCTCCTGCCATTACCTGCACTGGATGGTGGAAGGCTGTTGTTCGTAGCCATTGAAGCTGTCAGAGGTAAGCCGATCGATCCACAAAAAGAAGGCGTTGTTCATTTTATCGGCTTCGCATTGCTTATGCTGTTGATGCTGGTAGTTACCTGGAATGATATCCAGCGTCTTTTCCTATGATAATCAGGCAAGTTATAATTAAAGATAATTCATTGTTTATATAAAAGGAAAACTGGAAGTAAGGCTACAACAATTACTTCCAGTTTTCCTATCAGTAGTAAGGAATAGAGGTGTCGAAGATGAGACAAAGTGAAATGTTATTGCCAACCTTGCGTGAAACTCCTGCAGATGCAGAAATTAAAAGTCACCAGCTATTGGTAAGAGCGGGTTATATCCGCCAGATAGCTTCCGGAGTCTACAGTTTCCTGCCGATTGGCCGCAGAGTGTTACGGAAAGTGGAAGAAATTGTAAGAGATGAAATGGAAAAGGCTGGAGCTCATGAAATGCTGATGGCAGCCTTGCAGCCAGCGGAGTTATGGAAAGAAACAGGACGCTGGGATACTTTTGGCCCTGAACTGATGCGCCTGCATGACCGTCATGAACGGGAATTCGCTCTCGGCGCGACCCATGAAGAAGTGATTACAAGCATCGTAAGAGATGAAGTGAAAAGTTACAAAAAATTGCCGTTGACTGTCTATCAGATTCAAAATAAATTCAGGGATGAAAAACGTCCGCGTTTTGGACTACTGCGCGGCCGGGAATTTTTAATGAAGGACGCTTATTCCTTCCACGATTCTTTTGAAAGCCTGGATGGTACATACCAAAGGATTTTTGATGCCTATTCTAATATCTTCAGGCGGTGCGGGTTGAATTTTCGCGCTGTGATCGCAGATTCAGGAGCCATGGGTGGTAAAGATACCCATGAATTCATGGTACTATCCGAAGTGGGAGAAGATACAATCGCTTATTCTGATACATCCCGTTATGCTGCTAATATTGAAATGGCACCTGTCATTACAGAATATACGAAATCTGAAGAAGAGCCGAAGGAAATGGAAAAGGTGGAAACTCCTGATCAGAAGACCATGCAGCAGGTTGCTGATTACCTTGGCCATTCCCTTGAAGAAGGTTTGAAATCGATCATGTTCAAAGTAGATGACCAGTTTGTCATGGTTATTACACGAGGCGATCATGAAGTAAATGATGTAAAGCTTAAAAATCTATATGATGCCAGCATGATTGATCTCGCTTCTGAAGAAGAAACAAGGGAAATAATCGGTGCCGGTTTTGGTTCACTTGGACCTGTCGGTGTACCAGCCCAGGTAGAAGTTATCGCTGATCTGGCTGTCGAGGCGATGGTCAATACTACCTGTGGAGCAAATGAAGAAGGTTATCATTATAAAAATGTTACACCAGGAAAAGATTTCAGCGTAGATAAATATGCAGATCTCCGTTTTATTAAAGAGGGTGACCCATCACCAGATGGGGAAGGTACTATTAAATTTGCCAGAGGTATAGAAGTAGGCCACGTATTCAAATTAGGCAAATTCTATGCGGAAAAAATGGACGCTTCTTATCTGAATGACCAGGGCAAATCCAATACGATGATCATGGGGTGCTACGGAATCGGTGTTTCACGAACACTAGCGTCGATCGTCGAGCAATATCATGATGAAGACGGGATTACATGGCCTGCTAATGTAGCACCTTTCCAGGTACATGTATTGACTCTGAACTCTAAAAAAGAAGAGCAGGCAGTACTTGGGGAAGAGTTGTACCAGAAGCTTTTAGCTGAAGGGATTGAAGTTTTATATGATGATCGAAAAGAGCGGGCGGGTGTGAAATTTGCTGATAGTGACCTGATCGGTATTCCGTTGCGTGTAACGATCGGTAAACGTGCCGGAGAAGGCATCGTCGAGTTCAAGGACCGGGCAACAAAGGAGCAGGTCGAGCTGGAAGCAAATCAAGTAATCAAGCAAGTGAAAGAGTTTTTGAACAAATAAACGCTTCAATTTTATCTTGATTCAATTGATATACCCTTGCTACATTTATTATGCGAGGGTATATTTTATTGTTTGGATGAAGTCGTTATCGGTCTGTAAGATTCGAAGGCTGTCTATTCAGCCATAAGGGCTACGATTTATTGGGAGGAATCATCGTGGGAGTTTCAAGTAGAGAAAAGATGGAGCTGTTGTTAAAGCAAATTCAGTTTCCCGAAGAAATAGCAGAACAGCACCTGAGTGAAAGTTCTTTGAAGAAATTGGAAGTATATAAACAAACGAAAACGTGGCATTTTCATTTTGAACTGGAGTCTCCGATGCCTCCATCCGTCTATCAATTGTTCATAACCAAATTGCAGGAAGGCTTCAGGCATATAGCTCCTGTGGTAGATTGGACGTTCCATACACAGCAGCAAACCATCCAGGAAAGTGATTTGATGGATTATTGGAAGTGTTTCGTACAAACAGTGCCGCAGTTATCTCCAGCCTATAAAGATTTAGTATTAGAACAGGAGCCTGAAATAAACGGGAATAAACTTATGTTAACTTGCCGTAACGAAGCAGAGAGTCACGCTGTTCAGAAACGCCTGCATGAACCACTGCTTTCTTTTTGCAAAAAGGTTGGAATTACTCCATGTACGGTCACAACGCAAGTGAAAAGCCAGGAAGAAGAAATCAAAAAATTTCAGGAAGCACGACAAAAAGAAGATCAGCTGTTAGTCCAGCAGGCCGTCAAAGACAAAGAAGAGCGTGCTAAACAGCAAGAGGAAAAAGAGCATGAAGGTCCTGTCATGATTGGTTATAATATCCAGGAAGACCCGGATAAAATGTGCGATATTCTGGAAGAAGAACGGAGAAAAATTGTACAAGGTCATGTGTTCGATGCCGAAGTGAAAGAATTACGCTCTGGACGACATTTGCTTTTACTGAAAGTCACGGATTACACAGATTCGTTCTCGATTAAAATGTTCTCTCGCGGTGATGATCATGCCGAACAATTCAAGGCTATCAAAAAAGGGATGTGGATCAAAGCACGCGGAAGTATCCAAACAGACAATTTTACTTCTGAACTGACAATGATGGCCAATGATATCAATGAAGTAAAACCTATGCAACGCGTCGATGAAGCACCAGAGGGTGAAAAGCGGGTAGAGTTGCATGCTCACACTACCATGAGTCAAATGGATGCTCCTGTTGCTCCCGGCCGTCTTATTGAAACTGCAGCAAGATGGGGGCACGAAGCAATTGCCATTACAGACCATGCAGTTGTACAAGCCTACCCAGAAGCACATTCAGCAGGAAGCAAACATGGCATCAAAATCATTTATGGTGTGGAAGCGAACCTGGTCGATGATGGGGTACCTATCGCTTATGAAGAGCAGGATCGTGATCTTGCCGGGGACACTTATGTAGTGTTTGACGTCGAGACAACCGGTTTATCAGCTGTCTACGATAAAATCATTGAACTTGCAGCTGTCAAAGTAAAAGACGGAGATATTATTGATCGGTTTGAATCTTTTGCAAACCCGCATCACCCGTTATCCCAAACCACTACGGACCTGACGGGAATCACCGATGATATGGTGAAAGATGCTCCTGAAATCGAGGATGTGTTAAAGGACTTCCATGAATGGACAGGGGATACCATTTTAGTTGCTCATAACGCCAGCTTTGACATGGGCTTTTTAAATGCCGGTTATAAAAATATAGGACTCGGGAAATCAAGATTGCCTGTCATCGATACGCTCGAGCTGGCTCGTCTGCTCGTTCCAGAATTGAAAAATCACCGTTTAAACACATTGTGTAAGTTTTTTGATATTGAACTTACCCAGCATCACCGGGCCATTTATGATGCGGAAGCAACAGGATATTTGCTGTGGAAATTAATAAAAAAAGCTTTAGAAAGAGGAATCACCAACCATAAGAACCTGAATGATTATATGGGAGAAGGTAATGCCTACCAGCGTTCGCGCCCTTTCCATTGCACATTGCTGGCGACCAATCTTACAGGTCTGAAAAATATCTATCGCCTCGTTTCCCATGCACATGTCGATTATTTTTACCGGGTGCCCAGAATACCTCGTTCTAAGCTGACAAAGCTGCGGGAAGGGATTCTCATCGGGTCCGGTTGCGATAAAGGTGAAGTTTTTGAAACAATGATGCAAAAGTCTGAAGAGGAAGCGGAAAAGACAGCTGAATTTTATGATTATATTGAGATCCAGCCTCCTGGAAACTACTATCATTTGATAGAAAAA
Organism: Thalassobacillus devorans MSP14; assembly: GCF_000496835.1. Classification (GTDB taxonomy): domain Bacteria; phylum Bacillota; class Bacilli; order Bacillales; family Halobacillaceae; genus Thalassobacillus; species Thalassobacillus devorans_B. Next base: position 1,117,381 of record NZ_KI543236.1, read on the forward strand.
GAACTGGTGCAGAATGAAGCACAGATATACGATATTTTAAAAAAGCTGATTGCGATGGCAGATCGTCTGGGTAAAAAAGCAGTGGTAACAGGGAATACCCATTACATCGATCCCCATGAAAAAATGTACCGGCAGATTCTTATTTCTTCCCAAAACGGTAATCCATTGAATCGCCAGACACTGCCGGAAGTCCACTTCAAGACAACGAATGAACTTTTAAAAGAATTCACTTTTCTTGGAGAAGATACTGCTAAAGAAGTAGTAGTCACCAATACACAGGCAATCGCCAATGAGATAGAAGAAATTTCACCGGTAAAAGATGAACTGTTCACACCGAATATCGAAGGTGCTGATAAGGAAATTCGTGAAATGTCTTACAACAAAGCGAAAAGTCTTTATGGCGATGCGCTGCCTGAATTGGTTGAGAAACGGTTGGAAAAAGAATTAGACAGTATTATCGGACACGGATTTGCTGTCATATATTTGATTTCTCAAAAGCTGGTAAAAAAATCGCTGGACGATGGATACCTTGTCGGTTCGCGTGGTTCTGTCGGATCTTCATTCGTAGCGACGATGACCGGGATTACCGAGGTGAACCCACTCCCTCCACATTATGTCTGTGCCCATTGCCGGGAACCGGAATTTTTCACAGACGGTTCCGTCGGAAGTGGATTTGACCTCCCGGAGAAGGATTGTCCGAAGTGTGGAGAACCAATGAATAAAGATGGGCAGGACATTCCGTTTGAAACTTTCCTTGGTTTCAAAGGAGATAAGGTCCCTGATATCGACTTGAACTTCTCTGGAGAATATCAGCCGCAGGCTCATAATTATACAAAAGTACTGTTCGGCGAAGAAAAAGTGTATCGTGCCGGAACAATTGGTACGATTGCAGAAAAAACGGCTTACGGCTACGTAAAAGGATATGCAGGAGATCATCAATTACAAATTAAAAATGCCGAAGTTGATCGCCTCGTCCACGGATGCACCGGGGTGAAGCGAACCTCAGGACAGCACCCGGGCGGTATCATCGTTGTTCCGGATGATATGGAAATTTACGATTTTACCCCGATACAATACCCGGCGGACGATACGAAATCAGAGTGGCGTACGACTCACTTTGACTTCCATTCCATTCACGACAACCTGCTTAAACTTGATATACTCGGTCACGATGACCCGACCGTCATCCGTATGCTGCAGGATCTGAGTGGTATCGACCAAAAAGAAATCCCTGTCGATGATCCGGAAGTGATGAAAATTTTCAGTGGACCGGAAGCGCTTGGCGTCACAGCTGATCAAATTCTTTGTAAGACGGGTACACTGGGAGTCCCGGAATTCGGTACACGCTTTGTCCGTCAGATGCTTGAAGACACCAGGCCGAAGACATTTGCAGAGCTCGTCATCATTTCCGGTCTGTCACATGGTACGGATGTATGGCTTGGCAATGCGCAGGAGCTGATTAATGACGGCATCTGTACACTACCGGATGTAATCGGCTGCCGTGACGATATCATGGTATATTTGATGCATAAAGGACTTGAACCTTCTCTTGCCTTTAAGATCATGGAATTTGTCCGTAAGGGCCGAGGCCTTCAGGACGAATGGATAGAAGAAATGAAGAAGCACGGGGTCCCTGACTGGTATATTGATTCCTGTAAGAAAATCAAATATATGTTCCCGAAAGCTCACGCGGCTGCCTACGTATTAATGGCGGTCCGGATCGCTTACTTCAAAGTACATTATCCGATCTATTTCTATGCTGCTTACTTTACCGTGAGAGCGAGCGATTACGAGCTGGAAACCATGGTGAAAGGTGCAGATGCGATCAAGAAACGTATTGAAGAGATTCTGGCTAAGGGAAATGATGCTTCTCCGAAAGAGAAAAGTTTGCTGACGGTGCTGGAACTATCTCTGGAGATGTGCCAGCGTGGCTATTCCTTCCAGACAGTCGACCTTTACAAATCAAGTGCATCTGAATTTCTCGTCGATGGCAATACATTGATTCCACCTTTCAATGCCATTGACGGCCTTGGAACGAATGCAGCCATCAATATCGTGAAAGCGCGGGAAGACGGCGAGTTTTTATCCAAACAGGACTTGCGGGAAAGAAGCCGGATCTCCAAGACAGTGCTTGAATATCTAGACCAGCAGGGCTGTTTAGAAGGAATGCCGGAAGAAAATCAACTATCTTTATTCTGATGGTTAGGAATGGCCTTTCTTGCAATAAATAGCAACGTATGGTATATTTTTATTGGTTAGAAAAGTGATACGAAGGACGCGAAAGAGTGGGGCAACCCGCTCTTTCGTTTATCTTTACGGTTATTTTTCTGTGTCGAATTGGCTTAGTACCTGCTACGCACTACATATGCTGTAGTGCCGTATTTTTGTAGAGATACATTACCCGACAACTACAGAATTCAATAGAATGAAGAAAACCCGCCAATTATGCATGATAGGAATGGTTATATTAGAAACTAAGGGTTAGAAGAAGGAGGGAACGACATGGGTGAAAATGTTATACGCTTGACAGAAGAGCTGGTTCAGCCGGTATTGGAAGACATGAACCTGGAGCTCGTCGATGTTGAATTCAAGAAAGAAGGGAAGAACTGGTTCCTTCGTGTGTTTGTAGATAAAGAAGATGGCGTAGATATCGAGGAATGCGGGTATGTCTCTGAACAGCTTAGTGAAAAGCTGGATGACGTGGATCCGATTGAATTCCCTTATTTTCTCGAAGTGGCCTCGCCAGGAGCGGAACGACCGTTGAAAAATAAGCAAGCACTTCAAAAGCATGTCGGCCGCCGCGTTCATGTGAAGCTATATGAACCGATAGATGGTGACAAAGAATACGAAGGTGACTTGAAATCCTTTGATAATGATGTCGCTGAAATTGAATTCCGAATTAAAACGAAAACAAAAACAGTTGAAATTCCTTATGATAAAATCGCTAAAGCCCGTCTGGCAGTGAGTTTCAATTAAAGGGGGAGAAGATAGTTGAGCAACGAACTTTTTGAAGCAATCCATTATCTAGAGAAGGAAAAAGGCATTGATAAAGATGTATTGATTGATGCCCTGGAAGCTGCGTTGATTTCTGCTTACAAGAAAAATTTCAACTCAGCTACTAACGTACGCGTGGATTTGAACGAACAGGAAGGATCCATGCGTGTATACGCAAGAAAGACAGTAGTTGAGGAAGTAATGGACCCTCAGCAGGAGGTTTCAACGGAAGAAGCAAAAGAAATCAATCCGAATTATGAGCTGGAAGATGTCATCGAAGTGGAAGTTACACCGAAGGACTTCGGACGTATTGCAGCCCAGGCAGCAAAACAAGTGGTTACCCAACGTGTCAGGGAAGCGGAACGCGGTATTATCTATGGTGAATACAGCGACCGTGAAGAAGATGTCATGACGGGAATTATCCAACGGAAAGATCCGCGTTTCATTTACGTGAACCTTGGAAAAATCGAAGCACGCCTTCCTGAAGCAGAACAAATGCCGACAGAAACATATGAAATCCACGACCGACTGAAAGTGTTGGTCACCAAAGTGGAAAACACCAACAAAGGACCGCAGATCTATGTATCACGCACCCATCCGGGCCTTTTGAAACGCTTGTTTGAAATGGAAGTGCCAGAAATTTTTGATGGAACCGTAGAAGTGAAATCCGTAGCGCGGGAAGCAGGAGACCGTTCTAAGATCTCTGTTTATGCGGAAGACCCGGAAATCGATCCGGTAGGTTCCTGTGTTGGCCAGCGAGGTCAGCGTGTGCAGGCTATTGTCAATGAATTAAAAGGCGAGAAAATAGATATCGTCCAATGGTCGGAAGACCCGGTTACCTATGTATCCAACGCATTGAGTCCTTCCAAAGTCGTGAAAGTGCTTGTTAATGAGGAAGAGAAAGCAACCACCGTCATCGTACCCGATTACCAGCTGTCCTTAGCGATCGGCAAACGTGGTCAGAATGCACGTCTTGCTGCTAAATTGACTGGCTGGAAGATCGATATCAAAAGCGAATCAGAGGCTGAAGAAGAAGGCCTTTTGGATGATAATGTAGAAGAAACCGATGCGTTAGAAGCCTTTTCAGAAACAGACGATGAACGCTTTGAATAAGGAGTGGTAGTGATGGCTGCTTCGAGAAAAGTACCATTACGTAAATGCATAGTAACGAAAGAAATGAAACCAAAACAACAGCTGATCCGTGTCGTACGCAACAAAGAAGGAGAAGTATTTGTTGATCCGACCGGAAAGAAAAACGGCCGGGGTGCTTATGTTTCGAAAGACACAAAAGTGATCGAAACAGCCCAGGATCAGGATGTCCTCAGCCGGCAGTTGAATACTAAAGTCGATGATTCCATTTACGAAGAACTGAAAGAAATTGCTGGAGAATGATGAAATGCAAAAAGCATTGAACCTGCTGGGACTTGCCTATCGAGCAGGCAAGTGTACACTTGGTGAAGAATTGATTACCAGGGAGATCCAGAAAAAAAGAGCCAAACTTGTATGGATAGCTGAGGATACAGGCTATCAGACAAAAAAGAAGCTGATAGACAAATGCAGCTTTTATAACATACCCTACTATCTTGCAGCCGACAGGGATACACTTTCCCGGGCTATTGGTAAGGAGGGGAGAGTCGCGATCGCAGTTCTTGACCAAGGATTTGCGAAAAAGTTGCAATCGCTGCTCGATGAATCTATTCGGGGGTGAACGTATGAGTAAGATGCGAGTATATGAATATGCGAAAAAGAATGAAATGACAAGTAAGAAAGTAATCAATAAATTGGAAACCTTGAATATTGAGGTATCTAACCATATGTCAACAATTTCAGATGAAACGAAATCAAAGCTGGATCAGGAGTTCGGTTTTGTGAAAAAGGAAGAAAAATCTGCAGAACAACCAAAGAACGATTCCAATAAAAAGGGTGCTCAAAAACAAAATAATATGAATAATCAATCCAATAAGCAAGAAAACAACAAGAAAAAGTCCAATCAGAATAAAAAGAAAAGTAACAACCAGAAGAAAAACAAAAAACAAGAGCGTAATCAGTCAACAAACCAAAAGCCAGCTAAAAAAGCTACGCCGGAGAAGATTTTATTCTCAGGTACGTTAACAGTAGCTGAGTTGGCTGAGAAACTGAACAAAGACACTTCTGAGATCATCAAAAAATTGATGATGTTAGGCGTCATGGCAACGAAAAACCAGGATCTTGATGGAGATGCGATCGAATTGATCTGTTCCGAATATGGGGTAGAAGTCGAAGAAGAGGTACAAGTCGATGAAACCGATATAGAAAACTACCAGTTCGAAGATGCTGCAGAAGATTTAGAAGAACGTCCTGCTGTGGTCACTATCATGGGGCACGTCGACCATGGTAAAACAACATTGCTTGACTCAATCCGTGATACTAAAGTGACAGAAGGGGAAGCAGGCGGTATCACTCAGCATATAGGTGCTTACCAGGTAGAGGAAAATGGCAAGAAAATCACTTTCCTTGATACACCAGGTCACGCTGCTTTTACCAGCATGCGATCCCGCGGGGCACAGGTGACAGATATTGCCATTTTAGTTGTAGCGGCAGATGACGGTGTTATGCCACAGACAGTAGAAGCGATCAACCATGCAAAAGCTGCCGGGGTACCGATCATCGTAGCTGTCAATAAAATGGATAAAGAAGGGGCAAACCCTGACCGTGTCATGCAGGAACTGATGGAATATGAATTGATTTCCGAAGATTTCGGTGGCGAGACTATATTTGTTAAGATGTCAGCAGTGAAGCACGAAGGCATCGACGATCTGTTAGAAATGATCGTACTTGTATCAGAAATGGAAGAATTGAAAGCCAACCCTGATCGTCCTGCGTATGGTACAGTCATTGAAGCAGAACTTGATAAAGGCCGCGGCTCCGTAGCTACCTTGCTTGTGCAAAATGGTACATTGCGTGTCGGTGATGCGCTCGTGGTTGGAAATACGTTTGGCAGAGTCCGTGCAATGGTTAATGATCTTGGCCGTCGAGTGAAGTCAGCAGGCCCTTCTACTCCAGTAGAAATCACAGGTTTAAATGAAGTTCCGCAAGCGGGAGATCGTTTCCTTGCCTTTGAAGATGAGAAGAAAGCCCGTGCAATTGGAGAGGCCCGTCAGCAGAAGCAAATTGAAGCACAGCGTAGTGATAGAACGAAAGTAAGCCTTGATGACTTGTTTGAACAAATCAAACAAGGGGATATTAAAGATATCAATCTGATTTTGAAAGCTGACGTTCAGGGTTCAGTTGAAGCTCTTGCTTCTTCCCTGGAAAAAATTGAGGTCGAAGGTGTCAAAGTCAACATTATTCACACTGGGGTCGGTGCCATCAATGAATCAGATATCAACTTAGCCTCTGCATCTAATGGCATTGTGATCGGGTTCAATGTCCGTCCTGACGCCAACGCTAAAAAAGCAGCGGAATCTGAAGATGTCGAAATCCGCCTGCACCGCGTAATCTATAAAGTAATGGAAGAAATTGAAGCGGCTATGAAAGGGATGCTTGACCCTGAATATGAAGAAAAAATCATTGGTCAAGTTGAAGTCCGTGAAACGTTCAAAGTTTCCAAAATCGGTACGATTGCCGGTGGTTATGTTACAGATGGTAAAATAACAAGAAACTCCGGTGTACGGATCGTCCGTGATGGTGTTGTTATATTCGAAGGCGAAATTGACACCTTGAAGCGTTACAAAGACGACGTAAAAGAAGTGGCACAAAACTATGAGTGTGGGATTACGATCAAAAATTATAATGATATCAAGGAAGGCGACATCATCGAAGCATTTGTCATGGAGGAAGTCGAACGTACATGATTCTTAGTGCGGAACTGGAATGCTTCATCTATGACGCTCAATCATTGAAGGAGAAACGTTCTGTCATTAAAAGGATTACTACCCGGCTGCATAACGAATACAACGTTGCTGTAAGTGAACTGGATCACCAGGACTTATGGCAGCGTACTGTAATCGGCATCGTGACGATTTCAAGCGACCGGGTTCAGGCAGAACGTCTGATCCAGCAAGCGTTAGCCTTCATTGACTCATTTCCTGAAATTGAAAGGGCAGAGACGACATTGGATTGGTGTTAACCTGCCTTAGCATAGAAGAGGTGGATGACATGAGTGATTTACGTGCCAATCGCGTAGCAGAACAAATGAAGAAAGAGCTTGGAGATATTATCAGCAAGAAGATCAAAGACCCTCGTGTAGGGTTTGTGACGGTCACAGATGTAAGTGTTACCGGGGACCTTCAACAAGCGAAAGTTTATATCTCCGTTTTAGGTGACGATAAACAACAGCAGGATACATTGCTCGGTTTGGCCAAGGCAAAAGGATTCATCCGTTCTGAGATAGGAAAAAGAATCCGTCTGCGCAAAACACCTGAAATATCTTTCGAATTCGATGAAGCGATTGAACGAGGCAATCGTATCGAAGAAATTCTCCGTGATTTGAATGATACGAATAGCAATTAATCCAGAAGAAGACTGTTCTCTTTTTGCCTGCTCTTTTGCCCGGTAAATACAGCTTACGAATTCATGACTGTATTTAAAAGGGCAAGGAGAGGCTATCAAGAAGACGGTCTTTTCTGTTGAATAGGGGGTGTAGAGTTTGGATGGTATACTGCCTGTCTGGAAGCCTAAAGGCTGGACTTCCCATGATTGTGTGATGAAGGTGAGGAAAATCCTGCATACCAGGAAAGTCGGTCATACAGGTACGCTTGACCCGGATGTGGAAGGCGTACTTCCTTTATGTATCGGACGTGCTACCAAGATCGTGCCATTTTTGACAGATACAGTGAAAGTGTATGAAGCTGTTGTAACTCTTGGAGAAGCCACGGATACAGAGGACAGCTCGGGGGAAGTAGTGGAAACACGGGAAGTGACCGAGTCGTTCGATGAAAAAACGGTAAGGGAAATTTTGTACTCCTTTCAAGGGAAGATTAAACAAACCCCTCCGATGTACTCGGCGGTTAAAGTAAAAGGAAAAAAACTTTATGAATATGCCAGAGAAGGGAAAATAGTTGAACGTCCTGTCCGTGAGGTTTATATTCATAATATAGAAAAGCTCGGCTCCATGCGATATGAGGATGGAAAAGCAAGTTTTCCATTTCAAGTTATTTGTTCAAAAGGCACCTATATTCGGACTTTATGCGTAGACATTGGAAGGCAACTTGGCTATCCTGCTCATATGTCCTTTTTGAAACGTACGCGTACAGGTGATATCAGCAAAGAAGATTGTTTCACATTAGAAGAGATCCAAACGCTTGCTGACCATGAAGCCTATGACAAACTATTGCTGCCGCTTGAAAGAGGTTTAAATCATTTGGATGCCTGGCATGTAGATGAGGAGACAAGCGAAAGAATCAAACACGGACAGGTACTGCCTGCACCACCTCAAACCTTTGCAAGTGATGTTTTTTGTGTCAAATTTCAAGATAAAGTTCTGGCAATCTACCAATTCCATTCGGAAAAACATGGGAAAGTGAAACCGGTAAGAGTTTTCTGATGGATGCTTTATCTGTAGTAAAAGTAGGTGAACACGGTGAAAATTACCGAATTGAAGTATCCTCATGAATTTGATATTGATGATTTCCCGCCCTCCGCACTCGCTATCGGTTTTTTTGATGGTGTCCATAAAGGCCATCAGAAGCTGATTCATACCGCAGTGGCTAAAGCAAGAGAGGATAATCTGCAAAGTGCTGTAATGACTTTTTATCCTCATCCATCTGTTGTATTGAAAAAACAGGAGCAGCATGCTAAATACATTACACCGATGCGCGAGAAACAACAGATGTTGGAGCGTCTTGGGGTGGATCAGCTGTTCATCGTCAATTTCGATGAACGGTTAGCAGATCTGCTTCCGCAGGAATTTGTCGACCATTTCCTCATCCAGTTAAACGTCCGTCATGTCGTAGCGGGGTTTGATTATAGTTATGGAAGGATGGGGAGAGGCAACATGGAGACACTGCCGTTCCATTCACGGGGGAAATTTAACCAGACTGTTATTGAAAAAGTAGAAGATCATGACGAAAAAATAAGTTCGACCCGTATTCGCGATGAATTGAAAAAGGGGAATATGCAAGAGGTGTCCCGGCTGCTTGATCGCCCTTTTTCTACTTATGGAAGAGTAGTGGAAGGCGATCAACGTGGAAGGACGATTGGATTTCCTACCGCTAATATCGAGTTACATGACGATTATTTATTGCCACGGGTAGGAGTATATGCCGTCAGTGTTAAGCATAAGGGACAGATTTATACCGGGATGGCTAATCTTGGCTATAAGCCGACTTTTCAAAATGATGCTGAAAAACCGAACCTGGAAGTGTATATTTTTGACTTTTCTGGAGATATCTATAATGATTGGCTTGAGGTTTCTTGGCACACTTTCATCCGGGACGAAGAAAAGTTCAACGGGGTAGACGCTCTGATTGAGCAGCTGAAGCAGGATGAATTAGAAATCCGTCGTTTTTTCTCCCATCATCAGAACTAATCCTTGCATTTTTTATGCAAAAGTTGTACCCTTAAATACGGAACCTTCGCTTGGCAATGCGTTCCTCCAACGCTTGCTAGGGGAAAGGGAATTTTTATAGAAATACAGGAGGTGGAGCCTTATGGCCATCACACAAGAACGTAAAAACGAAATCATTAATGAGTATAAGACTCATGACAACGACACAGGATCTCCAGAAGTACAAGTTGCTGTACTTACTGAGCAGATCACCAGCTTGAATGAACATTTGCGCACGCATAAGAAAGACCATCATTCTCGCCGTGGTTTGTTGAAAATGGTAGGTAAGCGTCGTAACCTATTGAACTACCTACGTAATAATGACGTTACACGTTACCGCGAGTTGATCAAGAGTCTTGGCTTGCGTCGTTAATGGTAAAGACAAAAAGCGGGAGTTTAATCCCGCTTTTTCTGTATGTTTGAATACATAAAGATGCAGCCTTTGGCTGCATACTTTTATAAACGCATATCTCTTCAGCCTTTGCATCAACTGTTGAGCAAGATTTATAAGGAGAGATTGTTTTCACTTTATCAGTGAGTATTGAGAGGAGTATAGAAATTTATGGCAGATGAAAAACAAATTTTTTCGATCGAAATCGGCGGTCGGACCTTCTCCATCGAGGTAGGAGAATTAGCTAAGCAGGCCAATGGAGCTTGCATGGTACGTTATGGAGATACCTCTGTATTGTCCACTGCGACTGGATCAAAGGAACCGAAAGACCTTCCTTTCTTCCCATTGACTGTCAATTATGAAGAACGCCTGTATGCTGTCGGTAAAATCCCTGGCGGGTTCATTAAAAGGGAAGGACGCCCAAGTGATAAAGCGGTGCTTGCTTCCCGTCTTATTGACCGTCCTATCCGTCCAATGTTTCCAGACGGATTTCGTAATGATGTACAAGTTATCAGCACCGTCATGAGTGTGGATCAGGATTGTTCCTCAGAAATGGCAGCCATGCTTGGTTCCTCATTATCGTTGGGTATTTCAGACATTCCATTTGCAGGGCCGATTGCCGGAGTGATTGTAGGACGTATCGATGGTGAGTTCGTAATCAACCCGACAACAGAGCAGCAGGATAAAAGTGATATCAACCTGACTGTTGCGGGAACAAAAGATGCTGTCAACATGGTAGAAGCGGGAGCTTTGGAAGTTCCTGAAGAAGATATGCTGGAAGCGATCATGTTTGGGCATGAAGAAATCAAACGCCTGGTGGCATTTCAGGAAGAAGTCATTGAAACAGTCGGCAAAGAAAAGATGGAAGTGACCTTGATAGATCTTGATCAGGAACTGAAACAGCGGTTAGAAGCTGAAGCGAAAGATATCATGGTCAATGCAATTCAGACTTATGATAAGAAAAAACGTGAAGAAGCGATCGATAACGCTAAAAAAGAAATCATTGCCAGCTACGAAGAACAAGAAGCAGATGAAGAGACCCTTAAAAATGTAAAAGCTATATTGGATGATATGGTAAAAGAAGAAGTACGCCGATTGATCACGAAAGAAAAAGTACGTCCAGACGGCCGTAGTCCAGAAGAAATCCGTCCACTTTCTTCCCGTGTCGGTGTATTGCCTCGTACGCATGGGTCAGGATTGTTCACTCGTGGACAAACACAGGCACTTAGTATTTGTACCCTTGGACCACTTGGTGACGTTCAAATACTCGATGGACTGGATCTGGAGGAATCGAAGCGTTTTATGCATCACTATAACTTCCCGCATTTCTCCGTCGGCGAAACTGGACCTATTCGTGGGCCAGGACGTCGTGAAATTGGTCACGGGGCATTAGGTGAACGCGCTCTTGAAGTGGTTATACCATCTGAGAAGGATTTCCCGTATACGATTCGTCTTGTCTCAGAAGTACTGGAGAGCAATGGTTCGACGTCCCAGGCAAGTATTTGCGCGAGTACGTTAGCGATGATGGATGCAGGTGTACCGATCAAGGCTCCTGTGGCAGGTATCGCGATGGGGCTGGTTAAATCCGGCGAAGATTACACAATTCTGAGTGATATCCAGGGGATGGAAGACTTTCTTGGGGATATGGACTTCAAAGTAGCTGGTACTGCTGAAGGTGTTACCGCATTGCAAATGGATATCAAAATTGAAGGACTTTCCCGTGAAATTCTGAAAGAAGCATTGACCCAGGCGAAGAAAGGCCGTATGCACATTTTAGAAAGCATGCTTGCAACGATTCCTGAGTCTCGTCAGGAACTATCCCAATATGCACCGAAGATATTGACAATGCAGATCAAACCAGACAAAATCCGTGATGTCATTGGACCAAGCGGAAAACAGATTAACAAAATCATCGAAGATACCGGTGTTAAAATCGATATCGAGCAGGATGGTAAAGTCTTCATCTCTTCCACAGATTCAGAGATGAACTTGAAAGCGAAGCAGATCATCGAGGACATCGTCCGTGAAGTAGAAGTTGGCGAAGTTTACGAAGGCAAAGTGAAACGTATCGAGAAATTCGGTGCTTTTGTGGAACTCTTTAAAGGCAAAGACGGACTGGTCCATATTTCTGAAATGGCAGAAGAACGGATCGGAAAAGTGGAAGATGTCGCAAAAATCGGCGATATCCTGAAGGTCAAGGTTAAAGAAATCGATAACCAAGGCAGGGTCAACCTTTCACGAAAAGCCGTATTGCTTGATGAAAAGAAAAAGCAAGAAGCCGCTAACAATAACGAAGCATAAAGAAAAAGAAGCTGGGCAGCCAGTTTCTTTTTTTATATTTTATGAAAGTTTATCTTTGTTAAAGGGTTAAATTATAAGAAATACTTAGGCTTTCGCCATAAAGACTTGGCGATAACCCAAGTTTTTCTAATGCCTTAAATACATGTGGGAGTTCTACCTCGTCCTTTTCGTCCATAAGTTAACAATAGAGGGGGGATACATATGAAACCAGGTTACATATGGGCTGCTGCATTAGCTATTTTAACGATTGCTATTGGCTTTTTTACCATTAACAGTATGTATGGACTTACTTCAAACGTTTATCTTCCGCTTACAGCCTCCATAGAAACAACGCCCCTCTATCAAGAAATCAAAGAAAGAAGTGCAGAATTCGAAATAGCTCCGCAAGATGCGTATATTGATCAAGTTTGGAAAAAAACCCCCGGTTTAAATGGGCAAAAGGTTAATCTTAAAAAATCCTTCGACAATATGAAAAAAGAGGGGGGCTTTAATGAGAAAAAACTGGTGTATGATCCTGTTCGTCCTAAAACATCACTGGAAGACCTTCCCCCTTCTCCTATTTATCGAGGTCACCCCGATAAAAAGATGGTCACCTTCCTAATCAACGTGTCCTGGGGAGCCGAGCACGTTCCTTCCATGTTAAAAACGTTGAAGGATAATAAGGTAAAAGCTAATTTTTTCATTGATGGAAAGTTCGCGGAGAATAATCCCGATTTGGTAAAAATGATCAAGGAAGAGGGACATATAATAGGAAACCATGCATATAATCATCCCGATATGAGTAGAATGAACAGCGGGGAAATTCAGGAACAAATAGAACGTACCAACCAAATATTAGCATCATTGACAGATGAAACCCCAAAATGGTTTGCTCCACCTTCAGGCAGCTATAATGATGCTGTTATTGAAACTGCAGCAGCTTTAGAGATGGAGACTGTGCTCTGGACGGTCGATACGATAGATTGGAAGAAACCGACAAAGCAGGTGATGGTCCAGCGGGTGATTTCAAAAATTCACCCCGGAGCGATGGTGTTAATGCATCCAACAGCAGTAACAGCTCAGAGTCTCGGGGAAATGATCGAGCAAATAAGTGAAAAAGGGTTGAAAATAAATGATATTGAGTCCTTGATGAGTGAATCGAGGTAAAAGGAGGCAGATCATGCGATTCAGAAGCCTTAGCGGAAAAGAAATCGTGGATGTAGCCAGTGGCACCAAACTCGGCATATTAGGTCAGACCGATTTAGAGATAGATGAAAACACCGGGCAAATCAAATCATTCGTCATTCCTGAATATAAATGGTTCGGTGTGAAGTCAGGGAACGAGGGTCATCGGATTACCTGGAATGAAATCATTCGGGTCGGGGAAGATATGATTTTAATTCAGCCTAAAAAAGAATAGAGGCATGAATCGTCCATCGGTTCGTGCCTCGCTTTTTTTTGATAAGAGACTTATTCACCAATAGGGCCGAATTGTGGAAGACTCAGTTTCAAGGTAATTTGCGTTCGTTACCGGGACAGGCGAAAGGGTGGCTGGGAAACGATTCGCTTTCCTGTGGGGGAGCTGGCAAGCCTCCTCGGCCGTTTCACGACCTGTGGGGTCTCGCCTAGCCCCTTCTCCCACGGGAGTCTCACCGTTTCCCCGCCACCTTATCCATATTTTGACGAACGAACCCTACGTTGTAAGAAAATATCTTCCACATTTTCTGCATGAAAAGGCCTAGTGATTCAGGAAATAAGCCCTCTTTGTAACTGTTATAATGTTGATTCTGCTTGCAGGAGTTTCCGTTTTTCTCATAAACGTAAGGAGGGCCGGGAAATTGCGAGACTCCTGTGGGATGAACATGATAGGTGAGATCCCGCAAGGCGAAGCCTGAGGAAGCTCACCGTCCGCCCACGGAAAGCGAGTGATTTCCCGGCCCTCTAAACGCTCATCACTATAACGGAAACAGTTTTTCTCGAAACTGAGTCTTCAGCTATTGGGAGCTTTACTTTAAGATCTATCCTACAGATTTAAAGGCAGCTAATAAAATAAATATTTACGCTTAAGTCGCTCAGTTTAAACGCTGAGCTTTTTTGTTTTACATAATTAAACGACCTGGAGATGATACAAGGAACGAACATTACGCTCCCACATAGGATAGAGGGAGAACATAAAGCACCCATGCAAAAGGAGGTGTCCGGTATGCTGACCGGATGGAATGTGGCAATCCTCGGCGGTGATGCCAGACAGATCGAAATGATACGCAAGCTGAGTGAATGGGATGCTTCGCTTCACTTAGTAGGATTCGATCAATTGGATTATGGTTTTACCGGAGCAAATCATATCGATATGGATGATGATGAAGTAGAAAAATTTGACGTCGTCATTCTGCCTGTAGCCGGGACAGATGAAAACGGCAATATTGATAGCATTTTTTCCAATCAAGACATGGTGTTGGATGAAAAATGGGTAGAACGTACGAAAGAAGATTGTATATTATTGACAGGGATAGCAAATAGTTATTTAACCAACTTGCTTGAAAGCTCTAATCGCTTGATGATTCCATTGCTCTCCAGGGATGATGTAGCAATTTACAATTCAGTCCCTACCGTAGAAGGCGCGATTATGATGGTCATTCAAAATACTGATTTTACCATCCACTCATCAAGGGTTCACGTCCTTGGCCTTGGAAGGGTCGGTATGAGTGTCGCCAGGGCGTTCCATGGCCTGGGGGCAAAGGTATTTGTAGGTGTAAGAAAACCTGCTCATTATGCCAGGGTGAAGGAAATGGGGCTCGAGCCGTTTTATTTGAATAACCTCGATGAAGTTTCAGAAAACACTGATATCATGATCAATACCATCCCTGCACCGATAATAAATGCCTCGGTAATTAGAAAAATGCCTAGTCATACGTTCATTTTGGATCTTGCCTCCAAACCTGGAGGTACTGACTTCCGTTATGCAGAAAAACGCGGCATCAAGGCCCTGATTGCTCCAAGTCTTCCTGGCATTGTTGCACCGAAAACTGCTGGCCGGATTTTGGCGAACACTGTTTTACAGATTTTAAAGGATCGAAAGAGAAAGGAAGGAGAAACCAAATGAGCTTAGCTGGTAAAACGATTGGTTTCGGATTGACTGGATCTCATTGTACGTATGACGCTGTATTTCCTGAAATTAAACGCCTGATTGATATGAAAGCCAAAGTAGTACCAATTCTTTCTTATACCGTACAAAAAACGGATACGAGGTTTGGAGATGCCGAAGACCATCTGAAAAAGCTGAAAGAGCTGACCGGAGAAGAGCTGATTATGACAATTCCGGATGCTGAACCACTAGGACCAAAACGACCGCTTGATTGTATGGTAATAGCTCCCTTGACGGGCAACTCGATGAGCAAAATGGCTAACGCCTTGACTGATTCCCCTGTATTGATGGCGGCGAAAGCCACCTTGCGTAATGGCGGTCCCGTGGTTCTTGGAATCTCAACGAATGATGCACTTGGTTTGAACGGAGTTAACCTGATGAGACTGATGGCTACAAAAAATATCTACTTTATTCCATATGGCCAGGATAACCCATATAAAAAACCGAATTCCCTTGTCGCTGATATGACTAAACTGCCGGAAACGGTGGAAGCAGCCATCGCTGGCAGGCAGAAACAGCCTGTCATCATTCAGCGTCATTTCGAAGAAGCTTAGATATGATTAACATTGTCTCCCCTTAATATGATAGAATACAAGAATAGTGACTCTATTTCAGAGAATTTTCAATTATTCAAACGAGAAAGGGGACACAGATATGAGTCAAACTAAACAATATAATGTAGCAGTAGTAGGTGCCACAGGTGCTGTGGGGCAAAAGATGATTGAAACATTGGCAGATCGTGACTTTCCAATCAAAAGTCTGAAACTGCTTTCTTCCTCGCGCTCTGCGGGTAAGAAAATTTCCTATAAAGGTGAAGAAATCACAGTAGAAGAAGCAAAGCCTGAAAGTTTTGAAGGCATCGATATCGCTTTATTTTCTGCCGGTGGTTCCATTTCTAAAAAGTTCGCTCCTGAAGCAGTAAAACGTGGGGCCGTCGTTGTTGATAACACAAGTGCATACCGTATGGATCCAGAGGTACCGCTGGTTGTGCCTGAGGTAAATAAAGAAGACATCAAGGAACATAAAGGGATCATTGCCAACCCGAATTGCTCGACTATCCAAATGGTAGCCGCGCTTGAGCCGATTAAAAAGGCTTACGGACTGAAGCGTATCATCGTTTCCACTTATCAGGCTGTATCAGGTTCCGGGACAGAAGCCATTGATGAATTACGCGAGCAATCCCAGTCTTTCCTTGATGGAGAAGAAATGAAAGCTGAAATCCTGCCTGTAAAAGGAGACGAAAAGCATTTTCCTATCGCATTCAATGCTTTACCACAAATTGATACTTTCGAGGAAAATGGATACACGTTTGAAGAAATGAAAATGATCAATGAAACAAAGAAAATCATGCATGCAGAAGAGTTGCCTGTGGCGGCAACTTGTGTAAGGCTGCCGATTTTCACATCTCATGCAGAAAGTGTATATATTGAAACAGAGAAAGATGATTTGTCAGTCGAGGACCTTCATCAATCCCTTACAAATGCTCCAGGTATTGTATTGGAAGACGATCCGGCAACCCAAACATATCCAACTCCTTTAAGCGCTGCCGATAAACGGGAAGTGTTTGTAGGAAGGGTCCGGAAAGACCTGAACCAACCAAATGGGTTCCATCTTTGGGTAGTCTCTGATAATCTATTAAAGGGAGCGGCTTGGAATTCTGTACAAATCGCAGAACAACTGGTTGCTAATGATTGGTTGTAATTTCTTAGTTGATGGGGTGTCAACATGAAAGTAGTTGTACAAAAATTTGGTGGAACATCTGTAAGAGATACAGCAGGTAGAAAAAAAGCAATTGAACATATCCAGATAGCAATTGAGCAAGGTTATAAGGTGGTGGTCACCGTTTCTGCAATGGGCAGGAAAGGTGACCCTTACGCCACCGATACGTTGCTTGACCTCGTGGATTTTCCCGCCTCAAATATTTCTTCCCGTGAACGTGATTTATTGATGTCATGCGGAGAAACAATTTCATCTGTAGTTTTTTCCAATGAATTGAAACGGGCAGGCATCCATGCGATCGCCTTGACTGGCGGTCAGGCTGGATTCATAACAAATGGAGATTTTACAAAAGCTAAGATTACTAAAATGGATGCCACACGTGTGGAAGACGAATTGAATTCTCATGATGTAGTAGTGGTAGCCGGTTTCCAGGGGAGATCGGAAGAGAATGAAATCACTACGATTGGCCGCGGGGGCAGTGATACGACAGCTGCAGCATTGGGAGCGGCACTTCAAGCCGATTTTGTAGATATTTTTACAGACGTGGAAGGTATTATGACGGCGGATCCTCGAATTGTGGATTCCGCACGCGCCCTTAATAAAGTTACTTATAATGATATTTGTAATCTCGCTTATCAGGGGGCGAAAGTCATTCATCCAAGAGCAGTTGAAATTGCCATGCAGGCAGAAGTACCGATCCGTGTACGCTCAACTTATTCCCATGATGAAGGTACACTCGTCACCTCCTCCAGGGAATCGGAAGCAGGCAAAGATATCCCAGATCGCTTAGTAACAGGTATTGCTCACATTTCAGGTATCACTCAAATCAGAGTACTTGCAAAAGAAGAACCATACCAGCTGCAATCCGAAGTATTCAAATCAATGGCAGAAGCTGGGATATCGGTAGATTTCATTAACATTTCTCCAAGCGGAGTCGTTTATACGATAGAAGATTTATACACGAACCGAGCTGTGGAAATCCTGGAAAACCTGGGTTATACGCCTGAGGTGATCCGTAATTGTGCGAAAGTATCGACAGTAGGTGCGGGTATGACCGGTGTTCCTGGTGTAACTGCGAAAATCGTTCATACTTTGACAGAAGCGGGAGTACAGATATTGCAGTCTGCCGACTCCCATACGACGATATGGGTATTGATCCCGCAGGATGATTTAGTTACGGCTGTCAATGCCTTGCACAATGTTTTTGAACTTGACACTGAATAACAGTGAGTGAGAAGGGAGAAAGTGCAAGATGAATTTCGGCAGATTATTGACAGCAATGGTCACCCCATTTGATAACAAAGGGAATATTGATTTCGAAAAGACGACGAAACTCGTCAATTATTTAATCAATAATGGATCAGATGGGCTGGTCGTTGCAGGAACTACAGGCGAGTCTCCAACCCTGACATCAGAAGAAAAAGCAGCACTATGGAAGCATACGGTGGAGGTCGTTAATAAACGTGTGCCTGTAATTGCTGGCAGTGGCAGCAATAATACACATGCTTCCATTGAGTTGACCAGGAAAGCGGAAAATGCCGGTGTAGATGCTGTCATGCTAGTGACTCCATATTACAATAAGCCGAACCAGCATGGGCTTTATCAACACTTTAAGAGTATTGCCCATGAAACGAAACTCCCTGTAATGTTATATAATGTTCCAGGTCGCTCCATTGTACCGATAGCAGCGGAAACTGTTATCACGCTCTCAAAAATTCCGAATATCGTCTCTTTAAAAGATGCAAGTAAAGATTTTGAAGCAATTTCAGAAATGATTGAGCGGACACCTGAGAATTTCACCGTATATGGGGGAGAGGACAGTCTTACCTTGCCGATCCGATCTGTCGGTGCTTCAGGCATCGTCTCTGTTGCCTCTCATGTTATTGGAAAAGAAATGCAGGAGATGCTTGAAAAATTCGACCAGGGTGATGTGGAAGGTGCAGCTGAGGTACACCGTAAGCTTATTCCGATCATGAGTGAATTATTCAAAGCACCTTCCCCAGTACCTGTGAAAACAGCATTGCAAATTAAAGGAATGGATGTCGGCGGAGTCCGGCTTCCTCTTGTACCATTGACTCCTGAAGAACGGGAACGCCTAGTGAATGTGCTCCAGGTTTCCGTTTAACAAAATTTTATTACGAATAACAGAAAAGCAGCATTTTTACCATCACGGTAGATGCTGCTTTTCGTTTTCCCTAATTAGAATCAGACTTTTTTCTTTTGTTCAAAATAACCTCCAATATAGCAGCGCTATCCCTCTTTATTCATTCTCCCATTGTCTGAACTTAATAAGGTTAATTTGGTTATTAATATTTAACAAAATTTATTTGCTGCCATATAAATTCCACTACAACATTTCAGAAAGCTTTTTTAGATTGTATTGGATGATTATGTCTGGTTCATACTAATCATAAAGAAAGGGGTATGATCATGACAGATTTAAATAATCAACCGCAACAACCTCAGAAAGAACAGCCTGGAGATCAGCCGAAAAAGTCAGAACTGGTTGAAAAAATACAACAGCTGGGACAATCAAATGTTGCCCAGGCTCCTGATTCTAATATACATGTTCTGCCTATCATTGGACAAGTGGAAGGCCACATGCAGCTTCCTCCTCAAAATAAAACAACCAAATATGAACACTTGATTCCGCAACTGGTCGCCATCGAACAGAATCCTAAAATCGAAGGCTTGATTGTTTTATTGAACACAGTAGGCGGAGATGTGGAAGCAGGCCTTGCTATATCCGAAATGATTGCTTCGCTTTCCAAACCGACTGCATCGATCGTACTCGGAGGTGGGCACTCCATCGGTGTACCGATTGCTGTTTCTACGAACCATTCATTTATCACAGAGACTGCAACGATGACCATTCATCCGATCCGGATGACCGGCCTTGTAATCGGAGTACCCCAGACCTTTGAATATATGGATAAGATGCAGGATCGTGTGGTTAATTTTGTGACTCAGCATTCCAATATCGATGAGGATAAATTTAAGGAATTGATGTTTGCAAAAGGTAACCTTACCAGGGATATAGGGACAAACGTAGTAGGGCAGGACGCTGTTGATTACGGACTTATCGATGCTGTTGGTGGTGTGAAAGAAGCAATGGAAAAACTGAACGAAGAGATTGACAAAAGAAAACCTGACGAAGATGAGCAGGTGATACAGTAATGGTGCTTTATACACCTTTAAGTGAAGTAGACATTTTTCCAGCCGATCAAACAGCGTATGATAGTACGGTCATCACCACTTATAATCAAACACCCGTAAAAGCCTTCAAACTGGAAAACGGAAGCTACCAGATTGTCCAGGTGTTATCGACGGATCCTTCTATCTACTTACATCCCGATTATCAGCCGGGAATGCAATTTAACGCTTAAACAGACACCAAACACATGCTTGCCTGTGCTATAATGAAAATAACTTTAAACGAACAGGGATGTCGCACACAATGGATTATTCATTTGCGCCGGCATCCTTGTCTTTTCATTATGGAAGTTAGAGGTGACAGCATGGCAAAAAAGCGAAAGACAAAGAAACAGGCCAAGTTGAAAAAACAATTGAAAGTCGAATTACTTGGTCTCTTATTCATATTACTCGCGGTGTTCGGAAGCGGTGCCAGCATAATCAGTGATGGAGCCATACCCGGTGGGCTGGAGCATCTTTTTCAATTCTTCTTCGGTGTATGGTATTTTGTAGCATCGGTTTTTCTCCTTGTGCTGGGATTATTTTTGATGATCAAAAGAAAGTGGCCGGCATTTTTACATAAGCGAATGGTGGGATTTTATATCATCTTCCTTTCCACGATTCTTTTCACGCACATCCAGTCGTTTGAAAGTATTCTTGCAGATTCTGTACAGCCATCGATTTTGAAAACAACGTGGGAGCATTATTTTTCTTATTTGGACGGTAGTCTGCCGTTTTCCATTATTGGCGGCGGAATGACTGGAGCCGTGTTATTTGCCCTTACTTATTTCCTCTTTTCAGCAGCAGGGGCTAAAATTTTATCAGTGTTTGGGATTATCATCGGGATAATTTTTCTTACTGAATGGTCACTTGGAAGCTGGTTGGAAAGTATGTTCAGCAGGTTCCTTGCATTTGTCCGGAATCAATGGGAGGCTGTCAAAACCAGCAGGGTGACAAAAGAAAAAGCACCGAAGAAAAAAGACAAAAAGAAGAAACAAATAGCCGATAACGAGGAATTCCCGGATGAAACAGAACCGGAAGTAGCAGGAATCACAGATAGCGAAGAGCCGATCATCCAGGATTTTACCGATATCGCTTATTCTTCTGAAATGACACAGCAGCAGGAACAGGGAGAGCCAGCTGCAAAAATAGAAGCAGAGGAAAAAGAGGAGGATCAATTGACCCAGTCATTACCTATGACGGAAGTAGAGAACAAAGATTATCAATTGCCTAGTATGGACTTGTTAGCAGAGCCCACGCATAACTCTCAGTCGCAGGAACGCTCTCAAATCCAGGCCACGGTAAAGAAACTGGAAAAGACGTTCCATAGTTTTGGAGTAAAAGCCAAAGTTACCAAAGTCCATGTCGGTCCGGCTGTTACAAAATATGAAGTATATCCTGATGTGGGGGTAAAAGTAAGTAAAATCGTCAACTTACATGATGATCTTGCCTTAGCGCTGGCAGCAAAAGATATCCGTATTGAAGCTCCGATTCCAGGAAAATCTGCCGTCGGAATCGAAGTACCTAACACAGAAGTAGCGATGGTTTCCTTGCGGGAGGTTTTAGAATCCAATTATGCCAAGCAGGGTCAGAAACTTGGATTTGCACTCGGACGTGACATTTCGGGTGATGCTGTAATAGGGGAACTGAATAAAATGCCCCACCTCCTGGTAGCGGGTGCTACAGGAAGCGGGAAAAGTGTATGTATCAATGGTATTATTACCAGTATATTGATGCGCGCGAAACCGCATGAAGTAAAAATGATGATGATTGACCCGAAAAAAGTGGAATTAAATGTCTACAATGGCATCCCGCATTTGCTTTCTCCGGTTGTGACAGATCCAAAAAAAGCGGCAAGGGCCTTGAAAAAAGTAGTGGCTGAAATGGAACGCCGTTATGATTTATTTTCAGATACAGGGACAAGAAATATTGAAGGCTATAACGAATATATCAAAAAGCAGAACCAGGACACGGAGGATACACAGCCGCAGCTGCCGTATATCGTCGTCCTGGTTGATGAACTGGCCGACCTGATGATGGTTGCTTCGAATGACGTGGAGGATGCCATCACCCGGCTTGCGCAAATGGCACGTGCAGCCGGCATCCACTTGATTATTGCTACCCAGCGTCCTTCGGTTGACGTCATTACCGGGATTATTAAAGCCAATATTCCATCAAGAATTGCGTTCAGCGTATCTTCACAAACAGATTCCCGGACAATCCTTGATTCAGGTGGTGCTGAAAAGCTTCTTGGCAGAGGGGATATGTTGTTCATGCCGGTAGGCGCTTCGAAACCGACTCGGGTACAGGGTGCTTTCCTATCTGATGAAGAGGTTGAACGAATTGTCAATTTCTGCGTCGAACAGCAGCGGGCGCAATACCAGGAGGAAATGATCCCTGAAGAAGAAAGCGAAGTAAAGCAGGAAGTGGATGATGATCTTTATCCGGAAGCGGTTCAATTAGTGATTGAAATGCAAAGCGCAAGCGTCTCAATGCTTCAAAGGCGATTCCGGGTCGGTTATACGAGAGCGGCGAGATTGATTGATGCCATGGAAGACAACGGAATAGTTGGCCCATATGAAGGCAGTAAGCCGAGGACTGTACTTGTATCACAAACCAGTGAAGAACAGCAAAGTTCGTAAACGATTTATACTCGTTTTGCTTAATTACAAAACAAAATCCTATGCCTGTTTAAAACCGGGCATAGGATTTTTTTACAATAAATATGTCCAGGGTGAAAATAGACCTAATTAATCACACTAATCCAAAAAGTTGTGTCTTATTTAGTAAAAATACGAAAACACTATTTATTTATGACTAGTTTAGTGGTATATTATTTTCTGACAAGATGTGTCGAACGTCAGATGTCAGATCTCATACGTTAGGAAAATTGGAGGGAAATCTATGTCAATAAGACAGGACACCCGTCATTTGTATTTACAGGTAATCGAACAGGTGAAACGGGATATTGAAAATGGTATCTATAAAGAAAAAGAAAAACTGCCATCTGAATTTCAACTCTCCAAAAAGCTGGGGGTTTCCCGGGCAACATTGCGTGAAGCTTTAAGAATACTGGAAGAAGAAAACATAGTGACACGTCGACATGGGGTAGGTACCTTTGTCAACCCTAAACCCGTGTTTTCATCAGGTATCGAAGAATTGATCAGTGTAACAGCGATGATTCAGAAATCTGGTATGACTCCTGGGACTCAATTTCTATCTACAGATTTCATTGAACCTACAGATGAAGACAAATCACGCTTTGAACCCACCATTATACATAGTCTAGCACAAATCGAGCGGGTGCGGACGGCTGATTCTCAGCCAGTGGTTTACTGTATCGATAAAATTCCTGATGGTCTTATTCCTGTTAAAGATGTATTAGAGAGAGATTCCATTTTTGACAGTCTGGAAGAATATGCTAGCAAACGCGTAAGTTACGCTGTTACTTATATAGAGCCAATCGGATATCATGATCGGATTTCTCCTGTTTTAGAATGTGAACCTGAACAATCACTGCTTCTACTGAAACAGATGCATTACACAGAAACGGATGAGCCTGTGCTCTATTCATCAAACTACTTCCGGGCAGACAAGTTCAGTTTCCATGTTCTACGAAAAAGGGTGTAAGCGATTTCACGAGTAATGATGTGTGCAACAGATATTTTAGGAGGTGATGAGCGGCGAATAAAAACTTATGAAAGCGGTTTAAATGGATTTTTGCCAATTTTATTACTATTAGGGGGTAATTATTTTGAAAAGTCGTCGTTTTCTATTAGTTTTTTCATTATTACTGGCGCTCGGTATGATTTTGGGAGCTTGTGGATCTTCTGAAGGCGGTTCCAATGAATCTGATGGCAGCAATGGCGGGAATGGAAATAGTGAAGAAGGTTCTAAGGATGATTTCTCAGTTGCAATGGTTACGGACGTTGGGGGCATCGATGATAAATCATTCAACCAGTCCGCATGGGAAGGTTTACAGGCTTTTGGAAAAGAAAATGGCATGGAAAAGGGACAAGGCATCGATTATGCCCAATCTGCAAGTGATGCTGACTATAACACGAACTTGAATCGTTTGGTGCGCAGTGACTACGATCTGATTTTTGGAATCGGCTTCTTACTTGCTCCAGCAATTGAAGAGGTAGCAGATCAAAATCCAGAAACCAAGTTCAGTATTGTTGACTCCGTAGTTGAAAAAGACAACGTGGCGAGCATCGTATTTAAAGAGCATCAAGGGTCTTTCCTTGTTGGTGTAGCAGCTGCCATGAAGACAGAATCTGATCAGGTAGGCTTTATCGGTGGTGTAGATAGTGATTTGATTAACAAGTTCGAAGCAGGCTTCCGTGCTGGTGTCAAATCTGTCAATCCTGCCATTGAAGTGAAAGTTCAATATGCTGGTGCATTCGATGCGCCGGATGATGGTAAAGCTATCGCTTCTAACATGTATTCTCAAGGTGTAGATGTAATTTATCACGCTTCTGGCGGTACAGGTAACGGTGTGTTTGCACAGGCAAAAGACCTTAAGCAAAATGATCCAGAGCGTAATATATGGGTGATCGGTGTGGACCGTGACCAGCATGAAGAAGGTCAAATCGGTGACATGAACGTTACTTTGACTTCTATGGTCAAACGTGTAGATATCGCAGTCCAGGATATCTCCACAAAAGCGATGAACGGCGAATTCCCTGGTGGTGAAGTGGTAGAATACGGACTTGAAGATGACGCAATCAGTGTCGCAACGACAAATGAAGAGGCGATGACCGAGGAAATCAAAACTGCTGTTGAAGATTGGAAACAAAAGATCGTCGATGGTGAAGTAGAAGTACCAAGTACACAAGAGGAAGCAAAATCATTTATAGATTCCCTATAAGTTTTCATGGAAAGGTTGGGGCACCAGCCTTTCCTTCTCTTACATAAAAAAACATCAAATGAAAAGCAGGAAGCCCTTTTCATTTGGTGTTTTTAAAGTAAATAATCTATTTACTTATCTATCTATTAAACAATGGTTTACGTTCGATAAAGAAAGTGGGGGAAACCATGGATTATGTTATTGAAATGTTAAACATCCGAAAAGAATTTCCTGGGATCGTCGCAAATGATAATATTACACTTCAAGTGCAAAAAGGTGAAATCCATGCCTTGTTAGGTGAAAATGGTGCGGGAAAATCTACATTGATGAATGTTTTATTCGGTCTGTATCAACCTGAAAAAGGTGAAATCAAAGTACGCGGGGAAAATGTGAAAATCAGTGACCCCAATGTAGCCAATCGACTAGGTATCGGAATGGTCCACCAGCACTTCATGTTAGTCGACAAATTTACGGTCACAGAAAACATCATTTTAGGAAGCGAACCTAAAAAGAAAGGTACCGTTGACCTGAAGAAAGCGGAAAAAGAAGTGGAGCGGCTGTCTGAACTTTACGGTTTGAAAGTCGACCCTAGAGCAAAAATCCGTGATATTTCTGTAGGGATGCAGCAGCGTGTCGAGATTTTAAAAACCTTATACCGTGGTGCGGAAATTTTGATTTTTGATGAGCCGACAGCCGTATTGACACCACAGGAGATAAAAGAACTTATTGAAATCATGCGTGCTCTGATAAGAGAAGGTAAATCTATCATTCTCATAACTCATAAGCTGAAAGAAATCATGCAGGTCTGTGATCGATGCACAGTTATCCGAAAAGGAAAAGGCATAGGTACCGTTGATGTTTCTACCACTAATCCAACAGAACTGGCTTCCCTTATGGTGGGTCGTGAAGTCACTTTCTCCACGGAAAAAACACCTGCCAACCCAAAAGATGTAACACTATCTATCAAAGGGTTATCTGTAAAAGATACCAGGCATGTAGAGATGGTTAAAGACCTGAATCTTGATGTCAAATCTGGAGAAATTGTAGGGCTTGCCGGGGTGGATGGCAACGGGCAATCGGAATTGATTGAGGCGATTACGGGTTTACGAAAATCAGCGAGCGGCTCAATCCATTTAAATGGAAAGCCAATTACCAATTTGACACCACGGAAAGTTACAGAAGCAGGTATCTCACATATCCCCCAGGACCGGCACCGATTCGGTTTGGTGCTGGATTTTCCAGTTGGAGAGAACATGGTCCTGCAAACGTACAATAAAAAACCATTTTCCAAAAAAGGTATCCTCAATTACAAAGAAATCTATAAAAAAGCAGAATCTTTGATTGAAGAGTACGATGTGCGTACGCCTTCTGTCTATACGAAAGCCAGAGCGCTGTCAGGAGGGAACCAGCAGAAAGCGATCATAGGCAGGGAAGTGGACCGTTCTCCTGATTTGATCATTGCCGCTCAACCAACGAGGGGACTGGACGTAGGGGCCATCGAGTTCATTCATAAGAAACTAATCGAAGAGCGGGATAAAGGACGGGCTGTACTGCTTTTATCCTTCGAACTGGATGAAATTATGAACTTGAGTGATCGGATTGCAGTAATGTTTGATGGGAAAATCGTATCAGAAGTGAACCCTGAAGAAACGACAGAACAAGAACTCGGTTTGCTGATGGCTGGCAGTAAACAGCAGAAAGCTGGTGGGCAGTAATGTTTTCAAATCGCTTAGTTAATATACTGATTCCTATTGTATCCGTCTTTCTCGGTCTTTTAGTTGGCGCATTCATCATGCTTGGCTTTGGTTATAACCCATTCCTTGGCTACCTGGCCCTATGGAACGGAGCTTTTGGGGATTCCTACTTTTTTGGAGAAACCCTGAGACAGGTGACCCCATATATTCTATCCGGCTTGGCTGTGGCTTTTGCGTTCCGGACAGGTTTATTCAACATCGGTGTAGAAGGTCAGGTCATTGTGGGATGGCTGGCCTCCGTATGGGTTGGTCTGGCAATTGATGCACCGATGATCATCCATTTGCCGCTGGCGGTATTGGCAGCAGCTTTGGCTGGTGCGGCGTGGGGTTTTTTACCAGGTCTATTAAAAGCGAAACTTGGTGTCCATGAGGTTATTGTTACGATTATGATGAACTACATCGCGCTATATACTTCCAACTCTTTGGTCCGTAATGTTATAAGTGATGGAAAAGACCGTACAGAACGAGTTCCTGAAACGGCATCACTGACTTCGGAATGGCTGGCATCACTTACGCAATATTCCAGGTTGCATTACGGTCTATTGATTGCTTTATTTGCAGCTGCAATCATGTGGTTTCTACTGAATAAGACTGCAAGGGGCTATGAGCTTCGTGCAGTCGGTTTCAACCAGGATGCCTCCAGATATGCGGGCATGAATGTCGGACGCAATATTATTTTATCCATGGTCATCTCAGGTGCTTTTGCCGGGCTCGCAGGAGCCATGGAAGGTATCGGTACTTTCGGCTACCAATCTGTAAAGGGCGGTTTTACCAACATCGGATTTGATGGTATCGCCGTTGCCTTGCTCGGTGGTAATGTTGCAATCGGTGTCGTGCTTGCTGCATTCTTATTCGGTACTTTGAAAATCGGAGCATTGAACATGCCGACAGGTGCAGGGGTTCCGACTGAGCTGGTGGATATTGTCATTGCGATGATTATTTTCTTTGTCGCATCCAGTTATATGATTCGCTGGTTCCTATTAAAAGTTAAAAAGGAGGGGAAATAATATGGGATTCCTGGATATTCTGCAGTCAATCATCGGCCCGGCTATCTTCTTCTCAGCCCCTCTGATTTTCACCGCCATAGGTGGTGTGTTTAGTGAAAGGTCCGGTGTTGTAAATATCGGGCTAGAAGGACTAATGGTTATGGGAGCCTTTGTCGGCATAGTTTTCAACCTTACTTTCATAGACACGCTCGGTTCCTGGACACCCTGGGTTTCCATTTTTGTAGCGATGATTGTGTCAGCAATCTTCGCTATCATCCATGCTGTGGCATCCGTTACTTTCCGTGCTGATCAGGTAGTCAGCGGGGTAGCCATCAACTTTTTAGCCTTGGGTCTAGGGTTATTTTTGACAAAACAATGGTATGGCAAAGGGCAGACAGATATGGTTGACAGGCCTTTTTATACCACAGATGTACCATTCCTGGCTGAAATCCCGATTATTGGAGAACTGTTTTTCTCAGGGATGTACTTGACTTCTTATCTAGCAATCGCAGTCGCGATCCTGGGCTGGTATGTATTATATAAAACTCCATTCGGTCTGCGGCTTCGTTCAGTGGGAGAGCATCCGATGGCTGCTGATACGAATGGTATCAATGTTTCAAAGATGCGTTACATCGCTGTCATGGTGTCAGGTGCGATGGCAGGTCTCGGCGGTTCGGTTTTCGCACTTACGATTGCGCTTAACTTTTCTCATTCTACAATTGTAGGACAAGGGTTTATGTCTTTAGCTGCAGTCATCTTCGGTAAGTGGCATCCGCTTGGAGCCATGGGAGCGGCGTTGTTCTTCGGTTTTGCCCAAAGTCTGAGTATAATCAGCTCAGGTGTTCCATTATTACAGGATGTACCGCAGGTCTTCTTATTGATAGCACCTTATGTCCTGACGATCTTAGCGCTGGCTGGCGTCATCGGCCGTGCCGAATCGCCTAAAGCGATTGGTACGCCATACATCAAAGGAAGCCGCTAAACAAGAAATTCACCCGGGCATAAAAACCCGGGTGAATTTTTTTACATTTCAAAGGTTATCACGTAGGATAATAAATGGAATGAATTTTTTTGAATGGATAAATATAGGTTGAATAGTAAAAATAAGAGAAGCAGATTGAATGAGGAGGACTGGATGATGAAGATAAATAAAGAAAAAATGTTAGAAAAGAAAGGGTATCGGTTACATATCCTTCCCAGTAAAAAATACAAAACGATTAACATAGTAGCAAAATTCAAATCCGACTTGAAGAAAGAGTGGATGACAAAGCGGGCATTGCTGCCAATGGTGCTGCAGAAGGCGACCCAAAACCATCCCGGACCGCGCCAGCTGCAATCCGCATTAGAAAATCTATATGGAACAATTTTGAGCAGTGATGGGACCAAAAAAGGCGAAAACCATGTCATCAGTTTCCGAATGGAAGTTGCCAACGAAGCTTATTTAAATGATCAGACACCTTTACTGGAAGAAGCTCTTCGTATTTTCCATGATGTCCTCTTCAACCCGAAAATCGAAAATGGAGCCTTTGATGAGAAAATATTCAACCGTGAAAAACAGACATTAGAGCAAAAAATCACCTCCATTAAAGATGACAAAATGAGTTATGCGAACATGCGTCTGATCGATAACATGTGCAAGGAGGAGCCTTATTCTTATCATGTCCATGGTTATCCGGAAGACTTGAATAAATTGACCGCTGCTGACTTATATGAATATTATCAATCATTCATCAAAAACGACCTGCTGGATGTATATGTAATTGGGGATTTTGATGAGAGTGGAACAGAACGTTTGATGGATAAGTATTTTACAAGAGAGTCAAGTAACGATACAACTATAAGCAATAGTTCAACTGTTCCAAAGGTTGAGGAATCACAAGAAATCATTGAAGAAGATGAACTGAACCAGGGTAAACTCCACATGGGCTTCCGTACGCATACGACATTTGGCGATAATGACTACTATGCTTTGCAGATTTTTAATGGACTTTTCGGCGGGTTCCCGAGCTCCAAGTTGTTTATGAACGTAAGGGAAAAGCATAGTCTTGCTTACTATGCTGCATCGAGATTTGAAAGTCATAAAGGTTTGCTGCTTGTATTCAGTGGTATCGCCCCTACTGATTACGATCAGGCAAAAACAATCATTCTTGAGCAAGTGGAAGCCATGCGAAAAGGTGAGTTCAGCGAAGAAGAAGTGGAACAGACAAAAGAATTGGTGATCAATCAATTGCTGGAAACGATGGACAGCGCACAAGGTTTGATTGAAATCCTTTACCACCAAGTATTATCCGGTCATATGATTGAAGCCGAAGAGCTTGTTAATAATATTCGCTACGTCACAAAGCAGAACGTTGTCGATATGGCCGCTAAAATCGAATTGGATACCATTTACTTCTTGACCAGCAAAGGGGGAGAACAATAATGAAAGAACTCGTCTACAATCAGCTAAAAGAAAAAATATATACAGAGACTTTAGATAACGGGTTGAAGGTCTTTTTATTAAGTAAACCCGATATGGTAAAAACATTCGGCATCTTTGCGACGGATTACGGATCAATCGATCAAACATTCACTCCAATCGGTAAAAGTGAAACAGTCACTGTTCCTGAAGGCATTGCTCATTTTTTAGAGCATAAACTATTCGAAAAAGAAGACAGGGACGTTTTTCAGGATTTCACCAGGCAAGGTGCATCCGCGAATGCATTTACATCATTTACAAAAACAGCATACCTTTTCTCGGCTACAAGCAATATTGAAAAGAATCTGGAAACGTTATTAGACTTTGTGCAAGATCCTTTCTTTTCTGATCAATCCGTAGAAAAAGAAAAAGGCATCATAGCTCAGGAAATTAAAATGTATGATGATCAGCCGGATTGGCGTGCATTCTTCGGTACGATCCAAAGTCTTTTCCACGACCACCCTGTCCGCGTGGATATTGCCGGTACTGTCGAGTCAATCGAAGAGATTACGAAAGAAGATCTTTATACATGTTACGAAACGTTTTATCATCCTTCCAATATGACTTTATTCATAGCAGGGAATTTCAACCCGGAAGATATGATGAAGCAGATCAAGGATAACCAGAACTCGAAAGAATTCGCAAATACACCATCTATCCAGCGTTCTTATCCTGAAGAGCCGGAGACAGTTGCAAAATCTTATGAAAAAATAGAAATGCCTGTTACTACGTCGAAATGCATGATCGGTATCAAAGAAAAAGTCGCAGGATTATCCGGAAAAGAACTTTTGAAGGCAGAACTTTTATCCAGCATGATTTTAAGCCACTATTTTTCAAAGAGTGGGGAGTTTTACGAAGAGTTGTATGAAAACGATTTGATTGATGACAGTTTCCATTACGAAACAGATCTTGATCGCCAATTCGGTTTTACAATTTTAGGCGGAGATTCCAGGAAGCCTGATGAACTGGCAGAACGGGTAAAAGAAATGCTTCATCAATTGAAAGAACGTGAAATAGCCGCAGAAGATTTCGACCGCATGAAAAAGAAAAAAATCGGTCAGTTCTTACGGGCGATGAATTCGATGGAGTTCATTGCCAACCAGTTCTCCCATTATCACCTGCTTGGTATTGATTTGTTTGAGGTGCTGCCTGAAATTGAGTCCCTGACCACAAAGGATGCAAATGAATTTTTGAAAGACTGGATCAATGAAGAACGAATCGCCGTTTTCCAGGTAATCCCACAGCAAGCTGGCTGAGAGAAAAGATGAGTCATAACATTTTAATAATGGGCGCAAGTGGGGATATTGGCAGTGCTATTACCCGAGTCCTGGCGGAGCGGGATCAACATGTGTTTCTGCAGTACCACTCGAACGAAAATTCAATCACACAACTGGAGAATTCCATTCCGAAAGAGCAGTGGCTGGGCGCTGTAAAAGCAAATTTGGAGACTTCAGCCGGTATCCATGATTTTCTGGAGAACCTTCCGATTCATATCGATGGGGTAGTGTTTGCGGGTGGCAGTGCTTTGACAGGGTTGTTTCAGGATATGACAGAAATGGATATGGATCAACTCTTCCACCTCCATGTCAAAACGCCCTGGCTGGTTACCCGGCACCTTCTTCCCAGTATGGTAAGGCAGAGGTATGGGCGAATTATCCTTCTGTCTTCCATTTGGGGAGATATCGGAGCGAGCATGGAAGTGTTATACAGTTCCGTCAAAGGTGCTCAAAATAGTTTCGTGAAAGCCTTGGCAAAAGAAACTGCCAGAAGCGGCATTGCCGTGAATGGGGTCAGTCCCGGGTTCATCGATACAAAAATGAATGGGGGATTCAATGATGAGGAGCGGGCTTCCTTATTAGAAGAAATTCCTTCCGGTCGGGCAGGAAGACCGGAAGAAGTGGCTAAAGTAGTTGGTTTTTTATTAAGCGAGGATGCCAGCTATATCAACGGAGAGATCATCAAGGTCAATGGAGCCTGGAGCTGACGCAATTATAAAATTTTTCCTCCTATTCCTTCTTTCGCGTATAATATTTCCCATTTTTCTTAAACTAAGGGTGTATTTTAAACAAAGGAGGAAACAGTATGTCTGTACTTGACAACTTTGATTCATGGAAAGATTTCTTAGGTGATCGTTTGCACCAGGCGGAAGGAAAAGGGATGAATCAAAACGCCGTATCGGAGCTTGCATATGAAATTGGCGGATATCTGGCAAAGCAGGTCGATGCAAAAAATGACCAGGAGGCTATCCTGCGTGATCTATGGAATGTGGCTGATAAAGAAGAACAGCACGCCATCGCAAACATAATGGTGAAACTAGTTCAAGATCAGGGTACCCAACGCTAAATAAGGAACTTACATCGAAAGTCGCGCTGATGCACCAGCGCGGCTTTTGTCTGATTGTGTTCGTTTTTCCTGTTAGCATGGCTTGCAATAGGACTAATTGTGGAACTATCCAAAATATATAAACACTCCTTTTCTAATATATGAAAATCATTTATTATAAAAGTAGGGTTGAAGCTGTGTGGATTGACTGGTACATAACATTTGATTCCAGAGGAGTTGTAATATGGAGAAAAAAGAATGGTATCTGGAATATGAAATCCAATATAATCGACCAGGTTTATTAGGTGATATCTCTTCTTTATTAGGGATGCTGGCGATTAATATCATTACGATCAACGGTGTCGAAAATTCACACCGCGGCATGCTGTTGCTGTGTAAAAATGAAGAGCAGATTGACCGATTAAAATCGATTGTAAAAACCATGGACACCATCAAAATCACGAAATTGAGACGTCCTAAACTTCGTGATACATTGGCGGTGCGTCATGGCCGTTATATCCATAGTGATGTTGACGACCGGAAAACATTCCGGTTTATTCGTGAGGACTTGGGATTACTGGTTGATTTTCTGGCAGAGCTATTTATGAAAGACGGTCATAAACTCGTTGGAATCAGAGGAATGCCCCGGGTCGGCAAAACAGAATCTATCGTCGCTTCCAGCGTATGTGCCAATAAGCGCTGGCTGTTCGTATCCAGTACGCTTCTGAAACAAACGATCCGAAGCCAGTTGATTGAGGATGAGTATAGCGAAGATACACTATATATCATAGATGGAATCGTTTCGACTCGACGAGCGAATGAAAAGCATTGGCAATTAGTACGTGAAATTATGAGACTGCCGGCCACGAAGGTTGTTGAGCACCCTGATATTTTCGTACAGGAGTCCGAATATAAAATGGAGGATTTCGACTATATTATTGAATTAAGAAATACAGAAGATGAAGAAATAACTTATGAGACAGTAGAAAAGCCAGAACTTTCACCAAACGATGGTTTTTCCATGTTTGATTTTTAATAGTAATGGATGGTGTTATACATGGAGCTCGGTACTCGCCTGCGAGAAGCGCGAGAGTCAAAAGACTTGTCGTTAGAAGATATCCAGCAAGTCACTAAAATACAAAAACGTTATCTTCAAGCTATAGAAAAAGGAGATCATAGTGTTCTTCCGGGAACATTTTACGCCAGGGCATTCATCCGCGAATACGCTGCAGCAGTCGGACTAAGTCCCGATGAAATTATGGAAGAGCATAAAAATGAGCTCCCTGCGTCTCCCGAGGAAAGTGCAGTAAGCTATAATCGGATGCAGCGTTCCAAAGAAGAAGCATCTACTTCAAATGGGAGTTTTTCGAGAATTTTCCCTACAATAATTACAATCATTTTAATAGGAATCATTATTTTTGCAGCCTATTTTTTCCTTTCTAAACTCGATTCAGGAAATAATGATGAAACGGTTCAGGAGAGCAAGAGCGGAGATGAAATCATCGTTGAAGACTCCAGTGGAGAAAGTAACTCAACGAAAAATGGCGGAGAAAATAAACAAGGCACCGATTCCAAGGATGAAAAGGCAAAAGAAACTGAAACCCAAAGAGACGATGCCGACCAGAACGATGAAGAAGCAAAAGAAGTATCGGCGAAAGTGACGGAGACCGGCTCCGGAAGTTTCCCACAGCATACCATAGAAGTGTCTGAATCAGAAGAACTTGAGTTGACAATAGAACTGAATGATACCAGCTATTTAGAAGTAAAGAAGGGGCCTGATGGAGAAACATTCATTCCTAGTATAGAATATGGAAAAGATGATTCCCCGATTACCATCGATATAAGTGATGAAAAACAGGTTTACATCAAAACCGGTTACGTCCCGGCTGCCACGATAAAACTCAATGGGAGAAAGATTGAATTCCCGGCAGATAAAATGCAGCAAAAGCTTCTGCTTAAAGTAGCAGAATAAACGATGCTATAGAAGCTGTTCCAAAGGAACGCAAGGGGTGACGGATGACCCCTGTCACATTTCTTTCTGGAACAGCTTTCATCATGCAGGAAGCAATTTAGGAGTGTGTTAACAATGAATATACCAAATCGAATTACTATTTCACGAATTTTGTTGATCCCTATTTTCATTATTCTTATGAGTGTTCCTTTTAATTGGGGTAGTATCGCTATGGAGGGACGTGAGCTTCCGGTTTCCCACCTGGCAGCTGCAATCCTTTTTATCATCGCTTCAACAACGGATTGGGTTGATGGCTATTATGCCAGAAAGCATAATTTAGTCACAAACCTTGGTAAATTCCTTGATCCGCTTGCGGATAAACTGCTTGTTTCTGCAGCTTTGATTTTATTAGTAGAGCAGGGGCTGGCTCCCGGCTGGATTGTCATCATTATTATCAGCAGGGAATTTGCAGTTACTGGATTGCGGCTTGTAGCGGCAGGGGAAGGTATCGTTCTTGCAGCGAGTAATATGGGTAAGTGGAAAACGACCTTGCAAATTGTTGCTATATCCGCATTACTGCTTCATAATTGGCCATTTGCTTACACTGGTTTTCCATTTGGAATCATCACCTTATACGCAGCAATGATCATCACCGTGATTTCCGGTTATGATTACTTTTCTAAAAACTGGCATGTGATGAGGGATTCAAAATAATGAAAACAGTAAATGCAGAGATCATTGGAATTGGAACGGAGTTATTGCTGGGTCAAATCGCGAATACAAATGCGCAATGGATTTCCGCACAGTTGGCGTCTCAGGGGATCCATGTTTATTTCCATGGAGTTGTCGGTGATAATTTCAACCGTTGTGTCGAAACTTTCGAATCAGCTCAGAATCGTTCCGATCTGGTTATTGTAACTGGCGGCTTAGGGCCTACGGAGGATGACATGACGAGGGATGCAGCAAATAAACTGTTTGGACAGACGTTGCTGGAGGATGCTGAAAGTTTGAAGCGCGTCGAACATTTCTACCAAAAAAACAATCGGATCATGTCTCCGAACAATCGTAAACAGGCACTCGTGTTTGAACATGCAAAGGTCTTGCAGAACCATGAAGGGATGGCTCCCGGAATGATTGTGGAGCATGGGGGTGTGCTTTGGATATTCCTCCCTGGTGTCCCTTCTGAAATGAAGTACCTGATGGAAAAGCACGTACTACCTTATTTATGTGATTACTATGATTTAAACACGGAAATAGTTTCTGAGATGCTGCGATTTATCGGGATCGGAGAGTCCCAATTGGAGCACGAGCTTCAGCATATGATCAGCAGTCAGACGAACCCTACAATCGCCCCTTTAGCTTCAGAAGGAGAAGTAGGCTTAAGACTGACTGCGAAAGGGGAAACAAAAGAAGAAGCGGAAAGTATGATTGCTTCCCTGAAAAAGCGCATTTTAGATATAGTCGGCCAGTATTATTATGGGTCGGATGAAACGACTATCCAGCAGAAAGTTATCGAACTCTTAAAGAAGGAACAGTTAACGATAGCAGCCGCCGAAAGCTTAACAGGCGGGCGGTTCACAGATCAGATGGTCAGTGTCCCCGGCGCTTCCAGTGTCTGTGAAGGAAGCATGGTCACATACACACCTGCCATGAAAGAAAAACTGCTTGGCGTGCCCGGAGATCTCATCAATACCTTTGGAACCATCAGTGAAGAATGTGCCATGTCTATGGCTGTAAATGCCCAGCGATTGACCAGTAGTGATATCGGTATCAGTTTCACAGGAGTAGCAGGCCCGGATGCAGGCGAAGGTAAGGAACCAGGGACTGTTTTCATTTCCATTCGCATCAAAAAGGATCAGGAACTGGTAAGGAGATTCCATTTTAATGGGGGTCGCGAAACTGTACGTAATCGGGCAGTGAAGAAAGGGTATGAGTTACTTTTTCATAAGTTAAAAAAAGGTTTTTCGAGCTCTGCCCATGGGCGATAATTCTTGTTTCCTCCAGGTAAATATCAAAAGTCACCTGGTGCAAATCATAAAAAAAGGGAACATTCATTCGCTTTTTAGTTGGCAAATCGTTCAAAACAAGTTATCATTAGGATAGCAAAGCTGAAAGGGGAATATTATGAGTGATCGTAAACAAGCGTTAGACATGGCGCTTAGACAAATTGAGAAGCAATTCGGAAAAGGCTCTGTTATGAAGTTGGGTGAACAAGCCGAACAGAAAGTTAATACGGTGCCTAGTGGATCACTGGCACTTGATGTTGCACTTGGTGTTGGCGGATATCCACGCGGGCGTGTCGTTGAAATATATGGTCCGGAATCATCCGGTAAAACAACTGTTGCACTTCACGCGATTGCAGAAGCTCAACGCAATGGCGGACAAGCGGCATTTATCGATGCCGAGCATGCATTGGACCCTGTGTATGCACGGAATCTCGGTGTTAATGTAGATGAACTCCTGTTATCGCAGCCAGATACAGGAGAGCAGGCTCTGGAAATTGCAGAAGCACTTGTACGTAGTGGTGCGGTCGATATGGTGGTAGTCGATTCTGTAGCAGCCCTGGTTCCAAAAGCTGAAATCGAAGGGGAAATGGGAGACTCCCATGTCGGTCTGCAGGCTCGTCTTATGTCTCAGGCATTGCGTAAGCTTTCCGGAGCAATCAATAAATCGAAAACAACCGCTATTTTCATCAACCAAATCCGTGAAAAAGTCGGTGTCATGTTCGGTAACCCGGAAACTACACCAGGCGGCCGGGCACTGAAGTTCTACTCTTCTGTACGTCTGGAAGTGCGCAGGGCAGAAACATTGAAGCAAGGAAATGACATGGTCGGAAATAAGACACGGATAAAAGTAGTCAAGAACAAAGTTGCACCACCGTTTAAGCAGGCGGAAGTCGATATCATGTACGGTCAAGGCATTTCAAGTGAAGGTGAATTGATTGATATCGGTTCAGACCTTGATATTGTCCAGAAAAGCGGTTCGTGGTATTCCTATAACGACGAGCGTTTGGGACAGGGACGTGAAAATGCGAAGCAGTTCCTGAAAGAAAACCCTGATATCTATCAAGCTATCAATGATCAGATCCGTAAGCATTATGGTATGTATGAAGGAGAGGATGACGAAGGTTCCAAGAAAGCGAGTCAGGAATCTTTAGACGTATAAATCGTGAGAAAAAGCAGCGCATTCCAATAAGCGCTGCTTTTTTATATGGAATGAT
Source organism: Thalassobacillus devorans MSP14 (assembly GCF_000496835.1). Lineage (GTDB taxonomy): Bacteria > Bacillota > Bacilli > Bacillales > Halobacillaceae > Thalassobacillus > Thalassobacillus devorans_B. The sequence continues at coordinate 1,155,168 of NZ_KI543236.1, forward strand.
TACAAGGTGTCCAGCTCATGCGTACAAAAGCCATAACCAGTGCTGAAACCGGGAATTTTCTTCCAGGAAGTGTTGAAACATAGGGGCATCAGTATCTATCAGGAAGATAAATTTGACGATTCCTTGACATTACCATTACACAAGCTTAAAATTAACGTGTATCATTTTCATTTTTTTATACACCTAACAAACAAATTTTGTCTGAAAATGAAACGTATGTACATGCCGACAAATTGTACAATTTCATAGCAAGAGGAGGTGAAATCATGGATAATTTGGTATCCCTGCTCATCTTCATTTTGCTTGCCCTGATCGTCGGTATTGTTGTTGGTTATCTCATTCGGAAATCCATTGCGGAAGCGAAGATTTCAAGTGCTGAAGAATTGGCGAAACAGATTGTTGATGAAGGACGTCGTAATGCTGAAGCTGCTAAAAAAGAAGCACTTCTGGAAGCGAAAGATGAAAATCATAAGTTTCGCCAGGAAGCAGAAGACGAAATTCGCGAACGCCGCATGGAATTACAAAAGTCAGAAAATCGTTTAATGCAGAAAGAAGAAAACCTTGACCGTAAGAGCGAAACGCAAGATAAGCGTGAGCTTACGCTCGAGAAAAAAGAGGAAACTCTTGCCGAAAGACAACAACAAATTGAAGAAATGGAAAGCAAAGTGAAAGCTATGCTGCAAGAGCAACAAACTGAGCTTGAACGCATTTCCGGCTTAACTTCAGACCAGGCTAAACAGATCATTTTAGAACGTGTTGAACAAGAAGTTTCTCACGAATCTGCTCTCATGATCAAAGAAGCAGAGAATCGTGCCAAAGAGGAAGCGGATAAGAAGGCGAAAAGCATTCTTTCACTTGCCATGCAACGTTGTGCCGCTGATCACGTAGCAGAAACGACGGTATCGGTTGTAAACCTTCCAAATGATGAAATGAAAGGACGGATCATCGGTCGTGAAGGTCGAAATATCCGGACTTTGGAAACATTGACTGGAATCGACTTGATTATAGATGATACTCCGGAAGCTGTCATTTTATCAGGTTTTGATCCGATTCGTAGAGAAACTGCCCGGATAGCTTTAGAGAAATTAGTACAGGATGGAAGAATTCATCCAGCACGTATCGAAGAGATGGTCGACAAATCTCGTCGTGAAGTGGATGAATATATTAGGGAAGTTGGTGAACAGACTACATTTGAAGTAGGTGTCCACGGCTTACATCCTGACTTGGTAAAAATTCTTGGCCGTTTAAAATATCGTACAAGCTATGGTCAAAATGTTTTAAAACACTCCATGGAAGTAGCGTATCTCTCAGGACTGCTGGCAGCAGAGCTGGGGGAAGACGAAACATTAGCCCGACGTGCCGGCCTACTGCATGATATCGGTAAAGCGATCGATCATGAAATTGAAGGAAGTCACGTAGAAATCGGTAAAGAACTGGCAGTCAAGTATAAGGAAAATGAGGTTGTCATCAATGCTATTGCCTCCCACCATGGGGATGAAGAACCGACATCGATCATTTCAGTACTAGTAGCTGCTGCTGACGCTTTATCCGCAGCACGCCCAGGTGCCAGAAGCGAAACTTTGGAAAACTACATCAAACGTCTGGAAAAACTGGAAGAGATTTGTGAAGCTCATGAAGGAGTGGAAAAATCTTTTGCCATCCAGGCAGGACGTGAGGTTCGGATTATGGTGAAGCCAGACGAAATCGATGATGTTACAGCTACAAAAGTAGCACGCAGCATCCGTAAACAGATTGAGGATGAGCTTGACTATCCTGGTCATATCAAAGTAACCGTGATTCGGGAAACGCGATCCGTTGAATATGCTAAATAAAGTGGCCCTAACCGGCCACTTTATTTTTTGCATTTTGACATGGACAGTCCCTTATGTGAAACTGAATCTGAATATAGTGCAGAAAGGATAAGATTATGAAAATACTTTTTATTGGTGATGTTGTCGGATCACCTGGAAGAGACATGGTACAAGAATACCTGCCGAAATTAAAGGCGAAATACCAGCCTGCAGTAACCATTACCAATGGGGAAAATGCAGCTTCAGGCAAAGGGATCAATGAAAAAATATATCGCAGTTTCCTGGAATGGGGGGCGAATGCAGTAACTTTAGGCAATCATGCCTGGGACAAAAAAGAAATCTTTGATTTTATTGACGATGCCACTTATATGGTCCGTCCGGCCAATTATCCGGAAGGGACTCCGGGAAAAGGGATTACATTCGTAAAGACCAATCATGGTGAGGTAGCAGTACTTAATCTGCAGGGACGAACTTTTTTGTCTCCTAACGATGATCCTTTTCGCAAGGTGGATGAATTGATAAACGAAGCTAAGAAACGAACGAATATCATTTTCCTCGACTTCCATGCGGAGACCACGAGTGAGAAGCAGGCTATGGGATGGTATGTAGATGGAAGAGTCAGCATCAATGTCGGTACACATACCCATGTGCAAACAGCGGACGAACGGATACTTCCAGGGGGAACTGGCTATATCACAGATGTAGGTATGACCGGCCCGTATGATGGAATTCTCGGTATGGATCGGGAAGCAGTAATCAAACGTTTCCTTACAAATCTTCCGGTGCGTTTTGAAGTCCCGAAAAAGGGAAGAAAACAACTAAGCGCAGTCTTGGCGGATGTAGAGGAAAATACCGGAAAGGCCAGGAAAATACAACGGATCATGATTAACGACGACCACCCTTTCTTCGGCTGATTATTTGAACTTTTCAAAAAATTCCTTCATAATGAAAAGGAATATTCTTCATCTCCAAGAATATAGTAGTTATGGAATAACTATAGTTTATGAAGGAGGAGCTAGTAATGGAAATATTAAAAGTCTCAGCTAAATCCAGTCCGAATTCAGTAGCAGGAGCTCTAGCAAACGTTTTAAGGGAACGTGGCTCAGCGGAGATTCAGGCAATTGGCGCTGGTGCCTTGAACCAGGCCGTAAAAGCAGTGGCTATTGCCAGAGGTTTCGTCGCACCAAGTGGTGTGGATCTTATTTGTATTCCAGCATTCACTGATATTATGATTGATAACGAAGAGCGCACTGCGATAAAGTTGATCGTAGAACCCAGATAAGCGACCGGCTCTTCCAATGAAAACTTATGATGGACAAGATCAGCCGTGCTTGTAAAAGCACGGCTTAAATTTTTGTTTATGGAAGGAAGGTTACTGATGATTATAGATGCACATTGCGATGTATTATGGAAGCTATGGGAAAAGAAAGTAGATTTTTATGGTAGTGACACTTTACGATTCAATTATTTGAAGTGGAAAGAAAGCGATGTAAAGGTCCAGTGTTTTGCTATTTTTGTTCCGGAAGAAGTAAGAGAAGAAGCACAATTCAGCGTAGCACTCGAAATGGTATCCATCTTTTTCGAACAAATTATTGAACCGTATGATGAAATACGTTTCGTAGCAAGCAGACAGGATTTAATGAATTTGCAACCAGAAGAAAAAGGAGCAATTTTGACATTGGAAGGATGTCACGCGATTGGTTCAGATATCAATAAGCTAAAAACCCTTATCCACCTTGGCGTAAGGATTGTCGGCCTGACCTGGAACCAGGCCAATGCGGTATGCGATGGTATTGAAGAGGTACGGGGAGCTGGACTGTCTTCTTTCGGTCGCGAAGTGGTTGAATATTTGAACAAGGAACATATTTGGACTGACTTATCCCATATTTCTTATCAAGGTTTCTGGGATGTCTTATCTATTTGCGATTACCCGATGGCTTCCCATTCGAATGTCTACAACCTGTCTCCTCATAGACGGAATCTCGATGATAACCAGTTGAAAGCATTGATCGATTGTAACAGCTGGATCGGTATTACCTTTGTTCCCGAATTTATTAATGGAAATCATCATGCATTTATGCAGGAAATCGTACCCCATGTGCAGTACATATTAGCTATGGGAGGAGAAAATGTAATCGGATTCGGTTCTGATTTTGAAGGGACAGATGATTACGTAACCGGTTTGCGGGAGGTAACAGATTTTAAATTTCTTATTAATGAACTTTGTCACAGTCAAACGAAGGAAACTATGCAAAAATTAATGTGTAAGAATTTTGTCGATAAATTCCCCCGGCAAAGCTGATGCAGAAGCATGTCCATTTTCACGGATTGGGTTGAAAATTGCTACTTGAAGGGATATGATTAAATACAAATATCACTCGCATCAAAGCAGGCAATTTATATGTTTTTTCTGCAATTGCCGGGCTGGTCCCATGCATCACAAGACTTTATTTTAAGGTATTCTATTATCCTATGTATCTATAGGAGAAGGTCCATGGACAAATTAAAAGGGGTGTAGTAGATGGTTGAACAACTTTCTTGGAAAGTTGGCGGACAGCAAGGGGAAGGGATTGAAAGTACTGGGGAGATCTTTGCTATTACTTTGAATCGTCTTGGTTATTATCTCTATGGCTATCGTCATTTTTCCTCACGTATTAAAGGTGGGCATACAAATAATAAGATTAGAGTTTCAACAGAAAAAGTGAGATCAATTGCCGATGATTTGGATATCCTTGTCGCATTTGATCAGGAAACGATCGATGTGAATGCACACGAATTACATAGTAAAGGAATTGTACTGGCAGACGCTAAGTTCAATCCGAAACTGCCGGAAGGCGTAGACGTTACTTTATATTCGGTACCTTTTACAGAAATAGCAACAGAACTGGGAACATCACTTATGAAGAATATGGTTGCAGTCGGAGCATCAAGTGCGATCATGAACCTTGAATGTGAAGTTTTCCGGGATGTTGTGGAAGAAATTTTCTCCCGTAAAGGAGAACAGGTAGTCGCTAAAAATATGGAAGCGATTATAAAAGGTGCTGAGTACGTCAGGAATCAGGATAAAGGTAACCTTCACCGCATGGAATTAGCAAAAGCCGACGGCAAAAAGCGTATGTTCATGATTGGAAACGATGCAATTGCAATGGGGTTTTTGGCGGGTGGATGCCGTTTTATGGCCGCATACCCGATTACACCAGCTTCTGAAATTATGGAATACATGATTAAGAAACTGCCGGAATTTGGTGGCACAGTCATCCAAACAGAGGATGAAATTGCAGCTGCAACGATGTCAATCGGTGCCAATTATGCAGGTGTACGTACGATTACAGCATCCGCAGGCCCTGGTCTGTCATTAATGATGGAGTCAATCGGTTTAGCCGGAATAACAGAAACTCCGCTCGTCGTCGTGGACACACAGCGTGGAGGACCAAGTACAGGGCTTCCTACAAAACAGGAACAATCCGATTTAATGGCGATGATTTACGGTACCCACGGGGAAATCCCGAAAGTCGTCATGGCACCGAGCACGGTACAGGAAGCTTTCAATGATGCCGTGGAAGCGTTGAATATAGCGGAAGAGTATCAAGTGCCAGTGATTTTACTGTCTGATTTGCAGCTTTCACTTGGAAAGCAGACAGTCGAACCATTGGAATACGATAATATTGACGTCCGAAGAGGCAAGCTGGATGAGAATCCAGACCTTTCTGAACTCGATAAAGGACAATATTTCAAACGTTATCAAGTCACCGAAGATGGTGTATCTCCTCGGATCCTGCCAGGCACTAAAAATGGTATTTTTCATGTTACCGGTGTAGAGCATGACGAAACAGGCAAACCTAGCGAACTTGCATCCAACCGTAAGAATCAGATGGATAAGCGGCTGCGTAAGTTGAAAAAGCTTCCGGAAGTTTTTCCTGTACCCGTCCAGACAGATGCCAGACATGAAGAAGCGGATGTTCTTTTTGTAGGGTTCAATTCAACACGGGGTGCAATCGAAGAGGCGAAAGGAAGGCTGGAAGAAGAAGGATATAAAGTGAACCATGCCCATATCCGTCTGATTCATCCATTCCCGACCGAAGAAGTCAAAACTCTTGTTGATAAAGCTAAGAAGGTAATCGTTGTAGAGAATAATGCAACAGCCCAGTTGGCTAATATAATCAAGATGAATGTCGGCAGTCAGGAAAAAATGGAAAATATTCTTCAATATGATGGTACCCCATTCCTGCCAGGCCAAATTCATCAGCGAAGCAAGGAGTTGTTATAAATGGCGACATTCAAAGAGTTCCGTAATAAGGTGAAACCAAACTGGTGTCCTGGATGTGGCGACTTTTCTGTCCAGGCATCGATCCAACGAGCTGCAGCTAATGTAGGCCTCGAGCCTGAAGATTTAGCGGTAATATCAGGTATCGGTTGTTCCGGCCGTATTTCCGGTTATATCAATTCTTATGGCTTCCATGGAATTCATGGACGCGTTCTGCCGATTGCCCAGGGTGTAAAGATGGCTAACAAAAACTTGAAAGTTATTGCTTCTGGAGGCGACGGCGACGGATTTGCGATTGGAATGGGCCACACTGTTCATGCGATTCGCAGAAATCTTGACATCACGTATATCGTAATGGATAACCAGATTTATGGGTTGACTAAAGGGCAGACTTCCCCGCGAAGTGAAAAAGGTTTTAAAACGAAAAGTACACCGGAAGGTTCAATCGAGTCTGCGGTTAACGTCATGGAAATGGCTTTATCCGCTGGTGCCACATTTGTCGCACAGAGCTTTTCCAGTGATTTAAAAGAACTCACTTCTCTGATTGAACAAGGCATCAACCATGAAGGTTTTTCTTTAATCAATGTATTCAGTCCTTGCGTCACTTATAATAAAGTCAATACGTATGATTGGTTTAAAGAAAATCTTGTCAGCTTGGATGATATCGAAGGATACGACAGCTCTGATCGTAAAAAAGCGATGGCTACTTTGATGGAACATAACAGTCTGGTAAAAGGGCTGATCTATCAAAATACAGAGCAAAAATCCTATCAGGATTTAATTCATGGTTATGCGGATCATGCATTGAAAGACAGTGAACTTAAAATTGATAAAGAAAAATTCGATCACCTGGTTAATGAATTCATGTAAGAAGAGAAGCTCGGTCAGCAACGCCTGACCGGGCTTTTTTATTGTCATGAAAAGATTGGAACGATAGTTCATATAATTTTTATGATACTCGATTCCTTCTTGAAAAAAACTGTGTTATTCAGACGCCTATCCACGGTGTTCAATTGTCCTCTCTATATGAACAGCATCATTTGCGTAATTTTAAACTAATGATAAAATAGTGATATACCTAGATTCATGAGATTGAATGAGAATGGGAGTGTTCGTAGTGGGTGGAACAATGAAGGCTATTGTGAAGCACCACCGTGGAGTGGGAGCAGAACTGCAGGAGGTAGAAATTCCTGCAATCAAAGAGAATGAAGTACTTATAAAAGTGAAAGCGACATCGATTTGTGGTACAGATGTTCATATTTATAATTGGGATGAGTGGTCTGCCGGCAGGGTAAAGCCCCCGTATGTGTTCGGGCATGAATTTGCCGGTGAAATAGTCGAGTTAGGAAACAAGGTAACCAACTTTCAGGAAGGCGACTATGTAAGCGCAGAGACACATTTAGTTTGCGGATACTGTTCGCAATGTTTGACAGGAAAATACCATATTTGCGAGAATACACAAATCATTGGAGTAGACACGCAAGGCTGTTTTGCCGAGTATGTCGCACTTCCAGCTGATAATCTGTGGAAAAATCCTGCTGATATGCCGACAGATATCGCTTCTGTGCAGGAGCCGATGGGGAATGCAGTCCATACCGTATTGAATGGTGATGTGGCTGGAAAATCCGTAGCCATCATCGGTTGCGGACCGATTGGGTTAATGGCTGTGGGAGTTGCAAAAGCTGCCGGTGCGTCACAGGTACTGGCTTTTGATTTGAATGAATATCGCCTTGGTTTAGCAGCTCAAATGGGGGCAACGACTTTAGTCAATTCAGCTGAAGAAGATCCGGTAGAAAAAGCGAAGACTTTGACAGATGGCCACGGTGTCGATGTCGTATGCGAGATGAGCGGGCATCCTGTCGCCATGGATCAAGGCTTTAAGATGATTACTAATGGAGGCAGAATGTCAATTCTCAGCCTTCCAACCAAGCCGGTCACCATTGATGTGACCAATGACATTGTATTTAAAGGAATTGAAGTGCAGGGGATAACAGGGCGTAAAATGTACGAAACCTGGCAGCAGGTATCCCGGCTGTTACATTCAAAACAAGTCGATTTGACACCAATCATTACCCATCACCTGCCACTGGAAGACTTTGAAAAGGGCTTCCAGCTTATGAATGAAGGAAAATGCGGGAAAGTTGTGTTACATCCATGAAGGTTATTGGCAGCTTGTTGAAAAATAACCGGTAAATAAGGGATACTATAAGGAGAGACCTGATTGTATATGGGGGATACCTTCCTCCCTTGTACATACTATGCAAGGAAACATTTATCCATTATTCAAGGAGGCGTGTATATGAAAGGGTTTGAATACTTACAAAAAGAATTAGACGAAATGAAAGATGAGGGGACATTCCGAGAGTTGATTCCGTTACAGTCACCACAGGGTTCACGGGTGAAAATCAAGGGCAAGGAAGTAATTCAGCTTTCTTCTAATAACTATCTCGGACTGACTTCTCACCCAAAAATGAAGGAAGCAGCAGAAAAAGCAGTACGTGAATATGGAGCAGGAACTGGTTCGGTAAGAACGATCGCAGGGACTCTTGAAATGCATGAAGAGTATGAGCGCAAACTGGCCAAATTCAAACATACGGAAGCTGCTCTTGTTTTCCAGTCAGGCTTCACTACGAACCAGGGAGTACTATCTTCTATTTTGACAGAACAGGATGTTGTCATTTCCGATGAGCTCAATCATGCTTCCATCATCGATGGCATCCGTCTTACTAAAGCGGGACGTAAAATCTATAAGCATGTCGACATGGATTCTTTGGAAGAAAAGCTAAAAGAATCTAGTGAATACCGGACGCGTTTAGTCGTTACCGATGGTGTCTTTTCCATGGATGGCAACATTGCTCCGCTTCCGGAAATTGTGGAGCTGGCAGAAAAATATGATGCCCTTGTGATGGTTGATGACGCCCATGCCAGTGGCGTATTAGGAGAAAATGGACGCGGCACGGTCAATCACTTCGGCTTAGACGGCCGGGTTCACATCCAGGTAGGTACATTAAGTAAAGCAATCGGTGTATTGGGTGGTTACGTGGCAAGCAGCCAGACTCTGAAAGAATACCTTATCCATAAAGGTCGTCCATTCTTGTTCAGCACTTCTCACCCGCCAGCTGTTACAGCAGCTTGTGACGCAGCAATCGACGTATTGTTGGAAGAGCCGGAATTGATTCAAAAACTATGGGATAACACGAAGTTCTTTAAAGATGGTTTAAAATCCCTTGGATTCGATACGGGTATCAGTGAAACTCCAGTTACACCGGTGATGGTAGGCGATGATTCTTTGACTCACAAGTTTTCCGATGAATTATTCCAGGAGGGAGTCTTTGCTCAGGGAATCGTATTCCCGACTGTCCAGCGGGGCAAAGGCCGGGTTCGTACGATTGTTACTGCAGAGCATTCCAGAGAAGAACTGCAGGAAGCGTTGGATGCATTCGAACGTGCCGGTAAAAAATTGAATATTATCTCCTAAGTTTCAAAAAGGCTGGTCGTTGAAAGGCGATCAGCCTTACTTTATAGCAGAACGTAACTATTTTGTGGGATACTGCTCTTAAAATTTACAGTTAAAGTTGATATAATAAGAAAGTTAGATATGTTAGGCGAAAGGAGCACTGTTGATGAATGAACAACAGCGTAAACAGATGAGTCAAATTCGTGAAGCTAATCCAGCGGACGTAAAATCCGACCAGGATAATCTCTCGCGACTTAAAGAAAAGAAAAGTGAAGACTTCATCAAATATTTTGAGACAAGTTATCAGCCTCCTTCTTTGAAAGATGCGAAAAAGCGGGGCAAAGAAGATGTAGAAGTTCATTATGACTTTAACATACCAAAAGAAATGATCGGTCTCGGAAATGGTAAGAAATTCATGATCCGTACTTATGGATGCCAGATGAACGAACATGACACGGAAGTTATGGCTGGCATTTTAGAGGAAATGGGCTATGTTTCTACAAATGAAACAAAAGAAGCCGATATCATATTATTGAATACTTGTGCGATCAGAGAAAATGCGGAAAATAAAGTATTCGGTGAAATCGGTCACTTAAAGCCATTGAAAACCGAGAATCCTGACTTGATTATCGGGGTTTGTGGCTGTATGTCCCAGGAAGAGTCAGTCGTCAATAGAATTTTACAAAAACACCAGTTTGTCGATTTGATTTTCGGCACCCATAATATTCATCGGCTCCCGCATCTCGTCAAGGAAGCGATGTTCGGCAAAGAAATGGTGGTTGAAGTATGGTCGAAGGAAGGAGATATCATCGAAAACCTTCCTCGTTCCCGTAAAGGAAAAATCAAAGCATGGGTTAATATCATGTACGGCTGTGACAAATTCTGTACCTATTGTATTGTTCCATATACAAGAGGGAAAGAGAGGAGCCGTCTGCCGGAGGATATTATTCAGGAAGTGAGGCATCTGGCCGCTCAAGGATATAAAGAAATCACCCTGCTTGGTCAAAATGTAAATGCTTATGGAAAAGACCTGGATATGGATTACGGATTAGGCGATTTAATGAATGAAATCCATAAAATCGACATTCCAAGGGTCCGTTTCACGACTTCGCATCCGAGAGATTTTGATGATCGATTGATTGAAGTGCTGGCACAAGGCGGCAACTTGCTTGATCATATTCATCTGCCGGTACAATCCGGAAGTTCCGATGTCTTGAAAATCATGGCGCGGAAGTATACGAGAAAAAGCTATTTGGAACTGGTAGATAAAATCCGTACAGCAATGCCGAATGCTACGCTGACTACTGATATCATCGTAGGTTTCCCAAATGAAACTGATGAACAATTTGAAGAGACATTGAGTTTAGTAGAAGAAGTAGGATTCGAAGCGGCTTATACGTTCATTTATTCTCCACGGGAGGGAACACCAGCGGCACGTATGAAAGATAACGTACCGATGGAAGTAAAAAAGGAACGTCTGCAGCGTTTGAATGAATTGGTCAACAAACAGTCAGCGGAAGCTATGAAAAAATATGAAGGACAGGTTGTCGACGTTTTAGTGGAAGGGGAAAGTAAGAAAAACCCTGATGTGCTGGCTGGTTATACCGAAAGAAATAAACTGGTCAACTTTATTGGACCCAAGTCAGCTATTGGCGAAATTGTAAAAGTGAAAATCAATAATACGAAGACATGGTCTCTTGATGGAGAAATGGTCGAAGAAGCAGCAGAGGTGAACTGAAAATGGCCGAATACACACGTAAACAAGTAGTAGAAGAAGCACATAAATTAGCAAAGATGATGGCTAATATTGAAGAAATCGATCGTTTTAAACAACTGGAAGCAAAAATCAATGAGAATAAAAAAATACAGGAGAACATTTCACGTATTAAAGCATTACAAAAGCAAGCAGTCAATTTCCAGGCATATGGTAAAACCGAAGCCCAGCAGAAAGTAGAAAAAGAAATTGATCGGCTGCAGGCAGAGTTGGATGCGATTCCGATTGTGGAAGAGTTCAAAAGCTCCCAAACCATTATTAATGACATCTTGCAAATGGTTTCCAGCACAATAGCCCGCGAAGTGACCAATGAAGTGATCCGCTCTACCGGGGGCGATGTTTTGAAAGGGGAAACGGGCTCAAAGGTCGATAATTCCGCCTGTAACCACTAAGTTTTTTAATACCATTGAACGAGAATTCTCGTTCAATGGTATTTTTTTCGTACAATTATCTGGGCTCTTGCATAGAATGAACTAAAACCTTATACAAATCCTTCTTGATGGGAAAGGCATGTGCACATTTCGCCCAATTCAAGCATAGGATGTTGTGTATGATAAAGGGAGGTTTTAGGTGAGATGTCATTCTTTGACCAAGAATACCGTGAGATCTTCACGAAGGCTGTTTGTGGTAAAGGGAAGAAATTCACCCAATCAACACACTTGATTTCACCCCCCCACCGTCCATCAAGTATCTTGGGCTGCTGGGTGATCAACCATGTCTATCACGCCAAGAAAAAAGGAGATCATGTGGAAGTACATGGCCATTTTGATGCGAACGTCTGGTTTTCGTACAATGACAATACGAAAACGGACGTCGTAACAGAAAGAATCAACTATTGCGACCATGTGCCGCTGTACATCAAAGATGAAAATTGCATCGACGACGATTTAGAAGTCTTTGCAAAAGCGACACAACAACCGAACTGCCTGGAAGCCAACATCACTAGCAATGGGCAGAAAATTTCGGTTGAGGTAGAGCGGGAATTCTTCGTGGATGTGATTGGGGAAACAAAGCTTTGCGTCCGTGTTAATCCGAAGGGCTGTAAACACGATGATGATTTTGATTTTGGTGACTTATCTGATGATGATTTTTCAGAAATTGACCCGGATTTTCTCGGAAGAAAAGAAGAAGAATAAGGCCTGATTGATAATCCTTGCTAACCATAGCGGGGATTTTCTTTTTATGTTTACAGGATTTGAAAACAACCATGCTTCGTCATGAAAACACAACCGTTCAAGGAGTGTTTCCATCTATGCTATAATAATAAAAGTGACTAAAGTACGTTTTGGGGGATATGAAATGAAGCAATACACACCAATGATGGAGCAATACCTGACGATCAAAGCACAGCATAAGGATGCTTTTTTATTTTTCAGGCTCGGCGATTTTTATGAAATGTTTTTTGATGATGCTTTAGAAGCATCAAGAGAATTGGAAATCACATTGACAAGCAGGGATGGAGGAGATGAAAGAATCCCGATGTGCGGCGTTCCTTACCACTCTGCTGCGAATTACATAAAAACATTGATAGAAAAAGGCTATAAAGTAGCTATATGCGAACAAGTAGAGGATCCGAAATCGGCAAAAGGCGTAGTCAAACGGGAAGTTGTGCAATTGATTACACCTGGTACCGTAATGGAAGGTAATATGCTGGATGAAAAGGAAAATAATTACCTGGCAAGCGTGACTTCTTTTGAGGATGGCAGCTATACTGTAGCCTATAATGACCTGACTACCGGAGAAAACAGTATTGCTTTGATTACGGACGGCTGGGATGCTGTATTAAGTGAACTGTATAACCGCCCCGTCAAAGAAGTTGTCATTGCATCCGATCTTTTGGAATCTCATCAAAATGATTTGAAAGAGCGGCTGGCTTACACGATTTCGTATCAGGATGAAGCGGAAACAGACGCTGGGTTTGCCCCTGTCCTTTCCGGTCTCCAACAAGAGAAATATAAAATCGGTTTCGGCAGATTACTTAATTATATCCAGCATACACAGAAACGATCACTGGATCACCTTCAGCCGGTGCAGAAAATAGAACTGAAACAGTATATGACACTGGATATGTATTCGAAACGCAATCTCGAACTGATGGAAACATTACGCAAGCAGGGTAAGAAAGGGAGTTTGCTATGGGTAGTAGATGATACAGTCACTTCCATGGGCGCGCGGTTATTGAAAAAATGGCTGGAACGTCCACTGTTGAACCGTAAAGAAATGGAAGATCGGCATGAACAGGTCTCCGGCTTCCTTGAACAATTTTTTGAACGGGAAGAATTGAGAGAGCAATTGAAAGCTGTCTATGACCTTGAACGGCTTTCAGGTAGAATTGCTTTTGGCAACGTGAACGCTAGAGACTTGCTGCAATTGAAACAATCACTAGGGAAAATTCCAGTGATTAAGGAAACCCTTGAAAAATTTTCTCATCCAGGTATAAAAAAATTATATCAATCCATTGATCCGCTTCATTCCTTATCAGAGTTGTTGGAAGAAAGCATCCATGAGGATCCGCCTCTTACCATTAAGGAAGGAGGAATCATTAAGGATGGTTTCAATAACCAGCTTGATGATTACCGTGATGCAGCTAAAAACGGAAAACAATGGATTGCTGAACTGGAACGGAAAGAGCGGGAAGAGACGAAAATAAAGTCATTGAAGGTGGGCTACAATCGTGTGTTCGGTTATTATATCGAAGTGACGAAAGCCAATCTTCATTTACTGCCGGAAGGGAAATATGAACGGAAGCAGACACTGACGAACGCAGAAAGGTATATTACCCCTGAATTGAAAGAAAAAGAAACACTCATTTTAGAAGCACAGGAAAAAAGCGTAGAGTTGGAGTATGAATTATTTCTAACCATCCGGGAAAAAGTGAAGCATTATATCGAAGAATTGCAGCTGCTCGCCGGACAGATCAGCAAAATTGATGTGTTGCAGGGGTTTGCTTCCGTGTCGGAAAAAAATAATTATGTACAACCTGATTTCAATGAGAAACGCCTGATTGATATCAAACAAGGAAGACATCCGGTCGTGGAAAAAGTAATGAAAGACGCTTCCTTTGTTCCGAATGATGTCTACATGGATGACGAAGCTGATGTTCTGTTGATTACAGGACCGAATATGTCTGGTAAGAGTACGTATATGAGACAGCTTGCCTTAACGGCTATCATGGCCCAAGTGGGCTGTTTTGTACCATGTGAACAGGCGAATCTTCCAATCTTTGATCAGATCTTTACTAGAATTGGGGCAGCTGACGATCTTGTTTCCGGTCAGAGTACCTTCATGGTAGAAATGCTTGAAGCGAGGCATGCCCTTGCTAATGCTACGGAAAACAGCTTGATTCTTTTAGATGAAATCGGCCGGGGTACAAGCACGTACGATGGAATGGCACTTGCCCAGGCAATTGTTGAGTATATTCACGAGGAAATTAAAGCAAAAACGCTATTTTCTACCCATTACCATGAGTTGACGGAATTGGATGAAAGTCTGGGTCGCTTGAAAAATATCCATGTCCGGGCGGAAGAATATCAAGGAAATGTTGTTTTTCTCCACCAAATACAAAACGGAGCTGCTGATGAAAGCTACGGAATCCATGTAGCCAAGCTTGCCGAATTACCAGATTCCCTGATAGCAAGAGCGTCAGATTTGCTGAAAGAATTTGAAACTGGACCAAAAAAAGAAGCCCCTGTTCCACAAGCAGACGAAGAACAGCTGACCTTTTTCAAAGAAGAAGTACGTGAGATTAACCATCAAAAAACGAAACCAGAAGAAAGCCGACTGGTTGATCAACTCACTAAAATGAATTTAATGGAAATGACACCAATGGAAGCGATGAATCACCTTTATGAACTTCAAAAGCAAGTGAAACGATAAGGAAGGGGGAGAATCATGGGGAATATCAAACTCATGCCCGACCATCTCGCCAATAAGATTGCCGCAGGTGAAGTTGTTGAGCGTCCTGCATCCGTAATTAAAGAACTGGTCGAAAACAGCATCGATGCCAACAGTAAATCCATCAAGGTAGAATTGACAGAAGCAGGGCTCGAGCAAATAAAAGTGATAGATGATGGGGACGGAATGTCAGAAGAAGATTGCGAACACGCTTTTTTTCGGCATGCCACCAGTAAAATCCGTGATGAAAATGACCTTTTCCATGTCAAAACCCTTGGTTTCCGCGGTGAAGCATTAGCGAGTATTGCAGCAGTCAGCCGATTATCGATTCAGACGTCTACAGGAGAAGTTGCCGGTACCAGACTAGAACTGGAAGGCGGAAAATTGATCAATAAAACCAAAAGCGATGCCCGCCAAGGTACAGAAATCATCGTCAACGATATTTTCTTCAATACGCCTGCCAGATTGAAGTATATGAAGACCATCCATACCGAACTCGGACATATCACCGATGTCTTGAACCGGATGGCGCTGGCCCACCCCGATGTAAAATTCGTCTGCTTTCATAACGGCAAGCAGCTTTTCCAAACTTCGGGACGTGGGGATTTGCTTCAAGTTATCGCCCAAATCTATGGAATGGCGACAGCCAGAAAGATGATACCAGTCGAATCATCATCTAAAGATTTTCACATATCCGGCTACATTGCTAAACCCGAAGTGACACGCGCTTCACGTAATTATATTTCTACCATTATTAACGGACGGTATATCCGGAACATGACGTTGAACAAAGCAGTTATGCAAGGCTACCATACCCTGCTACCGATCGGCAGGAATCCGTTGGTGGTTCTGACTATTGAGATGGACCCTATTCTCGTCGATGTCAATGTTCATCCAGCAAAGCTTGAAGTGCGTTTCAGTAAAGAACAGGAACTTTTCGAATTAATTAGAACCACTATTCAATCCGCTTTTCGAAAAGAAACGTTGATACCAGAAGCACCGGCGCAAAATCGTCCAATAAAAAAAGATCATTCTACCCAGACAACGTTTCACTTTTATGAAGAGCGCGAGCAGGAAGCACACCAGCAAAGGGAAAATTCCATCGATCATTTACTTCAGTCTGCTGCCGGTCCAGAAGAAAGCAACCCAGCTCAAACCAAAGACCAGGCGGTATTTATAGAGACGCAAAATGAAGTCATAAAAGAGATGCAAAATCTTGGGCAGACTTCAGAGTCACCAGTGATTACAGAAGATGATAATGGAAGCGATTCGGAAAGGGTACCGGCGATGTACCCGATTGGTCAGCTGCACGGCACGTATATATTGGCACAAAATGAAAAAGGTCTTTATATCGTTGACCAGCATGCCGCTCAGGAACGGATCAAGTATGAATTCTTCACCGAAAAATTAGGTATCGTCGAAAATGAAGTACAAGAGCTTCTTGTACCGATCACTTTTGATTTTTCAAAGCAAGAAGCACTTCGGATTGAGGAGCATGCGGAGGAATTGAAAAAAGTAGGTATCTTCTTTGAGCCTTTCGGAGAAAACAGTTTTATCATCCGGTCGCATCCTAATTGGTTCCCAAAAGGGTTCGAGGTGGAAGTCATCGAGGAGATGGTCGAGCAGGTCATGTCGGATGAACGCATCGATCTCAAAAAGCTTCGTGAGGAAGCAGCCACTCTTATGTCCTGCAAGCGATCGATTAAAGCCAACCATTATTTGAATCAGCAGGATATGTTCCGACTGCTTGAAGATTTGAGAAAATCGACCGATCCTTTCACCTGCCCTCATGGGCGGCCCATTATCGTCCATTTTTCAGAATATGAAATGGAAAAGATGTTCAAGCGAGTCATGTAACTACGTCAAACTGAAGAACTCCTGGTTCTTCAGTTTTTTATTGCAGGCATACCATTAAGGTTTACCCATGTCTTATGCTAAACTAGCAAGGTGTCTAAAAAAATAAACTCTCTTAAAGCTCCCTTTACTTGATGACTCAGTTTCGAGAGAAACTGTTTCCGTTATGGTGGTGAGCAATTTGGAGGTCCGGGAAATCACTCGCTTTCCATGGCCATGTGGTGAGCTTCCTCAGGCTTCGCCTTGCGGGATCTCACCGATCATGTTCATCCCATAGGAGTCTCGCAATTTCCCGACCCTCCGTACATTAATGAGAGTAACGGAAATATCAGTATTTAGTCCATCTTCAACTATAATAAAAGCTGATTTAAAAGGGTTTTTAGTGGACCATGAAGAAACCTTCATCTTTATGTAGCGGGTCGTTTATCTAAAATAGGATAGGGTGGCGGGGAAACGGTGAGACTCCCGTGGGAGAAGGATCTGGGCAAGACCCCGGAAGACGAAGTCTGAGGCGGCTTGCCAGTTCCCCCACAGGAAAGCGAACCGTTTCCCAGCCTCCCTTCTCCTTACTCCGCGACGGACCCAAATTATCTTGAAATAAAGTATTCCACAATTCGGCCCTTTAGTGGAATAAGTGGAAATTAACAACAACGTTTAAGAGAACAAAAAAGGTTAGGGGGATTAAAATGGTATTAAAACTCAAAATAGAAAGTGAAAGAGCCCAATCCTGGCAGACAGAGGATTTATATGATGAAAGTAATAGACGAGCAGACATAACCAGATTGTTCGAGGCCGCTAATGCCTATTATCAGGGGAACGAAGAGACGTATGATGCGATAAGAAATGAAGTGAAAGATTTGGATGAATGGAGAATTGGGCTGGAGAATTTAATTAAACAATCTTACCATATCGTAAGACGCGAAGCGGATGACACTCCGACATTGCATGCTATAAACGATGTTGCTTTTCAACTATTAGTCGTCTACATCAGTGACTATTTTAAAAACGAAAACGCTCAATATAATCATTTTATAGATAATAAGCATACCTTTATCGGGGCTGGACTGCTGCTTGAACAGGATGAAACAGTCCGTTTTGATGGTGTAATGAAAGAGGAAGATCTGGAAGCAGTAGAGGAGGAGCTGACTCGTTACGAGCGCCTGATAAGCGCGCAATTGTTAGCGCAGCACCAAATCGTTTATCAGTTGATTAAATCGGTACTTTTCAAATATAAGCTGGCACATCAGCAGTAGGGGAGGGGGGAGGTATTGTTGACATAAGATGATTTAAGTTATCTGTAGATTATTTTGATTGTCGGATGAACTGGAAAAAGTTCAAAACCTGTTTTATTTCTTCCTGTGTCAATTCCTCCCATACATAGACATAGAAAAGGTCAGTTTCATCAAACCCTTTATCCGCCAGCACATCATTGATTTTCTTTAAGATGTCAAAAGGCTGATCACTTCTCCCCAATAGATAATCGGTGGTACAATCCAGAGCATCAGCCAAAGCGAGAATGTTTTGCAGACTTGGCGTAGTATAACCGCGTTCCCAGTTCGAGATGACTTGTGACGACTCTCCGACTTTTTCGGAAAGTTTTTTTTGTGTCCAATTGTGGTGGATACGAAGAAAACGAATACGTTCGGCTGTAACCATAAATCATCCCTCCTATCGCTATATTTTATCATGATAGCAGGCGATAAGGTACCTGTTTGTAACTTATAACGGAAAACGTTACCATTGAAATAACGCTTTCCGTTAGCTGTGGACAAAGAAAACGATTACACACACCTAACGGGATACGTTAGTTAATGATTAACCAAATTCGTTAGTGGATAACTGAATGGCTGATAAATCAAGGATTCTGCTACTCTGGCTTTTTATGTATAATGTTTGTATAGTACCAGTGTGAACGAAAGGTGGATAACTAATGAAAACCACGGTTGTGTCTGTTGTTGGACCGACAGCGGTAGGTAAAACTAAATTAGGTGTCGAAATAGCGAAGCGTTTCAATGGAGAAGTAATCAGCGGCGATTCCATGCAAATCTATCGCGGGATGGATATTGGAACAGCGAAAGTATCACAAGAAGAAATGGATGGCATCCCGCATCATATGATTGATATTAAAAATCCGGATGAGTCCTTTTCGGTTGCTGAATTCCAGGAAAGAGTGGCTGCTGCTATAAAGGAAATATCCTCCCGAGGTAAGTTGCCGGTCATCGTCGGGGGAACCGGGCTTTATATTCAGTCCGTACTATATGATTTCAACTTTTCCGAAAAGAAGCGTAGTGTCGAAATCACAGAACGTTTGGAAGCTGAACTTCAGGAAAAAGGGAAAAAAGCACTGCATCAGCGGTTGGCTGAAATTGATCCGGAACAGTCAGAAAAAATCCATCCGAATAACGAAAGAAGATTGATAAGAGCCTTGGAAATATATGAAAGCACAGGGATGACCATGTCTGAATATCAACAAAATCAATCAGAAGAATCCCCCTACCGGCCGATACTTGTCGGTCTCGAAATGGATCGTGAACAGTTATATGAAAGAATCAACCAGCGTGTGGATATGATGATGGAAGAAGGCTTGCTGGAAGAAGTGCGATCCTTTTACGAAAGTGGATTGGAAGGATCACAATCAATGAAGGCGATCGGCTATAAGGAATTCATCCCTTTTTTCAAGGGGGAATACGATATAGAACGTGCAGTCGAATTGCTGAAACGGAACTCGAGGCGCTACGCCAAACGTCAATACACCTACTTTCGGAATAAGATGGATGTACACTGGTATCCGGTGTCTGTGCAGAATTATGGAGAAAAGTTTCAAATAATTTTAAGTGATTTAGCAGGAATGATCGAACAGACATAGAATTACATGTATTATAGATAGAAAAGAGGAGGAAGATTCATGGCTCAATCCGTTAATATTCAAGACACCTTTTTAAATCAGCTAAGAAAAGACCGCGTTCACGTAACCGTCTTTCTACTCAACGGCTTTCAATTGAGGGGGAGTGTCAAAGCATTTGATAATTTTACAGTTCTATTGGAGACAGATGGAAAACAGCAGCTTATATTCAAGCATGCGATTTCAACATTTGCACCCGCTAAAAACGTAGCTTTAGATAAAGAATAAAAGGAAGTAAAACGGACGTTTCTGACGTCCGTTTTTTAATGGGAAAATATGACCTTCTTCCTGGGCGTTTGTCACACATAGATAGGATTTTACGTATAGTGTTAAAGAATAAGGGGTGATCCTATGAGTTCCCAATCGATAACTAATCAGCAAGGTCAAATCAATATCATATTGCGAGATCGTAAAGAGCAGATCGCTGATAATGCAACAGTAGAGCCGGCTGCTAAAACGAAAGCGGATCCCTTCCGGATCATTGATGATAATTTGGATTCGTTTATCGGTATGTCTCGCTTGCGGGAAAAAGTAAAAGAAATCTATGCCCAGGTTTTGATTAAAGAAAAAAGGAAGCAGGCGGGCTTGACTACAGAAAGCCAGGTGCTCCATATGATGTTCAAAGGCAATCCGGGTACTGGTAAAACAACAGTAGCCCGTGCATTGGCGAGTATTTTTTATGATATGAATCTATTATCGAAAGGTCATTTTATTGAGGCCGATCGTAGTGATTTGGTAGGTGAATATATCGGACACACAGCTCAGAAGACGAAAGACTTGATCAAGAAATCATTGGGCGGCGTTTTATTTATCGATGAAGCTTATTCGCTTGCCAGGGGTGGAGAAAAAGACTTCGGAAAAGAAGCGGTTGATACAATCGTGAAGTGTATGGAAGATCATCATAATGAATTTATTCTTATCCTGGCAGGATACCCTAAGGAGATGGCTCGGTTCCTTTCCTTAAACCCTGGCTTGAAATCCCGATTTCCAATCACTTTGGAATTTCCGGATTATTCACCCGGCGAACTATTGGAGATAGCCGTTGACATGGTCACCATGAAGGATTATAAACTTTCCAATGAAGCTCAATGGAAATTGAAGCATCATTTTCAACAGTTATTGCAGCGGGCTCCTTATAATTTTTCTAACGGCCGTTATGTCAGGAACATCATCGAGGATGCCATCCGCAAGCATGCGATCCGGATGATCCATTCCTCTTCGCATAATAAAGAAGCATTGATGACCCTGGAAGCAAAAGATATTATATTTGAAGAAGGTTGGGGATGATAATCATTATCCAAGCTAATGATCTTTTGATATGATGGTAGGAGATACCGACCATGGAAAGAGGTAGAAATAATGGCAGAAAAAGAACAGGTAGTACTGGTAGCACGAGCTGAAACCGGTCAGGATGATAAACGGTTCCATTCCTCGTTAGAAGAATTGCAATCGCTCACCGAGACAGCTGATGGTGTGGTGAAAAACACATTCATCCAAAAACGGGACCGCGTTCATCCTGCCACGTACCTGGGGGAAGGAAAACTCCAGGAAATCAAAGCTTACGCTGCTGATAATGAAATAGATCTGGTTATCTTCAATGAAGAGTTATCGCCAGGTCAGCTGAAAAATATTACCGATAGACTGGAAGTGCGCGTAATTGACCGCAGTCAGCTGATCTTAGATATTTTCGCTCAGCGCGCTAAAACAAAAGAAGGTAAGCTTCAGGTGGAATTGGCACAGCTTCAATACCTGCTGCCGCGGCTTGCGGGTAAGGGGACTGAATTGTCCCGGCTGGGTGGCGGAATTGGGACAAGAGGACCCGGTGAAACAAAACTCGAGAGTGATCGCCGCCATATCAGACGCCGGATAGACGATATCAAGAAGCGCCTGTCTGCAGTCGTGAAACAGCGGGAACAGTACCGGAAAAGGCGGAAGGAAAACAAAGCATTCCAGGTCGCGATCGTCGGTTATACGAATGCCGGTAAATCCACTTTTTTTAACCGTGCGACAGAGAGTGAGTCCTTTGAGGAAAACCTGTTATTCGCTACGCTGGATCCGTTGACCCGTCAGCTGCAGCTGCCTTCTGGATTGCAAGTGCTGTTGACGGACACTGTAGGTTTCATCCAGGACTTGCCGACAACCTTGATTGCCGCTTTCCGGTCGACTTTAGAAGAGGTTACCGAAGCCGATTTCATCCTTCATATGGTTGACGCTTCACACCCGGATCATGAGCAGCATGAAAAAACGGTCTTGAAGCTGTTAGGTGAATTAAAAGCAGACCATTTACCAATGCTTACGGTGTATAATAAAATAGATCTGTTATCTGGTGATTTCATCCCGAATGCTTTCCCGTCGATTACGGTCAGCGTTCATGATCCTATTGATATCAAACGGATCCTGGATAAAATGGAAGAAACATTAAAAAAAGAATGGGATAACTACCATACTTTCATTCCGGCAGGGGAAGGGAAACAACTGCAGCGTTTGAAGGAAGAAAGCATCGTTTCCTCGTTTCATTTTGATGAGGAAAGAGAAGGGTATGTGTTGGCAGGTGCCATTCACCCGGATCATCCAATGAAACATCAACTATTATAAAAAGGAAGTACAACTACTATGAATATCGAACAACTTGCAGCCAAATCAGAACAGGAAATCGGCCCATTACACAACGCTATACAAGCCATTGTGGAGACGAATCAACATAGGGTATTGGAGGCGTTCCGCCATTTGAGAATATCTGACAGCCATTTCAACCCAACGACTGGGTATGGCTACGACGATTATGGACGAGATACTCTGGAGGAACTTTATGCTGAAATATTCGGTGGGGAAGATGCATTAGTGCGGCCGCAGATCATTTCAGGCACCCATGCGATTACAACGGCTCTGTTAGGAGTGTTGAGACCCGGGGATGAATTATTATATATCACCGGAAAGCCCTACGACACACTTGAGCAGGTAGTCGGCGGTTCTGACGGAAATGATGTAGGTTCATTGAAAGACTACGACATAACCTACCGAGCCATTCCGCTTAGTGAGAATGGCGAAGTGGATATGGAACAGGTAAAGTCATCGATTCATAAAAAGACAAAGGTGGTTGCCATCCAGCGCTCGAAAGGGTACGCGGACAGACCGTCTTTTTCAATCGCTGACATCGCCGAAATGATTCGGGAAGTCCGAACTATTCAGCCGGAAGCAATCATTTTTGTAGATAATTGCTACGGAGAGTTCGTAGAAACAGAAGAACCTCCCCATGTTGGCGCGGATTTGATTGCAGGATCATTAATTAAAAATCCTGGCGGGGGGATCGTCCGTACCGGGGGATACATAGCCGGTCGAAAAGATTTGATTGAATTATGCAGCTATCGTCTGACGGCGCCAGGTCTCGGTAAGGAAGCCGGTGCCAGTTTGAACAGCCTCCAGGAAATGTACCAGGGGATATTTTTGGCACCTCACATGGTTGGTGAAGCCTTAAAAGGTGCAGTATTCACTGCCAATTTGTTAGAAAATGCAGGATTTACGACCACGCCTGCGTTTGATGCAGTGCGCTCAGACTTAATTCAGGCCGTTTCTTTCGATACAGCAGAGCAGATGATAGCGTTTTGCCAGGCTATCCAACGGTACTCACCAGTCAATTCACACGTCACTCCACACCCAAGTGCTATGCCGGGATACGAAAGTGATGTCATCATGGCAGCAGGTACTTTCATCCAGGGGGCCAGCCTGGAATTGACAGCAGATGGACCTATTCGACCACCATATATGGCATTTGTACAAGGCGGCCTTACATACGAACATGTAAAGATAGCCGTAAAACTTGCTCTTAACGAAATTATCGAAGCGGGTTTCCATCATATCGAAATAGGGTAAAAACAGAGATGGAGAAGTTATCTCAGTTTTTTTAATTTTTTATGTAAGATTTCTTAACATCCCTTGACACATGTTGTTTCATTGGTATAATTAAGATATCACATTAAAGGGAGGTAGCGATCGATGAGTGATGAAATTAGACGTTCGATGCCGTTATTCCCGATTAGTATAGTCAAATCCTTGACAGACCTGTCAGCCAGGCAGATCCGATATTATGAAGAACACGATCTGGTCCATCCAGCGAGATCAGAAGGAAACCGCAGATTATTTTCCTTCAATGATGTTGATCGTCTGCTTGAAATAAAAGCATTGATTGAAAAAGGCATCAATCTGGCAGGAATCAAACAGGTTCTGTCGATGCAGGAAGCACCTGAAAATGAACCGATGAATCAAGAGCAAGTCGAAGAAATCCATAATGACCTTTCCGAGAAAGAGCTTCGCCGTATGCTCCAGCAAGAATTACTGACAGCTGGAAGGCACGGTAAATCATCGTTAAGACAGGGAGAATTATCACGATTCTTCCATTAAAAAATAGGAGGAAAATTATAAATGGGATTAACCAGGAAAGAAATTTACAAAAAAATTGAAGAAGAAAACGTAAAATTCATTCGACTACAATTCACAGACATGCTTGGAACAATTAAAAACGTCGAAATTCCTTTGAGTCAACTTGATAAAGCATTGGATAATGAAATGATGTTTGATGGCTCCTCAATCGAAGGGTTTGTACGAATTGAAGAATCTGATATGTACTTAATTCCTGACCTTGAGACATTTGTTGTCTTCCCTTGGACTTCCGAAAAAGGTAAAGTGGCGCGTTTTATCTGTGATATCTACAATCCGGATATGACACCTTTTGAAGGAGATCCACGCTACATTTTGAAAAAGAACCTGCAAAAGATGGAAGAACTCGGTTTTTCCGCTTTCAATATTGGTACTGAGCCGGAATTCTTCTTATTCAAACTTGATGAACGCGGTGAACCATCCATGGAGTTGAATGACAAAGGTGGCTATTTTGACCTTGCCCCAACTGACTTAGGTGAAAATTGCCGTCGTGATATCGTTCTGGAACTTGAAGAAATGGGCTTCGAAATTGAAGCATCACACCATGAAGTAGCACCAGGACAGCACGAAATCGACTTTAAATATTCAGATGCAGTCAAGCACTGTGATGATATCCAAACGTTTAAATTGGTTGTAAAAACAATTGCCCGTAAGCACGGCCTGCATGCTACGTTTATGCCTAAACCATTATTCGGTGTCAACGGTTCCGGAATGCACGCCAATATGTCCTTGTTCAAAGGAAAGCAAAATGCATTTTACGATACAGAAGGCGAGCTTGAACTATCAGAGGTGGCTTACCAGTTCACAGCGGGTATCATCAAGCACGCAACAAACTTTACAGCTATTACGAACCCGACCGTAAACTCATACAAGCGTCTCGTACCTGGGTATGAAGCACCTTGTTATGTTGCCTGGTCCGGACAAAACCGCAGTCCGTTGGTTCGTGTACCAACATCCCGCGGCCTAAGTACCCGTATCGAAGTACGCAGTGTCGATCCTGCAGCCAACCCTTACCTGGCAATGGCTGTACTGTTGGCAGCCGGGTTAGACGGTGTGGAAAACAAGATGGAAGCACCAAAACCGGTCGATCGCAACATCTATGTCATGAACAAAACAGAACGCGAAAAGAACGGCGTACAAGATCTGCCAGCTACTCTATATGATGCGTTAGAGCTGCTTAAGCAGGATGAAATCTTAGTAAACGCTCTTGGCGAACACTGTTTTGAGCACTTTATCGAAGCGAAAGAAATCGAATGGGATATGTTCCGTACACAAGTCCACCCTTGGGAACGCGAACAGTATCTATCCGTATATTAATCATGAAAGAGGGGCTGTCCCAAAAGTCGGTAATAGACTAATTGGGGCAGCCCTTTTTTTATTGTTGATACCGTAACAGTAGGGCTGGGAAACGATTCCCTTTCCGCGGGCAGACGACAAGTCTCCTCGGGCTTCGCCCTGCGGGGCCTCGTCAGCCTTGCTTCTCCCGCAGGAGTCTCATCGTTTCCCTGCCCAAACTGGCAATCAACAATACAAAAATCTTCTTTTTTACATACAAAAAAATCGCCTCATTCGTTATAATGTAAGCGACCAAACAAACAAAAAAACGAAAAGTGAGGCGATTTTTTTATGAGTAACTCTTCAGCTACTTTCATTGATTATAACATGGGCCAGTTGGTTCTACCAATGGACTTCAGTGATTTAATTCCTGAGGACCATGTGGTCCGTGTCATTCATGCCATGGTAGAACAGGTCAACGATGATATCTTTTTCTCCCAATATCAAGGGGGCGGTCGGAGCTCCTATCACCCCAAAATGATGACCAAAGTTATCTTATACGCCTACACGCAGAAAATTTACTCCTGCCGCGAAATCGCCAAAGCACTTCGGGAACATCTCCCGATGATGTGGCTGGCCGGCCAACAGACGCCGGATTTTCGAACCATCAATCGGTTCCGCTCAGAACGAATGAAAGCCATCATTGAACCTTTATTCACGGAGTTGATTAAACTTCTGATTGACCAAGAATACATATCCATGGACAACTACTTCCTTGATGGAACCAAAATCGAGGCGAATGCCAATAAATACACATTTGTGTGGAAAAAATCCGTCCAACGTTACGAAGAAAAACTACAGGAAAAATTGGATCAAACGTTCGCGGATATTGAAAATGCCATTGAGATGGATGAAAAAATACTTACTGATGAGGGGTCTCTTGCCAAGCGAGTAACTTCGGAGCAACTCGAAAAAGTTGTCGAGCAGGTAGAGGCTCAGGTAGAACAGGCGGAAAAAGCCGTCGAAGAAGAAAATGATAAGGAAAAGAAGAAAGAAAAAAAGGAAGTATTCCGTGCCAAACGACGTATCTATAAAACGTTGAGTCAGGACTACCTTCCTCGTTTGAAAAAGTATGAAACCCAGTTGGCCACCTTTGGCGACCGGAATAGTTATTCCAAGACAGACACGGATGCCACCTTTATGCGAATGAAAGAAGATCATATGAAGAATGGGCAACTGAAACCTGGTTATAATGTGCAGGCAGGAACAGAAAACCAATTCATTATTGGCTACTCAATCCATCAGCGTCCTACGGACACACGTTGTTTTGAACCGCATATTCAAAAGCTGCAGACTGCAGATCTCCCGTTCCCCAATACAATTGTCGCTGATGGAGGTTATGGTGGAGAAACCAATTACAAATACGCAAAGAAGGAAGGGTTTGATACACTCATTCCCTATAACACGATGCGAAAAGAGCAGTCTCGTTCGTTCAAGAAAGACCCAAGCCAGGTTATGAACTGGGAGTACAAGGCAGATGGAGATTATTACATTTGTCCGAATGGACGAAAGGTTCCTTTTCAATTCCATTCTCACCGTACCGACCGGTACGGATATACGCGAAAATTTAAGGTCTATGAATGTGAAGCGTGTACCGGGTGCCCTATAAAAGAAAAATGCACGAAAGCAAAAGGGAACCGGCGTGTTTACTATAACCCGGCATATGAACAACTAAAGAAGGAAGCAATGGAAAGCCTTTGGTCACGCATTTACGCCCAACGAAAAGTGGAGGTGGAAAGTGTGTTCGGTCATATCAAAGGCAATCGGTCGTTCCGGAAGTTTTCTCTCCGGGGCATCGATAAAGTGAATATAGAGTTTGGGCTGGTCGCCATCGCCCACAACTTCCTGAAACAGGCGGAGAGGAACCGCCTGTTTCACCGGGGAAATAAGCTCACAACGAAAAAAACCACGAAGAAAAGTCAATTTCTTCGTGGTTTTTTCATTTTAAAGGGGCTTTTGGGACAGCCCCTTTTTCCTATTTATAGATTGAAATAAAACTTAATTCAACACCAGCCGAGGTCGCAATCACTAACATATTGTTTGATATCACTTATTTTGTGCATGCGATAAATTTTTCCCTTATGATACTTAAACCCCTCTGACATTTCGTAGCGATTCTCCTGACCAGACATGAGAATCCGCCCAATTTTTTCTTTGTAGAGATAGAGATTCATATTCCCTTGTTCTAACTTTCCATTGATACTTTCCGTAATGTCCACCATCTGAAATTCTTCTTTTCTCATCCCATACCTCCTTTAAAAATTCTGATTCAAAGAACTTATATAAATATATGAATGTTATTATAATAAGGTTTTGAGGTAAAATCAACCTATAATTCAGAATTTATAGATTTTTCAGTTAATTGTGCCTGCATACTTATTAATATATGATTTTAAGTTTTTAACAAGGGAAGGATTAAATGGTTGTAAATTCATTGTTAAAGAATGTAAAGAAGTCATTGTCATGCAGGACTAATAGACTCTCCTGTCAAAATTGTCTTCGAAAGGAGATGACATGCATGCGTTTTACTCGCCATTCTATATCAACTGCAGGAATATTAGAATCGATCATGAAAGGCAGAAGAGGAGAAAGTGTTCGTACCTATATTACAAACTTTGGATTTGTCCAGGGCAGACCGGGTGATTTAGAAGAAAATGACCACAGCAATTTAAAACCTTGGTCTGGTGAGCCGGCATGTTGCTGTGAACCTTCCAACTTTATATATTTAAAGGAAGTTATCATTCATACTTTTGAAGGTGAGTTAATAAAAGTAGATCATTTGGTTATCTATGATGAGCAGCTTATTGGTGTTATGCCTGGTAAACTGTTTGAGGAAGGGGAATAAGAAGAGCCCGATATTCCGGGGAGGGAGTATTGGGCTCTTCTTATTTCTATAAAGATAGGATCAATGAATAGCTCTATATAAACCTACCACCTTACCCAGAATCGAAACATCGTGCAGGATGATCGGATCCATGGTAGCATTTTCCGGCTGCAGCCGTATGTGGCTTTTTTCTTTAAAAAATCGTTTGACTGTCGCTTCTTCATCTTCTGTCATGGCAACGACAATTTCTCCATTTTGAGCGGTTGGTGTCTGTTTAACAATAACCATATCCCCATCCAGTATACCTGCTTCTATCATACTTTCACCTTCGACCACTAGTACAAACGTGTTTTCTTCCCCTGCTAAGTTTTGAGGTAAGGGTACATATTCTTCTATATTTTCAATAGCGGTTATCGGCGTACCAGCAGTTACCTTACCAATAACTGGAGCATAAGACGCTTCGCTCCTTGGAATGTTTTGTTCTTCCTCTAACTCTAATACCTCGATGGCTCTCGGTTTTGTAGGGTCACGACGGATGAACCCCTTTTTTTCCAACCTTGCAAGGTGTCCGTGGACAGTAGAACTGGAGGCTAATCCCACAGCCTGGCCAATCTCACGGACGGATGGCGGATAACCCTTGGCGAGCACTTCTTCTTTAATAAATTGTAATATTTCCTGTTGCCGTTTCGATAATTTACTCATATAAGCACACCTCGTACATATGTTTTTATTAACCACATTGTACCATGATGATTTCGACAATACAAACATTCGTTCGAATATCCGCTTGACAAGAACGAATGTTCGTATATAATAAAAATTAACAAAGGCGAACAAAAGTTCTGTATGGAGGGGTTAAAATGTTTGATAAACTATCTAAATTGGACATGACATACATTATTCTTTTTATTTTGAGTCTGGTGTTTTTATATGCTGCGATGTCAATAAGCAGCTGACATGGTCTATGTAGTTTATTGTTCGTATTAACAAGCAGAAAGGGTCGCAGTCATGAAGGTAATAATATATTGCAGAGTAAGTACAGAAAAAGAAGCTCAAGTTACTTCCTTGGCGAGGCAGGAGTCGGAATTACTTGCCATGGCAGAACGGGAAGACATGGAAATAATCGATATTATTAAAGAACAAGCGAGCGGGTATGAAATTGAGCGTGAAGGCGTTTTTCAAATGCTCGATCGTTTTTCTGAAGGAAAGGCAGAAGGGTTACTGATCCAGGATGAGACAAGGCTGGGAAGGGGGAACACGAAGATTGCCCTATTTCATCAGCTTCAAAAAATGGACGTACAAGTATTGTCTTTGTCACACCGGGGTGAATTGCAGTTGTCAGAGTCAGATTCGATGGTGCTGCAAATTGTCGGGATAGTGGAGGAGTACCAGCGGAAAATCCACAACCTTAAAATAAAGCGCGGAATGAATAAAGCGATGGAAAGAGGTTATAATCCGGGAGACAACCTTACCAATCAGCATTTGGCCAGAGGTCGGGAAAGGATTGAGTTTCCGATTGAGGAAGTTGTGCGGCTGCGTAATAATAAACTGACATTTGAAGAGATCGCCGCTACGTTACGCGGGCTGGGGTATGATGTTTCCAAAGCGACTGTCCATAGGCGTTACCGTGAATACACCTCGCTTGAAAAAACAGCAGATAAAAGTTAATATATAATGAAGACAAGGGTCGTAGGCCACTTGTCTTTTTAGTTCAGGGCTCATAAAAGGAGTGTGTCAATATGTTATCAAAAGAAAAACTTGATCGTATTAACGAATTAGCCAATAAATCGAAAAAAGAATCATTGACAGCATCGGAAAAAGATGAACAGCAAAAACTTCGTAAAGAATATCTGGGTAACGTACGTAAGTCCTTCAAGAACCAGCTGAAGAGTATGAAGGTCGTAGACCCGGAAGGTAACGATGTAACACCGGAAAAAGTAAAGCGGATGCAGCGTAACGAAAAGAAACATTGATTCTATTCATAAAGCCGTACCTGGATGTACGGCTATTTTTTTGTTTAATTTTCCAATTCCAGGGAAAACTTCAAAAGTAAAATCTTAAAATCGGGTGACAATGCTTGTCTATATCCTTTTTTCATTATAGGATTATAGATGGTACATAATAGAGAGCGAGAAAGGGGATTATTCCATGTCAAACACAATCGAACAGAGATCTATCAACACGATACGGACATTGACAATCGATGCCGTAGAAAAAGCTAATTCCGGCCACCCAGGTATGCCGATGGGTGCAGCTCCAATGGCTTATACGCTATGGACAGAGTATATGAACCACAACCCTAAGAATTCGAATTGGTTCAATCGTGACCGTTTTGTTTTATCAGCAGGTCATGGTTCTATGTTGATATACAGCTTGCTTCATCTGTCTGGTTATAACGTTACTATTGAGGACTTGAAGAATTTCCGTCAATGGGGATCCAAGACACCAGGTCATCCAGAGTTCGGCCATACAGATGGTGTAGAAGCAACAACTGGTCCTTTAGGGCAAGGCATTTCCATGTCAACTGGTATGGCAATGGCTGAAGCTCATCTAGCGGCCAAGTATAATACAGAAGACCATAAAGTAGTCGACCACTATACGTATTGTATCTGTAGTGATGGAGACTTGATGGAAGGTGTTTCCCAGGAATCTGCATCACTGGCAGGTCATCTTGGACTTGGAAAACTAATCGTTTTATATGATTCCAATGATATTTCTCTTGATGGAGACTTGAACCGTGCTTTTTCTGAAAGTGTAGAGGATCGTTATAAGGCATATGGCTGGCAAGTGATCCGTGTAGAAGATGGCAATGATACAAAAGCTATCAGTGAAGCACTTAAAGAAGCCAAGGCTAACACCGATCAGCCGACCATGATTGAAGTAAAAACGGTTATCGGTTACGGCTCTCCAAACAAGTCAGGTAAAGCTGATTCCCATGGTGCACCATTAGGAGAAGAGGAAGCTAATGCAGCAAAACAACATTATAAGTGGGAACATGAAGAGGCATTCCACGTACCTGACGAAGTATATGAGGACTTCAAAGAAAAAATCCAAGAGAACGGGGAACAAAAAGAGTCCGAATGGAAAGCTTTGCTTGATGAATATAAAAAGGCAAACCCTGAATTAGCTGCCGAACTTGAGAAGGCGATGAATGGTGAGCTACCGGAAGGATGGGAAAAATTTCTTCCTGCTTATACAGAAGAAGATAAGTTAGCTACACGTGCTTCTTCAGGAGAAGCAATCAACGCATTATCGGAAACCATCCCGTATTTCTTTGGTGGTAGTGCCGATTTGGCCGGTTCTAACAAGACAGCTGTAAAAGGTGAAGATGATTTTTCCAAGAACAACTATGCCGGCAGAAATATCTGGTTCGGAGTGCGTGAATTTGCTATGGCAACAGCATTGAATGGTATGGCTTTACATGGCGGTTTAAAAGTATATGCTGGTACATTCTTTGTATTCAGCGATTACATGCGTCCGGCTATTCGTCTTTCCGCGTTGATGAATTTACCTGTAAACTATGTCTTTACCCACGATTCGATTGCTGTCGGTGAAGATGGTCCAACGCATGAACCAATTGAACAACTGGCTTCGCTTCGTGCAATGCCGAACCTTTCTGTCATCCGTCCAGCCGATGGTAATGAATCCAGTGCTGCTTGGCGTGTCGCTTTAGAGTCCAATACAACTCCAAATGCACTTGTACTTACGCGCCAGGGTCTGCCTACTTTACCAGGTACAGAAGAGAACGCGTATGAAGGTGTAAAAAAAGGTGCTTATGTACTGAGTCCATCCGCCAAAGAAACACCAGATGCATTGTTATTAGCTACTGGATCTGAAGTTCAGCTTGCTGTAGCTGCTCAACAAGAATTGAAGGAAAAAGGCTATGATGTGAGTGTCGTCAGCATGCCATCTTTCGACCGTTTCAACGTACAGTCGGATGAATACAAAGAGAGTGTGCTTCCTAAAGCGGTGACCAAGCGACTGGCCATCGAAATGGCTTCTCCTTTCGGTTGGGAGCGTTATGTAGGACTGGAAGGCTCTGTGCTTGGTATTGATACTTTCGGAGCTTCTGCTCCAGGGGAAACCGTTATGAAAGAATACGGTTTTACCGTAGAAAATGTAGTCAAAGAAACTGAAAAACTGTTCAAGTGATAAAATAATAAGCGTGCAGTCGACATGCTCAAAAGGCTGTCTCTCCGGTTAGAGACAGCCTTTTTATTCATTCGACAAAACTCGATGGAATCTTTTTCAGCTTTTGACAGATTTATCGGTGTACAACCGATATAATATCCCTCAAACAGGAGGGATTGCTGGATGCATCTTTACTATGTCTATGCTGTCAAAGAGGAAATTTCCAAAGAATATTATTATAAAACCGAATTATTATTCCGTTTTTTTCAGGAATACCATAATCAATCTCATAAAGATTTATATAAATTGCAATTCAGCTTTATCACTAAGCCGTTTCCCGAAAACTCCCTGGTGTGTTTATTGAAAAAGAGTCCGAAATATAATCAGAGGAAACTGGTAGAAGGTGAAAAGGTAACGAAATGGGTTGAAACCCGTGGTATAATAGAGATAACAAAAGAAATGTGTCTTATACAGTGTAATAGTTTCATGGAAGCGGAACAGATCCTATTTCAAAAACTCCGTATGATTGACCGCTGCTTTTTCATTGCAGAATATCATTTTAAGCAATATGGGTGGATTTCCCCTCAAAGGAAAGAAATGCTATTATAGGTACGTATGTAAAAAAGACAGGTAAGTAAAATAGCACACGTTTCTTACAGGAGACATGCTATTGTATTCTTGTGTCCATTTTACTATACTGTATAAGAGACAACATGAAGGAGGAAGACGGAGAATGAGCTTGGGTATTGTATGGGTAATCATCATTGCCATCCTGGCGCTTATCGGTGGTGTAGCCCTTGGGTTTTTCATTGCGAGAAAGTATATGATGAACTATTTGAAGAAAAACCCTCCTATCAATGAACAAATGTTACGTACGTTGATGATGCAAATGGGGCAGAAACCATCACAGAAGAAAATCAATCAAATGATGCGTTCCATGAATAATCAACAAACCAAATAACATCAAAAACCTTCTTTCTGCTGGAGAAAGAAGGTTTTTTTACTGTCCAGGAAATTTTATGTTTTCTTTAAGTAGATAACTTTAAGTGGTGGGTCACATCCAGCTCCAGCGACTGCTCCACCTCGAGGTCTTAAGCTTTTGGGATGAGCAAGGCGCTTGCACTTTTGTTCCTGGCTGCTATTCGATAGGAGAGCTGGACTTTTCGTAGCGGCCGTTGAGCCAATATTTGATATTAGTCAATATGGAGAAACTTAAAAAGAAGTTTACAGCCAAGACAGAAGCAAGCAAGGAATAATTGTCAAAATAAATCATCTCGTAACCTTTGATTTCCATAATAACCAACGTTTGAATAATCAAGAAAACAAAGCTCATCACCAGGGAAACAGCTGTCCGAACCATAACGCACCCCCAACTTTTATTTTCAATTCTTCCTGTGGTTACTTTAACTATAGAATAATTTCACAAAATGTTCAATTTTTAAGTTTCGTATTTCTTAGGATTCTAAGCATAAATCATATAAAATAAACAAGCGCATGATGGCTAAATCACAGAGTATGGTATGCTAGTTCCTGGTTGCTCTGGTACCAAACTATGGATTTTGCCAGGATTCTATATTAAAATTAGGACTATCTACGTCATAAAGGAGTTACTGCATGATGATAAAAACAAATGATTTAATTCTTAGGACAGCCACAACTTTGATCGCCTTCATTTTGCTCGCATTTTCTATCTACTTGTTTTTTGCCGGACATAACAAACCAGGCGGCGGTTTTATAGGCGGATTGATGACCTCCACAGCAATTGTATTGATGTATATGGCATACGGAATGAAAGCTGTATCTAAAATTATTCCGATCAATTTTCGAGTCGTTATCCCTATAGGACTTTTGATCGCGATAGCTACCGGAATAGGCTCTTTCCTTTTCGGCCAGCCTTTTTTAAGCCAGACATTCGCTTATTTTCAGCTGCCGATTCTCGGAAAGACAGAACTTGCAACAGCACTGCTTTTTGACTTGGGGGTATATTTGACAGTCATAGGCGTTACAATGACGATCATTTTAACAATCGCCCAGGATTATGGAGACGAGGAACTTTCCTGATAGCCTCTGCAGAATGAAACCAGGCTAAATGACGGATACGGGAAAGCTGTATTTTTTGTAAAACGAATGCATGGAAATGAGTGGATTGAATATGTTTTGGTTGATAGCGAGTACACTTGTAGCAGCGTTCATGGCCACAGCTATGATTTTTGTCAGGATGAGGGCTTCCCGTCGTCCTGCCAGTGCTAAAAAGATTATATTACCACCGCTCTTTATGAGTACAGGAGCATTCATGTTTGTTCTTCCTATGTTTCGTGTCGAGTGGATACAGGTTTTGGAAGCTGTAAGTGTCGGGGCTTTGTTTTCTGTGTTTTTAATAAAAACTTCCAACTTCGAAATAAGAGAAGGGGAGATCTATCTGAAACCTTCCAAAGCCTTTATGTTCATTTTATTCGGTTTACTTGCTCTAAGAATAGTATTGAAATTAGTAATCGGACAACATGTATCCTTTGGTGAAACAAGCGGTATGTTTTTCTTGTTAGCCTTCGGGATGATTGTCACCTGGCGGGTTGCCATGCTGTACCGTTACTTGCAACTGGAAAAATCATTGTCCGAAAATAAAATAACCTGCAAAGAAAGCCTGTCCAGAACTTAA
This sequence comes from Thalassobacillus devorans MSP14, assembly GCF_000496835.1. GTDB lineage: Bacteria > Bacillota > Bacilli > Bacillales > Halobacillaceae > Thalassobacillus > Thalassobacillus devorans_B. The sequence goes on from NZ_KI543236.1 coordinate 1,190,504, forward strand.
GTAGTCCGGGCAGGCTTTATGTTTGTTCATGGAACAAATATTGATAAGGGGTCAGATCTATATTCTTTTGTTCCAGTGTTTTGATCAGAAACTTGTGGTCCCGCTTCGGTGTTGCAATAATATAACCTTCGATTATAACATCCTGTGTTATTTTCTTTCGGTTTTTTTTCAGGGCTACTTCCCCGATTTTACTTGCAATCTTTTGACGTGCGATATCCCGGAATAGTTCTGGTACTGGAGAAACCAGTTCTTCTAATAATTGCTTATCAGTCTCTCTCCACATATGTTTGGTTTTTTCTAAGTAATACTCTTCCCAATCCATATCGGATTTTCCATCTTCTTTTGGAAGCCGTTTTAAAAACTTCCGGAACATAAAGAAGCCGCCGATACTCAGCAGGACAATCATGATGATGACCCAGCCAATTATGAATGCTGCAAATCCTCCTGACATAATACCACCTATTTCATCATATATTCATAACAATCAGGTTTTTAGCGCGAATAACCATGACAAATTAGGTCTAAAGTTTTACCTGTTTGTCAGATTATAGTATGATTAAATTGGAATACTTGGCGGGACTGTGTGGGAATCGAACCCACCTGAGACGACACGCGCCTCACAAGCAGTTTTGAAGACTGTGGCCTGCACCAGCATAGCAACCAGCCCCATTTAGGTAACATAAGACATTATAAAAGCTGCGTGCTCAAATGACAAGCTTTTCATTTCCGTATGTTTTTCTCATTTAAATTACATTCTACAACTTGATGTAGCTTTTCAAAGTAGGATACTATATATTTAGATAGAAAGGAAGGGGCGGGTAGAATGGGTAACCATGACCTTGGATCATCTGACCAGCAGGGAGAATTTACTCCTTATACATATGTTAATTATTCCTCTCTACCCGATTGTTTTCAGTCGTGGATTGAACATAATGCAAATGATCTCGTGACGATTTTTGATTTAGAAGGTAATATCAAATATATTTCTAAATCGGTGACACGGTGGTTAGGGTTTGAAGTAGATGAAGTCCTGCATTCCAAAGCGGGGGACTATCTTCATATCAAAGATCATCATAAGGTACGGGATCTGCTTGGACAAAAGCCGGACCAGACTCATCACACGAATTTATTAGTGAAAGATAAAAAGGGCCGATATTTACTGATGCAAACAATGATAGCCAGAAGATTCAATCCAGAGGACGGCAACTCTTATATACTGACCATTGCCCAGCATATAACGGACCATAATATGATGGAAGAACAGATGATGCAATCAGAGAAGATGACAGTGGCCGGACAGTTGGCTGCCAGTGTAGCCCATGAAATCAGAAACCCGTTGACTTCATTAAAAGGGTTCCTTCAGTTGCTGCAGGCAGGGATAAGTAAGGAAGAGGAATATTATAAAATCATGTTAGAAGAAATCGAAAAAATGGAGTCTGTCACTTCTGAATTGCTGTTTGTTTCAAAACCAATGACTGATGAACGGACTAGTGAATCGCTGAAAGAAATGCTGGAAGACGTAATCACTTTAATGAATACACAGGCCAAAATGCAAAGTATAACGATAAGCACGGATATACCAGCAGGAATTTTCATATTTTGTGATCGATCACAAATCAAACAAGTCTTCATCAATATTATTAAAAATGCCATTGAGGCCATGCAGGAAGGCGGACTTCTGGAGATTAAAGTCAGCCGTAGTGAGAACCGGGCGTATATTGATATCATTGACGAGGGCCCGGGGATTCCAGAAGACCTGGGAGAAAAAATAGCCGAGCCATTTTTTACAACGAAAAAAAATGGCACCGGCTTAGGGCTGATGATCAGCAATCAAATCCTGGATAAACATAACGGGTACATGGAAATCCACCCGAATGCTGATATCGGAACAACTTTCCGGCTTGTATTACCGGCTGAATGACACGTTTGCCATGCAAGCGTGTTTTTTCTTATGGATTGCAACCCAGGTGAAAGAAAAGAGGGATATTATGTTGAAGCGTTATTATACGATTGGTATGGCCGGACATATCGATCACGGGAAAACAGCGTTGACGAAGGCTTTGACAGAAGTGGATACCGATCGTCTGAAAGAAGAGAAGAGCCGCAATATTTCAATCGAACCAGGTTTTGCCCCTTTGAAATTGCAGAACCTTGCTCTGAATGTATCGATCATAGATGTGCCAGGACACGAAAAATTCATCAGACAGATGATAGCAGGGGTTGCTGGTATTGATTTGGTTATCATCGTAGTAGCCGGGGATGAGGGCATAATGCCGCAGACCAGGGAGCATATGGATATTTTATCCTTCCTCGGCGTGGAAGAGGCAATATTGGTTGTCACAAAAGCTGATTTAATTGATAAGCAAATGAAAGAATTAGTAGCAGAGGACATTCGCTCGTATATAAATGGGAAAAGTTATCAGCATTCGGAGTTGCTATTTATCGATAGCCTTTCCGGAAAGGGAATTTCCGAGCTGGAACAGTTGATTGAAAAGAAAGTTGCTGTCCAGCCGTATAGGGACACAGCAGGTTCCTTCCGTATGCCGATCGATCAGTCTTTTACTATCAAGGGACAGGGAACGGTGGTCAGGGGGACGATTTATGAAGGAAGTCTGATGGCTGACGATCCAATCACTATACTTCCCGAACATAAGAAAGCCAGGATCAGGCAGATCCAAGTTCACCATGTACCAGTGGAGCAGGCATTTGCAGGGCAACGTGCGGCCGTTAATATTAGCGGTATTGGGAAAGAGGACGTTAAGCGTGGAGATGTTATGGTGAAAAATGATGCTTTCCTGGTTACCCGGACTCTGGATGTACGTATGAAATTGGTTGATGAACTCCGTTATACAATCAAACAGCGAACCCCAATAAACGTGTATATTGGTACTGCGGAAGCTGCTGGAAGATTAGTGTTTTTCGATCGGAACGAGGTGACGGAGGACACAGAAGAAATATTTTGCCAGCTCCGATTAGATGAACCGATTGTTGCGAAAAGAGGAGACAGATTCATTCTTCGCAGGCCGACACCAGTAGAAACAATCGGAGGGGGCGTAGTGATCGACCCAAATGCAGGCAAGCATAAATTCAGTCATGAGACGATCGAAATGCTGAAAGAGAAAAGCAGGACTACCCCATCAGAATTATTGGAAAACCTGTTACAGACGTACAAATGGATGAATATCCAGCAGTTACTAAAAGAGACTTCCATGGATACAGCACAATTAGAGAACCTCTTAGCTTCAGAAATAGACGCGAAACGGATCAGGAATGTTAATAAAGGTTTTATACTCGTTTCGGAAAGTGAGCGAATGCTTAAGGACGTTATGGAGCGTCTGAAAGAGTATCATCAGCTGTACCCGCTCAGGGCAGGTAAAAATAAACCTGAGGTAGTAACGCAGCTTCCTGTAAAAAAATCTGTAGGCAGTCCGTTGTTAGATGCCTGGATAGAGAGCGGTGAATTAAAAGCAACAGGACCATTTGTGGCGCTTCCTGAATTTTCACCATATATACCGGAAAAATGGTCGAAGCGGATGAATTTATTAAAAAGTGATTGGATCACCGATGGACTTCAAGTGAAAGAATGGAGCGATTATGGAGCTGAACATGGTATACCGGCAGAATGGATGAAAGAATTACGTATGTTCTTTTTGCAACAGAATGCAGCCTGGGAAATAAATGATAACCTTATTGTTCATATAAACCCGATTCGCGATCATTTCCAGCGGCTTTACGAGATGACAGGAGATGAATTTTCTTTAAAAGAAGCCAAAGAGTCTTTCCAGGTATCGCGTAAATACCTTGTTCCTTTATTGGAGAAAAGTGATGATTATGGAATGACCATCAGGGCGGAAAGTGTCAGAAAATGGTTGAAGCAACCTGAAGTGTATTTTAATTCCGTACATGAACAAGAGGCTGACTAGGAAAAGTTTTTCCCTTAGCTCAGCCTCTTTATTATGGATGGACCCTGATCATTATTGTTTCTTGTTCTTTTACGTCACCGATTATAGCAGCGGTTGTATCAGCTATTCGGTTAAATGAATCAACATAGGCTTGAGCTTCATCTTTCGGCATAGAAATCAATAATCCACCAGAAGTGATAGCATCACATAAAATGAGCTGTTGCGCTTTTGTCAGCTCTTCGTGGTAATTGATACGCCCTGAAAGCCAGGAGTGATTGGCCTTTGAGCCACCAGGGACTACTCCATTTTCCGCCAGTTCCACTGTCCTTGCAAGTTGTGGAACCTGGCTGTAAGAAATATCGAAACTAACTCCACTGCCCTCGGCCATTTCAGACGCGTGACCTAAAAGGCCGAAGCCGGTAACATCGGTCACTGCATTTACCTGATAGTCAGCCAGAAGTTCGGAAGCCTTTTTGTTTAAAGCGGCCATCGTATCAGTTACAAGCTGCTTTTCGTGGGAATCGAGCAGATCCCTCTTTATAGCAGTGGTGTGGATGCCGACGCCAATGGGCTTGGTAAGGACAAGGACGTCACCAGCTTTGGCGGTAGAATTTTGAAAGATTTTTTCCGGATGGGCAATACCTGTAACAGCCATGCCGAATTTTGGTTCCTGGTCATCAATCGAGTGTCCTCCAATGATGTCACCACCAGCTTCAGCCATTTTATCCTGGGCTCCCTGCAGAATCCGGGCTAATATTTCCGGACCTAATTTTTTAATGGGATAACCGACGATGTTAAGACCGGTTTTGACTGTACCGCCCATCGCATATATATCACTCAAAGCATTAGCGGCAGCTATTTGGCCAAAATCGTACGCATCATCAACGATCGGTGTAAAATAATCGACAGATTGAATCATGGCTATCTCTTCTGTCAGTTTATATACACCTGCATCATCATTCGTGCCGGAACCTACTAAGACATTTGCATTTGCTTGAGGTGTGTTGATTTGTCGCAGCACGTGCGACAGGTCTTCAGGACCGATTTTGCATCCTCAGCCAGCTTTCGTCGATAATGTGGTCAATCGGATGATTTCTTCTTTACTCATCATTCCACCTCCTTAATCCTAGTATAATATACGGTGATAAGAAGAGAAAATCCAGGCGCATTTCGGAACCGCTCTGCACAATTGAAGAGCGGTCATTTTAATTATAGCTTAAAAATGGATATACTGATAACTGAATAAGGGAGAGGAGGATACAAAATGAATGAATTGCTGCGGCAAATACCTCCCGTACATGAACTGCAAAAACAGGCTGCCATAGTTGCTATTCGGAAAAAACACAAAGTGACGGAAAAATTATGGACGCAATGGATACAACAAGCCGCTGCCTCTGTCCGACAAGACATACTAAATGGTGAGCAGATACAAGCGGACAAATTTACAGATATCATCACCAGGAAAGTAAAACAGGCTGCAGAGCTATGGGAACGGCCTATGTTACATAAAGTAATCAATGCTACAGGGACTGTGCTCCATACCAATCTCGGCAGAGCGAGATTAAGTGAAAAAGCGATTGCCCGTGTATCAGAAGTGGCTGGAAATTATTCCAATTTAGAGTACGATGTTGAAAAAGGGAAGCGAGGGTCACGCCATACGATATTGGAAGAACGTTTAAAACATATAACCGGAGCAGAAGCAGCGATGGTAGTCAATAATAATGCCGGGGCAGTCTACCTTGTGTTAAGAGCATTGGCTAAAGGAAAGAAAGTTATCGTATCACGGGGAGAACTGGTAGAAATAGGCGGAAGCTTTCGTGTGTCGAAAGTGATGGAGGAAAGTGATGCAGTCCTGACTGAAGTCGGAACTACCAATAAAACACATCTTTTTGATTATGAGGAAGCTATCGATGAACATGCTGCCATGATCATGAAAGTGCACACGAGTAACTTTTATATGGAAGGGTTTACGGAATCACAACCGAGCTCAAGCCTCGTACCGTTAGCAAAAGAAAATCATTTGATTTTTTATGAAGATTTAGGCAGCGGCTCGATTGTGGATTATCAGTCCAGACATATTGGCAAAGAACCAGTAGTAAGCGATGTGCTGGCCACAGGAGCAGATATCGTATCATTCAGTGGGGACAAATTATTAGGAGGACCGCAGGCTGGTATCATAGCGGGAAAAAAGAAATATATCGACGTATTGAAAAAACATCAGCTGGCACGAGTGCTTCGGGTAGATAAAATGACACTGGCAGCCCTGGAAAGTACGTTGCTGGAATACGACCGGGAGGATCTTTCAGAAGGAAATTCCGTTTATCGGGATATTATAAAAACAGCAGAGGAAATAAATACAATTACCGAAGTCTTTGTAAGAGATTTGGGATCTTTACAAAAACTGAATGTTGAAACTCAGGTACATCCTTCCAAAGTTGGAGGGGGGACCATGCCGAAAGTCGAACTTCCAAGCTGCGGTATCCGTGTTACATCGCCTGAAATGGCTGCTCATGAGATTGAAAAGTTTTTACGTATGTACCATCCTGCGATTATTGGACGCTTCGTTGATCATGCTTATTTTCTCGATTTCCGTACCGTGGGAGAAACGGAAATCGAGATATTAAAACAAGCTATGCAAGAGCTGGACAATTACATGTCATGAGAAGCGTGCTTTTTTTGACGGGAATGGTTGCGGTTTTTCACTTTTTTTGAACCTTTTAAGGGTTGGTTTGGTTGTTTGTCTTTTCTTGAGTGTGTCAAAGTTATCGCTCCTTTCTTACTTAGGATTTGAAATTTTGTATAGGGATATGTATGGAAAACTTTTGGCTGGTGCAAGCTATTCAATACAACCTGGTTTATCCCCTGATTTTTATTGCCTTGGTTTTCCATAATGCTGTTTTCCTTTAATAAAGTTCAAAAAAAGAGGTGTCTTTGTGAGTTATTACCAAAACAAACAAGAAGCATTTCAACATGCATCCAATAAAGTCCATGAAGCAGAACGTACTGCTGACGATGTGATGATGACCATTCATGAAGCAGATTACGGCACAGAGCTGGCTCATTTAAAAGAAGAAGTGAACCAGGCCTACCAGCAAGTTGAAAAAGCATTGACAGTTGCAAGTGAGCATCAGGAAACGCAATTGAAGTCCTATAAAGAACAGCTGGACAAAATAAGAAATCAACTGCTTTAAAAAACAGACGCTTACGGCGTCTGTTTTTTAAGTCTAAGAATATTTACTGGTTTTTCTTTTTCTTTTTATTGAACATTCTTTCTTCCGCGGTCAATGGTTCACGCGGGGTTTCTTCTTGATATCCTGCACCGCCACCTTGTGCTTTTGCGTCATTCATTCCTGGTCGTACATGGTTCGCTTTTCTAGTTGTCACCGTCGCCACCTCCTTCCCATATCTATAGTGTGACAAAAATTGACCAATTTAATTTACTTCTAAATCGTTTTCATTTACAATGATAGATGCATATTTGTGAACTTTTTCTGAAAAAAGTAACAAATCGAATTTATCGAATAGTGTAATCCATTGATTGAGCACTATTCAATTCCATCTGAGGGGGTAAGAGGAAAATTGGCAAACAATAATGCTTACAATGCAAAAAAACAATTTGAACTCAATGGTAAGTCCTACAACTACTACCAACTGAAAGCATTAGAAGATGCTGGATTAGGCAAAGTTTCACGGTTGCCTTTCTCCATCCGTATCTTGCTGGAATCATTGCTTCGTCAACATGATGGCCGTGTCATCAAAGATGAGCATGTGGAAAGCCTTGCAAAATGGGGTACGAAAGATGCAAAAGGGGAAGACGTACCTTTCAAACCGTCTCGTGTAATCCTGCAGGACTTTACAGGGGTACCTGCTGTGGTTGACCTTGCTTCATTACGAAAAGCAATGGTTGATATGGGAGGAAGCCCGGAAAAAATCAATCCTGAAGTTCCTGTCGACCTTGTAATCGACCACTCTGTCCAGGTGGATGCTTATGGTACAGAAAAAGCATTACAAGTAAATATGGAGCTGGAATTTGAACGGAATGCAGAGCGCTATGAGTTCCTTCATTGGGCTCAAAAAGCCTTTGATAACTACCGTGCGGTTCCACCAGCGACTGGTATCGTCCACCAGGTAAACCTCGAATACCTGGCTAATGTTGTACACGCTGTTGAGAATGAAGACGGCGAAACTGATACTTATCCTGATACACTTGTCGGTACTGACTCCCATACAACCATGATCAATGGTCTAGGTATCCTTGGCTGGGGTGTCGGCGGTATCGAAGCGGAAGCAGGAATGCTTGGTCAGCCTTCTTACTTCCCTGCACCTGAAGTTGTAGGTGTCAAGCTGAAAGGAAGCTTCCCGAATGGAACGACTGCTACTGACTTAGCTTTGAAAGTAACCCAAGTGTTACGTGAAAAGAAAGTTGTCGGTAAGTTTGTTGAATTCTTCGGCCCTGGTCTTCAGGAAATGCCGCTTGCAGACCGTGCAACCATTTCTAACATGGCTCCTGAATATGGTGCAACTTGCGGTTTCTTCCCGGTAGATGGGGAATCCCTTGATTACCTGCGCCTGACAGGACGCAGTGAAGAGCAGATCGAACTTGTAGAAAAATACTGCAAAGAGAATGATCTATGGTATTCTCCAGAACTTCCAGATCCGGAATTTACAGAGCTTGTTGAAATCGATCTTTCCGAGCTGGAACCGAACTTGTCTGGTCCTAAGCGTCCGCAGGACTTGATTCCACTTTCTAAAATGAAGGAATCCTTTAACCAGGCGTTGACAGCTCCGACTGGCCCTCAAGGCTTCGGCTTAGATAAAGACGAGATCGAAAAAGAAGTTACTTTCGACCTGGATAACGGAAAGACTACCACAATGAAGACAGGTGCGCTGGCTATCGCAGCGATCACTTCCTGTACCAATACCTCCAATCCGCACGTCATGCTGGGAGCAGGATTGGTAGCTAAAAAAGCGGTCGAAAAAGGCTTGGAAGTTCCTGAGTATGTCAAAACTTCCCTTGCACCAGGTTCTAAAGTGGTTACACGCTACCTGGAAGATTCAAACCTGATGGAATACTTGAACCAGCTAGGTTTCAACCTGGTCGGTTACGGTTGTACTACATGTATCGGTAACTCCGGTCCATTGAAGCCGGAAATCGAAGAAGCGATTGCAAGCAGCGACTTGACTGTCTCTTCCGTACTATCCGGTAACCGTAACTTCGAAGGACGTATCCACCCGCTTGTAAAAGCGAACTATCTTGCTTCACCACCATTGGTCGTCGCTTATGCGTTAGCTGGTACTGTGGATATCGATCTGAAAAACGAACCGATCGGAAAAGATAAGGATGGCAACGATGTATTCTTCCAGGACATCTGGCCATCCCAGGAAGAAGTCAAAAAAGAAGTTGCACGTGCTGTAACTCCAGAAATCTTCCGCAAAGAATACGAAAATGTATTTAACTCCAACGAAAAATGGAATGAAATCGATACAACCGATGAGCCATTGTACGATTGGGACAGTGAGTCTACTTACATCCAGAACCCTCCATTCTTCGAAGGACTGTCTGCAGAACCGGATACAGTTAAGCCATTGAATAATCTCAGAGCTATCGGTAAATTCGGTGATTCTGTAACGACTGACCATATTTCACCAGCTGGTGCGATCCCGAAAGATATGCCTGCCGGTGAATACTTACAGGAAAAAGGCGTTTCACCACGTAACTTCAACTCATATGGTTCCCGTCGTGGTAACCATGAAGTCATGATGCGTGGTACGTTTGCCAACATCCGTATCCGAAACGAACTGGCTCCAGGTACAGAAGGCGGCTATACTACTTACTGGCCAACAGAAGAAGTTATGCCGATCTATACTGCTGCTATGAAATATCAGCAGGATGATACAGGGTTACTTGTCATTGCTGGTAAAGACTATGGTATGGGAAGCTCTCGTGACTGGGCTGCCAAAGGTACTGACCTTCTTGGCATCAAAACAGTCATTGCAGAAAGCTTTGAACGGATCCATCGTTCCAACCTTGTGATGATGGGTGTACTGCCATTACAATTCCAGGATGGCGACACAATTGATTCTCTAGGTTTAACCGGCCGTGAGACATTCAACGTCGAAGTTGGAGAAAACGTCAAGCCTCATGATCTTCTAGATGTGACTGCAGTTGACGAAGAAGGCAACAAAAAAGAATTCCAGGTTGTCGCACGCTTTGATAGTGAAGTGGAAATCGATTACTACCGCCATGGTGGTATCCTGCAAATGGTACTCCGCAATAAGTTGAAGTAATTAAAAATCCGCATAGCCCATTGGCTATGCGGATTTTTATTGCAACTCTCTGTTAAACATTATTTATTTTTCAACGAAAAGTCGAAGACTTGATTTCGAGATATTGTTGGAGTTGAGGGGCTTCGGGAAACGATTCGCTTTCCGTGGGCGTGTGCTGAGTCTCCTCAGGCTCCGCCTTGCGGGGCCTCATCTATCACTCAGCTCCCACAGGAGTCTCACCGTTTCCCTACGCCCTTTGCCATAGGAAACTCTCGAAATCACCCTTATGGAAAATCAGCAATAATAATAAAGAAGATTTTGGGACCTCTATATTCTTTAAAAATGCGACAACATGAAGGATTTAGTATGCATTCTTTCTCTTTTTTTAGGGTCCGTTTGTTACGAATCTGTCTGGATGGGAAGGGAAACGGCGAGACTCCCGCGGGAGAAGGGGCTAGGCGAGATCCCGCAGGGCTTTAGCCCGAGGAAGCTTGCCAGGTCCCCCGCAGGAAAGCGAGTTGTTTCCCGTACCATCCCATCCTTTCATGGTAACGGACCCACTATCTCGAAACTGAGTCTTCCATAAAAGGGAGCTTAAGTGTAACAATGAGAGTTAACGGGCCATTACGAAAACGAAAGTGACAATTATTTAAAGCGTAAACAATCTTCTTTACTTTTGCAGCCTGCAATCTTATCATCATTATGGAAGCAAGGTTATATTCATAAAGGAAGTGAACACCATGGTTAAGCGCTTGGGAATAAGTATCCTGGTATTAGGTTTGGTCGGTTATGCCATCTACAGTTTTACGGATAACGCAAATGAAGAAACAAGCGGGCCAAATGAATATAATGTATCAGGAGATACAAGTCAGGAAGGCACTGGAATAATGCCTCCCAACACTCCAAAAGGTATACAAGAGGGTGAGCATGCTCCGGACTTTAAATTGGAAACCGTAGAAGGCGACACACTCCGTTTGTCTGATTTACAAGGAAAAAAAGTTTTTCTTAATTTTTGGGCCACTTGGTGTCCTCCTTGTAAAAAAGAAATGCCTGAAATGCAAAAATTTCATGAAAAATTTGGAGATGAAGTCGAAATCGTTGCGGTGAATGCCACTACAACAGAGACGAGCACAGAGGATGTAAGAAAATACCTGGAACAAGAAGGCTATACTTTCCAGGTTCCACTTGATAAAGAGAACAAGGTCAGTTCGGACTATCAGGCGATAACCATTCCGACTACTTATTTCATAGGAACGGATGGCGTCGTCCAGCAACCACGGCAGGTTGGTCCAATGAGCTATGACTTCATGGTAAAGATGAAAGAAAAATTAGAATAAGGTATATTATTTTCACAATAGGGAATCCTTGCTAATAAAAGGAGAGATTCCCATGGCTAAAAGGCGTAAACCTAATTTTCAGGACCTCGTCAAAGAAAACCGGAAACAAATTTTATCTGATCACGAACTGATTACGAAAATTGAAACAAAGATTGATGAACGACATAACCAAAAATTACGTTCTTCCTAAGGAAGAAAAAAGCAAATCATCCAAAAGGATCGGATTTGCTTTTTTTATTTTTCAGCATAAAAGCATGATCGAATGCAAATATTATTCGTGACAGATAGAAGGAGGTTCTAGTGATGAGCAATCCGAAAAAACACGCTCAAGCTTTCACACCAAGCCACTTAGGCACACAGCCGCGGGAGTCTGAAGTTAATAATGGTAAGAAAATGGAAGTTAAAACAGATAAAGAACCTAAAGTTATCCAGACAAAAGGAAAGAAATAGGAGGAATTCTTATGTCTCATCAACATCGTCATCCGAATCCAGATGACCGTAGTGATAATTTAGAAAAATTACAGCATATGGTGCAGGATACCATTGAAAATATCGAAGATTCTCATGATGCTTATCCGATGGCAAATGAACAAGAAAAACAGGCAATCGAAGCAAAGAACAAACGCCGGGAAGAGTCCATCAATGCAATGCGCAGCGAAATCAAAGATGAAGCACGTAATAGTAAGCAGTAAAATAGTAACGTCCTTTCCATCCGGAAAGGGCGTTTTGTGTTAAGTGCACGATCGTCTACATAGTCGTCCAGTTATGATAAAATAAACCAATGAATCAAAAGGAGGGGTGTTATGGATACAGCATTGATTAAATCCAATTTGCAGCACTGGAACACAATAGATGAACAACCTCCAATATCAGAAACGGCAGCTTTAAAACTGATGGATGATGAAGGAGGAAGTGAAAAAGATTTTAAAGCCCTCCTTTACGTGGTCTTAGCGTATCATCGGATCAGACGACGTCCGCACGAGGATCGGCTGGCTGACTATTTCATCGATCAGGCAAAAGCGATGAAACATCACCATCCGTTATTAACCCAATTGAGCGAAGCAAAGAAAGTGATTAAGGTTTACCATCAACTTAGCAGAGTTCGTTTCGAAGAGTGGACGTTGCATGAAACCGACCACCAGACTGCAAAAACGAAAAAAGCGAATAATATCCATGAACAAGTCAGCCAGCTTTTAGAGGCCTGGGATTCTGAGCTGGTGGAGAAAGACATTGTCGATGCGGCCAGTGGTCGTTTAAAACTATATCAGGAAAGCTATCATCATCTCACAGAATTGAAAACGATTCTTGAAGAAGCGATTGAAACGATCGAGAATAGAAGGATTCGCCTGCCGGTAAGTGCGATCAATGAAAAAACCAGGATCATCAATGATTATCGAGATGAGCTTTACAAGCGTCTACCGGTATTTCTGACAGGTGATGAACAACAGAATGCGTTAGTTGAATTGGATAGTATGATTGGATTAAAAGATGTAAAGAGTTATATTCACCGGTATTATCATTATTTGAAATATCAGCAACAAAGGAAAAACCTGGGCTTCAGCATGGTGGACGAGCCTGGTCTTCATATGATTATGACAGGCAACCCGGGAACGGGAAAAACCACCCTGGCCAGATTATTGGCAAATATTTATTATGAACTAGGTATTCTGGATACCAAAGAAGTAGTAGAAGTCAATCGTTCTCACCTCGTAGGGGCCTATATCGGCCAAAGTGAAGAAAACACCATGAATTATGTAAAGCAAGCAATCGGCGGTGTTTTATTCATCGATGAGGCATACAGCTTAAGCAGAGAAGGGCAGACAGGCAACGATTATGGCCAGGCTGTCATTGATACGTTGGTGTCTGCGATGACCAGTAAAGAATATGGTGGAAAGTTCGCTGTGATCCTGGCAGGTTACCCGGAAGAAATGAGACAGTTTTTATGGTCAAATCCTGGTCTCAGGAGCCGTTTTCCAGAACAAAACCATATCGAGCTTCCTGACTACCAGATGTGCGAACTTCTCGAAATAGCGGAAATCAGCGCGATTGAAAACGACTACTTTTTTACCGTGAGTGGTTTAAAACAACTAGAAACTCTTATCGATCGACACCGGGTCGATGATTCTTTTGGAAATGCTCGAACCGTCAAAAATCTTGTATTGAAAATTATTTTTAATAAGAGTGCCTACTTATCAGAGGAAGACCATCACGAATGGATTGACCATATGCGCCTTACCAAAGAAGATGTACAGCTTGAAGATGACGAAAAAACGGATAGAGAAGAACCTCTCCAACAGCTGGAGGAATTGATTGGTTTAGGGAACATAAAAGATGAAGTGAAAAAGCTCTCTGCTTTTGTGAAGATCCAGCAAGAGAGAAAAGATCAAGACCTGCCTCACGTACCTATTCAATTGCATTCTGTTTTTACAGGAAATCCTGGAACGGGGAAGACGACAGTCGCTGCTATTTACGCGAATATATTAAAACAATGTGGTTTGTTAAAACGCGGTCATATGATAGTTATCTCACGAAGTGACCTTGTTGCCGGTTATGTAGGGCAGACTGCTATGAAGACTAAGAAGAAGATTCGCGAAGCACTGGGTGGTGTCCTGTTCATTGATGAAGCTTACTCTCTATATAACGGCGGCCGGGATGACTTTGGAAAAGAAGCAATCGAAACACTTGTTGATGAAATGACACGCCATCATGAAAATTTAGTGGTCATCTTAGCAGGGTATCAAAATGAAATGAGACAATTAGTGAACAGTAATCCAGGACTTACTACAAGATTTAAGAAATATTTCCACTTCCCGGATTATAATCCGGAAGAACTGTTAGCGATGACCAAGTATCAGTCATCTTCCTACCAGTATCATTTAGACAGGGAAGCGGAAGCGTTCCTGTTTACACGTTTTCAAGAAGAAGAAGTGAAAGGCAATGGCCGGTTTGTTAATAATCTGATCAACGAAGCAATTCAGTTCCAGGCACTGCGGATTGAAGACAATAACAAATCTTCCATGGATCTTTTAGTTAAAAACGACTTTGAGCAGGCGTGGAACACAGTTAAGGGGGAATTTTGATATGAAGAAGACAGAAACACCGATCCGTGTAAGATACCAGGAAACAGACCAGATGGGGGTCGTTTATCATGCTAATTATCTGGTTTGGTTCGAACTTGGACGAACAGATTTTATTGAAGCACTGGGTTTCAAATATCATCAGATAGAAAAACAAGGCGTTGTTTCCCCCGTTGTGGATGCCAATATACAATTTAAAAAACCGATAAGGTATGGGGAATCTGCTTATGTTGAAACCTGGCTGGAGGAGTACGATGGTCTGCGTATTACGTACGGTTACAAAATTTTCAACGAGCAGCAGGACCTTGCTGTAGCTGGTACAACAAAACACGTTATAGTTAAAGAAGGAAGCTTTCGGCCTGTATCGATTCGCCGTTCATTCCCGGAATGGCATGAAGCCTACATGGATGCATTGGAGCGCTGAATATGGCATTCGGTGTGAATCGAAATGAAGTAAGGCAATGGAAGGAAAAGGTGAGCAAAGGAGAAATTGCTTTTCTCACTCACTTTTGGCTGGATGATCGTTTTCCAGGCTGTGACACGGTGACCAAAGTAGGTTGCAGTGACCTTGGGAAGCTTGAACAATGGGGCTTCCAATATGGATTGAAACCACAATGGATACATCAGGACGAACGATTCCCTCATTATGATTTGTTTGGTGATGTCCAGGCAAGAATTCTTAAAGCAGAAGGTATTTGGGCACAATTAAAACGATTCAACATCGAGTAAACGGGTATTATAAATTCGTTCCTGCACTCTTCGTGTATTGGACCAACGGAGAGCAGGCAAGTCTATTTAGGAGACAGTAGATTCCTTCCTGTTTCAAGTATTAATTAAATAACGGAAGAATACATGAAAAAAAGCATTAAATTGCAGGGCAATTTAATGCTTTTTTAATGGGAGACTGGCAACAAGGCTGAAAATAATCTTGCATTCAGACATAATGGAATTCAGGTTCTTCCCAGGTAGAATTGTAATCTACCTTCAATGATTTATCATCAAAATACCATGCGTCTGACTCTTCGACAAAGAAGGTAATTCCATTAACTTCTGTGGAGGTATGCGGTTCAGCAGGTTCCTCCAGTTGAATAGCTAAAGAGAACCCTGGCTGCAGACCACCTGAACCACCGTAACGCACTAAAAAGCGTAGTGCTGCATCTTTTTCAATATCGAGTTCATCTTGATACCATTTTGCTGCTTCTTCTGTTACTTCAATATTCATAAATTCAACCCCTATCCTGTAAATTTTCTCCGACTCTGGTGAGACATTGTACAAAAATAAGGAAAGACGGAATACGCTTCCTTATTTTTCCTGTTTATCTGGTACAGGGTCGAATCCTCCGGGATGAAATGGCTGACATTTGGCAATCCTGACCACTGTCAAATACAGTCCTTTGAAGAAACCGAACCGTTGAAAAGCTTCCAAACCATATTGTGAACAGGTAGGGTAGAAACGGCACGTCGGAGGCTTGATGGGACTGATTACTTTTTGGTAGAAACGGATCACACCAATGAAAATATATTTCATTTTCCTCCCGCCCTAATTGCCTTCATCATTTTTATCATAAGAAAGGCTCGCGATGGCATCATGAAGGTGAATCGATTCTTCATTCCGGCACGAAACTTTAAAGTTCTCTACAAAGTCATATTCATACAGGTCCGCGGCGACAAGGCGGACGATATCCTCTACAAAGCGAGGATTTTCGTAGGCCTGCTCTGTTACCATCTTTTCATCAGGCCGCTTCAGCACGGGGTGTATTCTTGCACTGGCATTACTCTCTGCCGCTTCTAATAAAGCTGCTTTCCAATCGATTTCCTGTTCGTTGAAGTCTTCTTTCAGCTTTACTGCCATGGATACATTTCCACGTTGATTATGGGCGCTATATTCACTGATTTCTTTGGAACAAGGGCAAAGGGTAGTAATGGTTGCTGTTAATCCTACTTCAATATCATGGCCGGTTTCCTGATGATAGCTTACTTTCATAAAAGCATCGGCGTGATTCATCCCTGCCAGGTCAGAAGCAGGACCCCTTCGTTCAAAGAACCACGGAAAAGTGACTTCCACTTTCGCATCCTTCTGCTTCAAACGGTCAGCCAATTCTTTAGTGAATTTTTTCAGGGTCGTCAGATCGATGGCAAAACCTTCCTGGTGATATTCATCCAGTTGTTGAGTAAACCGGCTCATATTTGTTCCTTTGCTATCCTGAGAAATGGAAGATCCAAAGGTAAACGTCCCTATCGTGGTTTGTATTTCCGGCGTCAATTGACTAGGGATACGTATAGGATGTTTTACATTAGAAATTCCGACCGTATCAATATTAAACAGGAAGTCCTGTTTTGAATTCTGCAAATCAGCCATCTGTTCTTTTTCAACAGGTTTCGTTCTAGGTCCAGGGTCGCTGGAACCAAATAATTTATGGCGTTCCTTTTTCGTAGGTAGAAGTTTTTTATTCCGGATATTAATTTGAGACATAACGTTGACTCCTTTCAGGCCATAGCGGTGTTTCCTTTAATTCAAAGTATACATGATGTGAAAATTATTATACAACTACTTGCTTAGAACTATGTGGGATATAAGGTGATTGAGTTGATCAGTTTAGTTGGAATAATACGTTTACGATCATATCATATTTAATTCTATCTATAA
This sequence comes from Thalassobacillus devorans MSP14, assembly GCF_000496835.1. Lineage (GTDB taxonomy): Bacteria > Bacillota > Bacilli > Bacillales > Halobacillaceae > Thalassobacillus > Thalassobacillus devorans_B. Next base: position 1,207,734 of record NZ_KI543236.1, read on the forward strand.
TACTTTTCTATAATTACTGATGAAAATCTGACATATCTGTGAATTGATTCACAAAGATATATATTTCTGTATAACTTAATATTATAATTAAGACAAACATTAAAGGAGTGGTTGATGTGACAGGGACAGCTGTATTATTAGACCATGAAAATAAATATATTGTTTTAGAAGATGTCGATCGAAGCAATTTTGAGTCTACCTTAAATTCAGATGCTTATCCTGCAGAAGACTTTCAAAAAGAGGACCGGCATAATGCGATTTCGTTGGTCGGATTTAAAGAAGAAGAAATAGATTGGGAATACGGATACTAAGTATAATAAAAGAAGCAGCTTCAGCCTTTTTCAGGCAAGCTGCTTCTCTTTTACATCCAGGTTATTTTAGGTTCAGTTTTATTTAAGATGCGCTTGATGTTTGCACGATGTCTGTATATCACAAACAGGGTAAGGAGGGTAATGACAATGAATAATCCCATGTCCCCTAAGAAAAAGCTGACTGCCATAGACACGACACCTGTTATCATGGAGGATAATGACACATATTTCGTTAAGTAAAGCATCACGAAAAAGGTTGCGATCATGATACCGAATACGAGCGGATTGACACCGAGAATGACTCCTCCCGAAGTTGCGACTGCTTTCCCGCCACGAAATCCGGCAAATACAGGGTACATGTGCCCGATAACGGCTGCTATACCGATAATCAATGGGTTGATATCCGGAGTGAAAATAACAGCAAGCACAGTTGCCAGCGTCCCTTTGAGAATGTCAGCAATAGTGACGAACAATCCGGCTTTTTTCCCCAGGACGCGGAAGGTATTCGTTCCGCCGAGATTGCCACTTCCATGCTCACGAATGTCAATACCATAGCCGAGTTTTCCTACTAGCAAACCAGAAGGAATTGAACCTAAAAGATAAGCGATGATAGAAAAAATGATGTATTCCATTATAAAACTCCTTTGTTTGCCTGATACACTTTTATTTTAGCATGCCGGATGCTACATAAGAACTATCTTTTCAAAAAATAATGCTTTCCTTTCTAGCTTTATTCAATAGAATGCCAGAAGCGGGTTACACATACAGCTATTAAATTATAAGAAAAGTTCATCTGCATAAGTGCAATTATACTGCTTATAATAAGGGTTCTTTTATTATATCTTATGCCTGCAGACAAACAAATAGAATCCGGGAAGGTCGATTACCAGCTGTATATGGATCATTAAAAATAGAACAGGCAGCAGCTAGCCGTCACCGGAAGAAGCTATCAATTCCTTTTCTTTCATTAAACTCACCTGGATGTACTGATTTTAGTGGATCAAGTGGGAAAGGTGATTGACGACAATCTTAAAGGTCCAAATCAGGATTGAAATCGACTTCGGTTAAATAGGGATGTTTTCTCCTGCGGATAAATGGGTATAACTATGTCAACATGTGTCAAATGGGGGTAAAAGGATGATTGAGTTTAAGGAAGTGACCAAAACCTATCCCGATGGCACGACTGCATTGAAAGGTTTGACATTCTCCGTAGGCGAAGGGGAATTGTTAACTGTAGTCGGGCCAAGTGGGTGCGGTAAAACGACTACGATGAAGATGGTCAACCGATTGATCAGCCCGACAGAGGGTGCTATCTTCATACATAATAAAGACATCAAGGAGTTCAACATACATGAGCTTCGCTGGAATATCGGCTATGTGTTACAGCAGATCGCTTTATTTCCGCATATGACGATCGAAGAGAATATAGCTATCGTTCCAGAAATGAAAAAGTGGAAAAAGGGAGATATTTCTTCACGAATTGATGAGCTGATGGAAATGGTGGGTCTGGATCCGGCCACCTATCGCAAACGCAAACCGGATGAACTATCAGGGGGAGAACAGCAACGTGTAGGTGTGATCCGCGCCCTTGCCGCTGACCCTGATATCATTTTGATGGATGAGCCGTTCAGTGCACTCGATCCGATCAGCAGAGAGAAATTACAGCAGGACATCCGTGAGCTGCAGCAAAAAATACAAAAAACGATTGTATTTGTCACCCACGATATGGATGAAGCTTTAGCTCTTGGGGATCGAGTATGCCTGATGAAAGAAGGGGAAATCGTACAGCTCGATACACCACAGAATTTGGTTCTTCATCCGAAAAATGAATTCGTTAAAGAATTCATCGGAAATCGGAAATCTCCATGGCAGACGGCCGTCGATGTCATTGCAGACCAAACGGGCAGCCGGGTGATTTCACAGAAAGACTTTGAAAATCGGAAATTCGAGTCAAATAAAACATATATCATACAAGATGATGCCGGCAAGTACGCCGGGGCTGTCAAGTTTGCCGAGAAAATCGAGCTGCCTATACTCATGAACGACATGCCGTTAAAAAAAGCTGCGGATATTTTTGAAGAGAACGAAGAAGAGCTTTTACCTGTTGTCAAAGGACAACAATTAATCGGCACATTATCTTATCGTGACATCGTGCTGCACCTGAAAGAGAAAGTTTCTACAGAAAACGGGGTGGTGCGATCATGAACGGGTTCATCAATGTTTTTCAGCAGCGTCAGGATGTTTTATGGCCAACCATCTGGGAGCATTTACAGATATCTATTATCGCACTGGTAATAGCAACGTTAATTTCTTTGCCTTTAGGCCTGATTTTAACAAGAAACCAAAAGATTGCTGAACCGATTATCGGCTTGACTGCCATATTGCAAACCATTCCAAGCCTTGCGGTACTGGCATTCTTAATCCCTTTTTTCGGAATAGGCCAGACACCTGCCATTATCGCTTTAACAGCATATGGTTTATTACCTATTTTGCGAAACACGTATACCGGGATCAAAGAAGTTGACCCAGCTTTGAAAGAAGCTGCTACTGGAATGGGTATGAGTTCTTTCCGCCGCTTATCACGAGTCGAACTTCCTCTGGCTATGCCGGTCATTATGGCCGGTATTCGTACTTCAATGGTACTGATCGTTGGTACTACTACGATTGCGGCACTGATCGGGGCTGGGGGATTAGGAGAAATCATCCTGCTTGGCTTAGACCGTGGAGGAGATTTAAACTTAATCTTGTTAGGTGCAATACCTGCCGCTCTATTGGCTATCCTATTGGATTTGATTTTACGCCTGTTCGAACGGACATCAGCTAAATCAGGTTTCCGTTCTTTGGTCAGTCTATTAGTGATTGCTGCTTTAATCGCTGTCGGACCACTTGCCTTCGGGGGAGGTGCCAAACCGGATATCAAAATCGGTGCAAAACTGGGAGCAGAACCTACGATACTGATCAATATGTATAAATTGATGATCGAAGAAGAAACCGACCTGAAAGTCGAACTTGTGCCGAACTTAGGAAAAACCGATGTCGTCTTTTCTGCACTACAGGAAGGAAGCATTGATATCTATCCTGAATATACAGGTACAGCGTTAGTCAGCCTGTTAGAACAACAGGCTGAGAGCAATGATTCAAAAGACGTCTATCAGAAAGCTGCCAAAGGGCTGGCGCAGGAATATAATATGGCGTATCTCCAACCGATGCAATTCAATAACACCTATGCCCTTGCAACTACGGAGGAATTTGCAAAACAATATAACTTAAAGGCCATCAGTGACTTAAAGCCGATTGCAGAGCAAATCACCGCAGGATTCACACTGGAATTTAAAGACCGGGAAGATGGTTATCAGGGTATTAAGAAACTCTATAATCTGGAATTCGGACAAGTAAAAACGATGGACCCGGGATTAAGACAGGGAGCATTGAAAAAAGGAGAGGTGGATGTCATCGACGCCTATTCAACCGCAAGCTATATCGCAGGTATGAACTTGCGGGTACTGGAAGATGATAAAAACCTGTTCCCTCCATATCAGGGAGCTCCGTTATTAAGACAGGAAACGATCGATAAATATCCGGAACTAAAAGAAATATTGAACCAGCTGGGTGGAAAGATTACCGGTGATCAAATGAGGGAAATGAATTATAAAGTGGAAGAAAAAGATATGGCTCCTGAAGAAGTAGCCCGCGAGTTTTTAGAGAAGGAAGGAATCTTGTAAAGGAGGAAAGCATCATGGCTTACCAGCACCCGGATAATGAAACAATCAGGCAGGCCCTTACGGATACCAGAACGATTGCAGTTGTAGGTCTCTCCGATAAAGAGTTTCGTACATCTTATCAGATTGCTAAAGAGATGCAGGATGCAGGCTATCGCATCATTCCTGTCAATCCCATGGTTGATAGCGTATTAGGGGAAAAAGCCTACGCTTCCCTGCTGGATGTGGAAGAACCATTTGAGATGGTCAATGTCTTCCGACGTTCCGAACATTTGCCTGCTTTGGCAAAGGAAGCGGTCCAGACTGATGCGAAAATCTTTTGGGCACAGCAGGGAGTCATGGATGATGAAGCCTATCATTACTTGAAAGACCATGATTTTACCGTCATGATGGATATGTGTCTGAAAGTCGCTCATGCTGTACTGATGTAGAATACAGCTTGAAACCGTTCAAAATCCCTGTCTATACAGGGATTTTTTACTGTCAAAGGAAAACGTTACTTGCGTCTTTCGTCAAAAAGGCTAAAATAGAACAAGCAGATAGTATATCCGTTTACACTTACGAACGTTTGTTCTATTATTATAACAGATAGACAAGTAAGAAGGGAGACGTCGTCATATTGGTTAAACAATCGCAGCAATACTCAGATGATTCAATACAGGTGTTAGAGGGGTTGGAAGCGGTGAGGAAGCGGCCGGGCATGTACATCGGCAGTACGGACCATCGCGGCCTCCATCACTTAGTTTATGAAATTGTAGATAATGCGGTGGATGAAGCCCTTGCCGGATTTGGTGACCGGATTACTGTCACCTTACATAAAGATGGCAGTGTCTCAGTTGAAGATGAAGGAAGAGGTATGCCGACGGGCATGCATAAAATGGGGAAGCCAACTCCGGAAGTAATACTGACTGTCCTCCACGCAGGGGGGAAGTTCGGCCAGGGAGGATATAAGACAAGCGGAGGACTTCACGGTGTCGGGGCTTCCGTAGTAAATGCTTTATCAGAATGGCTGGAAGTGACCATCCACCGTGACGGGCAGACATATGTACAGCGTTTTGAAAACGGCGGAGTTCCGGTTACTTCACTGGATAAGAAAAAGAAAACAAGGAAAAGCGGAACGATCATCACTTTCAAACCCGATCCTTCCGTTTTCTCAACGACTACCTACAACTTTGAAACGTTGTCAGAACGATTGCGTGAAGCTGCCTTTTTATTAAAAGGGGTAGAAATCAGGCTGGTCGACCAGCGGAAAGACGTGGAGGAAAGTTATCAATATGACGAAGGATTGAAAGCTTTTGTCAGCTACCTGAACGAAGAAAAGGATACACTCCACCCTGTGGTCGCTTTCGAAGGAGAACAAAACGGGATAGAAATTGATTTTGCCTTTCAGTTCAATGACGGTTTCGCTGAAAGCATGCTTTCCTTTGTCAACAATGTACGTACCAAGGATGGCGGCACCCATGAATCTGGAGCAAAAACCGCCATTACACGTATTTTCAATGACCATGCCCGTAAGACAAACCTTTTGAAAGAAAAAGATAAAAATTTAGAAGGCAATGATATTCGCGAAGGGTTCACTGCTATTGTCTCTGCCCGCATCCCTGAAGAACTTCTGCAATTCGAAGGGCAGACGAAAAGTAAGTTAGGGACTTCAGAAGCAAGGTCAGCCGTGGATGCCATCGTTTCCAGCAAACTATCGTATTTCCTGGAGGAAAACCCGGATATCGCAAGTCTATTGATCAAAAAAGCGATTCGTGCCAAAGAAGCGCGGGAAGCAGCACGCAAAGCACGGGAAGATGCGCGTTCGGGAAAGAAAAAGAAACGGAAAGAAACGATGTTAAGCGGGAAATTGACACCAGCTCAGTCACGTAACCCGAAGAAAAATGAACTTTATCTGGTAGAGGGGGACTCAGCGGGCGGGTCAGCCAAGCAGGGCCGGGACCGTAAATTTCAGGCGATCCTCCCACTTCGGGGTAAAGTCATCAATACAGAAAAAGCGAAAATTGCCGATATATTTAAAAACGAAGAAATTTCAACAATCATCCATACAATCGGAGCGGGAGTCGGTGGAGATTTCGATTTAGAAGATTGCAATTATGATAAAATCGTCATCATGACCGATGCGGATACCGATGGCGCCCATATCCAGGTATTACTGCTGACTTTCTTTTACCGGTATATGCGACCGCTCGTAGAAGCAGGAAAAGTATTCATTGCTTTACCGCCGCTTTATAAAATATCTAAAGGAAAAGGTAAAAAAGAACAAATAGAATACGCATGGGATGAAGAAGGTATGGAAGCGGCAGTCAAGAAATTTAAAAATGGCTACATCATCCAGCGGTATAAAGGTCTTGGAGAAATGAACGCAGACCAGCTCTGGGAGACAACCATGGACCCGCAAACGAGAACCCTGATCAGGGTCACCATCGATGACCTTGCCCGTGCGGAAAGACGTGTGACGACGTTGATGGGAGATAAAGTCGAACCGAGAAGGAAATGGATAGAAGCTCACGTCGCTTTCGGTATGGAAGATGAAGTGAACATTCTTGAAAACGATAAAATTCAGAACTAGAGGAGGATATTCTTTTGGCGGAAGTGGAGAATTACTTAGATTTACCTTTAGAAGAGGTCATCGGCGACCGTTTCGGAAGGTATAGTAAATACATCATACAGGAACGAGCGCTTCCGGATGCCCGTGATGGCTTAAAGCCAGTTCAGAGGAGGATTCTGTATGCGATGCATCAGGAGAAGAACACGCATGACAAAGCTTTTCGTAAGTCAGCGAAGACAGTCGGTACGGTAATTGGTAACTACCACCCCCATGGTGATACCTCTGTCTATGATGCGATGGTGCGGCTCAGCCAGGATTGGAAGGTACGGAAGAACTTAGTTGAAATGCACGGAAATAACGGGAGTGTCGACGGAGATCCTCCTGCAGCGATGCGTTATACAGAAGCGCGTTTATCGAGCATCTCATCCGAACTGCTTCGGGATATTGAAAAAGAAACAGTCGATTTTATTCCGAACTTTGATGATACGATTGAGGAACCTGTCGTCTTACCTGCTAAGTTCCCAAACCTGCTGGTTAACGGTTCCACTGGGATCTCAGCCGGATACGCTACCGATATCCCTCCTCACAACATTGGTGAGGTGATTGATGCTGTCATCATGAAAATTGAAAAGTCGCAGGTTACAACAAGTGAACTGATGACAAAACTGAAGGGACCTGACTTTCCAACGGGAGGTATCATACAGGGAGAAGACGGCATTCGAAAGGCTTACGAGACAGGTAAAGGGAAGGTCATTTTACGGGGGAGAGCGAAAATTGAGGATATCAAAGGGAACAGGCAGCAAATCGTAATTGATGAAATTCCTTTTGAAGTCAATAAAGCAACCCTTGTCAAACGGATGGATGAACTTCGTATCGATCGTAAAGTCGAAGGAATCGCTGAAGTCCGTGATGAAACTGATCGGACGGGGCTTCGTATTGTCATAGAGCTGAAAAAAGAGGCTAATAGTGAAGGTGTTTTGAATTATTTCTATAAAAACACCGATTTACAGATCACGTACCACTTCAATATGGTAGCCATCAAGGATAAGACCCCCCAATTATTGAGTTTACATCAGATTCTGGATTCCTATATTGCTCATCAAAAAGAAGTGGTGACCAGACAATCCAGGTATGACCTAAAGAAAGCAAAAGCACGCGCCCATATTGTAGAAGGCCTGATCAAAGCCATTTCGATATTGGATGAAGTAATCGCGACCATTCGTGCTTCAAAAGATAAACAAGATGCCAAAAAGCGTTTGATTCAGGCGTATGATTTTACGGATGAACAGGCAGAAGCGATTGTCAATTTACAACTGTACCGGCTGACGAATACGGATATCACAGCTTTAGAAAAAGAAGCCGGTGAACTGAGGGACCGGATTGCCTACTTAGAAGAGATTCTTGCTGATGAAAAGAAATTGCTGAAGGTAATCAAAGCTGATCTGAAAAAATTGAAAAAACAATATAACGATGATCGACGTACTGAGATTCAGGCAGAAATTGAGGAATTGAAAATCAATCTGGAAGTCATGGTAGCCAGTGAAGATATCATCTTGTCAGTAACGAGGGATGGATACGTGAAGCGGACAAGCCTTCGTTCTTACGCTGCATCCAATGGAGAGGATTTGGCGATCAAGGATGGTGACCACCTCCTCCGGTTGATCGAAATCAATACGACTGACAAGCTGCTGTTATTTACCAATAAGGGCAACTACTTATATCTTCCTGTCCATGAAATCCCTGATATCCGGTGGAAGGATCTTGGGCAGCATATTGCCAATCTGGTTCCGATAAACAAAGATGAAAAAATTGTAGCTGCCTACCCTGTTAGGGACTTCAAAGAAGAAAGTTGCCTGTTATTCTTTACGAAAAATGGCATGATAAAGAAGAGTGACCTGTCGCTTTACGAAGCTCAGCGTTATTCAAAGCCGCTGGTAGCTATCAACCTGAAAGGTGATGATGAAGTAACGAACGTCCATATCACCAATGGGCATTCAGATATTTTCATTGCTTCTGATAAAGGTTACGCTCTGTGGTACCATGAAAGCGAAGTGAAAGCAGTCGGACAGCGGGCTGCAGGGGTAAAGGCCATCACCTTAAAAGAAGGTGAGCAAGTCGTCTCCGGCCAGGTCTTCGATGATTTATCTGACCCATCGATTGTCATAGTGACTCACCGGGGAGCACTGAAACGGATGCGTCTCAAGGAATTTGAACAGAGCTCCCGTGCCAAACGGGGGGTAATCATGCTAAGGGAACTGAAAAAGAATCCCCACCGCATCATTAATATGCACTTGATGGCATCTGGTCAGGAACTGCAAGTGAAAAGTGAGAACGGAGAAGTATTGACGGTCAATCCCATGCAATATAAAGCTAATGACCGTTATAGCAATGGCTCTTACATCGTGGACACCGACCAAAGCGGGAATGTGATTGATTCCTGGGTCAAAAATGAATATGAAAAACCATTCGATACTGAAAATGAGAGTTCCTAACAAGCTTTAAGGCCAGCGAAACTGTTTTAACTCGATGAATGGATCCTTCAAGCCATCCAGGGAGCTGCCTGGATGGCTTTCTATGTAAATATTCAAAAAGTCTTTGTGATTTTTGAAAAATGTGATAAAATTGTGACAAATGTCTAGTGGGAAAGGGGATGGTGTATGGCCGAGTTAAGAGAGACAATCCTTAAAACCTCGCTTGAACTATTTGAGCAAAAAGGGTTTCATGGAGTGACAGTCAACCAGATCGTAGCAGCCTCAAATACTTCAAAAGGTGGATTTTATCATCACTTCCAATCAAAGGATGAGCTATTATTCGTGATTCACGATACTTTCATTACATATGTTTTGAAGGAAGCAAAAGCAGCCAATGAAATCCACAGATCTCCCATCAAGAAAATCCAATCGATCATCAAAGCATTTGTTAAAGTTTTTGACTTGTACAAACCACACATCTCAGTATTTTACCAGGAAAGCAATTATCTGAAACCTGAATATGAAGAACAAATCAAACGTAAGCGTGATGCATTCAAGCAAATGGTTTTTCATGTGATCGAAGAAGGTCAGGAAACCGGTGACTTCAGAAAAGAACTGCCCATGGAAATCACAGGCATGGCAATTCTCGGAATGGTCAACTGGATTTACAAATGGTATAGCCGGGACGGCAAATATTCGATCGATGAAATCGCCGATGTCTATGTCGATATTATCCTGCATGCCGTGCTGGCAACCAATTCGGTTCATGAAGAAAGCCTCCAGTCTCAGATGCTTGAACGTCCTTTTTTTACTAATGAAAAGTAAACGCTTACATTATATTTTGAGCAAAACAGACCAACCAGTCGGTCTCTAAAAAAAGGATCATTAAAGGGGGAGCACTATGAATTTTGAATTGACGAAAGAACAGGACATGACCCGTAAGATGGTAAGGGATTTTGCCCAGGATGTTATTCAGCCGAGAGCTATTGACATCGATGTGAATGCAAAGTTTCCAGAAGATATATTTAAGGAAATGGGGAAGCTCGGCCTCCTGGGTATTCCGTTCCCGGAAGAATATGGGGGAGCTGGCGGGGATACCATCACATACGCTCTAGCAGTTGAAGAAATCGGCCGGGTCTGTGGTGGAACCGGACTTAGCTATGCAGCAGCTGTGTCACTCGGTTCGAGCCCGATTTATTATTTTGGAACAGAGGAGCAAAAACAGGAATATCTTGTACCGCTTGCAAAAGGGGAAGGTCTGGCATCATTCGGACTTACAGAACCGAATGCAGGTTCGGATGCAGGAGGAACACAGACAAAAGCAGTGCTGGAAGGTGATGAATATGTGATCAATGGAGAAAAGAGCTGGATCACAAACGCTGGTTATGCCCGCTCCATTACCGTCACAGCCGTCTCTGGAAAACGTGACGATGGTAAAAATATCATCTCTGCATTTATCGTCCCGACCGACACTCCTGGTCTTACAATCAATAGTAACTATGACAAAATGGGGGTTCGGGGATCCAATACTTCTGAAATCATTTTAGAGGATGTGCGGGTACCAAAAGAGAATATATTAGGAGACCCGAAAAAAGGATTTGGTCAATTCTTATATACTCTTGACGGTGGGCGGATATCAATTGCTGCGCTTGCTGTCGGAATAGCACAGGCTTCACTCGACCGGGCACTTGCTTATGCCAAAGAACGAAAGCAGTTCGGCCAGTCGATTTCAAACTTCCAGGCGATTCAATTCAAATTAGCTGATATGGCAATGGAAGTGGAACTGGCAAGGAATATCACCTTGAAAGCTGCATGGCTGAAAGACCAGGGCAAGCCGTTTACCAAGGAATCCGCTTATGCGAAACTGTTCGCATCTGAAACCGCTTTCCGGTCTGCCAACCAGGCAATTCAAATTCACGGGGGTTACGGCTATATGCGTGAATACGAAGTGGAACGGTACCTTCGTGATGCTAAACTTCTGGAAATCGGAGAAGGAACGTCAGAAATCCAGCGTTTGGTCATCGCCCGGCAGCTGGGATGCTAAATTATTGCGAGGAGGAACTGTATGACTTTATTAAAACAGACTGTTGGTGACATTTTAGAAGAACAGGCAAAAACACTTCCAGACCATGAAGCTTTCGTCTATCCCGAGTTGAACCTTCGAAAAACCTATAAAGAACTTGATGAAATAACGGATGAAGCTGCCAAAGGTTTCATGGCGATGGGAATTGAAAAAGGGGAGCATGTTGCCATATGGGCAGATAACAAACCGGAATGGCTGATTTCCCAATTCGCAACAGGGAAAATGGGAGCCGTTTTGGTTACTGTCAATACGAATTACCGTGCTCAGGAGCTTGAATATCTGCTGAAACAATCTGATTCCACGACTTTGATTTTGGCAGAGACTTTCCGGGGAGCATCTTACATCGATATTTTAAAAGAGGTATGTCCGGAACTGGAAATCTCAGAAAAAGGGGATATCCATTGTGAAAAACTGCCAAACCTGAAGCGGGTCATCGTATTGAGTGATAAGGAATACAAAGGCTGCTACAAGTGGCAGGATCTGATGGATATGGGCAAGGAAACGGAAGACGAGGCGTTGAAACAACGGAAAGCAATGTTATCTTATGATGAAGTCATTAATATGCAGTACACTTCTGGTACGACCGGGTTTCCGAAAGGTGTCATGCTGACGCATTACAACATTGTCAATAACGGTAAACAAGTAGCGGAAGCGATGAAAATGACGAAAGATGACCGCCTCTGTATCCCGGTTCCGTTTTTCCACTGTTTCGGCTGCGTCATGAGTACGATTGCCTGTGTAACCCAGGGAGCGACAATGGTAATTTTAGAGCAGTTCGATCCTGAAAAGGTGCTCAACGCAGTAGAAAGTGAACAGTGTACGGCTCTTCATGGAGTGCCGACGATGTTCATTGCAGAGCTGAACCACCCTAAATTTGAAAGTATTAATACTGCCTCTCTCAGAACAGGTATCATGGCGGGTTCCTCCTGTCCGATGGAAGTGATGAAGGATGTCATCAATAAAATGGGAGCAGAAGAAATCACGATTGCTTATGGACAGACAGAATCCTCTCCGGTTATCACTCAGACACGTACCGATGATACGATTGAACGCCGTGTCAGCACAGTGGGGAAAGCCCATCCGAATGTGGAAGTGAAAATTGTCGATCCAAGTACCAACAAGGAAGTAGAACCAGGCGTTCCCGGAGAGCTTTGCACGCGTGGATACCTGGTTATGGAAGGCTATTATAAGAACGATGAAGCAACTCAAATGGCGATCGATACAGAAGGGTGGCTGCACACCGGCGATATTGGGGTCATGGATGAAGATGGTTATGTAGAGATCACAGGCCGTATCAAAGATATGATCATTCGCGGCGGGGAAAATGTCTACCCTCGGGAAATCGAAGAATTCCTATACCAATACCCGGAAGTCCTTGATGTTCAGGTGGTCGGTATACCAGATAGTAAATATGGGGAAGAAATCATGGCCTGGATTATCCCGAAAGAAGGTAAAACCATCTCAGAAAAAGAAATCCGTGAATTTTGCGAAGGGAAAATTTCCAAGCATAAAATCCCGCGTTATATCGAATTTACGGATGAATATCCAATGACCGCCAGTGGAAAAATCCAAAAGTTCAAACTTCGTGAAACAGCGTTGGAAAAATTACAATCGAAATCGTAATCAAAGGAGGAGTGTCCATGTTCCAAAAAATATTGATTGCTAATCGTGGAGAAATAGCTGCCCGAATCATCCGAACATGTAAAAAAATGAATATAGCAACGGTCGCTGTCTATTCAGAAGCGGATCAGTATGCTCCTTTTGTAAAACAGGTAGATGAAAGTTACCTGATAGGCAAACCACGTGTAAATGAATCTTACTTGAATATCGACAATATACTGGAGGCAGCCGAAAAGTCAGGATCTGAAGCTATTCATCCAGGATATGGATTGTTAAGCGAAAACGCAGAATTCGCAAGAAGATGCCGGAAAGCCGGACTTACGTTCATCGGCCCCTCTGAAGAAGTAATGGCAAAGATGGGAGATAAAGTTGCTGCCAGGCAAGCGATGAAAGAAGCAGGCGTTCCAATCGTTCCAGGTACCGACCAGGCGGTCTCAGATGTGGAAGAAGCAAAGGCATATGCCAATGAATTCGGTTATCCGATCATGCTGAAGGCAGCTGCTGGCGGCGGTGGCATCGGCATGCAGGCTGTCAATAATGATGCGGAGTTAGAAAAAGCGTTCGAAGGTAATTCCAAGCGTGCGGAAACCTTCTTTGGTGATGGGACGATGTTTTTAGAGAAGCAAATCCTGCGCCCGCGACATATCGAGATCCAGGTACTTGCTGATGAACATGGAAATGCCGTCCATTTATTCGAAAGAGAATGTTCCATTCAGCGGAGGCATCAAAAAGTGGTCGAAGAAGCACCTTCGCCATTTTTGTCCGAAAAAACCAGGAAGGAAATGGGCGATACCGCTATTCAGGCCGTGAAAGTGCTGCGTTATAAAAACGCGGGTACCATCGAATTTTTAGTCGATAAAGATGAGAATTTCTACTTTTTAGAAATGAACACAAGACTACAGGTAGAACATCCCGTCACTGAAGAAATCACAGGCATTGATTTGGTGGAACAGCAGCTTCGGGTTGCTAATGGTGAACCGCTTCCTTTCGAGCAACAGGATCTTAAACGGAACGGCCATGCCATCGAAGTTCGAATTTATGCAGAGGATCCTGTCCGTTTCTTCCCTTCTCCGGGTCAATTGACCAAATTCAACGTCCCGGAAGGGGAAGGAATCCGACATGAATTAGCGGTAGCGGAAGACTCAAAGGTGACCCCATTCTATGATCCTATGATCGCAAAACTGATTGCTTACGGGAATGACCGCAAGGAAGCGATCGCCCGTCTCCGAGGAGCACTGGAGAACTATCAGGTAGAAGGAATAAAAACGAACATCCCGATGCTGAAGGATGTAATCGCTCATGAAAAGTTCAAAGCAGGAGCGACAGAAACATCATTTGTAGAAGAATACTATTTACCACTTGTAACTGAAAAATAGGGAGGAATCAGACATGACAGAAGTAAAAGCATCAATGGCAGGAAGTGTATGGAAAGTAGTAGCAGCAGAAGGAGACAGTATCACAAGCGGCCAGGATCTTGTTATTTTGGAATCTATGAAAATGGAGATTCCTGTTCCGGCTGAAGCGGACGGGACTGTTAAAGAGCTGAAAGTGAACGAAGGAGACTTCGTCAATGAAGGCGACGTCATTGCAATCATCGAATAATTAGGAGCGGTTTTTATGTTGCAATTACCGGAACAAGTAACCATCAAGGAGGTCGGCCCACGGGACGGTCTTCAAAATGAAAAAAAACGGATCGAAACGGAAGATAAAGTAGCCTGGATCGATCACTTATCTGCATCCGGGTTGTCCTATATCGAAATTTCATCATTTGTCCATCCGAAATGGATTCCACAGCTTGCCGACGCCAGAGAAGTGGCAGAAGCAATTAAGCGTCATCCGGAAATTACCTACGCTGCATTAGTCCCTAACATGAAGGGATTGGAGCGGGCGATAGAAACAGAGATAGATGAAGTTTCCATCTTCATGTCTAGCAGTGAGGCGCATAACAAGAAGAATATTAATAAATCCATCGAAGAAACTTATCCTGTGTTGAAGGAGGTCGTGGATGGAGCCCAACAGGCAGGTAAAAGTGTCAGAGGCTACGTATCTACGGTGTTTGGGTGCCCGTATGATGGCCATGTACCTGTCGACCAGGTTCTCCGTGTCTGCGACCGGTTATTTGAAATGGGGATCGATGAACTATCACTCGGAGATACCATTGGTGTAGCTGATCCAAAGCAAGTGGACCAGGTACTGGCAGAGGTTAAAGAGCGTTTTTCCTTCGACAGGATCGCTATGCATTTTCACAACACGAGGGGGATGGCACTAGCAAACGTGCTTGTATCCCTTCAGCATGGTGTAACTACTTTCGATGGAGCTTTAGGAGGACTTGGCGGATGCCCATATGCCAAGGGGGCTTCTGGTAATCTGGCAACGGATGATCTCGTCCATATGCTGAACCAGATGGGTATCGACACCGGGATCCGTCAAGACAAACTGCTCGAAGCTGCGACATACATTCAAAGTAAACTGGATAAAGAATTACCTAGTCACCAAATGCAAGTGACAAACCGTTCTTCCTGAGGAGGATACATTATGTTGGAATTAGTGAAACTTGAAGAACCGGCAGAACACGTCAAGAAATTGACCTTGAATCGCCCTGAAGCTGCCAATGCCCTATCCAAACAGTTGCTTGCTGAAATTAATGAAGCCTTGGGAGAAGTTGAAAAAAATAAAAATACCCGCTGCCTGATCATTACTGGAAGTGGTGGAAAAGCGTTTTGTGCCGGGGCAGATTTAAAAGAACGTAGAGGCATGACAGAACAAGAGGTCGTTGAGACGGTAACCCTGATTGGTGATACCATTCATCGGGTGGAGCAAATAGAGATCCCTACGATAGCAGTTTTAAATGGCGTTGCCTTCGGCGGAGGATTGGAACTTGCCCTGGCCTGTGATCTACGGTTAAGTTCCAATGCAGCTAAGATGGGATTGACTGAAACTTCGCTTGGAATCATTCCAGGGGCAGGCGGCACCCAAAGACTTTCACGTCTGGTCGGACTTGGAAAAGCGAAAGAATTGATTTTTACAGCAAAGCCGATCACCTGTGAGACAGCCCGGTCAATAGGTCTTATCGAATATGCTTATGACCAGACGATCGTTCAGGAAGAAGCCTTAGCTTTAGCTGAGAGGATCGCTAATAATGCTCCTATTGCTCTAAGGCAGGCAAAAAAAGCAATCCACCAGGGGTTTCAGACAGACATAGAAACAGGACTGCAAATCGAGAAAATGTGCTACCAGACAACTATTCCTACGAAGGACCGCTTAGAAGGTCTCCAGGCATTCAAAGAAAAGAGGAAGCCCATTTACCGTGGTGAATAGAACAGGAGGGAAAGCTTCATGTCATTTGATCAAACATTACAAGAGCGAGTAGAAAAAATCTCCCAGGGTGGAGCTGAAAAATATCACACTAAAAATAAAGAAAAAGGTAAGATGTTTGTACGGGAACGTCTTGCCCTGCTTTTTGACAATGGAATGGACATAGAGGATGCTTTTTTCGCCAACTGTATGGATGACTCCCTGCCTTCTGATGGGGTGGTCACCGGAATTGGTGAAATAAACGGGCAAAAAGTTTGTGTGATGGCCAATGACTCCACAGTCAAAGCAGGTTCCTGGGGAGCAAGGACGGTAGAGAAAATCATTCGTATCCAGGAAACAGCATTAAAGCTTCAAATTCCGATGCTTTATCTGGTTGATTCAGCGGGTGCAAGGATTACCGATCAAGTAGAAATGTTCCCGGGCAGAAGGGGAGCAGGAAGGATATTTAACAATCAAATCAAATTATCCGGCAGGGTTCCACAGGTCTGTTTATTATTCGGTCCTTCCGCTGCCGGAGGCGCGTACATACCTGCGTTTTGTGATATTGTCGTCATGGTAGACGGAAATGCTTCCATGTATTTAGGTTCACCAAGGATGGCGGAAAAAGTGATCGGCGAGAAGGTCACACTCGAAGAAATGGGTGGGGCGAAAATGCATTGTTCTGTTTCCGGATGTGGAGATGTACTGGCAAAATCTGAAGAAGAAGCAATTGCTTATGCAAGAGACTATATGAGCTACTTCCCTGCCAATTATACTGCTGCTCCAAAAGTTGCAGAAGCAAGGGAACCTGCAGAAAGCGACAAGTCTATTCATGATTTGATTCCGGAAAACCAAAATGCACCATTTGATATGTATCAATTCATCGATCGGTTGATTGATGAGGATTCCTTCTGTGAAATCAAAAAATTATTCGCTCCGGAACTCGTGACGGGCCTTGGCCGGATTGATGGCCGTACCGTCGGCATCATCGCCAACCAGCCAAGAGCAAAAGGCGGGGTGTTATTCCCGGATTCCGCTGATAAAGCGGCTAAATTCATTCAACTATGCGACGCCTTCAACATACCGCTGCTATTCCTTGCTGATATCCCAGGCTTTATGATCGGTACAAGGGTGGAGCGGGCAGGTATCATCAGACATGGTGCGAAAATGTTGTCAGCTATGAGTGAGGCGACCGTGCCAAAAATTTCCGTAATTGTACGAAAGGCGTACGGCGCTGGATTATATGCCATGGCCGGTCCGGCATTTGAGCCGGATTGCTGCCTGGCTTTACCAAGCGCACAAATAGCTGTTATGGGACCGGAAGCGGCGGTCAACGCTGTCTATGCAAATAAGATAGCAGAATTACCAGAAGAAGAACGTCCGGCATTCATCAAAGAAAAACACGAAGAGTATAAAGAAAACATCGACATCTACCGGTTAGCTTCGGAAATGGTGATTGATGCCATCGTACAGCCAGATGAACTGAGAAAGGAACTGATCAAGCGTTATGACACATATGCCTCCAAAGAGGTAACCTTCACGGAGCGGAAACATGGCGTGTACCCAGTATAATAGACTCCAATAAATCAAAAAACCCCGGACTTCTATGACAGGAAATCCGGGGTTTTCGTTTAGCCGCTTTGTGTTTCTTTATGAAGTGTCGCTTCTTTTATTGCGCGTTTGCGCGCTTCACTTTGCAGCCTGTTTTTTTGTCGTTGGATTCTTTCGTCTCGCTTTAATCCAGCAAGGTAAAGTTCGTCCTTTTTCAACTTATATTTTTGCTTTGCACTGGAGAGTACCCGGGGTGACTTTTGCTTAGAATGGGATCCTCCCACTTTTTTCTTATCGGCAAGCAGAGTCCCGACTATGAAACTGCCGAGAATGACAGAACCGATTGCCCCGGCGCCACCTGAAGATTTGGTTTCTGCTTTGCTCATGCTGAAATTTCATCCTTATTGATATCTTTTAAAGCTTTACGTTTTTCTTTAAAGTAATATCCTAATGCAATAGCTCCATATAAGCCGCCAAGATCCTGTCGTGTTGTCGTATCTTTACCTTCCTTTGTGTCTTTTTTCATTGCCATCGTGACATCTACCAGGGAAGAGGTCAGTTTACGAGAAGATTCACCGATATCCCCGACAATATAGAAAAGCGGACTTAACGCTTCAATCTTTTTATTGACATCTGCCAGGGTAGCATTACTGTTGTTTAGTAATTGCCCGGTTTCCTTCATGACCTCATCCAATTGATCCGGTAGTCTATCCACTGTCTTATCCACGCTATTCAGGACACTTGATAAATTGTTCAAGGTACGTGCTAAAAAGATAGAACCGATTAAAACTCCAATGCCTATAATTAATACTCCGATACCTACTAAATCCACTGTTCATCCCTCATTTCTTAATGATTGTACTGGTGCCTGTCACCTGATTTGTCTGATCTTTTCCATTTTGCGTATGTGTTTGTAATAGCTTCTCCCCATCTTACCGCCTTGATAATCTTGTCATTATGCTTGTTGGTATGATAGGTGAAGTTATCCGTGGCCTTATTTAACCCATGATTCAGATTGTCGACAGAGTCACCAACATTTTGAAGTGATTCAAATAATCCGTTGGTAGAGTCGATCTTATGGTTGATGTCTTCAGCTAAGTAATTGGACTTGTTGATCAGGTGTTCTGATTCCTTCGTAATTCCATTCATTTGGGTTACCAGATTATCAACTGTCCCATCCAGGCTTTTCATAGATTTATTGACACTGACCAATGTTTTTACAATGAAAGCGACAACCAGGGCAAAAGACAGGGCCATGATAAAAATACCAATATAAACTAATTCCATCGGTTCTCTTCACCTCCTAAGTTACCACTTCCCTAATCTATGAGCGTCAAAACTGCTTTCGACGTAAAAGGACAACTATGTTTCCTTCTTATTATATGATGGTTAACAAGCAGGTGAAAGGGGGTAGATAAATATAAGAGACTCAGTTTAAAGGAGGAAAACTATGATGTCATATATGAAACAACTAATTAAAGAGTTTCAGAATGATGATGTACCTGTTCTGGCAGCAGCACAGGCCTACCATTACTTACTTGCAATTGTACCGATGCTGATCCTGTTATTTTCTATTATCCCATTTCTCGGAATCGAACCTAACCAGGCAGTCAGCTTTATGAAAAATGTGCTGCCTCAGGAAACTGCCTCTGCTTTACAAGAGAATATCATCAGTGTGGTATCTAAACCGAATGGAGGATTATTGACGATTGGTATCATAGGTACGATATGGTCAGCCTCCAACGGGATCAACGCTTTCATCAAAGCTTCAAATACAGCTTATAATGTCGAGGAAACCCGTTCATTCATAGTGGTCAGATTGCTTTCCATCGCACTGACCTTCGGCATGATCCTTGCTATTGTAGTAGCATTAGTGCTTCCGGTTTTCGGACAAGTCATTCTTGATTTCATTAAAAGAATATTATTCATACCGGATCAGCTCATGATACTTTTGGAGGTAGCGCGCTGGGTAGTCAGTATTTTGGTCATGAGTGTAATACTGATGTTGTTATACCGTTTTGCCCCTAATCGCGAGTTACCATTTAAAGAAATCATGCCTGGAGCAATTATCACTTCTGTTTTATGGATGTTGATCTCGCTGGCATTTTCTTTTTATGTAAGTAATTTCGGCAGCTATTCTGCAACATATGGAAGCCTGGGCGGGTTGATCATTCTAATGATATGGTTCTTCCTAACCGGCTTGATTCTTGTGGTAGGAGCGGAAATAAATGTTGTCTATCATCGTAAAAAACACGGGTTAACACAAAAATCAGAAGCCATTTAAGTTTTAAAAAAAAGCCATTGCAGCAGCTGCAATGGCTTTTTTCATCGGCTTCAAACCCCTCTTTTATTGCCCCATACCAAAGCATGGAGCTGGGGGAGGACGCGGACACGGTTCAATTTGGATGATGCCATCACCTGAGCGACCAGCCACTCATATTTTTGTAATAACTTAAGAGCGATTTGGCTATCATCGGTTTCTTCCAAATCATCATTACCGACCTGAAGGTAAAAGGGCACCTCCTGATAACGGGCATGAACGGAAGCGGCATAATCCAGATCCTGCTGGTTAAAAATCACCACTTTTAGACTGGTGTGATTCAACCGGTCATTTTCTGTCAGCTGATTAATGATACCATCAAGTTCGTCCCAATCTGTATTCATACCAGAGCTTGGGGGTTTCGGGGAGATGGTGAGGTCATCTATTGCCAGGAACCATTCCTGCCAGCGGCTGCCCTGGGTTTCCAGAGCAACCTCGATTTGCTTCGCTTTCAGCTTACCGATCAATTCGTCCAGGTAAGGGAACAGCGCGGGGTTGCCGCCTGAAATAGTGACATGATCAAAGTTTTCTCCACCGGCCTTTTGCAGTTCATTTAGAACCTCATCGGCATCCATCCGAGTTATTTCCTCTTTGGCACTCCCGTCCCAGGTGAAAGCCGAATCACACCACAAACAGCTATAATCACACCCCGCTGTACGAATGAACATTGTTTTTCTACCGACTACCATGCCTTCTCCCTGAATGGTGGGACCGAAAATTTCCAAAACGGGAAGCTTAGGCATTTTGCATCCACTCCCGTTTTACTTCTGCATAACTTGTCGGTGTTTCAAATAATTTCACAAATTCCACTCGTGTACCATCGCTTTCCTCCTGGAGTGCTGTTTCCATCTGCTCATAAATCCAGACCACCATGTTTTCAGCGGTTGTGTTCATAGCCGGTAGTGTGTCATTAAGGTAGCGATGGTCGAGATGGATTTCTATTTGTTCTTTCCATATCTTCTTAATGTCCCCAAAATCGATGACGATTCCAATGTCATCCACATAACCGCTGATACCGAAGATCACTTTATAGGTGTGACCGTGAAGATTTTTGCATTTTCCCTCATAACAATGGAGGTGATGTGCAGCATCGAAAGTGAATTCCTTGCTGACCATGACCCTTTTGTTGTGGTATTTCAATTGATGGCGTTTAATGTCTTCATCGATTTTTTGCAGGTTTTCTACGATGGTAAAACCATAATTGGACAGACTCATCTGATATCCGCTCCTTCACGCTCTTGTAGATACTTCCTCAGTCCCTGGTTACGAAGCTTACATGCCGGACATTCGCCGCACCCGCTGCCGATTACGCCATGATAGCAAGTCAGTGTATGGTCACGTACGAATTCGAAAGCACCGAGTTCATCAGCAAGCTTCCAGGTTTGTGCTTTATCAAGCCACATCAATGGCGTATGAATGACGAAAGATTCGTCCATCGATAGATTCAATGTGACATTCAGCGATTTAATAAACACATCACGGCAATCAGGATAGCCGCTGAAGTCTGTTTCACAAACTCCGGTGATGATATGTTTCGCTCCAGTTTGTTGTGCTACAATTCCTGCGAATGATAAAAATAATAGATTTCTTCCTGGTACGAAAGTGGAAGGAAGGCTGCCATCTTTTCCATCCTCGACATCCAACTCTTTATGTGTCAATGCATTAGGGGAAAGCTGGCTCAACAGGGACATATCAAGGACCCGATGGTTGACATTCAGTCTATCTGTGATCGCTTTAGCAACTTCCACTTCCTCTTCGTGACGCTGGTTATAATGAAAGGTTACTGCTTCAACTTCGTCAAAATGCTCCAGCGCCCAGAATAAACATGTTGTGCTATCCTGGCCACCACTGAATACGACGACCGCTTTGTTATTTTCCATAAAAAAATTCTCCTTTCCATTGAAAGAGAATTCTACTCACCCGGTTTTTGAATAAGATAAACTAAAAAACCGCACCTAAGGGATAGGTACAGCTCCATCCTTAGTTTTTTATAGAGGGTGTAGCTAGAACCTCTCCTGCGGAAATAATTGCCCGCAGACTTTTATTAATTTTTGTTCGACCCTAGTATAACAGACGTATCCTGTGATGTCATTGTCAATATCTCTAATAGTATTGGAATCAGGGCTGACTTCTTATATACTATAGGGGGGTTAGCCGCCAGGGGAATATACGAGAGAAAGAGGCAGAATAGAGAATATGAACAACCGGCTGCAAAAGAAAAAGATAAAAGAAATCGTTTATAGGACACTGGAGAAAATTGATATTTCACTTGATATACATATACAGACAACTCAAGTGAACATGATTTATGATTTTATTAAAAACCAATTGATTATTGATGTAGACAGAATCAGAGAAGCACGTAATGAAATGATCACCCCTGTGCCATTGGAAGATTATATCAAAGCCTTAGTCCTGCATGAAGTGGGGCATTATTTGGATCGGGATGCCTTATGGGCTTCAATTCCACGTGCCCTGGAGATTAGAAAGAAAAAAAGAGAGACCCCATATTTTGAACGTACAAAAGACCTCGAGTTATTCCAGGTGGATATAGAAGAACATGAAGTGGAATATACATTTGAAGAAACCGCATGGAATAATGCCGCTGTTTTAAACGAAAAATTTAACGTGGTGGGTCGGGATAGCTTTGAAAAGGTCAGATTCGAAAGCCTGTTGAGCTATACTGCAGTATATAACCGTGATTTATTGATTTACCAGGCATTACTGAAGCAAAAAACAGGCAAGCAATTGGCTGTATAAGCTGTATAAGAGGAAAGGTCCTGAACCAGTAATGTGTTCAGGACCTTTTTGTGAGGTTATCCCGTTAACTTTAATTCAATCTCCAGATTTTTCTCTGTATTGGTTAAGATAACGAAGCGGATTTGCCTAAAGCACGGATTTCATCCACAGCGTGCAGATTCTCTAAGGCGCTCAAATCTCCAGAATCTTTATTTAAATAAGCGGATTTAATCGCTCTCCTCATCACTTTGGCATTCCTGGTCTTCGGCAAGTCGGATACGACATGGACGATCTTAGGGGCCAATGCCTTACCTAATTTATCATTAAGGTGTTGGCATATATCTTTAATTAATTCTTCCGATTTTTCATAATCAGGACGCAAAACGACGAAACCGATAGCTTCCTGTCCCTTGACTTCATGGGGGATACCGATAACCCCAGCTTCTATAACAGCATCATGCTCAACGAGTACAGACTCGACTTCCGAAGGGCCAAGCCTTTTTCCTGCAACGTTCAGCACATCATCAGAGCGGCCTGTTATCGTATAAAAACCCTCCTCATCATGAATGACCCAGTCTCCATGAACCCATGTATCCTTGAAGCGGCTCCAGTATGCCTTTTCATAACGGTCATTTTCTTTATAAAAGCCGTTGGTCATGCCGACCCATGGCTGACGGAGAACCAGTTCACCGACATCGTTTTTGACAGAGTTACCATTTTCATCATATACACCGACATCCATTCCTGGCAGAGCAGCATTGAATGAAACGGGATTAATCGGTTTCACCAGAACATTACCGAATATACCACCGGAAATTTCCGTACCGCCTGAATAGTTGAAAATAGGGACTTTGGATTTCCCTGCGTGTTCGAATAACCATCGCCATGGTTCAGGGTTCCATGGCTCTCCGGTTGAACCGATCATTTTTAAAGAAGATAGGTTATGTTTTGCTATCCAGCTTTCTCCATGCTTCATCAATGAGCGGACCAGGGTAGGAGAGATACCAAGATGCGTGACGGTATACCGGTCGACTAGTTCCCACAAACGATCCGGCTCAGGATAATCCGGCGTTCCTTCGAAAATGACGATCGAAGCACCGTTCACTAATCCTCCATAGACAAGGAATGGTCCCATCATCCAGCCCATATCTGTATACCAGAATAAAGTATCCTTGTGATTAACATCCATACATATCCCGGCATCGAATGCAGCCTTTATCGGAAAACCGCCATGGGTGTGCAGGGCTCCTTTCGGTTTACCTGTGGTTCCTGACGTATAGATGATCATAAATGGATCATGCGCATAAGTTTCCTTTGCATTGTAATCGTTTTCATTTTTGAGCAAATCGTTCCAATCGACGTCGCGTGTATCATTCCATTCTATATCGCGACCGGCCCGGTCAACCACAATAATATTTTCCAAAGTTGAACATTGTTCAGCAGCGCGATCTGCTTCTTCCTTCATCGGTACTACTTTCCCCCGGCGATAAAAACCATCTGCTGTAATGATTGCTTTCGATTCAGAAGCATTTACCCTGGTAGCGATCGCTTCTGATTTATAGCCTGAGAAAGCAGGGGAGAAGACGGCACCAATCTTTGAGACAGCAAGCATGGCGATCAAAGTTTCAGGGAGCATCGGCATATAGATGGTAACGACATCTTTTTCTTTGATGCCTAATTTCTCTAAACCGTGAGCACATGCATTTACTTTTTTATATAAGCGATCAAATGTAAAAGTTTCTGTATCTCCGTTATCTCCTTCCCAATGAAGGGCCGCTTTATTTTTGGTTGCAGGGTTCATTGCCCACTTATCAAGGGCATTATGGACAACATTTATCTTTCCTCCGACAAACCAGTGGGGATATTTGATTCCTTGTGATAGGTCGAGGGTTTCTGTGTATGGCTCATACCACTCCACGTCAAGCTCGTTGACTGCTTCCTCCCAAAACCAGGAGATATCCTCGATCGATTGCTGATAAAATTCATCATAGGATTCAAACCCATGTTTTTTCATCCATTGATAAAGTCTTGTGGCTTGCTTTTGTTCTTCTGTAGGTGTCCAGGCAGGCTGTTGTGTAGTCAAAATCATTTCCTCCTTTAAACCAAGAATATTCTGAATGTTCCACTTTCAATTATACCTGATTTGACACCTTTATTGAAATGGAATAGGCTAATTCCTGCTGGAGGGGGAATTATAAGTAGAACAGGTTTGAATAATTAATTTAATAGGGTATTGGGTTAATCGGTAAAGGAGTTGAAAAATTCCTTAACAAATTTTAAATATAATATCATTACCATTTTGTCTCGAAAGAATGTTATTCTAATATGGAGTAATGATAAGGATGAGGTATTAGGAGGGAAATTATGCGAATAGTAGTAGCAGGTGGAGACGGTTTCTGTGGTTGGCCAACCGCATTACACCTATCCAACCAAGGACATGAAGTAACCATTGTTGACAACTTATCACGAAGAAAATGGGATGAGGAACTCCATTCCAATTCCGTAACGCCAATCGCATCATTGGAAGAGCGCGTTGGTAAGTGGAAAGAACTTACAGGTAAAGAAATTAAAACATACATCGGAGACTTGAACCATTATGATTTTCTAAGAGAAGTATTCCGCCAGACAGAACCGGAAGCATTCGTTCACTTTGCGGAACAGCGTTCAGCTCCTTATTCGATGATTGATCGTGAACATGCTGTTTTCACACAGCAGAACAATGTATTAGGAAACTTGAATGTTTTATATGCCATTAAAGAATTCGCTCCGGAGTGCCACTTGATCAAGCTGGGTACAATGGGTGAATATGGCACGCCGAATATTGATATTGAAGAAGGATATATTGAAATCGAACATAAAGGTCGCAAGGATGTCGTGCCGTATCCGAAGCAGCCAGGTTCTTTTTATCATTTATCAAAAGTACATGACAGCCACAATATCATGTTTGCCTGCAAGATCTGGGGTATCCGCGCGACAGATTTGAACCAGGGGATCGTTTATGGTCTACATACGAATGAAACCAAAATGGATCCAATGCTAGTCAATCGTGTCGATTATGACGGGGTATTCGGTACAGCGTTGAACCGGTTCCTGATTCAAGCTGCTACCGGCCATGATTTGACTGTATATGGTTCAGGAAATCAAACAAGAGCATTCTTGAACATTGAAGATACCGTGCGATGTGTTGAAATTGCCGCAGAAAATCCGGCAGACAAGGGAGAATTCCGTGTGTTCAACCAATTCACTGAATACTTCTCTGTCCAGGAGCTTGCGGAAAAGGTACAGAAAGTAGCAAAAGAAGAAGGATTGGATACAGAAGTTTCCCATCTGGACAATCCTCGTATCGAAGCGGAAGAGCATTACTACCATGCCGTAAACACCAAGCTCCGTGACCTTGGGCTTGAACCGCATTTATTGACGGACAAAGTCCTGCATGATATTTTACAGACAGTAATTGAACATAAAGACCGAGTAATTAAAGAGAACGTACTACCGTCCATTACATGGAAGTAAGGAGCCGCCGTTTTGAAAATCGCAATCATAACTGAAACATTCCTGCCATCCACCGACGGAGTGGTGACTAGACTGAAAGAAGCAATCAAACATCTACAAAAAGAAAATAATGAAGTCATAGTTATCGCCCCTGACCTTGGCGTGAAGGAATATGAAGGTGCGATTGTGGAAGGTGTTAAAACGACAAGGATGCCTTTCTACAAGTCCAAAGAGTTTTCGATGCCTCAAAAAAAGGTGAAGGACTTACTGGTGAAGCATGAGCCGGACCTCGTCCATGTGGTAAATCCTGCGCTGGTCGGTGTATCAGGCGTATACTATGCCAGTAAATTAGGTTATCCACTGATTGCTTCTTATCACACCCATGTACCGAAATATCTTGATTACTACCGTCTTTACCCGTTCAAACCAGCGGTATGGTGGTATTTCAAGAAGCTGCACAGCTACGCAGACTTGAATTTATGTACGTCAAAAGCAATCCAGAAAGAATTAATTGAAAAAAAGATTCCAAACGTCCATGTATGGGATCGTGGTGTTGCAATTGACAAGTACCATCCGAGTTATTATAACCAGAAAATGCGTGAGCGTTTGTCAGGTGGAAAACCTGATAACAAACTTTTAGTATTTGTAGGCAGATTGGCCCCTGAGAAGGAAATCCATAAGCTAAAGCCAATGTTAGAAAGAAGAAATGATATTTCCTTAGCTATTGTAGGAGATGGGCCTGTCCGGCATCAGCTGGAGAAAACATTCGAAGGAACGAATACCACATTTACTGGATTCCTTTATGGCGAAGAGTTATCACAGGCTTTCGCTTCAGGAGACGCCTTCATCTTTCCATCCGTGACAGAGACTTTAGGATTAGTTATTTTAGAGGCAATGGCATCAGGGCTGCCAGTCATCGCTGCCAAAAGTGGACCGACAATGGAACAAGTGGAAGATGGCCGTACTGGTCTGCTATTTGAAAATGAGGATACGGATAGTCTGATCCGTGCCATTGAAAAAATAGAAGACCCTGAATTACACGAACAGCTGAGCGTTAATGCTAGAAACGAAGCAGAAAAGTTCAGCTGGCAAAAGCCATCCGAACAAATCCTTGATTTTTATTACCAAACGTTGAAAGTCTTTCAAAAAAATCAGGTAAAGGCCC
Organism: Thalassobacillus devorans MSP14; assembly: GCF_000496835.1. GTDB lineage: Bacteria > Bacillota > Bacilli > Bacillales > Halobacillaceae > Thalassobacillus > Thalassobacillus devorans_B. The sequence continues at coordinate 1,235,050 of NZ_KI543236.1, forward strand.
CAAAAGAGGGAAAAGTGAAAGTGACTGAATAGATCAGGTTAATCCTGCTGACCGGATGAAAAACTCCGGTCAGCTTTCTTTTGTAAAAGCTTTGTCGAAATATGGAGTATACATAGTGCAAAAAGAAACAAAGGCAGTTCACATTGCAGTATTCCCAGGGAGTCAGCAACCCTATAAGGACAGCGTGAAGTAACTGGACTGAGCAATACCGCGATGCAGTTTATCTAAGGAAAACGGTTTTTTAAAAATGCTAGCAAAAATCAACCATCAACACCTTTTCAAACAAATCGCTCTTCATACTTAGTAGCAACTCCGAAAATCAAAAACAAAAAAATTATCATTAACGCAAGTTAAAAGCCTTGACAGAAGAGGTTTATGAGAAATTCATTCGCTGAATTATCATGCAGATTTAAAAAAGGGGAAGAAGAATAAAAAATTTAATATAGCTGACGCAAAGAAGCACCAGAACACCATCATACAATAATAATCGTATAGGAGCACTGTAATATTAGGATATAACCAGTCTAAGGTAAATGAATCAGTTAATAGCAAGCATTAATAAACGTTATCAGAAACTGATGATAAAGAAAATCTATATCATAGAAGAGCATATAGAATATATTATAAGAAAGATAACAAATTATTTAGCATTTTATAGTGATATTAATTAGCAACAGCAAGTCGAATTATAAAACTAAATTTCCAATGATATTATAGCAGAAATAATTTGGAGATTTTCACTTAATTTTAAATTTCATCTCACTATCTTAAGTATACTTAGCTATTGAGACAAAATTACGGTTTTTGGATTAACTTCCGATAATAAGTATTATGTAAACTAAGAAATAAAAGCGTGAACCATAAGTTCCAATCCCCTGGTTCCTATAATATTTCATATCAGGAATTTCTTCCTCTGAGATGCTGATAATTATTAGTGATGTACCTGTAAGTCTTCCAGAAGTCCGATAATTTCCGATGACGTCTTATAGTTACACGCAGCGAATGAGTTACTGTTTTTTACTTATCCAATGCATTAGATACATCATAATCATTCATATTCAAATCTGTAGGTTTGCCAAGTGCTAAATTAGCAAGCTCCGCACCTAAGTACGGACCGCTCGTCAAACCTGAAGCCCCAAGTCCATTAGCTACGAACAATCCTTCTATTTCAGGAATCCGCCCTATAACAGGAAGGCTTCCAGGTGTAAAAGGACGAAAACCCACTTTAGTTCCTAAGTAGGTTGCTGAAGCAAATCCAGGTGCAACACGTAAAGCTTTTATCGATAACTCTATGGACTCCCCCTGCTGTAACCCTTGGATCTTTTCCGACGTTATCTTCCTGGGTTGCACCGATAACAATTCTCCCGTTTCCGAACGTGAGGAAATACTGTCCAAATGGAGGCATGACCACTGGCCAATTGCTGGTATCCGTGTCAGGCATTTGTAAGTGGACGATCTGAGCCTTTTGTGTATGCATGTTAAAGTCAAGTCCTAATGGCTTAAGTACTTCTTCCGTCCACGTTCCTCCAGTAATAATAACCTCATCGGCTTCAAATTTTTCCGGCCCTACAGTTACACATTTGACATGATTATCTTCCAGCTGAATCCCTGCATCACCCTTGATGTAAGTTGCCCCATTCATTTCGGCGCCTCGGATAAGTGCATCTCGTAAAGCACTCCCATTCACTCTCCCCCCGCCACTGATATGGACTGCTCCATATTCATCTTTCAAAGGTGGGAAAAGTGATTTGGTTTCCTTTCTCGAAAGCTTGGTGACTTCGCCCATTTCGGGTGTATCACGCCTGCGCTCTATGGCTAGCTCTAACTTGCGGTCCAGCATATCTTCTTTATTAAAAATATTGATTGCACCTACTCTTAAGTATGCAGTTTCTGTTCCCCCATACTTTTCAAGTTCTTTAATAAGTGATGGATAGTATTTGGCACCACCTATCACTAATCGATACCATTCATTATTTTTACGGTGAGTTAGCCAGGGACATACGATTCCTGCCGCAGCTGCTGTCGCTTGTCCATAATCTTCCCGATCAACTAATATTACCTCAGCTTGCTGCTTCGCCAAATGGTATGCAGTTGATGCTCCAAGTATGCCAGCTCCTATTATGATATACTTCTTCAAATTAACACCTTTTCTTATTCTGACTTCATCTAATGGACATTCTACAAGATAACGTTACCTCACTCAATCAATCCTCCTCACCTTTGTCTTTCCTAAAAAACCACCAGCATCCCTGGTGGTTTGAATCAATCTTCCAATATAGTTCTTGTAATTTGGTCGTTCTTTTCAGTCTGTTCTGAGCGAAGTACGCGGTAACCTTTCTTTTCCAATTTAGCGAACAGTTCGCTTAGCTGCGCTTTGGTGACATTGGATACGGCGATACAGAGACGTCTTACAACTCTACTGCCATCATCATCAAACGTCATTAATCCCTCGATGTTAATGCCTCGTTTATTCAGCATTTTGGAAAGCTGGGCAACTGCACCGTGTTTTTCTGGTGATGCGATAGTGAAGATATAATCTCCCGCATGAAGCCCAAACGATTGCTCCAGTAGGTCGAATACTTTGTTATGTGTGAGAATCCCGACAAACTTTTCTCTTTTATCCAGTACAGCGATAAATGGAAGAGCTTTTACTCGTAACATCGCTTGTGGGAATGAAGTTTCTTCATATACATAAGTTTCAGGGTAGGCAAGAACATTTGTAATATGCTCATTTTCATCCGGAGTATCCCCGTTTCTGAAACATTCGTTCTCGTAACGTTCGATTCTGGAGCGAAATATCATTCCCCGGTACTCCCCATTACTATTGACGGCAGGAATGCAGCGATATTCACTTTTATCCAGCACCCGTTTTGCTTCACTCATTGTGGCATCTTCATAAATCGAGACTACCCTATGTTTTGGTATAATATTATTCTTAACTAACACCTCAATCCCCCCTATAATCCAGCCTCCTATCCATAATATTCAGAAAGGGTATTTTCATGCCTTATACATACACACAAAAAAAGCACACCGGCTATCGGTGTGCTCATCGTATTACTTTGCTGCCTGCTTCTTTTTTTCCTTTTTGACTTGCTTACTGCGTAACTGACCACATGCTGCATCAATATCTGTTCCATTTTCATGGCGAATAACGCAGTTAATGCCATTTTTCTTCAACGTGTCATAAAATCCTAAGATCGCTTCTTTCTCACTACGCTGATAGGAATGGTCGTCAACCGGATTATACGGAATCAAGTTGACATAAGATAAATGCCGTTTATCTTTCAACAGTTCTGCAAGTTCTCTCGCTTCTTTTTGATGATCATTGACATCTCTTAGCATAATATACTCAAAGGTAATCCGGCGATTGGTTTTCTCCAGATAATAATCAATCGCTGGCATCAATTTATCTAACGGATATGCTTTATTGATCTTCATAATTCTTGTACGAAGTTCATCATTCGGTGCGTGTAATGATAAAGCAAGGTTTACCTGCAAGTCTTCATCAGCAAACTGATAAATTTGATCAGCTAGTCCACTAGTAGATACAGTAATCTTTCTTGCACCAATAGCCAGCCCTTTCTGAGAGTTGACGATACGAATGAAATCCAACGTATTATCGTAGTTATCGAACGGTTCTCCAATACCCATCACAACGATATGGCTCACACGGTCCCCTTCTCCTTTATCGTCCAGTGCATGCTGGACATTCATAATCTGCTCAACAATTTCACCGCTCGATAGATCTCGGCTTTTTTTCAATAGTCCACTTGCACAGAATGAACAACCGATGTTACAGCCGACTTGTGTTGTCACACAAACGGATAACCCATAATGGAACCGCATCAATACGGTTTCAATTACATTCCCATCCTGCAGTTTAAATAGAAATTTGATTGTACCATCTGAAGATTCCTGTTTGATCTCTTGTTGCAGCGTCTGGATCACAAAATTTTCTTCCAGCAGTTGGATACAATCTTTATTGACATTATTCATTTCTGAAAAGCTTTTGACTCGTTTGTTATACAGCCAGTCCCAAACTTGTGATGCACGGAATTTTTTATGTCCGCGTTCCATCAGCCAGTCAGTCAACTGGTCGAACGTCATTCCATATATAGATTGTTTCATTTATAACCCTCTTTTCAATTTTAACCATTCATTCCTACAATACTAGAAGTGTTGCCATTTCGCAACAGTTTAATCAGCTTCCTGATATATCAGCAGCCTGTTATTAAAAATGAAAGAGACAGGGTTCGTCTCCCTATCTCTTTCATCATACTGCTTACACTTCCTTTAAATCAATGGAAATAATTCGATCGGTATTTGGGTTATAGGCGACAGTTCCTTCAATATTGATTGTTTCTTGTGGAGAACGCAGTACATATTTATAGGTTTCTGTCATTTGGTTAGCATTCTGCTGAGTTTTACTTATTCTATTATAATCTGTTACATTATAGTTCGAGTACGCTGATTGTACGATTTCAAGCAGGTACTTTCCCCATTTTTCCTCTTCCAGCTCAATACCTGTAGTTATCTCTACATTGATAACCCCTAAATCGACATTGGCTCCTAATGCTTCAAAAGCTCTCTTGTGTAAATTCACTTTGTTTGCACCATAACCGGCAACCTGATCTACTACAGTTACTAATACTTCTCTACCGTTAGCTAAGTTTTTGATTTTTAAGGTATCCCCACATTTGTATGGTGTGTTCTGACCAACTGCTACTGTCATATAGAGATTAGCCGACCACGGAATCCCGCATTGGGTCACTGCTCCCCCCTCAGTCCATGTCGCCTGGCCACGGACCGGCTGCCTGACATCCTGATAGGATTGGTAACTACCATAATAATGGCTGTAAGGATAGCGGACATATGGTGCCTGGTATGGATTCGTCACATATGGATATACATAGGGCATGTGAAAATAGTTAGAATTCATGAATCTTCCTCCTGTATTTTCATAACTGTCTTTCATAGCCTATGCCCTGTATAGGTTGACCTGTGACAAGTGCAATATAAAAGACAGATAGCTTCAGCTACCTGTCTTCATATATGGTTATTCTCCGTATTTTCGCGGGGTCATCTTTTTCCAAAATTCCTTGGCAACCGCCTGATAGCCCTCTTCACTTAAATGGACATCAGCATAAGGAAGATACGTATCGTAATCCTTGGCTATCACTTTAAATGTCGGTACATACACCGAATCAGCCGATTCTGTTACTTTTTTTATCTCATCGTTGAATTGTTGTAAAAGTGGCAGTATTTCAGGCTGTAAATCCTTATAACTCTCATAAGGCTCGATTGCATTATAATAGCCCATCACATAGATATCTACATTTGCGTTCAACTCCCTGATGTCTTTCAAAATCTTCGAAATGTTACCCACAGCTATAGTCGAAGCACTTTCCAATCCTGCTAAATTACCATTAAATAAATGACCAAGTAAATCGTTGGCTCCGATATCAAGTGTTAATAAATCTGCTTCTTTAATATTTTTTTGAACATTTTTATCCTTTAAATCCATCAATACATCTGATGTGGTATGTCCACTTTTACCATGGTTGATTAATGTGATATCGTAATTCGACTGCTCGAATCTTTCTGCTAGAAATTCAGGATATCCGGGCCCATCATTTCCGTTTTCATCAGATGTAGGGGTCCATCCAGCTGCCAGTGAATCTCCCAGCGCAACATAGTTAATCGACTTTCTGTCAGGAATTTTCGCATCGCCTTCCATTGGAATGCCGAGTGATAAAATAAATAAACTCAATATGGCGATCAGTAATACTCTAACCCGTTCCAATCGTTTATCCCTCCTCAAAAATATGCTTTCCTTTTATTAATTCCCTATTACGAACAAATTTTCCTTTTTTCATTCGTAAAATATGTTGAAATAGTTGTTATTGTTTAGAGTTGCTCGATATAATGAAACCATCATAGTAAAGGGAGTATGTTGCATGAATCGAAAAGAAATCAATGAACAAGTCATACGCAACTACCAGCAGGATGAAGAGATGATGATTCTTGTCTTTGCCCAGTGGTGCATCAACCATGATTTAGACCCTGCTGAAGTATATAAGCGTGCTTATCCAACTCAAAAGTCGAATGATGCCTTAAACCGGGCTATGGAATTGACGGTACCAAAGAATGAAGCAGATGAAATCATGGATGAAACACTTCTAGGTGTGCTTTCCTTATTCGGAAATGATGATCTTGCATTTGTAGTTAGTGCAGAAATAGAAAAACGAAATAAGAAATAATTTTTATAATAAACAACTATTGGGAAATAATAAGGTTGGAGGTGGTCAACATGTCTAACCCATACTTATGCCCCAATTGTAAAACCAATCGTTCCCGTTTCAATTTAATTCAGCAGCTTCCTTCATCCGTGAAGATGGATCCTGGAACCGGGATTATTATGGAAGAATACACAGATGACAATCTGGATGCCTTTCATTTGAGCTATAACGGACCAGATAAGAAGGTACAATGTGCTTCCTGCGGGTTGATTGAGGATGAAACAACCTTTGTAAAATTTGCCGAACATAATCCAAGAGAATAGCAAGTGCTAAAGCGCAAGCGCCTTGCTAACCCCCGACAAGCTTAAGACAATCCTCGCCGTGACGTTTTTTGTCACAGAGAGGATTGACTTAAGACCTCGAGGGGGTAGGCGCTGTAGCTGGATGCAGCCCGCCGCAAAATGTTATCTATAACCATCAATTTTTATAAATTTTTAGACAGTAAAAAAGCACGCCAATGGAATTGCCATAGGCGTGCTTTTCGTTAATAGAAAAACGGGAAAAAAAGTCGTCTGATGTAAAAGAACGGGTAGCGGCGTCTCCTGAATCTGCGGAACCTCCTTGGATAACCATATCCTGCGCCATATGGGTAGCCGCCATATGGTCCAAAACCACTGTAGCCGAATTGCCTCTGTTCCATCTCTTCCTTCTCATCTCCGACAGGAACAAGTAAATAGACATGATCTTCATCGGTCCCATCAATGATTCCATCCACAAGTGATCCATCTGATAATTGAATTTGAACAAAATAGTAGTGATTGGTTTGGCACATTTCTTTTATCTCAGATGGGTTTTGTCGATCCATTTCCGCTTGTTCTGGATATCCATGATAATAGTTATACATTATTCTCTCCAACCTCCTCCCAAAGGCAGGATATTCAAATAGCCCATCATCTGTGAAAGTTTTTCTTATACTTTAATCCTTTAACAAAGTTAAACCTGTCTTAAAATACAAAAAAGACGATATCTGTAAATAAGATACCGTCTTGTGCATGTTCATTGCTCCATTGTATCTGTCAAAATCGTTTTGCCATCCTGCTGAATAACTTTTCCCTCTTTCATTAATTTCCCCAGGGCTCGTTTAAAAGCAGCTTTACTGATTCGGAAAGTCTTCCTTATATCATCCGGATCACTTTTATCATGGAAGGGGATACTGCCGCCACGTTCAATTAAATATTCCATAATAACCTCAGCATCTTCTGTCATTCCTTCCTGCTTTAAAGGACGCAAAGAAACGTTGATAGACCCATCCTCTTTTACATCAATCACTCTTCCCGTTACCGTTTCACCAACACGGGGCTCTTCTCGACGTTCTGAGGGGTGGATAAATCCACGGTAGCCCTCTTCTGTCAAAAGGAAAGAACCAGCTTTAGTGGAACGGTAGATTCTGCCCGTAATATCACTTTTCAATAATGATTCAGGAGCGGGCTCTAAGTCTTCTTGTACTGCTCCTTCAGTTATCGGTTTCGCCAGCAGGCGTCCTTTCTTATCATGTTCAAGACTGACAAACAGCCAATCTCCCGGCTTTGGCCATACACTTTCTAATAAAGGCAGATCATCTGAAGATACAAGGATTTCTTTTTCAATCCCAATATCAACGAACACGCCCAGATTTTTGACAACTTCCACGACTTCTACCCAGCCGTATGTCTCGAGGTCCACTTCAGGGGTAGTCATGGTCGCTAACGTGTTTCCCCTCTTATCCTGGTAAAGAAACACCTCTATTTCCTTATCTAATTCGATATCATCACGTGCCTGCTCGTCCGGCAGCATAACTTCCTGATCGCCATCTGAAAGCACGAATCCTTCTGTTTTTTTCTTTTGTACATTCATCTTTTGTACCATTCCGATTTTTAAATTACTCATTTCTATATTTCTTCCCTTTCCTCACCTATAGTGATTTTCATTATAGCTTAATGGAATGCCTGAAGAAACTTTTACACTTACACTTCTACCCAATTGAATGTGGTATTACTCTTCATTTTGATTGTAGGACTGTCGCGTAAATCTTTAATTAATTGAAATAATGCCTCGTCTTTCTGCTTCGCTTCAATCATACAATCCACTTGTGATATCGTTCCATCCACTTTTTCAACAAAATCAAGAAACATTTCAGATTCAATATAATCCGCATGGCTTTTGAAATTTGCTTCACTTTTAGGACTCGAAATATGCATTTTAAGCGGTAAAGGGGATGATCTCCATGTATCAACGACACGACTCCACTCGTTAACCCAATTTACATCACGATGGTTTGCCAAATGGTGATGTAAATCAAATACGAGCGGAATATTGAGTTTTTCGCACACATAGAGACAGTCCTCTAGAGTAAATGATTTATCATCATTTTCAATCATAATCATCTTTTGCAGACTGTAAGGAACAAGCGCCCAGTTTTCAATGAAACTTTCCAGCGCATGCTCTTTATCCTGGTATTGTCCGCCTAAATGCAGTACACATCGGTGAGTCGGATCAACCCCCATGGCATGAAGGAGCATAAAATGGTACTTTAAAACAATCATAGCCCTTTGAAAAACTTCTTTATCCGGTGTATTAATCACTACGAAGTGATCAGGGTGGAAATCAATGCGCATCTCATTCGCTTTAGCATAATCTCCAATCGCTTTCAGTTCCTCTGTCAGTGCTGAAATATACCGCCAATCTCGTAATTCTTCATGGGTTGCCAGCGGAACAAGTCTCGAGCTCATACGGAAGAATTTGATGCCATGGGCTTGATTATGCCTTAACAGCCGTAATGTATTATGTAAGTTAGAGCGGGCGATTGCTTCTAATTTTCTTATCGCTGCCTCCCTATCCGGAAGTGCCTGAAATCGCGTATACGTCATCGTTTGAGAGGGCGAAGCTTTTTCAAGCGTTTTACTCATCGCTACATATCCAAGTCTAAATATTGTCATAACGTCCACCTTACCCTTGTAAATAAGGTTAGTTTGTTCTTTCTTTTCAATAGTTATGTAACATGGAAATAAAACAAGAGGGAGGTTCCCCCTCCCTCTCTACTGTTTAAAGCTTATACAATTTCACGATCCCAATGGCGGTGATCAGCAATCGCTGCGACAAATTCTTTTACAAAAGATTTCAAGTCATCATTGGTAACAACACCTAAACGGTCATCGATTCCTGCTTTTTTCAACAAATCCACACCCTCATGCGTAGCACCGATTGGCTTATAATGAGCAAATGCTTCTTTCAGGAAGTATAAAGTATCTTGTTGGAATTTTTTATCTGCTGAAGTGCTTCCTACGGCATATAATGCATCAAACAAGACAGATTCTCCCGTTAAGAACGTATGATCTGCTTCCAGTTCTTCACCATCCGTCCCTTTTACAGTGCCAAGTTTGTCACTGATGATTTCCGGTTCTACTTCAGCTTTTTTAAGAGCCTCGATTACCGAAGTCACATCTGATCCGTTGAAACCTTCTGCCACAATCACACCAACTTTACGGGTATGTGGCAATTTGTTGGTATTTTCCTGGCTCAAAGCCGGGGATGATTTAGTTACATTGGATCCTCCCTCTTCCGGAACTTTGACACCAATATTTTGTGCTACTTCCCTGGCAAGTTCCAGGCTGACATTAGCAAACATGTCTACTACCTGCTGCTGGACAGATTCACTGGAAAGTTTACCAAGCTCAAAACTGAAGGCTTCTTTGATATGCTCTTTTTCCGGATCGCTCATACTATTCCAGAATAAAGTCGCCTGTGAGAAGTGATCCTTAAAGCTGTCACTACGTTTACGAACTTTCTGGCCTTCCACTTTTTCCTGGTAATGTTCAAAACCGCCTTCTTCCGGAGCGGAAGTTTCCGGTGTATTATCAGCCATTGAGTTTTTATGATAAGCAACTGGCCCTTTATTGATCGTCATACGTCCATAACCATCGCGCTGATTATTGTGGAAAGGGCATACGGGACGGTTAATCGGCAGCTCATGGAAATTAGGCCCGCCTAAGCGAATCAGCTGGGTATCCGTATAAGAAAACAACCGTCCCTGCAGTAACGGATCATTTGTAAAGTCAATTCCAGGAACTACATGACCTGGATGAAAAGCAACCTGCTCTGTTTCAGCGAACACATTATCGACATTTCGATTCAGCGTCATCTTACCGATCTTCTTGACTGGTACATCTTCCTCCGGCCATAATTTTGTAGGATCTAGTATATCAAAATCGAAATTGAATTCATCTTCCTCTTTAATGATCTGGACACCTAATTCAAATTCCGGATAATCCCCGTTCTCAATTGAATCATATAGATCCCCACGGTGGAAGTCAGGGTCTTTACCGGAAATTTTTTGGGCTTCATCCCATACAAGAGAATGTGTACCTAATACCGGCTTCCAATGCCATTTGATGAAGTGCGCTTCCCCTTTATCATTGACAAAGCGGAAGGTATGGACACCGAATCCTTCCATCATACGGAAACTTCGTGGTATCGCACGATCAGACATTGCCCACATGACCATATGGGCAGATTCCTGGTTATTGGCAATGAAGTCCCAGAAGGTATCGTGGGCGGTAGCTCCCTGCGGCATTTCATTATGTGGTTCTGGTTTCAGGGCATGCACTAAATCAGGAAATTTAATGGCATCCTGTATGAAGAAAACAGGAATGTTGTTACCGACTAGATCAAAGTTCCCTTCATCCGTATAAAATTTAGTGGCAAAACCACGGGCGTCGCGTACAGTTTCTGCTGATCCTTTGGAGCCTTGTACTGTAGAAAAACGAACAAAGACAGGGGTTTTCTTTGAAGGGTCTTGTAAGAAATCAGCTTTCGTAAATTCTTTCATAGATTCATAAGGCTGGAATTCACCATGAGCGGCAAACCCTCGTGCGTGAACAATACGCTCAGGTATACGTTCATGGTCGAAGTGGGTCATTTTTTCACGAAAGTGGAAGTCTTCCATTAATGTTGGGCCTCGTTCACCTGCCTTTAAAGAAAATTCATCTTCCGATACCTTCGTTCCTTGATTAGTGGTCATCTTTTTATCTCTATCGTCGGTACGGAACTGCTCGAGTTGTTCATCTTTACGATTATCTTTACTCATGTATAAATTTCCTCCTTTTATGGTATGTAACTGCTTTCCGTTAATCTTCTACCCTTGTAATTTTGTTGTAAAACATTTGTCGACAAAAAAGAGTACTCTCCTATGAGTACTCAAATGAATAATTATAAAAGTGATTCGGCGCCATCAATATACATCTCTGTGCCTGTAATATGACTCGATTGTTCGGAAGCTAAAAAGTAAACCAGGTCAGCCACCTGTTCAGGAGTTCCTGGTGCATGTTCAAGCGGCTGGCCGCCTTCTGGATATTCCACTGGAATTTGAACTTTCTCCAGGCTGTTTGTTTTTTCTGTATTTTGGTCAATATTGGTATCAATCGCTCCAGGACAAATGGCATTTACACGGATATGATAGCGTGCCAGTTCCAGTGCAGCCATTTTCATAAAGGCTACTTGCCCGGCTTTTGACGTACTATATGCAGACATACCGATACCTGAGAACGTCCGATTTCCGTTGATGGAGCTCGTAATGATGATGCTTCCTCCTGACTCTTTCATGTAAGGAATGCTATGCTTAACAAATAGGAAAGTGCTCTTTAAATTGGTATGGATCGTCTGTTCCCAATCCTCCGTCTTCATGTCTTCAATCGGTGCGAAAGTGCCGTTGATGCCAGCATTATCAAATACGACATCGATGCTGCCCCATTGCTCATTTACATGGGCAAGTCCTTCCTGCACCCTGGCTTCATCAGATACATCAATATCATACACCTGTGCTTGCCCGCCACCCTCTAAAATTTCATTTTGAACGGCTTTTGCTCGATTTTCTTTCAAATCCATTAAAGCAACGGCGTAACCTTCCTTTGCCAGCCTTATGGCTGCCGCCTTTCCTATTCCGGATCCCGCACCTGTTACTACGGCTGTTTTGGTCATTCATCATCACCATCCTGTAAGTGTAGTTATTCGACGTTTACTTTGTTCAGCGGTTGAGTTGCCGGCCCTTCAATTACTTCTCCCTGTACGGTGAACCTGGAACCATGACATGGGCAGTCCCATGAGCGCTCTGCATTGTTCCAGGCAAGCTCACAGCCCATATGGGTGCAAGTAGTATCTATTAGGCTTACATTCCCGTGTTCATCTTTGTAGGCCCCCGCACTCTTTCCCTCAACTTTCACACTGGCACCCTGGTCCGGTTCCAGGTCTTTCATATCCTTTTTACGCTTTGTTGGTAATTTTCCTTTGACAAACTCTTTAGCCACATCGGCATTTTCTTTGGTAAAACTTTTTACGCCAGTGCTTTTATGAAATCTGGATGGATCATATAATTCTTCAAATGGATTTTTTCGTCCGGTAATCATGTCATGAATAACATCAGCAGCAATTGTCCCTTGTGTCATTCCCCATTTAGCAAAACCTGTGGCGATGTAAATGTTGGGTTGGTTGGACGTAATTGTCCCAATATAAGGCACCATATCCAGGGTGCTCATATCCTGAGAAGACCAACGGTATGGTACATCACGGATCGTATAATGTTCTTCTGTAAATTTCACCAGGTTTTTGTAATGGTGATACGTATCTTCGCTTTGTCCGCTTGTATGTCCCTCTCCACCCACAAGCAGTACCTCTTCCCCAGTCTTATCCAGCGCCTTCCGTATGGAACGTTTTGGCTCTTCCACATTCAAATACATACCTTCCGGGATAGACTGCTCTGTCTTAACAGCCAGGGAATAAGAACGTTCAACATGCATTCTGGAAAAATACAGACCGTCCATATCCTTGAAAGGAAAATGGGAGGCGATTACCACATGATTGGAAGTGATGGTATGACCGTCCTTCGTAACTACCTTTGGCTTATCTCCTTTTTCGATATCAACTGCCCTTGTATTTTCATAGATATTGGCCTGATTCTTCTTCATAAAATCGATCATTGGCAGTAAGTACTTTACAGGATGGAACTGAGCCTGTTCACTCATTCTGATAGCAGCTGTCACAGGGAATGGCAGGTCGACTTTGTCTGTCATCTCTCCGTCGATATCCAGCCTTTCATAGAGCTCTGCTTCTTTTTCGATCAACTTCCTGGCTTTATCAGTTTCACCGTATACAAAAGCGTCCTGGTATGAAAAGTCACACTCGATACCAAGTTCTTCTATGTTTTGTTCAATCGCCTGAATAGCAGCCAGATTAGCCTGATAATATAACATAGCATTTTCCAGACCGATTGTTTTTTCCAGCTGCTGATAGATCAAACCATGCTGAGCGGAAACTTTCGCAGTAGTATAACCGGTTGTCCCTTCTAATATCCTTCCGGCTTCGATCAATGTCACCTGATAGCCTGACTTGACGAGCCGGTAAGCAGTAGTAATACCGGCAATACCGGAACCTACCACTGTGATATCAGAAGCTATATCTTCTGATAATGCTGGAAATGTCTCTATCTGCAACTCTCTCCATAAAGAAGATGACTGCTTTGGAATAAGATGTTCACCCATATACGGTATGCCCTCCTTAATGTTTGATATAGGTACATACCCATATGGTGAAAATCTATGCATATTCAAAATGTTATGTCTGCTATCAATTGGTAGGACCTGAGTTTAGCCTCAAAATCATAGATATTTGTAATAATCAAAAACTCATCCGTTTGATACAAATCTTTCAATTTAAGCAGTTCCCGCCTCACTTTGGTTTGAGACCCTACAATCATACGTTTCCGGTTCTTCCTGATTTTCTCTATTTCTTTTAAGTTAAATGTATAGTTTTTGACTTCTTCTATTGATGGAACTCTTGTATCGAGTCCTTTTTCTACTTGCAGCAGCCACATATCCTGACTCAGAGCCAGTTGTTCAGCTTCTTCATCCGTGTCAGCACATACCACAAACACACAGACATTTACCTCGGGAGTACGTTTATCATACGCAGCTTTAAAATGCGTTCTGTAAGTATCAATCGCTTCTTCTCCGTGTGAGGGATCAATGAAGTGGCCAAAAGTGAAGCCGGTCCCGTTGTTAGCAGCATGCCGGGCACCACGGGAAGATAAACCGAGCACCCATACATCTGGATTGCTGTTAGTATATGGAGCAGCCTTAACACCGAAGGAAGGATGATCTTTCGGTATATCTCCATAGAGAAATTGCCGCAGTTCCTGGACCTGCCTGGGGAAGGCGCTTAAGGTTTTATTCATACCATCTGTAAGAGCCAGTCGTGTTTTTTGTGACCCGCCTGGTGACCTTCCAAGCCCTAAATCTATCCGGTTTGGGAAAAGCGCTTCCAGCATCTTAAAGTTTTCAGCTACTTTCAGAGGGCTGTACTGTGGAAGTAAGACACCACCTGAGCCTATACGTATCCGACTGGTGGCAGCACCGATTCTTGTTATCATTATTTCGGGCGAAGAGCATGCTAATCCATTCGTATTATGGTGTTCTGCCATCCAATAACGGTGATAACCTAGATGTTCTGCTTGTTGAGCAAGTACTAAACTATTGTTCAGTGTTTCGGTCGCCGTATTCCCTTTGGAGATTGGTGACTGGTCTAAAACGCTTAGTTGCATAAAATGGACGCTCCCTATATCATTTCTTAGACTTGTTATTTATAAATTTCTTTCATTATTTTATTAAGTATGTCTAGCTGCTCTTCAAATAATAACCGGTAACGTTTTTTTAACACATCGAATTCTTCTTTTCCCTTATCTGTGAGTGAATACCAATATACCTTCTGCCTCTTGCGGTCGTGTGATTTATAGTCTTCTCTTCTGGATAATAACCCCTCTTCTGTCATGTCGTGTAATGTATCCAGCAATGTTGAAGGTGCTGGTATCCAGTTCGTTGTCAGTTTTTGAAATTCTTTTTTAAATTGTTCGCTGATCATGGGAGGATGTACTTGCAGGAGATGCATGATATAAAACTTAGTAAACTGGGCAGCACTCATATTTAACGCAAACTTTTTTGGATTATTCTTATGAGACATTCCAACAACACTCCTGTTCTTTATAAGTAAATGTTTCCTAAATTACTAGATTTATCTTCTATTTTACAATACAATTGTGTTTGTCTGTCGAATGAAGCACGTTTTCCTCTTCAAAAATCTCTACTTTATGGTTTACATTAAAAGAAAACTCGCAGGAGACTAAAATAATCTTTTTTAGTGGAGCAGTGTCTAAGAAAATATCTGATTTTTTAAGCGTTTAAATGGATTTTTGAAAATGGATTTTGTAAGCTTTTTGCTGAATATGTTTTTTAATTACATTTCGGAGTTGCTACTAAGTTTCAAGTAGAATGATATAGCTTTCATAATATCCGGTTTTTAGGGCTGGTTGCTGTTGCCGACTATAACTCTAGAGAAAACCGCAATATCATACTTTCTTATCTATGATAAAAAGCTAAA
>NZ_KI543236.1:1250775-1297960 GCF_000496835.1 Thalassobacillus devorans MSP14
ATAAAAATTCATCTGAAATGATATATAGCTTATAAGCAATCAGCCAACCGCTTGCCTGAGCTATCTATCACTATCAGGCTTCTGACTGGTTTGAAGCAGTGTTCTTCCGTTTAGCAATAATTGCCGCGATAACAATTATCATGATCATCACGCCCCAAAATATTACTTTCCACCATAGACTGTGCGTGAATCCTTCGTGGATCAGTCCAAGTGTGACATTTTTATTCTCCAGAGTGTGGATTGCAAGCTTCACACCAACCCAGGCAACAATAATGAAAGCTGCTTTTTCAATTGTCGGATACTTTTTCATATATTTTACCACGTAAGTTGCAGCTATTCGGATGAATGCCAAACCAATTGCCATACCGATGAAGACGACGGCGAATTTGGCTGCATCCATTCCGCCGAACTTTGGAAATGGTGTGTCAGGCAATGAAACGGCAATCGCAACGGCTGCCAGTATCGAGTCGATGGCGAAAGCAATATCGGTCAATTCAACTTTCAGAATAACCTTCCATAAGCTCTGGTTTTCATTGATTTTATTATTCTCTTTACTATCGTCATCTTCTTTACTGTTTTTAATCATATGCTTTATGCCTAAATAGATAAGGTATGCGGCACCAATAGCCTGTATCTGCCAGATATTCACAACAAATGAAATAGCAAAAAGTGCAGCGAAACGGAAGATATAGGCACCCAGGATTCCATAAAAGAGCGCTTTTTTCCGTTTTTTTTCAGGCAGATCTTTAACTAAAACCCCCATCACAAGGGCATTATCGGCTGACAGCAGGCCTTCCAGACCGATGATGACAAGAATTGTCCAGCCGAATTCCAGCCATATCCCCATAATAATCGCCTCCTTGCGTATCGATATCTTCCCTTTTGTACCCTTTATCGGAAATGTATAAACAGAAAAGCACCAGTTCTTCCAGCCATTGTTATCTCGGTCATAATTTGGCTAGCATATGACTAAAAAAGCTTTCCAGTGGAAGTCCATCAGTACGCACCGAAAAAAGTCCTTCTAAAAAGAGAATTAATATGGTTTCTATCCATTTATACAAAAAGCAACTGCTGTCCGGAAGTTTTGCCCCATTAAAAAAGACCGGGATAGCTTCCCGGCCTCTAGAATACATTATAGCTTTTCTTCAAACCATCTCATCAGATGCTGCAACCGCTCCAGACGAAGCGAAGGTTTGCCTGTCCGTGATAAGTTGTGATCGGCATCTGGTATACGTACAAATTCCGTATCCTTCTCCTTACGCTTCAAAGCGATGAAAAGCTGCTCCGATTGTTCAATCGGACAACGCAAATCATTTTCACTATGAATAAGCAATAACGGAGTTACCATATTATCCACATATGCCAATGGTGAATGCTTCCACAGTTTTTCGAAGTTATGAAGATCCGCTTGTATCTGCCACTCACTGAAATAATAACCAATGTCGCTGACCCCGTAAAAACTGATCCAATTGGAAATACAACGCTGTGTCACAGCCGCTTTGAAGCGATCCGTGTGACCCACGATCCAGTTGGTCATAAACCCTCCATAACTTCCGCCAGTCAATCCAAGCCGCTCCTCATCTATGAACTCATACGCCTCGAGTAAATAGTCGAGACCATTCATCACATCTACATAGTCGTTGCCGCCATAATCGCCCCGCACGGCATTAACGAATTCCTGATGATAGCCATGCGAACCACGCGGGTTGACATAAGCTACAACATAGCCTTGAGCAGCAAGCAATTGCATTTCATGGAAGAACGTATTGCCATACATTGCATGAGGACCGCCATGGACCTGATATATCAATGGATATTTTTCACCTTCAACGAAATCGACCGGTTTCATCATCCATCCGTGGACATCCCAGCTCTCTACACTTCTGAATATAAATTCCTCCGGTTCGGAAAGTTTTGTACTACGAAGCCATTCTCCATTAAAATCCGTCACTTTTCTACTTGCCTGCTGGCCCACATCAAATAAATAAAGTTCCCCTGGGTTCGTCGTAGTGGAAACCACCGCAGCTACTTCTCCTGTTTTCCCATTTACATCAAATCCATAGACATGATGCTTTTCATTCCAAACCCGCTTCAGCTTCCCCCACGTATTCCCTTTGTATAACACTACATTTCCATATTCACTGACAGGAAAATAGAAGGATTCATCATCCAGCCAGACGATACCTGGAATCTGTGCCCCCTGCTGTATATCCCCTGCGGTAAAGTCACCTACAGGAAGGTCCAATTGACTGGTCACATTAGTTGTTTCTCCACTCTCCCGATCAAGAATATATAAATCAGGATGAGAGGCATTCTTATAAACCAGGCCATGGAAGATGAAGGCAAGTTTGCTGCCATCCGGAGACCACTTTGCATCAGAAATATAACCCTTCTCTGTCTCAACCGTTGTACGCTCCTTACCTTCCACATCATATAAAAACAAATCGGCACTGAATGAGAAATCTTTGTTCTCCGCTTCATCTCCGGAAAAAACCAGTGTCTTGCCGTCTGGTGACCAGGTTAGCAATCCATAGCTATGTCCGTTCTCTGTCAACTGTGTCATTTCTCCACTGGTTATATCAACGATACCGATTTGCTGCTCCTGGTCTTCAACAAACCCCACACCATCCGCTTTATATTTCATCTTTGTAATTACTCTTACTTTTTCTTTCTTATCATCCCCTTTGTCTTCCTTCTTTTGTTCATCAAAAGATTCCTCTGTACTCAAAGAAGCCTGAAATGCAATCCGCTTACCATCCGGAGACCACTCAAAATCACTGACACCGTTCGGACAAGTGGTAATTTGCTTTGCTTCTCCTCCATATAAAGAAAGCACGTAAAGCTGGCTTTTTTCCTCCCTGGTAGATAAAAACGCCACCAGTTTACCATCAGGGGACCATTTCGGCTGATAGTTTTTATCTTCTCCATAAGTCCATTGGTTAATCTCTGCTGTCGTTTTATCAAAATGATACAAATTAGATATGTATTTATCTTCCTCTTTATTGATATGGGTTTTTACGAATACAACCCCTTTCCCGTCGGGCGACCATTTAGGATTGGTGACCGATTGAATGTTGAAAATATCATCTTTGGTGACAGGTCTTTTATCTTCAGACATAGTACTCCTCCTTTAGACATCGTGTTTAATTTCTATATTTGGAATTATTCTTCCTTCTTATTATTACAATTTATTTCGTTTTATTGGCATATTCGTGGTTTTCTTTCATATTATTACAATCTTCGACAATAAAAAACCCCGTGGTTGTTAGTAAAACAATACCACGGGGAAAAAGGGTTATCCTTCTACTGTGAAACCAATCTTTCCAAAGTTTTTGGTATCTCTTAGATACTCGAATGCTTCCTTATATTGAGAAAGCTTGAATACACGATCAAGCTCAGGTTTAATATCATTGGCAGTGATGAATTCCAGCATTTCCTTGAATTCTTCCGCGCTGCCCATGGTAGAGCCGAGCAGGTTGTACTGCCCATAGAAGAATTTGCGGATATCGATTTCCACCTCATCTTCGGTAGTGGCACCAAAGGTAACGATCGTACCACCCTTACGGACGACACCAAGAGATTTATTGAAGGTAGCCCGACCGATGCTTTCAACTACAAGATCAATTTGTTCATCCTGTAATTCATTGTTCCAATCAGACTGGGTGTTGATTGCACGATCTGCTCCCAGCTTCTTGGCTGCTTCTAATTTTTCTTCGCTTCTTGAAGTCACGATGACACGTGCTCCCAGAGCTTTAGCGAATTTCAAGGCAAAAGTAAGTACTCCGCTCCCGATACCTGGAAGCAGTACGGTATCTCCCTTTTTCACTTTTCCCCTTGTGAAAATTACACGATAGGCAGTCAGCGCAGCAAGTGGTAAAACACCTGCTTCTTCCCAGGATAAATGTGCCGGTTTAGCTTCTACATGGTCGCCTGGTACAACCACATATTCACCAAAAGTTCCATGATCCGGAAATCCCATGATTTCAAATCCTTGCGGCGGTGCATCGCTGTTTTCTTTCCAGCCTAACCCGGGATTGATAACAACTTCATCGCCCGTTTTGACATTGGTCACACCAGCTCCAACTTCCGTTATCACTCCAGCACCGTCAGAGCCTAACACCAGTGCCGGCTGATCCGGCTTATGGCGGGAAGTTACAGCAATATCCCTGCGGTTCATGCCAGCTGCTTTCAGCTTTACTTTTACATTGCCAGGAGTGGTCTCCAGTTCATAAATATCGCGATAGGATAAACCATTCAGACCCTCTTTTCCTTCATGTACGATCGCTTTCATATTTCCGATTCCTCCTTGAGATTTTGTTGTATATAGTCTGCGAATACCTGTAGTTTTTCCATATCCGAAACGTCCTCTTCAAATAAAGGCACTTTAATCAGTTTCTGCTTTGGAAAAGTCTTTTCGATTTGTTGAAGATAATTACTTTCCTGTTTTCTCCGCTTGGCTAAAAATGTACCATCAGCATGTTCAGGCAGTACCTTATTGACTACAAGTGTCCTGACATGCAGGTGATATTTATCCAACTGCCTGATAGCCTGTTCGGTTTCCAGAATCGGAAGCCGTTCCGGATTCAGGACAAACAGGAACCCTGTTTGGCTGCCGTCCAAAATGATTTCCCGAACGGCAGCGAATTTATTCTTCCTTTTCTGTAAAATTTCATAGATTGGGTCTTCAACCGGCTCGCCGTCATTCAACAACTGTGTATAATTATCGTTGATTTTCTGTCTCCGTTCCAGCATGCCGTCAATCCAGACACTCATTAATTCAGGTAGTGTCAAGAGACGAATCGTATGTCCGGTAGGTGCTGTATCGAAAATGATTTTGTCAAAATCACCTGATTCCTCAAGAATGATAGAAATCAGCCGGTCAAATAAAGCAGCTTCATCCGCACCGGGAGAAGCACTGGCCATATCGATTTGACGGTGGACTTCTTCTACCATTCTCGATTTGACAATCCCCTGTAAGTTATCCTTCACCCCTTCGATATAACGTTTCGACTCCCGTTCCGGATCAACTTCGATCCCCCAGAGATTTTCACCAAGTTTCGTTTTTTCGTGTTTCACTTTTTTATGGAAGATATCCCCTAAGTTGTGAGCAGGGTCAGTGGAGACAATCAATGTGCTATGTCCCGAGTC
Organism: Thalassobacillus devorans MSP14; assembly: GCF_000496835.1. GTDB lineage: Bacteria > Bacillota > Bacilli > Bacillales > Halobacillaceae > Thalassobacillus > Thalassobacillus devorans_B. Next base: position 1,255,924 of record NZ_KI543236.1, read on the forward strand.
AGCCAGCGCAAGGGCAAAAGCCGCAGAGGTCGTTGACTTACCCACCCCTCCTTTCCCGCCCACAAACAGAATTTTTTTATCATGTAGATTACTCATTAGCCAAAAACCCCTTCACTCCATATTTAACAGCAGCGAATTCCGTCCAAAGGAGATTTTTCCATCCCCATCCTAAGGTGCCAGTCATGAAACTTTTCTATAATATAAGGATAAAGCTCCAGTGTATAATAAAAGGCAGGATTCGGTATGCCCAGCATATCTGAATAGACCAGTAATAAAAATAAGTCATCTTCGTCACGCAGTTCCCTGGCTACTTCATTTTTGTGCGGTAGACTTAAAACTTCATCATAAAGTTCGAAGAGACGTTTCAGCGAAAACTTTTTATCCGTCATATTGCCGCCTCCTAGGTATATAGTATTTCTTTAATCAGTTTATCATAATTGTTAAAATCCTTAAGGTATCGGCCATTGATGAATACGGCATTGAATTTGATATGAAGGAAAAAATGGGTGAAGCCCTCCCAGGAGGTGATATTGCCTGCTTTTATATGTTTGATGAAATAAGCAGCTATCGAAAGCAGGTTTCTTGGATCTAAAAAACTGATATCTACTTTATCTCCATAATCTATCAAGGTCTGGCGATAGATTTCCCCCATATCTTTCCGATCCTTATCATGATGTTTGAATTCTTCAGACATGGTGATGAGCCCGTCATCACTTATTCCACCACATCATCCCATCCCGATTTCTTTTTCAGCCCGGATAATTATAATATCAACCATTCCCTGCACCTCCTTTGAAAGAGAAAAGCCGCACTATTTACAGCGCGGCTTTTCGGTTTACTAAGCACTTCTCTCGATACTATCATTTTTATTCATGGCTATTGCAGAGAAAGCGGTGATCAGAATCCAGAAGGTGAATATGAGGATGATCGCACCAAAGCTGAATAACATCCAGTCACTGGTTTCTGTCCATGGCGCCCATTGTGTAAACACCTGGGAGATCATCGCCCATAAAGTCATAAACATGACGAAAGCCATTGGAATGATCGTCGGAAGATAGTTCCTGCCATTACGCTTCAGCCAGATGGAAACCAGCAATAAACTGATTCCTGCAAGTAACTGGTTCGAAGTACCGAATAATGGCCATAACAGATAACCCCCGGAACCGAACCCTTTTGGCCCTTGTGGAATCAATGTCAGTGCTGCACTGGATACTACAGCAATAGTTGTAGCCACATGCGTTTTTGTAATAGGCTTGACATTATATTCCATACCAAGTTCAGCAATAATATAACGCATCAATCGTACAGAAGAGTCAAGTGTTGTCGCAGCGAAGCTGACAACGATAACAGATACGATAGTAGCAGCAACTGAAGCCGGAATCCCTAATCCTGTTGCCAACTGGGCAGCACCCTGGATAAAGACTCCCAGTCCTGCACCGCTCGCTGCAGTGAAACCACTATACGTAGCTGTGAATTCTCCTGCTGTCGGGAAAAATGTAACGACAGCGATAATAGCAATCAAAGCCAGCGCACCTTCACCGACAGAACCTAAATATCCTACGAAACGGGCATCCGTTTCTTTATTCAACTGTTTAGATGATGTACCGGAGGAAACTAACCCGTGGAACCCTGAAATTGCACCACATGCAATCGTGATGAACAGTAACGGGAACCAGGATACATCATTGGCCTGAGGGTTCGTAACCGGTGCAGTGATTTCCGGATTGGTAAATAATAATCCTAAATAAAGAATGCCTAAACCGACGATCAACTGATGAGAGTTGATATAATCACGTGGTTGAAGCAGCTTCCATACTGGCAGGGTCGATGCGATGTAGACGTATACCATCAACACGATGATCCAAACCAAAAATGCTGCAGAAGTGGCACTCATGCCAAATAAAGCTGTGGCACCTTCTCCTCCGAAATATTTCACCAGGTCGATCTGTAATGCCGGAACGTAACTGGAAACGATTGCCGCCAGATACATGACTCCTAAAGCTACTATGGAAGGCAGAAGCATGCTTTTTTTCCTTTTGTATACACTGTAGCCGATCCAGATAGCTAAAGGAATCTGGATGAACACAGATAACACACTTGCCGGGAAGGAAATGAATAAGTTCGCAATAACCCATGCAAATACCGCATTAACCATAAGAACTAACAACAGGATGATGAATAAGAACAACACTTTCGCCCTCTGGCCGATAAGCTTGCTGGCTAATGTACCTACGGACTGCCCTTTATTTCTGACCGATAACACTAACGTTCCAAAGTCATGGACACCGGCAGCAAAAACAGTACCAAGAAGCACCCATAATATTGCCGGGAGCCAGCCCCAGTAAACGGCAATAGCCGGACCGACAATCGGTGCAGCTCCGGCGACGGATGTAAAGTGATGCCCCCATAAAACGAATTTGTTGGTCGGTACGAAATCTACGCCATCTTTATACTGATGGGCAGGTGTTGTGTAATTCGGATCCAACCGGTAAATCTTTTCGGCGATGAACTTGGAATAATATCTATATCCGAGAAAGAAAACAAGACCGCCGATAAGCGCTAACCAAATACCACTCATATAACCCCTCCTCCATTTTCGTACAGTAAGCAATCTGTGTATTCGCTTACATGCAATCTAATTATACTATGAGAGGTTTCTATCTATCAATAAAGTTGACTGACTTGTCTAAAAATTCCTTTCATTGTACCAAACCATTATTTTCCCACTAAAAAAGCCGCCTCGTTGGAGAGGCCACTGAAAAAGTCCTTTATAACCTAAAGGGGCTGGCAACGTTTGTTGTTGATTCTCACGAATCGCTTGTCGGTGGATGCTTGCCGCGGGCACGACCTCAGCTAACTTGGCCAAGTGGATCTTCGGCTCGCGCTGTTCCCGCAGGCGTCACCACCGAACGCTCATCGTGGAATCAACTGAGGGTAAACGAAAAAGAATGATTTTCTTTGATTTCTAAAAGAAAGTCACTCTTTTTTCTTGTACAATGAAAGTAATACATAAAAGTGAGGGGTTCGATGTTAGAACGTCAATTATCCATGAATTTAAGCCAGTACGAAGGACTCTACGATATGGTGGTCCCTAAGGATCATCTTCTTCGGGAAATCAATGAGCTTATAGACTTTTCCTTCGTTTATGACGAACTAAAGGATAAATACTGTCATGACAATGGGCAGAACGCAGTTCATCCCATTTGTATGTTCAAATACCTCCTTCTAAAAACCATCTATACAAGAAAAGGCGAAGATACGATATAAGATTGAAGCGAAGAATAGTGAATTGAAGCATAGACACGGATATGAGGTAGCCTCATCATCGGGCCTCGAAGGCATGCGCATGCAAGGTGCGATGGCGATTTTCACAGCTAATGTGAAGCGAATCGTTAAACTAATGAAGGAATAGACAGTGCAAACCTTTTGTAATTAAACAAAAAGCGTTCTGTGTGGAAATTACTTTCCATACAAAACGCTTTTTTAAATTCTAATTTTCAAAGATATTCAGTTCTTCAGCGGCCTCTCGTTGGAGGCAGCTTTTTTAATCTATTAATCTAAGATTGTCACTTCTACGTTTTGGACGCCCCATGCAAGAGCATCAGAACGATTTGGAATGAATACATCAATCTTATTTCCTTGGATAGCTCCGCCGATATCTCCGGCTACAGCTCGTCCATAACCTTCTACATATACTTCAGAACCTAGTGGAATGACATCCGGATCGACAGCGATGACCTTTTTGTCAGGATTAGCATTAAGGTCGATGCCTGTTGCCGTTACACCAGAGCAGCCTGTGCAATTAGCTGTATAAGCAGTAGCGCTGACATTGATAGTTTGTCCTTCAACTGAATTTGAAGCTTGCTCTGTCTCTGTTGTGGTTTCTTTTGCTTCTGTGTTGCTTGTCTGTTCAACAGCACCTTTTAAGCTAAGTTGATCGCCAGGATAAATGGTAGTGGTGGATAGTTGGTTCCACTCTTTCAGTTCGTTGACAGATACGCCATGATCCTGAGAAATGCCCCAAAGTGTGTCACCGGATTTAACAGTATAGTAATCGGCACTTGAAACGGCCGGAGTAGCTCCATTATTAGAAACTGTCAATTTATCATTTGGATAGATGAGATTGGAGTCAAGGTTGTTCCAATCTTTCAATGAATTTACGGTCACGTTATACTCTTGGGAGATTCCCCAAAGCGTGTCGCCTTTGTTCACCACATATTCCCCATCGTGTGCCTGTGCCTGTACTGCTAGACCACCAGAGATTGTGGTTACGGCTGCTAATGATACTACTGTTTTCTTCACAGGAAAACCTCCTTAGAAAATTGGATTAATTTGCTTACAAAACCTAATTTAACATATGAGGGAAAAATGTGAAGAACAAAACAGTAACAATTATATTTCAGTAATAACATTAATATATCAATAAGATTACAATGGAAAATAATACAAAATAATAGTGTTATCGCAACATTGCAATAACACTATTATTCAAATTCAATATTCAATTATAGTAAAGCTTTTAATTTTTGTTCTACTTTCGGATCCTGGATATATTCATCATAGCTCATCTCTTCGTCTACAATTCCATTCGGTGTCAATTCAATGATACGATTTGCTATCGTTTCGATGAACTGATGGTCATGGGAAGAAAATAAGATCGACCCTTTAAACTTGATCAGCCCATTATTCAAAGCCGTAATGGATTCCAGATCCAAGTGGTTGGTCGGTTCATCCAGAATCAATACATTAGCCCCGCTCAGCATCATCTTAGAAAGCATACACCTTACCTTTTCTCCCCCGGAAAGAACACTTGCTTTCTTCAAAGCTTCCTCTCCTGAGAATAACATCCGTCCAAGGAACCCTCTTAGGAAGGTTTCCGTTTCGTCTTCCCGGGAATATTGACGCAGCCACTCGACCAGTGTCAAATCGCATCCTTCAAAGTATTTAGAGTTATCTTTTGGAAAATAGCTTTGAGAAGTCGTAATTCCCCATTTATAGGTGCCTTCATCCGGTTCCATTTCACCGGATAATATCTGGAATAATGTCGTCTTAGCGATTTCATTCTCACCAACAAACGCGACCTTGTCATCTTTAGTCAAGGTAAAACTGACATTATTCAACACTTTCTCCCCATCAATTGTCTTGGATATTCCGTCCACCACTAATAGATCATTCCCGATTTCTCTGTCAGCATTGAATGCAATATAAGGATATTTTCGGGATGATGGCTGGATATCATCCAGTGTAATTTTCTCAAGCAGCTTTTTTCTGGAAGTCGCCTGTTTGGATTTCGAAGCATTGGCGCTGAATCTGGCGATGAACTCCTTCAATTCATTGATCTTCTCTTCTTTTTTCTTGTTTTGTTCGGCAGCCATTTTTTGTGCCAGCTGGCTGGATTCATACCAAAAATCATAATTCCCGACATAAACCTGGATCTTACCGAAGTCCAAGTCCGCAATATGGGTACAGACGTTGTTCAGGAAGTGACGGTCGTGGGATACGACAATGACGGTATTCTCGAAATTGATTAAGAAGTCTTCGAGCCATTGGATCGCTTTGATGTCCAAGTGGTTAGTCGGCTCGTCTAAAAGTAAAACATCCGGATTACCGAACAATGCTTGAGCCAATAATACTTTTACTTTTTCAGAACCACTGAGATCTTTCAATAGTTTTCCATGTAATTCTTCTCCGATTCCTAATCCTTTCAATAACCGGGCAGCGTCAGATTCTGCTTCCCACCCGTTCATTTCGGCAAATTCGCCTTCAAGCTCAGCAGCCTTGATGCCATCTTCATCAGAGAAATCAGGTTTCATATAGATAGCATTTTTTTCTTCCATCACTTCATAGAGACGTGCGTGCCCCATAATCACTACCTGTAAAACCTCATACTCATCGTACTCGAAATGGTTCTGTTTCAAAACAGCCATACGCTGCCCCGGTTTCATCGAAACATCCCCGGTCTGTGCTTCGATTTCCCCGCTTAAGATCTTTAAGAATGTTGATTTCCCGGCACCATTGGCTCCGATCAGCCCGTAACAGTTACCAGGGGTGAACTTTATATTTACGTCTTCAAATAGCTTCTGGTCACCGAATCGAAGACTGACATTGTGTACATTGATCATACATAATCCTCCATATTTCAAAATTCATACCAGAAGAATTATATCATTGTTATGCTCAAGATGATATATTTCCACCAGTAATTATCCTTCTTATCTGTCTCATCCGCCCATTCTGCCTCATTAGAAAAACATGGCTTGTCGCAAGTCCTTATGGCGAAAGCCTTAGTTTTTGTTATACTTTAATCCTTTAACAAGGTTAAACGTTCTTAAAGTACAAAACAGGCCACACTTCACTCTTAGCGTGGCCTGTCGTAATTTATTTATAATAAATACTGTTATTATCTACCACTTGAAGAACCTTCGTAGAGATGCTCATATCACTTTTGCATATCGGACAAGTCGGTGTTTCTTCCATTTTAAAATTATCCCTCATCCAACAATTACAGTCCTCTGAGTCACACACCCAAATCTTAGTTTCTTCCTTAATGATTTCCTCTTGATTCTTTTTTCCGAATGCCATCGTATGCCTACCTCCTTTGAAAAATGGGAACCTATGTAAAAGAGACTGACTTTCTTAAAGCCAGTCCCTTTCCTGTCATATGTTTGTGCTACTATTATAGTTTAACTACATTTGCAGCTTGTGGTCCACGGTTGCCTTCAGTGATTTCGAATTCAACTGCCTGGCCTTCTTCAAGTGTCTTGAAGCCTTCGCCTTCGATTGCACTGAAGTGTACGAATACGTCGTCTTCACCTTGAACTTCGATAAAACCGAAGCCTTTTTCTGCGTTAAACCATTTTACTGTACCATTTTTCATTCTTTTGGTCCTCCAATGTTTCATAAAAATTAATATGGACTTCATAAAAAATCACATATTATAAAAAGTATCAGATGAATCATCGATCACTCTTTATAATAGGTGATTTTGTTATTCATACGCCAGTTACTTTCTTTTTTTAAAGTGATAAAATTATATATTTATATTACTATAATCTCCTTGATAAGTCAAGATGACAGCCCAAATCACCCCCGCTTCTTACAGTCTATGCAATAGGTTTCCTTTTTATTCAAAAAAATCACATCGGTTTTATAATACCGCATGCTAGCCGCTTACCAGCATCCCCGGCAGGCTGAGTCTGATAATCATCCGGACCTTCATGGATGATCACTGTTTTATTCAGGATATCGTCTAATTTAAAACGGTTAGTAAAGAACATCATCTGGGCAAAACCATCATTAGAAAACAAGACCGGGAAATCTCCGGCATGGTTGCCATGCGGCTGATTGTCCGGATTCCAATGGCCGCCTGCCGCTTGAAAAGGATTTTTCGGATCACCTGCTTCACAAGACCCTTTTTCATGAATATGAAAGCCATGTGGACCGATTTGTTTTTTTCCATTTCCACCTGTCTGGTATTTCGGGAGTCCTTGGACTTGAACAAACACCTCTACACCATAAGGTAATTCGTAAAAATTAACATCACCTTTCAGTTTTTCCGCTAACGACCCACCTTCAAGTTTAGCATGGGCGCGCTTGCCTGGCTGCTGCTGACGATAAGGAATAGGGTAATAATAGGTGTAATAAGGAAATTGATAGTAATACATATGGAAACCATCCCTCCTCTATTTCCTTTTATCAGCCTATTCGCTGGAATACCAAAATATGTATCTGACTGCTTAGCTTCTGTGTTTACAAGCTTATAGGGCTATGCTACACTCCTCTTATGCTTCATCATGTCCACCAAAGGAGAGATAAAATGAATAAAAAGTTACTGACGATCATGTTCGGGATCGTATTGGTTCTTGGACTCGCTGCCTGCAGCGGCGGAGACAAAGAATCCGGCCAGGGCGAAAGCCAGGAAGGTAAAGAAGGTCAAACAGAGGAAAAACAAGAGAAAAATGCCGAAGAAAGCAGCAGCGATATTCCAGACCCAGTAGCCGTCGTCAATGGTGAAGAAATTTCAAAAGACAGATTCACCCAACAATACAAGGCAATGAAAAAACAATATGAACAAATGGGTATGAATGTGGATCAAAATAAAGAACAACTGCAAAAGAGCATTGTCAATTCTTTGGTAGATTCAGAGCTTCTCGTACAATATGCAAAAAAATCCGGAATTAAAGTGGACGATAAAAAAGTCGAAAAAAAGTACAATGAAATAGAGAAACAAATAAAATCTGAAGAACAAATGCAGGAATTCTTAAAAATGAACAACATGTCTTCTAAAGAAGAATTGAAACCGAGAATCAGAGAAAGCCTTCAAGTTGAGAAATATGTAGAAGAAAATACAGAGCAAGCAGAAGTGACCGAAAAAGAACTGAAAGCTGAATATGATAAAATGGTCAAGCAAATGGAACAACAGGCAGAACAAACAGGTAAAGAACAAGAGATTCCGAAATATGAAGACGTTAAACCACAAGTAGAACAGCAATTAAAGAAATCGAAAGAACAGGAACAAATTTCCAAACTGGTAGAAAAACTGCGTGCGGACAGTAAAGTAAAAATCAATATTTAATTACAAAAGACGCCTGAGGCTTTACCAGGCGTCTTTTTTGTGATTAATGGAGTTTATTAAGTTGTTTTAGTTTAATTCTTAAGGCTTCGATATCCAGTGGATGCTCGAGGTTGTAGTTCAACCCGTCATAGTAATCACCAATTTCACTGTTCTTATCTTGTTTAAGTGCTGTAACGATTTCATCCCACTGAGGCAGATAGAGGCCATTCACTTCCTGTTCTGCCTCGTCCAATTGCCCCTTGATAACAGGATCAACCGCCGCTTTGAAAGCTTCTTTCATCTGCTCTTTTTCATTCTGTTCGAAGAATTTCTTCGTCCCTTTGAAGCTTTGCAATATCCTGTTCGTTTCATTGCTATCAAGGTGGACTATGAAATTGAAGGCAGGATGTTGTAACTCCTGAGTTTCCGGTTCACTCAGTTCAAAGCTTTTTCTGATCTCCTGGAAACGACGTTGCAAATCCTGGTTTAATTGTATCAATGAATCATTTAAAAATCCTTCTATTCTCAATGACACAGCACGAAGTTCCTGGTTCAGTTCATAACTGACTTCCTGGAACAATGATTCTGCAGCCATTTCCAATTGCAGTTTCGCTTCTTTCCCGCTTCCTTTTATCGTAGCTGGATTAAAGTGATGCTTGAAGTAATCATTGAAGTTCAACAGCATGCGCTGATGAATATAATAGACTTGTTTTTCTATTTTTTGCGCTATCCTTGTGTGATATGGTGCATAACTGAAGCTGCTAAGGACTTCGAGCATTTCTTCCTTATCCTGGTTATTCACTTCTATCTTCTGCATGCGGGCAGATTGATCAAGGCTCGCATCCGCAATGATCGTATCCATCCTGCTTTTTGCACGGTTGAAATCATGTTCGATCGAACGAATCAGCACTTCAGGCAGATCCCTGTCAATAAAGGCATAGAAACGCTCTTCAAAATTCGAAAAACCTTCTCTTGCCTTTCCTGTGAGGTTATCCTTCTCGTCATCCCCTCTTAAAGCGTAGAGACTGGAGATAGGAAATAATTGAGGTTTCCGTATTTGAAAACGTAACAACTGCTCCTCCATATAAGTGAGTACACTATCGAGTTCCTCTTCTGATTGAGCCAGGTCAGCTGCGTTAATAAGGAAAAACATCTTATCCATACTGAAGGCATCTTTCACTCTTCCCAGCTGAGTCAAAAAGCTTTCATCCGCTTTAGAAAAAGGATGATTATAATAAGTGATGAATAATATTGCATCTGCATTTCGGATATACTCAAAAGCTACATCTGTATGTCTCGCGTTGACGGAGTCCGCTCCAGGTGTATCCACCAGTGTTATACCTTTTTGAGTCAAAGGGCAGTCATAATGCACTTGCATCCATTCCACGAAACAGGATTTCTTTTCATCTGCTACATAACCTGGAAATTCATCTAAGCCGATAGTCAACTGCTCACCGATTTTATTCTCAGCTGCCGCGTATCCTTCTAATACCGCATATACAAAAGATCGCTGTTTATGCTCTAATGGTTGAAAGTCCTTTTCTTCCAGAGCAGCCAATTCATTCACCAAAGCCGGCAGCCGGTTTTCTTCTATCCCGAGAATACTTGCAAAAGCTTGCAGGTCTTCTACCATTTGCGATTCTGTTTTCATTTTGACTGAAATGCTTCCATGAGGATGGTGCTCATTTGGCGGAGCAATCTTATTGATCGTCGCTGTCGTAGGATTTGGTGATACCGGTAACAGCTTTTCTTTAATCAGCGCATTAGCGAACGAAGACTTACCAGCACTAAAAGCACCGAATAAAGCGACCGTGAACTCCTGATCCTTCAGGCGTTTTCCCTTTTCTGTCAACTGTGCTGCTAATTCTTGAAAACCTGGAGTATCCTCGATCGTTTCCACGACCTGTGCAATCGTTTTGAGGGTTGCATCCTTATCAATAGTTGCCGGTTGTCCCTCATCCTGCGCCTGAAGTTCAACTTCTTCCTGTTCAGGAGCTTTTTTTTGTTGATAGCCTGCCAGGAAGGTTTCTTTTTCTTCAACGCCAGCCTCCCGCTCTGTCAGCATTTCCTGGATATGTTGCAGATGCTCTCCGTCCAGCGATTCACTTTGGAAAGCAGTCCATAACTGTGTACGATGATTTTCAATCTCTTTTTCTAAGTTCTCGATCGCCTCACGATAGTGCTGTATTTTTTCGAGCAATTGACGCTCATCCTCGAAGGATGCCATTTTTGCATTTGATTCCTCATTGATTCCTTTTTTAATGGTTTCCCATAACTCCTTGACATAAGTCTTATAGACACGCTTGATATCCTCAGCAACTTTATCGGTATAAACTAAAACATACTGACCTGTCACTTTTGCCCCTGGTTCAATCAGGTCTTCCAATCGCTGCTCTGAATAGTGGATATCCATATTCTGTATATGATCTGTCACTTGAGAATGAGCGACAGGATAAGCTTCTACGACTTCCAACAATCTGTCCCGTAACGGCCACTTCAAGTTTTTTTCTACTACTTTCATCAGATGCGTATAAAAATCCTGTTTTCTTTGGTCGCGTTCTTCTTCTGTCTTTTTCTTCGTAAACATTAAACCAACCTTGAAACCTGGCTGCATCGCTTCTAAATACCGCTCCGCATCTTCCCTTAATGTTGTCGGCATCAAATAAGCATTTTTAAAAAGGGAAAGCACCCGTTCCTGATAAAAAGATTCTGCTTTTTCTTCCCTTGTCGATAACTCCCGGAGTTCCGCTTCCGGGTCTTCACTGTTATTCTGATTATCCATAGCTGTCTTTAATGCTTCGATGTTATCGATCAACTCAGCTTCTTCCTCATCATTCTCCTCAGCCAGCTGATCGACGCTTTCTTCGATGATCAAGGAAGCGTTACGGAAAATGCTTTCCGCCCTTTCTCTCTCTTCCAGCTGGTAGATATCTTCAAGGTGTATTTTTAACTGGGGAAGCTCATTTATCACTAAGTCCTGCTTCATCAAGGATGTATAGAATATGTTATCCGGGCTCAAATTCCAGTCCTGAAGCGCTTTATTGACACTGGCTTTGAAGTCCAGAAATGATAATTCTTCATCCTGATGTTTGTCAACCTGATTGATGATGACAGAAAAAGGAAGCCTGTTTTTTTGCATTTCCTGTAAAAAGGAGAGGTTCACTTCTGATTGCACATGATTATAATCCATGACATAGTACATATAATCCATCAAATGGAGAGAAGATTCCGTAATGATCCTGTCCGCATCATTGGTGGAATCGACCCCTGGAGTATCGATCAGGGTGACATGCTCCGGAAGGTTTGTATCACGCTGACTGATTTCTAATGAGACGATTTCGTCCCCATCTTTACAAAGTGACTGGATCGTTTCCATTTCAGGCTTTCCTCGATAATGGACCGGGTTTTCCTCCCGGTAAAAAACCCGCGTATAATCATCGCCTGACTGAAGTTTGACAACATTGGCACTGGTCGGTATTGGGCTGGAAGGGAGAATGTCATCTTCCAACAACGTATTGATCATCGTCGATTTTCCAGCCGAAAAATGACCGGCAAAACCGATAACCAACTGTTTCTTCTCCCATTTACTGATCAAATCCAATACCTTTTCTGCGTGCTTATCTTTACCTTGGCGATTTAATTCATGATATAAACCACTTAATCGTAGTGCTTCTTTTGTAAGTTGACTGTCTTTCGTAGTTACATTCATAGCTGGGACTCCTTTATATCCGGCAGATACTCTGTAATAATTTATTGTCGTTATTCTTGTTATATATTGTAGCAGGAGCAACGCTCGATGAATAGTGTTACCTACATCTTAGCTGGAGCCTTTACCCCGAGTAATCTCAATCCTTCTTTTAATACCGTCTGTACCCCAATTACTACTGGTAAGTATTCTTTATGATCGATGACTTTCACTTTTCCATAAAGTCTGTTGAATGCTTTTGCCAGCTTCAGTAGATAATCCGCCATAATGGAAGGAGCTTTTTCATGATATGCTTTTTCCACAACAGACGGGAATGCATCGAGCTGTTTGATAACTCTCCAGCTATCACCATCCTCCAGACCTTGGACCAACAATGCGGGGTTCTCTTTTACTTTATCCAGAATTGAACAAGCCCTTACATGGGAATATTGTAAATAAGGCCCTGTTTCTCCTTCAAAACTGGTCATCTGCTTCAGGGAAAATTCCACATCATGGAGACGATGATTTTTTAGATCATGAAATATGACAGCTCCCGCTCCTATTTGTTGAATGATCGCTTTCTTATCTTGTAAAGCTGGGTTTTTCGCTTCCATTTGTTCAGTAACAAGCAGCTCTATTTCATCCAATACCTCTTGAAGCAGGATCACTTTCCCTTTCCTTGTCGACATTTTCTTGCCATCTTTCAAAATCATTCCGAAAGGGACATGGACTATTTCTTCTGCCCAGTCGTATCCCATTTTTGCCAAAACGGCTTTGATTTGTTCAAAGTGAATGGTCTGTTCCCGTCCGACTACGTAAAGCGAAGTATCAAAATCATAAGTTTCTTTCCGGTAGATGGCAGCCGCTAAATCTCTTGTCGCATATAGGGAAGTACCATCTGATTTTTGAATCAAACAAGGCGGTAGCTCATATTCCTCCAGTCGGACAACCATCGCTCCTTCCGACTCTTCCAGTAAGTCCTTCTCCTGCAACAGGTTAACTACCCGCGCCATCTTATCATTATAAAACGCTTCTCCGTGATAACTATCGAAACCAACCTGTATTCGATTATAAATCGTCATGAAGTCTTTTAATGACTCATCCCGGAACCATTGCCATAATTTTAACGCTTTTGGATCACCTGTTTCTAATATTTTAAACCAGGCTCTCCCCTCTTCTTCTAATTGCGGATATTTTGCAGCCTCATCATGAAATTGTACGTAAAGACGAAACAGTTCCTTTATGGGGTTCTGTTTCACTGCCTGCTCATCCCCCCATTTCGAGTAGGCATACAGCAGCTTCCCGAACTGGGTTCCCCAGTCTCCGATATGATTGATCCGGGTCACTTGATATCCCAGCTTTTCAGCAAGCAGTCCGATAGAATTTCCGATGACCGTCGAGCGGAGGTGCCCCATCGCAAAAGGTTTCGCTATATTAGGAGAGGAAAAATCAATATTAATATGCCCATCCTTTTGCTGGCTTCCATAATCAAGCCCTGCACCAATCACCTTTTCCAGTATTTCCTTGCTTGCCTGGACCCTCTTTAGCTTTATATTCACATACCCGCCGGCTGACTCGATTTGGGTAAACAGTGGATGAGCAAGTTTTTCTGCAAGCTCATGTGCTATTTTCTGAGGAGGTGACTGGTACACTTTCGCTAACGAAAAACAAGGAAAAGACAGATCTCCATGCGTGTCTAATTTAGGTATCTCTATCCGCGCTGCTATTTCCTCAAAAGATAAAACGCCTTTCAATTCTTCCTCTATCACTGTTACAAGTATCTTTTTTCCATACATGTGAATTCCCCCTAAATAAATATAAAAAGACCCCCGTCTCTAATGTATAGAGACGGGGGTCTTCCCGCGGTACCACTCTTGTTAAGGGGAAAGCCCGATATTCCCCTCCATCTTGACGCTTTAACGCAGCGATACGATCAACTCTACTTTCATTCAAGCCAATATCTCGGAAGTCCGGTTCACCAGCTGCTTTCAACCAGGCTCCCACCACCCCCGGTTCGCTTTGTGTCTACAACTGATTACTCTCTTCGTCATCGATTTCAAATATTTAGAAATGATTATACCTGAATGAAAAATTAATGCAAGACCTTATTTTTGTTAACTTGTACTCTTTTTTACGTAATCGCTGAAACCATCAACCTGGAACTTCTCTACAAATAATGTCTCCAGGTGGTTCATATAGTCATCAGATAGGCAGTAGGCTGCGCCACGATGAATTTCCTTTGCATAATGAAAAGGCGGAGGAAGATCAGGCTTCTTATCAAGCACGTAAAATGTCAACACATCCTTCAACTGCTTATCTTCTTGTTTGATATCAACTACGGTAGGACGATAGTGACCCGCTTCGACCCCTTCACGTTTGAACAAATACTCGACGGCATCCAGCGGCGTCCTGTATAAGACTCCCTCAACATGGTTATCTGCTTCCATGATATCCGCTCTTCCGCCATCATGGACATGGTGGGAAAAGAGAAGACGATAGCCTTCCAACACTCCGCGCCCTAGTTTTTGATGGAAATAATGATCGACCCCTGCCAATTTGAAGCGCTCGGCATCCATACATGAGCCAAAGGCGAAGTAGGTGACTTCATCTTTTTTCAATAATTCGTGCACTTTCCAATCGCCATATTGGATGCTGGTTTCAGCCATCTCCTTTCTATTTGGTGATAAATAATAAACATAAGCCTGATAGCTGCCCTGATCTGTCTCTACTTCTTTCATCTTTCTATCATATAAATTGTCCAGTCCCCTTTCCTGAAAGCCTTCGAGTTCATCTATCTTAGCAAGGGTTTCATCATCTACTTTATATAACTCCCCATAGACCGCCGTATCTTCTTCCATTAATACCGGATAATAACTTGGGCCTTCATACAGTCTACCAGTAGTTCTTGCCTGTTCTGACACCAGTTCTGCATCTTTTAGATGAAAATGGTTTGGCTGATGTTTGCGCAACGTGCCATAAGCGAATAAATAACGAGGCATTACGCTTTCCTCCTTTTCTGCAAATCTCTATAGCTTAATAGATTATATGCTGTGGTTGTATCCTTGACCCCTCGCAGTACTGCCTGTTCTACAACTTTTGCTGCAAGCATGCCAATGGTGTTGGCATCCGCTTTAACCTCTCCGGTAGCCAGCAAAAATAAGCTGTCTCCATCGACCAGGGTATGGGAAGGACGCATTGTCCGGGCAAATCCATCATGGGCAATAGAAGCAACCTTATTTGCCTGTGCTTTTGTTAACTTTGCGTTGGTCATGATGATACCGATCGATGTGTTCCCAGAAAAGCGATTGGCATCAGCTGTTTTTATTTGTTTTATTAATATATTTTCAGTAGAAAGCAATTCTAAACTATCTTTTTCATATACCCCTGCGATCAATTTGCCGGTTTCAGGGTCCATGATATCTCCAAAGCTGTTGACGGCAACTAATGCTCCCATTTGTACATCGGAAGCTTGTACCGCATAGCTTCCGATTCCGCCTTTCATCGCCTGTCCGGGGCCTAATATCTTACCGATAGAAGCACCTGTACCTGCACCGAAATTGCCTGTGTTATTTTGATGGGCTTTATAAGCGTTCCTGCAAGCCTCATAGCCCATTTGAATATCGGGGCGCCTTCGGTTGTCACCTGTTTGAAGATCGTAAAGAATTGCACCAGGTACAACCGGGACTCTTCCTGCCCCGGTATCAAAACCGATTCCCTTCTCTTCCAGAAACCCCATCACTCCTGACCCGGCCGCCAGTCCGAATGCACTACCGCCAGCTAAAAAAACAGCATGGACACTCTCCACCAGGTTCTCCGACCTCAATAGATCTGTTTCCCGTGTACCCGGTGCGCCCCCTCTGACATCTACTCCTCCTACAGCTCCCCGTTCGCAAATCACAACCGAGCACCCCGTTGCTGCTTTATCATCCGAAGCATGCCCAATCCGAAAACCATCGATGGATGATAGGTCTATTTCCCTCATATGAACTGCCACCTCTCTTTGTCATTTAGCATATTTTCAGATTACCGGAACAAACTATGTAAATAAACTATTTTGATAGCTGCGGAGGAAACCAAATGGATCATTTGATCGACCCATATGAAGTAAAGAACGGTGATGAGGTTTATGTAATCTCAGGCAATATACATAATCCGATGTCCTGGGATGTGAAGCAGGCAAAAGTCGTACAAACGGAAGAAACACCCCACATAAAAACGATCTGCTTACAGAATAACTATTGTAAGATAGAAGAAAACCATGTATTATTCAAAACCGAACAAGACGCAAGAAACTATTATGAGGAGTTATTTCACTAAGCAGTCTTTTAGAGATTTTGAAACGGTTATGGTATAAATAATAAAAAAGTGTACGAATTAGGGGGTAAATTATGGCATCTGCACATATCATTGTACATGGGAGAGTACAAGGGGTAGGATTCAGATTTTCTGCGCAGCAAGTTGCTACGGAACATAACATCAGAGGATGGGTGAAAAATAATTCTGATGGAACCGTGGAAATGGAAGCCGAAGGCGAAAAGCAGGACCTTGATGCTTTCGTCGCCGATATCGAAAAGGGACCAAGTCCCTATGCAAGAGTAGATCATATTGACATTACAACCGAAAAAAATGAAAAGGGATATAAAAAATTCCAAATAAAAGAATAGCCGCTGTCCTCACAGCGGCTATCGTTTTGTTCCTTTATTTCTTACCCTGGGAAGGGCGAACGATCACTTCATTGACGTTGACATAATCAGGCTGTGACACAGCGTACGTAACAGCTCGTGCTATATCCCCTGGTTCCAATGGTGTCATTTTTCTGTTCTTGAAATTTTCAATGACTTCTTCATCCGTAATATGCTCGGTCAACTCTGTTGAAACTGCCCCTGGTGAAATATTCGTCACCCTGACTCCGGTTTTAGATAACTCCTTTTCCATCCCCATCGATAATGCCCGGACCGCATACTTTGTCGCACTATAGACAGAGCTGGAAGGAAATACTTCGTGCCCTGCTACGGAAGAAACATTTATGATATGCCCACTTTCCTGTTCTAACATCGTCGGGAGTGCAGCGTGAACTCCGAACAGCACTCCTTTTATATTGACATCCACCATTTTTTCCCATTCATCTACATGATCATTCTTTAAGAAAGAAAGCAGCATAACCCCTGCGTTATTAACAAATATATCGACACTCCCGAACGCTTCCTTAGCTTCCGCAACCAGTTGTTCAACTTGTTCACGGTTTGTCACATCCGTTTCCACTGCTTTGATATGGACCGAATGTTTTTGTTGAATCTTTAACGCAATTTCCTCTAAGCGTTCTTTTCTCCTGGCTGCCAGCACGATATTTGCCCCTGCTTCTGCCAGATGCATAGCGATTGCTTCTCCGATTCCACTGCTTGCCCCTGTAACTATTGCGGTTTTATTTTTTATACCTGTCATTGATAGTTCCTCCTTTATTACAATCCATCTACACATACGCATACCCTTATCTGGACGAAGGTATTCATGAATCGGACAGTGTTTACCAGCCCAACCCAAAAAAAGCTGTGTTTGACAACACAGCTTTTCTCCTTGTATTAACATTCAGTTATTTTTCGAAAAACTTACGATTGATTTCAATGTATTCTTTTTCTTCTTCAGGTACTTCATCCTCCATATAGATTGCTTCAACCGGGCAGACTGCCTCGCAAGCTCCACAATCGATACAGATACTCGGGTCGATATAAAACATATCTTCTCCTTCGTCTATACAATCGACTGGGCATACATCGACGCATTCAGCCGCTTTTTCGTCCTTACATGGTGAAGTAATGACAAATGCCAAGTGAATCTCCTCCTTTTATGTTGATAAGTTCTATTAGATTTACAGGTGTGATGAACATCACTCCATATAATATCTATTTGATATCCTCTTATTTAATTCCTGCTTATTTCATAGAAAAAATCACTATTCTGTATGTTGAGGGTGCAGAATGTCATCTTCCCATATCCGTTCTACTGTATAGTCTCCCCCCATCTTTTGCACAAGGAAAACATCGGGATTACTAATAGCCTTCCAATGTTCGAACCCGACTTCCGCATCAAATGTCTGCAACAGGAGGGCCAATAGATTCCCATGTGTGACTAAAGCTACGGCATCATGCTCTTCATCTTGTTCAAGTTCCAGAAGTAATTTCCGGACCCTTGTTTTCGCTTCATTCGAAGATTCACCGCCAGGCATTTTAAAATCAAGATCTTTAAATGTTTTTTCTAAATAATCCATGAAGTCATCTAACGGTTCTTTACTCAATATTCGTTCCTGGAGACGGTCATCAATTTCAATAGTCAGTCCTTTATTGAAAGCATAGGGCCTGATGGTTTCTACGGCTCGAAAATATGGACTGGAGATCACTCGTTGGATATCGGCTCTCTCCAGGAAATTAGCAAGCACTTGAGATTGCCTGATTCCTGACTTCGTTAAGGGTGAATCATGATGTTGTCCTTCCGTGGCGCTATGCCGGATAAGATATAACTTTTTCACCTCTGACCATCTCCTCATGTTACAGGTTATCTTTATTATGGAGGATACAGACTATATTGACAAGGCGGCTTACTATCCTTCTTGTTTTTGATACACACATCTTCCACGGTGCCACGTTTCGTAGACTTCGATATCTTTTAAATCGCTTACTTCCACATTCCATGGATTCTTATTCAACAGGACAAAATCCGCCTGGAAACCTGGTTCAATTTTACCCTTTAAGTGTTCCTGATATTCAAGTTCTGCCGGCACAGACGTAAAGCTATGAAAGCTGTCGGATAGAGATAGTTTTTCCTGAGGCATCCATCCACCCTCGGGATTGCCATCTAAATCAGTACGTGTCACAGCAGCGTAGATGCTTACCAAAGGATTAATGGTTCCTATCGGTAAATCAGAACTTAAAGTGATTGGGATATGGCTTTTGATCAGGCTATTGAATGCATCACAGTATGGGAGTAAATCCTCCGGTGTCCATTTGTCCTTATCCATCCATTCTTCCATTAGAAAAGAAGGCTGGGTTTCAATATAAGGCTTTACCTTTTTCATCCGTTCAATCAAATCCGGTGCCTTACACTGGGCATGAATGATGCGGTGACGAAGCTCTTTCGTTTTTGCTTCCGGCATTTCTAAAGCAGTGACTGCTTGTTCTACGGCACGGTCCCCGATGGCATGCATGGCAACCTGCATATTATTTTCGGCCGCAGTCTTGATCATGCCATTCAATTGTTCCTGGGTGTAGATTAATACTCCCTCTGTGTCGGGTTTATCCGGATATGGATTACGCATAGCAGACGTATGCAGGCGTTGGGTACCATCTAAAAAGATCTTGATCGCCCCTGCTTTCACCTGTTTTGTCCCATCTCCGGTACGTATGGTATTCTCTTTTACAAATTCATCCAAATCGTTTTTATCGAAGATATAGTGGTGCAAGTGGACATCAATTGGTAATTCACCTTCTGATTCCAGCTCTGTATAGGCTTGCCACAACTTTTCATAGGACCCGATGAAATTCAAGTCATCAGTGTGAAGAGAAGTAATTCCATGTTTCGATATGTGCGGGAAAGCTTTTCTCAATGCTATTTTGGCATCCTGCACAGAACGCCCCCAAAAATGGCGTTTGATGTAATGTACAGCCGTATCCTTGAAACGCCCATTTAAGTTTCCATGTACATTTCTTTCCTTAAAAATATCGGGTTCTTTCTTAAAGTCTTCTTCTTTTTTCAATAGCTCCAATGCTTTCCTGCTGATGACACACTCATGACCATCCTGATGCATAAAATACATATATTTTCCCGGAAAGATCTCTTCCAGGTCATCTGCTGTCAACAGGTGATCCAGGTCATCAAAAGATCCATCATCAAATCCTTTTCCAAATACCCAATCATATTCTTCCATCTCTTTATAATGGTTCTGCACAGCTTCTTTCATTTCCTGCCAGCTGGTGATTTCAGTCAAATCCAGCTCTTTTTTCAGAAGACCATAACGCAGCAAATGCATGTGACTGTCATTGAAACCTGCTGCCAGTACCTGCCCCTTACCATCATGGACATCCTTTTCGTGCCCTTGATAACGACCAGGTGTGATGGAAGTAATGATTCCATTCTCCAATTCGATATGACAGGTTTGTCCGT
This sequence comes from Thalassobacillus devorans MSP14, assembly GCF_000496835.1. Classification (GTDB taxonomy): domain Bacteria; phylum Bacillota; class Bacilli; order Bacillales; family Halobacillaceae; genus Thalassobacillus; species Thalassobacillus devorans_B. The sequence continues at coordinate 1,276,317 of NZ_KI543236.1, forward strand.
CGTTATGATATGGTCGAAACATTTTAATATTATCAACGATCATTATCTCATCCTCCCCTTTTTACTATCCCATTAAAATTACCCATTCCCCCCCTTTATCAAACTTTTCAACTTAAGTAAGAAATGCTACTAAATGAAACGATAGTCTCATACATATAGGTGTAAAGGAGGAATGTAAATGGGGTAATATTAATTAAACTATCGTCATTGTATTTTTTGCTCGGGGTAGCACTTGGTTATGGTATGTCGATTTCCCATGATTATGCGCTCGCGCCTGTTCATGTTCACATCAATTTGCTGGGGTGGACAGCGTTGACATTAGCAGGTATCGTATATCATTTATTTCCTTCAGCTGAGTCTTCCCGACTAGGCAAATGGCATTTTTGGCTTCATAACATTGGCTTGCCGATTATGATGGGATCACTCGCGCTTATGCTTGTAACCAACAACGAAGCGTTAGGCGCAGGAACGGCTGTAGGAGCAAGCCTGGTGATGATCAGTGTGGTATTATTCACGATTAATATTTGGAAAAACGTCCACTCAAAAAGCTAGACAGCATTTGCTGTCTAGCTTTTTGAAAGGTGATGTTCAATTTTATAAATCAGTATAGAGAATCCACTATATCACTTAATTGCAGTGATGTACTTTTATGCCAATGTTATCAGCAAGTTTCATTTTAATGATGGCTGAAAATGTAGTATCTTTTAACTGATTTCCTTGAAATATTCTTTATAGAAGCCACCAATTCTTCCGGAATTATCGAGAATGAAATAAAATTCTTCTGTTTCATTTTTTACATCATAGACTTTACCAGGAGTCAGTACTTTATCTACCACAAACTTTTCAGCATTATTATGAACACATTCGATTTGCTTTATCGTTTTGCTTGTTTCCCAACTTTTATGGATCATGTTACCCCATCCTTTTTCCAGTTTATTTTTCTATGATATCGTTTTAGGTCGGCACGCTCAACTATTATCCAATGCAACCTGAAAAAGAATTTCTTTTTCAAATGTGATGCCTGTCCAGTCGACGGAGCATTTGCTTCCAAGGACTGTCACCCCATGAACCGCCGCTTGTTTCAAAGCTTCACTGAAGCCCGGATCAATTTCATCCGCTGTTTTAATTGCAGTTATGTCATTACGCTGCGCGACAAATAATATAGCGGTGTCCACTTCTCCTTCCTGCTGTATCTGCGTCAGTTCCTCCACATGTTTTTTGCCCCGTTTGGTGACAGCATCCGGAAACTTCCCAAAATTATCTTCTCTCATGGTGACACTTTTAACCTCCAATATCAATTTTCTGTTTCCGTCTTCAAGAAGGAAATCGAACCGGGATCGACCAATCGTATATTCTCTTTTTAGTAGCTTATGGTTTTTTAAGGAAGGGATCACTGCCTGCTGTAATGCTTTTTCTACTAATTGATTGGCAAGCTGTGTATTTAAAGAAACCATGGTATTCGTGCTGTTATCTTCAATCATTACCGCCGACCATGCTGTTTTCCTGTTCGGATTCTCATGATATCTGACAATAATGACTGCTCCCTGTCGTAATAAGCCAGTTAACCTGCCCGGATCAGGAAGGTGTACCCTGATGGTATGCTCATTTTCTTTTAACCGACAATGCAAAATAAAACGATTAGGCCTTTCAAGGAAAACCGCTTCAAACAATTTATCCTGTACAAATGGTACAAAAGCTGTTTGCATGACACCAGCCACCTTTCTCTGTAAAAAGAGACTGTCTCATCGGATTGAGACAGTCTCCTAACTTCATTTCTGAGTCTTATCATACCATTTTTTTGCTTCTTTGACCTCTGCTTCGGTAAGCTGGTGTCCATATTTCTCCCAAAAGACTTCCACCGTAGCACCGGCATTTTCGAACAGCTCTTTCAGTTCCTTCGTTTCTTCAGGAGGACAAATCGGATCATTCTCCCCAGCTCCAATGAACAACTGCTTACCTGTCAAATCTGGGAGCTCCACATTTCTCCTTGGAACCATCGCGTGAAAGAGCATTGCTCCTTTCAAACCGTTCTCCATGTGAAAAAGTAAGCTGGCAGCAATATTCGCACCATTAGAATAGCCCACTGCAATTACATGCTCCCGCTCAAATCCATAAGCTTCAGCCGTTTCATCTAAAAACTCATCCAATTCCTTCGTGCGGTAAATCAAATCTTCTTCGTCAAATACGCCTTCACGCAAACGTTTGAAAAAACGCGGCATTCCGTTTTCCGATACATTTCCACGGACAGAAAGGATCGAGGCATCTGGATCGATCATATTCGCAATCGGCAAAAGATCCTGCTCGTTTCCTCCCGTACCGTGGAGGAGCAGCAATACATTTTTATTTTCCGTTTTTCCTTCCCGGAATATATGTTTCATCTTCATTCGGGTTGCCTCCTCTTTAAACTATATTTGTAGTCTGATATTCGTTTATCTCAGTATCAAGGTGATGATATCTCACATTCAAGATAACGTCAACTAAGACCCCTCAGCCTCCATATTTTCCTTATCCAGTTTTGGTATTACCCACTGCAATACAAAAGGAAGAATCAAGACAATCATCAACAGTCGAATCATCTGCAAAGAACTTACGATGGATGGATCTCCTCCCGCTTCATCAGCCGTCAAAGCCATTTCGATAAGTCCTCCAGGAGATATACTGAGAATAGCAGTCGGCAATGACATGTTTGTCCACACACTGAGAAAAAAACCGAATCCAAAAGACATCCCTATCAATAACAAAGCCAGAACAAAATAATACAAACAATACCGACCAGCTTTGACAAGGTCTGTAATAGACACGGAATTACCTAAGTATACCCCCAGGCTTAATTGAGCTAATATAAATAACATGGCCGGTAATTCCAATAAAGGGAGACCAAATGCCCTGCTGATTCCTGTAATCAGCATAGGAATAATTACCAAAGATGCGGGCACTCGCTTTTGTAATAAAGAACCTAGTACGAACGCAGCAATGTAGATACCAAGGGTATACCACTCTCCGGGTGGAGCTGAAGCAGAAACAGGCATCCCTTGCCCTGATTCCCTGGCAAAAAAATGAGTGGCGGCAAATGGGATGGCAAATAATACAGTGACTAAACGAATGGTTTGGATGATAGTGACAAGCACCGTGTTCCCTTTAAGAGATTCACTTAAGGCAAGCATAGCAGACAGACCGCCTGGCACACTGCCCAGCATACTTGTTTTGGCATCTACTTTGATCATCTTTGAAAGGAAATAAGCATTCAATAGGCTGACCGCAATCAATAGAAGTGTAAAAATAGTATAGGGAAATAAATAAGGAATTACATTTATAAACGTGTCAGCAGTAAATGTACTCCCAATTTGAATTCCTAAAAAACCAAAACTGATATTCCTTAATTTTAATGAGGCATCAGTTGGTTGTCGGGTGGTCATTTTATAGAGAAGTAAAAAGGTTACCGGACCAAGGATCCATGGAAGAGGAAGATGCAAAAGATGGAATGCAATTCCGCCGATGACTGCAATCAAATAGGATATGGATATTTTTATAAATCGAAATTCTTTCATGATAAAATCCCCTTCCGGATTACTTTATCATATCATTCATTTCCTCCCTGAACACATTCAAGAAAGGAATCTTCTATAGTAGAAAGATTCCTTTTCCCCAAATTATTTAAAATTTCTTTTAAACAGATACTAATAAAAAAACAAATTACATGTTTGTGGTACGCAGCTGGTAGAAATCATACAAGTTCTTTAAGGTAACCTTCAAAACGGAATATACCGGAATAGCAATCAGCATTCCAATGAATCCATACAATGCAAATGCCACTAATAAAAGCAGAATAATTGTCAGGGGATGAACTGATAATCGGTTTCCGAGCACGACCGGGGCAACCAGATTCCCTTCCAACTGTTGAACCACAGCCAGTATGATCAATACATACACCACCATCATCGGCTGTTGTGTCAAGGCGACCACGATCGCTGGCAGAACCCCAATCATCGGACCAAAAAAAGGGACAACGGCAGTAAGTATTACGAATATACCTAACACCAGCGCATAATCAAGCCCAATGATCAAATAACCGATATACATCAGTATCCCATCGACCACAGCGACCGTAATCTGGCCAATAATATAAGCAGCTAAAGTCTCATCGATATTTTTTAATACCTTTTTCCCTTCTCCTTCATGTTTTTCTGGGAGAAATCTCAGCATGAATGGAATAAAGCGATGATCGTCTTTTAAAAAATAGAATAAAACGAATGGAACCAGGATAAGAACAGTGGCAGCACCAGTCAATGTGCCAAGAATTTCAGTGATATTATCTCCTAGCTGCTTAACCATATCTCCTGAAAAACTGGCCGCTTTTTGCCTGAGGCTGCTGATTGAAATCATACCCATATCATTTTGCTCTATCGTTTGTTGTGTCTTTTCTGCTGTTTTTTTCAAATCCTGGGGTAAATTCTTTGTTAATTTAGAAACCTGCTTCTTTATCGTTTCAGCTAACAATAAAGAAGCAGCATAAATAATACCTGCAATCCCCGCATATACCATTAAAATTGCCACAGCTTTTGGGATATATTTGATCTTAGCAACCATATGAACAAATGGTTTCAGAATGTAATAAAGGAAGCCAGCTATCAATATCGGGTAGAAGATGCTGCCGATAACTGTTTTGACAGGTTCAAAAAAGTTGAGGATCTTTAGAAAGAATATACCGATCAAAATTAATATAATAGCGGTGCTATATTTAAAGAAAGGGTGCTTAACCCACATGTGAATCGCTCCTTAGTCATACCGACATATTTTTTTATCTTATCTCCCATACCACTTAAAGGTTGCTTTCTAACATTTAACATTCAAAACTATATTCCTATACTATCCATACCACCCTTCTTTTATGGGAAGACATATTTACAGGGGAAAGAACATTTATGAAAAAACTGAACAGAAACTAACAAAGTATGCTAGAAACAAACACCACCCAGACCATATTCCGCTTATGAGGGAATGCATACATTTTCTATTAAGGGGGTATGGGGTAATGTGTACAAATTAAAAGGAGGATGATGCTGATTATGGATAAAAAGCTCATCGGAGGCGTATTCACTCACGTAGGAGACGCAGAACGAGCAATCAGGGATTTACAGAATCACGGTTACAGCGGTAATGACATTTCTGTCTTTGCCCAGGATAAAAATAAGGTGAATGTGCTGGAGGATGAAACAGATACCACCGTTACCTCAAATAAAGGCGGCAGGGGCAAAAATGCTGGTAAAGGCGCAGGGATCGGAGCTGCTTCCGGAGGTGTCCTCGGGGGCATTGCCGGTTTAATAACAGGTCTTGGTCTATTGGCTATCCCAGGGATCGGTCAAATTGCAGCGGCCGGCCCGATCGCAGCAGCACTATCCGGGGCTGGCATCGGTGCCGGCGGAGGAGGTATCGTCGGCGCAATGGTAGGAGCCGGTATGCCGGAAACAGAAGCAAAACAGTATGAACAATATTTAAAAGAAGGAAAAACCATTGTACTGGTAGAAACAGACGAAAAGAATGAAGAAAAAGTCTATCGTACCTTCCTGACAAACAAGACAGAAAATAAATCAATGTATCCTCAGGATGTCGTTAATAGAGATACGAGTCACACTGGAACAACCAATTTCACTGAAAATACCAGCCATGACAAAGCAACAAGTAACACTGGGGAAACAGCACCTGAAAGAAAAACCAGCTGGATTAATGAAAACTCGACTCAAACGACAGGAACCAGGACTCGAAACAGGCGATAAAACATTAGTAGTTGCTTAGAATGCAAGTAGACCAGATATTGTCGAGCATTTTTAACAATAAAGGGGAACAATGAAATTTACATGGGAGTAGTAATAGAAGAGAACACCAAACAGCCCAGGGTTAAAACTCTGGGCTTATTTTGTGTAGAGAGAACCGCTTCCCAATTTAATATTAGAAATATAATCTGTATAGCTGTCATTTTCCAAAGAGGTTAATAAGAAAATCCAAAGGAAGATCAATTTCAGGTAACAAATCAAATGAGAATCTGGAATGTTTCCTTATTTGTTACGCTGTCCTTTTGCTAATTTTTTTCTATCCTGTGCTTGGGGAGGTTCTTCCATCCACCCATTTTTAATCATGACTTGTCCACTATTTTTAGCAAAACTGAAGGTGTCTTGTGCAATTTTCGCCAGTTTCAGAGGTAGATCACTTCGTAAACTAAAAGCTGAACCAATCGCATTACTTGTAAGACCGAAACTTGAGAATACACTGGTTTGATACATCATCATTTTGTCCGAAAATGGGGCGTGAGTTGAATCAGTTGCTGTACCTGCCCACATGGAAGGAGTGTGTATATCACTTTGCCGCATAGCGTCACTTATCTTGGAAACGATTTTTTTGGCAAGTTCCTTTCCATCCAAAAATATTTTCGCAGCTTCATGATTTTGAGCTGTTTGGGCAAAACCCGTCATGAGGGTTATTCCCATTGTATTTGCCTCTAACGCTTGATAAAGGTGGGCAATCTCAATTGTATTTAGAGGTCTTTTATTTGTTAACAGATTAAACCCAGACATATATTGTTTATTTCGTGCGAATTCAATATCTTTTGGCATCGGTACATAAGGCGGGCGAGGGATAGCCGAATGCTTTAACAGAAACCCTGTAGTTTTGTCAAAAGCTTCTTGAGCATCAGCTGAAAAAAGCTGATACAATTTTCTTATATCTTCCCTGTAAGCCATAGATAGATGCATTGTGAAAAGACCCATATTGATTTGTGTAATCAAACGTAAGTGCATGATATCAAACATTTCATCGAACAGGCGAGGTGCCCCCGGAGTAACATCTTTTTCCGTAAATCCTACAGGCAAAACAGCCCCTTCGTCCTGAAATATTTTTATTATGGTTTCTATATGCTTGGCTTCCTTGTCATGATAGGATTGTAAAATATCTTTAGCTTCAGGATTTTCTGCTTTTTCCATATAATATTCCAAAAACCTCATGTTCATCGTCTTGTTTTGATACCCCATCCAAAGTGTTCCCAGTTCCGCACCTGAAATGGACAGGTGGTCTGATGTTGTCATATCTAAATCATCCTTTTTAAAACATTTATCTTTAATCTGCCTCCATTCTTACATATTTATTACTTTTAAAAAAAGTGCCTGACCCCCACTGCTTTAATTTCTTAAAGGTTAGGGAAAGGCACTTTTTTAAATGTTCAGCTATTTTCTTTATATTTTTCCAATACATACTCCATTTTTGCGGCAGTTGCCAAGTGGGAATTGTTTTAAATACTTCTATTCATATCCCGAGAGGCCCATCAATCAAACAAATAACGTAGATATCCATACCCTTCTTCTTCCATCTTATCCTTAGGTACGAATTTGAGTGCTGCGGAATTGATGCAGTAGCGCAGGCCGCCTTTATCTCTTGGACCGTCCTCGAAAACATGTCCTAGGTGGGAATCCCCTTCTTGGCTGCGAACCTCGGTCCGAATCATTCCGTGGGAAGTATCGGTATTTTCGGCAACTTGCTGTTTTTCGATCGGTTTGGTAAAGCTTGGCCATCCGCAGCCTGCATCGTATTTATCCTTAGAACTAAATAACGGTTCCCCGGATACGATATCTACATAAATGCCCTCTTCTTCGTTATCGTTATATTCATTACGAAAAGGAGGTTCTGTCCCATTTTCCTGGGTGACAAAATACTGCATTTCTGTCAGCCGATGCTTCAGTTCATCTTTGTCCTTTTTATAACCCCAGTTTTCTTTGATGAAATCAGCTCTGCCTGATCCTTTTTTATACAAGTTATAATGAAAAGACTGTTTTTTATAATAGTCCTGATGTGCTTCTTCAGCAGGATAAAACGGTTTTGCTGGCAGTATTTTGGTCACAATCGGATTTTTGAATTTGCCACTTTCCTCTAGATTTCGTTTACTGTTTTCAGCTATTTGTTTCTGCTCGTCGTCATGGTAAAATATGGCAGTTGTGTAATGTTCTCCGCGATCATTGAATTGTCCTCCTGGATCAGTAGGGTCGATCTGCTGCCAAAATATTTCCACCAATCGGCCATAAGAAAAAAATTCAGGGTTATAAGTGATTTCTACCGCTTCCACGTGCCCCGTGTCTTTCTTAAAAACATCTTCATAGGAAGGGTTCTCTGTACGGCCACCGGTATATCCGGAAACCACCTTCTCTATTCCCGGCCGTTCATCAAACGGCTCGACCATGCACCAGAAACAGCCTCCAGCAAATGTCGCTTTTTTCAAGTTCTGTTCAGACATATTTAAACCTCCCAAAAGAAAGTGTGTGCATAACACGTATTTCCCTCATTCTTTCTGTTTTAAGAAAAAAAATCAAGTCACATGCACAGCTCAAATATATAATTTGGGCTGTGATATGCCTTGATTGGAACGGGGGGATTCACTAGAACGCAGCTCACCGGGAGACTCATCGCGTCTCCTATTACTTTCCCGATTGCTTCTCACTCTTGATTCCATTCGTTCCGGAGACCCCGAATTACTTTCTGCCTGTGATTCTGTTTCTTCGTCAGGCTCCCGCATAATTTTCCATAGATTGATCAATGTGGGGATGTTTTTCATCATCGGTCCATACTGCTGGATCATCGGTGCAGCACTCTGAGCCACTTTCAGTACTTGTTGGGCGTTACCAAGCATGGATGCAAAATCAGTACCGCCACCCTGGACGGCACCACCTACCCCACGCGCTGCAGCACCTGCTCCTCTTTTAGCTAAAAGCTTGGATAAAAACCCTTGCTTTTGCGGAACTCCCCCGAACTGATTGCCAACTCCGAATTGATTGCCATAAGAACCGATTTGAAAAGGCGATTGCCCTCCAAACCCTGGTGGTCTTCCTCCCATCGGAGGTCTTGCAGGTGGAAACATATCTATCCCTCCGTACTCATTCTCTCGTCATAGGATAGTATATGTGAAGCGGTTAAGTTTGCATGGGCTTAAGCCTTTGTTACTTGTTGAGGCAACTGCCAAACAATTGGCGACTCCCCTATTTCCTCCAGGAAACGATTAGCTTTAGAAAATGGACGACTGCCAAAAAATCCCCGATAGGCTGATAATGGACTAGGATGTGGGGATTGAATCACAAAGTGACGGCCGCGATCGACAAACGAAGCCTTTTTCTGCGCATGTTTTCCCCATAGCATGAATACTACCGGCTTTTCTCTTTCATTCAACGCTTCAATGACTTCATCGGTGAATGTTTCCCAGCCTGCCCCCTGGTGGGAATGCGCCTGATGGGCCCTGACAGTCAGTACATTATTCAATAATAACACCCCTTGCTCGGCCCACGGTTTTAAAAATCCATGATCGGGTATTTCGAACCCTACGTCTGCTTCCAGCTCTTTATAGATGTTTTTTAAAGATGGCGGTATATCAATTCCCGGCTTTACTGAAAAACTGAAGCCATGTGCCTGTTGCGGACCATGATAAGGATCTTGTCCTAAAATGACTACTTTTGTTTCTTGATAAGATGTAGTATGTAAGGCTTGATAGATCTCATGCATATCGGGATAAACGGTATGATAGGAGTATTCTTTTTTCAGAAACTCCCGAAGCTTCTGGTAGTATGGTTTTTCAAACTCCTGTTCCAACAGCGGAGCCCAATCGTTATGCAAAATCTTCATATGCTTCCCCTCCCTTGGCACTCTATTAAAATAATAACAAAACCTATCAAGTAAACAAAAAAATTCTCCAGGAATATGCAGCCTGGAGAATTGGAATGGTTTTCACTGTAAAACTTTTACTCTGACACTAAATCTGCCGTAATAATCAAACCGATGAAACCACTTAGAATCAAACCAAACAAAACACTGCTGAGCATGTTATCTTCCCCCCATTGAAAATATTCATGTAGCTTACTCTTAGTATAAAATGAATATCTCTAAAAATAACGTGTGGAATGTGGCTATTCTTTGAAACTTACTGGTCCAAGGGAGGGAAATAATTCAGCAAAGTATTTCCCGGGGAAGCGCAAAAACAGACGTTTTTCCCTAAGTGTTGATCTTTTAATTGACGCTATATAGCGAAATTAGTTGATATTTGCAAGTGGTCTGCTGATTTTTGAAAGTCAATTCGACAACTTTCCCGCTTCCGATCAAATCTGCATCCGGATGACGCTTGATTTCAATCATTTCCTCAATGGGAAATATTTTATATCCCTCAAAAGTGATTTCAAATATGTTATCTTCTGTATTGATTCGCTTTTCCTGGCCTTCGGTAATCATTTTCCACTCCATTGAAAAGGGTGTAGACATGGCTATACCTCCGCTCTCATTTACTTTTATCCTATTTAATTACAAGGAGAATTACAAGCATCTTAATGGTAGCGGCGATATTTTTTTTCAGGAAGGTTGAATAACCGTGCTTCGAAAGGAAACGAAACCCCGTGTCTGGTGAGTATCTTTTTATTAGATTCAAACAAATATCCAGCTTTTTCTTGCTTGTGTGAGGAAGCATCCAGCAAATGAATAATCGTCTGCAGGGCAATCGTCATTTCGATGATGTCTGACTGATCTTTTACATCCAGATCCGGTAAGTGAAAAATATCGGTGTTTCCTAACTGTTTTAAATAAGAGGTAGAAAGATAACATGGTAACACTTCTTCTTGAAAATGTCCCCATAACCCGTGTAAAGCTTCTACCTGAGCTGTCGTTGGTGCATTAATAACTTTCATATGGAACGCCCTCTCTGCTTCTAACATGTGCAGTTAATAATATAACATGAGAGAAACATAATTTTAAAAAGTAATTAATGGAATACAAACTCTACATTTGAGCCTTCCGGACTTGGGGAAATATGAAGCTTCGCTTTAATTTCCTCTTTTAACTGTGGAACATGGGAAATGATGCCAAGCATACGGTTGCCATCCTGCAAATCTTTTAAGCACCCGATCGCTTGCTCTAATGACAAATCATCCAGTGTGCCGAAGCCTTCATCGATAAATAGTGTATCCAGCTGGACTCCTCCTGCATGTGCCTGTACGACATCAGCCATCCCTAAGGCAAGGCTCAGTGCAGCTTTGAATCCCTCACCGCCTGAAAGTGTACGGACAGAGCGCTGCAGTCCTGTGTGATGATCCATCACCTCCAGATCAAGCCCACTCTGGGCACCACGTTTTGCGACCTGGTCACTTCTGATCAACTGGTAGCGATGATCCGTCATTTGATCGAAGCGGATGTTTGCCTGCATTAAAATCTCATCTAAGAACGCAGAAAGAACGTACCGTTCAAACGATAAACGCAAATGATTTTCTCCCCTGGCTAAATCGGCAAGTTCACCAATATCATAATAATCGTTAAGCAATTGCTCCTGCTCCTTGTATAAGGATTCCACCGCTGTTTGGACGTCCTGGATCATTTTAAGTTGCAGCCCGGCCTCGTTTTTACGCGAATCTAACGCTTCCTTCACTTTCTCTTCCTGCTCGAGCTTTGCCTGTAATAATTCTATTTCAGGTTCTTCCCTATCTTTCAAATACGCTTCCAGTTCCGCTGTCTGCTCTACAATTGTTGCCAGTTTCTGCTTGTACTGTTCCAGTTTATGTTTCAATTCTTCCCATTCCGACTTAGGAAGCTTGACCGCCTGGTAGGCTTCTATGCTGGCAAATTCATGCTTGCTTAGCTGTTCCTGTAATTCTTCCTGCCATTTGGCGGCCGTCTGCCTGCTTTCTTCGGTATAATTGGTGAGCTCAGAAACTTCCACTTCCAGTTTTTGCAACTGTTCTTTCTTCTCTTCATACTGTTTTTTAGCCTTTTCCCAATCTTCTTTAGCTTGTTGAGAATCACGTTCCATACGTGCAATTCTTTCTTTCATTTGCCCTAAACTATCCAGGGTGGTGATCATACCTTCACTCAACTGTTCGATCCATGTTTCTGTTTTTACCATACTGTTCTCAAGCTGATTATATTGTTCCTGTTCAGCTTCCAGTTCGCTCTGATAGGCTTCCAGCTGCTTATCCAATCGCTTGGCTTTTTCGTGTGCAGCAGCTATTTCTTTCAGCCTGACCTCTATTTCCGCTATTTTCTGCTGATACATATCAATCGTTTCGGCCTGGTTTTGCTGTGCTTTCTTAATCGTTTCCGCCTGGAGGTCCGGAACATGCTCAGCCACTTCTTCGTGGACCGTTACGAGCAGCTGTTTTTGTGACTTTCCTTCAGCTTCCAGTTGTATATATTGCTCTTGCTCTTTCTTGACAGCTTCCTCAGCCTGACGATACTTCTCTTGTAACTGCTCGACAACCTCCAACGATGAATTTCCCTCGCTGGATGCTCCTGCCGGTGAAGGGTGGTGTTCAGAACCGCACACCGGGCAGGGTTCTCCTGCTTCCAGGGAATGAGCTAACAGGAAAGCGTGCTGCTGATTCAATTCTTTTTGTTTTTCATCCAGCTGATTCTTAATATGCTCGGCTTCCGAAACTTTTTTATCGTATTGGCGCTTGAAGTTCCGGTACGTGTCTCGCATGTTCAGGATGTCATCATTGACTTTGACCAGTTTTTCGATTCTATTTTGAATGGTTTTTTGTTCTTGAAAATCCTGTTTCCATTGATAATACGATTTATTCCATTCACTTTCCTGCTTAAGCAGCCCTTGAAGCTCTGTTCTTTCCCGTTTGTTCGCTTCGACTGCCTGCTTCAGCTTGTAAATAGCTTGAGCTTTTACTTCCAGCTGCTTTCCGGTTTTTTCTTTCTCTTCGTGAAGGACTTTCAGTTTGTTAAGCTTCTCCAGTTCCTCTTTTTTTCGTTTGATATCTTCTTTTAACCGCTCTCGCTCTGGCTCTTTTTCTGATTCTTGTTCATAAGTTTTTTGAAGCGTTGTGAACTGTTCGCGACTTTCAGCAAGATAAGTCTGCTTTTGTTCTAACTGAGCTTTCAAGCGTTCATAGTCCTGTCGGCGGCTCTTCCACTGCTCCTCGACCGGTACCACTTCCATCGCATTTTCTGCTTGGGAAAGTCTGTCTTTCACTTTTTCCATTTCCGGCTGTTGCTGCATTAATGCCTGTTTTTCTTCCTGGTATTTTTTCAGCCTCGAAAAATCTTCCTGCAACTGCTTTGCCTGGTAAAATGATTCCTGCGTCTTTTTTAACTTGACGTTTTGTTTCGTCAATTGCTCCTCTACATACTGGAGGGAATTTTGGCCCTGTTTTTCCTTTTGTTCCAGCAATGTCAGAATCTCTTTCGGATCTTCCAACGTATCTACGGCGTCTTCTTCCTCCCAGGCTACTTTATTTGTCTCCTGTTTGATTTTCCATTGATACTGGCTGATTTCTTCTTTTAATTGCCTGGAGTGCTGTTTAAGCTCCTCGGTGACTCTTTCATAAAAATGGGTATGGAAAATGCGCTGGAGAATCTCTTCCCGTTCTTTACTGTTTTCTGAAATAAGCTTTCGGAATTCTCCTTGTGGAATCATAATCATCTTCCGAAATTGCTCATAATCGAGGCTGATCATCTCTTCCAGCGTTTCATTCACTTCTTTTATACGAGAAGCTACCAATATTTCTTTATCTCCATCAAGAATGTATAATTCTGCTTTCGCAGGATCCTCGGTGAATCCCTCGCCTCTCGCTTTTTTCTTCGGCTGTTTCGGCGTTCGGATAACACGGTAGGTTTTTCCTCTCAACTCAAACACAAATTCAACACTTGTCTGTTCATCCGGCTCAGCAAAGTGACTGCGCAAGGTATCCTGGTCGCGATCGCTGCCGCTTGCTTTTCCGTACAATGCAAAGCACATGGCATCAAATATCGTCGTTTTGCCAGCCCCAGTTGGACCAGTCACTAGAAATATCGACTCTTCGCCAAGCCTGCTGAAATCGATATGCTGTCGTCCACGATAAGGTCCGAATGCGGTAACTGTTAACTTAATAGCTTTCATGTCATTTCACCCGCTCTTCAGTCATTAATTTATTGATGACTTGTTCAATGTGCCTGCTCCGCTTTTCAGGGATAGCATCCCCTTTCATTTCTTCATAAAAGGAAGCAAATAAATCCGTATGGGACATTTCCTGACGTTCTTTGATTTTTGTCAGATCCTCCAGCTTCTTTTGCGACGAGAGCATATTTCGCTCGAGTCGCAAAATGTTTGGATACTTCCTGCGTAACTTCCCCATCGGATCCACTAACTGACCGTCATCCAGCAATTTTACATGAAGATAATTTTCTGGATGATCCGGTAATTCCAGATTCAAAAAGTCATCCAGGTAGCCTTCTACGACTTCAAGGTCACGTCGAGGCTTAAGGGGAACTTGTCTGATTGTGGTATCTCCACCGGTCAGTTCTACAACCGTGACACCCTTTCGGTGATTCGCTTCAGAAAAAGAATACTTTAAGATGGAGCCACTGTAACGAATATGCTCAGACCTTACCCGTTGTGGCTGGTGCAAGTGCCCTAATGCCACGTAAGAGAAGTCCTCGAACAGTTCCGCATCGACATACGGACTTCCACCTACCATCGATAACCTTTCCTCCGACTCCGTTTCCATCCCTCCAGCTAAAAAGGAATGACCGATCCACACATGGCGTTCTGACATATCATGGTTGGATTTTATATGGTCAATCATCCGTTCTGCGGCCTGATGATGAGATTGCACGCTATCATCGTCAAAAAACTGTCTTACTTCCGCTGGTTCCAAATAAGGTACGAGATGAAAATGGACAGGGCCATGTCCGTCTGTTAGCGTGACAGGGTGAAATTCACCTTTTAATTTAGTATCCAAATATAATTGCTGGGACCGGAATAACTGACTCCCGAACTCCAGTCTGTCCGGACTATCATGATTTCCCGAAATTGCTAATACCGGAATTTTCTTATCGATGACCAATTCCGTCAAAACATCATTTAACAATTCAACCGCTTCTCTCGGAGGTATCGAACGATCATATAAATCACCCGCGATTATAATCGCATCCGGCTGCTCGTCATCTACTATCTTCAAAAATTCCTGTAAAATATAACGCTGGTCCTCCGTCATATGTACACTGTTGACGATTTTGCCAAGATGCCAGTCTGCGGTATGTAATAGTTTCATAGAATAACCTCACTTTCAAGCTTAAATACCAGTTCTAATTATAAGTCTATTATACACGAACATGGGTTCCGTTACGAACAACAGGGAAATGTTACCTTTTGATAAATGAAAAACCGCACAACCATCTGGCTGCACGATTTCATTGCACTTATTCCTGTTCATCTCTTTGATACGTCTCCCACAACTGATCAAAAACACGAAGTGCTTCAGGAAATGGAGCATTCCATTCCAGATAGTCACTAACCTCATGGTAAGATGTAGATTGCTTAGGAAAACTATGATCCTCAAACATCCAGTCGGCCAATTGTTTTTCATGATCCTGCTGCTTATTTCCTCTGAATCGCATCATATAATGGTAAAATGAACGCACCCAAAGCTCCCCCTTACTTCTTACAAACTATTGTATAAGTTTTATCATGGTTTCTCGTTAAAATCAATGGATGAGTGATAAACCTCACTTTCAGGGCTGAAGTAACCTGTTATTATATAGGTGTGCAAGTGATGATCCTTTGTTTGTGTCTTGGCCTTGACTGTAAAAGCAGTCGAGGTCTTTTTTTTATACTCGCATCACCAGTCCAACATCTTCCACTTGCTAATAACTTATTTAAAAAACCCGCTGTCTCAAGGAACAGCGGGTTTTTGATTAGTTTCCATATTCATCATCTTCGAAATCCTGCTCCATAAATTGGCGATGATGCTTTAATTTTTTGCGATACACCACGCGGGAAAGTATGATACTCACTTCATATAAGAAAATCAAAGGAACGGCTACTACCAGCTGTAAAATGAAATCAGGCGGCGAAATCATGGTCCCTATGATGATCAAAACAAAATACGCATACTTTCTGATTTTCACTAACAAAACAGGGTTGATAACGCCCAGGCTTGTTAAAAACATCGTGATGATAGGTATTTCAAATAAGATGGCAAACGGGATGGTCACCCGAAACAGAAACTTGAAGTAACGATCGACTGTGAAAATTTCATTGAACATGCCATCATTCAATGACAACAAGAACGGAAGTATCAATTGGATAAAAATGACGTAACCAAAAGTCAACCCAGCTAAAAACAATAAAAATATAGCTGGGATATAAGAAAGAGAAACCTTTGTTTCTTTTGGCGTCAAAGCAGGTTTGACAAACAGCCAGATTTGCAGGCTCAGAATTGGCAGCGTACCAATCAAAGCGACAATGCTTGCCATTGTGAAATATATCCAGATAATTTCACCCGGACTTGTTACATGTAAGTCGAATGCCAGGTCTCTGACAAAAAACTGATAAATATCTTTAATAAAAATGAATCCAGTAATAAAAAAGGCCACAAAAGAGACAAGCGTCCAAATGATCCGCTTTCGCAGTTCAGTCAAATGATCGGTCAAGTTCATTTCGACATCTTCTATTTGTTTCTCTTTTTTCACCTTCCACACCTCCTGATGAACCGTTCCTATAAAAACCCAAACACTATGTATCAATGCCTGTTGACTAGACTAGCATGAAAGGATGTAATCTCCATTTTGCAGGACTGTCAGGCTTTCAGCTCTATTGCCGGGATACACGACAATTAATATCTCCCGACAAGTAAAGAAGATGCAAGGTCGCCCCTTACACCTTCACCGTATACTTTATTATTTGTTATTTGTTTTCATTTTTATCGTCCGACTTTTTATCATCATCGGACATCATATCATTGGTGGCTTTCTTGAACTCTTTTAAGGAACTGCCTACCGCTTTACCTATTTCAGGCAGCTTGGATGGGCCAAAAATGACTAATGCAATAACCAAAATCAATATAAGACCAGGAACGCCGATGTTGCTGAACATAACTATCACCTCTAAGTGAGATTATTTATTTGCCCGATGATTGGTGATCATCCTTGAAAGCTTGTTTTACTTCTTTAACGTCACTGGCTAAATCGCCAGTCATATCTTTCGCTGACTTTTTAAATTCACTTAAAGTCTGGCCAGCAGCTTTACCTATTTCAGGAAGTTTTGATGGGCCGAAAATAACCAACGCAATGACTAAAATCAAAATCAACCCTGGTACACCGATACTTGATAACATTCCTTTCACCATCCTTCCCAAAATAGAGTACATGATCGAAACTATTTCTCATGGTCCCATTATAACGGTTCCGCACTTGAAATACTGTAGTTTTTTCACTGTTGTCATAAAATGTTCGATTGTTTATGCAAGTCTTGTCTCAAGCAACTACATTCTATCACGGAAAGCGAGCCATGTCTTTCAACTCTTGATTATTTTTACAATTTCCTGCGCTTTCTCATAGTCACTCGGGTAATTCATATTAAAAAAATGCCGCTCCAGTTCAACTTTATCCATGGAGGGAAAATGGTCGACAAACACGGTATCTGCTTCGTCGAATAGCGCCTTCATGCTTCGCTTACCCTGCTTTAACAGCTCTCCTGTTTTCTTATAAACCTCTGCTGAATAAACGCCTGACATCGGGTGGAATTTCCCATTGAAAACGGGAATGGCAATATCATGCCCCGCCACTTGTTGTTTCAAAACTGCATAGACATGAGGAGAAAGGAACGGAGTATCACAGGCGGATAGCAGGTAATAATCAGAGGAACGATAGTGAATGGCGGCATGCAGTCCCGCCATCGGCCCTTCTCCTTCAAATACATCCGGGTAAGAAGGAATGTCCACAAAAGAAAAGCGTTCCTTCCGGTTGGTGATGATCACCCTCTGATCTGTTACCTTTCGGAGTCTTTCATCCACCCATTGGACTGTCTTTAGTCCTCCCAGATTAAGCAATGCTTTATCGGTTCCCATTCTGCTTGACTGCCCGCCGGCTAGTAAGACACCGCAATAGTCAGGCATTATCTAGTCACCCGGTCATACGTACGGAAATAATAATCATATGGATTTTTTTCATCCTTGATTCCTTTTTCTTCATGCGTCAATTTCCACTCATCTTCCTGGTACTCCGGGAAATAGGTATCTCCTTGAAATGTTTCATCGATGTAAGTCATATACATCCGATCTGTTTGATCAAGGATCTGTTCAAATAATACACTCCCGCCGATGACAAACCACTCCGTATCAGGTTTTTCTTCATTCCACTTCACAATTTCGCTGATATTATGGATGATCTTACACCCTGGCTGCTTGTAAGTCTCATCTTTTGTCAGGATGACATTCTCCCTTTTCGGTAATGGGCGGTTGAACGATTCATAGGTTTTCCTTCCCATTATAATGGTATGTCCGATAGTTTTTTCTTTAAAAAATTTCAAATCATTCGGCAAATGCCAGGGCAGGTCATTGTCCTTTCCCATGACCCGATTCCGGTCCATTGCAAATAGTAGTGATATCATTTCCATGCTCCCTTCTAAACAGCAACAGGTGCTTTAATGCCTGGATGTGGGTCGTACCCCTCTATTTTCATGTCTTCCATTTCAAAGTCAAAGATGGACGTCTTCTCTTGATTCAGTTTCAGCTTCGGAAATGCTTTCGGTTCCCGACTCAATTGGGTTTTCACCTGTTCGGTATGATTCGTATATATATGAGCATCCCCCAAAGTATGGATAAACTCTCCCGGCTCTAGCCCGCACGTATGGGCTACCAGATAAGTCAACAGGGCGTAGCTTGCAATATTGAACGGGACGCCGAGGAAGATATCTCCGCTGCGCTGATACAACTGGCAGGAAAGTTTTCCATCCGCCACATAGAATTGGAACATCGTATGACACGGCGGCAAAGCCATATTAGAAGGCACATCTTCCGGGTTCCATGCCGTAACGATATGTCTTCTGGAATCAGGGTTATTTTTGATATTTTCGATTACCTCCTGAAGCTGGTCCAATGTATCTCCCTGGGATGTTTTCCAGGCTCGCCATTGCTTGCCATATACAGAACCTAAGTTACCAAAAGTTTCCGCAAACCGATCATCGTCTAAAATCAACTGTTTGAAACGTTTCATCTGCTCCTGGTATATCGTGTTGAATGCTTCATCCTGTTGACTTCGAATACCGAAATCCGTCATATCAGGTCCATCATATTCATCACTCTCGACCCATTTTTTAAAAGCCCATTCGTTCCAAATATTATTATTATGCTGTAAAAGATAACGAATATTGGTGTCACCTTGTATGAACCATAGTAATTCACTAGCTATCAGGCGGAAAGGGACACGCTTTGTGGTCAACAGTGGAAAACCTTCAGCCAGGTCGAACCGAAGTTGTTTACCAAAAGAGGAATATGTACCAGTTCCAGTCCGATCACCTTTTTTTGTTCCATTTTCCAATACATCCTGGCACATCTCTAAATAGCCCCGCTCTCCAGTTGTCATATCCAGTCACTCCTTGTCGAATTCTTTTCTCCCATTTTAACATTATTCTGTGTACCACTCACGATAAAATTGTTTCAAGTACGCTTCCATAAATGCATGGCGTTCTACAGCAACCAACCTTGCAGACTCGGTATTCATTTTGTCCTTCAGGGTTAACAATTTATCATAAAAATGCTGAATGGATGTCCTTCCCTGTTGTTCATCATAAATCAACTGACCTTTTGCCCCACCGAAAGCGAATGTCCGCGCAATACCTATTGCACCGATGGCGTCAAGACGGTCAGCATCCTGTACAATTCTGCCTTCGAGTGAATCAGGTACTTTTCCTTTTGAAAAAGATACATCCTCAATAGCCGCTTCGATGTCAGCGATTCTTTCAGCGGGCACATTAAGTTCTTTCAAATAGTCGTTCATCACTTTTTGTGCATGCGTAGGATCATCAAATAATTTAGCATCTCCAATATCATGCAGCCATCCGGCTGCTTCGGCAAAAAAAGAATCTGCCCCTTCCTGTTCAGCCAGTTCCCGTGCTTGTCTGGCTACCCGTCTCATATGAAAGTAGTCATGCCCTGTTACATCGTCTTCAAACAATTCCTTAACATAGCATTCGATTTTTTCTATTACATTGCTTTCATTCATTAAACTTCTCCTTAAGAATTGGTTCTGTTAAATCTCAGTGTTGATTTTACAGTTAAGCTCCCGATTGCTGGAGACTCAGCTTCAAGATAGTTGGACCCGTTACCATGAGAGTAATGGGATGGTTGGAAACGACTTGCTTTCCAGCTTCATCGCCTAGACACTCGCGACATAAGCAGTCCATCAACGGGAAGAAAGAGCCCTTCCCATTTGCTGTTCTGCTTATGCGTGTCGTGCCTCCCAAGGCGATTACGCATTCATTTCTTTCCTGCGGGGGACCTGGCAAGCTTCTCGGGCTGCGCCCTGTGGGATCTCGCCTAGCCCCTTCTCCCGCGGGAGTCTCGCCGTTTCCCTTCCCATCCAGCGAGTTTAGTAATAAACGGCCCCTTCAAAAAGAGAAAGAATGTCCAACTACCTTCATACTGTTGCATTTACAAAGTATACAAAGGGGACAGCGTCTTTTTTCAACATCCTAGGGCGGTTTCACAAGTGTGATTTCGAGAACTTTCTATGGCAAGGTCCGGAGGGGAACGGCGAGACTCCTGCGGGATGAAAATGACAGGTGAGACCCCGGAAGACGAAGTCTGAGGAGGCTCAGCGCATGCCCGCGGAAAGGGAGTCGTTCCCCACCGGACCGCTATTCAGACAAACATCTCGAAATCAAGTCTTCGACTTTACGGCCCTCCAGTCGAATGTTATGAAAATTCAACAATAACGTTTAACAAAGCCTAAAAGTTGAATAAGTCCATTTGTCTAGGGTTAAGATTTTCATAGTTTATATCCATCATGTCAATCAACTGTTTGGCATTAGCTGCAGCATCGCCGCCAGAATTATTATTAAAAAAGATGGTGATGTCCTTGGTTTGCTGCTCGAGTTTTTTTATATTTTCCACCCATTCTTCTAATTCTTCCTCGTTATACCGATAAAGAAAGCGAACAGCACGCCAGTCTTTACCTTCCCGGCCATTGCGGTTCCATCCATGAACGTTCCGGCCGTGAAAGCGAATCAAGGTCTTTTCTGGATGGGTGGGTTCGAGGATCGTCGGCACTGAATTTTCTCCTGCCTGCGGTTCATCGACGATGGTATGAATCCATTTTTCTTCCTTCATGAAATCGAGCGTCTGTTGTTTATATTTTGGATCGAACCAGGACTGGTTACGGAACTCCAGTGCTAAAGGAAGATCAGGCAGCCACTCTCTGATTGTTTTCAGCTTTTTAATATGGGCTTTCCGGACATCGAACCACGGAGGAAACTGAAACAATAGTGCATTTAACTTGCCAGCCTCCACGACGGGCTGAATCGATTCCCGATATTCTTCCATTACCTCTTTCGCTTCCTGCATCGTCAGCTTAGAACGGTCGTGACCTGTCAGCTTTTGATAGGCTTTAATGACAAATGAAAAATTTTCAGGAGTCTGACTCAGCCACTTCCGATAATTTTTTTCAGGCTGAATCGCGTAAAAAGCTGTATCCACTTCCACAACCGGAAAATGAGAAGCATAAGCAGACAGCTTGTCTCCCGGGGCGACACGATCATCGTAGAGAATATCATGGTCCCCCCAGCCGGTTACTCCTATATTTATGGACATTGTTTATCACCTCATACACTCCATGATTCTCTGATTGTAGCAAAAATCTCCCCGCTATTCAGC
>NZ_KI543236.1:1299312-1301522 GCF_000496835.1 Thalassobacillus devorans MSP14
TATTCAGCCGGGGAGATTTTATCAGTTTCAATTACTAAAAATTATTGATTTTTAGAACAACCCTGTAATCTTGCCTTCGTCACTCACATCCATGTTCAGTGCTGCTGGTTTTTTAGGAAGCCCAGGCATTGTCATGATAGCACCAGTTAAAACGACAATGAAACCAGCCCCTGCCGAAGCACGTAACTCTCTAATTGTGACAGTAAAATTTTTCGGACGTCCCAATAATGTAGGATCATCCGATAGAGAATATTGGGTTTTCGCCATGCAGATAGGTAACTTGCCAAAACCTAGCTTCTCATATTGCAAAAGCTGCTTCTTCGCTTTAGGAGATAGTTCGATATCAGCGGCACCATATACTTTTTGTGCAATTTTGCGGATTTTCAGCTCTAAATTATCCTCCAGCTCATATGCATAGTTCAGGTTTGTTTCTTCTGTTTCACATACCCGTACAACTTTGCCGGCGAGATCCAGCCCGCCTTCCCCGCCTTTTGCAAAGACATCAACTAAAGATACAAGTGCATTTCTTGATTTACACCAGTGATGGACAAAGTTCACTTCTTCTTCTGTATCGGTCGGGAATTTATTGATAGCAATTACGTATGGGAGCCCGAAGTCTTCTATTGTTTCCATGTGTTTTTTCAAATTTTCCATCCCGTTTTTCAATGCCTCGAGATCTTCTTCAGCAAGGTCTTTTTTATCCTTGCCTCCATGCATCTTCAACGCCCGGATTGTAGCTACGATCACTACAGCATCTGGTTCAAATGCACCGGCTCGAGTCTTGATATCGATGAATTTCTCCGCTCCTAAATCGGCGCCGAATCCCGCTTCAGTCACTACGTATTCGCCAAGCTTAGCAGCGATCTTTGTGGCTACCACACTATTACAGCCATGGGCGATATTAGCGAATGGTCCTCCATGAATGATTGCAGGAGTATTTTCCAATGTCTGCACCAGATTAGGCTTGATCGCATCTTTTAACAACAGGGCCAGTGCTCCTTCATAACCCAGTTGTCCAACAGTCACTGGCTCTTTATCATAGGTATATCCGATCAAAATTCTAGCAAGACGCTGCTTCAAGTCATTCATATTCTTTGCCAGACATAAGACAGCCATGATTTCTGAAGCTACGGTAATGTTGAAGCCGTCCTCCCGCGGCATCCCCTGGGCAGGCCCCCCGAGTCCTACAACTACATTTCTTAATGCCCGGTCATTCAAATCCATTACGCGCTTCCATTCCACTCTTCGGGGATCGATATTCAAATCATTGCCTTGGTGGATATGATTATCGATAAATGCGGAAAGTGCATTATTCGCTGTCGTAATCGCATGAATGTCTCCTGTGAAATGCAGGTTGATGTCCTGCATCGGGACCACCTGGGAGTATCCGCCTCCAGCTGCCCCGCCTTTCAGCCCCATGGTTGGACCTAATGAAGGTTCACGCAATGCGATGATCGCCTTTTTGTCTATTTTATTTAATGCTTGTCCTAACCCTACAGTGACGGTAGACTTTCCTTCTCCTGCAGGTGTAGGATTGATGGATGTGGTCAAAATAACTTTGCCATTCGGCCTGTCCGCAAGCTTTTCAAGCAATTGGTCAGAAAGTTTTGCTTTATAGTGTCCGTATGGTTCCCAATCTTCTTTTGTAAGCGTTAACATTTTTGCGATTTCTTCAATCGGTTTCATCCTGGCTTCCTGTACAATCTCTATATCCGTTTTCATATTGGAGCCCCCTTCTATGTATACCTTTTATTTTACCTTAGAAAGTACTATATGTTGATACTAATGGTTAAAGATTAAATTTTCTGACAAAAATTCACATCCAGAAATAAATATTTATCAGAGTTTTTTTCCTCCTCCTTGACAATAAAAGCCGTTATAAGCTATATTAGATACAAGCAAAATGATGAATGGATATTTATTAAGGATATCGATTGATTGATTTTGTAATTAACACGTGTTACGTGCAAGATTTTAGGAGGATTTTTATCATGCAAAACGGTACAGTAAAATGGTTTAACGCAGAAAAAGGTTATGGCTTCATTCAAGTAGAAGGTGGCGACGATGTATTCGTACACTTCTCTGCTATCAACGAAGAAGGCTTTAAATCTCTAGAAGAAGGTCAATCTGTCACTTTCGAAATTGTCGAAGGCGACCGTGGTCCTCAAGCTGCCAACGTAGAAAAAAACTAATTTAAACCAAAATATACC
>NZ_KI543236.1:1303295-1406747 GCF_000496835.1 Thalassobacillus devorans MSP14
TTTTTCATTTGTTTAATTAGCATAGGGAAACGTATAATTAGTACAGTTCATTTCATACAAACGCGGGGTTCAAAAAAATTCCCTCGTCATCAAAACGAAGAGAGACATAAGGATGGCAAATGACTGGCTTTGGGTGCTTTTTGCATTAGTGAACTTCACTTTACTGCTTGTTATGAAGCCGTTGGTCAAGGAAGGATGATGACATGATTGAAGTTTATACAGACGGAGCTGCTGCTGGAGACCCTGGTCCCAGCAGTGCTGGTATTTTTATTAAAAACGGTAAAGAACATTATGAGTACGCCATCCCTTTAGGAGAATTATCCAACCACGAGGCAGAGTTCTGGGCAGTGATCAGAGCATTGGAAATCTGTCGCGATAAGTTTCCTGAGGATATATTATCGTTTAGGAGCGATTCTAAAATTGTAGTTGAAACGATCGAAAAGAACTATACCAAAAATCATCGATTCCTCCCCCTGTTAGAAAAAATCAATCATCTGCAATCCGGTTTTCCGTTTGTATTTTTTAAGTGGATACCAGAAAAACAAAATGGGAAAGCTGATTTGCTTGCCCGTGGAGTATTAAAAAAATAACCCGCCTGCTTTTTTAAGAAGCCTGGCGGGATTTGCTTATAATTTAAGAAAGATTACCTTGGAATTTCGAAGTCTTTTGTCATCATTACCTGGCTTTTTCTAAATATTCCTTATAAAGCTTTTCTTTTCGATAGGCCTTTCGCTTCTAAAACCTTCCACGCCTTCTTTTTAGAATTAATTCCCCGCGTAGAAATATGTTCGAGTACACCCATATAAAAACTACCGTCAAAGGTTTGTTGGAATTGTAATGTAGCTTTAAGAGCTATGATCACCTTCCATACAGGTGCATTTGTCGAGTTCATACCAAAATAAATGAACCGGACATCTTCATCTGATAGTTTGAATCCTTTGGCCCATAAATCTTCAAGAAAATAAGCTAAAGTATATTGCTGTTTCATGCACCGCCACCCTCTGGTTTGAGTTTTATTCCTTCTTAACGTTTATCTACTACAGACACTTCATTTTCTGGATACGAAATCCAATCGCTGAAACTTCCGACGTATAATTTCACCTGTTCCAATCCTGCTTCCCAGAGACCGATGACATTAGAGGCAGCCGTTACGCCAGAGCCACAATAGACAATGATTTCCTCCTGTTCGGAAAGCTCCTGAAAATGATTTTGCAATTCTGCTTGTGATTTCCATGTTCCATCTTTTTTATACACGTCTGCCCAATCATATTGCACTGCCCCTGGGATATGTCCGCTCTTTGTATCTATCGGTTCCTTCCACCCTGCATACCGTTCAAAACTTCGTGAATCTACCAGCACCGTGTTTGTTTCGTCCTGTCTGGATCTCACATAAGCTTCTCCACAGGCCATGTTATGCTGTAACTGGATTGAAAAGCCGGGTGCCTGGTGCACCTGTGGTACTTCTGTAATTATAGGGAAGCCTGCATTTGTCCAGGCCTCCATACCGCCATCAAGTAAATACACTTTTTCGTGCCCCACAAATTTCATTAACCATAACATTCTGGCAGCCATGACGCTGCGATTCTGATCGTAGGCAATTACCACTGTGTCCCGGTCGATACCCGCATCGGCAATCGTTGTTTCAAAAGAATCTATTTCAGGCAAGGGGTGCCTTCCCCCATGTTTCTTGATTTTTCCGCTTAATGATTTTTCTAAGTCAAAATAAACAGCACCTGGTAAATGTCCTTCGTTGTATTTCCGCAGTCCTTCGTCGGGATCCCTCAAATCAAAACGACAATCCGCAAACACTACTTTATTTTCTTTGGCCAATTGCTCCGCTTGCGCCACTGATATTATATTCGACACGATCCCTCACCCTTCGAGTTTTATTCCATTATAACAAAAAAGAAGGCCAGGTGTAGGTCACCTGGCTGAGAGAATATGCTCATATTGTCTTTGTCTCTGTTCCATACTTTTATGGGTTCTGTTTTTGTTACCATTCATAAACCGCTGCGCCATTGGGGAGTTCAACTTACCTAAAATATAAACCATCAATACACTATACACCGTTACTGTTAATCCGATCAAAAAAATCATATGCAGAACCTCTTTTCTACAATTGATAATGATTTTCATTTCTAACTAGAAGTATAGCAGAGCTATTTGGGGTTTGCAATTGATATTAAAAATTGTACGAATTATTGTCACAATTGCAGTACCTCATGGGAATCTTTTAGCGCTTTTTCTTCGACAGGAATTCTGATCTTCATAAGCAATAGATGCAGAATGGGAAAAAGCACAGCGGTGATATAAGCCTGGAATAGCAATGGAAGGATAATTAATTCCAGTAAAACGACCCAATAATTCGGATGCTTTATGAACCTGTAAGGCCCCTTCGCTATAAGCTGGTGTCCAGGGACAATGATGACCCTGGTGTTCCAGTACTTTCCCAACGATAGTATGCACCAGGCACGAAATAACTGGAGGATAGAAAAGGCTATAAATAACCCGATGAAAGCTTTTGGTCTCCAACTATCAAAAAATAAAGAAGCATCGAAATATATACTGATAAAAAATAGTGTGTGCAGGGCTATGAACCATTTATAATGTTCTTTACCATGTTCTTTACCACCATGCTTCATCGCCCACTGCCGGTTAGCTTTTGCAATGAACAATTCCACTATACGCTGCAACAGGATAGCACCTAAAAGAATCATCAATGGAATTGGCATCAATACCACTCCAAACTGATCAACTCGGAACTGAATCCCGGGCCTAGGGCAGCCATTAAGGATCTCGTTCCAACTTCTGGGAATGATTTCATATACTCATATAAAACATAGCAGACAGTGACAGATGACATATTTCCATGTTTTGCTAATACGTGGTACGATTCGCTGAAGGCATCTTCATCCAACTGCAACACTTCCTGATAAGCTTCCAACACTTTTTTTCCACCTGGATGGGCTACAAAAAACGGAAGCTCATCCGCATTCAATCCACGATCGCGCAGAAAACTCTGGACATGGTCTTTCCAAAAATCTTTTACCAGGTGAGGAATACTTCTGTTGAATACCACTTCAAAGCCGGTATCCTTTATTTCCCACCCCATGATGTCAATAGAGTCTTTTTTGGTTTTTGAGTTTGCACCATCAATCACCGGTACGGTTTGCTTCTTTTTTCCCAACAGATCGGACTTGGAACCTGCTACTAACACCGCGCTAATACCGTCACCGAATAACGCAGTTCCGACAAAGTTGCTTTTCTTTGAATCAGTTTTTTGAAAAGTAAGACTGCAAAGTTCCACATTAACAACCAACACGTTTTTAGAAGGATAAGCTTTGACCCAATCATAGGCTCTGGCCAGACCACTGACACCCCCGGCACAACCTAAACCGAATAAAGGAACCCGCTTTACATCTTCCCGGAATGATCTTGCATTCATTACTCTGGCTTCTATAGAAGGGGTAGCAAGACCGGTAGTGGATACGAAAATAATCATATCGATATCATTAAAACTAACAGGCTCGGTAAGAAACAACTCACTTCCCAAACAATCATCGATCGCATGAAGCGAATGACGATAAGCTTCCTTAATATAAATCCCATTTCTCTCACCCAGGCCATGCGGGTGTTTAAACCATTCCTGATTCACAACAAATTGTCGTTTTTCTATCATGGCATGATCAAAAACAGGAAGTAATCGTTGTTTATCCCGCTCGGATAATGGAAATAACGATTCAACCAAACTTTTCACCTGCGTTTGTGATATATCATATGGGGGTTCACTTTTACCTATCGAGAGTATATAAGCCATACGTACTCCTTTTTAGGCTTATGTTGTGTATTTTTCAGTGTAATTATGTACTTCTGTACGCAGAACGCCGACCATAGTAGACGTCTGTGCATAAAAAATCCCGCATTGCGGGATTATGTAATCCAATTAAAAGCCGTAAATAGTCATTCCACCATCAACGAACAAGGTCTGTCCGGTCATGTAATCACCTGCTTCAGATGCCAAAAACACCGCTGTACCTGCCAGTTCTGACAATTTTCCGATTCTCTTAAGTGGTGTGCGAGCTAATATATCCTGCACATAGTCTTCGTCCTGGAGAAGCTTTTCCGTTAAAGCAGTCGGGAAATACCACGGTCCAATAGCATTTACATTAATATTATACTTTCCCCACTCCATGGCTAAATTTTTAGTCATCTGTATGAGGGCACTTTTAGTCATAGCGTAAACCACACCCGTCCTTAGTGCTGTGTGGCCGCCTACCGAAGATATATTGATAATTTTCCCTGCCTGGTTGTGCTTCATCTTATTAGCTGCATACTGGGATAGGAAAAAAGCACTCTTCATATTAGTGGATACAATTTGATCCCATTCTTTCTCCGTTACTTTCAAAGCCTCACTCCGTGTATTCATACCTGCATTATTCACCCATATATCCAGCTGGCGTCCAGAAAGGATAGGCTCTGCTTTCTCCATAATATAGTCGTAATCATTCACATCAGCCTGGATTGTAAAAGCTTCCCTTCCTAAATTTTCAATCGTACGTTTCACCTCTTCTAACTGCTCGTTGGAACGGGCGATTAATACGACATCAGCCCCAGCTTCTGCAAATGCGATGGCAATCGCTTTTCCGATTCCTTTGGTAGCACCTGTAACAGCAGCTAATTTATTGGTCAGTTCAAAACTTGGTAAAAACATTTCGTTACCCCCTATCAATCATTTCCCATTATTATACCATCACATTCTTAAAAGTTTCTCTTATTTAATCAAACACATTTAGCATAATATCTCTATTTTTTATATTTCCTTTTAACTAAATCTAAGTATAAAGTTCTAATTTTATTCACATTTCTATAGATTTATGTGATTGCCTTCAATCGCATGTTGTGTTAAACCTTTTCCACTTTTCACAAACTGTACATATTTACAGGGATATAAATGATTTAAATCACACATAAACCCTTTATCTACAGTGTTTTCAGTTGTTATTGAACACTTTGTGAAAATTGTGAATTACAGGGTAATTTCACACGAAATTGCTGTAAGATAGTTAATAACAAACCAACATTTTTTTGAAAGGAGTGGGCAAAAATGCCTAACACAAATCTGAAACAACAGACCGAACCTGATCATAGTTCCCAGGAACCCAATTTGAAGGGAACATTAATATCGGTTTCTATTGTTGGTGGATTTTTAGTGTTATCGTGGCTGGCAGTATTCGGCCTGTTTTTAGCAAGATAATAATTTTGATATGTAAAGAGGGGGATTACGATGCATCTGCATAAATACGAAAAAATCTGGATGGCATCTGGCGTAGGGACGCTGCTCATTTTCTTAATTGTGCTTGGGATAGGAGCCTTCTATCAGGGAACCCAGCCGCCAAGCTGTATGGTAACGCTGGATCCAACTAACGTCCAGGCACATGAAGCATTTAAAGAAGATAATCTCGGCTTGCAAAAACTGGGAGAAAAAGAATATACCTTGAACGTACTTGCTTCTGCTTTCAACTATGATTTCGGTAAGGACGAGGAAGGTAATCCTATTCGTACTATCCGAATTCCTGCGGGATCAAAAGTTATGTTTCAGGCTACAACTAAAGATGTCATTCACGGCTTTCAAATTGCCGGTACTAATGTCAACATGATGCTGGAACCAGGCTATATCTCCACACTGGAAACGACGCTGGATAATCCGGGGACCTATACATTGATATGTAATGAATATTGTGGCACTGGCCACCATTTGATGACAGCTACTGTGGAGGTGTATGAAGAATGATTGCAGAAAAAACCGGATTAAGTAAACCAGACTCAAAGTTAGCGATGGCTTTTATGTGGGTGACATTCATTTCATTATTGATCGGTGGTCTGATGGGTTTATTGCAGACATTAGTACGTACCGGCAATTTCACCCTGCCGTTCGGCATCGGTTACTATCAAATATTGACTGTGCATGGAGTCATTCTCGGCCTGGTGCTCACGACATTTTTTATTATCGGCTTCCAGTTCGCCCTGATGGCTAAAACTGTCGGGATGACAAGTAAACAACGAAAATATGGCTGGGCATCTTTTTGGGTAATGCTGATCGGTACCACCGCAAGCGCTATCATGATTTTATTAGGTAAGGCCAGTGTCCTTTACACATTCTATGCGCCCCTTAAAGCTCATCCGATTTTTTACTTCGGCCTGACTTTAGTAATAGTCGGTTCATGGATTGCCTGTTTTGTAAACTTCCGTCAGTTGTATAAATGGAAGAAAGAACACCCTGGGGAACATTCACCGCTGTTGGCGTTCATGGTCGTCATAAATATGCTGATGTGGTTCATTTGCACACTGGGTGTCGCAGCCACTGTGCTTATCCAGTTCATTCCTTGGTCACTGGGCTTGGACGGTGAAATAAATATTCTGGTCAGCCGTACATTATTCTGGTATTTCGGCCATCCATTAGTTTATTTCTGGCTGTTGCCTGCTTATATGGCATGGTATGCAATCCTGCCAAAAATCATCGGTGGTAAAATATTCAGTGATTCCCTTGCACGTCTTGCCTTTATTCTATTTTTGATATTTTCCATTCCGGTCGGTTTCCATCACCAGTTGCTGGAACCTGGTATCGACCCAATGTGGAAGTACATTCAAGTTGTTCTGACCTTTGCTGTCGTCATTCCATCGTTATTGACTGCGTTCTCCATGTTCGCTACCTTCGAAATTACCGGACGGCAAAAAGGATATACCGGATTGTTCGGATGGCTGCGACATCTCCCATGGAAAGATGTTCGCTTCTTTGCACCGTTTATGGGAATGGTTGCTTTCATTCCGGCAGGAGCAGGTGGAATCATCAATGCCTCCAACCAGATGAACCAGGTTGTCCATAACACTATCTGGGTAACAGGTCATTTCCATTTGACTTTAGCAACTACTGTTATTCTCACTTTCTTTGGGATCAGCTACTGGCTGGTACCGGTACTTACCGGCAGAAAAATAGATAAGAAAATCAATACCCTTGGCATGACTCAAACGATCGTCTGGCTGGTCGGGATGTTCTTCATGTCAGGGTCCATGCATTTGGCAGGGTTATTGGGAGCTCCGAGAAGATCCGCTTTTTCAGAATACCAGGGGAGCGCCCAGGCAGCTGAATGGATTGGCTATCAATACGGTCAGGCTATCGGTGGTTCCATTCTGTTTATCGGTATTCTGATTATGCTCTACAACTTTTTCTATATGACCTTTAAAGCACCAAAAGGTGTAGAAGAATTTCCGATTGCAGCATCACCTACAGGTACTGAACCGACTCCTCTTGTACTGGAAAACTGGCGGTTATGGATTGGTATCACGGTGGTTTTGATCGGGTTTGCCTATACAATTCCATTTGTCGATATCATTCAAAATTCACCACCAGGATCGCCTCCATTCGAGTGGCCGATCGGTAACAATTAATTAACACCAATTACTAGCAAAAAGAATAACAAAAAAAGTCCAGATCCCTGAGGGTCTGGACGTTAACTATTTAAGGAATTTTTTTATGTAGGGCCTATAATGTAAAAGAAAGAAGACTTCAGCCCCTTTATACCCTTTTTAAATACGTCATGAAGAAAGTTTTAATTTTACACTTTCTCCTTTTGAAGGGTCCGTTATTACTAAATTGGCTGGAAAACGTCGAGACTCCCGCGGGAGAAGGGGCTAGGCGAGATCCCACAGGGCGCAGCCCGAGGAAGCTTGCCAGATCCCCCCGCAGGAAAGAAATGAATGCGTAATCGCCTAGGGAGACACGACACGCATAAGCAGAACAGCAAAAGGGAAGCGTTCTTTCTTCCTGTTGATGGACTGCTTATGTCGCGAGTGTCTAGGCGATGAAGCTGGAAAGCGAGTCGTTTTCCCAGCACATCCCCACTCATCTCACGATAACGGCCCTTGAAACTGCGCCTTCAGCAAATGGGAGCTTACTTATCCCTATTTAGAATTGATAAATCTTTCTGTATTTTCCTGTGAGATAGTTCACCAAATAATCAGGGTTCAGTTGTTCTCCTGTGACATCAGTCAGTATTTCCAGTGGCTTCTTCATACTTCCATATTGATGAATGTTTTCTGTAAGCCACTCTTTGATACTGGTAAAATCACCATCGCGTATCACTTGATCGAAATCAATATCTTTTTCCATCCTGTTATAGAATTGCGCAGCATACATATAACCTAAGGCATAGGAAGGAAAATAACCGAAGCTTCCACCAGCCCAGTGAACATCCTGAAGTACACCCTCCGCATTATTTCTGGGACGGATGCCTACATACTCCTCCATTTTATCATTCCATAATTCCGGCAGGTCTTTCACCCTAATGTCTCCGGCAATCAAAGCTTTTTCAAGTTCATACCGCACCATGATATGTAACGGGTATGTCAGTTCATCTGCTTCAATTCGAATATAAGATGGTTTCACTTCATTGATCGCTTGATAAAACGGTGCAAGCTGAAGCGTGCTGAATGAATCAGGTGCATAGGACTTGAATAAATCATAATGATTTTCCCAGAAGGCTTCACTTCTGGCAATGAAATTTTCCCAGAACAGTGATTGAGACTCATGAATTCCCATTGAAGTACCATCAGCCAGTGGTGTAAATGCCAATTCAGGATTAATATTCTGTTCATATAAAGCATGCCCGCCTTCATGGATGGTACCGAATACTGCAGTTCGGAAATCCTTCTCATCGTATTTAGTCGTAACACGGACATCATTGATATTCAATCCAATTGCAAAGGGATGGACGGTTTCATCCAACCTTCCCGCTTGAAAGTCATACCCCATACGTTCAAGTATCTCCAGACTGAATTTTTCCTGCTTCTCTTTTGGAAAGTGGCCTTGCAGCACAGAAGGATCCGGTTTGCTCGCTGAACGTTGGATTTTTTCCAATAGTCCCGACAACGATTTTCTCACCTTAGGAAAAACTTCATCCAATACAGCTACCGTCACGCCAGGTTCATAGTTATCCAATAAAGCGTCATAAATATGATTTTTGTATCCCCAATACCCGGCAAACTTCTGGTTGTACGCCACAACTTGTTCTAAATAAGGCTGGAAGCTTTCAAAATCATCTTTCTCTTTTGCCTCTTCCCATACCGCTTCTGCATTCGATTGAAGCATGACATATTCTTTATATTCTTCTGCAGGAATTTTTGCGCTGCGCTCGTAACTCTCTTTCGACTTCTCTACTGCTTTTTTGATGATTTCGTTGTCTGTATTGCCCTCTAATTCTTCAATATAAGCTTTCATCTGGTCAGATGTAGTGATTTGATGTACTTTCTGTGATATTATCCCGATCACTTCAGAACGGTTGCCGATTGCTTTTTTAGGCGCCATTGTTCGCATATCCCAAAACATCAAACCCAGTGCTTCTTCATATGAAGACTTTTCTTTCAATAAATCGAGAAAATCCTTTTCCAACGCTTTACTCACACAGCTTCCCCCTATTTCGGCCGCTTTCCAAAAAACTGATAGTAGTCAGTTTGAATGTAACCATTGAATAACTTCCGCTTTTTAGATGCCTGCCGTCCATAAATTTTTTCGAAATTCGAATGGGAAGTCAGAACGTAGACACTCCAGGAAGGATGATCTCGCATAATCCCCCCTAAATCTCTGTACATTGCTTCTACTTCTTCCCGCTCCCCGATTCGTTCTCCATAAGGAGGATTAGACACGAGGTAGCCATTTTCCTGCTTTGGACGTAAATCTTTTACCTGCATCTGTTTCCATTGGACCAAGTCACCCAGTCCAGCTTCCATAGCATTCGCTTTTGAAATTTCAATCATACGATGATCGATATCATAACCTGTAATATCTAAGGGCTGGTCGTATTTGGCGTGGTCCTCCGCTTCCTGAAACGCATTATCCCATGTTGTTTGTGGAATCCAGTCCCATTCCTCCGAAGCGAATTCTCTATTAAATCCCGGGGCGATATTCTGCCCGATTAAAGCAGCTTCAATCGCTATAGTTCCTGACCCGCAGAACGGATCGACAAATGGCTTATCTGGTGTCCAGTTTGTCAGTTGTACCAGCGCAGCAGCCAGGGTCTCCTTTAAAGGTGCTTCCCCTTGTCCGGTACGATAACCTCTTTTATGCAAACCACTGCCTGAAGTATCAATTGTCAGCAATGCGGTGTCTTTATGCAATGCAATTTCTACACGGTAAAATGCCCCATCTTCTTTCAACCATGAAGCTATTCCATGGCGTTGCTTCATCCTTTCGACAATTGCTTTTTTAACGATTGACTGACAATCAGGAACACTGTATAGTTTTGATTTTACAGACTTACCAATGACCGGAAACTCGCCATCTTCTGGTATGTAGGTTTCCCAGGGAAGTGCCTTCGTCTTTTCGAATAACTCATCAAAACTGTAAGCCTTGAATTTTCCTACCTGAAGTTTGATGCGATCAGCTGTTCTTAACCAAAGGTTTGCACGTGGGATTGCGGATACATCAGCCTCAAAGGTTACCCTGCCATTCTCCACTTCTACATCTTTGTAACCTAAATTCTTCACTTCCTGAGCAACAATTGATTCGAGACCCATTGCTGCGGTAGCAATCAAGGTGACTTTTTGCGGCATAAAAATTTCATTCCTTTTCATCGTTAGTTATAATAAAAAACCCTTCCTAACGCAATGACTGCATTTAGAAAGGGATTGTTTCAAAGTCAGACCTTTGAATACTTTGTAAGCCATGTTCTGTACCATCGTACTGCCAGCGGTGGTCAACCTCGTACTCCGGTGGTAATCATCTATCTGCAAGCATTACGCTTGCCTCTTGTCAGGTTCATTTCCCTTCGAAGAGTGCCCCTACCTTCATTTGGGTTGCTCGCTCATGGGGTTTACCTCGTTCCACTCAAAGCATTTCTACTTTGACTACGTCACTGTGGCACTTTCAAGGTTGGAATGCCATATCCAAAAGGACTTAGGCATTTTCCCTGCCGTTAGCCATAAGGCTACCCTGACTTATGGTTTCGTCAGGCATGAACACTACAGGCATCTCAGCCTGTGCGAGCATGGACTTTCCTCTGCATATAATATGCAGCGATTACCCAAGTATTCAAAACTGCTTTATTATTTTACCTGGTTGACAAATTACTGTCAACGGAATAACCATTATAGCATACATTTTAAAGAATTGTACAAGCCAATTATTGGTAACTTATGAGTCAGCGTATTTCTTTCCGAAAACAGCTTTTTCTAAATTAGAGAGGCGCTTCAATACATCATAATTCACTTGATGGTTAGGCGTCTGCGCCTGAGTTTCATTTTGGACTGGACGGCTTCTGGTAGCCTCTCTTGCAGGTGTACGTTTCAACCGTTCATTCTCCTGTTTTAAGCGCTCAATTTCCTGGTTGAAGACATCATAGTCCTGAATAATCAAATCCAAAAACTCATCCACATCTTCCTGATTATAACCTCTCATAGATGTTTTAAAATCTTTTTCTAATATCTGTTTACCATCTAAATTTAATTTATCATTGATCATCAGTATCACCTCTATTTACACACCTTACTCCTATTTTTCCAAAAAGGAGCATGAATGTCAATTTTTTATTGTAGCTTTATTGGCTCCAGTAATCCGGGTCTGCCATTTGTATTTGCTCCACTGTTTCCTGGAGATCAAGTGGTGTTATATAAAATATCTTATAATCGTTTTTTTCCTCGGCAGCTAACGCTTCTTTACGAAAAAAATCGGGACTTCCCGGTGTGTCCTGATCATAAAGCATCAAAGCACCATCAGAATGGTTAACCAAAAACTGATCCTTCGCTTTAAATTGAAATGGACCCTGATATTCCTTTTCATAAACAGGTTTATAAAAATCGGCCAGCATGGACATTTCTTCATAGCGGCTTTTCATTTCATCCGGCCATCGTGATTCCTGATTGATAAAAGGTGGTATGAAGCCCAGCTGGACATCATACTGTTCTTTTAAGTCCATCACGACTTCTGCAGCCCATAATTCTACTCCCATCTGTCCTGATATCAATACCCATTCCATTCCCTCTTCTAACATAGCTGTCAGCTTTTTTTTCAGCGCTTCCTTGATGTAGAAGATCCGTGGATCGTCATTTTTAAAGATGCCTAATTCCATAGGTTTATAGCCGGTAACTACCATTGTTTTCATAAAAATCGGCTCCTTGAACGGATTCCCTTCTATATCAGTATATCTCAAACCTATGTAGTCATCCAAACATTAAAAAAAACGAGCATCTGTCAGATACTCGTTTATGAAATGATTAATCACGCCACCAAGGGTGATGGCAGCCTTTACCCATGTGACACATCCCCGGTCCCATAGGGCCGCATTGAGCTCCTTGAGGTGGCATGTTGTCATCTTCAACTCCTGCAACTTGCGGGCCCATTCCCTGGGGCATCATCCCCATCGGAGGTCTTGGCCCCATCTGCGCTCCTGCTACTTGAGGGCCCATTCCCATTGGAGGTCTTGGTCCCGTCTCAGCTCCAGCGACTTGAGGGCCCATTCCCATTGGTCCTGTCATTTCAGGACCCTGAGGCGGCATAAAGACATCCTCGGAGTCGAAAGTATTCATTACTGATTGTGTCTGCGGGAAGTGGTGCATGTTCCTGGTCAAATGATGATTCATGATGGTGGTATGCGTAGGATGAATATAATCTACTTCATTCTGGAAGTAATTATTCTGGACACAGTGTCTAGTCGGGCAGACGACTTGCTGTCTCGGGCGGGTTTGCCCGGGACCCATACAGTTTTTATGATGCATCTTTCATTCCCCTTTCTGTAAGATTCATCTTTCATAATTAGGGTATGTACTGGGTCCATAACATGTACTGAGGCAAATAACCATTTTATAAGCACCTGTCCTATAAAGATGCAGGTGAATTTCCATTAAAAAAAGCACCCGGGATATACCAGGTGCTCTATGTAAGGAACTATTAGTCGTTAGATAAATCGCTTTGCGCAAAAGAGAATGGTAATAATTCTTCCATTGTAAGGGTTTTGACATCTCCTTTGAGGTTGGTGGTGTGAATCTTCATATCATTCGGGAAAAATTCACTCATCACTTGCCGGCAGGATCCACATGGGGGTACAGGACGCTCTGTATCCGCCACGACAGCCATTTCCTGAAATTCATTCTCTCCCTCTGCAATCGCCTTAAAAATAGCGACTCTTTCTGCGCAGCATGTTACCGGGTAGGCTGCATTTTCAATGTTGCATCCCTCATAAGTCTTCCCGGATTTAGTCATCAGCGCAGCACCAACTTGAAATTTTGAATACGGCGTATAGGCACGCTCACGGATTTTTTTTGCTTTATCTATCAAATCTGCTTTTGTCATTTTTATCCCTCCCCTATTATTGGGAAGATAAGTATAATTGATGCTAATTAAAATGTAAAGCGTTTACAATCAGCGGCAACAATATTGTCAAAATTACTTCTAAAAAGTTACAAACATGATAAAGTGGGTATATATCTGTATAACTTTTGTAAAGATATTTTAAAAGGGGGAGCTTTCTCAATGGCCACAATTTTGCGATACCGAAAAATCGTCTGGGTTTTTATATTATTATTACTATTTACTGGAATATTTACATATTTTCAGTTGCCAAAACGTGAAATACCAGAAATAAATGTCAACCTGACTTCTCTTTCTACTGTCTATCCAGGAGCTACACCTCAAGAAGTGGAACGAACAATTACCAATCCTTTGGAGTCTGAACTTTCATCTATCAATGGAATAGAAGAAATCTCCTCAGCTTCCACTACTGGATTTTCAACTATTACTGCTACGCTTGCCGACGGGGCAGATAAAGACAACGTCAACTCTAAAATTCAGCAGGCAGTTTCTGATGCTTCACGGAATTTCCCTGATGAAGCAAAGTCGCCTGAAATAGAAACAGACCTGATGATGTCAGCTGCTGCTTCTTACCATCTGATAGCGGATAATTATGAAACTTTATATAACCTTCATGGGACTTTGGAGAAATGGAAAGAGGAACTAACTAATATCAATGGGGTCGAGGCAGTCGAAATTAAGGGGCTTCCGGATAGAGAAATAAAGTTGACCCTCAATAACGAAAAGCTGAACGATAATAAAGTGTCCCCTTTTCAAGTGATTGACTCCGTCAACAAAGAGTTGGCTCCTGATGCTATTGGTACTACCGAGAAAAATGATAAAATTTATCAATTGGTTATGGAAAACAGGACTAATATCGATAGCCTTACGGACATAAAGGTAGCGCAGGGGGAAGATGGACCCATATTGGTTCGCGATGTGGGAAAAGTCAATACCGATACGGTAGAGCCAGAAGACTTAATAACCTTTGAAGGCAAACCGGCGTTGTCAATCACTCTTTTGGCTGAAGAAGGCGTAAATATGTCATCGCTGCAAAGCGAAGTATCCAACAGTGTTGACGAGCTTTCTGCTGATTTACCTGATGAGGTGAAGACAGACAGATTCTATACGCAAAATACGATCATAGAAGAAGTGTTCACAAACCTGCTGACATCCTTTGCCGTTTCACTGTTAGCGGTATTTTTTATCATGATCATCGGCTTACAGATCTCCTCTGCCATTTTGGTAGGTTTAGCGGTACCTATATCCATTATCATCGGTTTGATTCCTTTGCCATACACTGGGGTAGACCTGAACCAGATTTCGATAATCGGAATGATCATAGCAATCGGGATTCTGGTAGACGATGCAATTGTAGTAAACGATAACGTCCAGCGTCGCTTACAACTTGGAGATGCCCCATTAGAAGGGACAATTAAAGGAGTTAAAGAAGTAGGTCTCTCCATCATCACTTCTACTTTGATGATCATATTCAGTTTCCTTCCGTTAACCTTCCTGTCTGGAAGTAATGGTGATTTTATCAGAGCGCTGCCGATGGTATTGATACTGACAATTATCGCTTCGACAATAATGGCTCTGACTTTTATTCCAACGATACAATATGCCCGTAATAAAAAAGCTTCATCCAAACCGGGCAAAAAAGCCGGGCTTCTTGGGGGAGTTTTTACCAGAATGGAAAATCTTTATGCAGACCGGCTTCTTCCTAAAGTGACGAAACGTCCCTGGACGACTGGTTTGCTCGGTTTATTAGCCTGTGTCCTGCTGGCATTGCTGATTCTTAAAATACCTTTTGAATTTTTCCCAAGTGCTGACCGGCCGGAGGTCACCGTTTCAGTGACATATCCCCAAGGTACCACTCTGGAGGAAACCAAAGAATCAATTGAAAAAATGGAAGAATTTCTGGTTGATAATAATACTACCATAACAGAAACTGCAGTATATGCAGGAAGCGGTCTGCCTAACTTGTTCAGTTCCGGCCTGGAAAGATCCGGTGAAAATACAGGACAATTATTGGTAAGGATCGACAGGGAGAAGACAAGTGCAACAGCTTTTATCAATGATTGGGAAAAAGAATTGAGAAGTGAATTCGAAAACGCCGAAATCTTCTTGGATACTATTGAGTCTGGTCCCCCTGCTTCACCACCTATCGTGTTGAAAATTCAAGGGCCGGAATTGGATCAGCTCATCCAATTCTCCAAAGATATCCAATCCCGTTTTGCCCAGCTGGAAAGCTTAGATTTGACTACCCTGAACGCAGGTAGTGAACAGCCGTTTATCCGTTACCAGCTCGATCGGGAGCTGCTGGCTGAAAACAACATTACGGACGAACAGGTAACTTCACTTTTACAGGTCGCAAATACCGGGATACCGATGGGGATATTTGATAACGGTAAAGAACGGCTGCCTATTACTGCCATTGTAGATGATGGGAAAGTAAATGGAGTGAATCTCGAAGATTTACAGGTCACTTCTCAATCAACCGGTCCCAATCAGAATCCATCAGTAAAACAGCCGTCGTCAATTTTCTCCCTCGAGGAGATTATTACAAAAGAGGAATTTACCCAGGCAGGGGCAATCCCCCATCTGGATGGAAAAAGAACCTTCACCCTGGAGGCTTATCCTAAAAAGGGCGAAGAAACAACATTCGAACGAGAAGCAAATGACTTAATTG
This sequence comes from Thalassobacillus devorans MSP14, assembly GCF_000496835.1. GTDB lineage: Bacteria > Bacillota > Bacilli > Bacillales > Halobacillaceae > Thalassobacillus > Thalassobacillus devorans_B. The sequence continues at coordinate 1,319,324 of NZ_KI543236.1, forward strand.
CTGAGATAAAGAAAGAGGTACCCGAAGATTATCAGGTATTTCAAACTGGGGAATCAAATGCCCGAACGGAATTTTTCATTGAAGTGGCAAAACTGTTCGTAATTGTTTTATTTTTGATTTACTTGACGATTGCGATTCAATTCAATTCCTTGACGATGCCACTTTTGATTACCAGTTCGGTATTCTTAGCTGTAACGGGTGCAATCATCGGTTTGTTCGTATTCGGTCAGCCGCTAAGTTTCCTCGCTGTGTTAGGAATCGTTTCTTTATCAGGGATTGCGGTAAGGAACTCCGTAATTCTCGTGGAATTCATCGAACAGAACCGTAATCGTTATGAGACGATTGTCGAAGCAGTAACACAGGCTGGAAGAGCAAGGTTAAGGCCGATCATTTTGACTTCTTTGACTTCTATCGCCGCACTTGCACCAATTATTTTTACTGGAGATGTATTATTTCGACCATTGGCCATATCCATTGTCTCCGGGTTGTTATTCTCTACCCTGCTTACATTGTTGCTTGTACCAGCTTTTTATTTGATGCTCTTCCGTATTAGACGCAGGTAATTTTTCATTTACTTCCTTAGTAATTCTTCTGTCAATGGAGATACTATGCAACTAAGGAGGGTGATTGAATGGGACGCGGAAAAGGATTCAAGGCAAAGAAACAAAACCACGAACATGAAAAACCAAAAACAGCAAAACGGTTCGCAGAGTCCGGGGACCAGGTTAGAAAGATCCCGGAAGGCACTTCCATGAAGGAATAACAAAAGGGACCACTCATCGGTCCCTTTTAATATTTCTCCAATCATTCATGAGCATATCCATGACATAATGGACGGAATGGTTGAGCTCCTGATAACGCTTCTTTTTCACATCGATATAATAACTATGCAAAATCAATAATTCCACATTTTCATGAGTGGACTTCACCTGGTTCGGGTGGACATTGACTTGTTTGTCTTTCACAAATTCCTCTGCTGTCTCAAGCCATTTGTCATTTAACTGGAACATAGGTGCTGTTTCGGTTTTGACTTTTTGAAAAAATTCATGATCATTTCGATCAGCTGGTCCTTCCTGGGCCTCATATCTGGTTCGCAACTTTTCAACCATGTCTTTAATTTGAATTGTCAATTCATTCAGATCGGTCATTCTATTTCACCCCTTCCCCTCTAGCCTATCACGCATGGGGAAAACGGTACATCCAGAGTAATCAAATCAATCTTGTCTTTCTCCCGGCCATAGAAAATGACTTTTCCATGTGCAGATCTTTTTGGTTGCGTTTGAGGTCTTTTATTTCTGCACGCATTGTCAGGATTTCTTCCTGCAAACGATCGATTTCTTTTCGATGGGCGACCGCCATCGTGAATACTACCTCATCCGCTTTTAAGGAAATCTTTTGTTCCAAACGCTGCATGTCATCCATCATATCAATGATGGATTGTTCGAACTGCCTACGGGATACACCTTGCTGTCGTGCTTTTGCAGATACTCCCATGCACAAACCTCCTCTTATGCTTTGTTACTATAATGAATTCTAGCTTCTCCCCTCGCCTCCTTCATAGCTGACAAAACTAGAACTTATCTTACAAAAACAGCTATCGTCAACATCATAAAAATTGCATTTCGACAAAGAATAGGGATAAGGAGGGATACATCAATGAGTAAAAGAGACCAAAAACGCACCGAAGCCCAAAATAAGAAAAACAGTAAGAACAACCACAGTAACACAGGCAACCCTAAATTAGACGGAAAAAACCATCCTGCTACATGAACCAGCAGTCACACAAACGGGGCTGGCGCTTTATAGCTGGCCTCACCTTTGAGTTAAAGATATTAGCTCACTCATCTTCAGCAAAATTTTCTTTTTTACATAATACCTTTTTGGAGCACTTTCGGGAAAAGGAACTTTAGCCTCCCACCACTTTTGCTTCAACCCCCTTAAGCGATGCCAATCCTCCCGAATATTGTCTTGATGCTGGATGATTGGATAAACTTGCTTCAAAGGAGGGGCAGGAATTTCAGGAAGAGTCAGGAACTGCTCATACTCTTCCCTGCTTCCCACAGGTTCCACGGTATGAATAAATTCAAGAAATGTTGGTAACAGTCGGGGATCAAAAAGAAGATCAGTTAACGTATTTCCAATCGCAATCCGCTGATCGATATGTGTGAACTTATAAATGGGAAGTCCATATAATTCACCACTTTTCATTGGAAAGATGACCACATTCAAACGTAAAAAAGATTCAAGCAAATATGGTACGCGATGAAAAATCCGGCTATGAAAGTACGGCTGCTGGATAACGGGATTTTCAATGACATTTTGTTCATTGATGATCAGGGCTTTGACAAGACGATCCACATTTGCCGTTTCCCAGAAACGCAGCCATTCTTTGATCATGAAACGTGACACATGAAAATCATTTAAGCATTCGAATAAAGGCTTCCCCTTCTCCTTCGATAGCTGGTAAATGAGGAGCTGCGGAAAAGCGTCTGAAAAAATCAGCCAGTTCGCCCGTTCATAGGTGGAAAATAATTGCTGTCGCTGCTTTTCGTTCAGCATGTTTTTTATGGGGGGGATGACCAGATCTGTCATATTCCACCCTGCATTTCTGGATACTATACTTGCCAGCAGTGCCCAGCGAATTTCCGGGTTTTTTAAATAATAGTTTTGATATGCAAGCGTTCGGGTAATGTTATCCGAGTTATGGACAGTTGTTTTATACTTAACCTGCTGGATTATCTCGCCAAGAAGCCGGGATGTCACGTTCATTACCTCCTTATTGATTTATTATGTATCATCGTCACCGTTATAATTATCAATGCCAAAATATTTTAGTTCTCATTTTTAAGAGAAATTTGGTATGATACTCTCATGGTGGGAGGTATGAAGATGAATTATCCGAATGGGAAACGGAGCGCAGTCTCTAAAACGGACAAAGCTCCGAAGAAGCCGGATTTCAGCAACAGGGGAATGACGCTTGAGGAGGATATCAATGTAACCAATGAATATTATTTAGCATCAAATACTGCGGTGATCCATAAAAAACCCACCCCAGTCCAAATTGTGCGTGTGGATTACCCTAAACGCAGTGCTGCTGTCATCAAAGAAGGTTATTTTAAACAGGCATCTACTACTGATTATAATGGGATCTATCGAGGCAATTATATTGATTTTGAAGCTAAGGAAACGAGGAATAAAACATCCTTTCCATTAAGCAATATCCACCAGCACCAAATTGATCATATGAAAGCAGTACATGACCACGGCGGTATATGTTTTATGATCATTCGTTTCACGCCGCATCAGGAAACATTTTTTTTATCCGCTGTGAAACTTTTTTATTGGTGGGACGAACAATATAACGGAGGGCGAAAATCCATTCCTTATTCTTATATTCAGCGGAATGGAAAACTTATACCCTTTACGTACCAGGCCCGTGTAGATTACATTCAAGTCCTTGATAAGCTTTTTTTCTAGAAATGGAGGAAATGAGTTATGGCAAATGATAGCCAGTCTCGAACAGCAAGAAGAAATAAAAAAGTCACGAAAAAAATCAATTTTAAAAAGGTGCTCATGGCACTGCTCATTTTAGGAATCTTCCTTATGATTGGTGTAGGGAGTTTATTTGCCTACTATGTTTCAGGTGCTCCTGAGCTTGATAAATCGCAATTATCTGATCCAGTCCCTTCAAGGGTTTATGATATGAACGGAGAGCTATTCGCAGAGTTAGGCAATGAAAACAGAACGAAAATCAGTTACGGTGACCTGCCTGATGTTTTGATTGACTCAGTAATAGCTACGGAGGATGCACGCTTTTTTGAACATTCAGGTATTGATTTCAGACGTATCGTAGCTGCTGTGTGGAGCAATATCACCAATGGTTTTGGATCCCAGGGGGCAAGTACCATCACCCAGCAGGTCGTTAAACGCTCCTTCTTAAGCCCGGACAAGACGCTTGAACGTAAAGTACAGGAACAATGGCTGGCGATCAAGCTGGAACAAAAATATTCAAAAAAAGAAATTTTTGAAATGTATATGAACAAAATTTATTATGATGCTGGTGCCTATGGTGTCGCTGAAGCTGCAGAAACCTATTACGGAATTACCGATTTGAGTAAATTGACATTGCCTCAGGCTGCATTGCTTGCCGGCATCCCACAGCGCCCGGCTGCATATAATCCGATAGACCACCCGGAAAACGCTAAAGAGCGGAGAGACATTGTGTTAGATTTGATGGTCCAGCACGGAAAGATATCGGAAGAAGAAGCAAAAAAAGCAAAACAAGTAAAAATCGAAGACATGCTGAACCCGAAAAAAGATACAGCCAACAAATATCAGGCTTTCCTTGATCAGGTACAGCGAGAGGTCAAGGCAAAACTTGATGGAGCCGATATCTACAAAGACGGCTTGAAGATTTATACAACGGTTGACCCGAAAGTTCAGGAAAAAATGGAAGAACTATTAGGTGAAAACAGCCCCCTTCCTTTCCCGGATGAAGAGTTGCAGACTGCTTCGACTGTGGTAGATACGCAAACCGGTGAAATACGTGCAATCGGTGGAAGCAGGGCAAAAGAAGGCTCCAGCAGTGGGTATAATTTCGCGATACAAGGTGGCAGACAAGCCGGTTCTACATTCAAACCAATCATGGCTTATGGACCCGCGATTGAAAACTTTAAGTGGTCCACATACCATCAGTATAACGATGACGGACCGGTGGAATTCAAAAACGGGGATGTAATCGAAAACTATAAGGAAAAGTATTATGGCTGGGTCTCCATGCGTGAAGCTCTTTATCGTTCTTTAAACAATCCAGCAGTAAAAACATTCCAGGAAGTAGGTCCAGACAAAGTTATTCCATTTGCTGAAGGCCTTGGAATCGAGATCGACAAAAATAAGTTCTACCCATCTGATGCTATCGGTGGCGGAAACACAACTGCTACACCGAAAGAGTTAGCAGGTGCTTATGCTGCTTTTGGTAACGAAGGCGTTTATAATGAGCCATATGCTGTGACTAAAGTAGAACTTCCGAACGGAGAAGAATTTGACTTGAAGCCGGAACCAAAAGCTGCAATGAGCAAATACACTGCTTATATGATTACAGACATGCTGAAAAGCGTTATGACAAATCCTAGCGGTACAGGACGTGAAGCCAACATTCCTGGTTTGCCGGTTGCAGGTAAAACAGGTACGACCAACTTTGGAGACGATGTCACACCGGATGCCTGGTTTAACGGATATACCACCAATTACACGATATCGACCTGGACTGGTTATGGAGATACGAACGATAGGCATATTCCAGAAACAGCTCAGGATATTCCTAAACAATTGTTCGAATCACTGATGACTACCATCTCCGAAGGAAAAGAGACGCAAGATTTCGTTAAACCGGATACGGTAAAATCGGTGGAAGTGGAAAAAGGTTCTCATCCAGCGAAATTGCCTAGTAAGTATACTCCAGCTTCTCAAATTGTCACGGAACTATTTGTTGTTGATAACTTACCGACGGAGACATCACAACAGTATGACAAGCTGGACCCTGTGTCAGGGTTATCCGCGGAATATAATGCAGATAAACACGTGATCGATCTATCCTGGGACCATCCAGATGATGATGTCCAATTTGAGGTCTATGTTTCGGTTGACGGTTCCGATAACAGACAAATTACAACCATGAAAGAAAAGTCATTGGAAGTCACCCAGATAAATCGAGGTTCAACATATGAATTCAGCATAGTAGCGGTCAATGATGATAGTAAGAGTGACCCGCAGTCAGCTTCAGTAACAGTCCCTGGCGGCGATGGTTCTGAAGAGAATTCAGAAGAAGGATCTCAAGAGAATCAGGATAAAAAAGATAAAGAGAAAGATAAGAAAGATAAAAACAAAGACAAAGGAAACGGCCAGGGAAATGACGATACTGGTGACGATTCTAGTTCCGGAGACAGCACAGAAGATGGTACCGGCTCCGAAGGTGGAACTGAAGACGGTTCCGGTACCGGTGATGGAACAGAAGGTGGTTCCGGTAGCGGCTCTGGTGACGGAACTGAAGACGGTTCAGGCAATGACTCTGGAGATAGTACTGAAGATGGTTCTGGTAATGACTCTGGAGGTAGTACTGAAGGTGGTTCCGGTGGCAGTTCAGGAGACAACACGGACGGTAGTTCCGGGGGCGACACTTCTGAAAACAGCTCGGAAGAAAACTAAAAGGGAAACCTTACTGTAAGTGAATATAATAAACATTAAATTACCACCAAAAGCCGGTAGACGGATACTCCATCTACCGGCTTCTTTTATTACGGATTTATGGTATTATTCTTTTTCTTCATTCGCTTCTGTCCTTCTCTGCATATTTCCAGCAGCTTGCATTGCTCACAATTCGGACGTTGGGCTTTACAGTGATAACGCCCGAAAAAAATCATACGATGGTGTGTTTCACTCCATTTTTCCTTAGGTATTTTCCGCATAAGTGTTTTCTCTACTTCTAATACAGAGTCTTTCCATCTACAGATAGCTAATCGTTTCGAAACACGTTCAACATGGGTATCAACAGCGATGGCAGGTTCATCAAAGGCTACAGAAGCCACCACATTAGCTGTCTTTCTGCCTACACCCGCCAGACTCTCAAGCTCTTCTTTCGTCCGCGGTACTTCTCCGCCAAACTTATCCAGCAGAGTTTCTGACAGTTTACGAATATTTTTAGCCTTATTCCTGTACAAACCTATGGAGCGAATGTCTTGTTCTAATTCTTCGATAGGAACTGCGAGATAATCTTCAGGTGTACGGTATTTTTGGAAAAGGTCCTTAGTCACTTTGTTGACTAACGCATCCGTGCACTGAGCAGAGAGTACCACAGCAATTAATAAGTCAAATGGATTCGAATGATTCAATTCACATTCTGCGTGTGGAAACATTTCTTCAAATACTTCCAGACAGTATTCGATTTGTTTTCTATTAAGCACCTGTCCATCTCTCCCCCCTATTCTTCCTCCAGCCAATTATAGTATAAAGATATATCCTTATTGGAGCGTGGAGTTACTGGCTGATCAGCATGCTGTTGACCTCTGAATTGTTTCCCAGCCTGTCTAGCCTGGTCTACACTCTTAATCCCTTTCTTACTCCACTCCCTAAGGATGCGGTCGATATACTTGAAATTCAATTTCCCCATCAAGACGGCTTCTCTGAGAGCGGCTTTGATTAGTGCCGGCTGCTGTCCATCTTGATCCAGCCAAATATTGATGGTTTCAATTTCGAAAGGAGATAATAAACGGCCGAATTCCTGTTCAAATAATACAAATAAATTCTCATGTGCTTCTTTATTAGATTCAGGCGCAACTTCTTTTTCGACAGTATACAGTTTTTCCCACAACGGCTCAAAAGAATAATATTCATTCAGAATACCGTCTTCATTTCTTTTTTGTTCAATCACCAGTATCTTTTTCTTGATCATATTACGGAGCAGGCGTGAACAATCCTGTTCTGTTCCAGCAGTAAATTGAGCAATCTCTTCTGGAGTAGGAAATGGGTTTCCCTCATAGTAGAAGCGTTGAACCTGAAGCAAAACTAATAATTCTGATTCCGACAATCCTAACGTCTGGTAATTCTTTAATAAGCGTTTGGATATAACCATCTGATCGTTCAATATATCCTGATATTGCTGATAATTACTCATGATTTCACACCTTAATGTATAAATACTGGCTGTCTTTTTTCCATCCGCTTTTCATAACACAGACCATGCCCGTCAAAAGAAGCATGGTCTATGAAAAACTTTATGGAGGCATCGATTCATCATGGATATAAGCGATTCAACAAGCGTGGGAATGGAATAGTTTCCCTAACGTGCTCTACCCCTGCTATCCACGCTACCGTACGCTCTAACCCCAGTCCAAAACCAGAGTGAGGAACGCTGCCATACTGGCGCAGTTGCAGGTACCATTCATAAGCAGGTCCCGTCAATCCATGTTCTTTATACCTTTGTTCCATCAATTCGATATCATCGATCCGTTGTGAACCGCCTATTATTTCTCCATACCCTTCAGGAGCAATCAAATCAGCACACAACACAACGTCCGGGCGTTTCGGGTCTGGCTTCATGTAAAATGCTTTGATTTCCGCAGGCCAATGAGTAATGAAAACGGGCTTGTCAAAACTTTCTGCAATTGCAGTTTCATGCGGAGCTCCAAAATCGTCACCCCATTCGACATCATCAAACCCTTTTTCTTTCACTAACTGGATAGCTTCATCATAGGTTATTCGCGGGAACGGAGCTTGTATCTTTTCCAGTTGAGCAGTATCACGCTCCAGTACTTGCAGTTCAATGGTGCAATTTTTTAATACGGATTGAACCACATGAGAAACATATTGCTCCTGTACCTGGAGACTATCTTCATGATCCATGAAAGCCATTTCCGGTTCTATCATCCAGAACTCAATCAGATGACGCCTTGTCTTTGACTTTTCCGCTCGGAATGTCGGACCGAAGCTGAATACTTTTCCCAGTGCCATCGCAGCTGCTTCCATGTATAGTTGTCCTGATTGGGACAGGTAAGCATCTTCATCAAAGTATTTCGTATGGAATAATTCTGTCGTACCTTCTGCTGACGCTCCTGTCAAAATCGGAGGATCTATTTTGACATAGCCTTGCTCATTGAAAAATTCATAGGTCGCACGGATAATTTCATTACGGACCTTCATTACAGCGTGCTGTTTTTTAGAACGTAACCACAAATGACGGTGGTCCATCAAAAATTCTGTTCCATGATTTTTAGGGGTGATCGGATAATCAACCGCTTCATGAATCAATTCAAAATCACTTACCTGCATTTCAAAACCAAGCGGAGAACGCGTGTCTTCCACAATGGTCCCTGTCACATAAAGAGATGATTCCTGCGTCAGGCTTTTTGCTTCCTGGAATTTTTCTTCCCCAATTTCAGCCTTGACTGCCACTCCCTGCATAAAGCCCGTTCCATCTCTCAGCTGCAAAAAAGCTATTTTTCCGCTGGACCTTTTGTTAGCAAGCCAGGCCCCAATTGTCACCTCTTTGCCTACATGTTTGTGCACTTCTGCTATTGTCGTTTTCACAATGTTCCCTCCACCTGCTATGAATTATTTTTTTCTACAAATCGTTTGATTCGTTTTGCTGCTTCTTCCAATTGATCTAAAGAAGTAGCATACGAAAGCCGTATATTTTCTGGTGCACCAAATCCTGATCCCGGTACTACCGCTACTTTCTCTTCTTCCAATAATGCTTCCACCCATGCATCTACCGTCTCAAAGCCATTCTGCTCGCTGGCTTTTTTGACATTGGGAAATAAATAGAAAGCTCCTTTGGGCTTTACGCACGATACACCAGGTATCTCAACAATCCAGTCATATAGCTTTTCCAAGCGTTCAGCGAATGCCTGCTTCATTTTATTAACCTCATGTTCATCCGTGGTATAAGCGGCAAGTGCAGCGTACTGTGCAATCGAAGTCGGATTGGATGTAGAGTGGGATGCCATGCTTGTCATCGCCTTGATGATGTCTGGATCACCAGCTGCGTATCCGATTCTCCAGCCCGTCATGGAATGTGATTTTGATACCCCATTTATAACGACGGTATGCTTGTACAATTCATCTGATAAGGAAGCAATCGACACATGCTCTTCTTCTGAATAAATCAGTTTTTCATAAATTTCGTCAGAAACAATAAGCAGATTATGCTTCATGCAGACTTCTCCCAGTTTTTGCAATTCTTCTTTTGTGTACATCATACCTGTAGGATTACTTGGGGAATTAATAATTACAGCTTTGGTCTTTGATGATATAGCACTTTCTAATTGTTCTGGAGTGATTTTGAATCCATTCTCCTCTTTTGCTTCAGCAAACACCGGCTTACCTTCTGCCAGTTTTACTTGTTCCGGGTAACTTACCCAATACGGAGTCGGAACAATCACTTCATCACCAGGGTTCAGGATAACTTGAAATAAAGTATATAAAGCGTGCTTTGCCCCTGTCGTTACGACAATTTGTGTATCTTTATAATTTAAGCCCTGATCTTTTGAGAATTTCTCAATAATGGCCTGCTTCAAATCAAGGATACCTCCCGATGGAGTATACTTCGTCAATCCCTGTTTCATCGCATAAGAAGCTGCATCCAAAATATATTCTGGGGTGTTGAAATCAGGCTCTCCTGCACCTAAACCGATAACATCATGTCCATCTGCTTTCAATGCTTTCGCCTTTGCTGTTATTGCTAATGTACTGGATGGTGTCAAAGCTTGTACCCGGCTTGCTAGTTTCATTTTCTCCACTCCTCCTAAGATCGTTTGAATGCAAATTGCTGATACCGTTCTCCTGACTTGGCATCATAATGAGCAATGACGTATCTCCCCTGCTCATCTATGTAAGTCATTTCCCAAACTGCTTTTTCATCTTCATATCCTAGCTTAATATCTTTCCATTCGCACTTATCACAATTATCCTGCCATGCTTTATTTAAACTGGCTGCGTCGACAAGCTCTTTTTTCTCGACATACGTGACCAGCCTGTTGTTTTCCTTACCGATAAACGCATACGCCTGTTTACCGGACCTTGTTCTCCCTGAAACAATGTGAAGCACCTCGTTACCGTTATACCTTTGAATGGAGTCGATGTCAATCAAAGCTGTTTCTTCAATAGCTGCCTGCTTTGATGCTTCATACCCTTCCTGCTTATCAGCCATGATACCAGTGTAAAACCAGTACGCAGCAACGATTAAAACCATACCGATGACGACACTGCCCAGAACTGTCCATTTTACCCAATCAGGTACGGTAGATCGTGAAGACTGCTGTGTCCTGATCATCATCATCCAATGCCAACCCAAACATTAAATTTTGTTCTTTCAATGTACGATTCAACGTATCGACGATTTTGTACAAATCATCACTATTCTTAATTTTAACCGTTGAAAGTGTTTCGATTTTATTCCCCATTATTGATTCCTCCAAAAAAATCTGTTCATCTCAATATTTGCTACTCATATAAATGTCAGTTTAACGGACAATATTACTGTAACGTAAAGTCATCACCTTTATCATTATAACAGTTCACCTGACAAAATTTGATGGTGAATTCCACATAAACTAAAATAACCTAACCCACAACCATCCTGTGCCCGGCCTTTCGGGCACAGTTTTTTTTAATCGGATGGTACATTGTATTGGTCTTTGTCCATTTCAATGGTGGTGGTCCCGGTTTGCTCGAGACGGTATACATCCATCCAGAAACCGTGCATACGTTCAATTAAACCGTCATTCATCGAGTTTCCGTGTCTTGTGAAAATCACTGCCATATGAGGATCTGTTTTTTCAAGAAATTGTTCCGTGGGTGCGCTACCTGTGCCATATTCACCGATTTTTAAAATTTGAAAAGGTGGTAATGTCTTTTTTGTAATATGGATTTCTTCCTTGATATCACCTTTTGCGAAAAATATGATACCTGTTTCATAAAAGGATACATGGAGCGCCATTTTTTCGTCTTCCGTGAAAATAACCTTTAATGAAATACCATCCAAATTTACTTCATCATCTTCTTTCCAGTTAGTAGTCATTACATCTGCTTCCGGCTCACAATTGGATTGCATTTTTCCTGTATGATAAATTTCCTCTACTTGATACTGGTCAACCAGGCGATCCATGTTTCCACAATAGTCATCGGTTTGGCCAGTCAAAATTATCCCTTCGATTGTTTTAACATGAAAACGCTCTAATTCCTCCATCAACTGCTTATAACTGTCTTTTGAGCCTGTATTGAATAGATAATATTTTTTTCCATCGGTTTGGAGCAATGTCGCTTCTCCATCAGGCAAATTAAAAAATGTGATTTTTGCTTGACTTTGCTCTTTTGGTTCGTAAAATGATTCTTCTGGTTGACTTGCTCCTGCCATGACAAGACTTACCAGTAACAGAAACAAAAATCGTAACATCTGCATCCCTGCTATCTTCAAAGAATTTAACATCATTAGCATATGCAGACGAAACAATCATAACCATTTTTGAGCTTTTTCCATTAATCTTGCTGTACTATCAATTTCTAGTGGAACCTCGGGAATCGATTCAAGAAAATATTTACCATAACGTGCATGAATCAAGCGTTGATCACACACAAAGACTATGCCTCTATCCGTACTGGAACGGATAAGGCGTCCGAATCCTTGTTTGAAGCGGATGACTGCATGAGGCAAAGATTGTTCCATAAAAGCATTCTTTCCATTCTGCTTCAATCGGTCTGCCCTGGCTTGATAAACTGGATGGTTCGGCGGCTGGAAGGGAAGACGCACAATCATCAGACAAGATAAGTCATCACCAGGAATGTCGACACCCTCCCAAAATGAGCTGGTCCCAAGCAAAATCGCCTGGTCAAAGGCTTGGAAGTTTTTCTTTAAACGTTCTCGACTCCCGCTGGTAATTCCCTGAGCAAACAACATGAATTCTTCAGGGAGTATAATCTCCCTAAGCAATTCATATGTTTTTTTCAACATATCATAGGAAGTGAATAAAACAAGCATTCTCCCTTCGGTAATTTGCGCCATGGAATAAATCGCTTCACAGGTCGCATGAATAAATTCTGCCTGATTGCTTTTTATATCCGGAAAATCGTTCGGTACCATCAGCTGGACCTGTTCTGCAAAAGGATAAGGTGATGGAATTTTCACTTGAACGGGTTTGAGGTCAGTGATTCCCAAACGGTCGGTAATATAACGGAAAGAATGCTTCATAGTTAGAGTAGCGCTTGTAAGCACGATACTATCCTTTGCTTCAAATAATGAATGCTTCAACTTTTCTGCCACGTTTATCGGCTCGCTATACAAGTATACGGAATTATGCGCTCCCATTGCATCAATTTCCAGCCATTTAATCTCTTCTTCCTCATCATCCAATAAATACTGGTGCAGCTCTCTATTGATTTGTTTCAATTTCTGGATGAAAGCAGAGATTTCAATGAAATCTGAATTGTAGAAGTCAGTAAGAATATTCTCCGCTTCCAAATGAGCGTTCAACGTTTCTATACCTCTATCCAGGTGATTGACAGCAAAACTTATTCTTTGGATCATTTCCTGAATAGTTGATAACTGTTTTGGTTTGATCTTGGCATGCTGATAAGTAAATTGGACTCTGCCGACATCACTTCTATCGGTACGTTTTTTATTGTTAGCAACCACCAGTTGAAAAAGATATCGGAACAAACTATCCAGGTCTTCTTTCAACTGTTTATAGACAGGAATATTTTCCTCGGCAATAGCAAGCATTTTTTTTGACCAGGCTGATTGCTTAGCAGTATATAAAGCTTCCAGCTGGTTAAAGTAGTTTTGCCATAATCCATAATCCATATGGAGGCCAAAATATTTGCTTGCTGTCGTTTCTAAATGGTGGGCTTCATCAACTATCAAATGATGGAAATCAGGTATGAATGAATGTTCCAGCGTCAGATCTGTACATAGTAACGAATGGTTGGTAATAATGATATCAGCTTTCTCTGCGTGACTTCTGGCCTTTCTGTAAAAGGAATCCTTGTTGGCTTTTGACCATGTTTCTTCTGCTTCCTCCTGATCCGTAGAGATACGGTTCCACAAATATTTGCCGCTTGAAGGTAATTGAATTTCGTCGATATCCCCGGTAATCGTTTCTGTCAACCAGACGAGAAGCATCGCTTTTGATAATATAATGTCGTAATTATCTCTGCTTCCTTCTTTCAACTCCTTACTGAAACGAAGAGTGCTGATGTAATGTTCTTTTCCTTTCAATAATGCTATTTCAAAAGGATGACGGAACAGCCTTTTCACCTGGGGTATTTCTTTTTCCAGAAGCTGGCGCTGCAGTTGGGTGGTAAACGTACTTATGACTACTTTTTTTTGGTTCGTGACTGCATAATAGACGGCTGGAATCAAATAAGCCAATGACTTTCCTGTACCGGTTTCTGCTTCGATCAATGCATGTTCTTTGGAAGTGAATGCATCATAAACCGTTTCTGCCATGGTCCTTTGCCCTTCCCGGTATTCATAATCATTTATGATAGAAGCTAATCCTTCGGCAGAAAGAAATAACTGATCAAGATAATCACCGAAAGAATCAAGAGCCTCGTATTCAGTTTCTGACTTAGGAGCTATCGCTTTTACAGCCAGGCCATGAATCATTTCCACTTCATGACTGTCCTGGCCGCTGTACATTTTTCGCTGGATTTCATCTACCAGCAAAGCTCTTAAATCGCTTTTAAGCGAGCCTTCAATTTCTAAAAGCTGCTGCAGGGTAACCAATGGAAGCATAGTGAATTTCTTAAATAAATGTGCTAATAAATCCACGGTCACTTTCGTATCAGACAGGGCACGATGGGGATCATTATGTTGAATTTGCAATTGTTCTGCAAGCTGCCCTAATTTGAATCCTGGAGATTGAGGCATAAGGATGCGAGCAAGTTCTACTGTGTCAATGACAGAATTATCAAGAGCATCCAGGCCACACCCCGCCAATTCTTTATTTAAAAAACCCAGATCAAATTGAATATTATGGGCAACGACATAGGCACCTGTAAACATTCGGTGAATCTCCGGGGCAATTTCTGAAAAGAGAGGGGCATTCTCTACGTGTTCATTGGTTATCCCGGTTAAATTTGTTATAAATGGCGGAATATCCTGTTCTGGGTAGACTAAAGAAGAAAACTCTTCTACAACTTCGCCATCTTCCCAAATTACAATTCCGACTTCGATAATCCGGTCGTTTTTCATTGGTGCATTCCCGGTTGTTTCTAAATCAACGACTGTAAATCTTGCCATCCCTTACCCCTCTTTTCATCTTTACATAGATAATTGTATACATACTTGGTAAGCCTCATAATTAATATACTTACCCGGCTTCCACTACCCTTCAATCATAAAAGGTAATGGGTCAGCTTTATTTTTAATCTGTATTTATGTATTTAAAATTCCGAACTTCTTTTACATATGCGCTGTTAACTTTGTTACTGACGAATTGTGGAAGACTCAGTTTCAAGATAAAAGGGGTTCTTTACTAAAAAAGAGTCGAGGGTGGCTTGGAAACTACTCGCATTCCTGCGGGAGTCTCGCAGTTCCCCAACCACCCCATCCGAAGGATGAGAGGAACGAACCCTGCGATAGATGAAGATGTCTTCCACAAATCATATGGAACTATGATGCAGGTTATAAGCGCTTTTTGATGCTTTTATGAGTAGCTCTTCCTATGTTGGGTGACTTCATAACGATGTTCCCGATAGTCTTACAAATGCAAGGAGGGCCGGGAAATTGCGAGACTCCTCGAAAATGCTACGCATTTTCTTCGTGCGGTGTTTATTCAGGAAGCTTAGTCAAAGTCCTATGGGAGGATAGGACATGGTGAGATCCCGCAAGGCGGAGCCTGAGGAAGCTCACCGTCCGCCCATGGAAAGCGAGTGATTTCCCGGCCCTCCAGAGAATATCTACCGTAACGGAAACAGTTTCTCTCGAAACTGAGTCTTCAACAAAAGGGAGCTTATTTGTAAAATCAACTTGAAAATTAACAAGACGTTAAATGCCTGCTATGAATACTGCAATAATAAAGGATTCCGCTTGGCTGTAAGCGAGAATCCCCTGGGTAACGCTATTTGGAACAACCTGTCCTTTACTAATTAGTGACCGGAGTCAATGGTGGTTCTTCTTCAATAATCTGTTTTACTTGATTATTTTCATCCATCAAGGCGATTTTCGGTTTGAAATCAGCTAACTCATCCTGTGAGAGCATAGCATACGATACAATAATGATGACATCGTCCGGCTGGACCAGACGAGCAGCTGCTCCATTCAGACAAACAACTCCGCTGCCCCGCTCGCCGGCAATCACATAAGTTTCGAGACGTGCTCCATTATTGTTATTGACTATTTGTACTTTTTCGTGAGGGAGGATACCTACATCCTCAATAATATCCTGATCAATCGTAATACTCCCCACGTAATTCAAGTTCGCCTCGGTAACGCGGGCACGATGAATTTTCGCTTTCATCATAGTCAGATACATGATGTCTCCTCCTATTACGTCATCAGATTATTTCACCATTGCTGTCAAAAACCAAGTTATCAATTAATCTGGCTCTTTCAAACTTTACAGCAGTGGCTAGAATCATTTGACCCATTGGTTTGTCGACAGGTTCTAAGCTTGGGTAAGATAATAATTCAATATAATCTATTTTACCATGAGTATTGTTTTCAATAAATGTATTTACAGCAGTCTTTACGTTTTCTATGCCTGTTTCCCCATCTTGAATCATTTTCCTGCCGCTTTGCAACGCCTTTAGGATAGCGGAAGCCTCCTCCCGTTCCTGGGGACTCAAATTCACATTCCTGCTGCTTTTCGCTAATCCATCCGGTTCTCTCACCGTAGGAACCGGGACGATTTCCACAGGAAAATTCAAGTCATTCACCAAGGCTTCCACTACAGCTACTTGTTGAGCATCTTTCATTCCAAAATATGCTGATGAGGGCTGGCATAAATGAAATAATTTCGCTAATACTGTGACCACCCCGCCAAAATGACCAGGACGGCTTTTCCCGCAGAGTACATTCGTCCTTTTAGTTACTGTCAGCTTGATAGCTGGTTCTGTTGGATACATATTCTTTACTGTAGGAAAAAATATAATATCTACACCAAGTTTTCGCGCTACTTCTTTATCGTGTTCTTCATCTCTTGGGTAATGATTCAAGTCTTCTCCTTCGCCAAATTGGAGCGGATTGACAAAGATGCTTAATACGACAATTTCATTTTGCTGTTTAGCCTGCCTGATTAGCTGTTCATGACCTTCATGTAAAAAACCCATGGTAGGTACAAACCCAATCTTTTTACCCTGAACACGATAATTGCTCGTTACTTTCTGTAATTCTTCAGGTGATTCGATGATTTTCATGATTCATCTCCGTTGTTAACGCGCGGCAGACTTGATGTGTCCATGGTAAACGTATGTGACTCTTTAGGGAAATCTCCTGTTTTAACTTCTTTTACATATTTTTCAATCGCTCCAGTAAAAGTCCGGTTAGCATCCTCGTAGGTTTGCACGAATTTAGGCAATCGATTCACGCCGTAGTTCATAATATCATGATAAACTAATACCTGACCATCACATCCAGCACCTGCACCAATTCCTATCGTTGGAATGGAAAGCTGTTCGGTGATCAAAGCAGCCAGTTCCCTTGGCACACATTCCAGCACCAATGCTATTGCTCCGCTTCTTTCAACCGCTAAGGCGTCCTTTAGTAATTGTTCTGCAGTTTCCTTTTGTTTTCCCTGGACTTTGTAGCCTCCTAATACATTAACTGTTTGCGGAGTGAGTCCGAGATGGCCGACTATTGGTATACCGCCTTCTGTCAATCGTTCAATCATTGGAAGAACGCTTCCCGCCCCTTCTACCTTCAATGCCTGCGCCTGGGTTTCCTGATAAATCTTCATCGCATTCTTTAACGTATCTTCAGCTGAAATATGGTAAGACATAAAAGGCATGTCCACAACAACATAAGTGTCACCAGCTCCCCGGACAACAGCTTTTCCATGGTGAATCATATCATCTACCGTAACAGGTATCGTGGAATCATAACCCAACACTACCATACCTAAAGAATCCCCTACTAATATCATTTCAACGCCCGCTTGTTCCGCGAGCTTGGCTGATGGGTAATCATAAGCTGTTACCATGGCGATTTTTTCATTATTTTCCTTCATATCAAGCATTTGTTTACGGGTTAGCATTGTAACCACCCTCTCCCCAGTGAATTTCAGCAGAATAAAGCTTTTCCTGACTGCCATCTTTTGTCTGAGTCAATAACGCACCATCAGCTTCGATGCCGACCAGCGTTGCTTCCCATGTCTTACGCATCGTAGATATCTTAACATCCTGTCCAATTTTGTACCCATACTTTTCCCATTTTTTCTTAACGGGAAGGAAACCCTCTTGAATAAACTGTTCATATGTATTTTCGAAGGTCTCCAAAATCAGCTGGATGAGCCAGTTTATATCCCAGGTCTCACCGGATTCCTGGCGGAGGGAAGTAGCTTTATACCTGATGTCTTCAGGGAGGCTGGATTGGTCCTGATTGACATTGATGCCTATTCCCAACACAATATATTGGATCTGGTCCTGCTCCGCTTGCATTTCTGTCAATATTCCTGCAACTTTTTTATGGTTGATCAACAAATCATTCGGCCATTTGATTTGTGGAGATAGGTCTGATATTGATGCTATCGCCTCTGCCAATACTACAGCAGCAAGCAACGTAATTTGAGGGGCTTGGACAGGGGGAAGCTCGGGCTTCAGCAATAAGCTGAACCAGATGCCTTCATTTCTTTTTGAATGCCAGGAACGGGACATTCGTCCTTTCCCTTTTACCTGCTCATCAGCTACGACAACAGTTCCATGCCCGTATCCTTCTTTTGCTAACTTATGAGCAATATCCTGTGTAGATGAAACTTGCTCATAGTGAAAGATGTCCTTGCCAATTCGACTGGTATTCAGCCCCCATTGCAAGGTGTTTTTCGTAACCTTATCCGGGTAAGCTACTATACGGTAGCCTTTCCGGGGGGCAGCTTCTATTTCATAACCGTCTTTTCCTAACTCCTTCATATGTTTCCAAACAGCCGTTCTGGATACTTCCAGCTGTTCTGATAGTTCTTGACCTGAAAGGTAGGAATCCCTGTTGCTCTCTAAGATTTTTATCAGTCTTTGCCGGGTGGATTCCATTTGCTCACCCACTCCTTTATTTCATTATAATCATTCCTAAGCTCCCTGGATACTACCTTCTTTTCAAGGGTTTTGAGTAACTTGCCAATCCATGGGCCTTTTGGTTTTTGTGGAGTTATATCAAACAGGTCTTTTGCCTGAAAAGCAAGCTCCCTCCGATTAGTGATAACCAGTGTTGTTCTTAGTTTTTTTACATTCTCCTTCAATCGGTCAGGGTCCCGCGTATACAAAATACCTGCCACTCTCGCAAAAGAGCTGATTAGTTTTTCAGGCAGCTGATACACCAGCCATTCATCCAGACCATTACTATCGTAATACTGGATCGCTTCATTGATACCTTTAGCATCGTTTTTAACTTGTTTTGACAGCTTCCATTGCCTACTCCAATCTTCTATAGAGACCTCGGGAAGACGGAAAACAAAGTAACTGATGATTTCTGCAAAGCCACCAAGAGGAAAAGTAATTGTTTTTGCCTGGTGGAACAAGTCAGGATAATCACGGAAAATTGGAAATCGACAAAATAAGCTTGCATCATCACAAATATCAATCGCCTGGACCAGAGCTTCGCCTTGAAGCATTTTTTCAAATTCGATAGCTACACGTTCTACAGCAATTTTTTCGAGTAACATGCCTTGTTGTTGAATGGCTGCCATGGTTTCTTCTTCAATCGTATATCCCAGTTGACTTACAAAACGGACTGCCCGCATGATTCGCAATGGGTCTTCTTCAAACCTTTCATAAGGGTTTCCGACAGCTTGTATTTTTTTGCTTTCAATGGCTTGCAGCCCCTCAAAAGGGTCAATCACATCTCCATTTTTATCTAAAGCAATCGCATTGATGGTAAAATCTCTCCTCGCCAAATCCTCTTTAATATCCGACACAAATTCCACCTTATCCGGATGACGATAGTCCTGGTATCCTGACTCGGATCGAAACGTCGTAATCTCGTAAGATTCTCCATCGAAGCGTACAATTACTGTACCATGTTCGATACCTACTGGAATAACTTTCTCAAAGATATCCAAAATTTTCTCTGGTATAGCAGAACTTGCCAAATCAACATCACCGATTTGCCTGCCAATCAATGCGTCACGCACAGCCCCTCCAACAAAAAAAGCCTGAAAGCCATGACTTTCTATCCGCTTAATGACTGGCAGAGCTTTTTGAAATGCCAGGAAACTCTTTATGTTTACTTTCATGATTTCAACACCTTATCATAAAGAGCTTCATATTGTTTCAATATTTGGTGGGAATGAAACTCTTCCTTCACTCTTTCTTCACTCTTTTTTGAGAACTCTTCCCATAAGGCATCATCCGTCAAAATTTTTATGCTCTTTTCACTAATATCTTCTACATTACCAACCTCAGATATATAGCCGGTTTCACCATGTAAAATCACTTCCGGTATACCTCCGGCTTCTGTACCTATACACGGGACACCACATGCCATCGCTTCAAGCAGTACCAGCCCAAAACTTTCTTTTTCTGAAAGTAAAAGTTTCAGATCCGAAATAGACAATAGTTCTGATACATTTTCCTGTTTTCCTAAAAATAGTACATGATCCTGAAGGTCCAGGTCCTTCACTAATTGATAGGTAGTCGAAAATTCAGGGCCATCCCCGACGAGCAACAATTTAGCAGGTAATTCTTTCACAATCTTACTGAAAGCGTAAACGACATCCTGCACCCTTTTCACCTTACGGAAATTGGAGATATGGATGATGACTTTCTCTTCCTCAGGTATATGATATTGTTTTTTTAAATCCTGATCCGAGTGGCGGTAGTACTCCCGTTCGTCTACAAAATTATAAAGAACATCCATTTCTCTCTCAACGGAGAGCATTTCTTTGGTTTGTTCAGCCAGACTGCGGGAAACAGCTGTAACCCGGTCTGACTGCTCGATACCGAATTTGATAATATTTTTCATACTGGGATCAATTCCGAGTACTGTAATATCAGTTCCATGCAAAGTAGTGATAATTTTTACATCATGTTCAACCATTTGCTTAGCAAGGATCGCGCATATAGCATGAGGCATCGCATAGTGGACATGAAGAATATCCAGTTGTTCTCTATTGATGACTTCTGCCATTTTATTTGCAAGTGCTAAATCATAAGGAGGATGACTGAAAACCGGATAATTGGTCACCTCTACCTCGTGATAGAATATATTTGAGTAAATACGGTTCAAGCGGAAAGGTACCTGGGAGGTTATGAAATGAATTTCATGCCCCTCTTCTGCTAAAAGCTTACCAAGCTCCGTAGCGATTACACCGGAACCTCCCACGGTGGGATAACATGTAATGCCTATTTTCTTCACATAATCACCCTTGCTTTTTTCTGTCTTTAATAATTTCCCGCCATTCAAGATCTCCCCGCTCCAAAGCCCTGATTAAAATCTCAGCACCGGCCATATTGGTCGCTAATGGAATCTTATGTACATCGCACAGGCGTAAAAGAGCGCTTATATCCGGTTCATGAGGCTGGGCAGTCAAAGGATCACGGAAGAAAATGATAATATCCATATCATTTTCTGCTATTTTAGCTCCGATTTGCTGGTCGCCGCCCAACGGCCCTGACTGGAAACGGACGACTTCTAAGGAAGTCGCTTCTGCAATCCGTTTCCCTGTGGTCCCAGTAGCAAATAACGTATGGTCTTTTAAGATTTGCTCATAGGCAAACACAAACTGAAGCATCTCCGGCTTTTTTTCATCATGTGCAATCAAGGCTATATTCATTAGTCTCTCCCCTAATCCAATAAATTTTCCAAACCATACGCCAGGATGTCCATTTCCATGACACGCTCCACTGACAGTTTGACTCCTGTCATAAAGGAATCACGGTTAATAGAGTCATGTTTTATTGTCAAGGTCTCCCCTGAACCTCCAAACATGACCTCCTGATGTGCTACTAATCCTGGAAGACGGACACTATGGATTTTCAACCCTTCGCTATCAGCTCCCCGGGCGCCTTCCATCGTCTCTTTTTCATTTGGGTGTCCCTGGTGTTTTGCTTCTCTTTCCTCCTGAATCAGCTCGGCAGTCTTAACAGCGGTGCCGGATGGAGCATCCAGCTTCTGATCATGATGGCGTTCAATGATTTCTACATCTGGAAAATGCTTCGCCGCCCACTTAGAGAATTGCATCATCAATACAGCTCCAATGGCGAAATTCGGGGCGATGACTGCTCCAATTTTTTTATTTTCGGCCATTTCCGTCAATTCGTTTAACTGTTCTTTCGTAAACCCTGTGGTACCTACCACAGGCCTTACGCCATTTTTGAGCGCAAGTTTCGTATGTTTATATCCAAATTCCGGTGTGGTCAAATCAATAAGTACATCTGCTTCCACTTCATTTAAGCAAACTTCAGGATCTTCATATATTTTTGCTTCAAAATCAGGCAGACTGTCCAAATCTTTCACATACTGACCATCGTATTTACGATCTATACAAGCAACTAACTGCAGGTTATCTGATTGCTCAATCATTCGCAAAGCCGCGGATCCCATTTTTCCTCTTGGTCCTGCTACAATCACTTTAATTGTGTTCATCTTTATTGCTCCCTTCTGTTACTCTCGTCCATCTGTTTTTATCTCGGCTTTCAATTTTGCTCATTGAGCGATCAAAGGCTTCGGAAAGATCGATATCCAATGAATTAGCGAAGCTTGTAAGTACAAATACTACATCTCCCAATTCTTCTTCCAAAGACCTTTCTGCTTCCGAACTCTTTTTGGGTTTCTCTCCATAATGATGATTGACTTCCCTGGCAAGCTCTCCAACTTCCTCCGTCATCCTGGCCATCATGCTCAAAGGAGAAAAGTACCCTTCTTTGAACTGGGATATGTATCGATCAACACGTTCCTGCATTTGTTTTGTCGTAAACCTCTCACTCAAAACCGCTACCTCCCCTGTATTTAATCCATCTCTCTAAATGTTAGCCAAAACTGGAGACTTTGACAAATCATTTAATCGAACTTGCACGGAGATTGTCGCTTTCCTGTTATTTGATTATAATGAAAGACATGCAAACGAATTCAGGAAAGGAGGAAGCGCCAATGATTTTCAGCTTAAAATATAAAAATATATTCTTCATTCTGCTCGGCTCCGCAATCTTCTCCTTCGGTCTTGTCCATTTTAATATTCAAAACAACTTAGGGGAAGGCGGTTTTACCGGTATCACACTTTTACTGCTGTTCCTATTCGACTGGGACCCAGGATTGATGAATATCCTTCTAAATGTACCAGTATTAATTATAGGATGGAGAATTTTAGGAAGAAATACGTTTTTTTATTCTCTTATAGGAATTTTCGCTGTCTCCCTTTTCATTTGGCTCTTTCAGATCTATACCATTCATATCAACCTGCAAAATGATATGACATTAGCCGCTCTGTTTGCGGGTGTCTTTGTAGGTGTGGGGTTGGGGATTATCTTTAAGTTTGGAGGAACCACAGGTGGCGTAGATATCCTGGCCCGGCTGATTCATAAATATTGGGGATGGTCGATGGGAAGAGCGATGTTTGTTTTTGACGCCGCTGTCATCTTTACGTCTATCATCACCTATTTGAATATGATCCAGGGAATGTATACCTTAGTAGCTGTCTACATAGCTGCCCGGGTCATCGATCTGATTCAGGAAGGAGCCTATGCTGCAAGAGGAGCTACAATCATTTCTTCGCAAAGTGAATCGCTCGCAGAAATAATCCTGAAGGAAATGGATCGTGGTGTCACTGTACTCGAAGGTCGTGGTTCTTTCACAGGAGAACGACGGGATGTTTTATATTGCGTTGTAGGTAAAAATGAAATCGTCCGCTTAAAAAATGTAATCGATTCAATTGACCCGCATGCCTTTGTTGCAGTTACTTCGGTTCATGACGTGCTTGGCGAAGGCTTCACGTTAGATGAAAACAAAAAACCGATAGAATACTAAAACCCGGCTCCAATACTTTTGGAACCGGGTTTTTTTGTCTATGAATTTATAAAAATTGATGGTTCTGGACAACCTGCTTCGGCGGGCTGCATCCAGCTCCGACGCATAGGACGTGCTAGTGCCGATGACGCCACAGGACGTGGCGTTTTCATCGGCCAGCGCCTACCCCCTCGAGGTCTTGAGTCAATCCTCTCTGGGACCAAATACGTCACGACGAGGCTTGGCTTAAGCTTGTCGGGGGTGAGCAAGGCGCTTGCGCTTTTGTTACTTAATCTTCATTCATAGCGAAAAACATAAGAAGGAAACGAATCAATTCTGCTAAAGCTACTAATGCTGCCGCCACATAAGTCAAGGCAGCTGCGTTCAAAACTTTCTTGGTCGGACGCTCTTCATTATTTGTGATGACCCCCGTTGAAACCATCTGTGCCATGGCTCTGTTGGAAGCATCGAATTCAACAGGAAGCGTGATCAGCTGGAACAATACAGCTGCCGCAAAGAATACAATCCCTAATAGCAACAGACCACTCATATTTATCAAAATTCCACCAATTATCAGGAAGATGGATATATTTGAGCCGAAGCTAGCCACAGGTACCAACGCTGAACGCAATCGTAAGAAAGCATAGTCTTGAGCATCCTGGATGGCATGTCCAACCTCATGCGCTGCAACCGCTGATGCTGCCATCGAGTGGCCATGATAGTTGTCAGAAGAAAGACGAACCACTTTCTTACGAGGGTCATAATGATCGGATAACCTACCCCTGGTTTCTTCGATGGTAACATCATAAAGTCCATTATCATCTAAAATTTTCCTGGCCACCTGCGCACCTGTCATATAGGAAGAAGTAGCAACCCTGGAATATTTTTTATACGTACTTTTCACTCGTGATTGTGCCCAAAGCGGAATAATCATCAAAAGGGTGACATAAATCAAATAGGATCCTAAACCCATTTCCATTCCTCCATCAAAGTTGTAATGTTTCTATAGGTTAATATTAGTCAATTGTCAGAAAAAGGTCAACTGTTTGGTTTTCTCCTTTGAAGTCTTGATGTTTTTTCTTTCTTCTCTGCCTGATATTTTCGATAACCAACATAGGAAAGAGTCATAAGGATACAGCCACCAACAATAATGATCGTCCATAAGAGAGCGTCAAGACGAATCCCGCCCTCATCCTCACTTGCCTGCATCATTTCTAAAGAAAGGCTTAAAATACGTGCGACTTCTTCCGGATTTTCCGCTTGTGCCAAGAGTTCATAATGACGACTGAACAGTTGGAAGAAACCATCATCGTATGTCAGAGATGCCGCTGGCAGGACACTGTCCCAAAATTGCCTGATATCAGCCAGATCCACTGGTGTATCCGGTTCAATACGGTTATGGTAACGTTCGATGCTGTTTACCAGCTCGATCTTTTCCTTTTTGAAAAAACGAGGTTCAGGGTGCACCAGCGCATCCAGCCACAAAACCAATTCCAAATGACCGTATAGTACCGAATCTATGTCAGCCTTATTTCCTAAGGCACTTTTTTTTATTTCATGGAATTGTTCGATTCGATCGGAATGATTTTCCTTCATATAGTTTTCCAATCTTTCCTCATTGTAGCGAAGTAAATTATGGGAAAGGGTTACATCGTTATTTTTGATGGCTTCATAATACTCGTCCAGAAATTCAGGAATTGTATTAGGAGCGGCGGCCTGCACTGGGGTAAAAAGAATACATGACAAAACAAATATCAGCCCTACGGTCGACGACTTCCGTAACATGATGCCCACCTCTTCTCTAGGTTCTCTAACCATTTTATGAGAGGTGGGACAAGATTAGACCTTCAATAATCGTAGCTTTTAGTTAACCTTGGCCGGACGGCTAGTATATATGCTAAGCCGATACTGACAATACTCAGCCAAAAAGTGAAGTATCCAATTGGGTTGAGGTAGTCCATGAGAGGTCCATAAACCGGCATTTGCTCAAAGACATAATCAATGACGTCATTATGCAGCGTCCAGATCCCTGCTACTGCCAAATGTCTTAATTTCAGTTGGTAAAACGGCGCGTATAGCAATCCCTGGACGGCCATCGCACCATGGGAAATGATAAGCATATATCCTGTCCAGTGCAGAGAACCTTCTACCATTAAAGTGAGCAAATTCATCACTACCGCCCATACCCCATATTTGAACAAGGTTACCATAGCAAGGCTGCCGATATAAGGTGCTTTTTTGCCAAAAAACATCAGCAATAAGAAAATGGTAAAAAACAAACTCGCAGTAGGACTATCAGGTACAAAAATCAAGTAGACCGGCTCTGTCTGTTCCAGCTGAAATCCATACCATATGTACCCATAAACAGAGCCAGCCAAATTAATTAAAAATAACAGCCAAATAAAGGTTCGATTAGTTAATATGTGATAAAACAAAGACGCCACCTCAGTCCTGCTGAATATATTATGTCCATGATATAAGACAAGCCGCGCTATGTATTAGCGCGGCTTGTATATGTTTCCATTAATGACCTGATCCACTTTCACTTTTGCCTTTTCCGGAGCCTTCTCCTTCGCCGGCACTAGCAATGAATTTAGCCAGTTTCTCCAATTCTTCATCAGAGCCTTTGAACATACCGGCAGGCATATTGCCGATACCTTCCCGAGCAATTTTCTTGATTTCCTCTACAGATTTTTCTGTTTTGAGTAGTGATGGGTTGCTTCCTTGCCCTTGCAAGGAATCTCCATGACAGCTCAGACAGTTCTGCTCATAAATGGCATATCCAGGGTCGTCCGTATTAATTTTAGGGACTTCCCCCTCTTCTTTAACGCCATATTGTTCTGAACGTTGCTCGTAATCGACGTGAGAGACAGACTCATAAGTGAGCCAGAACGTTGCGATAACACCTAATAGCATCAGCCCTGTAGCAATCGGGCGTTTAGTCGGATGGCGATCCGGCCCTTTATCCAGGAACGGAGCCAGCAGCAACGCACCAAATGCCAGTCCAGGCATAACGATCGCACCAAGTACGATGTAGTTACCACCTGCGAATTCATATTTAAGGAATTGATATAAAAATAAGAAATACCAGTCCGGCAACGGAATATAGGAAGCATTTGTCGGATCTGCCTGCTGTTCCAATGGTGATGGATGCGCAGCAGTGACGACAAGAAATCCGATTAAAAATACTGCCCCAACTAACCATTCCTTTAGAAGGAAATTAGGCCAAAAGGCTTCCGTACGGCCCGGATATTCAGAATAGTCTTTAGGTATGTTCGGTTTACGTTCCGCCGGAATACGAGAATCTCCGACGAACTTCATGCCTTTACCCCTATGCACAGCGTTCCCTCCTTTTCACAAAAGCTGTCATCTTATAGTGGTCCAGAAATACCTTGTTTACGGATCATGATGAAATGAGCTCCCATCAATCCGAATAATGCGGCAGGCAGGAAAAATACATGAATAGCGAAGAAACGCGTTAACGTCTGTGCTCCGACTATACTCGGGTCACCAGCCAGCAGCGTACGGATATAATCTCCGATGAATGGTGTGGCTGCAGCTATTTCCAAACCAACTTGTGTAGCAAAATAAGCTTTGTTGTCCCAAGGCAATAGGTAACCTGTGAAACCTAGTCCCAACATGACGAAGAATAACAATACCCCGACAATCCAGTTCAATTCACGAGGCTTCTTATAGGCTCCCTGGAAAAATACACGTAAGGTATGTAGGAACAACATTACGATTACTAAACTGGCACCCCAATGATGCATCCCACGGACAATTTGACCGTGTGCGACTTCTTTTTGCAAGTAATAGACAGATTCCCATGCATTTTCAATGTCAGGAACATAATACATCGTCAAAAACATACCGGATAATACTTGGATGACCGTAACAAAAAATGTCAAACCGCCAAAACAATAAACAAAAGCAGAGAAATGGTGGGCGGGATTGACATGTTCAGGAACTTCATGGTCGGCGATGTCACGCCACAAAGGAGTGATGTCCATCCTTTCGTCGACCCAATCATAAATCTTCTGTAACATGATTAAACCCCACTTCCTCTTGATTTGGCTTGGCCAAGATAAAGCATGCCTTCTTCCACTTTATGCTCATACAATGGTAACGGAGCTGTCGGTGGAGTGTTGGGGATGTTCACCCCGTTTTTCTTGTAACGCCCGCCGTGACATGGACAATAGAATTGATTTGGATACTCTTCATTCGAAGCCCAGTCCACGGTGCAGCCCAAGTGTGTACAAATGGGAGAAAGGGCTACGATTTCGCCGTTCTCTTTTTTGTAAACCCAGGCACTTTTTTCGACTTCTGATTCATACCAACCATCTTTCTGGTTGATTTTCCATGTGAATCGCTGTGGTTCACTAGTAAGTTCGCTTTCTTCAACAACAGCTTTAAATTTACCTGCTGCTGATGGTTGCAATACTGGATCGATAGCGAAACGAACCATTGGAGCAAGCATTCCTGCTGCCATAAATCCGCCTACTCCAGTCAATGAGTAGTTAAGGAACTGACGTCGGGATACTTGTTTTTTATCGCTCATATTTTTCCCCCCTCTATGCTGTAATCCATACTACATGGATATTTTACACACAGTTTACTAGGACATTACCATGATAGCGCAAACTTATAATCGGGTCAATAAATTATCTTATAAATGAAAAAAAATTGTAATCACCAATAAGATCTTATCATCTCTGCGATTTGGCTGACTTGTTCCTTGATGAATGATTGTACTTCTGAACTTTGCAGATTACCGGATTGAAGTCCAGGCAGCCAAACGATTTCCCCTTGGAGGTCATTACTTAACTTTCTCCAATTCATATCCAAAGTAAATAAAAAAATGTGATCAAATGGTAAATTGGTAAATTGCCCGATCCAATGATTGACACGATCCACTTCTTCTTTGTGTCTGCCAGATATGTAGTGATATTCCGGCGCCAAAAGGATACGGCCTTTATACTCCTTCTCTACTTCACTTGCAAATAACTTTAATAGTTCTTTTTGAAATGCCTGTTTTTTCATTAGCTCGTCCTTTTGCACATCAAAAGGAATCAAAGGAATAATCATTGTATCAATATATTCTTTGGATTCGGCGTACAGGGAAATGTCTTCTTGATTCCAACGCATTACTAATCACTATCCTTTCCAATATCTCTTATTTTACTAAAAAAAATCAAAATAAAAAACTGAATCTAAAAAAAGATCCAGTTTTTATTTATCTGTTATTTCGGCCAATTCCTGCTTTACTTTTTGCAACAGCTTGGCTACCCGCTTGAATGTCTGCTTATCCCCATTATCCAGTGCTTCATCTATTTCCCGTTCTAATTGTTGTCTCTGATGTTCAAGCAAACTTATATCCAATAGCCGCCCTGCCAGTTTTTTATCCTTGGCTGTCAAATAGTGATTTAGCGGAACATATGGATTTTCTTCCAAAACTGCAGCGTATCTGGCAGATTGATTAGCCTGATCAAAGTTCAACTCGATATATAGTGGGTCTTCCTGGTTAAGCCTGATGTCATGGAATGATTTTTCCGCATCCGTCGTCATTACTTTGTCTTTATAGAATCGGAACGGAGGAGCTTTCACGCCTTGAGCGCTGATAAGAATCCCTCTTGGGCAAAACTCGACTTCATCGACAAAATGGGCATGCTGCAGAATCGCTTCGTGGTTGATCAAATAATTCAAAATCCAGACACTTTCTCTTTTTTTCAATTGGTAATGATTTAGAAACCACCGGACAAAATCTTTTTTATCTTGAACGGATATAGGTGTTTCCATTTACACCCCTCCCACATCGTATTACGTGATACCATCTTCACGATTCTCCAAACGATGAACGAAATCCTCTATGTCACTGTCAGTAGGTTCAATTGTCAAATACTCCCTGAATATACGGCCGGCTTCTTGCATCCTCCCTTCTTCGACTAAAAAATAGCCATATTCTTTCAAAAATGCACTATCTTCTTTAAAGGAATTATATGCGGCTTCATAATGTTTTATAGCATCAGAATATTGTTCTTCAATCTCATAGGCTTTTGCAAGTTCCCAGTTATAATTCGGATCAACTTCCCCAAGGTCCAGCAAATGCTCTAAAAGATCGATGATAGCTTCATAATCATCATCTTTTTTATAATTCTCGATTAAGAATAAAATCGCTTCCTTATAACCCGGGTCTAAACTGACGGCTTCTTTCATGGATTGATAAGCTTCTTCTTTCTTTCCTTGTCTATGGGCAAGCGTGCCAGCCAAGTGATAAAGCTCTTTATTGAATTCATCTTTTGCAAGACCGCTTTGTGTCATCTGATAAGCTTCTTCTATCATCCCTTCACTTTCATATGCCTGAGCAAGTAAAGGATAGGCAGATTGATAGTAAGGGTCTCTATCCACAAGATCTTCCCATACCTTAATAGCTATATCATTACGGTTTGCCTGAAAAGCGACAAATCCATACCTGAATTTGACATCAGCATTTTCTTCCTCGACTTTTTGAAAATGAGCAAGTGATTGTTCAAAATCTCCAGTCGCCGCATAGGCTTCCGCCAATCTTGCCGCTACCTCGACATCTCCAATGACAGGTTCGCGGTGAAAAGCATTCTCATAAAAAGGGATGCTTTTATTGTATTCCCCATTAGAAAAGGAAAGTTCTCCTAATGCGAAATCAATGACCGCTTCATTCGGAGCCGCCTGTTTAGCTGCCAGCAGCTTTTGTTCGGCGACTTCATATAATCCTTGCGATTGATATAGATCAGCAAGCTGCATCAATGAGGGCAGGTAATCTTCATCTTCCGGTCCGAATTGATTTAAGAGATCAATCGCTTCCTCATCTTCTTCCAAATCAATATGAATTTCTGACAACATAATCTTCAATTCATTTTCTTTTGGATAACGCTGACTTAATTCTTTGAGAATCATCTTTGCTTCTTCCAACATCCCCCATTGGATATACAACTCCGCGATGGTAAAACGCTCTTCTTCGTCTGCTTCCGGCAAATAGGATTGTAAGGTTTTTAATGCTTCATCAGTCCGGTTTGCTTCCATGAGCCGGACAGCTTCTTGTATTTCCTCCATATGGACATCCTTTCTCATCTATACAAAATGCATTGGTATCGAAACTTTTCTGTGCATTCCTGTTACTTTTTCATTTAGGATTTGCTGATGTATCTGGATTACATTCCCATCCTTGATTGTAATATCAGGAACAGACCCATAGTAACTGATTTCCGCAGGATCATCAATCAGTGTGTCTCCATTATGCAAATGCATATTGAAATCCGCTTGTCCCCCAGGTACCAATTCTCCTTTATAAGGATAAATACCTGCTCTTCGAAGATTCTTACTGGTTAGTGGAAGGTCCGTAACAGGATCCTGCAAGGTAATCATATCACAATGCTCTACTATTTTATTCCACTCTGTATATACTTTTGGATGATTCTCCTTTTGTGGAGAAACAAGGGGTGCAATGGGAGTCCTGGAGTAACTTTGAGCTTGAGCAAGCCATTCCCACGCAACCTCTTCATATACTTTTTCATCCGTCCCTTCGAACAAAATGAAAGGAACTTTTTGCATACCGAAGAATCGGACCATAGCGGGTGTCAACAGGCGAGGTGCAACGACAGGAGTAATCATATAATCCAGAGGAAGTCCAGCAAGCATCCTGCAAAAAGATTCATATTTCTCCTTAAATAGATGAGAAGTTTTGATCGGCAGCTGTACGATCAGTAACGTACAGCCTCTTTTCAGGTAATCAAAGCTGAGCGTCATTTTATCTGCAGAGGGATACAAAGGGGTTGCCACATCTACCATGACGTACCCTGGAGTAATGTGGAAAGCATCAACATTCAACTCCATCGGATGGGATGCAGCAAGGAACCTCCTTACAAAGCGGTCTTCTTCTACCAGTACTTCTTTATTCATCCATTCATCTTTATGCCAAGTCCGTTGATAAAAATAGTAAGCTCCCATACTTGTCCACCTCCGACAGGCTTTCTATAAGGTATGAGAGCTTGACCAGTTGTATGATAAACTATGTTATTTTTTCAATGATTCCAAGTGATCAAAAAATCCAGGATAGGATATATCAATACACTGTCCGTTAGTCAAGACCGTTTCCCCTTCAGCTACCAGTGAAGCAATGGAAATCATCATACCAATTCGATGATCCATATAAGAATCAGCCACAGTGCCCTTCAATGAGGTTTTCCCATGAATGATCAGACCGTCCTCTTTTTCTTCAACCTCGGCTCCAAAACTGGTGAGTACTTGTGCTACAGCGGCTATCCTGTCTGTCTCTTTGACGCGTAATTCACCCGCATCCCCAATGATTGTCTTACCCCTGGCCTGAGTTGCTATCAATGCAAGGATCGGCAGCTCATCAATCAAAGAAGGGATGAGTTCCCCTTCAATATGAGCACCTGACAGGACTTTGTATTTTATTTCCACATTTCCTACTGGTTCTCCTCCTATTCTTCTCGTTTCTTTAACCAGAATATCTGCTCCCATCATTTCCAATGCCTCGATTAAGCCAATTCTTGTAGGGTTTAACCCAACATCACGGACGATGATATGACTACCCGGGACAATGGCAGCAGCGGCCAGGAAAAAAGCAGCAGAGGAAATATCACCAGGCACAGTCAAATCAGCTGGAACTGGTTCTTGTCCTCCATGGATGATCACCTTCTTGCCTTCGATGGTCAAGTCAACCCCGAATTGAGGGAGCATCTGCTCCGTATGATCTCTTGTTTTCACCTGTTCGATAATGGTGGTTTCACCTGAACTGAGCATACCTGCAAGCAATATGGCAGATTTCACCTGTGCGCTTTTTACTGGCATTTCATAAGTAATTCCCCGCAGGCTGGTGCCATGAATCGCAAGCGGAAGGTAGCTGCCTTCACTTCTTCCGTCTATTTTCGCTCCCATTTGATGCAACGGAAGTATAACTCTATCCATCGGCCGTTTCGATAAGGAGGCATCGCCATGACAAGTGGTGAATAATGGCAGAGCAGCCAATACACCTGTGACAAGGCGGGCAGTTGTACCGGAATTTCCAAAATAGACCGGGCGTTCCGCCTCTTTCAGAGAAGCTATCCCTTCACTTGTTATAACCAGGTCTGTATCTGATTGTTCAATCTTCACACCTAATTCACGAAAAACCTGAATGGTTCGCATACAATCCTCACCTGCTAAAAAATTAGAAACATGGGAGGTCCCTTTGGCTAGTGATGAAAAAATCACTGCACGATGGGAAATTGATTTGTCTCCAGGTACTGTCAATTCCATAGCAATTGCATGGTCAATAGGCGACAATGTCATTTCATTCACGGCTATTTCCTCCTAATCTTCGATCGTAACCTCATAATTGTGGTCTTCCAGTACTCGTTTACTTTCTTTTTGTTCTTTACTGCTTTGAAAGCTTATTCGCAGTACTCCGGTTATCCCTTCCCGTACTTCAAGTATTTCTATATTTTTGATAGATATCTCTTTGTCAGCCAGGTGTCCGATGACATGCAATAGCGCTCCGGGCTGGTCATGAATATCCACATAGATATCATAAAAAGATGGGATGGCTCCACGCTTCTTAACCGGCAACCCATCTCGATATTGTTTTGCTTGCATTAAATATTCTTCTGTCGCTTTCCCATTGCTCTCACTTAACAAAGATTTTACCTGCTCCATTTCTCTAATCCAGTCTTCCAGCATGGAAATCAATATCGGCCTGTTCTGCAAAAAGATATCTTTCCATAGTCCAGGATTACTGGATGCTATCCTTGTAATATCACGGAAACCTCCTGCAGCGAGATCTTCCAGGTAAGGATGGGTCTCCTGCCAGTTACGTGCCTGATGGACGAGAGAGGAAGCAATCAGGTGGGGAAAATGGGAGATGACTGCTGTCATCTCGTCGTGCTCCTCTGTAGAAAAAATTAAAAATCTGGCCCCGGTAGGTGCTAATACTTCCTTCAGCTTGTCTACATCTTCCATTATCGCATTCTCAGAAGGAGTGAGTACATAAATGGCGTTTTCGAACAAGTGAGCTTTGGCTGCCTGTATCCCCTGTTTATGGGACCCCGCCATCGGATGCCCACCAATGAAGACGAGAGATCTATTCGTAATCTCTGCAGACTGTTTCATTACATTCCCTTTCACGGATGAAACATCAGAGACCAGTAATTTATCCTTCAAATCCATGTCATTCAACAGCCTGATGTACTGTAATGTAATGGGAATCGGAGTAGCAAGAATCAGGATATCAGCCCGAGCGACACCAGTAATGAAATCCGTACAAATTTCATCGACAGCCCCGTTTTCCAACGCTATTCTATTCGTTTCTTCATGTGTATCATACCCTATGACATGAAATTGCCGGCGGGACCTGATACTCATGGCCAATGATCCGCCAATCAAACCAAGTCCCGCTACCATTACTTTCTCTTTCACTTTTTCACACCTGTTTTACTAGCAGATAAGAACTGACTGATCTCCTGTTGGATTTGCTCCATTACTTCCTTACTGCCAATCGTTAATCGGATACTGTTCGATATCCCGAGTGCTTCACCGGAACGAACAATGAATCCCTTGCTTAGTAAGTGCTCAAACAATTCGTCCCCACTTACAGGAAGATTGATCAATAAAAAGTTCGCCTGTGAATCAAAATAGCCTAATTCGTGTTCATCACAGAAATCCATCATCGCTTTTCGATTATCTTTGTTGCGTGACACTGACTCATTCAAAAACTTCTTATCTTCTAAAGCGATGATCGCTGCAGCTTGCGCGATTGTAGAAGTATTAAAAGGCTCACGTGCCGGGTCAAGCTGATGTATAACCTCTGTACGGGCTATACCATAACCAATTCTCAAACCGGCCAATCCATAAGCTTTTGAGAATGTACGTAAAGCGATGAGGTTTGGATATTCCTCTAACCCTGCTACCGCATCATAATTATCCGAAGCGTCCATGTACTCATAGTAAGCTTCATCAATCACTACCAGGACATCATCGGGGCAACGTTCCAGAAATCTTTCCATATCAGGAGCTGAAATGTGTGAGCCTGTCGGGTTATTAGGGGTACACAGCCATACGACTCGGGTTTGGTCGTCTATGGCTTCCAGCATGCGATCTAAATCATGATATCCATCAATTACTGGCACCTCCCGAATTTCAGCCCCTTCTATCAAAGCATTATGTTTATATTGAGGAAAAGTAGGCGTAGCCATTACTGTATTGGTTCCTGGCTCTAAATACGTACGGCTAATAATCTGAACGATTTCATCGGAGCCATTTCCAAATATCAGTTGTGTTTCCTTTACCTTCAGCTTATCACTCAAAATTCTTCTCAGCTCTGCCGCATATCCATCCGGGTATTTTTCTAAACCTGCTATCAAACCAGGCAACTCCTTTTTCACCTGAGGAGAAAAACCAAATGGGTTTTCATTGGAAGCTAACTTGACGATTTCTGTTAACCCATATTCTTTTTTAACCTCTTCAATTTGTTTGCCAGGTTTATACGGCTGCATTGTTTTTAAAATTTCTTTTGCTTTCATCCCAATTCTCCTTTCGACTCTTGCAGATCAGGACGTAATTTTTTCGCCCCGTAATGATAAATATGTTCCACTTGATCTTGATCGCGCTCCGTAAGGACAGTTACCATAACCCTGATGCATTTAGGAAGCGCTTCTGGCACTTCAATTTCCCTCATACACATCACAGGTACAAAGGTCCACCCCTCGATTTGACGAAGCGATTTTGCCGGAAAAGCCTGGTTCAAATCGCCTGTTGCTGAAAATAAAACCGAAACGACATCTTCTGCATTTATA
This sequence comes from Thalassobacillus devorans MSP14, assembly GCF_000496835.1. Taxonomy (GTDB): domain Bacteria; phylum Bacillota; class Bacilli; order Bacillales; family Halobacillaceae; genus Thalassobacillus; species Thalassobacillus devorans_B. The sequence goes on from NZ_KI543236.1 coordinate 1,354,787, forward strand.
TCGTTCGCATCAATCAAATCAATCATCATTTCATGGGCACGCTCAATTATTTCTTCTTTATCATTGTTATCTACTGTGGTCGCTCCTCTGATCCCCCTGATCATCAGCTCATCACCTCTTCTTGGAAATGAATTAACATATCGGTCAGTTCCTGCTCTTGCAACTCCATCATGGCTGGTTCTCCAAGCTGTTGTAATAACACCATATTCACAATTCCCGCCGATGATTTTTTATCTTTTTTCATGCGAGCTACCAAACGGTTGGAATGTAAAGATTGCAAAGCATCAAGCGGGTATCCTTGCCGTTCGAGCCAGTTATACAACTCCATAAACGGTAAATTTGCACCCAATTTTTCTTTACTTACATACATCGCAAACAATAAACCGATGGCCACTGCTTCGCCATGGGTCAAACTTCCGTAACCCGATTCTGCTTCTATAGCATGGCCAAGAGTATGGCCTAAATTCAAATATTTTCTTATGCCCTTTTCCTTCTCATCCTGCTCTACAATTGCAGATTTGATTGCTATTCCCTGCAGGAGATGATCTACTAACACCTCTTCTTTGATATCGCTGGTAAGTGGCCGCGATATTACATCTTTAAATAATTCCGGATTATCCAAACAGCCATGTTTGACTATTTCTGCATATCCCGAGCGTATTTCGTGAAATGGTAACGTCCGCAGTGTCTCGATGTCATACAGGACCTGTGTTGGACTATAGAAACAGCCTATCAAATTTTTCCCTTGCGTATGATTAATGGCAACCTTGCCACCGACACTGCTGTCATGGGCAAGTATCGTAGTAGGTACCTGGATATAATCAATACCACGCATATAAGTGGCAGCAACAAACCCTGCCAAGTCTCCAACTACTCCGCCCCCCAGTGCGATCACCAGGGAATTGCGATCCAGACCATTTTCAATACATGCTGTCAGTAATTCTTCGTACTGACTCATACATTTGGATTGTTCACCCGCTGGAAAAATGGCTGTATCTACCTTCGTGGAAGAGAAAGACTGTTTGATATCTTCCAGATATAGTGGAGCTACTTCACTGTCTGTGATAATGAGGACATGTGGGTAACTGCCTTCGATAAGACTGCCGATCGAATGGCGCAGTCCACTGCCAATTTGAACTTTATATAGGTGATTGCTGGCCTGAATTGATAATTGCTTCATCTTAAAATCTCCTTACCTCTTCCCTGTAAGCATCCACTGCTTGTTTCATACGAGGGAAGTAATCCCCTGGAAACTGTTCCATCATGGCACGTGCAAGTTCAAACGCTACTACATGTTCCATCACTACACCAGCCGCCGGCACAGCGCAGGAGTCGGATCGTTCTATACTGGCAGCAAAAGGCTCCTTCGTCTCAATATCGACACTCTGAAGTGGTTTATATAAAGTAGGGATCGGCTTCATTACTCCCTTCACCACCAACGGCATACCAGTTGTCATGCCACCTTCGAATCCTCCAAGACGATTTGTCTTCCGGTAATAACCTTGTGATTCTTCCCAGGCAATTTCATCATGAACCTCGCTGCCATTTCGTCTTGCTGCTTCAAAACCGATACCGAACTCTACGCCTTTGAAAGCATTGATGCTTACGACACTGCCAGCGATACGACTGTCGAGTTTACGGTCATATTGCACATAAGAACCGACGCCAGGAGGCATACCTTCAACATATACCTCTACTACTCCGCCAATGGAATCCCCTTCTTTTTTCGCCTGATCAATCGCTTCCATCATTTCTTTTTCTGCTTTTTTATCTAACGTCCTTACCGGAGAGGATTCCGCTAAATCTACTCGTTTTTTCAAGGACATCGATTCATCAAAGCTGCTGACGATACCTGCTATTTCACGAACATAGGCACCTACGCTGATTCCCAGTTCCTGAAGTAATACTTTCGCAACAGCTCCAGCAGCTACCCGGGCAGCTGTTTCACGCGCGGATGAACGTTCCAGTACATTACGCAGGTCTCTGTGACCATATTTCATTCCGCCATTCAGATCGGCGTGGCCTGGCCTTGGCCGGGATATTGTCCTGCGGACTTCTTCATCTTCCGGAATAGGCTCTTCCCCCATTATATTTCTCCAATGTTTGAAATCATCATTGTTGATGACAAGCGAAATAGGTGAGCCCAGAGTATAGCCATGCCGGACCCCTGCAGTTATTTCTACCAGATCTTTTTCAATCTGCATGCGACGACCACGACCGTAGCCTCCCTGACGCCTTAGCAGGGATTCGTTTATTTGTTCATTCAATAATGGTAAATGAGAAGGAATTCCTTCAATAATTGTAGTGAGTTGTTTTCCGTGTGATTCTCCAGCAGTTAAATAGCGCATGGTGGACGTCCCTCCATAGTATAAATTTTATGTTCTACTATATCATATCTTATCAAGCTTGTGTGCATTAAATTTTTTAATAGGTTAAAACATAAAAGCGTCAAAGCATTAAATGGTTGTCATAGAGTTAAAAATCCCGGTACATTTTTGTACCGGGACGGGTAATTCATTGGTGAAAGCCTCATCTTATAAAGGAAAAACCGCTCTCAAATCTAGAGAACGGTTTTTTGATAAATAGATTAATAAACCCAATTTTGATCATTCTTATTGTACGATAACACTTGTTCTTCCTGGAAAAACAGTCCGATTTCGCGCTCAGCACTCTCTGGAGAATCAGACCCGTGAATGACGTTTTTACCAACTGTAACACCGAAGTCACCGCGGATTGTGCCAGGAAGAGCTTCCTGCGGATTTGTCTTACCCATCATTTGACGTGCAGTGGCAATCACACTTTCACCTTCCCAAACCATTGCGAAAACTGGTCCGGAAGTGATGAAATCAACCAATTCCCCAAAGAAAGGCTTGTCTTTATGTTCGCCATAATGCTTTTCTGCAAGTTCCGTTGGAATATTCATCAATTTAGCTCCAGCAAGCTTGAAACCTTTATCCTCAAAACGGGACACGATTTCTCCTACCAGGTTACGTTGTACTCCATCCGGCTTAACCATTAAAAATGTTTTTTCCATAATAACACCTCATTAATTATGTATTTGTTTGTGTAAGCGCTTAAAAACAGTACCGAAGAAAATTCTAACAGATTCTCTCCCTGGTGGCAATCTGTTAAGACTTTCTTTTCCCAATATATTTTGCAATCCCGCGTAAAGTCTGCTTCGCACGTCCTGGGGGAAGTACCTCCAGTGCCTGATAGGCTTTTTGTAAATATCGGTCACTGACTTCTAATGACCGGTCAATCGCATCACTCGCTTTGATTTTACCGATGACACGTGCCAGCTCTTCAGCTGTCAGGGTCTCTGTATCCCCCTGGAACAATTCATAGAGTTCAGCAGCAATGGCGTTATCTTCCATGGCATATAGGACCGGTAATGTAATGTTCCCCTGCAATAGATCACTTCCGGCCGGCTTACCTAATTCTTCCTCTGAAGCAGTAAAATCCAGCACATCATCAATGATCTGATAAGACATTCCTACAAAATAACCGTATCGGTATAATGCCCTTTCATACTCACGCGGAGCCTGGGATGCAATTGCACCGAGCTGACAACTGGCAGCAATCAAAAGAGCTGTTTTCCGCTTGATTCTCAACAGATAATCACGTAAGTTCTGTTCTAACCGATATTTATCCTTAACCTGCTCTATTTCTCCGAGACATAATTCTACCATCGTCTTCGCGAGTACTTGATGTGCTCTCGGATCTTCGAGAGTAGATAGTGATTCCAACGATCTTGCAAATATGTAATCGCCTGTATACATAGCAATACGGTTATCCCATTTCGCCTTTATTGTCGGCTGACCTCTTCTAAGCTCAGCATTATCGACGACATCATCGTGTACCAGTGAGGCCATATGAATCAACTCCAGCGATACAGCTACTGCTTCCATACGGTCAAGTTGATAGTTTCCAAACTTTCCCCCCAATAAAACAAAAACAGGACGGATCCGTTTCCCTCCTGCAGCTAATAATTGGGTGGATGCTTCACGTAAAACGGGATGCTGTGCTTGTATCGTATTATTGATAGAATCTTCTATTTTGGCTAAATCCTGTTTTAAAAAAGAATAGATCATAGCTAACTTCATGGTGGCCACCCTTATGTTATGATAATTTCTCTCCCATATGCATCGCAGCTACCCCGCCGGTATATGACTTCACCTTGACATTGTGTAAACCAGCTTTCTCAAACATCTGCTTCAGTTCATCTTTACCCGGAAAGTCCTTCGCGGATTCATGCAGCCAGCTATATTCCCGATAGCTTTTCGCAAATAATTTTCCGAATGCAGGCATGATATATTTGAAATAAGTATAATAAGCCTGCCTGAACCCCGGCATAGTGGGCTGGGATGTTTCAAGGCAGATGACTTTGCCGCCAGGCTTTACTACTCTGGTCATCTCTTTTAATACCTGGAGATAGTCTGGTACATTTCTCAAACCGAAACCGATCGTTACAAAATCAAAACTGTTATCTTCAAATGGGAGATCCATCGCATTACCATGTTCTAATTCCATTTGACTCAAACCAGAGGATAGTTTCTTTTGGATACCTACCGATAGCATGTTATGACTGAAGTCGAGACCTATGACTTTGCCATCCCGGCCTACTTCCTTCGCTAACGCAACTGTCCAGTCACCCGTGCCGCAGCAAACATCCAGTGCCTGATCCCCGTGCTTTACATCCATCCTATTCATGACGTCTTTGCGCCAGGCTTTATGCCGTTGAAAAGAAATAACGGAATTCATTACATCATATCGCTGATAGATTTTTTCAAATACATGATGCACGCGTTCTTCCTTCGTCTGTTGCATCTTTATCCCTCTTCTGCAAATTGTTTCTTATATTGGTGATCACTCAGGGTCGTATGGACGTACGATTTCAACTGATTGAAATGTAAGGGCAGCTGAGAAATCGTCAATTCCAGACGGTTGATATTTTTTTGAATCATATTCTCCACTATGGTCATGATCTGGGCATAGTTCGTGTTAGTGGTCGGACTTTTTAACAGCAAATCAAATAACGGAGAGAAACCATTCTGCTGGATGTTTTTCTTTTCATCTAATAATTTTTTAGTCAGCAGCCATTCACCCGCAACATCATTGATGCTTGCCCGCTGCACATACGAAGCTACCCGCTGAATCAGCAATGATTCTATATCTCTAAGGCCATTCATGAATTCCTGAAAAGAATCCACATCTTTATAATACAGCTCCATTTTTTGTTCATTGATATCTTTGATGGCTGAAGCTAATGTATGAATCATCGGTATATCATCTAATTGAGATAGCAGGTAATAATACATCCCACTGTAATAATCCCCTGCCAACACAGTCAATTGGCGGTTCCGTACTGTTTCCTGTTCTTCATCTTCGTCTGTCAACGTGACTAGGTCATGGGTATCAAGAGCTACTTGAACAAGCATGGTCGTGATGATATATTGTTCTTTTTTCACATCCGGCAAATTGGTATCATCCATGATAGACGTCAGCAGTACCAACTTGTCTTCATCAATGACAGGTCCTGGTATGAATTTGGTTAAAAAAGGATGGCGAACTTTAGCGATTATTTTTTGTTTTAATGTCTGCAGTTCAAGTTCTTTACTCACCTGGATCACCTGAGTCCTTTCTGAAAGACGTTTACAACACATGTATTATAGCATAACTTTGTCAGGATTGCCTGTGTTATGTACGAACGACAGGAAACACTGATTTACTCCGTTTCGTTCGTCACTTCTCCATGACTGGTCTGTATTAAGGCTTTCCCTCTTATTTTCACCGCAGAGGTATGTTCCGTAAACTGGGCAATCATCACTTCATCCTTGTCCAGCTTTTCTGAATGATGGAAACGGGTATCAGTCCCTCTTGTCAAACCGATCACATTCACGCCGTCTTCCAATGCTTTGATGACAAAAAAATCATTGCCTTTCAAATCCATATTCATCCACTCCCCCTATTCTGTAAATTTAATATCGCTTACAATCCAAGGAATGTCAAATCATCCCGTTTTGTCATAAACACTACTATTTTGAGTCTTTTAAGTGCAGTTCATACGAGGCCAAGTGTATAAACGCTTTTTAGTGATTTACCCTGATGCTTCTCGTCATAGAAAGCATGCGACTTCTGTGACCCTGGCAGGGTAGCCACAGCCAGTCCACCAATACCTGTGCACTTTTAAAACCATTCTTATACCATGAAAAAAGGGTGCACATATGGCACCCTTTCCCACTTGCCCTATGTAGGAGATTACTTAACAGCATCCTTAAGGGCTTTACCTGGTTTAAATGCTGGGACTTTGCTGGCAGAAATTTCAATTTCTTCACCAGTTTGCGGGTTACGGCCTTTACGGGCAGCACGCTCGCGTACTTCAAAGTTCCCGAAACCAATCAATTGTACTTTGTCACCATCTTTAAGTGAATCCATGATTGATTCAAATACGGAATCAACTGCTTTTGTAGCATCCTTTTTAGAAAGATCAGCTTTTTCAGAAACAGTGTTGATTAGATCTGTCTTGTTCATGATATTCACCTCCTCTCGGGCGGATAATCCATTCACAAAGCTTTCCAATTCAGGAGCCCTGGAACATTTAATTTGAACAAGCTGTCATCATTGATTTGATGACATGCCTTATATTAAACGAGATTTCAGTGAAATTCAATAGAGAAGTGCACTAAAACCGCTTAATACCGCAATTTCTATCGGTTCTCAACCGTTACGGTACATGAAGCGTACCATATTCAAAATCAGGATGCAAGAAACGCGCAACCATTGGTATGACAAGGTTTATGCGGTTTTTAATAAAGGCTCTCTACGGTATTACGACATATCGCTTCCTTTCTCCTGCAAAAACGAAAAAAATATTTTTAAACACATAAAAAAACGGCCCTTTCAAGAGCCGTTATAGTATGATTGCTATCATTCCACCTGAACCTTCGTTGATGATTCTCTCCAATGTTTCTTTTAATTTGTATCTTGCATTTTCCGGCATCAATGATAATTTCGCCTGAATTCCTTCTCGCACGATCGAACTGAGTGACCGTCCGAAAATGTCGGAGTTCCAAATCGACAATGGATCTTCTTCAAAGTCCTGCATCAAGTACCTGACCAGTTCTTCACTTTGTTTCTCAGTACCGATAATCGGAGAAAACTCAGAGTGGACATCGACTTTCACCATATGGATAGATGGCGCGACAGCCTTCAGTCTAACACCGAATCTCGAACCCTGGCGGATGATTTCAGGTTCTTCGAGTGCCATATCATGTAAGGTAGGGGCCGCAATACCGTATCCGGTCTGCTTCACCATATTCAGCGCTTCAGCTACTTGGTCATACTCTCTCTTTGCGTGAGAAAAATCCTGCATGATTTGCAGCAAATGATCCTTACCCCGAATGTCTTCACCTACAATCTCTTTTAATACTACATCATATAATTGATCAGGTGCCTGTAAGTCAATTTCAGCAACGCCTTCACCCAGCTCCATACCTGATAAATTCGCTTTCGAAATATATTCATAGTCATCGAAATTACCGACAACACGGCTGACATCACGGAGACGTTTAATATCTTGAACGGTTTCTTCAATCGCTGATTGGAAATTATTCCTGAGCCAATGCCCTTCTTCCAAAACCATTACCCAGCTTGGGAGATTGACATTCACTTCAAGCACAGGGAATTCGTAAAGTGCTTCCCTGAGGACACTATTGACATCCTCTTCACGCATTCCTTCCACTGACAAAGCAAGTACTGGAATATCATATTTCTCACTGAGTTGATCGCGGAGGATTTCTGTATCCTTATGGTAAGGCTGAACTGAGTTGACAATCATAATAAACGGTTTTCCGACTTCTTTCATTTCCTCGACAATGCGCTCTTCCGCTTCTACATAGTCACTACGTTCAATTTCACCGATCGTTCCATCGGTGGTAACCACTACACCGATTGTGGAATGATCCTGAATGACTTTTCGCGTTCCGATTTCCGCTGCTTCATGGAAAGGGATAGCCTCTTCATACCACGGAGTATTGATCATACGAGGTCCATTTTCATCCTCATACCCCACCGCTCCACTCACTGCATACCCGACACAATCAACCAGCCTGACATTGACATCTAATCCTTCTTCTACCTCTACTGATACTGCCTGGTTAGGTACAAACTTAGGTTCTGTCGTCATGATGGTTTTTCCAGCTGCACTTTGTGGGAGTTCATCCATTGCCCGCTCCCGATCTGCTTCGTTAGCCATTTGCGGGAGAACCACCAATTCCATGAATTTCTTGATGAAGGTTGATTTACCTGTACGGACCGCCCCGACAACACCCAGATAAATATCTCCATTCGTCCGTTTGGAAATATCTTTGAAAATATCGACTTTTTCCAAAAGATCCCCTCCTGATCTGCCTCGACTCATAAAACTTATACGAGCTATGACATTATGATTCTATGTCGTTGTCCTAATAGAATATGACTGATTTTTTGCGTTTTTACATTGAGAGACAAAAAAAGCATAAGAAACTGGCGATATGGTTCCTTCCAGTCTCTTATGCTTATGAAATGATCGTTTCCTCTATGCCTCCGACATGAAAATAGGCTCCCCGTCCTCTATGGTGTATGCCGGAGAATAAACGGGGACAAATGGAGAATGATTCACCAAAAGATAGCGAATATCATCCCCTTTTTTATAGGAATGCTCCTTGTTCTTTAAAAAGTTGTACAGGTCTTTCCGGTAATCAATCAGAAGATCACCGTTACCTTTGATATATACCGGCAATGGCTCGTGGCTATAAGGACTCGTAACCGTCATTGGGGCATCTAAACCGAGTTTCTTATAATCCAAATCATATATACCTTGAGCCACTTGGGATTTATATGGAAGATACTGGTTGTTTTGCTGATAACGATTGATATCATAACGCAAAGAACGGAGCTGTTCCGTCATACGCAAATCTATCAATTTAACCGTCGGATCATCCTCAGGGTGTATTAATACATACTGGTATACTCCCCCGTTTTCGAAAGCATTTCCCGGTATTTCTGAAATAAGGCGTTTTTCTTTCAGCTTCTTAAAATCAATCACATACTTTTGAAAAATGGGAGTGTCTTCACCTTTTGTTTTAATCGGCAGTAAACCATTTTCCTGCTCACGATAGCTGTCTATTGCCCGTTGTACATTTTCCAGTTGTACCTCGCTCGGTATACTATTTTTTGATAAGCGGTTCTCAGGATAAAGACATCCTGTAAGCAGCAGTAATATGAACAATCCAGCCAAAAATATTTTGAGCTTCACTTTTTACCCTCCCTTGCCAGACATCATCCGGTGGGTCCACTGAAAACAATGTAAAATATTATAAGACCTGCCAGGATCATGAATATGTATGCAAATGCCGCGACAATTCCTGCTAAGATTCCCTTAAGCTTATAACGGCTCAACATGATAAGACCGATTGCGAGAAACATGAAAATGATACCAGCAAAGGATATATACATATTCAACATAGACAATGACATGCTATTTCCCCCTATTGATACTCTGTTATTTACCTCAGGTATTATATCATAATGCTTGTCCGAATCCAGTAAATTCGCATAAGAAAGGAGACTGTATCAAAGTGATGATGTGAATTTCTCTTTCTATACCGGTTTTGTTAATAGACCAGTTCATTCTCATCATATACCTTGTTACAGCCCCGCGACTAAATAATCCCCAATGGCAGCTCAAATAGAATGGTTGCTGCGAGTTATCTTATGCAGTTGATGGTATGCCCGTATCCTCACGCGCCCAACCACAGTTTCATTTTTTAAATAATTGATTCAGACTGTTCATATCAAGCGGCATATTTTGATTAATGATCGCCTTCACGATTTTATCCTCTTTCTCTTTCGAAACAGGTTTATTAGCCATCCTGGATAATTGTCTGACTAGATTCCGAATCGTCTTTTCATCTGACAAGTCTGCACTTTTGACAGAATCTGCTACTTTAAATATTTCATCGGGCGATACATTCGATTTCTTTTGAATTTGATCGAATAGATTTCTCTGAAAATCACTCACTAAGTGTCCCTCCTCGTGCATAACATTCAACATATCATATGCACAAAAGGTAGGATTGTGAGGCATTACAAAAAAGGATTATGATCGTTCGCCCAGTATATTACTTAACTCTTCCATTTCATGACGGCGTCCTCTTGTCATCAACTGATCGACAACATCTTTAGGTTTTTCTCCTTCGAATAAGATTCTATAGAGTCCATTGGTAATTGGCATCTCCACCGATTGCTCTTTGGAAAACTGATAGGCTGCTTTTGTGGTTCTGACTCCTTCCACCACCATTCCCATCTTATCCAATACTTCGTCCAGGTCGTTTCCTTTCCCTAACAGGTTTCCGGCACGCCAGTTTCTGCTGTGATGACTGGTACAGGTTACAATCAGATCTCCTACTCCTGATAACCCCGCGAACGTCAAAGGGTTAGCACCCATTGATGTGCCAAGTCTCGTAATTTCCGCCAATCCCCGGGTGATTAAGGCGGCTTTAGCATTGTCGCCATAACCAAGCCCATCAGAAATACCCGCACCAAGAGCGATAATATTTTTAAGTGCCCCGCCTAATTCCACACCGACAAGATCCGGCGAGGTATACACGCGAAATTTTTCATTGATGAACAAGTCCTGGACAAGCTCTGCCTGTTTCAAATTTTCAGAGGAGACGGTAACCGTTGTCGGTTGACGCAAACTTACTTCCTCAGCATGACTCGGACCGGAGAGGACTACAATCGCATTATACAACTCTCCTGGAAGTTCTTCTGCAATCACTTCCGAAACACGTTTATAAGTAGAAGGTTCAATCCCTTTGGATGCATGAGTGATTGTCACAGGATGATCGATTACTTGTTTCAGTTCCTGACAAACTTCACGCATCGCCTTGGTCGGCACCACCAGAATTATATGGGAAACGTCTTTTACTGCTTCTTTCAGGTTATGAAAAGCTGTTATGGATTCTGGAAGCGTAATCCCCTCGAGATACTTTTCATTCGTATGTGTATTATTTATTTCTTCTGCCTGCTTCTGCCGGTGAGTCCATAATCTAACATCATGATCATTATCAGCGAGCACAAGTGCTAAAGCGGTCCCCCAGCTACCTGCTCCTATGACAGCGATTTTTTCCATTATTTTACCCCTTTCTTAATTTCGTTTTCTAGCGAATATCTTTATTGGAGTGCCTTCGAAACCAAAAGCTTCCCGGATCCGATTTTCTAAGAAACGCTCATAAGAGAAGTGCATCAATTCTGGTTCATTGACAAATACGACAAAGCTCGGAGGCTTTATCGAGACCTGGGCAGCATAAAACACTTTCAGCCGCTGGCCTTTAACCGTGGGAGCAGGGTTCATTGCCAATGCATCCATAATTACTTCATTCAACACATTGGTCTGTACCCTTTTTGCATGATTCTCACTCGCCTTCAGCACTTGAGGAAGCAGCGTATGAATACGTTTCTTTGTTTTTGCAGATAAAAATACAATTGGAGCGTAATCTAAATATTGAAAATGAGCACGCACCTTTTGTTCGAACTCTTTCATCGTTTTCTCATCTGTTTCTACTGTATCCCATTTGTTCACTACGATAATAACCGCTTTTCCTGCTTCATGTGCGTATCCGGCGATCTTTTTATCCTGCTCGATGATTCCTTCCTCAGCATCAATCAAGGCCAGTACCACATCCGAACGTTCAATCGCTTTCAAAGCCCGCAGGATGCTATATTTCTCTGTTGTTTCATAAATTTTCCCTTTTTTCCTCATTCCAGCCGTATCGATAATGACAAAGTCCCTGTCTTCTTTTTTAAACGGGGTATCTATCGCATCGCGAGTTGTACCGGCTATATCACTAACTATCACCCGTTCCTGCCCAAGCAGCGCGTTCACCAGAGAGGATTTACCCACATTCGGTCTTCCAATCAAACTGAAGCGAATCGTTAAATCATCTTCCTCTTCAAAACTTTTCTCAGGAAAATGACTGACAACCGCATCCAGCATGTCCCCTAATCCTAATCCGTGAGTTCCGGAGATCGGGTACGGTTCACCAAACCCAAGGGAGTAAAACTCATATATATTTTCTCTCATTTCAGGGTTGTCTACTTTATTGACAGCAAGCACTACCGGCTTATTTGATTTGTAGAGGATTTTTGCTACTTCGTCATCAGCACCGGTGATTCCATCCCGGCCATTCACCATGAATATGATGACATCTGCCTCGTCAATAGCTACCTGAGCCTGTTCGCGCATTTGCACAAGCAGAGGCTCATCTCCTATTTCAATTCCACCTGTATCGATGATATTGAAGGTAGTATTAAGCCATTCCCCTTGTGCATAGATACGATCACGCGTCACCCCGGGGATATCTTCTACAATAGAAATTCTTTCACCGACTAACCGGTTGAATATCGTTGATTTACCTACATTCGGTCTGCCTACAATGGCTACGACTGATTTTCTCATGAAAGGTACATCCTTTCTGCCTGGCATATTTATTATTTTTATCATATAAGTGGTAATTCTGAAAAGTAAAAAAACTGTTCACTCAGCCGGCATATTCACAACTTCATTCCGCCTGCCGCCGAACAGCAGCTTTTTTATCGCTTTTATAAAGCATTAAAAAAAGGAGGGTCCATCAAGGAATGATTAACCATACTGAAAGAGTTAAGCATGGTGGAGTCATCCTTGTGTTTGAGTCAACCCCCCTGACTGACTTTTCATTTAACCTTGTGATGTAAAGCAATGCTTTTCACACATTATACGTAACTATTCTAGCAAACAAGTGGTCTTGAAACAATCTTTTTCAGTGTTTTACGATGATATAAAGGTCTTTGCTGAGGGCATGAGCGATTCCGTCAATGATCGCTTCCAAGTTAGCAGCCACTTTTTCCATCTCTTCACGGGTATCGCAGTAGAAAATCGGCATGCCGCCTCCAACCCTCTCTCTTGATTGGTCCGTGGTAATGGCAGCCAGGATCGCTTTTTCCAATTTCATTGTTTCTTACCCTCCATTTCCGGACGCGACTCATAAGGCATCCGAATAGCATTCTCCAAGACAGGAACAGCCCCGATCGTCTTTATCGCACGGTCAAGGTCCTTATCCTGGGGGAGGATGAAAACACCGATCCTGCCATCATCCAGATCCCGCTTGATCAAGGGGACCAATGCTGGAGTGCCGGAATCTCTAAAAACCCCCAAGGTCACAGAAACATCATGGAGAATTGCCTGCCTTTGTCCCAGGTTTGCAATGGTAGAGCGGACATTGAAGTTCTTAGGCTCTAAAATAAAGCCCATTCCGTAGCGTAAGATTTCTTCCTGCCTTTCCGGCAAACCTATGTTCATAATATAAATATTATCGACATATAGGCCGGCACCTTCAAAATGCGGCTCGGCATAGTTGATATGTACGATATCTTTTAAAGTGGAACCACTCATCAACTTCTTTGAAAGGAGATATAGGATGATAGCTGTAAGAATTGCTGCCCATACGTTAAAGGCCAAATAAGCCAGAGTTGATAACAGTGAGGTGATGATAACTATATAATTACGCCCCTCAAAGGCCACTGCGATACCTTCAATATAAGTATTTCCTCTCGGTACTAACTCGTATTCGTCCAATTCCGTCATCGTGTTTCGCTCCATATTCCTCACCTCTCTGAATTGAGAAGCAGCAAGGGTCAGAAAGGTGACGGCGGTAAACTCTTTTTCCATTATTGACGGCACCGCGAATGTGCCAAGCGATGCAGCAATAAACCCTAATGAAATGTGAATGATTTTGCCATGCAAATAAGTCGGGTATTGACGATAATCTGTCCTTAGCATCAACAGCCTCAATCCTGTACCGACAATAATGCCGAATATGATCGGATAAGTATATTCATTCATGAATCAATTCTCTCCGTTCTCATTTTTATTTGGTTGGCTGCCTGTGTTACTTTTTGCTTACTCACCTGTAAGCCATGCACCAGAAGGAATATGAACATGCCTTTCATGATAAAGATTAGTTCACCCGTACTCCCGATCACCTGGATAATGCCATACTGGTAAAGAAAATAGGAACGAATGAAACTCCCTGTAGAAGCAAAAAAGGTGAACATCATAATCCGATTACGCAACTGATTGTCCAGTAACTTAAACAGTAATACAGAAAGCATAATCAATAGGATATCCGTCGGAAATAAAGACCATACAGGGTTCACAAACATGAATAATTGGATTCCCGCAAGCATGAAACTGAATAAAATCATATATATCATCTGCAAGGATGTTACCCTGGCTTTCATCAGAAACCATAAAGCACCACTCCACATCAGGATAAAAGCCCATGAAATGGCCACATCCTGGAGTTTGACATAATTGTCAGACAGAAAAATGAATCCTAGCAGACCAATTGAAAAAAACGGTCTCCACTCAATTTCATTATAAAAAAACACTACATATATCCAAATCATCCAGCTGATCCAATAAAAGACGGCCACATCCATATTGCTTTACATCCCTTCTTTCTTACATTATGGATGGCTGTCCACCTATTTAAACCTCATAAGGAAAATTATAAAGGGGAATACTAAACGCTGAGATGAGGAGGGATAAAAATGGGTAAGGATCGCCAGGAAAAGAAATTACGGAAAGAAAGTCGTGTCGAATCAGACCGGGATGTCAGAACTCCCAAAAAAGGATCCACATCAGTTGAATCAAAGTGAAAAAAGCTGTCCCGGAAGGTTTTCTTCTCGGGACAGCTTTTTTCACTTTGAGGAAATAACTCAGACGCTAAATACGCTGTTCTATCCATTCTTTTGTTTTTCCTGATAAAATATATGCTTTTCCTTCCAATTCCCTGGGCCTGCGAGCGTTCAACATCATCATGGCAATTTTTAATTCATGGTGAACCCCATTGATTCGTTTTACGAGAGCCTTTTTTCCATCCTGAACCATTACTTGTAGTAAACCACCTGCCATACCAAACATTTGCGCCCCTAATATCAGGGATTTAGCTCCGTCAAGCCCATTCCGGATTCCTCCAGAAGCGAATGTATAAGATTCCGGGTATCGGTTTCGAACTTCCAAAATAGAAATCGGGGTAGGAATCCCCCAATTCTCATAGTCTACCAGGGGCTGCTCTCTTCTTTTGTTTTCCACTTTAGAAAAGTTTGTGCCCCCTCGACCCGCCACATCAATATAGCGTACCCCGATATCCTTTAATGAGGAGGCTGTTTCCATTGAAATACCGTACCCTACTTCTTTGACGATGACAGGTACAGAAAGATGGGATACTATCTGCTCCATATTACGTAATCGAGCGCGGAAATCTCTGTCTCCTTCTGGCATGATCAATTCCTGCATAGTATTCAAATGAATCTGCATTGCATCTGCTTCCAGCATTTCCACTGCCCGCTCCGCATGCTCCAGCGTTGCTTCACTGCCTAAATTAGCAAAAACGATCCCCTCCGGGTTCGCTTTCCTGACTACTTGGTAACTCTTCATTTCTTCAGAGTTTTTCAAGGCAGACATCTGTGATCCAACAGCCATAGCAATACCTGTTTCAGCCGCAGCTTCTGCCAGGCCTCTATTGATTTCTTCTGTCTTTTTTCCGCCGCCACCTGTCATGGCATTGACAAAAAGAGGCGAACTTAATAAAAGTTCGCCTGCTTCCGTGTTCAATTCCAATTCATCCCAGTCTAATGTAGGGATACTTTGATGTACAATTTCTATATCATCAAAATGGTTGATTTGTTCTCTGGGATGACTGAGTGCATGGCGGATATGATCGATTTTGCGTTTTTCTCTCGACATATCCTTCTCACCAATCAATTTTTATATTTGTCCAGCTTATCTCCAATCATATCTCCTAATTGGAAGCCAGAATGGTCGTCTTCCTTTTCATATTGTTTCAATTCCTGACGGTCTTCGTCACGCTCAAGCTCTTTGATGCTTAATGACAGACGCTTAGCTTGTTCATCTACATCAAGAACTTTGACTTTAACTTCCTGCCCGACTTCGAGCACTTCATCCGGAGTGCCGATATGACGGCTTGCAATTTGAGAAATATGAACAAGTCCTTCTACTCCAGGGAACACTTCGACGAATGCTCCGAAGTTCACCAGGCGTTTGACCGTCCCCTCCAGCACTGCTCCACGCTCTACACGTTGTTCCAAATCGTGCCATGGGCCAGGCTGTGTTTCTTTATAAGATAGAGAAATACGTTCGTTGTCTCTGTCCACAGAAAGAACCTTCACTTCAATCTTTTGACCTTCCTCGACTACATCAGAAGCCTTTTCCACGTGTTCATGGGAAAGCTGGGAGATATGAACCAGTCCATCGATACCGCCAAGATTTACAAATGCACCAAAATCAGTGATGCGCTGTACGGTACCTTCAATCACCTGACCTTCTTCCAGTGAATTTAAGACTTCCTGTTTCTTTGTGGATTCTTCTGCCTCCACCACAGCACGGTGGGATAAGATTACACGGTTTTGTTCGCGGTCGAGTTCTACTACTTTTAATGTCAAAGGTTTTCCTTTATATTCATCAAAGTTTTCTACATAATAAGTTTCTACCAAAGAAGCGGGAATGAAGCCGCGCAGGCCGACGTCTACTACAAGTCCACCTTTGACGATATCTTTTACTTCTGCTTCAAAAACTTCTCCGCTCTCATATTTCTGTTCTAATTCTTCCCAAGCTTTGTCAGCATCAACCGCACGTTTGGAAAGTACGATTTCATCATCTTCTACCTTCTTGACTTGAAGCTTGATTTCATCGCCTTCACTGACTACATCGGATGCTTTCTCTACATGAAGGCTGGAAAGTTCACTGATTGGAACAATCCCCTCTACTTTATAACCGACATCAACAAGGACTTGCTTTTCTTCGACTTTCACTACCTTTCCTGTAACAATGTCGCCAGTAGAGAATTCTTGCATTCCTGTAACTTCTTGATTCATTTCATCCATACCAAGCTACCTCCTTCAAAATCCGACACTACTTCACTTCAGAATGTCCTTTTGTCTAACTTCTAATATTTATAAGAATTTGTCAAGTAATTAACCATTCATTTTTGGGTTTTTTGCTAATTTTTCGATTTCTTTCATTATCATATCAGTAGTTTCTCGGGCTGAAGCTTTATTCTCCCGATAACTGGACATATCAATCGGTTCTCCATATACTACCCACAACCGTTTGAAAGGTTTATATGGGCCGATGATTGCACATGGTACAATCCATGCGTCAGAACGAAGTGCAAAGAAACCAGCGCCTGCTAACCCCTGTCCTACTTCGCCAGTTTTACTCCTTGTCCCTTCTGGAAAAAGACCCAGGGTTTCATTTTCTTCGAGAATCTTCAATCCGCCTCTCAATGCATTCCGGTCTTTCATCCCGCGCTTTACTGGGAATGCATGAACTTTATGAAGTATTTTCCCAAAAAATTTGTTTTTGAAAAGTTCTTCTTTTGCCATGAAATGAATGTTCCTTCCACTGGTAATGCCAACCACCGGTGGATCCAGGTTAGATATATGATTGGAACAGATAATCACGGGTCCCTCTTTTGGTATATTGTTTTTACCAATGACCTTGATGCGGTAGAGAGGGTATAAAATAACTGTGAATAAAAACTTCCCCACCTTATACAGATTCATATCACTTACTCCTTAACCATTATTTTTAACTACTGCTATTATTCGCTCGACCACTTCATTGATCCCCAAAGAAGTGGTATCTATTTCTACTGCATCGTCTGCTTTTACGAGCGGGGCAACTTCCCGCTTTGAATCGATTTCATCCCGTCTTCTTATTTCGTTCTTTAACTCTTCTAAATCAGAAGTAAAACCTTTTTCCAAATTCTCTTTATGTCTTCTTTCCGCTCGTTCTTCAACAGATGCAATCATGAAAATCTTCACTTCAGCATCTGGTATCACATGGGTCCCTATGTCTCTGCCGTCCATGACGACACCACGTTTATTTGCCAGTTGCTGCTGTCGCTGTACCATCTCCTCGCGCACTTTCCTATGTTTAGCGACAATTGACACCTGATTCGTCACTTCCTGTGTACGGATCGCCTGGGTAACATCTGCATCGTTGACATATACATGCTGTCCGTCCTGTTCCATTTTCAATAATATGTCACAGTCGGTTAATAATTGATGTACACTTCCCTCATCCTCCAGGTTAAGCCCTTTTTGCAACGCACACCAGGTCAGAGCACGATACATCGCTCCAGTATCGATATATACATATCCAAGTTGATGGGCGACTTTTTTTGCAACAGTACTTTTACCGGCAGCGGCAGGTCCATCTATTGCTATCGCTATTTGCTTCTCCAAATCCATTCACCACTTTCCAACAATTATGCTCCCCGGCTACAAGGAAAAAAGACGCCTTTCTGGTCCAAGAAAGCGCGCCCTTCCTATATATCTCCTTGCAACCTATCTTTTAGTTGTATTTTTTACGCTTTTTTATAAGTTAAACTATTCACTTTCTACCTCAAAATCATAACATAAACCTGGTTTAAAAATCTATGGAATTTGTATGTTACCTTAAGTGTAAAACCATCATGATCAGGAATGTGCAACAAATTTCATATCATTCCCGCATGCAGTAATTGTTATTGGTAACAGACAAGTAACAACCTCTTGGGCCCAAGCGTATATTTCACTTGCTTCATTATTTTATGAAGTATGGAGAAACATTTATTGAATTCCTCTTCTCCGCATATATAACTGACGTTCGAAGCAAAATTGAATTATCGTTTGTCTCTGGTGTTCCGTAATATTGGTGAATTCAATGGATGCACTCTCTCTATTCACTCCTTTATTATTAAAAATGCGAATCACCGTGCCTTCTGCTTCTACATATCGTATTTCCCCGGAATTCATCGGAAATACAAGCATCAGATTCAGATTTTCCTGATGCTTGACCTGATGACTTTCCGGTAACACGATAGCAGCACCCCCGCCGCTTATATCCAAGGTAACCGTAGTGAAAGGCGTTACATCCCGCTGAGTGCTAAGTACAGCGACATCTACAGCTGTTTCGACCCTTACATATTTTCTCCTTTGAATCCTGATGGTCTCGCTCTCTTTAGGAAAATAGAATACCAACACTGGAATTTTTAATTTTTTCCGGGCTAAAACAGAGGTTTCAAATAGGTAAACGGACTGATCTTTACCAACGAAACTCAGTTTAAATTGGGTGCCTTCCAGAAAGATTCCGGTTTTCCGTGTCTTTTCACCGACAGGATAAGTCAGGAAAAGGTAATCATCTTTTTTATCGACAATTTTACTTTTAAATAATTCATCATGAGCACAATCTGTATGTATCAGTTCAAGTGAAACGGGAGCACCTATTTCTACCACGCAATCACTTCTTTCTTACCAGGATTTTTGTCTATGTAATTATCTCAAAATAATTAAAAATTGGAAAGGTGGAACCTCCACCTTTCCTGTTAAACTGCTCGTGAAAATTTGATTTCCGTAGCCTTCAATCGCTCAACTTTTTCTTCTGTCCCATCTTCAGCGTTTATAAATATCCGGTAGGTATTATTACCTAAAGTACCCAGAAACTCATACGTCAACACTTCTTCTGCAAGATCATTTTCAATGATCGCCATATGCTGCTCCTGAATCTTCACTTCCGGATTAACACTGGATCTCGCTTCTTCTTCCGAAATAGCAGGTTCTTTGATTTCACGCTTCTGATGGTTCATGAAGTAATCTTTCGCCGACATTCCCAGCATATCACCATTATCCAAAGCAATTTTCATCTGAATGGCATCCGGATAAATTCGCACCCCATTTTGTGTAGCGACAAACGAATATACCCCTTCTTTCTCGTATTGACTGCTTTGAATCAGTTCATGATCCGGAAATTCAAAGGATTTTAAGTATTCATTCGCCTTCAGCGCCCCTTCATGGAGACTGATTTTCGCTTCCTGAACAGGTCTTTCGACCATCACTGTCAAAGGATGACCTCCTACTTCCGAAAGGTCAGCATAGCCGTTTTTATCCCCCTGTTGATAAGATGCCATATAGGTTTGGACATCTGCTCCTTTACCTGATTTAGTAATATTTAGCTTCTGATCACCTTTTATATTGAAAATCTCTTTTGCTATTTCCCGGGCTTGCTGTTCGGTGATTTTCTCTCCGTCCAGTCCCTTGAATTCATGATTTTCATCAGCTATTCCGATAATATTGCTGCTATTATTCTCTTCTCCAAAACCTGCAACGCTTTTTTCTACTGTCTTGAATCCATCTATGATCGTGTTGTCTCCCTGCGAATCATTAGTAGCTAAAGCTAGCTGGACATCCATCCAGCGGAGGTTTTCTTCCAATACAGTGTGTTGGACTTTACGAAGTTCATCTTTTATTGTTCCGCTTTGTTTATACAGTTTTTCCAGCATTTTTACTTCTTTATCAGAAAGTGGCTTTTTATTCAGGTCACGGATTGCTGTTTTATAGCTGAAATCACCAATATCATGTAAAAATTCTTCTGTTTTATTGAAAGGGAGCAACGTCAATGGCAACTGGCCAACATCTGCCTGGGCCTCCGATGTCAATCTCCATATTTGAGCGAGTTCAGGTGAAAGACGTTTCTGTGTATTCATGGCTAAGACATTTCCGATTTTATCATGCAGTAAATCTGTATGATAAGTAAGATCATGAAACGCCCGCTGATAACTGTTTTCAGCCTGGATCAATACCGCATTTTTATCCTGATGTTCTTTGTAGCCCCATACTCCTGTTCCTACTACTCCAATAACTAACAACGTAATTAATATCCATCTTTTCATATAATCTCACCACCTATTTTGCGAAAATATGTTTCCCGATTTTTTTGATTTGAGGTCTGCTCCATATCCATCCAGAAGTGGCAGTATCAGGGTTGAAATAATAAATCGCCTCACCAGATGGATCCCAACCATTAACCGCATCCATGACCGCCCGCTTAGCTGTCTCATTGGGGGTTAGCCATATTTGTCCATCTGCAACAGCGGTAAATGCTCTAGGTTCAAAAATTACACCTGCGACTGTATTTGGGAAGGTTGAACTGTTGACCCGGTTTAAGATTACCGCTGCAACCGCTACCTGGCCGACGTAAGGTTCTCCTCGCGCTTCACCATAGACAGCATTAGCCATCAATTGAATGTCATTTTGGGAGAACCCATTTGGAACATTCACAGCAGTATTACTAGGGCCTTCAGCTTTTTGCTGATTTTCCTGTTGTTTCTGCGACTGTTTTTGTGGCTGTTTTTTCACTTGTTGTTCTTTAGGGACACCGCCATAATAAGAAAAGTCTCTTCCTTGCCTTATTTGCTCTTTGACAAAACCTTCATCATACTGAGTGGCGTTCACTAGTTTTTGTTTTGTTGACTGACCTGCCAATCCATCAATTTCCATGCCGAACTCATATTGGAAATTCCGCAGCGCCCAGTAGGTTCCCCACCCGAATACACCATCAATATTTCCATTGTAAAAACCCAGATACTGGAGCCTGGCCTGCAGCTCGATAACATCGTCCCCAACTGCCCCCTGCTGAATCACTTGATTGGAAAAGGCTTTTACTGGTTCAGTTGGAAAGGCTGTCACTATTCCTCCTGCCAATAGTACCGATAAAGCTGTATAAAAAATAGACCGCTTTATGATCATTACTCATTCTCGCCTCCTGGACTGATTTATTCATTAATGCTATTGATATCTTTTGAATCTAGTCAGGATTTATTCATTAAAATAACGCCAGTGCTAACATCTTACATATCTGTCAGATACCGTGATGCTGCCTTGAAAAGAAAATAATTCGTTTATCACTTGTATCAATTCCTTATCATAACCATTGCCTCTCTCCCCCGAAAAATTCGTGGAAAAATAAAAATCATGCCTGCATAGACATGATTTTTTCAACTTTCTATTCAGCTTTTGTATGGACATTGGGATAATTATGGTTAGCCAGATTGATCTTCCTTATCCCGATATACCAAAGAACTGCCATAAAAGGAATCATCAGATAAATCCAGGCATTGGCAGTGGTGGAAAGGATCATATCATATAATCCATGTAAACCAACCGGTATCAATAAAGCTAGCAAGAGGCACAATTTTTTATAATAGGTGTTAAACTTAGCTTTTCCAATATAATATCCCATTAATATGCCGAACAATGCATGAGAGGATACTGGGAATACCGCCCTCCCCCATGCATATTGAGTACCGTTCGCTAAAAGATAGATGATATTTTCTACCGTAGCGAACCCAAGGCTGATTGCGACCCCATAAATGATGCCGTCATAAGGATGGTCGAATTCTCTATGTTGATAGACAGCAAATAAAAAAATGAACCATTTTATAAATTCCTCCAGCAGCCCTGCTAGTATAAATGACTGGGAATACGGGGATTGCAAGAGTCCTTCTACTTGAAAAGCATATTGTATAAACATGATCGGGAGCACCAGAAGCGCTCCCAGCATGAAAGTACGGAATATCAATGGGAGCGGCTCTAATTCTATCCTTTTATTAAAATAAACGAATGTCATAATGGCTGCCACCGGGGCAATAGCCAGTGTAAACAGGGATATCATCGATAGCTCCTCACTTTCCATCCAGGTGATTTAATCGTATCATGGAAAGGAAAGAAACGGAACATTAGAAAAAGCAGGTGATTAAATATGAAACGGATTATGATAATCCATACAGGCGGAACGATTTCGATGAAAGAAAATAAAGCGACAGGAGAAGTCAATACTGATGGCCGTCATCCCTTACAGGAACTTAATGATATGCTGGGGAATGTAGCTGAAATCGAGGATGAGGTGCTTTTCTATATCCCTTCCCCTCATATGACACCCATACACATGCTGCAACTGGGAAGAAGGATTCATGAAAAGCTTGCTTCTAAGGAAATTGATGGGATTGTCGTCACCCATGGTACAGACACCTTAGAGGAAACCGCATATTTTTTAGATCTGTTCCTGCAGACAAGAAGACCTGTAGTGATGACAGGAGCAATGCGCTCCAGTAATGAAATCGGTGCCGATGGTCTTTATAATTTGTTGACTGCTATTCGCGTCGCAACCTGCGATGAGGCGCAGGACAAAGGTGTGCTGGTAGTTATGAACGATGAAATCCACACCGCAAAGAATGTCACGAAAACTTCTACCAGTAATGTAGCGACTTTCCAAAGCCCTCAATACGGTCCAATTGGTATAACCACAAAACGTGATGTCTTTTTTCATCATAAACTGAGCAGACGTGATTCTTATCCAATTCAGCAGCTAAGCAAAAATGTAGCCCTGGTCAAAGCCTACGCAGGTATGGATGGTACGATGTTCGATGCATTACGTGAGACGGATATTGATGGGCTTGTCATAGAAGCTCTCGGGCAAGGAAATCTTCCCCCAGCCACAGTGGACTCCATAAAAAAACTGTTGGAAATGAATATTCCGATTGTCCTCGTTTCCCGCTGCTATCAGGGTATCGTGCAGGACACTTATGCTTATGAAGGTGGAGGAAGAAAATTACGAGAAGCAGGCATTATTTTTGCTAACGGATTAACAGGTCCTAAGGCAAGAATCAAGCTTATGATCGCGCTCGAAATGACGAATAACCCAACTGAACTGGCCCCCATGTTTGATTACTGATTAAAGCTTTTTCAGGTCCTGGGAAACAGTCACTGAAACGAAAGAAGAGGCTGGATTTTATAGAAAAAACCAGCCTCTTCTTCTATTTTTCAGCTGCAATCGCTTTAGCTATCTGTTCCCCATGATGACGCCCATTTTCAATGAATATTTCGTTATTATTATAGCCGGCTGCAATAACACCTGCAATATAAATACCAGGTACATTCGTTTCCATGGTCGTTTCATCAAATGCCGGTCGTCCTGTCTTTTCATCCATGTCCACGCCCATTTTGGTCAGGAAACTATGATCCGGCTGGTACCCCGTCATTGCGAAAACAAAATCATTGGGAATCCTGTGTTCCACGCCTTCACATGTATAAACGACCTCAGTTTCTGTTATCTTTTTTACATCAGCGCAGAATTTCATTTCTACTATTTCTTTATTAACCAATGCTTCGAATTCAGGCAGTATCCAGGGTTTGATGCTCTTGGAATAATCTTCGCCACGATAAAGTACAGTCACATTCGCTTCTGCTTTTACAAGTTCGAGAGCGGCATCGACAGCGGAATTTTTCCCTCCGATAACGACAACATTCTTTTGATAATAAGGGTGTGCTTCCTTAAAATAGTGCATCACTTTCTCTAATTCTTCTCCATCAATACCCATCAGATTAGGCTGGTCGTAATAACCGGTTGCTATTATAATATCTTTCGCACTATACGTCAGTTGCTCACCCGAGTTCTTCTTTGTATGAATGGTAAAAGTTTCGCCGGTTTTTTTCACCCCGGTCACTCTTTCATAGGCGTTAACCCGCAACTGCTTGCGTTGGGCTACCGCTCTGTAATAAGCAAGCGCCTGATTCCTTACCGGCTTTTGTCGTTCTGTTATGAATGGCACTCCCCCAATTTCCAACTTTTCACTGGAGCTGAAAAAGGTTTGGTGAGTGGGATAATTATAGATGGAGTTGACGACATTTCCTTTTTCTATCAACAGCGGTTCTATCCCTCTCTCTTTCAGTTCAATAGCAGCACTCATCCCACAGGGACCTGCTCCCACTATGATCACATCTTCTTGTTGCACGACTCTCACTCCTTCAGGCACTAAGAAAACTGAAGAGACTTTTGACTATGCTCTTCAGCCACAGTTAAAACAATTTTGTATTAGGACGCTTTAAGAAACTTTATCACAATAAAATATCTCCTATCAATAACATGATAGGAGATATCAGGCTTAGAATCAACTTATACCCATCCGCGGAATCGGGAAGCTTCCGCCATCTTACGTACACCCACCATATAAGCGGCTAAACGCATATCGACACGTCTCGTCTGGGAGGTGTTGTAAACATTATTAAAGCCTTTGATCATGACTTTATAAAGCTTCTCTTCCACTTCTTCTTCTGTCCAGTAATAGCCTTGATTATTCTGCACCCACTCAAAGTAGGAAACCGTCACACCGCCGGCTGAAGCAAGAACATCCGGTACCAGAAGAATACCACGGTCGGATAAAATTTTAGTGGCTTCCAGTGTGGTCGGTCCGTTAGCTGCTTCTACGACAATTGGTGTTTTGATATTATATGCATTATCTTCTGTAATTTGATTCTCAATCGCTGCAGGAACAAGAATGTCCCCTTCTAATTCCAATAGTTCCTGATTGGTAATCGTATTTTTAAATAAGTTAGTTACGGTACCGAAACTGTCGCGGCGATCCAGTAAGTAATCGATGTCCAATCCTTCCGGGTCATGAAGAGCACCATAAGCATCTGAAATACCGATGACTTTTGCTCCTTTATCGTGCATGAATTTAGCCAGGAAACTTCCTGCATTACCAAACCCTTGAACAATCACCCGAGCGCCTTTCAGGTCTATGCCTTTCTTTTTACATGCCTCTTCAATACAGATAGTTACACCTTTGGCAGTTGCGGATTCACGCCCGTGAGATCCACCTAGCACAATCGGTTTACCAGTAATGAAGCCCGGGTTGTTAAATTCATCGATCCGGCTGTATTCATCCATCATCCAGGCCATGATTTGTGAGTTGGTGAATACATCCGGTGCAGGGATATCTTTTGTCGGTCCGACAATTTGACTGATAGAACGGACATACCCTCTGCTTACACCTTCCAATTCGCGGAAAGACATTTCACGAGGGTCGCATACAATGCCGCCTTTACCACCGCCATAAGGAAGGTCTACGATTCCGGCTTTCAAACTCATCCAGATGGAGAGTGCTTTCACTTCTTTTTCACTGACATTCGGGTGAAAACGAACTCCGCCTTTAGTCGGCCCTACCGCATCGTTATGCTGAGCTCTGTATCCGGTGAATATCTTGATCGAACCATCATCCATCCTCACCGGGATTCGAACCGTCATCATACGTACAGGTTCCTTCAACAGTTCATATACTTCACCTGGATACCCTAATTTATCTAAGGCTTTCCTTATTACAGACTGGGTGGATTTCAAAACGTCCAACTTATCATTTGCAGCATCTGCTGGCTTATCGGCTACCATCAGTTTACCTCCTATATCGATCCATTCACTATCATTAACAACTATGCTTTCAGTGATTAGTATACACCTTCATTACGAATATGCAAGCAACAAAATCAGGACAAAAAATAGCTTTTTAATTACAATGAAAGCGGTTACGACTCATGCTATCATTTCTTGATGGAAAGCTCAACAAATCGCTCGACCATCTCCTCATAACTCCAGCCGATTTTCTTAGCTGAGTCAGGAAACA
The DNA here is from genome assembly GCF_000496835.1 of Thalassobacillus devorans MSP14. Lineage (GTDB taxonomy): Bacteria > Bacillota > Bacilli > Bacillales > Halobacillaceae > Thalassobacillus > Thalassobacillus devorans_B. Next base: position 1,381,168 of record NZ_KI543236.1, read on the forward strand.
GGCTGGTCGGCGTCATACCCGGAAGGGTATTCACTTCCAGAATAACAGCCTCATTTTCATTGGTCACTATAAAATCCACCCGCGAGTACACATCACAGCCTAATAATTGATGAGCAAGAACAGCATGTTTTTGCAGTTTTTCAGTCATCTCTTCCGGTAATTGAGCAGGGACTATATGTTCACTGCCACCCGGCTGATATTTTGATTCAAAATCATAATAATCACTTTTAGGGATAATTTCAATTACTGGAAGAGCCTGTTCTCCTCCTTGTTTACCTACAACCGGAACTGTCATTTCTCTTCCGGCGATATAATCTTCCACCAATATCGTGTCATCGGAATGGATCGCTTTTTCTACACCCTCTTCAATTTGGACAATATCTTTCACGATTGTTAAACCCAGGGTGGATCCTTCCTGATTCGGTTTGATAACAAATGGAGGTTTGAAATCTTTCTTGATCGCCTCTGAAATCTCAGTTAGTGTATTGGCGTTCACCTGATAGGTCTTGCTTCTTGCCGTAGCAATCCCATATTGACTGAAGATCTGTTTCGACTTGGCCTTATCCATAGCAAGGGCTGAGGCCAGTACCCCTGAACCTACATAGGGAATTTCCAGCATATCGAGTAAGCCTTGTATTTTCCCATCTTCTCCATATCGTCCATGAAGCCCGATAAATACTAAATCTACATTCAAATTAAGTATTTCATTCAATCGGTCCGGGTGAAAATCTATATCCACCACTTCATGTCCATTTTTTTTCAACGCATTTATGATTCCTTTACCAGTGGATAAGGATACTTCCCTTTCTCCGGAAGTCCCACCATATAGAACAGCTATTTTCAACGAATACACTCCCATCAACGATTACCTTCTTAACATTATATTCCCTACAATATTAACATGTTCGTTGGAAACCTTCTATTTCTTTTTGAATAGGTGCTGTTAAATCTCTGTGCTGATTTTATCATCAAGCTTTTTTTCTGAAGACTCAAAATAGATATGGTTGGAGACTTTACCATAAGAGGAATGAGATGGTCCGGTAAACGAAGCTTTCCAGATTCAATTCATCCGGAAGAAGGAGCACAATCAAGAAAAAAATGAACGGTAGTAAGAATCCGTTCATTTTTTATTCGGGTGTGTTATTTATAAAATAATCATAAACTTGCTTTGCGGCTTGATTACTCATTACAACCTTCCCGTATTCGCACAATCTATGGGAAGTCACAATACTTGGTGTACCGAATTCAGACATCAATGCAATGATTTGCTCTCTGTTTAGTTCCTGTATGTCCTCTTCTTCTAATTTCATATAATAATAATCTTGATAATGTACAATGCTTCCACCAACTACACCCAGATTATACAAACGGCGAGAGACTTGTATGATATCCTCAAACTCCAGGAATGAAAAAATCAACTCTTTACTTTCATCCAAAGTAACTTTCATCTCGATATAGTCTTCATCCTCATCCTGATAATCGCGGTCGGTCTGAGTCACTACGATGAACATTCCTTGCGCTTGTAAAAGATAAACCTGTACAAGCAATGTACCATCCAGTTCAAAACCCAGTTCATCACTGGCTTCATACATCATATCACTGAATAATTGGTGCACGCGGGGTAAATCATGCCACAAATCTTCCTTAGTCAACCCTCTCTCAATCAAATCGTCGAAGGTAAGGAATATTTTAAATTTATCGTTGGACATTCTCTCCAAACGCATCCCATCGCCCCCTGAAGCTATCGGTTTATCTTTATCTTATGCTATTATTCAACTTTTGGTGCCCTTTAATGCTGCTTTCATACGTCCAATCTGAAGTGCTTTACTCTCTATATTAAAAAACATATAACTGGTTATATCAACGTGCCTCCAGCCATTTCAACCAATCCTCTTTCGTAGATCCGACAACAAAACGACCTGCTTTTGTCCTATCCTTTGCAGGCAGCTGGTCAAAGGCATAACCTCCAAGACCTATTTTTAAATCAGGATTAGCTTCCTGCAAACGTTCTGCCATTCTTATAGAAGCAAGTACATTCTTTTTTAATGTTGCTGATAAAAATAAATAAACAGGCTCTATATCGTCTACAATCCTGTACATATCTCCTTCAGCAATACTTTGACCAAGATACACCACTTCATAACCTTGTCGTTTCAAGAAGAGAGCAAATATCAGCAAACCTAGTTCATGCTTTTCATCCGGTCCGCATACCAGTACTGCTTTTGGCAAATAGGGCGCAGACGGGATGGACAACAGCAACATACCAAGCCTGGATCTTAGGAAATTGGTTGCAAAATGTTCATGTGCACTTGTTATATCATTTTCTTCCCACCGGATCCCTATATTAATCAGAAGTGGACTGATGATATCAATTGCAACCATTTCCGGTGTATATAAGCTGAAAGCATGATCAAGATGCTTCTGAGCATTTTTCTCGTCAAATGATAGCAAAGCATCTGATAATTGCTGTGATAGTCTGGATAACTCTGTATCGTGATCATCACCCTGTAAATCATTGGAAATATCATGGTGATTATTCTCATATAATGAAACTGCCTGAGAAATTGTAAATCCCTGATCCACTTTAGCAATTAACCATTTTAAAGTACGGACATGGTGTTCCGTGTAAAGCCGATGTCCTGCATTATTACGGACAGGACGTATGATTTGGTACCTTCGCTCCCACGCTCGCAATGTACCGGGTTGGACACCGAGGATGTTAGATATAGCTTTTATGTTGTATTTGCCTTTATCCGCTGACATGAGCCTACCTCCATCTGCGCTGTTTTTTTCAATTATATCCGAGTGAGGAAGGCTGTGCAAAAATTGTATACTGACTTTACAACCTTTGCACAAAAATTATTAGTTGTTTACTGTGAGGACATGGCATTCAGCTCTTGTCCCTAAACGGAAAGGAATCAAACGGGTGCCATATCCTTCACTTATAAAAACCGGAGTCTCATCAATATTTTTCATACCGCCTCGCTGCCTCAAACCAAGCCCCATGAAACGGATTTGACCTCCATGGGTATGCCCGCTTAGTACCAGGTCCACCTCTTCTTTCTGTTCTGCGGGCAATTGATGGAACATAGCCGGATCATGAATGACCAATAGTTTGCACTCACTTTGCGTATCGATAAAAGCAAATTCACTATTTTCCTCATGATGCAGGTAGGTGTCGACACCCAGTAAGCTGAACGTATCACCAGTCTCGGAAGTAAACTCAACAGCAGAATTGCCAAGAATATGGACTCCCTCATCTAACAAGGTTGCATCTAAATCGTGGTAATCCCCTTCATAATCATTGTTACCCCAAACAAAATAAATAGGAGCTTTCAACATTTTCAATCGCTTGATATTCGTTCGCACATGATCCATGGAGACGCCGTTCTCGATCAGGTCTCCTCCGATTACTACAAGATCGACCGGAAGTGTGATAGCTTCTAACGTATCTTTTTTAACAATCCTTCTGTGAAGGTCAGATATAAAGAAAATACGGACGCCATGGAAGGAAGAAGGAAATCTGTCCAATTGGATGAGGCGTTCATCCAGAAAATCTGCATAAGCTTTCCGGTACATATAAAACAGCAATGCTATAGCCGCTGCTATCAGTAGAAGCAATCCGGTGAAAACGTACAACATCCTAACCTCACGCTCCTGTATATTTTAGAGAATAAGTAATAAGTTGCTAAAGGATGATATCATCCTATCAATTTAGAAGAGTATTGTACCATTTATGAGCACGTAACAGAAAGAAATCCCCCTTCCTGACCAGATTATGTCAGGAAGAGGGAAAAAAGAAGAGCTAAACTTCTTTTATATCCAAAACTCTAAAGCCTGTTTTCTCAAGCTTTCTGGTAAACTTATCGATATTATCGCTCGGGTCTACTTTCAGGACAATGCGCCTGGCCAGTTTATCTGTCTCATCAAATGTAGCTAAAGAAATCACATTTTCATGATATTGTTTCAGGATGTCACCTAACCGCTCAATTCTACCTTCCGATTCCTCTGAAGTAAAAGCTATTCGTATGCCTTTCCGTTTCACCCCAAATGCACTTTCAAATTGCTCCAATACATCTGCACGAGTCACCAGCCCGAGGAATTTCTTTTCTTCATCCACCACCGCTATGACCGAAAACCCAGTAAACGCAGGCAGCGTCCGCTCAAACACTTCATCTTCTTTTATATAAAGATCTTTTTTCTCCACTAAATCGTTTGCTGAAGATTCTGTAAGATAAACATCCTTCGATTGATTACTTTCAAAATACCCTTTATAAATAGTTTCTTTAGATAACATTCCAATAAAAATATTCCCATCCAGCACAGGCACAGCCTGAATATCATGATGCTCCAAGATAGAAATAACCGAGTTCAAGTCATCTCCTATTTGGGCTGTAAAGCATTCATGCGGGTGCTTCATCATACTTTTCACAAACATCATCATCACTCCAACATATAAGATTGACTATCATTATTTATTATTCGACTTTGTAGGACAAATTTCCTTCTTTAATCTTGGTATAGGACAGCCTTCCATGCTCATACACTTGCAATAGTCTTTGTTAAGGAAGGTGATGAAAATGTATACCCAGCAGAAATGCTATCGCCCATTTTATGGTCCAATGGATCCTTGTCCCCCAACCGAAGTGAAATGTTACTCCACCCCGCCTCATCTATATATGCCATTCCAGCCCCCGGGATTGCAGCAATTCGATCCAAGGGTTGCATTAAGAAAAGGAACGTTATGGCCTGCTCTGTTTGATCCATATCCTAAACCTGAACCTTATAGAGAGGAGGGGAAATGATGGCGGCCATCCCCCCTGAATATTATCACCAAATGGAAGCCATCCAGGCAGTCGACTTTGTATTGGTAGAACTGACATTATACTTGGACACTCATCCTAACGATAGGGAGGCTATCGAACAGTTCAATGCCTGTGCTAAGGAAAGCCGAAGATTAAAGAAAAACTTCGAACAACAATTCGGTCCGTTGATGCAATACGGAAAAAGTTATTCAGGCTATCCCTGGCAGTGGGATGATACACCTTGGCCATGGCAGGTGTAAATAATTTCAAGCGGAGGTGATTCTTTGTCATGTGGTATTACGAAAAGAAACTTCAATACCCGGTAAAGGTCAGCAGTTGTAACCCCCGGCTGGCAAAATTCCTGATTGAACAGTATGGTGGTGCTGATGGGGAATTGGCCGCTGCTCTACGTTATTTAAATCAGCGTTATTCGATACCTGATAAAGTTATCGGTTTACTTACAGATATCGGTACAGAGGAATTTGCTCATTTAGAAATGATTGCTACGATGGTGTATAAGCTTACCAAAGACGCTACACCAGAGCAGATGAAAGAAGCAGGCCTGGGAGCACATTATGCAAACCATGATAATGCTTTGTTCTACCATAATGCTGCAGGTGCCCCCTGGACGGCCACCTATATCCAGGCAAAAGGTGATCCCATCGCTGACCTCTATGAAGACATTGCCGCAGAAGAAAAAGCACGTGCTACTTACCAGTGGTTAATTAATATGTCTGATGATCCTGATATTAATGATAGTTTAGCATTTTTACGAGAACGTGAAATCGTCCACTCCCTGCGCTTTAGGGAAGCTGTTGAAATCCTTAAGGAAGAAAGAGATAAAAAGAAATTCTTTTAAATTATCAATGATCTCTTCAACAAAATAAGAAGACCTGCAGGAAGAGCAGGTCTTTTCTTTATTTGACATGTAAAGCTGGCATTCTCCCTCCCATTTTAAAGCGAATATAAAAAGCCAATAATAAGTCAATGACAAAGTGGGCTGACATAGTAGCCAGGAGATTCCCTGTTATCTCATACATATAGCCAATAAAGAAACTGACAAATAACACCGAAATTAATAGTACAAACTTTTTTAAATAACGTATATGCATCACCGCAAATGTGATACTGGCGATGTAATAGCCAAATTCCGCATGAAGCACTCCCCTGAACAACATTTCTTCACTGACCGCTACCAGCAAGGTAATACCGACGATTCCACGTACCGAACGGTTCTTAAACACCTTCATATTTATCCCGCCGTCATCATAATACTTTGGAGGGACAACCTTCATTAATATCAAATCGATTGCAACTACTATCAAGCCAGGAATGAGTCCATAGATAAGGATCTCCCTCATTGAAGGATGAAACTGACTGGCCCAGCTGTTCCAATAAGAGTCAAATAACAGCCAGCTTCCAATAATACTTAAGCAAACAATGATGACTTGGGTCAAAACGAGATGGAAGGTTACCTCTTTATCTGACATGGTGTTAATCAGGTCTGATTGCCTCGGTTTATTCATGCTTGTCCCCCAGTAAAAATATATCTCTCAATCGTTCATTCCAATCTTGTTGAATCATGACAGCCTCCTTCTGACCGAATGTGAAATTCTTCCAGTCAAAGCCGCAAAAATCACAACAGGGAACGACAGGTGTTTTCAAGGAGGTTTGGAAAGGTTGATATAGGCTCTTTCTCCGGCATCCCTGACGATGGACCCAACTTATCAGCTCTGAAAATTTAGCCATTTTATATTGGAACCTATTCTCCACCTGGTTTGTGAGAAATGTATGAAAATCTTTCCATTTATCCCGGTTAAAGACGATCGTTTGCTGATACAGAAGATGGTGCTGGTGACAATGATATTTAATGAATCTCCATTGTGTTTCGGTCAATTCCAATTCTTGTTGTACCAGTTCATCAACTGGAAGTTTTGCTCCACTCTGATAGAGGTTAAATAAGTAATTCAAAGTTTTCTGTATATCTGGAGCTTCGGGGAGTTCACTTTGTATCAGCTTTTTAGGAAGATAGTCATCCGATGGAGAGTAATACACCACACTAATACTATGTTTTCCATCACGGCCGGCTCTGCCTATTTCCTGAATAAAAGATTCTGTTTGGGTCGGCAGATGAAAATGAATGACATACCGTATATTCTTCTTATCTATTCCCATTCCAAACGCGCTGGTACAGCAAATGACATCCAGCTGATCATTCATGAATTGTTGTTGAATCAATAACCGGTCAGACTGTTCCATTCCCCCATGGTAGAAAGCGACTCTCTTATCAGGTAAATTGCTTGATAGCTCACCAGATGCCTTTTCAGCCCACTGCCTGCTTGAAAAATATATCATCGTTGGAGCATGCTGATATTTTAACAGTTGTTCGATTTTAACCAATTTTTCGTTCGGATGCTCCACATGCTCTATTGCAAAACTTATATTCTCCTTATCCATTGCGTATATATGGGATTCCATATCTGTCATCCCCAGCTGGGTAACGATGTCCTTCTGTACTTCTGGTGTAGCTGTTCCGCTTAAAGCTAATACGGTAGGTCGATTGAATGTTTCAATCACATTCGCCAGCTTCAAATAATCTGTTCGGAATTCATGGCCCCATTGTGATATACAATGCGCTTCATCCACTACAAATAACGAAATCGGTAAAGTTTTCAATCGCTCTTTTACTAGAGGGTTTTGCAATATTTCCGGAGAAACATAGACTAACTTATAATGGGAGAGTTGACTTAGCAACTGCTTCTTCTGCTCTTGTGATAGAAAGCTGTTTATAGCTGTAACCCTTTTAAACCCTTTCGCCTTCAATGCTTTGACCTGATCCACCATCAAAGAAACCAATGGGGATACCACAACGGTCACCCCTTCAGCCAACATTGCCGGCAATTGATAACAGACAGATTTACCAGAACCTGTAGGCAAAATGCCTAAGGTATCCCTGCCATTCATGACATCTGAAATGATTTCCTTTTGACCGGTTTTAAAAGTATCGAAACCAAAATAATGTTTCAATTCTTTTTCCAGTGAACGATTGCTCATATTTTTGCCTCGCTTTTTTGATGCTGCATTCTTGCTTGTACAAGCCTGATAAAGAAATAATCGAATTTGCCCCGTAGGGCGTCATGGATACTTTTTAATTTATTTGTTTGCAATTCATCCATCACTTGTGAAATTTCTTTTACTTCCTGCTCACTGACAAACAAGGATACAGGAAAATCCGGTTGGACAAGAGCCATCTCCACCACGTGATCGTGGATCGTACTCATTTTCAATCGGCGTCGTTCACTGATTGTCTCCAGATCCATTCCCTGCTTAATAAATAAATAAGTTTTTTGTGCTGAGTTTGTAATCAAGTGACTGGTCTCTTTTTCTTCAACAAAAATAGATAACGATGGGTAGGTACCCGGCTTGTTTTCAATAGCTTGATAAAGATGATGCAGGAAATGTTGAATGTGTAAATGGACATTATGTACCGGAAGATGGAACATATCTGCCAGCTGCTGTTTACTTAGCCCAATCAGCCCCGCTCCTGTGAGACGATATGTGAACACGGCTGCCTCTTCCTCGTTTACTTCGCTTAATAAACTGTATAACTCATGATAAATGGAGTGGATATGATCCATGAGATGCGTTTTATTCGCTTTATAATTCATCTTCACCCATCTTAATATATCATTCCGATCCGTGATTGGAAGAAATTGCTTGTTTCCTTTTTTCATATTCGTAATGGTTTGAATATACAAATAAAGACGTTCCTCAAATAATCCTATTTTTTCGTGGAGACGGATTCCATTAAAATATAACGGTTCCCACTCATTTGATAACCGGCCCAAATGCTCATTTCCATAAGCCGTCAGTTCAGGTCGTTCATCTTCGGATTTTATGAAGATTTTTCCTTCTTCCTTTAATTGATTTATAGCATGAAACAACTCTATGCGCTCCAATGGTTTATAAATAGCAAAGAAATCGGTAAGCTGATAAGCATGGGCATCCTGCAGCGTTTGAGATGAACGCTTTCCTACAAGCAGATTATAGATACCTGCTGCCGTCCGCTCACCATTTATGCTATTAATACAGCGCAGTAAAATATATTCAAACACTCGCATCCCCCTTACATCCTGACTCACATATTCAACTTACTACATCCTGCTGTTTGTTAATAGTGATAAAAGTCACACCAAACCGCATAACTACAAGGTTTGTGAGCGATTTTGTTGTTGAAAAATTTCTAAGATAGCAGTACAATACATTTAAGGCGAATGTTCCTAGAGAGATAAAAATTAATCACTTGTATAATTTATTTTTAGGGATCTGTATTTTTTAGGAGGGAATGTGCTATGGCTAAATACACTATTGTTGATAAAGAAACATGCATTGCATGTGGTGCTTGTGGAGCAGCTGCTCCTGATATTTACGACTACGATGATGAAGGTATCGCATATGTAGTGCTTGATGATAACGAAGGCATCGTTGAAATCCCGGAAGTTCTGGAAGAGGATATGGAAGATGCATTCGAAGGGTGTCCTACAGACTCCATTAAAGTAGCCGATGAACCATTTGAAGGGGACCCGGTAAAATTTGAATAGTAACGTCAAGCCCCTCTGAATGAGGGGTTTTTTCATTTCTCTTACCCAAAGCCATATAGCCGAAATTCATCCCTATATACCATACTTCCATTCTATCACGAATGCAAAGCCTGGTGAATTTAAAGGCGCGTATGATCTAGTCTTCAGCAGCCAGCGGCATGGAATAACCATTAAAAGAAACGTTCAAAGTTCTTCACTCTGAACGTTCTTGTGCTGTGGTGTTTATTCTTCAATGGATATGGGATTAACCGCTTCAGGCGTAGCTATCGGCTCTGTAAAATCATAGGTACGGATGCCTGCAAAAGGCAGGCCTTCAAATTGCACTTGTTCATACCCAAAGCTGGCGGCTGTTGCGAGGAGAGCTTCAATCATAGTCATTGCTTTCTGGTTCGCTTGCAGCTGGCCTGTAGTTTTAACGCGTATCAATAATTCATGGCCGGAATTTTCATTCACATCCACTTCTACACCGTCGGGCAAAGGTGAATAGATATACTCTCCTCCCCCAGGGCTGGCCATAATCTCAACAGCCTCATCTATAGAAGCATTTTCATTTAATTCAATTGGTGCTAACAAGATTGGATTTGACTCGCTTGAGCGATAAATTTTATAACTTACCTTTTGATCAGGAGAAACTTTCATGGATTCTACTATTCCGTAATTACCCATTTCAAAAGGGCGTCCATCTTCATAGCTAAGTTTCACTTCTGATACCCCATACTGACGGAATACATGTTCAATACTTCTTTGGAGAATAACATCCGAGCTGGAACCTTGCGTTTGAAAATCTTTCGAAAAAATGATTTCACCAGTTTCTCCTTCTGCGATAATCTCCGCTCCCTCAAGAGGAAAAAAGGAGACTCCCAGCCTCTCTGCTATTTTAGCTGCTGAGGCTGTTACTTTTCGAAAGACAGCATTGCTATCTGTACCCTTAATGGTTAGCGGAATGATGTGTTCGGCATTACTTCCTGCTGCTACGGAAGCTACATAGTTTGCCCCTTCATCCATTTCGAACACCAGGTGACTTTCAAAATCGCTTACAGGGAGGTTCTGTTCTGTGACTTTTCCTTCATCCTGAGTTTCAAACAACTCCGCAGACTCTTCAGTATTTTCAGATATTCCTGACTCGGTTGCAGCCTCATAGTTCTGTGATTCTGAAGAATTCAATTCGTCGTTTGATCTGTTCATCATCATAGCAGGAGTGATGATGGCTGCCAGCAGGAGGACCGTAATGAAGGCGAAAACAGGCAAAAAATCAGATTTCTTCTTATCAGGTTTACTTTCTTTCATATGAACAGAAATTTTATCATACAGTTCATCTTTTGCCTGGTGATCATGGATCGCAGGCATCTGACCCAGCTGTCTTTGTAAATCGGTATCGTTCTTATGATCATTTTGCTTCATTACGTTTCCCCTCCTCTCTATGCTCTGCTGCCCATTTCTGTAAAAGTTTCAAACCACGATGCTGGGTAGTTTTAACTTTACTCAGTGTCCACCCTAATATATCAGCGGTCTCCTGTATGGACATGGATTGTATGTATCGGAGTATAATCACACTTTTTTGATCGACTGATAATTTCTCCAGATAATGATATATTAATTGAATGTCCTCATTCTTTTCTGCTATCTCTTCAGGCAAAGGCTGATTGTCAATTAACTGTTCCCCTTTATTATCCCAGTCAAAGAATTCCAACAGCCGTTTCCGCTTTCTGGTCTGTTTCCGAAAGAAGTCAATGGTTACATGACGTGCTATAGAAAAAAGCCATGTCTTCTCGCTGCTGTCTCCATTAAATTGAGTGTAAGAATCCAATACTTTTATATATACTTCCTGAACAAGATCTTCTGTTTGTTCCCGATTTTTAACCATATAGAATATAAAATTAAAAAGATCCTGATGATATTTTTCATAAAGCGATTCATACACCGGCCTCACGAATGTTTACCTCCCGTTCTCTGAATTAGTCGTTTTATGTAAAGGAAAAGTTACACTCTTCATCATAAGCCTAAAAACAAAAAATACCAACCTGAAATCGGCTGGTATTCATACAGGAATCCATTGATTATAATAACGTCTAAATAATCGGCTGAGTACTGGGTATAACATGACAATGAAAACCACATTACCTGCTGCGTGGTAGATATCAAAGGGCAAGCCTGCTAAATAATATCCCCAGAATGAACCTGAAAATTTATACATTGTAACCGATAGCACAAAGCCATAAAAGAGCCCGCTAAAGGCGCCGAATGCTGCCAGGACAAGTAACGGAATGTTAGACCAATATTTTCCGATCAGCCCGCTCATCAAACCGATTCCAGCCCAAGCCATTACTTGCCATACTGTCCAGATCCCCATTCCGAGGAACACGTTGGAAAGAAAGGTTGTCAGTAAAGCTAATATCACGGCAGACAGGGGGCCAAGCCAAAAACCGGCAATAATGATTATCGCGGTTACTGGCTGGACGTTTGGTAAAAAAGCAAATGCATACCTGCCGACCACGGCGAGGGAAGCAAATAATGCAATTAAGGTAATTTTATAGGTATTCATATGCATCATTCCCACTTATGAAAATCAAATTGGAACGTGTCATCTGCTTCTACTTTATACTCCTCAGCTCCTACAGAGGCACTCTCCCCATTGATGGTAAAAAACCAGGCCTTCTGCTCCCCTTCTTTTGCTTCGATCCCTTCTATTTTTGTGACAAAGCCATCTTTTTCTTCGACATCATCAAAGTTATTTTTAAGTACCTCCATAAGCGTTGTACCCGCTTTGACTTCCAGTTCTTTCTCTGCTACAATTTTTTCTCCATTTTTCTTTGAAACTGTTACTTTTACGGGTACTTCCTGTTGCTGATCCTGTGTTTGGGCGTCAGAGGATTCACTTCCCGAATCTGCCTGACATGCTCCTAGTACAACTGCACTCAACATGACTGCCAAGATCATTTGCATCATTCTTCTCATTTCGACCATCCTTTCACCTTTAATAGGTTTCAATGCTTTTGGATTGTGAAAGTCAGATTGACAACCACGGCCTCCATTCCATACAAAAAGCCCATTCCTTCAACAAGAATGGGCTAAGACTAACCAGTATGAATGTTTACTAAAAAAATACACACGATTCGACCGGTTGTCTCAAACAGCTCAATCCCCGAAGCTTTGAAACGGTGAATTAAGGCAGGTCTACTGGCTTGTGCGTTTACCTACTACGGACCCTTCCCATACAACTATGTGTACAGTGGTCTGCCCGGTTCGTGGCACTTACAGTTGCGAGGACAGCTTTGGATTTTCACCAAATTCCCTTTTAATCCCACTCAGGAGCACCTTAACTCTGAAATATTAAATTCTAATGTAATGTTACCATAACCAGAAAAATTGTAAACCAGTTGTTTCACAGGGAACAAGATTTTATTACAAATCTTGTGAATCTTCGCTAATATCAGGCAAGCGAAAAGAAAAAGTCGTGCCAGTACCTTCTTTGCTATGAACAGCAATGGTACCCTGATGCGCCTCCACAATGTTTTTAGCAATAGCAAGACCAAGTCCGGTGCCTGCCTTGCCTTTTTTTCTTTTTCGCGATTTATCTGCTTTATAAAACCGTTCAAAAACAAAAGGCAGATCCTCTTCCGGAATTCCTGTTCCTGAATCTTGGACAGCAGCATAAAGACCCTCTTCCGTATATTCCATATGAATATCGACATTACCATCATCACGGGTATGACGGATAGCATTATCAATCAAATTTGTAAATACTTGTTCAATACGGTCCGGATCAAAACATTTATCTCCAAGATCATCCGAGGCATTAAGTCTTAGATTAATCCCTTTATCTTGGGCTAATCCATGGAATTTTCTCGTTATTTTTTCTAAAAAAGGGCGGACTTCCACTCTTTCTTTATTCAGGGTGATATGCCCAGCTTCCATTCTGGCAAGATCTAATAACTCGTTAACAAGTCTACTCATACGCTGAGATTCTTCGTAGATGATCTGAGCAAGCTCATTTTTTTCTTCTTTACTTTCTGCAATATCATCCACTATCGCTTCGCTGTACCCTTGCATCATGGAAATCGGCGTCCGAAGTTCATGAGATACATTGGCAATAAAATCCTGCCTTAGTTTATCAAGCCGCCTCTCTTCAGTCATATCCCGAAGTACAGCGACAGCTCCACGTACATAATCCTTATCATATAACGGAGTCATGATAATCACCCAATTTCTCCCCTGGGTATCCATTTCAGTCATAACTTCCGTTTCCGTATCAATTACCTGATTGAAAATATCCTTCACTTTATCTGGTAGGATGAGATAATCATCTTTATTGCTTATTTCAGAATTTCCCTCTTCATATGCCCAAGCCTGGAGATACTGTTCTGCAGGCGGATTGGTAATCAGAATTTCCCCTTGGCGGTTAATGGTGATGACTCCATCCGCCATGGAACTGAGAATACCTGATAATTGTTCTTTTTCCTGGTTCAAGGCATTTATATGAAATTTCAACTGCCGTCCCATTCGATTGAAAGCCATCGCAAGTTCTCCGATTTCATCGTGCGTAAGGATGGGTATCTTGGTATTGAATTCTCCTTTTGCCAATTCCAGCGCACCTTCCCGCATTTTGATCAGAGGGGCAGTGATTCGAGTAGATAAAAAGAATGCAAATATAGTAGTTAAAATGATTGCAATACCTGCACCCAGAAAGATGATTTTTGTTGTCTGCATAGTTGTTTCTTCCACAATATCAAGAGACTGATAAACAAAAACTCCTCCATAATCACTGCTCAAAGGAGTTCCTACCACCATAACACCATTCTGAAGATTATCGATATCAGCGATTTTTTTTACTTTTTCTTCCCCTGATAATACAGAAGATAATTCATTATCTTCTTCAATCCATTGTTGATCTATATGCGGCAAGTTTCCTTTAGCGGATGAACGCCATATATCATTCTTGCCAAATATAATCACCACGCGGCTGGAAGGATCTTTCACCCGGGAAGATGTATCCAGAATAAGGTCTCTGTCATCATATTCCTGAACGATTTCTGATACTTTATCGGCTGTCTGAAGCAATTCCCTTTCTGCTTCCAGGATATGATAATTCTCAAAAAACTCCAGCAAAAGAACAGTTAAGAGGAAAAGAACGAATGAAACCAATAATAATATAGTGAACCAAAGTTTACCTACTACACTTCGCCAAAACATCAGTCACCACTTACCTCGAACTTATAACCTACACCCCAAACCGTTACAATCATTTTAGCTGCATCTTTTGAGACCTTGCTTAATTTTTCTCTTAACCGCTTGACATGAGTATCAACGGTTCGTAAATCACCAAAAAATTCATATTGCCAAACTTCTTTCAATAAATGCTCCCGTTCAAATACCTTATCCGGAGCTTTTGCCAGAAAATGCAATAGTTCATATTCTTTAGGTGTCAGTGTGACTTCTTTACCGTCTGCCGTCACCCGATGTGCATCATTGTCTATCGTCAAATGTGGAAATACCAGTACATTATTAGCAGATGTCTCAGTCTGTAAAAATTTAGTTGAAGATGATCTTCTTAAAATAGCTTTTACCCTTAGTACAACTTCCCGCGGGCTGAATGGTTTGACGATATAATCATCCGCGCCTACCTCAAACCCCTGAACACGATTGCTTTCCTCTCCTTTTGCAGTAAGCATGAGGACAGGAGTAGCTTTCTTTTCGCGCAGATCTTTACATACTTCGATTCCGTCTTTACCCGGCATCATGATATCCAATAAAATGACATCATAATCAACAGTCAATGCCTTTTCCAGTGCTTCATCCCCATCTTCTGCCTCTTCAACTTCAAAGTTTTCTCTTTCCAAATACATACGAATCAGGCGCCGGATTCTTTCTTCATCATCTACCACCAGCACTTTTGCTTCTTTTTCCATTTTGATTGCCCCCTCTTCCATTCCATGTCTTTCATTTCTATTCATTGTATCCTTTTTCCTTTAAGCATAACAAAATATCATTATGTAAACGAGAGACCATCAGAGAAAAGCATTCTCTAATGGTCTTCTTACTAAGCATAAGAATGTAACCCCGCAATAACAAGGTTGACGGCAATCAGGTTGAACATGATAATCGCAAATCCTCCGACGGCAAGCCAGGCCGACTTTGTGCCATGCCAGCCCCTGGATAGACGGAGGTGCAGGAAAAATGCATAGAACAACCACGTGATCAATGCCCATACTTCCTTCGGATCCCAACCCCAGAAACGATTCCAGGCCTCCTGCGCCCAAATCATCGCAAAAATTATTGCCCCTAAAGTAAAGACTGGAAAGCCTATAGAAACCGCACGATAGGATACTTCATCTATCAGATCAGGGTTGAATTTCTTCAATTTAGGCTGCAGGGCAGCAGCCACGCGCTTTCTCAATAGCAATCGGACGATTCCATAAAGTACTAATCCACTTAAAAGAGACCAAATCAGCGTGTTAAATTTACGGGCAGCGTCTTGCCCTCTCATCCATCCTGGAGCTTCAAATACAGGCTGCATTGCTCCTTCTGTCTGCAACTCTCCGCCATTTGGGCCAGCAATGGCAGGCATCTCGTACTCAACATTCACGATCTGTTCTTCAACAGGAGCCTGAAATTGAGCTTGATAGTCCATTGCACCGAATGTAGTAGTCATAATGATGAAGCCGAGCGTTGAGAAAATCGAATAAATTACAAATTCAAGCCAGAATGTATGTTTTGAACTTTTCGTTTGATCGATTTGGCGTATTAAAAAAATCAATCCGGCGACAAAGCTGATAGCAAGGATCGCTTCACCGACAGCTGCTGTCGTTACGTGGATATAAAGCCAATGCGACTTAAGCGACGGTACCAATGGCGATATTTCTCTCGGAAACATACTCGCGTACGCGATAATCAGTAAAGCGATAGGCAACGCGAATAATCCGATTACATCCAGCCGGTAAATGAAATAAATGATAATAAACGCCATCACGAGCATCATGCCAAAAAACGTAGTGAATTCAAACAAATTACTAACCGGTGCATGCTGACTGGCTACCCACCTCGTAAAGAAGTAGCCGAGCTGGGTAATAAAACCTGCAATAGTCAAGGAAATCCCTATCGTACTGGCTTTCCCCCTGTTACCTGTTTTCTCGTTACGAATAGTACCCCCAAAGAAGAAGGTAGCAATCAAGTAAAAGAAAAACGAAGCATATAATAAATTACTGCTGATCGTTACAAGATCTCCCATATTCATCCTCCTACACCCTTTGCAGTAAAGGGTTAACCTTTTAGTTGCTGTTGGTCTTCCGGCATCTCAATTCCTGTATCCTGTATCGACTTCTCAATATCCCGTTTGAGGCCGTACCAATTCTTATTTGTATGGCCGGCGATCCATACACCGTCTTCTGTAGGCTGGAGCCAAATCCTTCTATGGTTCCAATACATCCCTTGTATGACACCGATCATGAAAATCAAACCACCTACGCCCATAAACGGTAAAGTGTAATCTTTTTTGACAGCCAGACCGGTTACATCACGAGTATCGAATCCCGCCAGATTTAGTTTGTAATCATTTTCGTTGGTAGGATCAATATTCATTCCGATTCCCGCAAAACTAACTTCCGGCTCCCCGCCATCAGGTGGGTATACATAAAACACAAACGCCGGATTCTTTGGAAACTTGGATTTCGAACGAGGTTGATTTCCATCCATGTAATATTCAGGAAAGTATTCATCGATGACTACTCTTGCCCCGCTATCCAGTTTATACTCCATCTTGGGTGCGGTAAGGTCAACAGTGAATTTACCCAATACAGCTGATTCGTCGCCTGTTTCATGCAGAGTAAATGACATCGATGAAAACTCATCCAGCTGAAAACTGGATTGATATAAAGCAAATCCGCCAAACTTGGCTGGTTCGTTTACAACAATCTTTTCTCTCGACAACACTTTCAATTCCGGCTCCGCACCTACCACATCATTGTTTGTACGCTCATAAATGACTGCATTCGTCTGATAATTGCTCGCCACTGGTACGTTTTGGTTCATAAGAGCTTCCTGGAAACGTTTATCTTCCTGAGGATCATAATTTTCCAGGATGAAATCCTCGTTTTTCACATAATATTTACCACCTGTTGATGGAACGACTTCTGTCTCCCCTTCTCTAATCCAAACAAAGTCATCGATATACATGGATGGCAGAAACCTCAATAAAGCACCTAAAAGGAAAATAATCAATCCAATGTGATTTACATAGGGGCCCCAGCGGGAGAATCGGCCTTTCTCTGCGAGAATATGCCCCTCCTGCTCCCGAACTTTATAACGATTCTTATGCAAATTGCTTTTAAAAGCATCCATGTCCACATTGGCTTTTGTTTCACCAAAAATACGTTGCCGCTTCAAAAATGTATGATGGCGTTTCGGCTTTTGTTTTTTTAATGCTCTATGTAGAGGTACGACCCTATCTATACTGCAAATCACCAATGATACACCTATTAAAGCGATCATCATCATAAACCATAGGGAACTGTATAGATTGTGAAAACCCAATTGATAATAAATTTTCCCGGCCAAACCATACTGATCCTCATAAAAGGTAACCGGATTGGCACCTGGGGGAATATACATCTCCTGCGGAAATATTGTCCCTAATGAGGAGGCTACTAACGTAATAATGATCAGCCAGACCCCAACTTTGACGGAGGAGAAAAAGTTCCAAACTTTATCCACTATACTCCGGTTATAAGTCTGCGAACGCCTCGCACTTCCTTCATAACGCATATTCAGCAGGGAGTCTTTTTTATTTCCATCAATATGCTGGTTGCCTTCAATCGGCTTCCCGCAGGCTTCACATAAAACAGTACCTTCCGGGTTGACATGCCCGCATTCGCACTTGATTTTTTTCATAGATAAAACCTCTCTATATCTAAGACTTAAGCTTCTGGCTGAATCTCTTTCAAATGTTCTTCCAGCTTTTCTAATGTCAATGGTCCAATCACTTTATCTACAACGTTCCCATTTTCATCGATAAAGAAGGTAGAAGGGATTGGACTTATTCCATATAGATCCATCACTTGTCCATTTTTATCATGAAGATTGGTAAAAGTAAGGTTATATTTATCAATGAAACGATTGACTACCAGTTTCGTTGAGTCAAGATTCACCCCAACTATTTCTACCCCTTTTTCTTTATATTCCGGGTACAGTTCCTGCATATATGGCATTTCTTCTTCACATGGCTTACAATATGTAGCCCAGAAATTAAGCATAACACCTTTGCCTCTGAAATCTTTCAACGACTTACGTTCTCCGTTAGTCCCGAATTGTACAAGTTCAAAATTAGGGGCCTTATCCCCTACAGCCACTACCGCGTCATCCTGTGAGAGATTACCTATAATCGCAAATACCACTAATCCTACCAGGACAGCAAGAACCAGTGTCCGGAAAATCAGCCTGCGGCGCTTTTTCTTGGTTTTATCCATTTTGTATCACTCCTTTTGCGATTATAACATTAATCATTATTGTTAAATGTGAAAGTTATTTAACACTTTTTTCAGCTAAGTGTCTCAGTTGTTTCACTTCATGAGGAGTTAACTCACGTATTTCTCCTGCGTTCATGCCATGTAAATCAAGAAATCCATACCGTTCCCGTTTCAACTTGTCCACCGGGTAGCCTAAAGATTCGAACATTCGTCGCACTTGTCTATTTTTACCTTCATGCAAAGTCAATTGGATAATTGCAGTATTTTTCTTTTTATCGATAGACTTTGTTTTGACGTGAGTAGCTCGTAAAAGCTCCCCATCTGACTTTATTCCTTTTGTCAGCTTTGCCAGCTCTTCTCTCAGAGGAATTCCTTTCGTTTTTGCAATATAGACTTTATCTATCTCATGCTTGGGGTGCATCAATTGGTTAGCAAAATCCCCGTCATTCGTCAATAGAAGGATGCCGGAAGTATCGTAATCCAGGCGTCCAATTGGAAAGACACGTTCTTCTCTATCTTCCGGCAGGTAATCAGTTACCACTTTACGATTTTTATCATCTTTAACACTTGATATTACTCCACGGGGTTTATATAACAGAAAATAAACCGGTTCCTCTTTTGTCAAAGGGACGCCTTCTACCTCTACTTTGTCATCCGGAGAAACTTTGGTACCCAGTTCAGTGACTACCTTTCCATTTACAGCAACTTTTCCTTGGGTTATTAAGTTTTCGGCCTTCCGTCTGGAAGTTATTCCACTTTGTGCAATTACTTTTTGTAATCGTTCTAATTCATTTGACATATCTATCACCTACTTATTTATTGTTATAACATATATAATCTGGAACAAACACCTTCCATCTCCTCCTTCCTCAAGTGATTAACTTAATCGCATCATTCTATACCAGCAAGCGATAGTCATACCATTCACTAGTTTAGGATGAAAATGTTAATATTTTATGAAGAAAAAGAAAGAAGTAGCGCTGGTCAGGAAATTCATTGACCAACAGGAAACCACGCTGAGTGTTTCAGCGTGGCTTTTATACAGGGCTGTCATCCCTTATCTTAACTGAAAAGGATAGTGACAACTATTATAGAAGCTATTATACCAATCAAATCAGCAGCTAGTCCAACTTTAAGTGCATCTCCCATTTTCTTTATTCCCACAGCACCAAAATACACAGTAATAATATAAAAAGTAGTATCTGTGCTCCCTTGCATCACAGATGCTAATAGCCCAATAAAAGAATCCGGTCCAAAAGTTTTGATCAGTTCACTTGTCATTCCTAAAGCTGCTGTACCAGATAAGGGGCGAACGAGGGCCAGTGGCAATATATCCTCCGGCATCCCGAGTAAACTGGTCACTGGTTCTACAGTGGTTATGATTGCTTCCATAGCACCAGATGCCCGGAAAATTGCAATCGAGACCATCATTCCAATCAGAAAAGGAAGCAGAGATACGGCAATATCGATCCCTTCTTTACCGCCTTCCACAAATTTTTCATAGGTAGGTACTCCCTTGTAGGTAGCTATCAGCAGTACAAATAATATTATCACGGGGATTATCCAGATACTGACACTCATACTTCTCCCCTCCTGGTCCTTCGCCAATGGAAATAACGGTCAATAAGGAGAGCTCCAGTGGTGGAGATGCAGGTAGCGATGATGGTCGCCCCGACAATTACTGTAGGGTCTACAGAGCCATATTTCATCCGGATTGCGATAACTGTAGTTGGTATCAAAGTAATAGATGAGGTGTTGATTGCCAGGAACGTAATCATGGACCGGCTAGCAGTATCAGTCTGGTGCAGGCGTTTCAATTCTTTCATCGCTTTTAGCCCCATAGGTGTAGCAGCATTGCCTAATCCAAATAAATTCGCTGTCATGTTGGATAAAATATAACCCATCGCAGGATGGTCCTTAGGAATATCTGGGAATATACGCTGGACGAAAGGCCGGAATAATACAGCTAATCCTTTGAGCAGCCCAGCCTCTTCAGCAATCCTCATCAATCCCAGCCAGAAAATCAATACCCCCATCATGGTCAAGGTTATCATGATGGCATCATCAATGGTGCTGAAGATTGCTTTATTGACTGCTTCCATTCTGCCATTGACAGCCGCAAACACGATGCCAACTACCGCAAGCAGGGACCAAATGATATTTACCATGCCGCCAGCCCCATCAAGCGACTGGCCCTGTCTTTCCAATGCGACCAAAACGAGCCTTCAGCAGGTCGATCGACCACAGCTGTCGACAATATAGGACGGTCGTCTAAATAAACAACGTGCCTGCCAACCAGGAAGTCATCTACTTCCCGATAAAGATTCAATCTGGAGCGCAATGCTGCTTTTTCCTCAGCGGTAACTGGCCAGGTTACATCCCTTGTATAATACAAAGATTTCTGCCCAGGAACTTCAACAGGGACCTCCCCTTTTTCCTGAAGTGTTACTTGATCAAAATTTTCAAATCCCCACTCATACATGGCCTGATGATCATTCCAGTCATCTCCCGCATTCAACGTAACTGCTACCAGTTCCATATCACCCTTTTTTGCAGCAGATACCAGGGTCCTTCCTGCAGCTTTGGTATAACCTGTCTTGCCCCCGATACAATAATCATAATACTTTGTCAGCAATTTATTTTTATTGAACCAATAATAATCACGATTATCAGATAAGTACCTTTCTGCACCTGTAACTTCCCTGAACACATCATTTTGCATTGCATTTCTCATCAATAATGCTAAGTCATACGCGGAAGAGTAATGAGTTTCAGAATCCAATCCGTGAGGGTTATCAAAATGAGTATGGTTCATTCCTAACCAGGCTGCTTTTTGGTTCATCAAATAAGCAAAACCTTCCTGACTCCCCCCTAAATGCTCCGCAATAGCCATGGCGGCATCATTTCCTGAACGAAGCATTAAACCGTAGACCAGATCCTTCAACGTCATCTTTTCACCTTCTTTCAGGTAAATGGATGACCCTTCCGTATAGACTGCATTGTTGCTTGCTTTTACTTTTTCATCAAGCTTTCCAGATTCAACCGCCAATAAAGCAGTCATTATTTTAGTTGTACTTGCAATCAACTCCTCTTCGTAGGCTGCCTTTTCATAAAGTACCCTGCCAGACTGCATGTCCATTAAAACTGCATTTCTGGCGGATACCGAAATCGCTGCTTCTACTTTAAATGGATGGATGAAACTAAACATGAGGACACTTAAGATCAGCCACTTTATCATCCGCTTCTTCAAAGCCGCTCCTCCTTCGATTACATTGCTTATTAACTAATCTATGCCAGGATGACAAGCGTATGATAGGGGATACATGAAAAGAATCTCTTCTTTATTGGATAATTAAAAAACCTCCTGTCAGTGGAGGTTTTGTTATACGCATTCTTATGAAGCAGGGCACTCTATTTTCTTTTACTTTAAGAAACTTTAATTTTGTTAAAGGGTTAAAATATAAGAAAAGACTAAAGCTACCGCCAATAGGGCTTGGCGATAGCTGATTTTTTCTATTGCTTCATTATTTTAAGCTGATAGTCTGTTTCATAATATTCCAGTTCTTCACGTATTTCCTGGAAAGGTTTTTCTAACTGGATCATTAATGCTCTTAGCGATTCTGGCGGCTCATTATGAAAAAGGATAGCATGCCTGCCGGTATAAGCTGCCCGGCTATCTTCATACCAGCCATCACCTTTAGGGGAAAAGAATTCACCAATGCATTGATGATATATCCCGTAAAGCGTACGTTCTGCGGCAGTCTTACGAAACACTTCTGATTGCAGCAATATTCCGATTGTGTCTTTTGCTTCATCACAAATCACTTCTAACCTTCGCAGTGATTTTAATAAGGAACGATAGTACTCTCTTTCTTTACTTCCCTTTTCTCCAAGTAAACCAGCCAAATGGTGATGATCCAGGTAGATATCCAATTCTTTAACAACGTTGTTTAAAAATGCGTCTACTTTGTTCATCTGTGCTCGAACAATCTGATTACTCATTGCCAGCCTCCTATATGTTAGTACACTCAGCTGTGGTACTCAGGCATGAATAAATTCGAGTGTCGATTCCATATCAAAGCCTTTGCCATCGTTGATTTTCAAGAAGGCTTGTTGAACAGCTTCCCAATTAACACCTGCAAATAATTCTTTATATTCCTCATATTCATTTATATACACTTTTCGCTTATGTTTATAACCAGGATTTTTTACAAGGGCAATAAAAGCAGCTAAGTCCTTCAGCATGATTTCATTTTCTCCAAAAACCATGATAGGATTTTCCTTAAATGGTGTGAACTCATGTAATTTTTCATCAAAATAACGGAGATACAGCAAAGAAAAGTTATGTTCCCTTCCTTTATCCTCGTAAATTAATTCGGAGCGATTGAAAAACTCTTCCGGCGAATTAGGCTTTTCTTTTACCAGCTCTACTCCTCTGGATGCTTTGATTTCCATAATCTCCCCCCAAACAAGTTAATATAAGTATATATTACCATAACTGGCCTGAAATATCTGAAAATTAGCCGTTATCATCCGGATTCCCGTTTTCATGTGTACTAAATTCTTCAAAAAACAGATCTGCTTCCGTTTCCATGTCATCTTCATTTCCTTCTGGCAATGGTGGAATTTCCTCTAAAGAATTTATTCCGAAATATGTTAAAAAGTCTTTCGTGGTACCATATAAAATCGGGCGGCCAATTCCCTCTTTCCTGCCAACTTCCTGGATCAAGGATCGGCTGGTAAGCGTCTGGATAGCACGCTCACTTTTAACTCCTCTTAACTCTTCGATTTCCACTCTTGTAATTGGCTGCTGGTAAGCTATGATGGCCAATGTTTCGAGGGCGGCCTGGGATAATTTCGAAGATTGGGGACCATCCAATAACTCCTTCAAGTATGGAGCATGTTCCACTTTGGTTCCCAAATAAATGGTTTCCCCCGAAAACATCAACGTAACGCCTCTCTCTATCGCTTGATAGTCTACCATAAGTTCATCTAAAAGTTCTTGAAGAGTATGCTTGTTTATTCCAAGGGCATCCTTCAATTTTTGTTTTGTCAGCCCCTCTTCCCCTGCTGCAAACAGGAGTCCTTCAACGACTCCTTTGTATTCATTGATATTCATGATAGATTAGTCCTCCATTTTATACACAAACAATTCATCAAAATGTTTTTCCTGCACACAATATATTTCGTTTCCCTTCATCAATTCCAATAAAGCCATGAATGTGACTACGATATGTGTCCGGGAAGGCTGTGGAAATAATTCATCAAATTTCACTGCACTGCCTGATTTGCCGATATGGTCCATGATTTCTGACATTCTCATTTGTATAGGGATCTCGTCTCGCTGCACCTTCGTGTCAGCTCGTTTCCTATCAGTTACCCGGTGACCTTTCAATATTTTCGTCATAGCTTCCAGCATATCATAAATAGAACCTTCGCCTTTTCGTATGACTGGTTGCTCTTCTCGATAAGCATCCAAATTCGACGGAGGTTTCGTATAAATACGGTCCGCCTTTTCCTCTTTTTCTTTTAGAAGCAAGGCTGCATCTTTATACCTGCGATACTCGATCAAGCGTTTCATCAGTTCATCACGTGGATCTTCTTCCATATCCTCTTCATCGTCCAACTCGACCGGTTGATTAGGAAGGAGCATTTGACTTTTCATCGCAAGCAGACTCGCTGCCATTACCAGGTATTCACTTGCGATATCAAGCTCCAGTTGCTGCATCGTATGAATATAGGCCATATATTGCTCCGTGATATCTGCAACCGGTATATCATAAATATCAATTTCATACTGGTTGATCAAGTGTAAAAGAAGGTCAAGAGGGCCTTCGAAAGCATCTATTTTTACTTGGTAACTTTGTTTCATATTATTTCCTCCACTTTTCATCTGGCAAACCAAGGGTATTCGCCCATACATAATCTACGGGGTTACATATTTTATTATCGTAAGATGTATCTTACCAAAAAATCAGATTTCCGTTAACTGCAAAAAGGAGGAATAAAGATGAGTAGATACTATGGAGGCGGCTTTGCGTTAATCGTCGTTTTGTTC
Source organism: Thalassobacillus devorans MSP14 (assembly GCF_000496835.1). Taxonomy (GTDB): domain Bacteria; phylum Bacillota; class Bacilli; order Bacillales; family Halobacillaceae; genus Thalassobacillus; species Thalassobacillus devorans_B. The sequence continues at coordinate 1,406,090 of NZ_KI543236.1, forward strand.
ATCTTATTGATTATTGTAGGGGCATCCTGGTATTAAAATTAAAGACCCAGTGACAAGGTCCATTTTTCTGGATCTTGTCACTCTTTATTTCTGCTCTGTTATGTTACACTATTGGTAAACTTCAAGAATGAGCATGAAGGAGCAGTTTTTTATGTATTACCCTAAAGCTTATGTAGAATTTCTGGCACATTTCAATGGAACAAAAGATTTTTTTGAATGTCATGAAGTATTAGAAGAATATTGGAAAGAAACCGCTCCAGGCGAGCGCGATTCTATATGGGTATGGATGATCCAGCTGGCAGTCAGTCTATACCATTACCGGCGTGGGAATTATAATGGGGCAAGTAAATTGGTTACAAGGCTGCAAAATAAATGGACATTCCATAAATATGAACTGGAAACTTTGGGATTGGAACGGGAGGCCATCTCAGATATCCTTAGTCAATTGGATCATGCCTTAAAGAATCGAAAACCCTATCAAAATATCAATCTTCCCATCAAAGATCCAAGATTGATACTCTCGGTAAAAGATACCTGTTCGAAATGGCAGGTTCCTTATAACAGAGAACAGGAACCCTGTGACCATTACTTGATCCACAAACATAAATTAAGACAAACAAGTGAAAATCTTACAGAAAACGCTTATAAATGAACAAGT
>NZ_KI543236.1:1406772-1848831 GCF_000496835.1 Thalassobacillus devorans MSP14
TAAGCGCATGTCATAGACATGCGCTTATTTTTATTATGCTTCCGCAGATGTAGCATCTGAATTGGCGGCACAACATTTTTCTAAAAAGGCGCTTGTCGCTTCGTCAGCACAAACATGATACTGATCCCGATAAAAACCTCTCACGCCTTGCACCATTTTTTTTCCTATCCCCATATTGCGATGGGAAGGATTGACGGTAACATGTTGAATCACCGCCCGTTCCTCATCTTCCAAACGAACCCCGACTGCACCAAGGATATCTTCGTCCTTCCAAAGGAACAACTGCCAATCCTCATTAGTCTCATATTCTTTTATGGTCTGCTGGAGCTTCTTGACATCCTTTTCTTCCGGCATGAATGACAACAACCCCATAGCAATTTTTTCAAATGTCTTTTTATAGCGAATTAGCATAGTAACCCCTCATTATAAAAATAACTTTCCTACCCACATGAATAGGAATCCAGGCTGCTGATTACCCAGCCAAATCATATGATTGCTTTATGCATTGATATTCTCACCAGCTAATCATGGGTAGCCGTAGTTGTTATTAATATGACTGTAACGTCGATTTGGTTCGCCTACATTCTGTAAGCAACTTACATTGCAATGAAAAACCAGTAGTATAATCCCCATAATATGCTGAACGTCAGCAAAACGATAAACAAAATAATATTTTTCTTTCTCACTTCAACTTCCCCCAAGCTGCTGACCTTGTTGAGCTTCAACGAATAGCATAAGCCAAACTCAGAAAATATTCAAGGTGTCTCTTCCGATTGTTTATTTAATAATATCTGGAAAAGATGATATCCGTCTGAACATTTGCCTTTCCAACTGTATGGAAGGAGATTGAATACAGCGAGATATAAATTGAATAACATGAAAATATGTAACTCCTCTATTTGCAACAATGAGAAGGAAAATAAAAAAACAAGCATATTCAAGGAAGGTCCGCCTAAAGTCACCGCTCCCTTTTGCCACCTGTTATATCTTTCGTTACAGCTGCTCTCCGTATGACCGCCCAGGAAAAATATACGGTGTACCCTCAAATGGAATCTGCCCCAATCTCCCCGGAATAAAACGGAACCGGTTCCAAGGTGGAGGACGGCTTCCCCACGCCCCAGGAGAATTGTCGGTATGACATGTCCCAGTTCATGGATGAGCAGGCCTAATGGAGCGACCCAAATCATCGCAGTCAAAAACTCCAACAATGCTCCGTCACCTTCCCTTCACCAATACCTGCAGAATGAAATGAAAATAGTGAGCCTTTTAAAAGACCCACTATAGTCAACGCTTATTCCTCATCCCACACACGAACTTCTTTCATTGTATCTCCTGGCTTAATGTTCAATACCGTATCCATTCCTTCAATCACCTGGCCAAAAACGGTATGGACACCATCCAAATGAGGTTGAGGCTCATGTACCAAAAAGAATTGACTGCTTCCGGTATCTTTTCCTGCATGTGCCATGGATAAGGAGCCCGCGACATGTTTATGCGGATTTCCTTCTGTTTCACATTTGATTGTTTTACCGGAACCTCCACGGCCGGTACCCGTAGGGTCTCCCCCTTGTGCTACAAAGCCTGGGATGACGCGGTGGAAGATGACTCCATCATAGAAGCCGCTGTTCGCAAGCTCTTCAAAGTTAGCCACCGTGTTTGGTGCCTCGTCAGGGTAAAATTCCAGTACAATTTTTTCTCCTGTTTCGAAAGTAATGCTGCCTTTTTTCATGTAAGACTCTCCTCTCCTTTTATATAAGAGCAATCCAGCCTAAGCAAATCTTCATAGTTTTCCCGCTCAATAACCAGCTGATGTTCCCCATGTTCTACAAACACAACTGCCGGTCGGGGAAAACGATTGTAATTGTTAGACATCGAATAGCCATAAGCGCCAGTGCTCATCACCGCCAGTATATCCTGGTGTGAGACCTCCGGAAGCTCTACATCCCATATTAGCATATCTCCGGATTCACAGCACTTCCCTGCAACTGATACCTTTTCATGAACCTGGGCATCCATCCGATTAGCAACTGCCGCTTCATATTTCGCATGATACAAAGCCGGCCTTAGATTGTCAGTCATCCCACCATCTACAGAGATATACTTTCTGACCCCGGGTACCTCTTTAATAGCACCTATCGAGTATAAAGTCATGGCCGCATCCCCTACGATAGCACGCCCTGGCTCGATCCATATCTCTGGTATCGGATAGTTCTTAGCAGCTGCCTGTTCATTCACTTCATTGATGAGGGCATGGGCATAAGCATCTAATTCAAGCGGGTCATCCTCTTTCGTATACCGGATACCGAATCCTCCTCCGAGGTTCAGTACTTCAGCTGTAAACCCGTACTTTTTTCTCCACTCTTCCATAGACGCAAAAAGTTTTTTGGTCGCCATTAAAAAGCCACTGGTTTCAAATATTTGTGAACCAATATGGCAATGAAGTCCAATTAAACGGATCCTATCTGAGTTATTGATTTGTTGAAAGGCGATGTCCGCCTGTCCACTCGATAAATCGAATCCAAACTTGGAATCTTCCTGTCCTGTAAGGATATAATCGTGGGTATGTGCTTCAATACCTGGAGTGACCCGGAGTAACACATCCATTTCTTTTCCTTTTTCCTCAAGAATGGCAGTCAACAAATCAATTTCATAGAAATTATCTACCACAATACAACCGATTTCCTCGTCCACCGCCATTTCTAATTCTTCTATGCTTTTATTGTTCCCGTGTAAATGTATTTTTTCTACAGGAAAATCTGCTTTCAATGCTGTATACAATTCTCCTTGGGAAACGACATCCAGACTTAAATTTTCCTGCTTGGCTACCTGCAGCATCGCCACCGAGGAAAAAGCTTTACTAGCATACGCCACTTGTGCCTTCATCCCTCGCTCTTCAAATGTTTTTACAAATGCCCGTGCATTCTTCCTGATTCGTTCTACATCATACACAAACAATGGAGTGCCATACTTTTCCGCCAATGACACTGCGTCTATTCCGCCTATCAGCAAATGCCCTTGTTCATTATAAGGTAAACTCATGTGGTTCCTTCCTTCCTGTACCGTTACGATATCCACTCTATTCTTAATCATTCAAAATATATGTTGTTACAATCGGCCGCTCTTCCGGATTTTCCGAAAATGGGGCAAACTCTCTCGCTACCCATAACAGACTCAATCAAAAAAGAATGTCTGTATAGTAATGATAAGACATTCTTTTCTAAATTATATTAAATTTATCATATGGTTTAAAAACCGGCAAATACCAAATTACGGCTGCCGTTTATCATTACGTGGATGAACGATACTTGGGCGTACTTTTGCTAAAGGCACAGACAGACGGAATAAGATCTGCATCATCGCTTTGGCATTGAAAGGAAGTAGTGGCCACAGATAAGGGGTACTCAATGAATTGTTTCTCGCCAGAATAAGGGTATATAATGTGAATCCGATTACAAATCCTTTCACACCCAAAAATGCGGTAAACAAAAGCAGGATGATGCGGCTCATTTTATTCGCTACACTCAACTCATAACTGGGGGTTGCAAACGTGCCGATTGCAGCCACAGCTACATATAAGATAACTTCCGGAACAAACATACCAACATCGATTGCGATTTGTCCGATCAGAACAGCCGCTATTAAGCCCATCGCAGTTGATAACGGTGTAGGGGTGTGAATAGCCGCAATTCTTAAGAATTCAATCCCGATATCCGCTATCAATATCTGGATGACAATTGGAATACTGCTTTCTTCATTCGGTCCTACGAAAGTAAGTGCTTCAGGCAATAATGAAGGCTGCATTACCATCAATAACCAGAACGGTAATAGAAATATAGATGCAAACATACCAATAAATCTTATCCACCTGACAAAAGTACCTACAGCCGGCGACTGCCGATATTCTTCCGCATGCTGAACATGATGGAAATAAGTCGTAGGAGTAATAATCATACTTGGGGTAGTGTCTACCATGATCAGTACATGCCCTTCTAATAAATGGCTAGCTGCAACATCCGGCCGTTCGGTATACCGCACCATTGGAAAAGGATTAAATCCTTGTTTGACGATATATTCCTCAACGGACTTATCTGCCATGGAAAGTCCGTCAATTTCGATATTTTTCACTTCTTCTTTCACTACTTTTACTAAACCGGGATCAGCAACATCTTTCAGATAAGAAATACAAATATCCGTTTTGGATCTTGTTCCTGATTTAACTATTTCATGTCGTAACCGACCGTCCCTGATCCTTCTTCTGGTCAGTGCAGTATTTTCAATGATATTTTCCGTGTAACCATCTCGTGAACCACGAACGACCTTCTCCGTATCAGGCTCTTCCGGAGAACGTCCAGGGTAAGACCTTACATCTATTATAAAAGCCTTTTTTTCCCCATCTACAAAAATTACTGCTAATCCAGAAAGCATCTGGGTGATACACTCTTCCATGGATTCTACAATTTCTACCTGTTGATGTACAAGATGTTCATAAATTCCTTCGAACACTTTTTTCGTTCTTGGCTGCTCGGCCTCCCACTCCATCAGTTCTTTCATCAATTCTATGATATATGCCGTGTCGACAAGTCCCGTAACATAATACATATCGAGTTTCTTACCCAGGATGGGAAATTGACGGAATCCGATATCAAATGATTCTTCGATGCCAACTTTTTCATTCATGTACTCTTCCACATCATGAAGACGAGACATCACGTTCGTTTCCTGTTGCTTAGCCATTACGTTCGTCCTCCTTTCTCTATCACCGTAACCAGGTTCAGCCTGTTTTTTCACCCCTTTGGTTTGAAAAAGACAGCAACTAAAAATCCGAACAAAATTGCCGAAGCGATACCAGCCGATGTGAGCTGGAATATCCCTGTAGCAATCCCGATAAAGCCATGCTCTTTCGTCTGCTCCATTGCTCCGTGCAGCAATGAGTGGCCAAAGCTTGTAATCGGCACTGTAGCTCCAGCACCTGCAAACGCAATCAAATTATCGTACAGGTCAAAAGCATCCAGCACAGCTCCCGCCACGACAAAGGAAGACATGACGTGTGCAGGCGTTAATTTTGCTACATCCAGGAGCAACTGGCCGATAATACATATTCCACCACCGACAAGAAATGCCCAGAGATAATCCATCAGAAACCCTCCTCCCGGACTAAAGCGACTCCGTGAGCAATGGCAGGAATAGATTCTTTCTGCTGAACCATAGTGGGACTCATCAAGGCTCCAGTGGCTACTACCAAAATCTTTTTATACCTGCCGCTTGCCAGTTCATTCAGTAATTTTCCATAAGTCACAACTGCAGAACAGGCACAACCGCTTCCTCCACTGAAAACAGGCTGATCACTATGATAGATCATCAGGCCGCAATCATTATGCATTTCTTCAATATCAAAACCATCTTCCTTCAGCATATCCCGTACGATCGGAGTACCTACTGCTGATAAATCTCCGGTAGCAATCAAGTCATAATCTTGGGGTGTCCGTCCCATATCCTGAAAATGCGTTTTGATTGTGTCATACGCAGCAGGTGCCATCGCTGACCCCATGTCAAAGGGATCCTTCGTGCCATAGTCCATCACCCGGCCAATGGTGGCTGATTCAATACGGATGTTTGATTTTCTTTTGGAAAGAAGAGCAGCGCCGCTCCCAGTAACCGTGAACGTTGCAGTTTTTGGCTTTTGGCCCCCATACTCAGTCGGATAACGGAATTGCCTTTCTGCAGTGGCGTTGTGTGAACTTACAGCTGCGATTACCTGATCTGCGAAACCACCATCAATCAACGATGCTCCAGTAGCAAGCGTCTCCATAGAAGTAGAACAGGCGCCAAACATACATAAGAATGGAATCCCAAGCTCTTTTGCTACATAATTAGCAGTCACATTTTGATTAAGCAAATCACCAGCAAGGAACAAATCCACCTCTGAATGATCTTTTCCTGCTTTTTGCAGACAAGCATTGATCGCATCCTTCATCAATTGACGCTCAGCCAGCTCCCAATTATCCTGGTTGCAATGCAGTTCGTCATAGGATTGATCAAAGGAGGAAGATAAGGGACCGTCAGCTTCCATCGGGCCCACCGCTGTTCCAGATGCATTAATATAGATGGCATTGTTATATAACCAAGATTGCTGTCCCATTTTAGCCATGATTGTTCCTCCTAGAAGAAATGTTGCCAAGCATATCTGATCATTCCAAGTACATAAGCGGCCACCACTCCAAAGACGATGACCGAACCTGCAAGCTTGAATAAATTGGTGGCAACTCCCAATACCAGTCCTTCGCTTTTGTGCTCAAGAGCGGCAGAAGTGATAGAGTTTGCGAACCCTGTTACAGGGACTGCAGAACCTGCCCCTGCAAATTGCCCCAATTTGTCATATACTCCAAAACCCGTCAACAATGCGGAAATTAATATCAAAGTCGTAACTGTCGGGTTGACAGCTTCCTTTTCCGAAAAATCGAATACATTCACATAAAAGTCTGTTAATGCTTCACCTATGACACAAATTAGCCCCCCAATTACAAAAGCTTTCAAACAGTTTAAAAAATAATTGGGCTTTGGCTGGTAACTTTTAATTGTCTTATTATATTGATTCTGGACAAACTTATCGCTCATCATCATACCTCCAAGTCTCATCTGACAAAGATGATCCAATGAAATAAAGAACCTGAGATTTTCCCAAGCACAATAGCCATCATCAACAATATCAGCTGCCCATCCATCCCGATACGTTTCGTCAGTAATGGGAAGACATTCAGAACTTCAGTCAGTGCTGCTGCGAGCATGCCAATAAAGACACCATGAAGTAGTCCCCAAACAGCTATAAACAGGTCAGGAAGCAAAATTGCCTCATCTCCGAACGAAAGGTAGATGCCTGCGAATGTTCCAAGAATAACAGCTGTTTCATAAAATCGGATCCGATTGGTTGAACGACTCAATTGCATCAACCTGGGAATAATCCCTAAAACGGTCAAGAAAGCTACAAATCCCGTCCCTACAGCGAGTCCTGCCGCCAAACCAATAAAGGCTTCAAGTAGAGCGTGGATCATCGTTGTTTTCCACCTTATTTTCATTAATCGTCACATAATCATCCATGCTTTGTTGGTACTTAAAAACTTCGACTTCCAATGGGCTCGGTTCTTCATTGATTTTTTTATTAAAAATGTGATTGAAAAATAAAATCATTCCAAGCCCAAGACCGATGGAGTAAGGTACCTGGATCCAAAAAGGATGTTTTACTTTTTCTCCGGTCAACATAAAGTGCAGCTTTTGTTGTACGGCTTCCATGCTCACATCATAATGAAAATTCATGATCGCCATCGCTGCCCCGACAAACAATAATAGCCATATCCCTGCTACCATCCAGATCGCAGGCTTTCTTTTCTTTGTTGTGATAGTAATGATGGTTTGTGCCGGTCCTATCAATTGGACTTCGATTTCTGGAAATAGTTCTGCCATCTTTTCTATCACCAGCACACCATCAATGACGATAATGTTCTTATCTTTTTTTGTAATGTAGTGCAAGGGGATGGTTTCTAGTTTCTGTTTTAGGGATAGAGAACAAGCCAGGTAGGCGATGTCTTTCAGCAAAACAGGCCGATAGCTTGTCATATCCACTTTTTTTCTTAATCGTAAATAAACAATTTGTGCCATAGACACCACCCTTTATCTCCGCGCCTTTCTTTTTAGTATGGATGTTAAGGTAAAAAACATGCACCTGCTATCAATTGAAGGCATATAAAAAAGACGCATTAGATACAATGCGTCCAAAGCTAAAGATTAATCAGGCTCCATCTGATCTTTAATCTCTTTCAGTATTTTCTTTTCCAGCCTGGAGACTTGAACTTGTGAAATCCCAAGCCGTTCAGCCACTTCCGTTTGGGTCTTATCTTTAAAATACCTTAAATAAATGATCAGCCGTTCTCTTTTATCAAGCTTTCGGATGACATCCTGAAGTATCATCTTATCGAACCACTTGGTATCATCTTCAGCCATTTGATCCAGCAATGTAATAGGATCTCCGTCATTTTCATAAACTGTTTCATGAATGGACTGAGGAGCACGGCCGGCTTCTTCCGCCAGTACTACTTCTTCTGAAGTCATATCCAGCGCTTTCGCCATTTCATCAATGGTGGGAGACCTACCGAGCTCTTTCGTTAATTCTTCTTTTTTCCGTCGGATTTTATTATTCATTTCTTTTAACGAGCGGCTGACTTTTACGCTGCCATCATCCCTGATAAAACGCTGGATTTCCCCAATGATCATGGGTACTGCATAAGTAGAAAACTTCACATCATAGTTCAAGTCGAATTTATCGACCGACTTCAATAACCCTATGCATCCAATCTGGAAGAGATCCTCCTGATCATAACCCCGGTGAATGTAACGCTGGACCACCGACCAGACAAGTCGGACATTCCTTTCCACTAACATGTCCCTTGCTTCTTGATCACCCTCTTGACTCTTGGCAATCAAGGCCCTGACATCTTCGTCTTTCAGCCGCTTCTGTTTTTGACTCACATCCACATTCATCGTGGGCTCCTAATTACAGTACGCTTTATTAGTAGTCAAATGCTTGATCAATCGGACTGTCGTGCCTTCCTCAGGGCTGGAAATGACATCGACCTTGTCCATGAAGTTCTCCATAATCGTAAAACCCATTCCGGACCGCTCCAGTTCAGGTTTTGAGGTGAATAGTGGTTCCCTGGCTTCATCAATGTCTGCGATCCCTTCCCCATGGTCTTGAATCATCAATTCCATTTCTCCATCATTTATCGTACATGAAATATAAATCTTTCCGTCTGGAAGTTCATGATATCCATGAATGATGGCATTGGTCACTGCTTCGGATACGACCGTTTTGATTTCTGTCAGTTCTTCCATCGTCGGATCCAGCTGACTCACAAAGGCAGCTACTGTCACCCGGGCAAACGATTCATTTTGACTTACACTTAAAAATTCCAGGTTCATACTATTTTTCATGAAGCCACCCCCAGCATCTCTAAAGCGAATTCTTCATTATCGACAAGCTTCATGATTTTGAACATTCCGGATAAATCGAAGAGTCGTTTGACTTCCGGAGAAATAGAGCAAATCACCATTTCTCCTCCTAAAGCGTTGATTTCTTTGTATCTTCCTAAAATCACACCAAGACCTGAACTGTCCATGAACGACAGCCCTTCCAGATTCAAAATGACATGACGTACCTGGTGCTGATTAAGAATCGACTTCCATTCTTTCTTTAAATTTTCTGCTTCATGATGATCCAGTTCACCGACTAATCTTACAAGAAGGACATCTTCTTTGCAGGCAAAATCGACACTAAGACTCACTGTGTTTACCTCCTCTTTCTTTGCGTTAGTGAGTCTTTCTGTTTTGCATCCTGTTTTTCCTGCAGGGTGACAAAACTAGTGACGATACGCTAAATCTTTTAATAAAATGACAGGTTTATCACCGGTGAGCCATATTGCCTAATGTACGTTTGAATAGTTGCCAGACATTCCCTTGTTTCACACTAGTCTCAGCTACTAATGGCACCTCAGTAAGCACTTTGTCTCCCTGCTTAACTTTTACCGTCCCTAAATGGCTGCCTTCCTCTATTGGCAGCTGAATATTTTTGTCAAACTCCATGGACGTTGCTAGATTTTCCAGCTTTTGTCCTTTACGTTTCAGCAACGTAACAGGGGTTTCCGTTATTAAATTTAACTCTGGCTTATCGCCTCTCGCTAACTGCAAGGTGCTCATTTTGTGTCCTTTATCATATAATTGTTCTGTTTCGAATTGACTGTAAGCATAGTCAAGCATCTTAGCTATATTCGCATTTCGTTCTTTCGGAGTTTTCGCTCCCATTACGACTGCAATCATGCGCATCCCATTCTTTTGAGCTGTAGCCGTGAGACAGTATTTCGCTTCATTTGTGTATCCTGTTTTTAAGCCATCCACACCTTTATAGTGTTTGACCAATTTATTCGTGTTCACAAGCCAGAATTCATTTTTTTGCCCTTTTCGCAAATAGTCTTCATAAATACTGGTATAATCCGTTATATTTTCATACTGTAATAATTTTTTAGCCATCACTGCCATATCATGGGCCGTGCTATAATGGCCTTTTTCTGGAAGACCGGTCGTATTTTTAAAGTTAGTGTTCTTTAAACCAAGCTCTTCCGCTTTTTCGTTCATCTTTTTAACGAATGCTTCTTCACTACCGGCAATTCTTTCGGCTAATGCTACGCTTGCATCATTACCAGAAGCCACAGCCACTCCCTTCAGAAGATCTTCAACCTTCATTTCTTCCCCGGCCTCAAGAAATATTTGAGATCCCCCCATCGAAGCAGCACGTTCACTTACCCTGACGGTCTCGTCCAACTTGATGACTTTGTTGTCTAAAGCTTCCATGATCAGTAATAATGTCATGATTTTCGTCATGCTGGCGGGCGGGAGTTTTTCATGTGCGTTCTTATCGAATAAAATCGTTCCACTGCTGTTCTCCATTAAAACGGCCGATTTCGCCCCTTCAGCCAGCTCTATTTGATTGGACTCTTGCCCATAGGTTACAGGAATACTTATTGTACTTACCAGCATGAAAACAGTGAAATAAATGGCTATTTTTTTCATTCACTTTCCCTCCATTCATAGTTGTAGTTATATTTTCCAACAACCTGCCGTTTTATTACGAAACCCAAAGAAAATTATTTAATATGCGATAAAAATATTATGTAAACTATACTGAATATATTCGTGACTATCAGATAAATCAAGGTATTCTTTGTTGCAAAACGTAATTACCAGAAATAAGAACGCCCATAAAATACGGGCGTTCTACTAATAGGCTAATTGATAACTTTATGAATTAAAGTAGGGGCTGATACTTTTTCTTCGGTGATGGTGTATGCTTCTTTCACTTTCGCTATCGAGTCTTCCGGGTTTTCTTCATCACTATTCAAGACTACCAGCGGTTCTCCTGCTTTTACTTCATCGCCGATCTTTTTCTTTAAGGTAATGCCAACTGCATGATTTATTACATCGTCTTTCGTTGCACGACCTGCTCCAAGATACATAGCGGCCACTCCAATCGACTCAGCATCAATAGCTGATACATAGCCATCCTGATCGGCGGTTACCTCTAATTTATATTTGGACTGTGGTAATTTATTCAAATCATTGATCATGTCAATATTCCCGCCCTGAGCAGCAATAAAGTTACGGAATGCTTCGAACGCTTTGCCATTCTCCAAATTCTTTTCAAGCTCTGCGTATGCTTCCTCATAACTGGAGAATACTTCAGCAAGCACTGTCATATGAGAAGCGATTTCTAATGAAAGTTTACGAAGGTCTTCCACGTTTTTGCCTTGCAGAATTTCCGCTGCTTCTTTTATTTCGTTAGCATTACCCACTTCAAAACCAAGCGGCTGGTTCATATCACTGATGACAGCGACTGTGTTTCTGCCGAGATTTTTACCGATATTGACCATCTCTCTGGCAAGCGCTTCTGACTCTTCCAGGGTCTTCATGAATGCCCCCGTACCTGTTTTGACATCCAGTACAATACTATCAGCACCAGAGGCAAGCTTCTTACTCATGATGGAACCGGCGATCAATGGAATAGAATCCACTGTAGCTGTTACGTCACGTAAGGCATATAGTTTTTTATCAGCTGGAGCCAAGTTACCTGTCTGTCCGGCAACAGCAAGTTTATGGGTATTAACATTATTGACGAACTCTTCTTTCGTCATCTCAATATGAAAGTCTTCAATCGCCTCGAGTTTATCCAGTGTACCTCCTGTGTGACCAAGACCGCGCCCTGACATTTTGGCAACCGGAACACCTGCAGAAGCCACCAATGGCCCAACGATAAAGGTGACTTTATCGCCTACTCCACCAGTAGAATGTTTATCGACTATGTGTCCTTCAATGCCTGACAAATCGATCGTTTCACCTGAATCAACCATAGCCTGGGTCAAAGTTGCCGTCTCTTTTTCAGTCATTCCTTTGAAATAGATAGCCATCGTCAAGGCAGACGCTTGATAATCCGGTATCTCACCTTTTGTGTAGCCTTTAACAAAAAACTTGATTTCTTCCTCATTAAGTTCCATACCATTACGTTTTTTCTGAATTACATCAACCATTCTCATTGCGATCATCCTTCCCCTGTTATGATGCAGACATTGACTGTAGAATTTCTTTCACAAACCCAAGGAAATCTTCACGAACTTGTGCTGTGGTTTCAATAACTTCGTCATGCGTCAATGGCTGGTCTAAAATTCCTGCCGCCATATTGGAAATACAGGAGATACCGAGGACTTTGATACCGGAATGACTCGCAACGATGACTTCTGGAACAGTAGACATACCTACCGCGTCGCCGCCAAGGGTACGGAGCATTTTTACTTCGGCTGATGTTTCATAAGCAGGTCCGGTATTCCCGACGTACACACCATTACGGACTTTCAACCCAAGATTATCTGCACATTTTTGTGCGGTTTGTATCAACTCTTTATTATATGCCTGGGACATATCAGGGAACCTGGGACCCATTTCTTCATCATTCTTACCGATTAAAGGGCTGTCTCCCATATTATTAATATGGTCGGTGATTATCATTAAATCACCAGGTTCAAATATTTCATTTACGCCTCCTGCTGCATTTGTGACAAACATCGTTTCGATTCCAAGCTGCTTCATCACTCTTACAGGGAACGTCACCTGCTGCATGCTGTAGCCCTCATAATAATGGAAGCGCCCCTGCATGGCGATAACCTGGTGTCCTTCCAGTTCACCGATTACCAATTGACCTTTATGACCGGAAACAGTGGATTCCGGAAAATGAGGAATGTCTCCATACGGGATCACAACCGGGTTTTTGATTTCGTCAGCTAACACTCCAAGCCCTGAGCCTAAAATCAATCCTACCGTTGGTTTCTCAGATAGTTTATTTGAAATAAATGAAGCTGATTCTCTGATTTGTTCGATATTCATGCTTTCACCCTCCATCACTTAATCTCTTTTAAGAAGCTTTGCCCATGTTCCGGCGTCTTGATCTTGAAATTGTCCGAAACCGTTGCTCCAATATCTGCAAATGTTTTACGTTGATCCAAACGCTTCCCTTGTTCGATTCCTTTATGATAAGCAAGAAGTGGAACTAATTCACGTGTATGATCTGTACCGTGATGAATCGGGTCGTTCCCGTGGTCAGCCGTAATTAAGAGCAGGTCCTCCTCTTTAAGTTTCTCTAATACCTGCGGAAGTCGGGCATCGAAGGCTTCCAGAGCCTCGCCATAGCCTTGCGGATCACGCCGGTGTCCGAACTTCGCATCAAAATCCACCAGGTTCAAGAAGTTGAGCCCTCGGAAATCCTTATCCATAGAAGCTACCAGCTGATCCATGCCGTCCATATTGTCTGTGGTTCGGATTGCTTCTGTAACACCTTCTCCGTCATAAATATCGGAAATCTTACCTAATGCGATGACATCAAGTCCTTCATCCTTCATTTCATTCATAACAGTCCGTCCAAACGGCTTAAGGGCATAGTCATGGCGGTTAGGTGTGCGCTCGAATGCTCCTGGTTTTCCGACGAACGGACGGGCGATTACGCGGCCGACCATATATTTTTCATCAAGCGTAAGTTCCCTTGCGATTTCACATATTTCATATAACTCTTCCAGAGGGACAACCTCTTCGTGAGCAGCAATCTGCAAAACAGAATCAGCCGAGGTATAAACGATCAATGCACCAGTTTCCATATGCTCTTCGCCTAATTCTTTCAGGATTTCGGTGCCGGAAGCAGGCTTATTGCCGATGACTTTACGACCGGTGCGTTGTACTAATTCATGGAGAAGTTCATCAGGAAAACCATCTGGAAACGTACGGAACGGTTTATCTATATACAAGCCCATGATTTCCCAGTGACCAGTCATGGTATCTTTTCCATTCGAAGCTTCCTGCATAGTAGTATAATGTGCTTTTGGAGTCTTTGCTTCCTCAATCCCCATAATATTGCGGATATTGCTCAAACCGAGTTCACCCATATTCGGCATTTTAAGGCCACCCATATGTTCTGCAATATGACCAAGGGTATCTGCACCTTTATCATTGAACTTAGCCGCATCCGGCGCCTCACCGATACCGACAGAATCCATTACTATTAAGAATACTCGCTTGAAATCATTCATTTTATTTCCCTCCTGTAATTTACATTCCTTATCCTTACCAACAATACACAAAAAATAGAGATGTAGGATGTCAGACAACTGTTTTTGTAAAAAAGAGTTTATGCCCGTGGATGGTATGAGCGATAAACATCTTTCAAACGTGTTTTGCTTACATGTGTATAAATTTGCGTTGTTGAAATGTCCGCATGCCCGAGCATCTCCTGCACCGCTCGTAGATCTGCACCATTTTCTAATAAATGAGTAGCGAACGAATGGCGCAGCGTATGAGGAGTAATCGCTTTTTGAATGCCTACCTCTCGGGCAACCGCTTTCAATATCTTCCAAAATCCCTGTCTGGATAATGGATTGCCATGATGATTGACAAATAACTCTTCCGTCTGTTTTTTTCTGACTAAGCCCGGTCTCGAGTTACTTAAATAATCTTCTACCGCTTCCTTAGCCATATCACCAAGCGGAATGATCCGTTCCTTAGAGCCTTTGCCGAAACATCTTACAAACCCCATTGTAAGATGAAGATCAGTGACCTTCAAAGACATCAGCTCAGAGACACGTAAGCCGGTGGCATAAAGCATCTCAAGCATCGCCCGGTTACGTAAAGAGAGGGAATCCCCTCCTTGCAGGTTCAATAGCTTGTCCACTTCCTCTGTGGAAAGCACCTTCGGCAGTTTCCGTTCTTTCTTAGGAGTCTCGATATGTAGACTCGGATCCTGGTCACTCACCTTTTCCCTGACCAGGAACTGATGAAAAAGCCTGACAGAGGACAAGAGTCGCGCTATTGTTGCAGAAGAACGGCCTTCATCATTCAAATAATACATATATTTCATAATGTGGGTTCTCGTCACGTCATCCCAGCTTTTTATGGACAAATGCTTATCCAAAAACTCAGCATATTGTCTTAAATCACGCTGATAGGATTTGATTGTATTTTCCGATAATCCCCGTTCCACAGTTAAATAGTGGAAAAAATCATCAAGTGCATGCTTCAGCATACGTCTCTACTCTCCCAATTGAATAAAAATCGATAATCGCTCCGGCCAACTGATATCTTCCTGATTGAACACCTTCACTGCGGCGCCCTTTGGTTCATCATAACGATGATAGCGCTCATATTCCAGGTGGACCATTCGTAGTGCCATATAAAAAAAGGAAGTACAGAGGACAAATACAATAAGTATCTTCAATGTATCCTTGAGGAACAACCACACGTGCTTCATCACTACGCCCCCTTGTCAATCTCATTAACAAGGTATGCCATCCCTCTAGGAAAATATACATAAAACAAAGATTCTACTCTACTTTAAAGCTACAATAAATTTAATAGAATGTAAAGAAGACTACGCTGAAAGCATAAGCCAGCTTTTTTCACACTTCCATACTACCATACTATGTATACCGGGTGGTTTATAAAACCAACAAAAAAGTGAACACGCAGTTCCGCATTCACTATTTTCAAGCTATGAAATTATCAGGCTCCATTCCCTTACGATTTAACCGTTTCTTTTTGACAGACGCGGCAAATACCATGAAAGGTCAGACGATGGTCTTTCACTTGGAAGCCCCATTGATTTTCAACTAATTTTTCTACGTCGCCAAGGAGATCTTCTTCAATTTCTTCCACTGCCCCACATTCTATACAGACGAGGTGGTGATGAAAATGTTCGGCACCTTCTTTTCTTAAGTCATAACGGGATACCCCGTCACCGAAATTTATTTTATCGACTATTTTCAACTCAGATAATAATTCTAAGGTCCGGTACACCGTAGCAAGGCCGATCTCTGGCGCCTTCTCTTTGACGAGGAGGTAAACATCTTCTGCGCTTAAGTGATCCTCTTCATTCTCCAGCAATACTCGTACCGTCGCTTCCCGTTGCGGGGTCAACTTGTAACTTTGCGAATGTAACTGCTTTTTAATTCTTTCGATACGGTGCTCCATGTAGCGTCCCCCTCCCTCGCAATTCCATTTTAATTATAAGCAGAGAAGGAACTGGTGTCAAATTACAATCATTACAATCTGCTTTCGATAATTATTTTAATCTAATAGTGACAATCCCTATTTATATAGCCACTTCACTACCCACTCTAACGTTTGGTTAGAAAGGAATGCTTCAATAAAGGAAGCAATCACCAGACATGCGATTAATATGGCGAACAGTATACCATACTGAAGAAAAATAGTCATAATCGGCTGATGGACCCGTTTTGAGAATAACTGCCGGAATAAAGTGATCGAAAAAATCATTGCTAAGGCGCCTGCTATCAGGTAAATAGGAATAATCAACAGGTTTTGAGGGGCGATGGAAACGGAAGAAATGAATAATCCATACCACCCCATCTGGTTGACTAAAAAACCCACGGAAAAACCAACCACTAGTCCTTTAATAAATAATAACACTGTAATGATGGGCATACCGATCACAGAAATACCCAGTATAAAAATCAACAGCATATATTTCAAATGGTAAGCTAAACTATCCCAAAACAGCGTGGGCTTTGACACAACATCTGTATTAATCATTTGCTGGAAAAATTGATTCAAATAGAAATACAGGTCCTGTTTTTGAATGAAGTTCATACTATTGACAATCACTGCTCCAAATATGATCCCGATTAAAAATAGCACAGAGATGAAAATATAAATATTCATATAACTTGTAAAATGATTTCTCAAAACCCGTTGCTGTGCGTACATACTTTCCTCCACCCCTTCTCAAGCTATCTATTACAACTCTATGAAGTGAAGAAAGAAAGTAGACCAACGATTCTATGAATTACTCCGGACTTTCCCGTATTTACCGCCTCCACCTGCTTCAATTGCTACTTCACCTTTTCTTAAGGAAAGAATGCGGGCAGTCAGCTTTTCAGGTATGACTTCATCCAGCTCACCCTTCTCAGCATGATGGATGACATGCATTTCTGTGCCAAACTTCCTTAATAGAGTTTCATAAGTTTTTGGACCAAGGGATGGTAAGTATTCAAGAGGCACCTGATAGATATAGGGTGGCCGCTTGGAATGTGAGTCAATGGCAGAAGAAAGTTCCCTGATTCTTTCCGCTACCCCTTTGACTACTTTCTTTGAATTACATGCCGGACAAGGAAGTTCAAAAACAGCAAGTTTGGCTCCGCAGCCGTTACAGACAGTTTCGTGATATTTCCCTAACATGGGATTCATACCATAGTTTGTTTCAATGCTTCTGCCTTTTTGCCCACGGAATGCTAACCCCAGCTCATAGAAAGAGGGGTTCTCCAGTTTTACCTTTTGGTATTCCCTGCCGATCTTAGCCAACGAATGCGCGTCAGAATTAGACACAAAAGTATAACCTGATAATTCTTCTATCTGCTCTGCCATTGACGTATCAGAACTTAAACCCAATTCCACTGCATCTATTATTTTAGGGTCCAGAACCTCAGCTAATGAGCGTTTGACCCCTTTGCCATACAAGCTTTTAAATGGAGTGAAAACATGAGCTGGGATGAACCAGCCTCCCATGCTCTGGACATAGGTTTGTAACTCCCGGGCGCTCCCGTAATAACGTTGAGAGCTAAGGTTGACATTTTTCATCCGCCCAGACAGCCAGGCGGTGAATTTCTTCATTACGGAAAAGTAAGGGAAATAACACAAAACATGAATCGGTCCCTGGCAAAAATCATCATAAATTTCTACTTCCGCTCCTAATAATAGAGTGGTATTTTCAAATCGGACTCCGCCTTCTTCTAATTCCTCTGCATACCCTCTATCAATAAAATCCTCCAGTTCATCCTGGACAGCAGGAGCATGACTGTCAATAACTCCTACGATGTCCATGCCTTTCCGCCTGCTTGCTTCTTTTAAAATATTAGTCAGTGTAAGCGATTTTCCTCCACTGATTTTAACTGGCCGGCCGTTCCAATCCCGACCTATATGGATATGAAGATCGACATAATAGGAATGTAAAGCCATGTTATACTCTCCTGTTTTTCAAATAAAGCAATGCGTAGGCTGTCTTAGCATCGTGGATTCTCTGTTCAGCCATCAGCCGTTCCGCTTCTTCCAAAGGGAGTTCATAAACTTCTACAAATTCATCTTCATCCCCTGCTACAGCGTCATCCAGCCGTTGCAATTGATCAGTAAAATACACATAGACCAGCTCATCAGCAAAACCGGGTGATGTATAGAAAGAAGTCACCAGTTCCAAGTGATCTGTCGTATATCCTGTTTCTTCTTCCAGCTCCCGTTTTGCTGTCACTTCAGGCGCTTCCCCTTCTTCCAGCTTCCCCGCCGGTATTTCCAGGATGCTTTTCTCCAGGGCTTTCCGATATTGTTCAACAAAAACAATGTTATTTTCATCTGTCAATGCTATAATCGCTACAGCACCGGGATGCTTGATCAACTCTCGTTTAGATGTATTGCCATCGGGTAAAGTAACACTGTCTACTTGCAGTTTTATCACTTTACCATTAAATATTTTCTCTGTATCAATCGTTTTTTCTTCAAATTTTTTCATGACCAAAACCCCTCTCTGTTACACTACCGCCATTCTAACACATTGTTATTCGACAGGGGATGGTGGAGATAATTTCACGAAAGAAAGGATGTTCCCAATGAACAAACGACAACTCGGAAACTCCGACTTGCGGGTATCGGAAATTAGCCTTGGGTGTATGAACCTTGGTACAGAAGAGACAAAGGCGAAGGAAATCATTGATCGTGCGCTTGATGCAGGCATCAATTATGTCGACACTGCTGATCTATATGATTTTGGAGAAAATGAAAAAATCGTCGGAAAGGCTATCCAGCATCGGCGGCAGGATGTCATTCTCGGAACCAAAGTCGGCAATCATTTTGATAAAGAAAAAAAGGACTGGCATTGGGACCCTTCAAAGGAACATATCAAGAAGGGGATAAAAGACAGTCTTCAACGGCTTCAGACCGATTATATCGACCTCTATCAGCTTCATGGTGGTACGATTGAGGATAATATCGATGAAACCATCGAGGCGTTTGAAGATTTGAAACAGGAAGGCCTGATCAGAGAATACGGCATTTCTTCGATTCGTCCGAATGTTATCCGCGAATATGTGGAACGTTCCAGCATTGTAAGTGTCATGATGCAATATAACATCTTCGACCGCCGTCCGGAAGAGAATATGCTGGACCTCCTCCATAACCATAACACCAGTGTACTCGCCCGGGGACCGCTGGCGAAAGGCATGCTTAGCAACAAAGGCGCCAAAGTGGCTGAGTCGAAGGCAAAAGACGGTTTTCTGGAGTACAGTTATGAAGAAATGCTTGCTCTGACAGAAAAACTTGAGGATTATGCGATTGAAGAGCGTTCGCTCAACACTCTTGCGCTTCAGTATGTACTGCACCATCCAGCTGTAGCTACTGCTGTGTTCGGGGCCAGCTCTGTGGAACAACTGGAGGCAAACCTGGAATTTGCAGGATCGGCTCCATTGACGGAACAGATCTTTGGTGAAATTCAGGCTTTGACCAGTCCAATCACCTATCAGAAACACCGATAATTAAAAAAACTAAGGCTGCCTGGTGGAGTGCACTCTCCAGGCAGCCTTTTACTTGAACTTTTTCCAGTCCATTTCACTTTCTTCCAGCAGTTCTTCAAAGCTTTTATTCGCTTCTCTTTTCTTTCTTTCCTCTATTTTACGTTTTCTCTCTCTTTCTTTGTCCTGCTCTTCTTTTTGTTTCAGCTGTGTTTTTTTCGACTTCAATTGGCTGACGATATCTGCATTCAAGCGGTCACTCAACGAGCCTTGCTCATTCGCTCGTTTCTTGCTCATATGCTATCTCCTTTCATCACTTCCGATCCAGGGATGACCGGGTTAAGTATTTCATTAGGGCTGCTCAGACGCAGTGATCCATTGCTTACCGCTAGCCTCAGCTGCTTATTGAAGAAAACAGCCTGTTGCTTATGGACGATGACTTCGAATTCATCACTTTCCACCTCTTGGTCCCAATCGGTCCGCTTTTCTGTCCAACGGAGTGTCGGTACTCCATTGACTCCGCAGCCACAGCCTTCTGTATCATAAAATAATCGCAAATAACGTTTATTTTCCGGGTTTAATGATTGCAGCTTCGTCTTTGCTTCACTAGTTACTTTAAGTTCCATGGCGATTCCTCCTCTGTCATTTCCATCATAATGAATTTTTCGTTTGCGGGCAAAAGAGAAGGTTCACACAATGGTCCGCCACCTTTCTCCCGGGAGGACCACTGATTCCCGCTGGAAGAATGGCGTGGTATCCTTACTCTGCAAAATGTCCGCCGACAAGCTTGCTGCGATGGAGGGCCGTACCTGCTTCGGTATACGAAACCGCCCGAAGCAGCGAATCACTCCCATACTTGTCCCGTATCGCATCCATCACATAACCCAACTCCCGCTTCCGGTCCCGTCCGGTATCAAACAAATCCAATTGGATGCTCGCGTCCTCCGAGATATTCGATAAAGAAATTGAAATGCTCCTTACTGTCTTTTCCTCATAAAATTCCTTGAATAACTGGAGACAGGTATAATAAATATCCATCGTAATGTTGGTCGGCTGATCCAGACTGCGTGAACGATGAAATCCTCCGCCTCCCTCTGTTTTACTATAGCCTACCCCAAGGCTGATCGTCCTTCCCGCTTTATCATTGTTTCTCGCTCGCCTGGCTACTTCTTCACACATTTCCAACATGACATGTTTAACGTGAGCGGGATCATGATAGTCACGAAGAAGTATCTGACTCTTCCCATAGCTGATCTGTCCCTGGATGATCGGAGCCCCGAGCTCGGATAAATCAATCCCATGTGCATGGTAGAACAATTGATTACCCATTACACCGAATACTTTTTCCAACCGTTCCAGTGGATAATGAGCAAGCTGGCCGACCGTGGTAATCCCCATCCGGTTCAATCTTCGTTCCAGCCGCGGGCCGATCCCCCACATTTCTCTCAGTGGAGAAACCGGCCACAGTTTTTCCGGTACATCGTCATACGTCCATTCGGCAATGCCTTTTTTCTTCGCTTCCAAATCAAGACAGAGCTTTGCCATCAGCATATTGGGCCCAATTCCAATTGCTGCCTTGAGATGGAAGGTATCCTCCAATTCTGTCAGGATCATTTCTGCTATTTCCTCCGCTTCACCGAACATTCGTTCACTGCCATCCACTTCCAAAAAGCTTTCATCAACGCTGTAGGTATGGATCGCTTCTTTTGGCACGTATTTATTAAATAGACGAGTCACCTCAGTGGATATCTCTAAATAAGTGCTCATTTGTGCAGAAACAATAACGATATCCGGGTCATCGGGGATTTCAAACAACCGGCTCCCCGTACGAATTCCGTAATCTTTCTTCATAGCGGGTGAGGCTGCTAAAACCACACTCCCCCGGCGATTTGTATCAGCAACTACCGCCAGATGGCAGGTCATCGGGTCCACCCCCCGTAAAATAGCTGCACAGCTGGCATAAAAACTTTTCATATCGACACAAAGCACTCGACGCTCCGGAAATAAATTGTAATCGATTGCTGGATTACTCATTTCCGTCACACCCCTCATTTTGTCTTACTTTATATTATGCGAATATACGTTCGTGTATGCAAGAGGGAATTACTGTAAAGACACCAGGAAAAATTTTCTGTATACAGAAAAGCCTGGCGATCAAGGCGCCAGGCTACTTTTTATTGAATTGTTTATGAAGCATCTTTTCCGTGAGACCAGGAAATTGATAGTGCAATTTACTTCCCGCTTCCATCCATGCAGGGAGATTAATTTCCCGCTTTTTCTTAAATAATTGATTCACAATACGCTTTGCTACCTGATTGGCATCCAGCATCCATGGCTCAACAGCACGTTGATAATTGCCTGATGGATCCGCCTGGGCAAAAAAATCAGTCCGGACTGGGCCAAGATTGACTCCGGTCACATATATGCCATGATCTGCAGTCTCCATACGCAAGGCATTTGTAAAGCCAAGCACAGCATGTTTGGTAGCGGCATAAACGGCTGATTTAGGTGTGGCCATCTTTCCAGACTGGGAAGCAATGTTCACGATATGGCCATTAACATGCGCTATCATATGCGGCAAGACTTGATGTGTAACCCGAAGCAAAGCAGTAATATTCACTTGGATCATCCGGTTGATATCTTCCCATTTCGTATCAGCAAAATATTCGAAGACACCCAACCCGGCATTGTTGATCAAAGCATCAATACGATCATGTTCAGTGAAAATGTGGTCACTTACAGCCTTCCATTCTTCTTCTTTGCTAAGGTCAGCCTGGTGCCAGTGACAGGCCACATGGTACTTGTTTTTCAATATGTCTGCAGTCACCTTCAACTTATCGGAAGACCGGGCAATCAATATAGGCGTCCCTCCATTCATAGCTACATGAATGGCAATGAACTGGCCAATTCCTCCAGAAGCCCCGGTGACCAGCACGTTTTTATTTTTTACTAAGGGATTCATCACTTGGCCTCCATGTTCTTATAGAAAGTCACACCATTATCTACCCTTGTTCCTACTGCCTTTATATGTGTTAAATAATCCAGCTGTCCAATTGTTTCCGACATGGTGAGACCGAACTGCTTCTCGAATTGCTTGGGGAACAAACGGGTACAAATTTCGAAAGTTGTCCTTTCATCTTCCCCAATAATCTCCTGAACTTTAGCTGCCCTCTTTTCCTGGCTTTCCAACCTGCGTCCAATCAAGTCATCTGCCTGGTTGAATATCTTCCCATGCCCAGGGTAGACCTGAGTAATATCGTAATGGAGTAATTTCTTCAAAGAGTTACGATATTGCAGCATTGGCTTAGGCCTTTCCTCTGCATTGTTATGTGGCGGCTCCAATAAAGGATTGGGAGAGATATGTTCAAGCAAGTGATCGCCCCCCAGCAAAGCTCCATCTTTTTCCCGATAAAAAGATAAGTGGCTTTGGGCATGCCCTGGTGTTGCAATGACACGCCACTCCTCATGGCCTGGCAGCAAATCTCCTTCCAGAATAGTGCTGGTCAGCTGCCCTTTGGCAACATTGCCAAGAGGATTGCGCAGTTCCTTTAAAAAACCAAGGTAACGCTCAGGCACACCTGCCTGTTGGTATAAAGAATAAAAAAAGCTTTGATAATTTTGCAAAAAGTCTGGTTCCCTTTTGAGCCAACTATCGACCTGCGGATGTGCTGTCACTTCCTGGAGACGTGGGAAATATTCAATAAATCCGATATGGTCTGGATGATGATGTGTCAAAATGACCTGCTCGATATCCTCCGGCCCATATCCCAGCTGTTTTATTTGGAAAACAAAAGCCTCCCAGGCTTCATCGGTTTTAACACCGGCATCAATGACAGATAGCCGGTCACCATTTATGATATAAATATGTACATCTCCTACCGCGTAGGGAGTAGGTACTGTAATTTGATGGATTTTCTGCTTCACAATATTCATTCGTATTCCTCTCTCTTACTGAATAGTCATTCACCTGATTATACCATTGTAGCATGATTTTTCCATTCCCTCATCCTTTCACCTCTATTAAAGCTCCCAATTGCTGAAGACTCAGTTTCGAGATACTTGGGTCCGTTACCATGAGAAGAATGGGATGGGCTGGGAAACAACTCGCTTTCCTGCGGGGGACCTGGCAAGCTTCCTCGGGCTACGCCCTGTGGGATCTCGCCTAGCCCCTTCTCCCGCGGGAGTCTCGTCATTTCCCTGCCCATCCAGCCAGTTTTGTATTAAACGGACCCTTCACAAAGAGTAAGAATGTAGCTGAAATCTTCATCCTGAGGCATTTTACAAAGGATGAGAGGCATTAAAATCTTCAATCATAGGACAGTTTTCTTCGGCTGATTTTGAGAACTTCCCACGGCAAGGGGGCGTAGGGAAACGGTGAGACTCCTGTGGGAGCTGAGTGATAGATGAGGCCCCGCAAGGCGAAGCCTGAGGAGACTCAGCACACGCCCACGGAAAGCGAATCGTTTCCTGGAGCACCTTAGCTCCACCAATATCTCGAAATCAAGTCTTCCATAATCCGGCCCTATAATTGAAGGAATCCCCAGCCATCATTCAACTATTGAAAAGTTTATTCAACGTATAATGCAAAAGCTCCGGTAAATACTCGAAAGAATAATCCAATTCCAGACGTTCGGTCCATTGATGCGGGTCTTTCCCTAACGGGCCGACGTTGATGACAGGCATATTAAGTGTTTGCATTACATCTTCAGGAAGCTCGAAGCCACGGCCCTGAATCGGCATCAAATTCAACAGATCGTCCAGAGGGGATTCAGCCGAAACCGGACCAATAAAGCTTAGATCAGACAGGCCGGTAAAGTACTCACTATTTTTAAGTTCGACTCCATACGTCTCTTTCGCATAGTTTTGACAGGCTTCTACGGTTGTTTGTATGATCGGGTCTTTTTTTGAAGAGACCGACGGGTAAAATGGAGGACTGTAAAATAGCACGATCATAGGTCCGATGTCTTTACACAAAGAGGCGAGGTCCTGTACCAGCAGAGTCGAAAAGTCCCTGTCCCCCTGATCCCTTTGTGATGTCAACAGATTCTGTCGTCTTTCCACTTCGCCTTTTCCGTAACGCTTTTCCGCCTCCTGGTACAATTGTTCGTAAGTAAGTACGGTCACGTCCATATCTATAAACTTCCGCTCATTTTCTGCAATGAAATGCGAGGCCTTACTATTGTAATGCCGGAGAATTTTATGCTTTGTCCTGTCTGCTGCAGCTAAAAGCTTTTCATTGAGCTCTGCTATCGTCTGTTCCATGTAAAGGACATTGTACATAGCCACTGCTGCCTGCGGAGTCTGGACAGAGTATTCCTCTTTTAAATCCCTTTGCATCAAACTGATGGGCGGAGGGGTAGTCTCCTCTCCTACCGTTTCAATAAAATCCTCACTCAATTCCAGTTCCTGTGCCAGATAACTGATCATCAGGTTGGCATTCAGCCCGGCAAAAGGTTCCCCGACATGCGTTTCTTTTCCATAGCAAAGGAACCCGGGCAGCACTTTACCAATTGAACCAGTATAAAGATAATAAGCTGTATCTCCGGGGTATTTGCGGAACATCGGTTCCCCGTTCATTGTCGCTTTATAATCCAGCTCATGTCTATGTTTAAGTTCATCTAAGGCAGGAAGAGCGGTCAGCATACCCAGTGAATTGACTTCTTCATCAGGTACAGCAAGCAACAAGAGATTCCCTTCGAAAGTTCCATCCATTGCCTGCTCTAATAAAGAAAGGTGTACCGTGAGCCCTGCCTTCATATCCATCGTCCCCCGGCCAAACAGCCAGTTACCGGACTTCAGATCCTCAGCAGCTTCCACTGGCAATTCTTTCAGGTGGTTCATTAACTCTTTCGTCAGTTCTTTCGGATGAAACGCAAGGTTCTGAAACGATCCATAATCATCAATTCCTACCACATCCACATGGGATAGCAGCACAATGGTATCTTTTGTTTCATCTTTTTTAACCAGAGCGGTCAACAACTGACGGCCATCCTTCAAAGGATGTATTTCAAGATGTTCCGGATTCTGCTTGAAATAGGGTTTTGAACCCAGCAGGTGCTGCAAGTATTCAATAATGGCAATTTCATCATTACTCCCCGTAATACTTGGATAATTGACTAATGAACATAAAAGTTCAGTCAATTGCCCTTTTGTTTTCCACTGTGCTTCCATCAACAACACACTCCTTGTAAATTGACTTTTCCCACTAAATGTCACACAATCAAAAAGAGCATAGATCGAGAGGTGACACAATTGGGAACAATGATTTACGCCCACCGAGGTGCAAGCAAGCTCGCACCTGAAAACACTATGCCAGCTTTCGAGTTGGCTTACCATGCTGGTGCGGATGGTATTGAAACGGATGTCCAACTCACCAAAGATGGCATTCCTATCCTGATCCATGATGAAAATGTCCGTCGAACCACCAATGGTACCGGTTTTGTTCAGGACTATACATATAAGGAACTAAAAAAGCTGGATGCAGGAAGCTGGTTTTCATCTAAATTTTCAGATACTCCCATTGTAACATTAGACGAATTTTTAGACTGGGTTCAAGATAAATCGATGTTTTTAAATATAGAATTAAAAAACAATGTCATCCCCTATAAGCATCTGGAACAGACTGTTTATGATCACCTGAAGAAATACCAATTACTGGAACAAACTGTTATTTCCTCTTTTAACGCTTCCAGCATGGAACGGATGAAAGACATCGATCCGAATATTTCTACCGCTTTACTGAGCTCAAAAAAGATCCCGGAACTGCCAGGTCACTTAAAAAGAATTGGAGTTACAGGCTTTCATACCAAATACAGATTGTTAAATAGCAATCTGGCAAAAACTTGCCGGAAGCATAACCTGGCGCTGCGGATATATACAGTCAACCGGCCGACGCAGATGAAAAAATGTTTCAAACTAAAATGTGATGGGGTTTTCACTGATGTGCCCCACCTGGCTATGGAATATCGCGAATTATATGAATAACCTTTTACACGGAGGAGATCTGCTATGGAAGCAAAATTATTCAGCTCTTATACTATAAGAAATCTGACACTAAAAAACAGAATTGTTATGTCCCCGATGTGCATGTATTCTTCTACCACCCAGGATGGAAAAGCAAACGCTTTCCACTTTGCCCATTATGAAAGTCGCGCTGCCGGTCAAGTCGGCCTGGTCATGACAGAAGCCACCGCTATCGTACCGGAAGGAAGGATATCCCATGAGGATCTTGGAATTTGGAGCGACGATCATATCGAAGGATTAAAGATTATCAATGAAGGCATACACCGCCATGGTGCCGCTTCTGCCATACAACTTGCCCATGCAGGCAGAAAAGCGAACCTGAAAAATGAGATTTTCGCACCAAGCCCACTCCGATTCAACGAACAATTACAAACTCCTCTTGAAATGAGCACGGGTGATATTCACCAGGTGATCATGGCATTCAAGGAAGCTGCCAGAAGAGCAAAAGAAGCTGATTTTGATGTCATTGAACTGCATGGAGCCCATGGATACTTAATCAACCAGTTCTTATCCCCTCTCACCAACCAACGGAACGACAATTATGGTGGGAAAAGAGGGAACCGCTACCGCTTCTTAAGTGAAGTGATAGCAGCTGTCCAGGAAGTATGGGATGGCCCATTATTGGTCAGGATTTCAGCTGATGAATATCAGGAAGGCGGCAATACGATGCAAGATTTTCTCTATTATGCGGAAGAGATGAAAGAGCAGGGAGTCGATCTGATTGATGTCAGTTCAGGAGGAGTTGTGCCTGCTTCGATCAATCCTTTTCCAGGCTATCAGCTGACTTATGCAGAAACACTCAAGCGCGAGACAGGCATCGCCACCGGAGCTGTAGGCTTGATTACGCACGGCCTCCAGGCGGAAGAACTTTTACAAAATGAACGTGCTGATTTGGTTTTTATCGGTCGTGCACTCTTACGCAACCCGTACTGGCCAAAACAGGCAGCTGATGAGTTAGGCTTCTCTCTTGAAGGTCCGCGGCAATATGCCCGGGCATGGAAGTAACTCTATCAGGTAAAGATCCGTCCCTTCAGGCACGGGTCTTTCTTTTTACGTGTCACCAGTCTTTACCAATGGTAAGATAGCGATATAGGAGGAAAGATTATGGAATTATTTTTTCTCGGGACCGGTTCAGGGGTTCCTTCAAAAGAACGGAATGTCTCCGCGTTAGCTTTACAGATGCTCCAGGAACGACAGAGCACCTGGTTGTTCGACTGCGGAGAATCGACACAGCATCAAATATTACGCACGAACATTCGTCCACGCAGGATTGAAAAAATATTCATCACCCACCTCCACGGCGATCACATTTACGGCCTGCCCGGATTATTGAGCAGCCGCTCCTTTCAAGGTGGAGAAACACCTTGTACCTTATACGGGCCAAAAGGCTTGAAAGAATATGTAGAAACGGCACTGCGTGTCAGCGGGACCAGACTCTCCTACCCGCTTAAAATCATTGAAGTTGCCGAAGGCGTCATTTACGAGGATGAGGGACTACTAGTAGAGAGCATTGGGCTTGAGCACGGATTGGAAAGCTTTGGATATATTATTCAGGAAAAAGATCAGCCCGGGGAACTCCTACCTGAAAAACTGAAGGCAGCCGGCGTTTCCCCTGGCCCTATTTATCAAAAGATCAAACAAAATGAAGCGACAGAACTTTCTGATGGTCGAATCATACAACGGGAAGACTTCATCGGGCCTTCCAAGCGTGGACGCAAAATAGCCATCCTTGGTGATACCCGTTACATCGAGGGTTTGGCAGACGATTTAAAGCATGCTGACATCCTTGTTCATGAGGCTACTTTTGCTGGAGCAGATGAACAATTGGCTTTTGCTTACTTCCATTCAACCACCCGCCAGGCAGCACAGCTTGCCAAACTTGCTGATGCGAAGCAATTGATCATCAGTCACATTTCCTCCAGATATCAAGGTGAGGAGGCGGAGGAATTATTGCGGGAAGCTCGAAAGATTTTTCCCAACACCGTCATTGCTCATGACTTTTATGAACACCCAGTGCCAGCTAATAAGTAAGGAGGTATGATTCATGTCAATCACTCAAAAATCGGTAGCGGACCAAAAAGAATTTTTCCGGCAAGGTCATACGAAACCCTACGAGTTCCGTATAGATCAATTGAAGAAACTGAAAAAAATGTTGAAAGAATGGGAGCCTGCCATCCTTGAAGCAGTCCATACCGACCTGAACAAATCGGAATATGAAGCTTTTGCGACTGAAGTAGGGTTCCTTTATAGTGAACTTGATGATCATATCAAGAATCTGGAAGAATGGATGGAACCG
Organism: Thalassobacillus devorans MSP14; assembly: GCF_000496835.1. GTDB lineage: Bacteria > Bacillota > Bacilli > Bacillales > Halobacillaceae > Thalassobacillus > Thalassobacillus devorans_B. The sequence goes on from NZ_KI543236.1 coordinate 1,435,735, forward strand.
ATCTATGTGAAAACTCCCCTCACCCACAAGGGGTCTAAGAACTACATCATAAAAGAACCATATGGTAATGTACTTGTCATCGCCCCGTGGAACTATCCGATCAACCTTGCGATTGCTCCGATCATCGGTGCAATCGCAGCTGGTAATACGGTGATTCTGAAACCATCCGAGTTGACCCCGAACGTCTCTGCCCTGTTGGAGGAAATGATTGCAGAAACCTTCGAACCCGGTTTCCTTACCGTGATAGAAGGCGGAAAAGAAACCAGCCAGGAATTATTGGACCAGCGTTTTGATTATATCTTTTTTACAGGCAGCATACAGGTCGGAAAAATCGTCATGGAAAAAGCGAGCAAACACCTCACCCCTGTAACCCTGGAACTTGGCGGGAAAAGCCCCGCTATTGTCCATAAAGACGCAAAACTCGACCTGGCAGCAAAGCGGATTGTATGGGGCAAATTCACCAATGCAGGACAGACCTGCATAGCACCTGATTACTTATTTGTCCACGAAGATGTAAAAGACAAGCTGTTCGTGAAAATCAAAAAGCATATCCAGTCTATGTATGGTAAGGATCCCTTTGAGAATACAGATTTCACCAGTATAGTATCCAGCAGCCACTTTGGTCGCTTGACTGGCTTTTTAGATAATGGTGAGATTGTCACCGGTGGACGCAGTGACAGGGAGCGGTTGATGATTGAACCGACTGTCATGGATGATATCAGTTGGGATGACCCGGTCATGAAAGAAGAAATCTTCGGACCAATCCTTCCTGTGCTTACTTACGAAAATCTATCCGATGCTGTGGAGATCCTGCAAGATCACGAAAAGCCGCTGGCACTCTACTATTTCGGTAAAAAAGAAAAGGATCAGAAATATGTGACCGAAACCCTTTCCTTCGGCGGGGGATGCATCAATGATACACTCTATCATATCGCAAACCCTCACCTCCCTTTCGGCGGGGTCGGAAGCAGCGGCATGGGTGCCTATCACGGAAAAGCAAGCTTTAATACATTTACCCACCAAAAAAGCATCACCAGGCAAACGACCAAGTTTGACTACAGCTTCCGCTATCCAGGCTCGAAAGCAGGATTGAAAATCATCAAAAAGTTATTGAAGTAAAAAAAGAAGAGAAGGACTCCTGATCAAGGGTAACGATCAGCGGTCTTCTCTTCTTCTATATTTTTAGGAAGTTGACAACGTGCTGCCCTTCTGACTCAGTCTCTTCTTTAAGGACATTCTGGCTCGATATGCTCTTGATTTTACCGCAGAAATGGAAATTTCCAGGTGCTCGGCTATGTCAACTTCTTTCATTCCGTGAAAGTATTTCATCATAAATACCACATGAAGCTTCGGAGCAAGGTGTTTAAGTTCTTCCATCAGTTGATGGTGACTGATTAATTGTTCCACTTCTTTATCCACTCCATCAGACCCGATGGCAGCTTGATGACTGCCTTCGATCAAGTCATCAAGTGGGACCATCAGCTTCTTTCTTTCTTTTCTCCATATATCTATCGCTGTCCTTGTGGCAATCTGACCAAGCCAGGCTGCCAATTTATTGATATCCTCCAGCTTTTCTCTGTTGTTGTATGCTTTTATGAAAGCCTCCTGAGCAGCTTCTTCTGCAAGATAGGGGTTCTTGACTACACGTAATGCCGCACCATAAACTTTCTGATAATTAGTGGTAAAAATTTCTTCATATGCCAGACCTTCCACAGGAATCCCCTCTCTCTAACTTAATTGACCACTCTCGCTACTAAATCTTCGGATATCCGATAGATCATCGGCTCTCCACCTTTAGGGTATATACCAACAAAATATCCGCCCTGTCCCTGATATTCCTTACTGTTTAACAGCAATTTGATTTTTTTGTTGTCTTTTACAGTCCAGACATGTTCATTGGAGGCAGCAGCTGATTTGAATTCGTTGAAAATCGGACCACCCGGCTCATTTTGATGAACAATCACTGCCTTGGAGACATCCTCGTCTGTCAATACTGCTTCTTCATACAGCCCTTTTTGTTTCAGCCATTCATTCAGCTGGTCGTAGGAGCGTTTCATTGGGATATATATCTCCATCCCACTTTCCAGCATAAAGCTGATATCTCCGCGATCCCCCAGGGAAGGGATCATGTCTTCGTAGGTTTCCGCCTGCAAATCCTGTTTTAAACGGGACATCAATGTTTCAATCTCATCCGGTTCACCGACCACCAGTTCATCCGGTCGGGCTGAATCGGTGTAAAACCTGATCAAGTCGATATTTTGAGGATCCACATTCATAACAGGATACTTCAATGCTTTATATTCAAGAGATTCATAGATCGGCTCTAAGTAAGCCTGGTAGTCCTGTTCAGGAATCATGTATTCTCTTACCATTGTCTCGCCGCTTTTCATCTCATAAGCAAGAAAGAGATTTCTTCTACCAGTCTGATACTCATCTGAACCGGATGAAACGACTTGCTTATGCAATTTCGTTACAGCCTGGATGTTTTCGCTTTTATTCAAATAACCGGACTCATTGTACGGATGGTTACTCTGGTAGCTATGTGAGCCGTCTTCTATAAAAACACGCTCGATGTTGGCCGCAGCAGGAACCCGCTGTTCAAACCCGGTAAGATCGAACTGCAACAGTAAAAAGACAAGTCCTGCAGCTGCAGCGTAACCGATGAACCCTTTCCAGGCATCAAACACCCGCCAAGTCTTTTGCAGAACCATTTCCGCAATCGCATAACCGAGCACCGCCCCTGCCATATAACCGAAAAGCATCCACGAAGTATCATGGTTATGGAAATACAATCCGCCGACAAGCATCATACAAAGCGTAAGCCCATATTTGAAGATCGGCCTGAGCACTCCATAAACGATTGCCTGCCCTGCCATCTCCATATTCCGATGCTGATAGATTTTCAGTGCCAGCCCGTAAAGCACAGCACCAATAGCCAGGTAGATGTACATACGTGATGCCGGAAAGGAGGCGTGGTATAAATTCAGTGTATCGACGAGAGGAGAAAGCTGTTCCAGATTCTGATCCATATAGTAGTTTTCAGAAAATCCATATAAGAACTGGTTCATAGCAAAGTAAAGCAGTACAGTGATTCCAGCTGGGAATAGCAGCATGATATAGGTCAGGACGCCATGGACTGCAGTCAGACCTGTGACCATCCCAACAAATATTGCAGCAAAAAATAACAGCAGCGTGACGCTGAGTGTTCCGCCAAGCCAGTACCAGATGTCCTCCCAGGTATACACATAAGATAAATCAAAACTGATATAGAGGATCGCCATCAACGCAGCATTGATGATAATGGGCGTCACCAGAATGACAACTCCATTCCAAACGTTATTATGATAGAGTTCCGTACGCTTAAGCGGCAGACTATGTACAAAATCTGACGTTTCTTTCACTTGCAGGTAGCGGAACAGAAAGACCCCAAGTAAAACAGGTATGATAATTATCATTACCTGCTGGATTTCAAAATTGATCTGGAATAACCCGTTTTCATGAAAGAATTGAAACGGACGATCGCTGGACAACTCCATCATTATTCGGAGCGGCATGGCGAATAGTAATCCGATCAAGTAAATGATCCCGATCCAGCCAACGCTTCTGAAGTTCTGTTTTGTCACTTCCTTCTTAAACGAGGATGTTTTCCACATTATAACCGGCACCTCCCATTTCATAGACAAAAATTTCTTCCAATGTAAGCGGCAGCAAATCATAGACGATAGGCTGGTAAGATTCGATTTTTTTTGAAACTTCTGTTTCCGCTCCTCTGACAATCCACAGGCGGACACTCCCGCGCTTTTCTTCATGAAGAATGGACAACTCGTTCTTCAATGCTGCAGGAACATGGTTCCTGAAGGCGATCTGAACTTTATGAATATCCGCTTTCAGTTCATCCAAATCCTTTTCCAGTAAGATGGAGCCCTCATGCAATATACCTACATAATCACAAATATCCTCCACCTCTCTCAGGTTATGAGAAGAAATTATTACGGTCATTTTCCGGTCAGCAACATCCTGGATCAGCAGGTTCTTCACTTTCCTTCTAACCACCGGATCCAATCCATCGAATGGCTCATCCAGCACGAGGATAGCCGGCATAGCAGATAAAGCGAGCCAAAAAGCTACCTGTCTGCGCATACCTTTCGAAAATTGACTGACCTTTTTTTTGATATTGAGTCCAAATACCTCCCTGAGCTCCACAAATCGCTCCTGATTCCAGGAAGGGTAGATATTCTGATAGAATTTTGCCATCTGTTCAATCGTATAATGCGGGAAAAAATAAAGGCTGTCAGGAATGAAAATCATCTGTTTTTTCACATCGATGTTTTCGAACACCTGCTGTCCTTCGATCTGTACACTTCCCTGCTCTTGCTTTAAAATGCCGACAATGATTTTAAGCAGGGTTGTCTTCCCGGCTCCATTAGAGCCTAATAGGCCGTAAATCGACCCTCCTTTTATTTGAAATGTTATATCATGCAGCACTTGCTGTTTATGAAAAGTCTTCGTTACTTCCTGAAGCTTTATCATCACGTATTCCTCCCCCTGTCATTTCCACTATTTCATCAAGCAGCAGTTCTATATCTACACGTTTCATCCCAAGATAAAGGGCTTCTGAAATAGCTGCTTTCAACTTTTCCTGTACTTTGAGAAGTTCTTCCTGACTGACTTTTTCAGAAGATGCCTGGACAAAGCTCCCTTTCCCTTTCAAAGAATAGATGTATCCTTGCGATTCGAGCTCCCGGTAGGCTTTTTGGATGGTATTAGGGTTGATTGTCATTTGTCTGGCTAATGTCCTCACAGAAGGAAGTTTTTCATCAGCTTGCAATACTTCTTTCATGATCAGTTCTTTGAACTTATCGACTAATTGTTCGTAGATCGGTTTTCTGCTACGTAAATCTAAATCAAACATGGCCTTTTCCCTCCGATCCGAAACCGTATTAACTGTATTAGTATCGTTAGTACAGTTAAAGTATATAGTAATATTTCTCATTTGAGAAGCACTTTTTTACTTTTTCTTAAATTATTTACCAATTATAAGCTTAATGGTGGAGGATCATTAAAAATTTTGATAGTTTAAACTTTCAGCAAACTATGTTGGTGATAACCTATCAGGTTAGTAAATTTGACTATCCTAAAAATTCTGATAACATAAGAAACCATACGTCGACCATAAACGGTCGTCATAACTAAGATTTTACAGGAAGGTGAAATTATGAACACAACTAGTCAAACCAATGATCATACTGTTCCCTTACGACGCGACGTAAGTGAACTGGGGAATATGCTTGGTGACCTTTTGAAGCACCATGGTGGAGAAAAATTATTCGAGAAAGTAGAAACAATCCGCCAATACTCAAAAGAACTGAGAAGCAACCCGGGCGAAACCGCATATCAAAATTTGAAACAAGAGATTGAAAACCTCCATCCTCCGATGCGCTCCCAAGTCATCCGCGCATTCTCAATTTATTTCCATTTAGTTAACATTGCTGAGCAGAACCATCGTGTTCGCCGGCGCCGTGAGTACCAGCTACGCGAAGATCATGGGGTACAGCCATTCTCCTTAGAGAGTGCAGTCGACTCGCTACGCAAAAACGATATTTCAAGTTCTGTGATTCAGGATGTTCTCGATCAATTATCTTTAGAGCTGATCATAACCGCACATCCCACCGAAGCGACGAAACGAACCGTTTTGGAAATCCAAAAACGGATCGCTACTATTTTGCAACAGCTGGACAACCCTCAACTGACAGCACATGAAAAGGAACAATTACAAGACAGCTTAATGAATGAAGTGACGGTCCTATGGCAGACAGATGAGTTGCGTGAGCGTAAACCAACGGTCATGGATGAAGTGAGAAATGGCTTGTACTATTTTGATGAAACTTTATTTGATGTGCTGCCAGATATCCACCAGGAATTAGAAGACCGTTTGGAAGAAAATTACCCAGACCAGAAATGGGAAATACCTAACTTCCTCCGTTTCGGTTCATGGATAGGAGGAGACCGTGACGGTAACCCGAACGTAACTCCGGATATCACTTGGAACACACTTAAGAACCATAGAGAACTGGTACTGGATAAGTATGAGGAAGTTCTGGTTGAACTGATGAAACGTTTCAGCCACTCTACGAAGATCGTTACCATCACAGATGAATTGCTGGCATCTATCGAAAAAGAAGAAGCGGTGATTCCAGCTGATAAGAGATGGCGTGTCGAAAAAGAAATGTATCGAAGGAAATTCGCAATCATTTTAGAACGTCTGCGAAATGTAGGAAGAACGGATATAGGCTACGATTCCGCTGACCAACTGTTGGACGACTTATATATGATTCAAAGAAGTGTAAAAAATCATCAGCCAAATCAACGGGAACTGAAGATGCTTCGTAAGCTCGTCCGTCAGGTTCAGTTATTCGGCTTCCATCTGGCGACGCTGGATATCAGAAATCATAGCGGCGAACATGAAGCTGCAATTTCGGAAATCCTTCAAAAAGTCAATATCTGTGAAGATTATACTTCCTTAAGCGAAAAGGAAAAAATCAAAGTGCTGGAGGGTATTCTGGGTGATCCTCGACCAATTACATTGCTGGATGAAGATTATTCTGAGGAAACGCAGCAAATGCTGAAGGTTTTTAAGCTAATCCGTGAAGCTCACCGTGAATTCGGGGATCGTGCCATCGAGGTCTATCTCATCAGTATGACAGAATCAGCCAGTGACCTTCTGGAAGTGCTCGTCCTTGCCAAAGAAGCAGGCATCTACCGCCTCCATCCAGATGGCAGTGTCGAAAGTAACTTGAATGTCGCTCCTTTACTGGAAACGGTAGATGATTTGATTGCAGGTCCTGAGATTCTGAAAACCTTATTCGAGATGGATGCATACCGAAAGCATCTTGGCCAGCTCAACAACCATCAGGAAGTCATGTTAGGCTATTCCGATGGGAGCAAAGACGGTGGCACGCTGACTGCCAACTGGAAACTTTACAAAGCGCAGCAGGAGATCCATGATATGGCGAAGGAATACAATGTTGGACTCAAATTTTTCCATGGCCGCGGCGGGTCTTTAGGGCGAGGAGGCGGACCATTGAACCGCAGCATCTTATCCCAGCCTGCCGAAACATTGGGAGATGGCGTTAAAATCACGGAACAAGGAGAAGTATTGTCTTCCCGCTACCTTATCCGCGATATCGCCTACCGAAGCCTCGAACAGGCAGCTTCTACTCTTGTTGAAGGTGCAGCACAAGTTTCAATGGAGTCGGAACAAGGTCACCACCGGGAAGCAACATGGGAAAAAGCGATGGAAGAGATCTCGGAAGTATCGCTTAGAAAATATCAATCACTGGTATTTGGTGATGAAGACTTCCTTACCTATTTCAATGAAGCGACACCATTGAAAGAAATCAGTGAGTTGAATATCGGTTCCCGCCCGATGAAGCGGAAAGACAGTTCTAAATTTGAGAACTTGCGTGCGATTCCATGGGTATTCGCCTGGACACAGAACCGCCAGCTGCTTCCTGCCTGGTATGCTGCAGGTTCTGGTCTGATAAGCTATGCTGAGCAAAGTGACACCCATCTTGAAACATTACAGCAAATGTATGAAAACTGGCCGTTCTTCCGTTCAACGATCGATAACCTGCAAATGGCATTGATGAAAGCTGATATTCAGACCGCCGATCAATACAAATCGCTCGTGAATGATAAAGAACTGGGCGAAAGAATCTACAATGACATTGTGGATGAATATAATAAAACCAAAGATATACTTCTGAAAATCAGTGGGGATCAGGAACTCCTGGATAAACAAGTGACCATCCAGGATTCTGTACGTCTGCGTAATCCTTATGTCGACCCATTGAACTTCTTACAGGTTGAATTGATTAAAGAGTTACGTGAAACAGACAGCAGAGAAGATAGCCTGCTTACCGAAGTACTCCTTACCATCAGTGGTATTGCGGCAGGCCTTCGCAACACAGGTTGATCATATATGTAAAGCAGTCGGTTTTTTCACCGACTGCTTTTTTGCAGTTTATATTTACTTTTTCATGTCAAAATATAATGGATAATGGAAGCTGCATCTTTCATTAAAAGGATGCTTGCATTCCGGGCATTCAGAAACGGACATATATTCGTTGATTGTCAATTCCCGGCTGCAATTTCCGCATAGGATAGCTTGTTCCTCCCATTGGTCCCGGGGCCACTTTGTCTCTTGATGATCGGCGTTCTCTTTATGACAATAGAAGCAAGCATAATATTCCTCACAGCAATGAAACTTGATAGCGATGATATCGACTTCACTATGATAGTGACGACAACGGGTAGCAGCGTCTACTTCTATTCCCTTCACTTCTATACTTTGTTTTGTCACCCAATTCCCCCTTTTTTCATTTGGATTGCCACTCTATTTTTCATCTCCAGTTGCTTCATTCGCTTTTGTTCTTTAAAATTCCTGCAATAGCCACTATTTCCTATCTCAAGTCCAGCTGGAAGCATTATCTTCCATCTTTTGATAGACTAACCATAGGCTACATAAACGGAAGGAGATTTTAAATTGGAATCTTTCTTTAAAAGTATAAACGAAATGCAGCAAGCGATGACTAATGGCCAAATAAGCGCAAAAGATATCGTAATGACTTATCTGGATCGCATCTCCCAATATGACCAAAGCCGGATACATATCAATTCCATATTGGAAATCAATCCGGACGCCTTACATATGGCAGAAGCACTCGATATTGAAAGGAAACAGCAGGACATCAGAAGCCCTCTCCACGGCATTCCGATTATCGTCAAAGATAATATTGATACTGGTGATAAAATGCACACAAGTGCTGGTTCGGCAGCCCTGAAGGATCACTATGCCTCTATGGATGCCTTTGTTGTAAAACAGCTGCGCCAGGCTGGCGCTATCATTTTGGGAAAGGCTAATTTAACGGAGTGGGCGAACTTTATGACAGAGGGGATGCCAAATGGTTATAGCTCCCGCGGTGGTCAAGTCCTCAATCCATATGGTCCAGGCCAACTCGATGTCGGTGGATCCAGTTCAGGTTCAGCAGCTGCTGTTGCTTCGCAATTCGCCGCTGGAGGGATTGGAACAGAAACAAGCGGATCGATTCTCAGCCCAGCCAGCAGCAATGCTGTAGTGGGTGTAAAACCTACTGTCGGATTGATTAGTCGAGCAGGCATCATTCCGATTGCACACAGCCAGGACACCGCCGGCCCAATTACAAGGACTGTTTATGATGCCGCATTGTTACTGGAAATTCTTACCGGGATGGACGTTAACGACCCGGCAACTAAAATGACACCGGGTAAGTCCTCTCGTAATTACACTTCATCCCTCCATTCCAATGCGCTGGAAGCTGCACGAATAGGAATTGATCGCAGCTATCTGGAAGGCTTAGATGCTGAAGAAAATAAGGTTATAGACAATGCCATGCAAGATATCCTTAAGCAAGGCGGAGAAATAATAGAAGTGCATATCCGTGAAAAAGCCAGAGACTCCAGTGTTCTTTTCCATGAGTTTAAAAATGGTCTCAATGCCTATTTAGCTGACTGCTCTCCCCATCTGCCAGTGCACTCCCTGCAAGAATTAATCGAGTTCAACCACACTCATGCTGACATTATGCTTAAGTATGGACAAACTCTGCTGATGGCTTCTGAAGAAAAAAGCGGGCATTTAACAGAAGAGGAATACATTCGTGATCGTTTGGATGATATCAAATACTCCCAGGCAGAGGGTATCGACCGAGTAGTAAACGAACATAAGTTAGATGCACTTCTGTTTGCCAATAACCTCGGTGCAGGTATCGCCGCGATGGCAGGTTATCCTTCTATAACCGTTCCGGCAGGCTTTACGGAATCTAAAGGGCAGCCGGTTGGTTTGACACTGACCAGTACGGCTTTTCAAGAATCGAAGCTCCTGGCACTTGCATATGCTTATGAGCAATCCAGAAGTAGTACGATACACCCGCCACGGTTATCTGCATTCGTGGAATAAAAGAAGAAACTTCTAAATTTACAATTCCCACCTTGGTGCAGGAAAATAACTCTAACTTGGTTGCAAAAAATAGAGGATAAGGAGGAAGATGGGTGATAACCGTAAAAGAAATTACAGCTGAAGATACGTATAAACTGCGGCAAAAAGAGCAAAGGAACAGCCAAAACATAGAAGACCTTCCATATCAAGGAGATCAGCATGAGACCACTTTTCATTTAGGCGCATTTGAAAATGGGAAACTGGCAGGGGTTGCATCTTTTTACATGGAGACAACAGATGCCATCCCCTCCCATAAACAAATCCGCATCAAAGGGCTCGCAGTAGAGGATCCAGACCAGGAACTGCGAATAGGTACAACACTATTACACAAAGCGAACCGCATCCTATATCACGGCAATGTCGAATTCCTTTGGTGTATGGCACCAGCGAAAGCACAAGCTTACTACGAAAGAATGGGATTTTCCTCAGCTGGGGAGTCATGTGCAAATGACCTGAACGGAACCCTGTTCGTGTTGTATAAAGCTATTGAGAAACCTTAAGCGAATTCTATACATCGTTCAGGATTACGCCAAGTATATCTGTTTTGTTGTTCCCATCGTCTGCTCCCACCATTCCGGCTGCCGGGATAAATATTCTGTACAATTAATATTATTTCTTATAATCATCTAAAAAGTCTTTTTGAAAACTGGTGCTGACTTTGTGAGACCCATTCACCGTGCTGGATAAATCCTGGAACGGGTTCTTGCCATAGCGTTCGGTCAGATCATCAATCGTTTTATACAGTTTTTCTTTTTCTGCATATTGTTGATAATTGAATATATCCAACTGCTGGGTCACTTCTTTCTGTTCTGCCAAATCTCCAGCAGTTATACCGAGCAGCCTGACAGGTTCCTGGTTCCAATGCTCATCAAACAACCTCGAGGCAATGTGAAAGATATCATCCGAAGTATGGATATAATCATTTAACTGTCTGCTTCTTGTGACATTCTTCCAATCATGATAGCGAATCATTAACTGTACGTTTCTCGCCAGTACTTTCTTGCCACTCATACGGGCAGCTACTTTATTTGCAAGTCTTCTCAGCACCTGGTGGATCTCCATATCATCGGTCGTATCTTGTGCCAGCGTAGTCGATGTCCCGATACTTTTGAATTCATGAACAGCATCCGGGTCAACAGGCCGGTTATCTTGTCCGTTGGCCCGATTTTTCAATCGTTCTCCATTTACACCCAGCAGTTGTTTGAGTTTAAAGACATCATAATTAGCCAGGTCACCTATCGTTTCTATCTTATAGCTTCGAAGCTTTTCTGCAGTTTTTTCCCCTACGCCATACATGTCTTCGATTGGTAACGGCCATAATTTTTTAGGCAGATCACGCTTTCTAAGCACAGTGATGCCCATTGGCTTTTTCATGTCAGAAGCCATTTTGGCAAGGAACTTATTCGGTGCGATTCCGATGCTGCATGGCAGGTCAAGCTCTTCAGCAATTCTTTGCTGTATCCGGTCAGCTATTTCAAGCGGGGATCCAAGATGCTCACAGGCGGTGATGTCCATATAGCCTTCGTCAATCGATACGGGCTGTATCATTTCCGTTACCTCCGCCAGGATTTTAAACATTTCTTTTGAGGCCGTACGATACCTATCGAAATTTGGGCGCATGACAATCAAGTCAGGACAATGCCGTTTTGCTTCCCATAAAGGCATTGTCGTCTTCACCCCGTGTTTCCTTGCTTCATAACTGCTTGTGACGACAATCCCCTTCCGTTCTTCAGGATTCCCGGCAATCGCTAACGGTTTCCCTTTTAAACTTGGATCGAATGCCATCTCAACAGAGGCATAGAAGCTATTCATATCTACATGAAAAATGACCCTGCCATTTTTCGGGTACCATTTTGACATGGCAATCCTTCCTTTACGAACTTTTGTTCTTCAATTATATCATGAGAAAGCAAATAACTTCGACTCCGGGATGTACCCCGGGTCCTCCAAAATCTGGAGGACCCGGGGTGAGTCATTTAACAAAAAAAATCGATCATGCTTATTAACCATGATCGATTCATTGGATTTATGCTTTTGCCGCTTCCTGAATGATTGCAGTCACAAACTCTGCCACTTTCTCGAGCTCAGCGACCGGCATGCGTTCATTCGTCGTATGGATTTCTTCGTATCCTACTGCCAGGTTAACTGTCGGGATGCCATGACCTGCGATGATATTCGCATCACTGCCGCCACCGCTCTGAAGCAATTCACTGTCGCGCCCGATATGACTAGCAGCACTGCGAGCTACTTCCACTACCTTGTCGCCTGCCTGATGTTTAAAGCCGGGATACATAACGGTCACTTCAACGTCTACATCACCGCCCATTTCTTTAGCTGTGTCATGGAAAGCCTGTTTCATCTTTTCTACTTGAGCTTCCATTTTTTCAGGAACAAGGGAACGGGCTTCTGCTAATATTTCCACATGGTCGCATACAATGTTCGTCTGCTTTCCACCTTCAAAACGTCCGATATTAGCAGTCGTTTCATCATCGATTCGTCCAAGTGGCATCTTTGCGATCGCCTTAGCAGCCAGTGTAATCGCAGATACGCCTTTTTCTGGCGCCACGCCTGCATGAGCTGTCTTCCCTTTTACGATGGCATTCACTTTTGCCTGTGTCGGGGCGGCAACAATGATATTGCCGACCTTACCGTCGCTGTCAATCGCATATCCATACTTTGCTTTCAACAAGGAAGTATCAAGTGCTTTGGCACCGACAAGCCCGCTTTCTTCCCCTACGGTAATGACAAACTGAATGTCCCCATGTTCGATATTGTTTTCTTTCAACACACGGATAGCTTCAAGCATGGCCGCCAGTCCAGCTTTATCATCTGCCCCGAGAATTGTGGTACCGTCTGTTACGATGTATCCATCTTTTACAGATGGAGTGACACTATTACCTGGAACTACAGTATCCATATGGGAAGTAAAATAAATCGTATCCACGCCATCCTTGGTCCCTTTAAGGTTACAAATCAGGTTGTTGGCATCATGGTCTGTCTGATTACGCGCATCATCCTCAAGTACTTCCAAACCAAGATCCGTAAATTTCTTTTTCAGTACTTTAGCGATTTTTGCTTCGTCTTTTGTCTCGGAATCGACCTGGACCAATTCCAGAAACTCTTCAAGAAGACGTTCTTTGTTTACAGTTGCCATTCGTATGTCCTCCTTTATGTACGCTCCAATTAGTACGTTAGCGGAACAGCCTGAAACTGTCAACGGAAGCAGTTTACAGGCTGCCAGCAGCTTTTATAGAGGAATGTTGCCGTGTTTCTTTTTCGGCCGTTCTTCCTTTTTGTTCTTGAGCATATCCAATGCCTGGATTAAGGTTTTCCTGGTTTCACGAGGATCGATCACATCATCGACCATTCCGAGCGATGCAGCGACATAAGGGTTAGCGAAACGCTCCCGGTATTCGCTGATCTTCATTTTTCTCGTTTCTTCCGGATTTTCACTTTCCTTGATTTCTTTCGCAAAAATGATATTCGCTGCACCTTCAGGCCCCATAACCGCGATTTCCGCGTTCGGCCATGCATATACCAGGTCAGCACCGATCGACTTACTGTTTAAAGCGACATAAGCACCACCATAAGCTTTGCGGGTTATGACCGTAAGTTTAGGCACGGTAGCTTCTGAATAAGCGTATAAAATCTTCGCTCCATGGCGAATAATACCGCCATGCTCCTGTTTGATCCCCGGGAAGAATCCAGTGACATCTTCAAAAGTTATGATTGGTATATTGAATGAATCACAGAATCGGATGAACCGTGCCGCTTTGTCGCTGGAATCGATATCGAGTCCGCCAGCCATATACTTCGGCTGATTACAGACCAGACCTATGGTTTGTCCTTTCAACCGTGCGAACCCAACTACAATGTTTTTAGCAAAATCTTTATGGATTTCAAAGAAAGAACCAGAGTCGACCACCTCATCGATAACAACACGGACATCATAGGGACGAATCGGATCGAATGGTATTTTATCGGTAATATCCGGACAGTAATCGTCCTTTTCTTCCAGTTCCATTACCGGGGGCTTTTGTTCATTATTGGAAGGAAGGTAGCTGACCAGCTGACGTACAGCATCGAGCGCTGTTTCTTCGTCCTGTGTCTTTAAATGAGCATTACCACTTTTTGAGTTATGGACATACGCCCCTCCAAGATCTTCAGAAGATATTTGCTCTCCGGTAACGGTATCGATCACCTTTGGTCCGGTAATGAACATTTGAGACGTTTCTTCCACCATGATGACAAAGTCAGTAATAGCTGGAGAATAGACAGCGCCACCAGCACATGGACCCATAATGACAGAAATCTGTGGTATGACACCAGAGTAAATGGAGTTTCTATAAAAAACATGGCCATAGCCATCAAGGGATGAAACCCCTTCCTGGATACGGGCACCGCCGGAGTCGTTCAAACCTATGAAAGGCGTACCATTTTTCACTGCCAGATCCATGACTGCTGCAATCTTTTTAGCGTGCATTTCACCAAGTGCTCCCCCAAAGACAGTGAAATCCTGCGCAAACAGATAAACATCCCTTCCATCAATCTTACCGAACCCTGTTACTACACCTTCCCCCGGGGCAGGCTGACCATTCATCCCAAAGCTGTCACCACGATGTTCCATAAATGGGTTCAATTCGATGAAAGTGCCTTCATCCAGCATATAATCGATGCGCTCTCGTGCTGTCATCTTTCCTTTGGCATGCTGTTTTTCTATCCGCTCATCTCCGCCACCAAGTTCTGTCTGTCTGCGTTTATCATAAAGCTCACTGATTTTATCATAAATATCCATCGAAGCTTCACTCCTTTTCTCTGTACTGACATAATTCATATAAAACGCCGTGTCCGGCTTTCGGGTGAAGGAATGCAATTTGGCTATCATGTGCCCCTGCTTTTGGCGTATCATGAATCAATGCTACACCGCTCTCTTTATATTGTTTTAAGCGTTCGGAAATATCATCGACTTCCAATGCCAGATGATGGATTCCTTCCCCTCGTTTTTCAATATGCTGATGAATAGGGGATTCCTCATTCAGCGGTTCAAGCAGCTCAAGTCTAGTTTCCCCGATCTTGAGAAAAGCCACCCTCACCTGTTCTGAAGTTACCTCCTCCACATTTTCAAGCTTCAACCCGAGCACATCCTGATAAAACGGAAGCGCCGCTTCTAATTGCTTGACTGCAATTCCTATGTGGGCGATTTTCTTTGGTGCAGCAACCAGGCTTTCTTCCGGATCGACCATTTTTTCAATATATTTAGCGATTTCTTCTGTCGGCGTACCACTAGTGAATATCTTAGCCACTCCCTGTCCTTCCAGATAAGGGATATCCTCAGCAGGAATAACTCCGCCTCCAATGACAGGAATATCTTCCGCACCTTTATCCTTCAATGCTTGTACAACCTTTGGAAACAAAGATTTATGTGCCCCTGACAGGGAAGATAATCCTACGACATCGACATCTTCCTGAATGGCGGCCTGGGCAATCTGCACTGGCGATTGTCTTAATCCAGTATAAATCACTTCCATCCCATGGTCTCTCAATGCCTGGGCAATGATCAATGCACCACGATCGTGTCCATCTAAACCTGGCTTAGCTATTAATGCACGTATTTGTTTTTTCAAGACAGTACTCCCCCTTCTACATCCCCGTATACTCACCGAATTCTTCCCTTAGTACATTAGCAATTTCACCGACGGTTGCGTAAGCTTTGACAGCTTCAAGAATGTACGGCATTAAATTTTCATTCTCATGCCTGGCTGCTTCTTTCAAATTATTAAGGCAATCATCGACCAGCTGCTGGTCCCTTGTTTCTCTGATATTCTTTGTCTGTTCGATTTGATGTGCTTCCAAAGCTTCATCTACCCGTAGCAAATCAGGATTAATTTCTTCTTCGATGCGGAATTCGTTCATTCCTACGATGATATCTTCGCCTGATTCGATCTTTTTTTGAGCATCATATGCAGACTGATGTATTTCCCGTTGCATATATCCATCTTCCACCGCTTGGACTGCTCCTCCTAATTTATCGATTCGCTCGAGGTAGTCATTGACTTCTTCCTCGATCTTATCGGTCAATGACTCCACATAATAGGAGCCTCCAAGAGGGTCAATCGTATCAGCGACACCGCTTTCATTAGCAATGATCTGCTGGGTTCTTAGCGCTATACGAGCAGAATCTTCTGTTGGAAGAGCTAAAGCTTCATCACGAGAATTAGTATGAAGGCTCTGCGTCCCTCCCATGACAGCTGCAAGCGCTTGCAGAGTAACACGTACAATATTGTTATCCGGCTGCTGCGCAGTAAGTGTCGATCCACCAGTCTGGGTATGGAAGCGCAGTTTCCAGCTTTTTGGATTTTCTGCTTGATAATGCTCTTTCATGATTTTCGCCCAGATACGGCGTGCTGCTCTGAATTTCGCCACTTCTTCGAAGAATTGATTATGTGCATTGAAAAAGAAAGCGAGCCTTGGCGCAAACTGATCGACTTCAAGTCCCGACTCGATGGCGGCATCAACATATGCCATGCCATTGGCAATCGTAAACGCGACTTCCTGGACTGCTGTGGAACCAGCTTCCCTAATATGATAGCCAGAGATACTGATGGTATTGAATTTCGGCACATGCGTCTGGCAGTATCCGAAAATATTCGTAATTAAACGCATGGATGGTTTTGGCGGGTAAATATATGTCCCTCTTGCGATATATTCTTTGAGAATATCGTTCTGAATCGTCCCTGTAAGCTTCTCCATCGGTACGCCTTGCTTTTCTCCCACAGCTATGTACATACAAAGCAAAATAGAGGCAGGTGCATTGATGGTCATAGATGTACTGACTTTATCGAGTGGAATCTGATCAAACAGCTGTTCCATGTCCTTCAATGTGTCGATGGCTACACCAACTTTTCCGACTTCCCCTTCCGCCATTGGATCATCGGAATCATACCCAATCTGAGTTGGAAGATCGAATGCGACGGATAACCCCGTCTGTCCTTGCTCTAATAAATAACGGAATCTTTTATTGGTTTCTTCAGCAGATCCAAACCCTGCATACTGCCGCATAGTCCAGTACCTGCTTCGATACATGGTCGGCTGGATACCGCGAGTATAGGGATATTGGCCAGGGAAACCTAATTTATCTTCATAAGTTTCGCCAGGATTCTCCTCCGGTGTATACAGTCGGTCTATAGGTATCTCTGAACTTGTTATAAATTCCTCTTTGCGTTCCGGAAACCGCTTCGTGGTTTTCTCCACATCTGTTTTCCATTGCTGTTCTTGCTCATGATATTTTGATTGTTCACTCATTTAATAACCTCCTTCTCCCTAACTACTATCTTCCTTACTAGCTTATCAGACAATTAAACAATTTTTCAGCAAAAAACCAAAAAGTACAACATAATTTTTCAAATTTTTGCAAGCATTCATAATTCTATTTTGAAATACTTTCCCGCTCTTGTCCAATTTATCATTTACATGTAAAATACAGTTAACGCATGTCCAAATTCTTCAGGACATCCTCAGGACGGATAAAGGAGGTAACAACCTTGGCCCGAAAGCAGTCAAAGCGTGAACGACGCATGAAAATCATTATTTACATCATGATTCTATCTATGGTACTTTCATCTCTATTAGCCGGAGCAGGCATGTTTCTATAAGAAAGGTCTAAAGCAATAGCAATTGCCAGACCCTATAACGAAAATGCTAATACAAAAGCGGAGCTGTGCCGAAACGAGGCAGCTCCGCTTTTCTTATTGCAATCGATTTTTAATATTCTTTTTCACATGATTTTCATATACACTTAAAAAATCTCCATTATCTTCCACAATCAGTATTTTGGTCCCGATCGGAACCCGTTCATACAGCTCTTCTACTTGATTATTATAGGAACGGATACATCCCTGTGAAACATTTTTCCCTATCGAGGAAGGCTGATTGGTACCATGAATACCATAGATACGGCCATCTGTTCCTTTTGCATCAAAACCGATCCACCTGGACCCTAATGGATTTTCAGGGTCTCCTCCGGGTATATTCTTTTTACGGTAATAAGGATCTTTCGCTTTTACAGTGATGGTAAATAAACCGGTTGGTGTAAGTTCCTCCGTTGCTCCGGTGGCCACTGTATAAACTTCTTCGAGCTTTCCCTTCTCAAAAAACGCCAGCTGATTAGTCGCTTTGTTGACAATCACGAACGGTTCAGCTATTTCCGGACTATAGGGAGGAGTAACAGAGAGGATAAGAAACAACAGAAAGATCTTCATATTGATTGCTCCTTTTTGGTTAGCTTCCCCTCTTCGCTAAACCTTCTATACATCACTTTTTTTAAAGGAACGTTTAATGATTAAATATTGCTCAATTTCATTCAGTAAATTGAATAAGCTTGCTCTCACTTCAAATTCTTCCCGTGATTCCGGTAGGGAATCTTCCCGGAATTCCTTCCTCAATGACTGGATTTGCTGTAAGTAAATGACAGCAGTATTTCCAGGATGCACGGCCTCTGCAAGCTCCTCGAAGAATTCTGCGATTGTAATAGAATGTTTATAAGGACCGGAAATACGGCTGACCAGCGGCAGCATTCTTTCAAGCAGCTCAAATTGTTTAAGGCGCATATTAAAGTAATGATAATGTTGATTATGCGAGCGGAGCAAGTGGTTCTCTACATCACGGAACGCCATCGTTTTGGACTCTTCCAGAAGCTCAGCCGTCTCTGTCAATTCCCTGCCTGACCAGTCATTATCGCCTTCACGCAAATAAGTGGCGAGCTCTCTTAAAATCACAGTGAAGTTGTGTTCAATTTTTTCCTGGTACTCGTATAATTTTTTATCCATACTTGGCATATAAAGGTTCAATATCAAAGCCGTACCAATCCCTACTATAATTAATAGCAATTCATTGGTAATAACACCGATATCAATCCCCTTTGAGCCATATAAGTGAAGAATAATTACGGAACTCGTAACAATCCCTGGAGAAATCTTCAGCTTTACTGTAGTCGGAATGAATAAAAATAGCATGAGTCCAATTGAAATAGGGTTATACCCGAGCGTTTCGAAAAATAGATAGGAAAAAAACATGGCCACTATACATGCCGCAAAACGGTGCCAGGCAGACAAAATCGATCGCTTTCTGGTCACTTGGATACATAAAATAGTCAGAATACCAGCAGATGCAAAATTATCCAGGCTCATCAGCTGGGCAATCCATATAGCGATGGGTGTGCCTATTGCTGTCTTTATCGTGCGATATCCGATTTTCACGATAGGTGACTCCTCTTCCTTGGTGTACTGAAACAGTAATGTATCATATCATGTCCACGCTTATCTGAAAACATCATATTCAAAGACCCGCACCTTTTTCTGCCGCTTCTTTATAACGTTCGTGGTAGGCAGGTACATTATTGAGCAGTAATAACTCTGTATATAGATAGCTCTTCATATTAAAGTCATTAAAATCGATATTCGTAAGGTCCAGGATTTGTTTAATCCGGTAATTCAGTGTATTAGGGTGAATATACAAATCAGATGCAGTCTGCTTACCTTTCCCATTATTGGCAAGATAAACTTCAAGCGTTCCAAGTAAATCCGTCTGCTTTTCCATATCTTTTTTGATCAGCCTAAGCAAATCCTCGCTGAAATAATCTTCTGAACTGTTTTTTTCATATAAGGTTGCCAGGTAGCGGTAGACACCTAATTTAGAAAATTCCCGTGGCATCGATTCCGGCCGTGGGGTAAGGAAATTTGCTGTTTCAATAACTTCAAGCGCTTCGAGGAAACTTTTTCTCATATGAATCAAAGAGGTATACTCTTTCCCCACACCAATGAGAAAACGATAAAAAGCATCTGTACCAGCAATATGTTTTACTTCTTCAATAAATTTCCGCGCCAAATTACGGGAAGAAAATTCTTGTTCAGCTTCCCCGTGAACAATAAGCACTATTTGAAAGTCGGATTTTAAAAGCTGTATTTTCCGTCTTAGATAAAAACTCTCGAGGCCTTTTTCCAAATAGTCTAATCGGAATTTATCTTGCGGATCAGAGATCGAAAATGCCATTACGGAAAATCTTTGTGGCAACGTCAACTTAGCCAGGGCTGCTTCATGACGAAATTGATTTTCACTTCCGTATTCATGCT
Source organism: Thalassobacillus devorans MSP14 (assembly GCF_000496835.1). Classification (GTDB taxonomy): domain Bacteria; phylum Bacillota; class Bacilli; order Bacillales; family Halobacillaceae; genus Thalassobacillus; species Thalassobacillus devorans_B. Next base: position 1,455,895 of record NZ_KI543236.1, read on the forward strand.
GAAGCACCTTCCATAATAATTCCTCCCGGCGCCCTTCTTTCGCATTCGCTTTGGCATAAGTGTCATAAACCAACTTGCCAAGATGCGGGGTGATTTCTTGTAAAAATTTCAATTCTTCTTCATTAAGAAGCGTATCAGACTCCTGTACCCACACGTAGCCCATTGTTTGGCCGAGATGTTTAGCTGAAATAACAATCCTTTGGTAAAAACCCAGTTCCTCCATCGGCTGTACCCGGATAGGTGTCGGCTGCTTCTGTAGACGTTGGACGATACCCTCTTTCTTTAAACGATCGATGATAAAAATCGGGCATTTTTTTGAAAGGATCGTCTTCTGTTGGGTCTGATCAAACTGATCGACAGATGCGCTATAGGAAACAAGTTCAAAGTTTTTATTCTCAATGATTACCGGTTTCACCAATTTGGAACTGATCAATTCGGTAACCTTATGAATATCTTCTGTTTCAAAAATGAGTTCTTTTATATTCAAGGTATCTTCAAACCTTCCCCGTGCTATTCGTATAGTGTAAGTTATTGCCTATTATAGCGACTTTATCGGGAAATCGAAAGAAGAACCCTTTATGCTGCTGGAGAATGAAGTGCCAATCATAGGCTATTCAATTATATGGCCGAATTGTGGAAGACTCAGTTTCAAAGTAATTTGGGTTCGTTACCGAGACAGGGGAAAGGGTAGCTGGGAAACGATTCGCTTTCCAGCTTCATCGCCTAGACACTCGCGACATAAGCAGCCCATCAACGGGAAGAAAGAACACTTCCCTTTTGCTGTTCTGCTTATGCGTGTCGTGTCTCCCAAGGCGATTACGCATTCATTTCTTTCCTGTGGGGGAGGCTGGCAAGCCTCCTCGGCCGTTTCACGACCTGTGGGGTCTCGCCTAGCCCCTTCTCCCACGGGAGTCTCACCGTTTCCCCGCCACCTTATCCATATTTTGACGAACGAACCCTACGTTGTGAGAAGATATCTTCCACATTTTCTGCATGAAAAGCTCAATGATTCAGGACATAAGCTCTTTTCAGCTGTTAAGATGGTGGTTCCGCATATCGATGTTTCCGTTAGTCTTACAAACGCAAGGAGGGCCGGGAAATTGCGAGACTCCAATGGGAGGATAGGACATGGTGAGATCCCGCAAGGCAGAGCCTGAGGAAGCTCACCGTCCGCCCATGGAAAGCGAGTGATTTCCCGGCCCTCCAAACCGTTACTACCGTAACGGAAACAATGTATCTTGAAACTGAGTCTTCAGCAATTGGGAGCTTATCCGGAAAATCAGCAACATGGAGATTTAACAGGTGCAAACAGAAAAAGCAGCACTCCTCCTGCGAAGTGCTGCTTTACTTTATTGTTGTTAGTATTTCTCGGAAATAGTCTTTGGGTTCATATGAAGAGCCAGATAATCCGGACCACCTGCTTTGGAATCTGTACCGGACATATTGAAGCCTCCAAATGGCTGGTAACCTACAATTGCACCCGTACAGTTACGGTTGAAGTATAGGTTTCCGACATGGAAATCTACAGCAGCCTGGTCGAGATGAACGCGATTATTAGAAATCACTGCGCCTGTCAATCCGTATTCTGTGTTATTCGCAATTTCAATCGCTTCGTCAAAGTCTTTTGCTTTTGTGAAGCAGACAACCGGACCGAAGATTTCCTCCTGCTGCATACGGGAGTTCGGATCAAGATCAGCAAAAACAGTAGGATCGATGAAATATCCTTTTGAATCATCTCCTTTACCGCCAGTAACCAAACGCCCTTCCTCTTTACCTATTTCGATATAGCTCATAATTTTATCATAAGCTCCTTGGTCGACTACCGGTCCCATATAAACATTTTCTTCGGAAGCATTACCGACAGTAAGTTCTTCTGTACGCTTTTTCACTCGTTCAACAACTTCATCATACACATCTTCGTGCACGACAGCACGGGAACCGGAAGAACATTTCTGACCGGAAAAACCGAATGCTGATACGATGATGGCTTCTACTGCTGTGTCGAGATTTGCTTCGTTATCTACGACCACTGTATCCTTTCCGCCCATTTCTGCAATCACTTGTTTCAGATGTTGCTGGCCAGGCTGGATTTCAGCTGCCCGCTTGAAGATACGCGTACCGACTTCACGTGAACCTGTAAAAGAAATCAATGCAGTTTTTGGATGATCGACAAGATAGTCACCGACTTCTCCGCCACTTCCTGGAACAAAGTTCAAAACCCCTTTTGGCAGACCTGCTTCTTCCAGGACCTCAACGAATTTAGCCGCAATGACAGGACTATTGCTGGCAGGTTTAAGGACAACTGTATTACCTGTAACAATCGGTGCAATCGTCGTACCTGCCATGATGGCGAACGCTAAATTCCATGGAGGAATGACTACAGAAACACCTGTAGGAGTGTAAACATAACGATTGTGCTCTCCATCACGACTATTGACTGGCTTTCCATCTTTCAACTCCAGCATCTGTCGACCATAATATTCCATGAAATCGATAGCTTCTGCTGTATCGGCGTCTGCTTCTTTCCAAGGCTTACCTACTTCATATACAAGATATGCGGAAAATTCGTGTTTACGTCGGCGAACAATATTAGCAGCACGGAAAAGAATTTCTGCACGGGAAGCTGCATCCCATTTCTTCCAGCTTTTGAAAGCTTCTGCAGCTGATTGAATCGCTTTTTCGGCAATATCCTGATTCGCTTTGGAAACATTTCCGACTACCTGTTTTGTATCTGCAGGGTTTGTAGATACGATTTTTTCCTCCGTCTGAAGGCGTTCCCCATTGAGGACAAGGTCATAATCTTTTCCCAGCTCTTCCTTAACTTGCTTTAACGCAGCTTCAAATGCCTGCTTATTCTCTTCTACCGTGAAATCTGTGAATGGTTCATGACGATATGCTGTTACCATTTATAAAACCCCTTTTCCTAAAATAATCGTTTTATTTACTGAAAACACCTTTGATAGCAAAGGCGATATTCGCTGGTCGTTCTGCCATCCTTCTCATAAAATATCCATACCAATCGTCACCGTAGGGAAGATAAACTCTTACTGTATACCCCTCTTTTGCTAATTCGAGCTGAGTCTGGTTTCTCATCCCATACAGCATTTGAAATTCGAATTGATCCGTTGGAATCTTCTCTTCTTCTGCCAACTTTTTTGTAAAGTCGATGATTTTATCATCGTGGCTTGCAATGGCAGTGTAATGACCATTTAAAAGGTTTTTTTTAATTAAATGCTTCAGGTTGTCATCTACCTTTGATTTATCGGGAAATGCCACTTTTCCAGATTCTTTGTATGCACCTTTTACTAATCTCAGATAAGGATTACATTCGTTAAGCTTATCCAGGTCGGAATCAGAACGATAAAGATACGATTGAATCACAGTGCCCAGGTTATGATACTTGGCTTTCAGACGCTTATAAATGTCTAAAGTCTGTGCACAACGCGTGGAGTCTTCCATATCAATCGTTACCACTACATCATGAGCTTCGGCAGTTTCAAGAATTTGTTCCATATTTTCCATTACTACATCTTCATTGATATCAAGTCCAAGTGATGTCAATTTTAATGAAACTTCAGAACTTAAAGCGTTTTCAGAAATGGTTCTAATGGTATTCATACATTCCTGGCTACGATTCCTGGCTTCCTGTTCAGAGTTAACAAATTCACCTAAGTGATCTACTGTGACTTGCAGTCCTTGTTGATTCAAGTGTCGTATTAACGGCACCGCTTCCTCAAAAGTCACTCCGCCCACTATTTTGTCAGCCCCAAATTTCGGGCCCCACTTTTTAGCTAAACGATCCAACATACGGTTATTTGACAAAAACAAGAAAAAGTTTTTGCTAATGGCTTCCAACATCACCACATCCCTTCAGTTACTCTAACGTAATGAAGATGTTCCTTCTATTCCTTGCAGTTAAACAGAATAACCAAAGATTTTTATCTGTTAAGAAAATTGTAACGATTTTGTCGTCATTTTGACAACGTGTCTCTGACACAAACATCCCCCTATTAAATTGTGGTTTAACCACAACCCATAACATCAAGATAAGACTGGAATGTGAAGAACAAAAAAAAGCCGTTACAGAGGCAAACCCTCGTAACGGACTTTTTCCTTCAATCATATTTCTTCACAGTGTTCCTCAAAGATGTTTTGAAGCTTTCCTACTACTTCCATCGGTTCAAAACCTTCGATATCATGACGCTCCACCATCGTTACAATCTCTCCGTCTTTTAAAAACGCAAAGGAAGGGGAAGAAGGTGGGTAGCCGACGAAGTGTTGACGAGCACGTTCTGTCGCTTCTTTATCTTGACCAGCAAAAACTGTTACCAGGTGGTCCGGTCGTTTATCATAATGGATAGAGTGTGCAGCAGCAGGTCGAGCAACACCACCGGCACAGCCGCATACGGAGTTGATCATGACCAACGTCGTTCCTTTTTGCTTCAACACTTCATCTACTTCTTCTGGTGTAGTTAGTTCCTTATAGCCAGCTTGTGATATCTCATTACGTGCCTGATTGACGACATCGTTCATATAAATATTAAAATCCATGTGTATATCCCCTTTTCAACTAGAATACCTTCTTAAGTTATCTTATCAATTTTCTTTTTTGCTTTCAATTAAACTGGCGCTAAAAGCTGCATATCAATTTAAAATTATCTGAAAATATGGTTGACACCTGCTTCTTCCCCAACTTATAATACAGGACAATTGCATAGATAACTCTTATCCAGAGTGGCAGAGGGACTAGGCCCGAAGACGCCCGGCAACCTTTCAGACATTCGTTTGGAAAAGGTGCTAATTCCTACAGATTTCTTGATCTGGCAGATAAGATGAGGATTCGTTACAAAAAATCTCTCTTCTTATTGGAAGAGAGTTTTTTATTTTTTCAAAAATAATTCCCCTGAGAGGATGGTTACATGACAAAAAGAAGTTTAGAGGAACGTTTGCAGGATGGACCAGTCATTTGTGGAGAAGGTTATCTATTTGAATTAGAGCGTCGTGGATATTTGCAGGCTGGTACATTCGTGCCAGAAGTAGCTTTAGACAATCCTCAAGCATTAAAACAAACCTATCGGGATTATATGTTAGCGGGATCAGACGTTGTACTGGCCTTTACTTACAATGCCCACCGTGAAAAAATGAGGATTATCGGAAAAGAAGAACTACTTGAGCCCTTAAACCGTCAAGCTATTCGTCTGGCCAAAGAAGTAGCCAAAGAACATCCCGAAGAAGAAGCACTCGTTGCTGGGAATATATCGAATACAAACCTTTTCAATCCTGATGATCCAGCCTCAAAGGAAGAGGTTCGCAGTATGTTCGCTGAAATGATCAGCTGGTGTAAAGAAGAAGGGGTAGACTTTGTAAATGGAGAGACTTTCTATTATTACGAGGAAGCAAAAATAGCTTTAGAGGAAATAAAAAAGCAAGGGCTTCCTGCTGTGATCACGTTTGGACTCATGGGTGAAAATGTGTTACGAGATGGATATTCTGTTGAAGAAGGCTGCCATTTATTGAAGGAACATGGCGCATTAGTAGTAGGAATGAACTGTTTTCGTGGACCAGCAACCATGCAGCCTCATATCGAAAAAATCCGCGAAAATGTCGATGGCTATGTAGGAGCTTTGCCAATTCCATACAGAACAACCGAAGAGCACCCTACCTTCTTTAATTTGCCGGACGGCGGCTGTGCTTGCAGTATACCGACGGAGACTACATTTCCAACTTCACTCGACCCGCTTTATTGTAACCGATATGAACTTGCTGCCTGGGCAAAAGAAGCACATGAGACCGGAGTGAATTACTTTGGACTATGTTGCGGGGCATCTCCAAGCATGCTTCGTGAAGTGGCAGAAACAGTTGGAAGAGAAGCTGTCAATTCCACCTATTCTCCTAATATGGAAAAGCATTTTTTATTTGGATCTGATGAATCACTGCAATCGCATATCACTTCCTATAAAAATAAAGCATGAAATCCAAAAAACTCCCGGAGCCTACATCGGTTCACGGGAGTTTTTGTTTTTAATAAATTGGTGTGTTGTCTTTGTTCACATTTTCCAGAATTTCTTTGACTCGGGCCAGGAAATTGCCAGCAACGAGCCCATCCAAGACGCGGTGGTCCAGAGACAAGCATAAGTTTACCATATCACGAGCTGCAAACATGCCATCTTTGATGACAGGCTTTTTCACGATTGATTCCACTTGAAGAATCGCTGCCTGAGGATGATTAATGACTCCCATCGACTGAACGGAACCGAAGGAACCAGTATTGTTTACGGTGAACGTACCGCCTTCCATATCAGCGGAGGTCAATTTACCGTTTCTCGCCTTCATCGCAAGGTCAGTGATATCCCTCGCAATCCCTTTGATGCTCTTATCATCTGCATCCTTGATGACCGGGACGAATAGTTGATCTTCTTTAGCGACTGCGATGTTCAAGTTGATCGCCTTACGCTGGATGATCTTATCACCAGCCCATGTGCTGTTCAATTGCGGGTACTCTTTCAATGCCTGGGCTACCGCTTTGACAAAGAAAGAAAAGAAAGTCAGACTATAGCCTTCTTCTGCTTTGAATTTATCTTTCAGTGAATTTCTGTACTCGACCAAGCCTGTAACATCGACCTCTACCATCATCCAGGCATGAGGAATCTCAGTTTTAGATTTGACCATATTCTGCGCAATAGCTTTTCTCACGCCAGTAACAGGAATCTCTTTATCCCCGGCTTCCGTTTTAATATTAGAAGGCGCAGGCGTTGGTTGTGCTTTAGAGGGAGCCGGTTCAGAAGTTTTCGCTGGTGCTTCCTGTACCGTTTCTTGCGGATCTTTATCTTGCGTGCCACCAGCAGCAATCACTTTTTCTACATCTTTACGAGTGATTCGGCCACCCTTGCCTGTCCCCTCTACCTGTTCAAGATCGATGTTATTCTCCTGCGCCAAACGCATAACCGCCGGTGAATAACGCTTCTTCATTGTGTTATCTTTGTTTTCGTGCTTCTCTTGCTTCTGGCTCTTTGGTTCCTCGCCTTTATTTTCCTCAGCTGCCGGTTCTTCCGCTGCAGGTTCATTTTTGGCAGGTTCTTCTCCGACATCATCAGAGCCACCGCCTTCTACTTCGATATAACACATTAATTCTCCTACAGCGATCGTGTCGCCTTCCTGAGCTACTAATTCTTTAATAACGCCCGTAAACGATGAAGGTACTTCTGCGTTTACTTTATCTGTCATCACTTCAGCAATCGGGTCGTACTTATTGACTTTATCTCCCACTTGGACCAGCCAGTTGCTGATGGTGCCTTCGGTGACACTTTCGCCCAATTGCGGCATATTTATTTTTTCTACGCCCACAGAGACTCCTCCTTTGGATTAAAATTCAGCAAGCTCTCTCATGGCTTTTTCAACTTTATCAGGATTAATCATAAAATATTTTTCCATAGTCGGTGAATATGGCATCGCTGGCACATCCGGTCCTGCCAGACGCTGTACTGGCGCATCAAGATCAAATAGGCAGTTTTCACTAATGATGGCAGAAACCTCACTGATGATCCCGCCTTCTTTATTATCTTCTGATACAAGGAGTACTTTACCGGTTTTTGATGCGGCTTCGATGATTGCTTCCCGGTCCAATGGATAAACCGTGCGCAAGTCGAGGATATGTGTATCGATTCCCTCTTCAGCCAACTTATCTGCTGCCTGCAAAGCGAAATGGACAGCTAACCCGTATGTAATCACGGTAATGTCTGAGCCTTCACGCTTTACATCCGCTTTCCCAATCGGCAGTGTGTAATCCTCCTCAGGAACTTCTCCTTTAATAAGGCGATAAGCACGTTTATGTTCAAAAAACAGTACCGGATCCGGATCACGAACTGCTGCTTTCAACAGCCCCTTGACATCATATGGAGTAGACGGCATAACAATTTTCAACCCTGGCTGATTGGCAAACACAGCTTCAACAGATTGAGAATGATACAATGCGCCATGAACGCCCCCGCCATATGGTGCCCGGATGGTTATTGGACAGCTCCAGTCATTATTGGACCTGTAGCGTATTTTTGCAGCTTCAGAAATGATCTGGTTGACCGCCGGCATGATGAAGTCTGCAAACTGCATTTCAGCTACCGGACGCATCCCGTACATCGCAGCTCCGATACCCACACCAGCGATTGCTGATTCTGCAAGTGGCGTATCCAAAACACGGTCCGATCCAAATTCATCATACAGACCATCTGTAGCACGGAACACACCGCCACGTTTTCCGACGTCTTCTCCTAGAACAAACACTTTTTCATCACGCTGCATTTCTTCACGTAATGCTTGTGTTACAGCTTGTATATAAGAAATTACTGGCATTGTCATTCCCCTCCTTACTCTTCATATACGTATTTCAAAGCAGATTCCGGATCAGCATACGGCGCATTTTCTGCATAATCAGTCGCTTCATTGACCAAATCCGTGATCTCTTTATTCATTTGTTTCTCAATATCTTCTGTTAAGATATCCAGGCTGCGAAGATAGTTGCCAAATGTAATGATGGAATCTTTTTTCCGAGCTTCATCAACTTCTTCTTTTTCACGGTAAGTACGATCGTCATCGTCACTGGAGTGTGCAGTCAAGCGATAAGAAACTGCTTCAATCAGTGTTGGGCCTTCTCCGTTACGTCCTCGTTCTGCCGCTTGTTTAACAACTTCGAAGACTTCGAGAGGATCATTGCCATCGACAGTATATCCCGGCATACCATATCCAATTGCACGATCAGAAACTTTTTCGCAGGCAAGCTGCCGTTCCACTGGAATAGATATGGCGTACTTATTGTTTTCTACCATAAAGATAACTGGCAGCTTATGGACACCTGCAAAGTTGGCGCCCTCATGAAAATCACCCTGGTTAGATGAGCCTTCACCAAATGTAACTAAAGAGACAAAGTCTTTTTTCTCCATTTTACCTGCAAGGGCAATTCCTACTGCGTGAGGCACCTGTGTCGTAACTGGAGAAGAACCTGTAACGATTCTGTTTTTCTTTTGCCCAAAGTGGCCAGGCATCTGACGGCTCCCTGAGTTCGGGTCTTCAGCTTTAGCAAACCCTGAAAGCATCAGTTCTTTGACTGTCATACCAAAAGCAATCACAACCCCCATATCCCGATAATAAGGAAGTACATAATCCTTATCCCGATCCAGCGCAAATGCCGCTCCCACTTGTGCAGCTTCCTGTCCCTGACAGGAAATGACGAATGGAATTTTCCCTGCACGATTCAACAGCCACATTCTTTCATCAACTTTTCTCGCAGTCAGCATGATCCGGTACATCTCTAATACTTGATCATCAGTCAATCCAAGTTTTTCATGGCGATTTTCAGCCATCATAATCCCTCCTTTGCATTATCCGTGAATCTGTTTTCCATCTACAGCCATCGCCGCTTCCCCAATTGCTTCTGATAAAGTCGGATGAGGGTGAATGGATTCGGCAATTTCCCACGGTGTCGCATCGAGCACCTTGGCAAGGCCTGCTTCGGAAATCATATCCGTTACATGCGGTCCGATCATATGGACTCCTAACAAGTCGTCCGTCTGTTTGTCGGCGATTATTTTGACAAATCCGTCCGACTCTCCAAATACCAATGCCTTACCAATCGCTTTGAAAGAGATCTTGCCTTTCTTCACTTCATAACCAGCTTCTTTCGCCTGCTGTTCGGTCAAACCAACACTCGCAATCTCAGGGTTGGAATAAATACATGTCGGAATGTCTTCTGCTTTCAATTTGTGCGGATTATTATCCGCCATATGCTCGACAGCTATCATCCCTTCATGGGAAGCTACATGGGCAAGCTGCAATCCTCCGATGACATCACCAATTGCATAGATATGACTCTCTTTAGTCTGGTAATAATCATTCGTTTCAATGAAGCCATTTTCGACTTTAATGTCTGTATTTTCTAAGCCGATATTCGTTACATTAGCTGAACGACCGACGGAAACCAATAATTTATCCGCTTGATACGTCTCTTGTTTTTCTTTTACTTCCGCCTGGATTTCTACCTTGCCATCCTTTTTCAAGGTTTCTGGAAGCACTTTGGCACCAGTTACTACTTTAATACCTTTCTTTTTCATCAAACGCTGCATTTCCTTAGCTACCTCTTGATCTTCTGTCGGTAAAATTTGAGGAAGGTACTCAATGACTGTTACATCTACCCCCAAATCCGCAAGCATAGAAGCCCATTCGATACCAATGACTCCACCGCCTACAATTATGATAGATTCCGGCAGTTCTTTCATTTCTAATGCTTCATCCGAGGTCATGATGTATTCTCCATCAACCTCCAGACCTGGTAGTGTTTTTGGTTTGGACCCAGTGGCAATCAAAACATTTTTAGGGATAAGCATCTCATTTTCTTCCCCATTGTTCATCTCCACAGAAATGGTGCCTGGCATAGGAGAAAAAATCGATGGACCCAGTATCCGTCCAAAACCTTCAAAGATATCGATTTTCCCCTTTTTCATCAAGCCTTCTACACCTTTATGTAAGGTATCAACAATCGACTGCTTACGTTCCTGGACACGATCGAAGTTAATTGTCGGCTGCACCGCAGTGATTCCGTACTTATCAGCTTCTTTTGTCTGACGATACACTTCTGCACTTCTTAACAGCGCCTTAGAAGGGATGCATCCTTTGTGAAGACAAGTACCGCCCATCTTCCCTTTCTCAACCACCGCTACTTTCATACCCAGTTGAGATGCTCGAATAGCCGCTACATACCCTCCAGTACCTCCGCCAAGCACAACTAAATCATAATCATGAGCCATACAAAACTCTCCTTTCTATTCTGTGAAATTAGGATACTGTTTTGGCAGCTCTTCCTGGTGAAGGACACGCAATGTTCCTTCATTGAGAGCCTCCAGTTCATTTTCGCCTGGATAGACCAGAATATCAGCAATCCATTTCACACGCTCTGAAATTTGTTTAACGAACTCTTTCCCGTACGCCAGACCCCCGGTCAAGACGATAGCATCTACTTTACCTTCTAAAACCGCGCTCATTGAACCTATTTCTTTAGCGATTTGATAAGCCATTGCATCATAGATAAGCGCCGCTTTCCTATCGCCTTGTTCAATGCGATTTTCTATTTCTACAGCATCATTGCTCTCCAGATAAGCCACCAGGCCGCCTTTACCGACTAGCTTCTTCATGATTTCATCGCGGTAATACTGCCCGGAAAAACATAAGGATACAAGGTCGCCCGCAGGTACCGTTCCTGCACGTTCAGGCGAAAAAGGTCCATCCCCGTGCAGACCGTTGTTCACATCTACCACTCGACCATTTTTATGAGCGCCTACCGTAATCCCCCCGCCCATATGGGTAACGATCAGCCTGGAAGCCTTATAGGATTGTTTAAGATCATTTGCGGCCCTTCTTGCCACAGCCTTTTGATTCAATGCGTGGAAGATGCTTTTTCTTGGTATTTCCGGAACACCAGAAACACGTGCTATCTCCTGCAATTCATCCACCACTACCGGATCTACAATAAACGCTGGGATGTTCAATCCCTGGGCAATTTCATTGGCGATGATCCCGCCTAAGTTAGAAGCATGTTCTCCGTTATAACCTGCTTTCAAATCCTCGAGCATCGCATCATTGACTTCGTAAGTGCCCCCTTCAATCGGACGCAGCAGCCCGCCACGTCCACAAACGGCACTAAGTTTACTGATATTGATTCCTTCTTCATCCAGCTCATTCAATATGACGTGCTTACGAAACTCAAACTGATCGATGATTCGTGAATAACCCGCCACTTCTTCGGAAGTATGGCGGATAGTTTTTTCAAAAATACAATCTTCCTCATCAAACACACCGATCTTCGTAGATGTCGAACCTGGATTGATTACTAGAATTCTGTGAGTTTGCTGCACTGACTTAAACCTCCGTTCAACCGTTGCTGTTTATCTTCTGCTAAGAATGTGATGGCCATTTTGTAAAAACTGGCTGCGAGAATGACGCATACGCTGAATACGTTCCTCAGCCATTCTGTCAGCAGCTGCATAAGTAGGAATATTATCGCGCCTGGAAATTTCAAACACTTTTGCGACGTTATCGTAAATTGTTTCCACCCGTTTCATAGCGCGCTCTTTATTATACCCGTTCAATTCATCAGCTACATTGATTACTCCCCCGGCGTTAATGACATAGTCCGGTGTATAGACAATCCCTTTTTCGTGAAGGATATCTCCATGAGTTGTATCTTTCAGCTGGTTATTAGCTGCTCCGGCAATAACTTTCGCCTTTAATTGGGGAATTGTTTCATCATTGATTGTAGCTCCAAGCGCACATGGTGCATAAATATCACAATCTACACCATAAATTTCATTCGTGTCCACTGCTTTAGCTCCAAAATCATTCACTGCCCGCTGGACTGCTTCTTTATTGATATCTGTGACAATCAAATTAGCTCCTTCTTCATGCAGGTGACTGCACAAGTTATAAGCCACATTACCTATACCCTGTACAGCAACTGTTTTCCCTTCAAGGGAATCGGAACCGAAGCCTTCTTTAGCAGCTGCTTTCATCCCGCGATAAACTCCGTAAGCAGTTACAGGAGAAGGGTTTCCGGAAGAACCGAAGGCTGGTGAAATACCAGTTACATAATCCGTCTCCTCATGGATCAAATCCATGTCCTGTACCGTGGTTCCTACATCTTCTGCTGTAATATAACGACCATTCAACCCCTGTATATAACGACCGAACGCGCGGAAAAGCTCTTCATTTTTATCTTTCTTTGGATCTCCGATAATAACAGTTTTTCCACCCCCAAGATTCAAGCCGGCAGCCGCATTTTTGTAGGTCATCCCTTTAGCCAGACGCAATGCATCCTCGATAGCTTCACCTTCTGTTTCATACGTCCACATTCTTGTCCCGCCAAGGGCTGGACCTAACGTTGTATCATGGATAGCGATGATTGCCTTTAAACCTGAAGTTTCATCCTGGCAAAATACTAATTGCTCATAATCGTATTCCTTCATGTAATTGAAAATTTTCATCCTGTATTCCTCCTATTGTTTGTCAGATGATAATAAAGCCAGAGCGAGTGAATATATTTTACTCTCGGCTGAATCAGCGCGAGAGGTGAGAACAATCGGTGCAGCAGCACCGCTGATGATACCGGCTACCTTCGCTTCTGCAAAGTACATGAATGACTTATATAATGCATTAGCTACCTCGATTGCGGGAACGACCAGTATGTCTGCTTCCCCTGCTACCGGTGAGTCGATTCCTTTTTGTTCTGCAGCGGTCTTACTGACAGCGTTATCAAAGGCAAGCGGACCATCCACCTGGCAATGCTTGAGCTGACCTCTCCTATTCATCTGTGTAAGCATCGCAGCATCCATTGTAGCGGGCATCGCAGGATTGACTACTTCGACTGCAGCTAATACAGCGACTTTTGGCAGCTCTACTCCTAAACTCCTCGCCACAGAAACTGTATTCTCAATGATCTGTCCTTTTTCTTCAAGGGAAGGAGCTATATTCATGGCGGCATCTGTCAAAAATATCAGCCGATCCTGATTGGGAATTTCGAAGAGAGCGGTATGGGATAATACATTACCTGCCCGCAAACCGTATTCTTTATGGAGGACCGCCTTTAAGATTTCTTTAGTAGAAAGGTTTCCTTTCATAACTACATGAGCTTCCCCGGCTCTGACAGCCCTGACAGCATGGATAGCTGCCTCATCCTTCTTTGTCGATTTTATTTCAATGGAGGGATGATGCAGATCCAAACCTGCCTCATGAGATACCCGTTCAATCTCTTTTTCTTCTCCTACTAGCAAAAAACGGCAAAGATTACGTTGTATAGCGCTTTTCACAGCTTTCAACACTTCCAGATCTGCCGCTTGAGCTACGGACACGGTCTTAAGTTCCGAGTTATCAAGTTTTTCTATCAATGTTCCTAGTGTGCGCAAAATCTCACCTCTTCACTATTTCTACATGCAAATACCATGCCAACTTAATTATGTCTTTGTAATCGCTTTTTAGCCAAGGTCATCACCCTGCAATAATTGGCATGTATGAAAATTATTGCATGCTATTTTTGTCCAAATTATATTTATCCAACTTATAATAGAGATTACGAATGGAGATGCCCAGCGCTTTTGCCGTCTGGGTTTTATTGTAATTATGCGCTTGATAAGCCTCAGCAAGCAGCTTCCGTTCATAAGCATCGACTGCAACTTGAAGCGTTTCACCAAGCCATGACTGGTCCTCTTCCCTGGTTTTATCTATTTTTGGAACTGCGTGCTTCAACGGAGGAATATGCGCAAGGCGAATTACTTCCTCAAAGTTTTCCATATAAATCATCGCTCTTCCAATGATATTTTCCAATTCCCTTACATTTCCAGGCCAATGATAACTTTTCAATTTCTCTAAAGCCCTATCTTCGACCCGCTTTACATTTCGCCCATAATTTTCATTCAATTTTTGAATCAGGTGGTCGATCAATAAAGGAATATCTTCCATCCTTTCTCTTAAAGGCGGAATATAAATAGGAAGACGGTTAAGCCGGTAATAAAGGTCTTCGCGGAAACTTTTATTCATGATTGCTTTTTCCAAATTGACATGTGTAGCAGCAATGATTCTGACGTCTACCGGCACCGGCTTCGTTCCCCCGACACGGACTATCTCTTTTTCCTGAAGTACGCGAAGCAGCTTGGCTTGCATTTGTAACGTAAGTTCTCCAATTTCATCTAAGAAGATACTGCCGTTATTCGCTTCTTCAAACAGCCCCTTTTTCCCGCCTTGTTTCGCTCCTGAAAAAGCTCCCTCTTCATACCCGAACAACTCACTCTCCAATAGGGATTCAGCAATAGCAGCACAGTTGACCCGGATGAACTTATTATGTCGTCGTCCGCTCTCATTATGGATGGCATGTGCAAAAAGTTCTTTTCCGGTGCCCGATTCCCCTCTTAATAGCACGGTTGCAGGGGTTTTTGCACCCACTTTAGCTTGTTCTAAAGCTAGTGTCATTTCTTGAGAAGTACCGATGATATCATCAAATGTGTATTTCGCCTCTAATTTTCGGATGATCTGCCTGGCCCGTTTCAATTCACTTGTCAGCGACTTGATTTCTGTCACATCATGAAGGACACCTACACTACCCTTCAGTTTTCCATCAACAATCACAGGGGCAACATTAACGATGACATCCTTTTTAGCAGGCCCGACTTTCATCCTGACCCCGCGCACAGGCCTTCTCGTCTTCAACACTTTCATGTGCATACTTTCGCCTTCATAAATATCTACTGTTGCGGGTTTGCCAACGATATCTTTCTCCGTCAGCCCTGTAATTCTAGTGTAGGCCGGGTTGATCATTAAACCATTCCCATTCTCATCCACCACAGTTATCGCTTCATCAGAAGATTGGATAATCGCTTCAAGCATCGTTTTTACTTCTTTTAAATCGGTTATCTCTTCCGCTAAATTGACCACTTCGGTAATATCTTTGAAAACAGCGAACGCACCCATAACATCATTAGCCGAATTAATGATAGGGATCCGTGTGGTAATCACTTTTTTACCATTCTCCAGTATAAGCTTCTGATTAACTTCCTTCCTGCGGGTTTTCATTATCTGTGGAAGTCTGGTTGAGGTGATAATTTGATTCACATTGCGATTTAACGCTTCTTTCTTGTCCATCCCTAAAATTTTCGCTGCACTTCGGTTCATGAATGTAACTTTTTCCTGCTCATCAATGACAATCATTCCATCATGGATACTGTTCAGGATTAATTCCTGATTAACCGTTTGTGTTTTCAATTCATTCAATAACGTCTCTTTTTCTTCCAAAAGTTCAGAAGTGATATAAGCAACTGAACCCGGGATGACCACTGTCTTCCCTCTTCTGGCAGAGAGAATAGATTCGAAAGTTTTTTCATCTCCCGTTGCTTCAATTACAATATCGATTTGTTTATGTATCCATTCCTTCCAAGCCGAACCTGTAGCTATTCCAAAATCAGCAGCCAGCCTTAACCCTTCCGCTTGCTGGTTAATATCTACTATGGCTACAATTTCCATTCGGTTGGTCGCATTTAATAACTTCAATAATGCCGTACCGCCTTTGCCGGCACCTACAATTAGTACTCGTTTCACTGTACCACTTCCTGCAAGTTTTTGCGTACCTTCATCATAATTCAACCTGCATATATTAGCAAGTTTTAATAAGTTTTCATAAATCGGCTTGTTTGCTATACTTAATAAACATTGACAAAAATTGCGCAGCTGACTAAGTATCTTAGTTTTTTATAAATATTTTTATATAAAGGGAGCTCGAGTGCAATGCGATTGATAGCCTTACTTATCCTGGTCACCCCCGGAATCATTGCGACATTAGGAATTAAACTGATACGTGATACGTTATTTGGAATATCACACCCAATTTTCTTTCATATTTCGATACAATTTATTGTTGGTGTCCTATTTTTATTGGGAGGAATCGCGTTTATCGGAGGGTTCATCCGCCACCGGGATAAAAAGCGAAAACAGACAAATGGAAGATTTTAAAGAAGAGCCGTATGTGCTCTTTTTTTGTGAAAAAATATTATTGTAATGCTCCTCAGAAGCATGCCTGCGTACTGGTTTGCTATACTAATATTACCAACATTCGTAAGTTAGGGGTTTTTTAATGGAAAGTTATCAGGAGATGTTCAAAGAACAATATCCATTCAACTTATTGACATCTGAAGAGTTTAACGACATCTTCGGAAATGCCGCCGTCCATGAATATAATAAAAACGAATTCATCATCCATGAGGATCAGCAGGAAGATTCTGTGGAAGTACAATTTCTTTTATCAGGGCTTGCTAAAAACATCATGCACCGCTCTAATGGACAGCAATTGTCCGTCAACTTTTTCTATCCTGGCGACCTTGTGGGTGTCATGATGATGCTAACCAGCGGGGAGATGAAATTCTCTGTCCAGGCATTAGAAGCGACCAGGACCCTATGCTTTGATAAGGCTAAATTTTTTGAAGTCATGTCCAATAACACTCACTTTTCAAAGGTCGTCGTCAACGAAATTAGTAATATGATGAAGTCCCTTTATAATGAAATTAAATATAAAAGTTCCACCGCGGACGATAACGATGAAAAAGAGCTATTTAAAAAACGGGCGGATGCTTTTATGGAGCCTCCTACGTTCATTCACCCTGAAAAATCTGTAGAACAGGCGGCAAGGATAATACAAGAAGAGAAAGTTGAAGCGTTGATTGTCAGCGAAGACCGTCAAACGATGATCGGAATGCTGGGCTATTCGGAAATTTTGAAAGCCTATTTTGAAAATGGCCATAAGAAGCCTGTGAAAGATTATGCCACCGAAGAGTCTTTTGCAATTGCTTCGCAGTCATTCATCTATGATGCCTTAAGTTATTTAAAGCACCATCCTACAGAGTTGATTCCCGTACTACATCGCGATACCATTGCAGGGGTACTTAGACAATCATCTTTCTTTACAATCCAGAACTCCGTCTACTTCGACCTTACTTATCGTATCTCTAATGCAACAAGTATAGATGAGCTGAAAAGTTTATCCCCTTCCAATAATAAACGTTTCCAGCAATTTGTCGGAAGTTTGGTCGGAGAAAATATGTACGCTTATGACATCACTGAACTAATATCCAACTATAATGAGCGGATCCATAAACAAATCATACAAATCGCTGAAGAAGAAATGGTCGCAGAAGGCTATGGTGCACCCCCGATTAACTATTGTTTTATAGTGATGGGAAGTTTAGGAAGAAAAGAACAGGCTTTCAGTACAGATCAGGATAATGGTTTGATTCTATCTGATTACAAGCACTTGCCTGCCGCTCAAAAAATCGTTGACTATTTCAAATTGTTCGGAGAAAAAATCAACCACATGCTGGCAGATTGTGGATTCCCGTTATGTACTGGAGGAATTATGGCAAAAGAGGAAAAGTGGCGTAAATCAAAAGAAGAATGGTATGAAAGTGTAAAAAATTGGATTGAAAAAATGGATGGAGAAGAAATAAGAGACTTTACGATTTTTGTGGACTTCCGTCCAATTTTTGGCGATTATTCACTTGCTTATGAATTGAGAGAATTTGTTGTGGCACGTATTCGCCGTTCTTTAAACCTGCATCAATTGCTGATGAAGGATACATTGCGGTTCAGGGTACCTATACAACCGTTTGGACGGATTACTGGAGTTGGAAAAAAACGGGGCTTGAACTTAAAAAAATCTGCTATTATGCAAATAGTCAACGCTATTCGTATTTATTCGATCAAATACGGGATTGAAGATATCAATACCATCAAAAGACTGACAGCTCTCACAAAGCAGGAACGATTCCATCCTAGAGATGCTGAAAATGCGAAGCTGGCATTGCATCGCTTACTCACGTTCCGGCTGCAGGAAAATTTAAGACAGCTTGACGATCATTTACCTTTATCGAATGAGTTGAATTTAGCCCATTTAAAAAAAGATGAAAAAAGAATCTTACGTGATGCATTAATCATCGCTAAACGTCTCCAGCAAGTCCTTGAATTAAGCTATAACAGGAATCGGGTGGTCTGATGCTGCCTATCGATTTGCAAATCATCAAATATTTATTTTTCGAAAAACCGATATACGCTTATAAAATCAAGCCTTATTTAAAAATGGAGGGCTATCACCGACTTTACGAAATTCTTGAGAATTATCAATCCGCAAGAGGTCTGCTGCATCAGCCTTTGGAGGAAGCAACATACACCATATTCGATTTAGAAACAACTGGCTTCCTCCCGGAAATCGGTCATGAAATTATCTCAATCGGAGCTATACAAATGGAAGGACTGCAAGCCTGTAACATTAAAAAATTCCACCAGATCATAAGGCCTATCCGGCCGGTGCACCGTCATACATTGGAATTGACAGGCTTGACACGATCACAATTACAAAAAGGATGTTCGTTTATTGAGGGGTTTGAAAGGTTTTTATTTTTTAGTCAGGATTCGATCCTGGTAGCTCATCCTGCTAAATTCGATATGCGATTTCTTCAGGCGATGTTGAAACGTTGGAAACTTCCACAGTACGATCCTCCGGTAATTGATTCCCAGTTACTCGCGCAATGGCTCTTGCCTGATATCCGCCATCAGCTGGACCCTTTATTAAGGTACTTTGATATCGAACAAATGGAACGTCATCATGCCTTGAACGATGCGATTATGACAGCAGAATTATTCGAACAGTTATTAAGAGGCGCTGTCGAAACAGGTATAAGCGATTATCATTCTTTAAAAGAAAATTTATCCAAGGTATCAAAATCCAAAAAAACTCTTCCTTATTGTTGAGTCGTTAAAAAATAAAACTGTCCCGAAAGTCATCTAAGATTTGCCGGGACAGTCTTTTTTACCTCGATACCTCTTCACTAAAAGACCCTCGAGAAAGTATTATTTTACTTTTTATTCAAAAAATTCACGGTACAAACACTGTACAACCCGTTCCATACCCTCAGCATCCACTCCAAACATCATCGAGACCTCTGAAGAACCCTGGTTGATCATTTCAATATTAACATTTGCTTCACGAAAAGCGCGGGTAGCCTGGCTGGCCAGACCGATTGTACTATTCATACCTTCCCCTACAAGCATTACCATAGCCATTTTCCGTTCAATGTACACCGTGTCCACATTCAACTCTTGCTGGATACGAGCTAATATTCGCTCCTCTTTTCCTCCGGGCAGCTCTTCTTCCCTTAAAATCACAGACATATCGTCTATACCCGAAGGAGCATGCTCAAATGAGATGTTTTCATCTTCAAGAATTTGTAACAGTCGACGACCAAAACCGATTTCACGGTTCATCAAATACTTACTGACATAGAGCGTCAAGAAACCTTTATCACTCGCTATACCAGTCACCTTTCCAAAGCCGGCTTCATTCTCAGCGACAATCATTGTGCCTGGTGCCTGCGGATTATTGGTATTCTTAATACATACAGGTATCTTAGCTTTAAACGCCGGAATTAGGGCTTCATCATGAAAGACAGAAAATCCGGCATAGGATAGTTCACGCATTTCTTTATATGTCAAAGAGGTGATTTGTTTAGGATTAGAGACAATATTCGGATTCACACAGTATACGGAATCGACATCTGTAAAGTTTTCATACAAGTCAGCTTTTACTCCGGCTGCCACAATCGACCCTGTTATATCAGATCCGCCACGAGGAAATGTGACCAGTCTTCCTTCCTTGCTGTATCCGAAAAAGCCAGGCACAACCAGAATCCCTTCCCGTTCATGCAATTTATACAACTGTTCCAAACTCTCATCAAGCACCTGAGCCTGTCCTGGTTCATCACTGACAATAATCCCGGCATCTTTTGGACTGACGTAGGAAGCTGTCACATCCTTAGACTGTAAATACGCACTGAGAATCTGTGCAGAACCATCTTCTCCACAAGATTTAAGTGCGTCCAGTGTCCATTCTGCGGATTCATGAGCAGCAATAATGTATTGAATATTCTTTTGAATCGTTTCAGTCAAATCTTCCGACAGCTCCAATTCCTGGATGATTTCACGGAAACGATCCATTACGGCTGACAAAGCTGTTTCATAATCTTCATTGTTGATCACTTTTCCTGCAAGCTCAATCAATAGATCGGTCATTTTCACATCGTCACTGAACCTTTTGCCCGGTGCTGAAACTACGACCACTTTTCGCTGCGGATCATCCAGGACAATATCCGCCACTTTTCTTAATTGTGTTGCATTTGCAACAGAACTTCCTCCGAACTTTACTACTTTCATGATTACATCTCCCTGCTAATATGTTAAAGTGTTTAATAATTTAAAATTGTAACATAGTTGTTTGCTCTTCTCCATTATTTGTAGAAATAATTCTGATTTTTCTTGTGTTATTACGATTTTTCGCAAAAATTCCCGCACACCGTTTAAATTGCCCCGCCACTTGTTTCAATATTTTCCGAAAATAGCCAAAATAAAAAGCCTCTCTTTCCTTCGCACAAACAAGCGAGAGAAAAGAGAAGCTATTTAGATCTGTTTTTATGATAGTTAACTTGCTTTATGTTCCAAGCGCAGGCGGTCAGCTACCATAGCGATGAATTCGGAATTTGTCGGCTTAGCTTTTGTATTAGAAATGGTATATCCAAACAAAGAAGAAATCGATTCGACATTGCCACGGTTCCAGGCTACCTCGATCGCATGACGGATTGCCCGTTCTACACGAGATGCAGTTGTCTGATATTTTTTAGCTATATCCGGATACAACACTTTAGTAATCGATCCTAATAATTCAATATCATTGTATACCATTGAAATTGCTTCACGCAGATACATGTATCCTTTAATATGTGCCGGCACACCAATTTCATGGATGATATGTGTGATGCTTGTATTAAGGTCCGGTTTCTGTCCAGACTTCGCACTTGTACCAATAGCTTTGCTAATCGGATCGTTAGAACCATGAATTTGACGAATCTGGTCCGTAAGAGAGTCAAGGTCAAACGGCTTCAGCATGAAGTAAGATGCTCCTAAATCGACCGCTTTTTTCGTCACCTCTTCTTGTCCGAAAGCTGTAAGCATGATGACGCTTGGTTTTTTCTTTAACTCCAACTGCTTCATTTGACTTAATACAGCAAGTCCATCCATATGCGGCATAATAATATCCAAAACAAGTACATCAGGAGTAGTCTCTTTTAACATTTCCAGGCATTCTTTGCCATTATAAGATGTGCCGACAACTTCTACATCCTTAATGTCCTCAAAATACTCTTCCAACAACTTAATCAATTCACGATTATCGTCAGCCAAACCAATTTTAATTTTTTCCACTTTATTTGATTCCTCCTTGTATTTTCCGCCTGTTCTTCCAAGTAATGTATTCGACAATCGTGCAGATATTCCTTTTAATTTAGTGAGAAAAATTTAATTATTTTTAAAATGCTTCTATTTACTTTGATTTTCTATGGTTTTCGATTATATTCTACAATTAATGCAAGGCGAATTTCCTGTTTGTCGAAAAATCTTTACATTAAGTATAGTAACATAATTTTTCCATTAAAGGAATTAAGTTTTTTAATTAAAAGGCTTTGTCAAATCTGAAAGTTCAACTTACAGAAAAGCTCCCTTTTCCTGAAGACTCAGTTTCGAGAGAAACTGTTTCCGTTACGGTGGTGAGCGTTTGGAGGTCCGGGAAATCACTCGCTTTCCATGGGCGGACGGTGAGCTTCCTCAGGCTAAAGCCCTGCGGGATCTCACCATGTCCTACCCTCCCATAGGAGTCTCGCAATTTCCCGGCCCTCCTTGCATTTGTAAGACTAACGGAAACATCGATATGCGGAACCACCATCTTAACAGCTGAAAAGAGCTTATGTCCTGAATCATTGAGCTTTTCATGCAGTAAATGTGGAAGGTATCTTCTCCCAACGTAGGGTTCGTTCGTCAAAATATGGATAAGGTGGCGGGGAAACGGTGAGACTCCCGTAGGAGAAGGGGCTAGGCGAGACCCCACAGGTCGTGAAACGGCCGAGGAGGCTTGCCAGCCTCCCCCACAGGAAAGAAACGAATGCGTAATCGCCTTGGGAGACACGACACGCATAAGCAGAACAGCAAAAGGGAAGTGTTTTTTCTTCCCGTTGATGGACTGCTTATGTCGCGAGTGTCTAGGCGATGCAGCTGGAAAGCGAATCGTTTCCCAGCCACCCTTTCCCCTGTCCCGGTAACGAACCCAAATTACTTTGAAACTGAGTCTTCCACAATTCGGCCATTTAGTGGAATAATGCTTTTATGAAAAATCAATACCAACGTTTAAAAAAACCAATAAAAAAAAGCCGTAAGTGATACGGCTTCAACTTGCTTGCTGCTTATAAATATCAATACCTGCTTCCTGAAGCATCCATTCAATATGGACACCATAACCTGAGGTAGGATCATTTACAAAAACGTGGGTAACTGCTCCGATGACTTTTCCATCTTGAATAATCGGACTGCCGCTCATCCCTTGCACGATGCCACCTGTTTCCTTCAATAATTCTGGATCAGTGATTTTTACTACCATTCCCTTTGTGGCAGGATGCTTTTGCGGAACGGTACTAACTACCTCTACATCGAACTCCTGCACTTTTTCACCTTCCACTACGGTTAAAATCTTTGCAGGTCCTTCTTTTACTTCATGTGATAAAGCAATCGGCATTGGTTCATCGCTTACACCGTTGGTAATTCCATTATCTAACTTTCCAAATATACCGAAAGGACTGTTTTTGGTTATTTCTCCAATTCGGTTTCGGTCTGCGGAAAACTCAGCTTTCTTTTCTCCCGGGACACCTTCACTTCCTTTTTGGATGGATGTTACATTGGACCTCACAATTGTTCCCTCATGAATCTCAATCGGCTTTTGCGTGTCCATATCAGAAATGACATGGCCCAGCGCTCCATATTTTTTTGATCGAGGATCATAAAAAGTCATTGTGCCGATTCCAGCTGCTGAATCCCGGATATAAAGACCGATACGGAATTTTTGATCCTTTACATCGTAGGTCGGAGTAAGCTTAGTATCAAATGTTTCTTTCCCCCGCTTGACTGTTACGTTAAGAGCTTTTTCTTTTTCTCCAGCTTCTTTCACAATCGGTGCCATTTCTGACATTTTTTCTAATTCTTTGCCATTTACCTTAAGAAGTATATCGCCGACTTCAATTCCCGCCTTCTCTCCTGGAGAGACCTGATTTTTTTCTGTCTTCACTTGATGATGTCCTACAACTAATACACCCTTTGTGTGCAGTTTGACACCAATCGATTGACCTCCAGGTATGACCTTATAGTCACTAAGATAATCCACATTGATTTTTTTCAACGGCAGGCCAGCAACGTTATAGAAGAACTCATCTGCTGAGGAGTTTCCTTTACTGGATTGAAGGGCATGTATCGAAGAACCTTCTGCTTCATTAATATCTTTTATAGCTGGCACACTGGTGATGCCTTGTTCCTGAAAGGTGGTCCATTCAGTCGGAATGGATAAATACTTTTGTACAGGGCTTAGAAACGGTATTACTATCATGGTGAGCAAAAGGATTAAACCTGCTGCATATCTCATCTGTTGTTTAAATTTCAAATGTTCCAACTCCTCGCCTCTAACCCACACCATCTCAATCGAATGGTTTACTTTTAATGTGGTCTAAGCAGTCGCTTTTTAAACACAGCTCAAGTCAGAAAAAAGAGGGAAGAATTCCTGAAACATTTTTAGTGTAAATGGATGGATAAAAAGGGCTTTTAACGGAAATGTTAATACTAAAAATCACGCCGATGTCAGCGCGATTTTATGTGTTCTTTCGATTTATATTTGAATGCAAGTTCCAATAATTCTTTTGCATGTTCTCTTGTAGTATCTGTCAATTCTGCCCCTGTAATCATCCTGCTGATCTCATCAATTTTATCATGGAGAGTCAACTCCTGCAGGGAGGTGGATGTGCGATCACCGCTCACGTGCTTTTCAATCTGCAAATGGGTATCAGCCATGGAAGCAACCTGGGGCAAATGTGATATACATAGAACCTGGGAAGCCTCTGAAATTCCGTATATTTTTTCAGCGATAGCTTGTGCAACCCGTCCGCTGACACCAGTATCCACTTCGTCGAAAATGACGCTGGTAACACCCTGATGTTTTGAAAAAATCTTTTTTAAAGCAAGCATTACACGGGAAAGCTCTCCGCCTGAGGCAACTTTGTGAATTTCTTTTAATGGCTCTCCGGGGTTTGTCGTGATCAGAAATTTGACTAAATCGAATCCGCTGGGCATCAATTTAACATTCCTGCCATCAAATTCAGGATCATCCTGCTGTCCCTCTTTAGTTTGGATATCCACCGCAAAAGATGCCTTCTCGAGGTATAAACCTTTCAACTCCTGTTGAATAGCATGTGAAAGGTTTTTGGAAGCCTTCACTCTGATATCCTGAATCTGTTTGGCTTCCAGGACGGCGTCTTGTCCGATTTCTTTGATATCGTCCTCGAGCTTGGCTAAATGAGAATCTTTATTTTTAATTTCTTCAATTTCTTCTTCAATTTTCGAACTGTACTCCAGAATCTCTTCGACACTTTGTCCATACTTCTTCTTAAGACGATTGATTTCATTCAATCTGCTTTCAATGTCATCCAGACGTTCCGGATCAAATTCCAACTGCTCCAACTGGGAGCTAAGCTGAAAGGTCATTTCTTCCATCAGGTAATAATGGTTCGACATTTCTTCTGACATTTTATTTATCTGTTCATCATAATCCTTTGCGCCTTCCAGTGCAGTCAGCGCATGAGAGACCCAATCCAGGCCTTTTTGTTCACCATAAAGAGCCTGATAAGCATCATGAAGACCAGAATATATTTTTTCATAATTGACTAAACGGTTTCGTTCTTCCGTCAAAACAGTATCTTCATCAGGCTTCAGCTCTGCTGCCTGCAGTTCATTCCATTGAAACTCTAATAAATCAAGCCGCTGGGCCATTTCCTGTTCATTATCATTCAGTTCTCTATATCTTTTCCGTAAAGACTGGTATTTATCATATAACTTTTGATATTCTTCTTTGGCCTGCTTAATTTCTTTATCCGCGTATAAATCCAACAGCTCAATATGCTGCTCCACATCCATCAGTGATTGTGTTTCATGTTGACTATGAATGTCTATTAGTGTTTTACCGAATTCCCGGAGAATAGCGAGGGTGACGAGTTTTCCGTTTACACGGCAAATACTCTTTCCTTGAGAAGTAATCGTACGTTGCAGTACTATCATTCCATCTTCCTCGATATCAACCCCGAATTCCTCCCCTTTATCATAAACAGGATGGTATCCTTCTACGGAAAACAATCCTTCTATTTCAGCTTTCTTGCTGCCATGCCGGACAAATTCTACCGAACCCCGTCCGCCTGCGAGTAATTGGATCGCATCAATAATGATGGATTTACCTGCACCAGTTTCTCCGGTCAATACAGTCAAACCGTCTTTAAAATTGACAGAAATTTGATCAATGATAGCAAAATCGCGAATAGAAAGTTCCATTAACATCGTTGAGCCACCTCGATTTCCCCATTTCTTAGATATGCCACATCTTACAGGATGCTTCAGCTATATTTTACAGCATTTCCAGCAGTTGATCCGATATCATCTGCGTCTGTTTCTCACTCCGGCAAATAATCAAGCACGTATCATCTCCGCAAATTGTTCCCATTATTTCTTCCCAATCTAAATTATCAATCAATGCACCCACAGCATTGGCATTGCCGGGTAATGTTTTTAAAATGATAAAATGCCCCGCACGATCAATACTCACAAACGCATCCATCATTAGGCGATGAAGTTTTTCCAATGGATTGAAACGTTGGTCAGCAGGAAGACTGTATTTATACCTGCCGTCAATCATCGGGACTTTCACTAAATGCAGCTCTTTTATGTCTCTTGAGACGGTAGCCTGCGTGACATTATAGCCAAGACTTTTCAAACGGTCGACAAGTTCATCCTGTGTTTCAATATCATTATTGGTAATTAATTCACGAATTTTAATGTGTCGCTGACCTTTGTTCACAGAAATTTTCCTCCAATCTAAAAACCGTGCATTTTACATAAAAAGAGGGCTACACATCAAGGCAGCCCTCTTCTCCTACGCATGCTTCCGATGTGTCTGATGTGCTTCTTCCACAATATCCCTAATCTTAACATCGGAGATACGATTACCTTCTTTACTGGATTTCCAGCGGAAATGTGCTAAAAATTCAATATTTCCGTCTCCCCCGGTAATAGGCGAAAACGAAATATTCGCAACGGTATAGTTTTGCTCTTGAGCAAAGCCAATGATTCTTTTGACAACTTCCTCATGGATTTTCGGGTCACGGACGATTCCTTTTTTACCGACCTGGTCTCTACCTGCTTCGAATTGCGGCTTAATCAATGCGACGATGTCGCTTTCTTCCTGTAACAGCCGGGACAAAACCGGTAAAATCAACCGGAGTGATATAAAGGATACATCAATAGAAGCAAAATCCGGCTGTCCGTGAACCAGGTCCTCTTCTGTCACATAACGGAAATTTGTGCGCTCCATTACATACACACGAGGATCATTCCTCAACTTCCAATCCAGCTGATTATAGCCTACATCTATAGCATAACTACTTTCTATGCCATTTTGTAAGGCGCAGTCCGTAAAACCGCCAGTGGATGATCCAACATCAATCATTACCCTGCCTTTCAAGTTTAAATCGAATTCCTTAATAGCTTTTTCCAGCTTCAGGCCACCTCGGCTAACATAGGGGATCAACTTTCCTTTCACATGTAAAGAGGTATCTTCATCGACCTTCATTCCGGGTTTATCCAGACGGGCACTTTCCGAATAAACAAGCCCTGCCATTATCGTCCTTTTAGCTTTTTCTCTTGTCTCTATTATACCTCTTTCGACAAGTAATATATCCAGTCTTACTTTCTTTCCCATATCTTCAAGCCCTTTTTTGTTTACTTGGTATTAGTTCTTTCAAGTTCGCCACCACAGATTCTTTTGTTAAATCAATCTCTTTCAACAATTCAGGCACTTTGCCATGCTCAATATAACGGTCCGGGATACCCATACGTTTGATTGATTGATTTTTATAGAGGTTTTCTTCAGCAAACTCAAGGATACTTGAGCCGAAACCACCTTTCAGAACAGCTTCTTCAATAGTCAAAATAGGCAAGCTATCCTGCATAATTTGGTGAAGCATTCTTTCGTCCAAAGGTTTTAGGAACCTGGCATTAACCACTCTTACTGAAATGCCCTGCTTCTTCAATTCCTCACTGGCTTCCAGAGCCATGTCTATCGTGGTGCCGAATGTCAACACCACAGCGTCTGCACCTTCCTGTAAGGTTTCCCAACTGCCAATTTCAATCAGCTCAGGTTCGGGATCTACTGCTACTCCTTTTGCATTACCACGAGGATAGCGTATTGCAATCGGACCATCATCATACTTCATCGCGGTATGCACCATATGCTGAGCTTCATTTTCATCTTTGGGCATCATGAGGGTTATATTCGGCAGATTTCTTAAAAACGCTATATCAAATACACCCTGGTGTGTTTCTCCATCAGCCCCTACCAGCCCTGCACGGTCAATCCCGAAAACCACATTCAGATTTTGGCGGCATACATCATGAACGACCTGATCGTATGCACGCTGCAAAAATGTAGAATAAATCGCAAGAAATGGTTTCATGTCCTGGGTAGCTAATCCAGCAGCTACTGTAGTAGCATGCTGTTCCGCTATTCCGACATCAAATAAGCGGTCCGGAAACTCTTCGCCGAATTTCTCCAATTTAGACCCTAAAATCATGGCTGGAGTAATAGCGACGATTCGCTTATCTTCACGTGCTTCCCGTCTCAGCGCTTCCGTTATCACGGAACTCCAGGCCGGTGGCGCTGTATCAGGCTTGATTTTTTCGCCTGAATCAATTTTGTATGGTCCCACCCCATGCCATTTATCTGTCTTGTCCGTTTCAGCAGGATGATACCCTTTCCCTTTTTGGGTCATCACATGCACAATAACCGGGCCTTCTGTTTTCTTCGCATAATTAAGGTTTTCTAATAAATCTTGAAAATCATGGCCATCTACAGGACCGTAGTAAGTAAAACCTAATTCTTCAAAAAACATTCCAGGCACGACAAAATATTTCATACTGTCTTTAAGACGCTCAGCAGCTTGAGCAAGCCTGCCGCCGACAGCAGGGATTTTTTTCAACAACCATTCAAGATCGTCTTTAGCGCGGTTATATTTTCCTGCGCTCCTCATCCGTCCTAACGCATTATGAAGTGCACCAACGTTTTTAGCAATCGACATTTCATTGTCATTAAGTATGACCGTAATATTTTTCTTTTCATGGCCAATATGGTTGAGTGCCTCTAAAGCCATACCACCAGTCAATGCACCATCACCAATCACCGGGAGGATAGAGTGTTCTTCTCCTTTTACATCGCGTGCGATAGCCATGCCCATTGCTGCTGATAGTGACGTCGAACTATGACCTGTTTCCCATAAATCATGTTCGCTTTCACAACGTTTAGGAAAACCACAAAGTCCTTTATATTGTCTCAAAGTGCCAAACTGACCCGCTCGTCCAGTCAAAATTTTGTGGATATAAGACTGATGACCCACATCAAAAATGAATCGGTCTTTCGGGCTTTGGAATACTTTATGAAGAGCAAGGGTCAACTCCACAACCCCAAGATTGGCTCCAAGATGACCGCCTGTTTTCGAAAGGTTTTCAATTAGGAAAGTTCTTATTGTTGAGGCTAGCTGTTTCAAGTCTTCGTCTGAAAGATCCCTGACAAACGAAGGATCTTGAATTTTCTTTAGATCCATAAATGGACCTCCTATCTTTAACGTGTTTTTCTAGAAGCCTCGGCTGGTTTTGATATGATATTTATCTTCAATTTATTCTCTATCCATGCGATCACTCTTGCAGCAAAAAATATGATCTTTGTAGAAGAGTGAATAGCAAAAAATTTGCCGACAGCTTTACCGCCTACAGTCAACGCAGCTACTATACTTGTCATTATGACTGATATAGTAATTTGCACCGTAGACCCTTCATTATGCCCCATTACATTGGACAGCTGGATTACTACAATCGCAGAAGCTGTACCACTGACGATGCCGGAGATGTCCCCGATGACATCATTACAAAAACTGGCGAATCGATCAGCATTACGGACAATTAGGATCGCCTGTTTTGCACCAGGTACTTTCTCTGCGGCCATTGCATGGAAGGGCGGCTCTGATGCAGCAGTAGCTGCAATTCCTAACATATCAAATATAACACCAATCAATACTATAATGAAAACGATAACTAATCCAATAAACCAGATAACCCCGCTTAATACGGAAGAAGATATGATTGAAAAAATAGCCGCTAACACAAATGTGATAACGGCAATACTTATACTGAATCTTAATGATTTTTTTAATTGATTATCCATTCGCAACCTCATTTGTAGAATATGTAAGAAAAGGAATGGTCACCCAATAGGTAAAAATTGCGGCTTAGGTCCAGTAGGTTTTCCCATCCAGATACCGAATGTCACCATTCTGGCGGTTCCCCTTTAAACCCGGATCGACTCCGTCTCCGGAAGCCGGACTGGATTACCACTTAGTCCGCACTATAATTCCTATTGTGTGTCTTGGCAAACAGTCTAGGAGATTTCCTCAACAGCCTTTGACCGTACCTTAGCCTCTTTTGCAGTCTTGATTTCATATGGCGAAAAAATCCATGAAAAGGTGGCCATCCCTTCCACGCATCTTTAATTCCATAATCCCCTCAAGACCACTCAAGGCAGGCTACGCTGCTCATACAGAATTCCTCCATATGAAGCAGGTTCATACCCCATTCCATCATGGTTTCCGGCTAAGAAACCATCACAGATATGGGCCTCCGCGGAAGCAGGGTCAACGCCCACATGCCTTTGTGGATCGCCCCGCTACCTTAACTCCCAGCATCGACCCAAGGCTGGGCGCCTCAAGCCAACACAAGGAACTTCATCGATATGCCCTTTGGCGGATTTTTAGGCCCGCCTTCAGGAACGGAGGACTGACTAGAATACTGCACCATCCCTTATGTACTTCTAATATACCATAATCGTCAGACTTCCTCAATTAAACTGTATTCTTAATGATCGCGGTTGCTTAGGTGGTCTATAAGTATGAAAAGCTTCGTTTCTTCTACATCAGCTTGTTTTAAAGCAGATTTAGCCTGTGCTACATAATGCTCTTTTTGAGTGACGGATCCTTCCAGCCCAAGCATACTTGGGTACGTACTTTTATGGTTTGTTGAGTCACTGCCTACCGGTTTCCCCAACTTTTCCTCATTACCGCTTACATCAAGAATGTCATCCTGAATTTGAAAAATGATGCCCAGCAAATCTGCTGTTTCTTTAATTGACTGGAGCTGTTGCTCTGAAGCTCCCCCAATATAGGCTCCAGCCATCAAAGCGAAACTTAACAGCTTTCCTGTCTTCAAATGATGAATTTGTTCGAGATCTTCAAGGGTAATTGCCTTCCCTTCACTTTCCATATCCATTAATTGCCCTGCCACCATCCCAAGCGCACCACTGGCTGTGGAAAGCTGTTGAACAAGGTGTACTTTTTGTTCGACACTTAGCTGTTCCGCTTCCATGATCGCCTGAAAACTTAAAGTTAATAAAGCGTCCCCGGCCAAAATAGCGGTTGCTTCATCAAACTTACGATGATTGGTCGGCTGACCTCGCCGCATATCATCATCGTCCATCGCAGGTAAATCATCATGGATAAGAGAATACGTATGAATCATTTCCAGGGCTGCAGCTACAGGAAGCACTTCCTTTTTATTTCCGCCGAATGCTTCACAGGCAGCCATCATAAGAATAGGTCGGAGCCGCTTACCGCCGGCATGAATCGAATAAAGCATAGATTTTTTGAGATTGGAATGAATGGGTTTTTCAGAGATATAATCATGTAAATACGCATTCACCAATGTTTGCCCCTGTTCTAAATAATAGGAAAGTGCCTGATCCACTACTCTTCCTCCTGCACGGAAAATGGCTCGAACTCACCGTGTTCATTCAAAATTTGCTGCATTTGCTGCTCGACGCGATTCAATTTTTCACTGCAGGTCTTGGACAGTTTCATGCCCTCCTGATAATAATTGAGCGCTTTTTCCAGTGGAACATCGCCTTCTTCCAGTTTTTCCACCAGTTTTTCCAATTGCTCGATCGCTTCTTCAAAGCTTAATTCCTTATGATTTTCACTCATTTTCATCCTCCTCTATCCCCCATACCTGGCAATCAAGGCTGCCGTTTTGCAATTTCACCTGAATCGCCTCTCCTGGTTGCACAGATTCTACTCTTTTAATGACGTTTCCGCTATCATTGAAAGGAATAGCATAGCCTCTCTTCATTATTTCGAGGGGATTAAGCAATGACAACTTCTCGATTACATTATCAAATTGCTTTTCTTTTTCACTCACTTGAATACGGAAATCACGTGTTAAGCGCTGTCTCAGTTTTTCCAGGCGTTCGCTGGTCTGGTTGATCTGTTTTTCTGGATGTTGCTGCAGTAACCTGGTTTGTAAGTGTTTTACCTGAGCTGTCTTTTGCTTCTTTTGATTTTCTACGCGCTTATTTAAAGAATCGAGCAGCCGATCCAGTTCCTGCTCTTTTTGCCGCATTAGCAGTGCGGGATACTTGAATGCATAGGAATGCTGCAGCCGGTCCAGTCGTTTCCAGGCTGCTGTCTGCTCCGTCTGTAATGCCCTCTGTAACCTTTGGGTCAAAACAATGATGCGCTGATTCAACTCGATTTGTGACGGCACAGCCAGTTCAGCTGCTCCGGTCGGTGTGGCTGCACGTACATCGGCGACAAAATCACTGATGGTGTAGTCCGTTTCATGACCGACAGCTGAAATGACCGGGATTTTGGAAGCGGCTATCGCGCGTGCTACTGCTTCTTCATTGAAGCTCCATAAATCTTCAATAGAGCCCCCGCCCCTCCCTATGATCAGTACGTCAAAATCCCCTGCACGGTTGGCATATTCAATCGCTTTGACAATAGAATCTTTTGCTCGCTCCCCTTGTACTAACACAGGGAGAACCGAGCGTCTTACCACAGGGTATCGTCGTTCTATGGTAGTCATGACATCGCGGATTGCCGCTCCGGTAGGGGACGTGATGATACCGATATGGTTGGGATAAGCAGGCAAAGGTTTTTTCTCAGCAGGTGAGAACAGGCCTTCCTTCTCTAGTTTTTCTTTCAATTGTTCAAACGCGAGATATAAAGCACCGATTCCATCTGGTTCCATTTCATGAATGTACAATTGATACTGACCCATCGGTTCGTATACGCCTATTTCACCTTTAACCATCACATTCATCCCATTTTCCGGGATGAATTTCAAAAAACGATTATTGCCGGCAAACATAACGGCTTGAATCCGGGCTTTATCATCCTTCAAAGACAAATACATGTGCCCACGGCTGTGATGTTTAAAATTTGATATTTCTCCGCGAAGCCAAACCTCTTTCAAATGGGAATCCGCAGCGAATTTACGCTTGATATATTTTGTCAGAGCAGTAACAGTTAGATAACGGTCTTCCACAATCAAAAGCTCCTTTTACATGATTTCATTTATTTTTTTAGCAGCTTTTATAGTGTTATGTAATAACATTGTTATCGTCATTGGTCCAACACCCTTAGGTACAGGAGTTAAATGGGAAGCGATCGGTTCAACAGACGCAAAATCAACATCACCCACGAGTTTTCCGTCCACTCGATTCACCCCAACATCAATTACAACTGCTCCCTCTTTGATATGGTCTCCTTTAACAAGACCGGCTTTACCAGCAGCTACAATCACAATATCCGCCTGTTTTGTGTGTAATGTTAAGTCAGGAGTCTTTGAATGACAATAGGTAACCGTGGCATCTTCATTTAGTAAAAGCTGACCGACAGGTTTACCGACAAGGTTACTTCGCCCTACCACTACGACATGTTTACCTTTTATTTCGATATCCGCTTTTTTCAACATGACAAGTATTCCATATGGGGTACAAGGATAAAATGTATCCTGATTTGTCATCATTCTTCCGACATTGATCGGGTGGAATCCATCGACATCTTTAGCAGGGTCGATTGCTTCAATTACCATTTGTTCGGAAATATGATCGGGCAGTGGCAATTGCACAAGAATCCCATGTACCGACTCGTCTTTATTCTGTTCCGCAATCAGGTCCAGTAATTCCTGCTCAGAAGTTGTTTCTGGCATCTCAATCAGTTTTGATTCCATTCCGACTTTTTCTGAGGCTTTTTGTTTTCCTCTCACATAGGAAAGTGACGCGGGATCCTCTCCGAGAATTATCACAGTAAGTCCTGGTATAATGTTTTTCGCTTTTAATTCTGACACTTCTTGTCTCATTTCTTCACGAAGCTCAGTTGCCAGTTCTTTTCCATAAATAATATTTGCACCCATACGAAACAACCCCTTTTATTGTTATTTAGTCATTTTTGATAGAACACCATTAATGAATTTACCGGACTTTTCATCTCCAAATACTTTTGCTAATTCAATTGCTTCATTGATTGCCACCTGCTCAGGAACATCATCCACATGATCCATTTCATAAACAGCCATACGGAGCAATGTTTTTTCCACTAAAGGCAGTCGTTTGACGCTCCAATTAACCAAATGGTCGGCTATTTTTTGATCTATTTCCTGTTTTTTGTCAAACACTCCGTGAACTAATTGTTCCATGAATGAATCACTATCTGTTTCTTCCAGTAAATGGTCGATTGCCTCTTCCATTTCTATATCATTGACGTCTACTTGAAATAATACTTGAAATGCTTTTTCACGAGCAAGGTGTCGTTTCATGTTTCAATCTCCTTTAGGTACACTTTTACGTTATATTCCGTAAGAATGATAACATTTTATCAATCGAAAAGCTATCTTTAGCCCTGTCCTTAGTTTAGCTTACCTGGATATGAGGGTTGGTGCTCCTATCCATAAGAATATTAAAAGTCCCATTCTTTTTTATGTAAAAGACATTCATTTTTCATTTAAAATCGTTCCCCTCTTTATAAGCGTCTTTTTCATCTATTTGGCCGAAAAATCGAAGACTTGATTTCAATGTGTTGGTAGAATTTAGGGACGTTAGGAAAGTTGCAGTAAATACAAAAAGGCCACAGGCGCTTATGTCCTATGACCTTTTCCAGTTATTCTTCTTCTAAGTCTTCGTCTTCTTTCAGTTCCATCTGTACGCCAACCACATGGATATTGATTTCATTGATTTCCAGAGCAGTCATATTCATCAATGCCTGACGGATGTTATCCTGAATTTTCTGAGCAGCCCCGGGAATAGAGATGCCATAATCCATTACGACATACACATCAATGCTTATGCCATCTTCCTCAAGCTCTACTTTGACACCTTTGCCGTGGTTTTTCTTTCCTAACCGTTCTACCACACCAGAAGCGAAGTTTCCTCGCATCGCCGCCACACCTGCAACTTCAGATGCCGCAATACCCGCAATGACTTCAATAACTTCCGGGGCAATCTCGACATTACCAAGTGAAGAATCATTACTTACATTCAATAAGCGTTGCTCACTCATTTCTGTTCACTCCTTCCCCCCTATTCTTCATCCATTATAGGGTATTTCTCTAGAAACTTTGTATTGAAGTCTCCGCCTACGAAAACAGGGTGTTTCATCATTCGCTGATGGAACGGGATAGTGGTTTTAATACCATCGACCACAAATTCATCCAATGCCCTGCTCATACGATTAACCGCTTCCTCTCTGGTACGGCCATAAGTAATCAATTTGGCTATCATGGAATCGTAATACGGGGGAATCATATACCCTTGATAAGCAGCAGAATCAATACGAACCCCTAAACCGCCCGGTGGAAGGTATATTTGAATCCGCCCTGGCGATGGCATGAAATCTTTGAAGGGATCTTCCGCATTGATACGGCACTCCATCGCCCAGCCTTCAAATGTAATATCCTCCTGAGTATAGCCCAGCTTCTCATCAGAGGCAATTTTGATCTGTTCCTTGATCAAATCTACTCCTGTAACCATTTCGGTTACCGGATGCTCTACTTGTATACGCGTATTCATTTCCATGAAATAATAGCTATTCTGCTGTTGATCAAAAATAAACTCTACGGTTCCGGCCCCGGAGTACTCGACAGCTAATGCCGCTTTAACTGCCGCTTCTCCCATATCAGCTCGCATTTCCGGGCTGATAGCGGGTGATGGTGTTTCCTCGATCAACTTTTGCAGACGGCGCTGAATAGAACAATCCCGTTCACCTAAATGGATGGCGTTGCCGAAGTTATCAGCTAATACCTGGATCTCCACATGTCGGAAATCTTCAATAAACTTCTCAATATACACGCCTGGATTTCCAAAGGCTTTTTCTGCTTCATTTTGGGTGACGCGTATTCCTTTGATCAGATCTTCTTCATCACGGGCCACACGAATCCCTTTACCGCCACCACCTGCTGTAGCTTTAATAATGACAGGATAACCTATTTCCTCTGCTACTTTAATGCCTTCTTTTTCGTCAGCTATGATACCTTCAGACCCAGGCACCACAGGGACGCCTGCCTCTTTCATTGTTTCACGGGCAACGTCTTTGGTGCCCATTTTTGAAATAGCATATGCAGAAGGACCAATAAAGGTCACATTGCACTCGTTACACATTTCAGCGAATTCTGCATTCTCAGAAAGAAAACCATATCCTGGATGGATAGCATCTACGTCTGTAAGTTTCGCCAGACTCATGATGTTTGTATAGTTTAAGTAGCTGTCCTTACTTAATGTTGGACCAATACAATAGGCTTCATCAGCTAATTGGACATGCAGTGCTTCTTTATCCGCTTCGGAATAAATTGCTACCGTTTCAATATTCATTTCTTTACAAGCCCTGATAATACGGACTGCAATTTCTCCTCTATTAGCAATCAATATTTTTTTAATCATACAGCCACCCCCATTAAACCTTCTTTACCCTGAAAAGCGGCTGACCATATTCAACTAATTCTCCATCCTCTACCAGGATTTCTACAATCTCTCCGGATACTTCCGCTTCGATTTCATTAAATAATTTCATCGCTTCTACAATACAAACGACAGAGTCAGGCTTAACTTTATCTCCTACTTGTACAAATGGATCACTTTCTGGTGAGGAAGCTGCATAGAAGGTTCCTACCATTGGTGACGTAACTTCTGAATCATAATCTGACGATGCTGCTGATGAAGATTCTTCCTTGTTCTCTTCCGGTGCAGGTTTTTCTGTAGTTTTTTCTGGAGCTTGCTCAACTGGAGACTGCTTCTCTACCGACGCTGGAGCAGCAGTTTGTACAGGCTCTGCTACTTGATGGCTGACAACTTGTCCGCCTTGTTTTTTCATGGTTACTTTTGTTCCATTCGTTTCATAACAGAATTCATTGATTTTAGAATCATCAATCAACCTTATTAGTTCTCTGATTTCTTGAACTTTCAACATAGATGGCACCCCTTGTTTTTTTATTGCTTATTTAATAACAGGTATTAATAACTCCTTCTAACATTCTATTATAAATGTAGTGCAAACTTCAACTTTGCTCTAAAAGCGTTTTCTAAAAAGGTACCTTCGTCCTTGTTAATGAACAGAACAAAAGCGCAAGGCCTTGCTCACCCCCTACAATCTTAAGCCAATCCTCGCCGTGACGTTCTCTGTCACAGACAGTATCGGCTTAAAACCTCAAGGGGTAGGCGCTGGAGCTGGGTGCAGACCGCTGCAAAATGTTTTATACAACCATCCATATAAGTTACTAGTCAAATAAAAAAGCTGTCGAGAAAATCTCGACAGCATGCAGGAACCATCTTTGAGAGATGCTTTTATTATTTGGATGGCTGGAATTGAACCCGGACGGGCTTTTCTCCGAATTCATCCACCGCCATTTTAATAATGTTGTTGGTTTCTTTCTTGGAAAGCTCATTAGCTTTGACAGTGACATTGATAACATCGTCTTCTACTCTGACGAGTACATCATCATATTGGGCATTGGCCTGAATAGTAGTTTCTAAAATGGACTCCTTTGTCTGAAGTTCCTGTAACTGTTGCATTTCTTGCAATGCATCATTCTTTTCTTCGGTGCTATAGTCGCTGGACGCTACGATATCTGACAATTGCTCATGATGCTTATCTCTCGCATCCTGCTTTTCCATACGGATGGCTGCAAAAAGCTCTTCTGTAGACATTTGGGAAATGGATGTACCTTCTTCTGTCACGTCAGCAGCCATCTCTTCTCCTTCATCATTCTGTTTAAGTTCTTCATCGTTAATAAATGCCATTTCATCGCCTTCAGGTGCAGTCATGTAGTATACACTCAAAACAATCATCAAACTCAACATCGTCAATAACCAAACGGTTTGCTTTTTAACCATTACGCTTCCCCCTTATTAATTTTTCGGCATGACCGATACTCTGTGGCTCGGTACATCCATAACTCGTGAAATCGCTTCTACTACCCACTGCTTGACTTGCATATGATCGACACCCTTCGCTACCACCAACACTCCTTTGACATTTGGTTTTTTTGTTTGTATCAATAACGGAAGCTCTTGATCACCTTGTCTCACCAGTACCAGCTGCTGCTCCCGAGAGTAATCTTCTATACTTCTTTCCCCCCCGTTTTTATCTGACTCTTCGGTGGTTTGTTTGCCAATGATGAGGTTTTTGTCATATAGTTTTTCTTTAGTAGCCCCCAGGTTGACCATCACGTCAACCTCACTCACTCCCTTGATGTTTTCTAACAAGGGTGCAAGTTCTTTTTCATAACTATCTTCCAATTCTTTGATTCCCTCCGTGGTGTCAGCATTATTAATGGAAGTTTCTGCTGCGGCGCCTGATTCAGATGGTGCTGTCATATCTATGGGGTCCGGGGAAGGTTTCTGGAAGATGTTTCCTACCATCAAGAGCAACAGACCTATTAAACCGATTAGCACGATATAGCCTCGCTTATTCAGCTTTTTGCCATCCTCTTTTTTCAGGAAAGAGAAAAAATCCTGCCATTTACTCATTTGCACCCTCCCATTGAATCGTTATTTGGTCTTTTTCTAACTGCCATAACTGTGCTAAATAGGATGTAATGGCTTCATCCATTTGCTTGTCCCTTGATTCCTCAGAAGCTTCTAAGTCAATCTCCACCTGATCAATGGAATCAATCGTTTCTGCTTCAGCTAAAGTAATAACAACCGATTCAAGATGTTCTAAATCCTTCTGCTTCTGAGAAAAAAGAAAATTGATATCCAAGATTTCAACCTGATAGTCTTGAGCCAGTGTTTCTTCAGCTTGAGATTTCATTTGGACAACCATTTGTTCTAATATATATGCATCCTGAGACGCTTGTATTTCATTTTTCTTTGATTCTACTGATTTTTTTAATGTTTCTTCTTTCAAAGTCTGATTCGTGAAGGTTTGTGCCTGTGTTCGTATCAACTGGTTAATATCCGTATTGAACAATTTGAACAATGGATTTAAGAAAATTAAAACAAGGATTAAGGAAATTGCCAGTCTGGCATACTTTTGCATTTTGCCCGAGGGAAGCAGGAAATCGATGACCATTGCCAAAAGAAGAAATATTACAATCTCCGTCACCCATTGAATAATAAACGTCACTCTTTTCCCTCCTCAACGAACCATCATTGTCAAGTTGCTTGATGCTACTAAAATGGCAATTAACAGGAAGAACATAAAAGTAACTGTAAGCAGACAAGCGAAAATATACAGAATATGTTTACTGATGATAGAGATGCATGTTACGACCGGACCACTTCCGATTGGCTGCAGGACAGCTGCTGCAATTTTAAAGGTAAGTGCTATAGCCAATACTTTTAATGCAGGAAATAATGCCAGTCCAATTACAATGATTACTCCCGCCAAACCAATTGTATTTTTTAGTAATAATGAAGCCCCCAGGACTGTATCAGTAGCATCTGTAAATAGTCTTCCGATTACAGGAACAAAATTACCTGTGACAAAGCGCGCAGTTTTCATCGCCACTCCATCCTGGATTGCAGTGGCGGCACCTTGAACAGATATGACTCCCAGGAAAATTGTCAGGAAAGTACCTAACAAACCGAGCCCTACATTTCGCAACAGCTGAGCGAGTTGATCGACTTTATATTTGTCTGTCAATGAACTCGTCATCAACAATAGAGCGGATAAATAAAATAACGGAAGAATCACTTTGGCAATCAGTACACCACTGACCTGAATAAGGAAAATGATAATTGGATGAAAAAACGATAAAGACACCATATGACCAAAGGTAGCCATGATACCCAGTAATAAAGGAAGCAGGCCAATAATAAAGGCGCTCATGGCATCGATCGCATCGCTGGTATAGGAGACAGCTAAATGGAAGCTGTTCAGCGCCAGCATGATCAACACCAGATATACGATCATATAGGCGACCTTACTTACTGCTGTCTGCTCAAATGCACTTTGTAATGTTTGCAGCACTGTGATGAACAATGTTAAAAAAATCAAACTTCCCAACAGTTTGCCATTTGCAATCAATTCATGAAAAAAGTATTTGAGAAATCCTGTAAGCCAATCGGTTATCGTAACCTCTGAGGTCTGTTCGGCCATCTCTTTGATATTCATCTGCTTCAACTCAGGTAAATAACCACCATATTCACGAACGATCGAACTCCAGTATTCATTCAATTCACGAAAATCTATGTTTTCCATCAAAGGTTCAGGTCCTGTCGGATGACTCACTTCAGCGAAGCTTTGTTCTGCAGGGATTAACAAAAAGAATAAGATTAATAATAGCGAGACTAAGGAGGGCTTTATCATTTCTGCCCATCCCCCTTCTTTCATCATTATCCAGGAAAGAAACCTAAAATCGCTTCGATCAGTGCGGTGAGAATTGGTATCGATAGAAGAAGAATGAATACCTTACCTGCCAATTCGATTTTCGAAGCGATGGAAGATAACCCTGCATCTTTCGTTAAATGAGCACCAAATTCTGCAATATAAGCAATCCCTATAATTTTTAAAATCGTTTCTACATACATCCCATGAATGTTCGCTTTTCCTGCCATATAATCGATTAATAAGAAAATGTGGGAAATCTGCTGAATCAGAGTCAGAAAGATAATCAAGCCTGTAAAGATCGCAAGCATGAACGCTAGTGAGGATTTTTGTTCTTTCAATAACAAAATCAATATACTGGACACAATACTGATTGCGACGATTTGTAAGATATCCATACAAGACTATCCCTGGAATAAAAATACTGATTTGATTTGCTGAAATAGATCAGCAAGACCATTCAGAACAATGAAGAGTACAATGATAAACCCGACCAGGGTAACCACTTGTGCGATTTCTTCTTTTCCCATCTGCTTCAATATGCTATGAATCATTGCTACGATAATTCCAATACCTGCAATTTGAAATAATACAGTGGCATCTTGAATCACAGTCTTCGGCCTCCTCCTTAGATGAGTAACAACACGATAAGTAAACCAGTCAGGAATCCTAATCCTTTTACGGTTTTGTTATATTGATGATAAATGCTTAGAGCTTCTTCCAGTTCTCTATCTAAATGACTCAACGCCAATTGGACATGCTTCTTTTGGTGCAAGAGATCCTGTTGTCCAAGCGTTTGTCCAAATTGCTTCAATATCTCTTTTTCATTTTCCCCCAGGGAGGTATACCCCCAGTGACGTTCTAATTCTTTCTCCCATAGTTGACTGAAGTCTAACCCGGATGTGTTTTTTGCAGAAGCCAAGTCTCGAAAAAACCACGAAATCGGATCCTGCATCTGTTTAGACAGGTGTTTACATGCTTCTAAAAGTGGTGTCTGCCCAAATACCATTTCAGCTTCGAGCATCTGCAATGCATGCTTCCATTGCTTAATTTGTCTTGGGCGCTGTTTGAACTTACGAGCAACCTCAAATCCTACCCATGTTGTGGCGGCTAGTAGTAACAGGGCTCCGATCCACTTCATTCGCACTCCCTCCTGCAGTCACATCCATGATGTTTTCAATTTCATTCAAAATCACAGCTTTGCTTGCCGGTCTGTTGAATTCCTTACGCAAAATGATGAACCTTTTAAATACCCGTTGATCCAGAAGCTGTTTAATAGATGGACGTTTTCTCAATTCATCTAAATTGGTTCCATGAACCGTGCAATATAATGTCACGCCAGCATTAATCGCTTCCTGGATAGCATCCACATCCCTTTGATGTCCTATCTCATCAACCACCAGCACCTCCGGTGACATGGATCTGATCATCATCATCATGCCTTCAGATTTAGGACAGGCGTCCATGATGTCGGTACGTCTTCCTAAATCCAGCTGAGGTACACCATGAATACTTGCCCCGAGTTCAGACCTTTCATCAATAACAGCGACCTTTTTAGCTTCCACTCCCTTCCAGCCTGTACTGATGTGGTAAGTGATATCTCTCAGGAGTGTTGTTTTTCCTGTCTGTGGTGCTCCAATTATCAACGTATTACAGTAGTTTCCGTGATGAATAAGGCGCTCCATCAATGATCGGGCTGCTCCACGACTTTCCCTTGCCACCCTTATGTTGAAAGAAGAGATATAACGGATAGCTTGGACAGTTCCATTGGTGGTATTAACTTTGCCAGCCAATCCAATTCGGTGTCCTCCTTCTATGGTGATAAACCCTTCTCGCAATTCATCCTCAAGCCGGTACAAAGAAAATTGACTAACCTGATTAAGAATATGATTCTTTTCTGCCTCTGTAGGGATCAATCTCTCTAACCATTCATAGCGTTGATGGTAGACCAGTTCAACTGGTTGTCCAACACGAATTCGAATCTCCTGAACTGAACTCCAATCCACAGCTTTTCCAAGGACCGGCTGCATTATTTCAGGAAATAAACCTATGATTTCTCTCAATAAAACCACACCCCATCCACCAACTCTTTAATGTAAATGTATGCACTACAAAAATGTATATGACCAGCAAAAGCGGAAGCGAACGTTTAGCGGCGAAAGGACTGGACTGAACCGCAGGAGATAAAGAAGAAACAAAGAGCGGAGCGATTTGATTTCGCCTTATCGTACGGAGGTGAAGGAAGTGCACGAGTCGCTGTTCGCTGGAGCTGGACGATGCAAAAGCGGAAGCGAACGTTTAGCGACGAATGGACTGGACTGAACCGCAGGAGATAAAGAAGAAACAAAGAGCGGAGCGATTTGATTTCGCCTTATCGTACGGAGGTGAAGGAAGTGCACGAGTCGCTGTTCGCTGGAGCTGGACGATGCAAAAGCGGAAGCGAACGTTTAGCGACGAATGGACTGGACTGGTGCTTAAAAGACAATCTTTCAAAGCCCTGGTCCATAAAATGCAAAAAAGCACGCCACGATTCAATCGTGACGTGCTTTTTTATTTCAATTTAATTAACCCCGGGAAACATATTTTCCATCCGATGTATTAATGATTAGTGTATCTCCTTCATTGACGAAGAAAGGAACCTGAACAACCAAACCGGTTTCCACAGTAGCAGGTTTGGTTCCGCCACTTGCTGTATCACCTTTGACACCTGGTTCTGTTTCCGTAACTTTCAGCTCTACGTTGTTCGGTAATTCAACACCAATTACTTCTCCCTGATACGTCTGTATGCTGACTTCCATGTTTTCCTTCAGGAATTTCAATTCGTATTCAATTTGATTCGTCTGAAGTTCCAACTGTTCATACGTATTGTTGTCCATAAATGTATGAGCGTCTCCGGAGGAATATAAGTATTGCATTTTATTTGTTTCGATATGCGCCCTTTCTACTTTTTCCCCGCCACGGAATGTTTTCTCCTGGATATTACCATTTCTCAGATTTCGCAGTTTCGACCTTACAAAAGCTGCTCCTTTTCCAGGTTTAACATGCTGGAATTCTACTACTGACCAGATTTCTCCGTCTACTTCGATTGTTAATCCAGTCTTAAAGTCATTTACTGATATCATTTAAATTCTCTCCTTTTCCCAGGTTTACCGTTATAAAGTAATTAATTCTTTCGGTGATTTACTTAGTCGTTCATTACCTGTATCTGTGATCAATGCATCGTCTTCAATTCTGCACCCGCCAATTCCCGGGACATATATCCCAGGTTCTACGGTCACCACCATGCCGGCTTCTAATACTTTGTCGCTCCGATGGGAGAGACCTGGTCCCTCATGGACATCAAGTCCTATTCCATGTCCAGTAGAGTGACCGAAGTATTCTCCATATCCTTTTTCCTTGATATAATCACGCGTCAATGCATCAGCCTCTTTACCCGTAATTCCGGAAGCGAGGCC
Source organism: Thalassobacillus devorans MSP14 (assembly GCF_000496835.1). Lineage (GTDB taxonomy): Bacteria > Bacillota > Bacilli > Bacillales > Halobacillaceae > Thalassobacillus > Thalassobacillus devorans_B. Next base: position 1,499,738 of record NZ_KI543236.1, read on the forward strand.
ATCCATTCCCCGTAATTGAGCTTCTAATACTGTGTTGTATATCTCTTTTAGTTCATCACTTATTTCACCTACAGCAACAGTACGTGTTATATCGGAACAATATCCCTTATACAGGGCACCAAAATCCAAGGTTACAAGCTCTCCGGTCTGGATTTCTTTTTCCGATGCTACGCCATGTGGATAAGCCGAGCGTTCTCCTGATGCTACGATGATATCAAAACTTGAGGAAGCAGCCCCCTGTTTACGCATGAAGAATTCGAGTTCATTTGCCACGTCGATTTCTCTTACACCAGGTTTGATATAGGTCAGAATGTGTTCAAAAGCATCATCGGCAATTTTGACAGCATCCTTTAATATACTAATCTCTCCCTCTGTCTTTATCAACCTTAATTTCTCGACCAGGCCTGAAGTGGGCACTAATTCTGCCCCGAATTTCTGTTCATATTGACGATGGTTCCCATATGTAAGAAGATCTTGTTCAAAACCTACTGTTTTTACACCCAATTGATCTATTTGATCAGCGATTTCCTCAATCAAAGGTTTTTTATGTTCGACAACTTTATAACCTTTAGCCTGCTCCCTTGCTTGTTGAGTATAACGGAAATCGGTAATGAAGAGGGCGTCTGTCGCAGTAATCAAAACAGCTCCGGCACTGCCAGTGAAACCAGTGAGATACCGACGGTTCTTGTCACTCGTTACCAGCAGTGCATCTATATCCAGATCCTGTATGCTTTGTCTGATTCCCCGAATTTTATCCATATTATCTTCTCCCTTCAAAACTTTCTAAGAGTGCTAATGCAGCCAGTCGGTAACCGGACAACCCTAATCCCACTACCTGTCCTTTACAGACTGATGCAAGCATGGAATGATGCCGGAAAGATTCCCTCTGATGAACATTGGAGATATGCACCTCTATTACTGGAATGTCGATCGCACTGATGGCGTCTCTTAGGGCAATACTTGTATGGGTATAAGCGGCCGGGTTAAATATGATCCCATCATACTTCCCTTCAGCTTGTTGGATGGCATCCACTAAATCACCTTCATGATTGGATTGGTAAGACTCAGCCTCAGCCCCATGTTCTTCAGCGGCCGTTTTCACAAGCTCCACAGCATCTTTCAGGGAACCTTTCCCGTAAATACCCGGCTCCCGTTTTCCTAGTAAATTTAAATTGGGTCCGTTCAAAACCAGTAAGCGCGTCATCACGATCTCTCCATTACCTCATAGAATATTCACACAACTCAATCTTATCATAATCATTGGGCTTTTAATAATCATTTCCCTGAGGAATTATCACTGGAAGGCTGATTCAAGTCATGATACTCATATGAAATAGAGTACCCGACAAACGTTCCATATAAAACGAATAAACAAATCGTAGTTACAATCGTATCACTTGTCAGATCCGGAAGAGCTGGAACCGCTGTAAATATCGGGTTCAGCAAATAAAACAGTACTCCCCAAATTGCCAATCCATAAAGTATGCCAGGCATGAGCCCATTTGTTTTTTTTAGCACTAAATAATAGACAAGAGCACCTAAAATAGAAACCATACTTACACCTGTCACCCCTAGTACTTCCCCAAGAAAAGCACTTGACCAGCTTGTTTGCCAGAATGAGCGAATGACAAAGGATGCAGGGGAAACCTCCGTAAAACTGAAATAATAAGAAATGGCTCCGAATATACTCCATATCATCCCGCCAACAAATCCCGTCAACAGTGACTTATTTACAATACTCGCTGGTTTTTCCCTTTGATTTTGTTCTAATTTTTTATCTTCCATATCCCAACACCTCCTTCCTGTAGTTTTTCCCTTAAAACGGAAAAAAATCCGAATCCGCTCAGTTATGATTAAAAGGGGCTAGTGATACCCTGTTATTTGCTGTAAAATATAAGTAAGAGGAAAATTCAACATGAGGCTGGTGTATCTATGTCAGAAAAAAACTCAATAGCATACGGTGGGCAAGCGGTGGTAGAAGGAGTCATGTTCGCCGGAAAGAAAAGCTATGTTACTGCTATACGTAGAAAAGATAAAAGTATTGAATATTTTGAGCTGGAACGGACAGAATCTAAAATAGCGAATCGTCTAAAAAAGATCCCTTTTTTACGAGGTCTCGTTTCTCTTATTCAAGCAAGCGCAAATGGAACCAAACACTTGAATTTTTCCAGTGAGCGTTATGATGTCCACCCTGATGATGATGATCAACTTGAAAAGGAAGAGGAAACTTCTAAACTGGCTATGATTTTAGGTGTAGGCGCGTTGGGTGTTTTATCTTTTTTCTTCGGAAAACTGATTTTCACAGTCACCCCTGCATTTGTCGCCAATTTCTTTGAACCTGTAATTTCAGGCCGGTTCGGGCAAGTAGCACTTGAAAGCTTTTTTAAACTTATTTTATTGTTGGCCTATATTTACTTTATCTCCATGACACCAATTATTAAAAGAGTTTTTCAGTATCATGGAGCTGAACATAAAGTGATCAACGCTTACGAAAATGGGGCGCCGTTAACTGTCGAAGGAGTACAGGAGCAATCGCGCCTTCATTATCGTTGCGGGTCCAGTTTCATTCTTTTTACGGTCATCGTCGGAATGTTCGTCTATATGTTTGTAGCTACCGATCCATTATGGTGGAGAATTGTAAATCGGATATTTTTGATTCCCGTAGTAATCGGTCTATCCTTTGAAGTACTTCAATTGACGAATAAAGTTAGAAATGTTCCTGTATTACGTCTTTTAGGGTACCCTGGGCTATGGCTGCAACTGCTGACGACAAAGGAACCAAAAGACGATCAAGTGGAAGTTGCCATACATTCTTTTAAAAAAGTGCTTGAAAATGATGAAAATGACCGAAAAAGTGGTATACAGAATAGTAGGGTGATCTCTTAGCGATTTGAAAATGGAAGGGAGGCACATGAAAATCATGCCACGCAGTCGTATGATGCCTGTCATTTATATTTTGATTGGGCTAGCTGTTGTCGGACTCGTTATGAAACTGGCTACCGATGCCATGGGACTTTTGACAAACCTTTTGATTATGGTTGGAATAGCAGCAGTTCTTTACTTCGTTCTTAATCATTTCCTGATGAAACGGAGAGGTGGTTCATCGGATGAAATGAAAAAATACAAGCAAGCTGTTAAACAGTCTAAAAGGAAATATAAAGGAGATGCCACAAGCAGCAAACCGAATGTAAAATCTACATTCACCCCTTCTCCTGTCATGAATAAAAAGAAACGAAAAACAAGTGCTGCTCACCTTCGTGTAATAGAAGGAGCTAAAAACAAGAAAAAAAATCGAGCCTCATCTTAATGATGAGGTTCGATTTTTTATTTTCTCCATTTTCCTATGAACATTTCAGCATGCTCCCTTCCAAGCTGGATCAACTCATCTTTTTGCGTATCGTTCAAATGAAAATCCGTTGTATCTATGGTAGTTACTGGAATAAACAGTATGTCTGCACTCTTGGACTTGGAAATATACCGGGCATCATGCGCTTGTTTCATTGTAGAGAATAATGCGTGGAACATTTCTATGGAGTTATTTATTTTTCTTTCCGGTAATTGACTCGGAGGATTACTCAGCTTCATCCCCAGGATGGGTCTTATCCTTTTTCCATCACGAGTTTCTAAAGACCAGATAGGGAAATTGCTCAGCAAACCACCATCAACAATCAATGATTTGACGCTTGATTTACCAGCTAATTTAACAGGAGTAAAATAATAGGGAAGTCCGGCACTCATTCGCACTGCTTTTGCGACAGGAAACTGGTAAGGGTCTATATTATAAAATGTTTCTAAATCATCAGGAATTACCAGGATTCTTCCTAACGTCAAATCAGAACATATAATTTTCAGCCTTCCTTCTGGCAGGTCACGAAAAGTATACACCCCTTTAGCGGCTAAACGATCATACAGCCAACGTTCAAGCCGATCCCCTTTGTATAATCCCATCCTGAAATATAAAAGCAGCCACTTGGTAAAAGGAATCAGCCTGTCGATCAAAGGAGGGTCTACAAAAGTTTCAAAATCCAGCTCCCTCAGAACGGTTTCCAATTCATCGACGCGATATCCGGCTGCTAAAAGACTGGCAGTTATTGCACCTGCTGAAGTGCCGGCCATCCGCTGAAATACATAGCCTCTTTTTTCTACCACCTGTAGTGCACCTACAAAAGCAAGAGCTTTGACTCCCCCGCCTGAAAAAACACCATCAATTTTCATAGGTCCCCCCCTTAGAGGCTGTTTGTTTCATGTATAAGGGGAAACAAGCTCGTATAGAACCGAAAACTCCCGAAAAAAAAACGCACCTCGTCGGCACGCCTTCTAGATATAGTTTATGATGTTTCTCTTTCATTATTCTCCTGGACTTGACGAAGTCCTCTTATCCTGGACTCATCTTCTTCAAAAAATTGCACCAGATCACCGATACGATCAATAGAATTCCAACTTAAATGATGTTCGATTCCTTCTACATCTTCATAGATGTTTTCATTATCCACACCAATAATCTCCAAAAATTGTTCTAATAATTCATGACGGTAGACCAGTCGTTTTCCTATTTTTTTACCCTTAGCAGTCAGTACCAGGCCACGGTACTTTTCATAATTCAAATATTGATCGCGGTCCAACTTCTGTACCATTTTGGTTACAGAAGAAGGATGAACGCTTAAAGCTTCAGCGATATCCGATACGCGGGCATAACCCTTTTCTTCTATCAACATATATATTTGTTCAATATAGTCCTCCATACTCGGTGTCGGCATGTTAATCCTCCAATACTGCCTTCTAGTTTACTTCTATGTATAGTAAAAATCATACACTAGTTTATAATACGTGACAAGAAAGACCCTTGACGTGCACATCGTATAAAAAAACCCTGCAGAATCCTGAGGCCGCTGAAGAACTGAATATCTTTGAAAATTAGAATTTAAAAAAGCGTTCTGTATGGAAATTAAATTCCACACAGAACGCTTTTTGTTTACAAGAAAAAAAGTAACTTTCTTGTAGAAATCTAAGAAAATCACCCTTTTTCGTTTACCCTCTGTTGATTCCACGATGAGCGTTCGGTGGTGACGCCTGCGGGAACAGCGCGAGCCGAAGATCCACTTGGTCAAGTGATCTTCTTGACCAAGTTAGCTGAGGCCGTGCCCGCGGCAAGCATCCACCGACAAGCGATTCGTGAGAATCAACAACAAACGTTGCCAGTCCCTTTAGGTAATAAAGGACTTTTTCAGTGGCCTCCAGAATCCTGCAAGGTTTTTTATTCTACAATCCACATTTCAACTGAGCATTACAGTTCGTACAGGTATTACAGCCTCCGATATCTTCAACTTTACCCTTTCGACAGACTGGGCAGGTATTACCGACTTCTGAACCGATGGTTACATCGGTCTTCGTCAATTCTTGAACCGTATCCATCAATACAACCCGAGGCTTCTTATCTTCTTCAAATTCAAACTCTGTCTGTTCACCTTCAAAGTCATTTTCTTCTGCTTTCAAGGTTAATACTTGAGAGTCACGGCTGCCATCTACATAAACTGTTCCGCCCTTGGCACCGCCTCTGTATAGTCGCTGATATACACTTTCCACTTGTTCTACCGAATACCCTTTAGGAGCATTCACTGTTTTGGAAATCGAACTGTCGACCCAACGCTGTATCACACATTGTGTATCTGCATGGGCTTCCGGGGACAGAGTCATGGCGGTGACGAACCAATCAGGCAGGTTGTCAGGATCCTGTGCAGGATGGGCATCCAGATATTCCTGGACAATATCCGCTTTGACCTCAATGAACTTTCCTAATCGCCCGCTTCTGAAATAAGAGAACGAGAAGTATGGCTCAAGCCCTGTAGATACTCCGACCATAGTGCCTGTACTACCAGTAGGTGCCACTGTGAGCAGGTGTGAATTGCGTATGCCGTGTTCCAGGATAGCTTCCTTGATATCTTCCGGCATTTGCTTCATGTAACCTGTCTCGACAAAGCGTTGACGAAGTTCTTTAGTTTCCTGCTCGGTTTCCCCGACTAAATATGGGAAGCTCCCTTTTTCCTTCGCCAGTTCGACTGAAGCACGGTAAGCTGTTGTCGCTATTGTTTCAAATATCTCACCGACAAGTTTATTACCCTCGCTGGAACCATATTCTGTTTCACAGTAGATCAACAGGTCATGAAGCCCCATGACACCCAGACCTACCCGACGTTCCCCAAGTGCTTGTTTACGATTTTCTTCAAGGAAATATGGGGTGGCATCAATGACGTTATCCTGCATACGGACTCCAGTTTCCACGGTTTTTTTCAACTTATCATAATCGACTTTTTTATTATCCTTATCTGCCATAGCAGCAAGATTCACCGCTGCTAAGTTACAGACAGAGTATGGGGCGAGAGGCTGTTCTCCACATGGGTTTGTTGCAACTACCTTTTGACCATAAGCTGTAGCATTGGTTTTTTCATTAGCATTATCTATAAAAAAGATTCCTGGTTCAGCTGAGTAAGTAGCACAAATATTAATAAGATTCCATAGCTCTTTCGCTTTTATTTTTCGATAAGTACGAACAGCATAGCCTCTTTCCTGCCACTCTCGCACATCTCCTGCTTTATGCCATTCTTCGTTATACTCGGCCATTTCCTGCTTCGTATAATTTTCTACATCAGGAAAACGCAGATGGTAATATTGATCATTTTCGACCGCATCCATAAATTCTTTCGTGATGCAGACAGAAATATTAGCACCTGTCAGGAAGTCCGGGTTATGAACTGTATATGTTCCTCCAGTCAATAGCTTTTCTTCCGCTTCTCTGATCGCTTGTTCCGTGAAACCGCCATAGCCTGGCATATTTTTATAGTTTACAACACTTTGATACATATCCCGTTCCGTTTCTGTCAACGGTGTGAATTTCAATTTTTCCTGGGCTAACGTTTTGATTTGCTCATCTTCCGTATTCTCAATCAAAAAGCGAAGGATTCTTGGGTTCTGCATTTTGGAAATGATGAACTCCAATACATCGGGGTGCCAATCGGATAGCATGATCATTTGTGCTCCCCGTCTTGATCCGCCTTGCTCAACGAGATGGGTCAGTTTGGCAATATCATCCAACCATGATACAGAACCTGATGATTTGCCATTCACCCCTCGTGCTAATGCGTTGCGCGGCCTTAGTGTCGAACCATTGGTTCCAACACCTCCACCCCGGGACATGATTTCCATCACCTGTTTACGGTGGTCTGAGATACCTTCTCGGGAATCCTGTACAAACGGCATAACATAGCAGTTAAAGTAAGTAACATCTGTATTGGCACCAGCACCATACAAAACACGCCCTGCCGGTACGAAGTTCAACTCGGAAAGCTCTTTGTAAAACTCTGTATACCAGGCTTGTTTCTTTTCAGGAACAGTTTCTACCTCCGCTAACCCTGTAGCATTTCGCATGGCAATCTGTTCATAGAAAATCTCTAATGGTTTGTCGATGGTATCAAGATTACGGGTGACTATCCCTGTTTCCTGCTCCTTATCGTTATCCAGGACATGGACGAACTCCTGCTCGACTTTGACTTTGGCTTTCTTCGCTTCCCAATCGATAGAATCAATAAAACCTAACCCCCGTGCTGGAAAGTTAGGATCTTCTTTGACAGTCAGTACCACAAAGTCTCCTTCACCTAATGTAAGTCTTTCGGTATCCTTGAATGCATAGCGATCAAGCATAACAAGACGAGAAACACCTTTATGGGTTATTTTCATGTTCGGCTCTATTTCGTGAACCTGTGGAAATTGTCGAATATCTTTATTCAACCGCTCCACATCGATATTTGTATGAGATTCGGCAGTTGTTGGCATCAGTGAACCTCTCCTTCACTATTTATTTTATTTAGGATTGGTGGTATTCTTCTTGTTGTTGGTATTTTTTAATTTCTACAAGTAACATACCACATCGAGAGATTCTTAATCAATATATTGTGTTCTTTTTTTATAAAAGCACCAGATATTGTGTTTAGAACGAGAAAAACTGTAATTGTCAATCATAAAAAAGGTTGAAAATAATAGGGAAATAGAGATAACAATAGTAATTGCCTGTTTATATCTCTCAGATAAACTTTTTTATCGTTTGCAAATAACAGCGACTTTCTCAACGGTGACAAAAAAGTGTCTACATATCATAAACAGTTAGTGTAAGAGTTATTTTCAGCAAAAACTCTTTGAAAATTTGACCAATCATCCATATAATAGATAAAGGAATAGACAAATGGGGGTATATGTAAGATGGAATTATTGATTATAACGATTATTGTTCTGCTTGGGTTCTGGTTATATAGATTTTTTAAGACCCGTAAAATTCTTACTACATTGACAGAAGAAGAGTTCAGACAAGGATATCGGAAAGCCCAGCTGATTGATGTAAGGGAGCCGAAGGAATTCAAAGGGGGCCATATCCTTGGGGCAAGAAATATACCATTGTCTCAGTTGAACCACCGGCTTGTTGAAGTTAGAAAAGACCAGCCGGTATACCTTTATTGCCAAAGCGGCGCACGTTCAGCTCGTGCAGCAGCTTTGCTTCATAAGAAAGGATACAGGGATTTGAATCAGCTTAAAGGCGGATTTAAACACTGGGGCGGAAAAATTAAACAAGGGTAAGAACAAAAGCCCATGCGCTGGATGTGTGTAGCCCACCACTTAAAATTATTCAAACAGAGGATACTCTATAAATTCCCAGAACATAAAAAAGCATCCGATAAAGGATGCTTTTTTATGTTTTCAGTCTTTGAAATAGCGCAGAACTGGTTTTCTGGCTGCCGTGGTTTCATCCATTCGGCTGACCACTGTCGTATGTGGGGCTTCCTGAACGATTTCCGGATTCTCTTTCGCTTCATTGGAAATTTGAATCATTGCATCAATAAATGCATCCAGGGTTTCCTTGGATTCTGTTTCTGTCGGCTCCACCATCAAGGCTTCCTCTACATTCAATGGGAAGTAAATAGTCGGCGGATGGTAGCCGAAGTCCAGGAGTCGTTTCGCAATATCCAGTGTTCTTACTCCTAATTTCTTCTGGCGTTTGCCTGATAATACAAATTCATGTTTACAATGCTGCGTAAAAGGCAGGTCATATTCTTTTTCCAATCGCCTCATCATATAGTTAGCGTTCAATACAGCATGCTCACTAACTTTTTTCAGTCCTTCTGCTCCCATCGTCCGAATATACGTATAAGCACGAACATTAATACCAAAGTTTCCATAATAGGGCTTCACTCTGCCAATGCTCTTAGGACGGTCATAATCAAATACAAATTGATCCTCTTTTTTCGTTAACACCGGCTTCGGAAGGTAAGCGGCAAATTCTTCTGTTACACCTACAGGACCAGAACCGGGGCCTCCACCTCCATGGGGGCCAGTAAAAGTTTTATGAAGATTCAAGTGAACAACGTCAAAACCCATATCTCCCGGACGAGCATAACCCAGAATAGCATTCAGGTTGGCTCCATCATAATAAAGCTTCCCACCTGCCTCGTGGATGATTGCTGCCATTTCCAATATATGTTCTTCAAACAACCCCAAGGTATTAGGATTCGTCAGCATCAAAGCGGCTGTATCATCGCCAACAACACGCTTTAAGTCTTCTAAATCAACCAATCCTCGATCATCAGATTTGACCGTAACAGCATCAAACCCTGCCACCGTAGCTGATGCCGGATTCGTTCCATGGGCAGAATCCGGGACAATGACTTTCGTACGTCCATAATCGCCATTCGCTTCGTGGTAAGCGCGGATCATCATGAGTCCTGTCCATTCGCCGTGCGCTCCAGCTGCCGGCTGTAAAGTCACTGTATGCATACCTGTGATTTCAGCCAGGGTTGTTTGTAGATCATACATCAATTCCAATGCTCCCTGCACCGTTTCCACCGGCTGATGAGGGTGAATATGACTGAAACCAGTCAGCCTGGCTACATCTTCATTCATTTTAGGATTGTATTTCATTGTACAAGACCCAAGCGGGTAAAACCCTGAATCGACGCCATGATTACGTGCAGACAGTGCTGTATAGTGACGCATAATTTGCAATTCACTCACTTCTGGCAGGTCTGCTTCGTTTTTGCGGATATAACGCTCATCAAGCATTTCTGTCAAGTCCACCTCCGGAACATCCATCTCCGGAAGGCTGAAGCCTGTGCGACTCTCCTGGCTATGTTCGAATATTAATGGAAAATCCTGATTACTCATGTAAATCCCCCAATTCTTGCGCGAATTTGTCGATTTCTTCTTTTGAACGTACCTCTGTTACAGCGATCAGCATATGCCCTGAGAGCTCTTCATAATCGGTGCTTAAATCATAACCACCGATGAACCCTTTCTTTAGCAGCTTTTCGTTAGCTTTCTGGATATCTGTACCCAGATTAACGACAAGTTCATTGAAAAATGGTCCGTTATAAGTAACGGAAAGCCCGTTAGCTTCAATAGCTTTCTGCATATAAGCTGTCTTTTGAATGTTGGTCCAAGCCATTTTTTTGACTCCCTGCTTCCCTAATGAAGACATAGCAACCGATGAAGCAAGTGCGTTCAGAGCCTGGTTCGAACAAATATTAGAAGTAGCTTTATCACGTCTTATATGTTGTTCCCTCGCCTGCAAGGTTAATACAAAACCTCTTCTGCCCTGCTCATCTTTCGTCTGGCCGACCAGGCGTCCTGGAACTTTCCTCATCAGCTTCTTAGTCGTTGCAAAATACCCACAATGCGGCCCTCCAAATTGTGCAGGAATACCGAACACCTGGGCATCTCCTACGACAATATCCGCCCCAAATTCGCCAGGCGGAGTCAGATAACCCAAGGCCAAAGGATTACTGGAGACAATCATCATGGCTTTTTTCTGTGTATCAACCAATTCTCTCACTTCTGCTAATGGTTCAATTTGACCGAAGAAATTAGGATATTGAACCACTACCCCGGCTGTGTTTTCATCCAGCTCTGAGGCTAGGGCATCCAAGTCAGTGACCCCATCTTTATGATCAATTTCAACAATTTCCACTCCAGGTCCATTCGCATAGGACTGGATTACTGCACGGGATTCCGGATTCACGGCACGGGACACAATAACTTTTTTCTTCTTCGTAGAACCTGCACTGAGGTTAACAGCTTCTGCCAGCGCTGTTCCCCCGTCATACATGGAAGAGTTGGCCACATCCATACCAGTCAATTCACAGATCATGGTTTGGAATTCAAAAATCGCCTGCAGTTCCCCCTGGGAAATCTCCGGCTGATACGGCGTATATGCTGTATAAAATTCAGACCTGGAAATAACATGGTCTACGATTGAAGGGATGTAATGGTCATAGACACCTGCGCCAAGAAAGGAGGTATGCGATTTCAAGTTGACGTTGGTCTCTGCCAATCTTGTCAGTTCCTTTGTCAATGCAAACTCATTAGCCGGCGGCTTAATGTCCAGTTCTCCTTTGAACCTTACTTTTTCAGGAATATCCTTGAACAGCTCTTCGGAATCTTTAACTCCAATCGTATCTAACATTTCCTGCTTGTCTCTTTCCGTCATTGGTAAATAACGAAATTCCATCATAAATCCCCCTGCCTGTTTGAATTAACCACGCTTATAAAAAGGTGTGTGGATTACTTCTGCTTTCAACTTCCGCTTACGTACCTGCACTTCAACTTCCGTACCAATTTCAGTATAATCAATATTCAATAATGCTAAGCCGACATTTTTTCCGAGTGTTGGAGATTGAGTGCCAGTTGTTACAAATCCGATTTCATTATCTCCTGAGAAGACTTGATATCCGGTTCTTGGAATTCCCTTTTCCAGCATCTCAATCCCTACAAGCTTCCGTTCCAGCCCATTTTCTTTCTGATTTAAAAGTGCTTCTTTTCCGATGAAATCTGCATCTTTTTTCAGTTTAACCGCAAAAGACAGTCCCGCCTCAAGAGGAGAAATCTCCGGGGATAACTCTTGTCCATATAAAGCCAGGTTAGCTTCAAAACGAAGGGTATCTCTTGCCCCTAAACCAATCGGCTGCACTCCTTCTGCTTCTCCTGCTTCAATGATTTTCTGCCATAGTACAGGGCCCGATGCCTTCGGAAGATAAATTTCAAAACCATCTTCCCCTGTGTAACCAGTCCGGGAAACAATTGCGTCATCCGATGCACCTTCAAAAGAAACCGGATATTCAAAGCGGAAGAATTTTATGCCTGATAAATCTGTATCGGTAAGTGTTTCTAAAACAGCCTCAGCCTTCGGGCCTTGAAGAGCAAGTTGTACATACGCATCAGATTCATTACGTAAAGACACACCATCAATCAAGTGATCTTCCAACCATTGATAATCTTTGTCTACATTAGCAGCATTCACGACAAGGAGGTATTTATCCTGCTCCAGTTGATAAACGATCAAGTCATCGACCGTTCCGCCATTTTCATAACACATTATTGTATACTGTGCTTTTTTAGGTTCCAATTTAGAAACATCATTGGTAAGCATTCGTTGCAAAAATTGTTCGCTATTCGTACCTTCTACAAAGATTTCTCCCATATGGGATACATCAAATAATCCAGCTTTAGTTCGGGTTGCTTCATGTTCATCTTTGATTCCAGAAAATTGGACAGGCAAGTCCCATCCGCCAAAATCAATCGTTTTTGCGCCGTGCTTTTCATATTCCGGAAACAACGGCGTCCTTTTTAGCTCAGCCATGCGAACACTCCTCTACTAATATTTTTCTCATAAAAAAACAGACAGATATCCCACTGCTATGTTGAGGGATACTCTGTCCATTCACCAGAAAGTTTCACCTAAAATTGAAAACGCATTCAAAGCATCATGTATTTAAGGTTTGCTTCTTGGGTGGTCCACGGAAGTGAACACTCTCCAGAGGTGCGTCACACAAGGGTCTTTTTGCCTGAGAGATTCACATATCAATGTTTGCTCCTTCGGCGCTACTGACGTAGTCTCTCCCCCTGTAGTCATTCGCGGTAGTATTTATTTTTCAATTGGGCATACTAACCAATAAAAGCGGTGAAAAATCTGTCATTTTCTCACAACCAATTATATCACATGCTCAGGTATGTTTTAAAAAGTTATTTTATCCCGGCTTAAATTCGTAAGACGCACGGGGAAAGGAAGGCTTCAACAGAATGGATATATTACTAGATGAAAATTATGGAGAAGAATTGCTGCAACAGACCGTAAATCCTGATGCAATCAGCAGCTGGAATCAATTCAAACTTGCTTACCAGGCAGCTAAAGCTTCTTCTGTACCTGCCTTTGAGGGGCTGGTCGCACTGAATCATCTGCCCCATATCGATTTTCTTCCCCATCAAAAAGAAGCAGCGGAAGAAATCATTCACCAAATGCAAGGAAGAGCTATCCTTGCTGATGAAGTGGGGTTAGGTAAGACAATAGAAGCTGGATTGGTGCTGAAAGAATATTTGATTCGCGGCATGGTGAACAAGGTCTTGATTCTGACCCCCGCTTCCCTGGTCAATCAATGGGTGATCGAATTACATGAGAAGTTTTTCATCCAGGCTTATGCCCCAAAGAAAAATCCCGCCTGGAAAGAAGCAGATATTATGGTGACTTCCATTGATATGGCAAAAAAAGAACCACACCAAAGTGAAATATTATCTATTCCTTACGACCTGATCATCATTGATGAGGCTCATAAATTAAAAAATCCTGCGACGAAAAACTATCAATTCGTAAAAGCATTACAAAAGAAATATTGTCTATTATTGACTGCTACACCGATTCAGAACCGAATCACCGATATATTCAACTTAGTATCCATTTTAAAACCAGGCTATCTGGGAGACTTGACGAGCTTTAAAAAAGAATATGGTAAGAAAACAGGAAATATTGATAGCAACCTGAACCTCAAAAAGCTGATCAGCAAAGTCATGATCCGCAATCGGAGACAGGACACAGGGCTTGCTGATACAAAGCGCATGGTAACAACAGAGTGGATCGAATTCTCAGAAGAGGAGCAGAAGGTTTACCAAATGCTCGAATCCATTAAAGGGACACATCCTTCTTTCACTTATTTAACCCTGGCAAAAGAGTTGTGTTCTTCACGGGAGGCATGCTATTTATCAAGCAAGCAGATGTATGACAAACTTGGGGACCCTGAAGCAACCGGACCTTTGCATGACTTGATTTCTGGAGTGGAACAGCTGCCCCAACATGCTAAAGCAAAACGGATGGTGGAACTGATCCAGCAAACAGATGAAAAGTTCATCGTATTCACTGAATACCGGGCAAGCCAATATTATCTCCAATGGTACTTACAGCAGCACGGTATATCATCTGTACCATTCCGTGGCGGTTTTAAACGTGGCAAAAAGGACTGGATGAAACAATTGTTCCGGGACCATGCACAAGTAATGATAGCGACAGAAGCAGCTGGTGAAGGTATCAACCTGCAATTTTGCCGAAATATGATCAATTATGATCTCCCTTGGAACCCAATGCGTCTGGAACAACGTATTGGGCGGATCCACCGCTTCGGGCAGGATAAAAATGTTCAGATTTACAACTTTGCTATTAAAGACACAATCGAAGAGCATATCCTGAACTTGTTATACGATAAAATCAAACTATTTGAAAATGCAATTGGGGAACTTGATCACATTTTAGAAGAATTGGATATCAGAGATTTAGGAAAGGAAATTGAATCCATCTATTCCGAATCTTCCAGTTATGGAGAAGCAAAAATTAAACTTAACAATCTTGCTTCTGTTATTTCATCCCATTCCGAACCATACCGGAGGTCATCATCATGAAAGAAGCAGCCGCTCATGAACAGTTTATCAGAAGTTTCTTCTACGAATATGAATGTCCGATCGTTTCGGATGAAAATGGTCGCCTTGTCGTTCAATTGACCGACAAGATGGATGAGGCACTAATGAACAGGCCTTTCTACTGGCATTACATCAAGAAAATGGGCAGACAGGGTGATCCGATGTCACTTACACTGATTACCAACCCTGAATTGACAGAGGAAAAAGGTGAATATATTCATTCCGGTTCTCCTCGCTTACGTCAATTGTACCGTTACCTGTTAGAAAATTGCCGGTATACCAAACTCTATGAAGCCGTCCAGCGTTTCAATCAGCAAAGTCCTCTGGTTCCCTGGTTAATCGTTAATATCCGTGTCAGTTATTACGGTAAACAAAAAAAGGATGAAATATTATCAATCGGGCTCAACTTGATTCATGGTACGATGGTTTCTCCCATTATGGAAAAGTTGGAAAAGTACCAGCTTGAAACTACAATATCAGACTACACTTTTCCCATGACACCTTTAATTCGTATCCCCAGTGGCTACCAGCGTATACTTAGTTTCATTCACGATCATATCGAAAGCACTGATCGTACCTGGGCAAATAAGGCCCTGGAAACCTTAGAAGAAGAGGAACAACTGCTTCATGCTTTTTTCCAGAAAGATGATGATGAAGAGAGAGAGTTCATGGAAAAAGAGCTTGAAGGCTTAAAGGGACGCTTCACGCCCAGAGTCACTGTAGATGTGTTAAATGGCGGATTATTTTATCTTACCCAGGAAACAACTAACGAATTAATCAAATAAGGTTGTCTCCGCTTGGGAGACAACCTTATTTATTACGGTTGAAAAGCATTTTCATCGCTGTCGGTAAAATACCAAACCATTTATTTTGCTGTGGTTGCTTGATTTTTTGCTTTTTACGTTTATGCTTTTCCTCTTTCGATAAATTCATATAACGGACAAATTCTTCCGTGACATACTTGACGTAATCATTACCGGACATAACAATCACCCTTATTTGGATTTATTATCTTTAGTATGACCGGATCTGATTAACTCAATACGTCCAGGATCTCCCTGGCTATAAATTCAGGACTCTTCCCTTCTACTTCGATAATATAATCAGCAGCTTGTACGTACACTGGTCGGCGCTCTTTTAAAAGTTGAAGCTTCTCCTCTTCTTTCCCTTTCCATAATGGACGGTTTCCATCCTGAGATAATCTTTTGTTGATGGTATCAAAGCTGGCATCAAGGAAAATGACTGTGCCACGACGCATCAACTCCCGATTAACCGGATTCATCGGAACTCCTCCACCGGTAGAAACAATCGCATTATCCGCTGGAAATTCCTGGAGCAATGCAGTTTCCAGCTTTCGAAAATAGGCTTCCCCATCATCGGCAAATATTTCTTTAATCTTTTTACCTTCGCTTTCTTCAATCAGCTCATCCATTTCCAAGAGAGTTAGTGATTCATTCTGACAAAGAATTTCTGCAACTGTTGTTTTACCGCTTCCCATAAAACCGATCAAGTAAATAGTCTTCATGCTTCCCCCTCCTATTAAAAAATATTTTGAAATCCATGCAGGATTATTGGAACATTTGTCGAATTATGTAATTTAAACAAAAAAGCGAGGTGATATATTGAAGTGAGCTCAACTGCAAAATTATCTCATCAGCTGTTAATCTCAGCCATACAGTCAACTGCTACAGATATACACTTTTCCCCCTACCTTCAAAAAGTGGACATTCATTTCCGTGTACATGGAAAACGGATATTTCATTCCTCCATTACCACTCCAGTTTACGCGAAATTACTTTCCTATTACAAATTCACTTCCGGGATGGACATTGGAGAAATTAAAAAGCCCCAAAATGGAACAATTTCTTTCCGAAATCGCGATGACCTTTTTTCCTTGCGGCTTTCCACACTTCCTATCCAGTCAAATGAAAGCCTTGCCATACGGATTCTTCCGCAAACCGAATCCCTTTCCCTGGAAAAGCTTTTTATCTTCCCTGCACAGTATAAAAGAATTCAAGCATGGCTCCGTCATCAAAGCGGAATGATTCTCTTTACAGGACCGACTGGAAGTGGCAAAACCACTACTCTTTATGCATTACTACAAGCTTTAATCAAGGAAAATTCTTATCAGGCCATTACATTAGAGGATCCAATTGAAAAAAACCTCGAAAACATTATTCAGGTTCAAGTGAATGAACGGGCCGGTATCACCTACGATGCAGGACTCAAGGCTGCATTACGACACGACCCTGATTTGATCATGGTAGGAGAAATCCGCGATAGGCAAACCGCTCATTTTGCCTTTCATGCGGCTCACACGGGGCACCTGGTACTATCCAGTTTACATGCTAAAGACGCGTTAGGCACCCTCTTACGATTAAAAGAAATGGGAATTAAAACAGTCGACCTGGAGCAAACTCTGATTTCAATAGCTTCACAAAGATTACTCCCAATTGAATGTGCCGCGCACCTCCCTAAACGGGCAGCAATCTTGGAACTAATGGACGGTGAGCTGCTCCGTCATGCTATTCATGAAAACTCTCTCCCTGTATCCACGCCTTTTTATTCCTTTGATCATTTAAGGAGAAAAGCCTATGCCTACGGTTACCTTTCCAAAAATGAATTTGTTTAGAAGCAGATCATCAGTGACTTTGCCACAAAAGATTCAGGTTCAATTCTTAGATCGTATGAGCCACCTTTTAAAAAAAGGATATCCCCTGCTGGAAGCATTAACTATTCTAACCTGGGATGAGCGGTTTGACAGGATGGCTGCAGATATCACACAAGAATTAAAAAGTGGAAAGCCGATTGATGTGTGTATGCAGGCTACGGGTTTTTCAAGGAACATAGTTTCATTTTTATACTTCGCGAGGGTGCATCGTAATCTTGATGAAATTTTTCATCAATGCAGCACAATGATTCAACTAGAAAATAAATATGTGAATAAATTCAAACAAGTTATTCGCTACCCTGTTTTTTTGACATTATTTTTAGTAATCATGTTATTTGTCATTGATCGCACCATCTTCCCCGCTTTTGTGACGATGTTTCAGTCACAGGAAACTGTAAGTAAAGGATTAATGGCAGCAGTATTTGTAACAGGTTTTGTTATCACCTCCGGAAAGGTGATAATGGCTTTAGGGGTAACTGCATTTATTTACTGGAAGTTCAGGAAGCGCACAATATCATTAGATAAACAACTTCTATTTTATGAAAAGATTCCAATACTTCGCGATTATCATAAACTGAAAACTACTTTCCTATTTGCCACACACTTACACTCTATACTATCCACGGGCATTTCCATGAAAGAAGCGTTGCATGTTATGAGTAACCAGGCCCATTATCCCCTGCTACGCCATCAAGCCGATATCATACTCGAACAACTGGAACAAGGAGCAACCATAGCGCAAGCCATCCATCATTGCCAAATGTTTCGCACAGAACTGACCAATATTTTCCACAGAACATCCGACCTCACAACTTTAATTAGAGACTTAGCTATGCTTTCCGAGATGCTTACCGACATGACAAGGGAAAAGTTGAATAAAGCTCTGGAAATCATCCAGCCTGTATTCTTCATTATCATAGCAGTATTCATTTTATTTATTTACGGCTCGATTATGTTGCCTATGTATCAATGGATGAACCAAATATAGAAAGGAAGATACTAATGTTTACAAACGAGAAAGGTTTCACATTAATTGAAATGTTAGTCGTTTTACTAATCATTTCAGTATTATTGATTATAACCATACCGAATATAGCACAGAACAATCAAATGGTCCGTGATAAAGGATGCGCTGCACTGGTCAAACTGGCTGAAGCACAGGTTCAGGCATATTACATCAATGAAGAGGAAATGCCAACTTTAATCAGCGATTTAGAGACTAAAGGTTATATTACCGAGACTACATGTCCTAATGGCAGCACCCTTTCACTTTCAAGTGATGGCAAAGTAACATCAGCCCCATAGGTTATCGGAATACTATTATGTTAAATAGAAATGGTTATACGCTGCTTGAGACTATGATTGTACTATTAACTCTAAGTGTTTTCCTTATAATCGCTGTTCCGATCCATCACCAGACCCAGGCACATATTTCTTTTACTAATTTTTACAAACAATTTGAAGATGATGTCTTACTTACCCAGCAGTTGGCGATGAACAATCAATCATTTTACGACTTAATAATTAGACCCGAGCAGAAAAAATATTTTTTAATGGATGCAGTAAAAGAACAGAAAATTATCGAGCGTAATATTCCTCACGCATTGACGGTTGAGCTTCAGACTCTACAAATCCCCATCCGTTTTTCCTCTGACGGTACTATTTACAGTCCAGGAAGCTTTCGTATAAAAACTCCCGATAAAACCTATAAAGTTGTCTTCCCATTCGGCAAAAGCAGGTGTTATATGTATGAAATATAATGGCTTTACATTGTTGGAAGTAATCGTAGCATTTGGTTTATTGCTTACACTTATGCTGAGCACTATACCAATCATAATGAAAGTAAACCTGGAAGAAGCTATACTCACAGACCGGAGAAAGGTGACATCAATTTTGCATGATGAGTTAATTAAAAAAGTGAATGATCCAGGGGTTGGATTGTTGAGTTACTCTATTAATGATTTTACTATGATCAATGTAGACTTTGACATCAAGGAAGGTTTAATCAAAGCATGTGCAGATTGGGCCAATAAACAAAATCACACAGAAAAGGTTTGTCTTAATGGATATCGAAAAAATTAATGGATATACATTAGCTGAAACAATCATAAGTTTATTGCTAGTCACCTTACTGATCAGCTTTCTCCCCCCTTTATTTCAATTACTATCTATTGATAACCAGCAGGAGGAACTAAGTGTACAGCAATTCTTCACTTTTGCTTCAGATGAACTGGCGCTTAATGACCTGGTTTCCGTGCAATCCAATCGTTTGGAATTGCTTTCCTATCATAATGAGCTTGTCACAATCGAAAGATATGGTTATTCTCTCAGGAGACAAGTTGGCGGACGAGGACATGAAGTATTATTAAGAAATATTGAATCGGTTCAATTTTCTCTAGAAAATAATCAGCTTTTGGTTGTTATTACATCATTGGGGGGAAAAACTTTTGAAAAACGACTTCAAGTATACACCAGCACCCTGCCATAATGGGTTCGTCTTTCCTTTCGTGTTATTACTGAGTTTACTCTTGCTTGGTGTTACAACCACCTCCATTCAGTTATATCAAAACCATCAATATATAACACAGCTGCATCTTGACAATATTGTGATGGATACTTTATTTCAGTGTGGAATAGCCAAATTCCATAAAGAAATGAGTAGCCTGGAAGAACTTCCAAAGTCCGGGGAGGTCATGTACCTTTTCCCGGATGGGGAAGCTTCAATTAACTATACGTGGATAGAAGGGCGTACCTATGACCTTCAGCTGGTCATAACTACAAATAAAGGTGTCAAAAATAAATTTGGAAGAGTGTATAAATTGGAAGAAGCATGAAATAAAAATTCTTTTTTCACTTTTGCATAATTTCTATTTTCCGGTACAAACTATAGTTACATTATCATTAATGGGCTATAGCCAAGCGGTAAGGCAGCGGATTTTGATTCCGTCATTCGTTGGTTCGAATCCAGCTAGCCCAGCTTGTATCAAAACATGCTAACAGAAGGGTGCCCTTCCTATTAGCATGTTTTTGTTTGTCATCACGTTTTCAGGTTAACAAGTTAGCCATATTAGCAATTTGTGTACGTTTTTTAACATTCTTTCCCTTTAAGTAAAAAACAGTAAGGTTTGTATTATAATGAAGGCAAACCTATTCTATTATGAGGGGTGACTGTTTATGGAACAGACCTTGAAAATTACTAATGTATTAAGTGATCCAACCCGTTTTCATATTTATGAGTTTATTGTAAAGAAGAATACAGATGTTACCGTTCAGGATGTTGCCGAAGCTTTTGAGATCCATCCAAATGTTGCACGCTTGCATTTATCTAAACTGGAAGATGTCAATATGTTAATTTCCCACACCAAAAAAACAGGTCGTGGCGGCAGGCCAAGCAGAGTTTATAACTTATCCCAGGAAGTGGTACAGCTTCACTTCCCATTCCGTGATTATCAGTTGTTAGCACAAATCGCATTTGAGGCCTTCGCTGAAATGGGTGAAGCTGGTAAAACAGCTCTCTATTCAACTGGTAAGAAATTCGGGAAAGAAATTATTGAAAGACAAACTTCTAATACGTCAAACTTAAATCGGGCTGAAAAACTCGAACTTTTAAAGAATTCTGCTGAAATGACTGGACTATTTCCTGAATTTCACCTGCAAACGGATGATACCATTGTATTCACCGTAAATAATTGTCCATTTAAGGAAGTAGCTTCTGGTCAGAAGCAATTAGTATGTGATATGCACGGTTACTTTTTAAAAGGTATGTTTGAAGCAATGTTTCAGGATATAGAATTAAAAGAAGAGCATAATATGATGGACGGCTGCGCAAACTGTCTATACAGAGCTCAAATTTGACATTTTTGTGAGGATTCGTTTTACATTCTTTGTATAGTCGTTTATAATATCTATGATAGTTTCATCGAAGAAAAGGAGGGGGAAAAGCATGGATCGTATGTTCCGCGTGCTTGCCTTTTGGACTGGTATTTTTACTGTCATGTTTTACGTTGGCGACATGGATGAATCGGCTTTATTATTTTTAGTTCAAACGGCTTTTTTCCTTGCAGTAAGTTACTTAAAGCTGTCAGAACGTATGTATATGTACATATTTGGCGCCTACCTGACAGTATTCATGATCGGTTTTACGTATTACACAACATTTATCTTACAGCCAGGGTTCCATTAAAAAGATCTGTTATCCTTAATCGGATAACAGATCTTTTTTATGCCTTGTTAAAGACTCCCTCGTCATATTTTTAGCCTGGATACAAATATCAAACGCTTCACTGTATCCATTCCCTGCAACCAGGGAAGAGATGGCGCGATTCTTTTTGCTTTCTTCTGAAAAAGGGTCAGTATTGTTATGTGCTATCAGTTCCTGCAGAATGCCTGATTGAAGCAGGAATTCTTTTTGATTCTTTAAATAAATGTTTTTCCAGCCCCTATCCTCACCAAGGGCTTTCCATATATCCCACTGAACATGATGTGTAATATCCATTTCTCCTGGATCCTGTAGCACATTCTTTACCAATTGATGTTGCTTGTAACCCCTTAAGCTGCCTTCTCTTCGCGCAGGATGGTTCCAGTCCTGCCTCTCATAACCATAATCTACTGTCACAATCAAACCTCTATCCAGAAGAGCATCCACTCCCCACACAGCTTGAAGCATAAAGAGAGGCACCTCTATACGTTGTCCTTCCTCAAAGTGAAAATTATAGTTGTTTATAAAAAGGGATAACTCCCTATCCAATGGCCGGACCACTTCCTTGTAATGGTCCTTTTCATCCAAAGATATTTGAATCTCAACAATTTCACCTTCATACTTTTCCACTACTTTTACCGGCTGAGCATCCAGCCATTCATTTGAAAAGACCAGACCTTCGAAAAAAGAATTTTCCCTTGTAAATTCCTCTATACTCTCATAAAGGAAAAAAGCATCTGCCGAATCATCCAACTTTAACGTTTCACGATGGAAAGGACTTTTTTCAATCAGATGATAGACATAATCTGCTTGATGACTCTTTAAACGCGCGATTACCTGGTGTGCGAAGGTTCCATTCCCTCCCCCTATTTCGCAAATTTGCAGGGGGATATTCAGGGATTGACTCGCCTTTAAGAAATAATCGGCGAACATCTCGGCAAATATGCTATGAATCATGCTGGAGGTGTAGAAATCCCCTTCTTTGCCAACCTTAATTCCTTCTTTTTGGTAATATCCCCAATTTTCATGATAAAGAGCATAGTCAATAAAAGTGTCATAACCAATGGATGCATCAGGATGATTCAAAATTAGAGATTTTAAAATTTTCTCCATTGTTGTCCCCTTTTTAATTTACACTATTGACATAGTGATAATTTAGTTTATACTTATTAATAGTAGCTTAACTTTTATCCCTAACCAACAAAAGAGCAGAGCACATCCCCCCTAAGATCCTTCTTGAATATTCAAGAAGGATCTTTTTTTAATGTCCAGGAAATTAAAAATTTCTTTGTGATTAGGAAAACTCGGCTTATCGCCAATGGTTTATGGCGAAAGCCTTAGTTTTACTTATACTTTATACCTTTAAATTTATTTGGTTTAAAAGTACAAAGAACGTCACACCGAGGCTTGTCTTAAGCTTGTCGGTGGTGAGCAGGGCGCTTGCGCTTTTGTTCTGTTTTTTTACATGGTCACAAAAGGATTCTCCCGTTTTTCTTCTCTGATGGTTGTCGCTGGTCCATGCCCAGGGTATACCTTGGTTGAATCCGGCAGCGTATACAATTCTTTACGTATACTACTCAAAAGTGTATCCATGTCCCCACCTGGAAGATCAGTTCTGCCGATACCCCGTTGGAATAGTGTATCTCCTGCTATGACTATCGCTTCTCCTCTCAATACCAGGGATACACTTCCAGGGGAATGCCCAGGGGTGTGTCTGACATCGAGCTGGAAGGGACCAATTACCATTTCCCCGATTTCAAAATGGTGTTCAGCGTTGCGCGCTGTAATTTCCCCCATCTGAAAAAAAGCTGAACCATTCCGATTCGGGTCTGTAAGCCAATTTGCTTCTGCCTTATGGACATAAACCGGGATATCAAAATGATCTCTGACATCATCCACTGCTCCAATATGATCAAAATGAGCATGTGTTAACAAAACAGCTGATGGCTTCAAGTTATTATCAGTTAAATAATCAATCAACTGGCTGCTATCCCCTCCCGGGTCAATTACCAGACTCCTTTCCTGTTCAGATAGAATATAGCAATTCGTACCTAGAGGCCCAAGGGGCAATTGTACAATTTTCATAAGCCTATTGACTCCTTTGCAATGTTTTATTAAAATTCATATAGAATAACTCGACAAATTCCAGTCCATACTATAAAATGTATGAGGAATGAAAAGGTTTTACATAGCCATTATAACATCCAAAGTTAAGCTATGGATACTACACAGTGAAGGGTTTAGGGGGTGCTGAGTTTGGTAACAGCTATCATTCTTTTACTAGTCGCAATTCTTTGCGTACTTGCCGTATTCCGTGAAATGAAAACGAAAAATTTCTTTGCAGTATTATTTGCAGGAGCTTCAGCATTGGTTTTCGGCTGGTTCTCTGTAATGACGATTTACGTCCGGTTATTTGGATAAAATCACAAAACCTTGCCACCATATGGTTGGCAAGGTTTTTTCGTTTTCCATTCACTTTGATTGGGTACGCAGTTCTTCTTCACTTTCCAGCAACTGATCATTTTTATTGAAAAAATAACGATACATTGCCATCGTGACGAACATAGCACTTAATGATACAGATGAGAAAATACTTAAAGATATAACGAGTTGATATTTGATTGCCATGACTGGTTCTACTCCTCCAAGAATCAAGCCAGTCATCATTCCTGGAAGCTGAACCAGCCCGATCGTTTTTAAACGATCTACGTTAGGAATCAGGGCAGCATTGAGTGTCTTGGTAATGATCAAGTGAGAAGCCTGATTAGGTTTCGCTCCTAACGATAGTGCAGCCATCAATCTACCGCTGTTCTCTGTGAATTCACTTTTCATCCGCTCGAGAGCCAGTCCCATTGCGACCATGCTGTTCCCAATGATCATCCCACTCATTGGAATGACTTCCGAGGGTCTGAATTCAACCATGTCAAAAGCAAGCCATAAAGCAAGCACACTACCCTCTACCGTTATTAAACCAAGTAAGATCACTCCGAAAGCATTCGGTAATTCTTTCCCTTTATTCCTGGCATGAAAGGTGGCAATCACTATCATGATACTTACCATCAAGGGAATGCCGATATAAGGGTTTAAATCAAAAAGGAAGGTCAATATGTATCCGACCACAAAAAGCTGTATCGTACCCCTTATCGAGGACCAGACTATGTCTTTGCTCATTCCTAATTGATAATAATACGATAACGTCAATGGTACGAGTACGAATACAATCAGAAACAGTAACGACTGATTGGATACTTCCGGCTCCATCAGGTATCCCTCCTATTCTTGTATGAAATCTTTAAGTTCGGCTGTCTTAGGTTTTGTAAGCATAGTCTGCAACGGCGCATCCTCTATAATTTCACCATCCATAAGGAACAACCCTCTTTCTCCTAGCCGTTTGGCTTGTCTTAAATCGTGGGTGACCATTACCATCGTCAACTGGTGTTCATCAACCAGCCTTTCTAATACTTCCTCTATTTCTTCTGAGGTACGATAATCAAGCGCGCTTGTCGGTTCATCTAACAATAATACTTCAGGGGAGTTAGCTAATGTACGACCAAGGGAAACGCGTTGCTGTTCCCCTCCGGAAAGCTGGTCGACCTTTCGATTCATATAACTCTCAGGAAGTTGTACATATTCCAACAGCTTTTTCGCGTCTTCAGGGTTCCATTCTCCACAAAGCGAAGGCCCGTACTTTAAATTATCGAGAACAGTACCAGGGAACAAGTTCGATGATTGAAGCAACAGTCCTACTTTCCTGCGTAAATTTGAGATCTCGTATTCAGTTATCGGCCTGTCTTTAAATTCGATTTTTCCTCCTTTTGGATCTCTCAATCGGTTGAATAGAAACAGCAATGAACTTTTACCAGCACCTGAAGGACCAAACAGCATGACTTTTTCATTCGTGTAGATGTTAAAATTCAAATCTTTAAGAATGTCATCGGTGACACCTTTAAAGGAAAAAATGGGTTGTGCCACTTCCTTCACCAACTTTCTTTTTTTAGGGTTATCTAACCTTTTACTATTATAACGGCTTTCTGTATTTTTTCATCAAAGTGGAAAGTCAAACATAATTATCGCAAAAGATTACTTTCGATAACAAATACTTAACAGGGTATTAGAGATTGAAAGGCAATTCGTCTCACTTTTTCCAGGTTCCTGTCATATTGGGATAAAGGAAGAGGATTAATGCCAGTCCCTACCTCTACCGTATACCCTTCCTTTTGAAAGCAATCGATAAACCAGTCTTTCAACCCTGCATGGCTGTCAAACGTGCGTACTGGTTCATATCCGCTTTTCTGCTGGAATCCCTTCACTACATCATTTGAAGTCGCCGGCTGTTTATCGAAATAGCCATAGTAGATGACCTCCCCCTGGGAATGAAAACAAAGCAGCCGGTCAGCAGGTTCCTTTCTGACCAGTTGTGCCATAGCTCTTGATTCCGGTTCAGTGAGCGGGCGATAGCCTGGAAAGTCTCTGAAGGTCGGAGATGACGGCTTTCTTTTCTGCTCGATCTTCCACCCGGAGGGAAACTGTTTATTCAAGTCTACTCCTCGAATGTTCGCTTTCCAGTTAGAGAAAGTGCGGTTAGGATGGTTCAATTCCTTAACAAGTTCACAATAGTTCCCTGCTTCCTTTTCCCCATGAATCACGAGGTCCACTCCATCAGGATTGACCATTGGAACCACTTGCAGACGCACCTGTTTTAAAAGATCTTTCAGTGGATTACTGGTCCAGGGCTCCTTATCATCTTGTAACCCTAATAATTCGAATACGATATCCATTAGAATTCTGGATGTCATCCATTCATTTCCATGAAAGCCTCCATTCCAATGAACTAAATATGGTCCTTTTCCTATAGTTAATAAATGAAGCGGCTTTTTTAAAAGGGATTCCCCTATTACTTCGACATGGACATAGGGCGATTTTATACATATTTCAACATCCCGATTAAGTAAATGTGAATCATAACCCTTACTCATGATTTCTCCCCACTCCCATTTATTTTATATCATTATAATAAAAAGACACCCGATGGGTGTCTTTTTGACAATTCTTTTCATTTATCATTTTGTTGCGCCTTTTCTTTTTCCTTAATTTCTTCTTTCGTTTGACGTTCGCCTTCATCGAAATCATAGAAGCGCAGCAAATCGCCATAAATGAGACTATCTGAATATTCGAGTTCCTTGTCAACTTTTTCTTTAAAAGGCAGACATGGGGATTTCTGTTCAGGTGCCATCTCGATCGGTTCTCCTGTTTCCCGATCATAACAAACCTCGTCTTTGTAAATATATTCGTCTGTTACAAAGCTCCCGTCACGCATAGCAATAAAGCCTTTACGATCTTTCGCGAACAAGTTCGTACCAAAGGAGAGATCGTTTTCCTCTTTAATTCCCAATAGATGCATCAATGTTGGCTTAACATCTATTTGTCCGGCGATTTTATCGTATTTCTTTCCACCTTCATAACCAGGAATGTGGATCATAAATGGTACCCGCTGGTTTTGGATATGCTGATAACCATCAATTTCCTTACCAAGGAATTGACTCATCGCCTTATTGTGGAAATCACTGATACCGTAATGATCTCCCATGAGTACAATGATAGAGTCCTCATATAACCCAGCATCTTTCAATTGCTGGAAAAAGCCTTTTAATGCTTCATCTGTATAACGGGCAGTCGGAATATAATTATTCAGTGTTCTGGAGTTCGAATTATATTTATCAATATGAGCCTTATCTTCAGGTAATTCAAACGGGAAATGATGCGTTAGTGTAATGAACTTACTGTAGAAAGGCTGCTGCTGTTCTTTCAAATATTTGATGGATTGTTCGAAGAATGCTTTATCTTCCAAGCCCCATCCAAATGAGTTTTGTTCGTTTTCTTCAAAAGACTGTTCATCAAAAAATTTGTCATAGCCTAAATTTGCATACATGGTATCCCGGTTCCAGAAACTTTTGTTATTCGCATGATAGACAGAAGTGTAGTAATCTTCTTCATTCAATATTTCAGGCAATGAGTTATATTCATTACCAGCATGAGTGAAGTATACCGCACCCCTCGGCAGTGGATACAAGCTGTTTTCTACGATGAACTCCGAATCAGACGTTTTACCTTGTGCAGTCTGATGATAGAAGTTCGGGAAGAAAATGGTGTCACTGCTTTCTTTTAAGTCATTCATGAATGGAGTAATTTCTTTTCCATTAACTTTTTCATCTAATACGAAGTTCTGCATCGATTCTACTGATACAAAGATGACATTCCTGTCTTCAGCCACCCCGAATAAATCGGTCTTTTCGTTATTGGTGGTATTTTCACGCATATACGACTCAATCTCCTGCACTTCACTGCCGTCCGCTAAGACACGTTGTGCTTTTGTCTTCGTAGTCATCGTCGCATCGTATACATGATAATTGAAAATCCCGATATTCTTAACAAGATATTCACGGTCGAATGCGCGAACGAACAACATAGGACGCTCCATTTCCGCCAGCACGACGTTGGCCGTCAACAACAAGAAAGTTACTGCTGTAGCAGCAATTTTTCCGGCTTTTGGAAAATCAACTGCCAAGCTGGCAGTACGCCTGCTTAAAAACCATACAATAGCCACATCGAGGAACAGAAACAGATCCGGCAGGTGAACAAGCGAAAGGAAGCTGCTGCCTAAGTCTGCTGCGTTGTTACCTTGGAATAACACAGGAATAGTAATGAAATCAGTGAAATTCCGGTAGAATACTAGATTCAAATATAAAATCATGGTACCCAATAAAATTGTCCATCGCAGATATTTCATTTGCCTTCTGGGTTTCAGCCATACACTGATGGCGAATACTAGATAGGCACTAACGAATGGATTCAGGAAGAGAATCAGTTCCTGCATGGTATTTTCAATGCTCAGATTGAACATATATTTGTACACTATATATGTCTTCAAGCCAAATAACACGGTTGCAATTATAAACAATGGTAACTTGAACTTTGAAGCTTGCATGTCTATATCCTCCTTAGCTTCCAGGGTATCCATGTTTTACTAATTTTGAACATGAGACACACCTGTATTTAACAATATCCATTTATCATTAATATTAAACCTATCTTCTAATATGACGACTATTGTAGCAGAAAAGTTTCATTTATTTGTTTACTTTTCTATTACAAATCTTTTACATCGCGATTTGATGGCGCCGGAACCACTTCCGGCTAAAAAAAATTATAAGTGATCCTTCTAAAAAAGGCAATTTGTATTATATGGGATTCTGATTAAAAAAAGGACTGCCTTTCGCAGTCCTTCATTTCTCTTCTACTCAAGATTTTGTTGTACCAGGAAAGCTCCACCAAGTACACCGGCATCATTTCCTAACTCAGCTATGACGAATTCACATGCCTCACTGGTACGTGGTAAAGCGTATTGATCAAAAGCTTTTCTTAAAGGAACCAGTAAGTCTTCTCCAGCTTTTGATACGCCACCGCCAATCACTATTTTTGAAGGATTGCATGCTATAGCCAGGTTTGCAATAGCCATCCCCAGTACATCCATAACATAGTCAAGGACTTCCCGGGCCAGTTTATCGCCTGCACGTGCAGCATCAAAAACGTCTTTTGCTGTAAACGTTCTTTCCTTAACTGAAAATTCAGCGAGTGAGGTTTCCTTGTTTTTCGTTATAGCTTCCTCTGCTAAACGAACAATCCCTGTAGCGGAAGCAATAGTCTCTAAGCAGCCTGTCTTCCCGCAGTTACAAGGTGCCCCTCCTGAAGGAATGACAGTGATATGACCAATTTCTCCTCCGGTACCATTGACGCCATTGATGACTTCTCCATTAGCAATGATACCTCCACCTACTCCTGTTCCTAACGTTACAGCAATCAAGTCATTGGAATTTTCCCCTGAACCCTTCCACTTTTCTCCTAATGCAGCCAGGTTTGCATCATTATCCACATAGACAGGAAACCCTGTTTTTTCTTTTAGAATTTTTCCCAGATCAAAATTTCTCCAGCCAATATTTACCGTCTGGTATACAAATCCAGTATCTGCATCTACAAATCCTGGTGCACCGGCTCCTATTCCTAAAATCTGTTCCTTATGAATACCCAGCTCGATCAATTTGTCCTTCAAGGAAAAATGGATGTCTTCAGGGATATAGCTTCCATCGTCTTTATGATTGGTAGGTATTTCCCATTTATCCAAAATAGTGCCGTCTTTGGTTATAACGGCCATCTTGATAGTGGTTCCCCCAATATCTGCACCTATGTAATATTTTTTCATAAATTTCTCTCCCTTTTATCTATCCCTTTCACGGGCAGCTTCACTTCTTAATAAAAAGATTGCCATTTGATAATCTTCTTTTGATATACATTGGGCCTGGTATAATTGTTTAATTTCTTCCTCCATCAGCTCCAAATCAGCTAACCGGTTACCAATATATATGAACGTTCCGAATTTCTTTAGTAATTGTTGCACATCGTAAATTGTTCTCATTATCATCATCACCTGTAAGTATTATATCAACCAGGCTGAAGAATTGAAATAAAGGAAAATGAAAAGATCCAGACTCATTATCTGTCTGGATCTTTCGGGTGCAAAAAGGCTGGACGCCTATTCTTTAATGGCATCGGTGAGCGAACCAAAACATCCCTCATCGCCTTGGCATTAAACGGAAGTAACGGCCAAAAGTACGGTGTATGAAATGTTTTCATCCGGACAAGATTCAACAGCCATACGGTTATACCTATGACGTAGCCTGCCAGACCAAATGTGGCTGTTACGATCAGTAAAAATATCCGCATGATCCTGTTTGCCAGGCTTAATTCATAGCTTGGAGTCGTGAATGTTCCGATCGCTGCAATCGCTAGATAAAGTACTACTTCATTTGAGAATAACCCTACTTCTACCGCAACCTGTCCGATTAGTATTGCTGCAACCAATCCGAGAGCCGTAGCCAGAGAGGAAGGTGTATGGATAGCTGCCAGCTTCAACATGTCTATGCCAATTTCCGCTAAAAGAAATTGCGCAATCAAAGGAATCGCAGCTGCCTCAGCAGGACCGATAAAACTCCATGCTTCAGGCAACAGCTCCTGGTTTACAGAAAATAAGTAATACAATGGTAAAACGAAGATCGACGCAAATATGGCAAAAAAGCGAACAAAGCGAAGATACGCCCCAACCATTGGCTTTTGGCGGTATTCTTCTGCATGCTGTAAATGATGCCAATAGGTTGCAGGTGTAATCATCACGCTTGGCGACCCATCTATTATAATCAGCACATGACCTTCATATAAATGAGCAGCTGCTGTATCCGGTCTTTCCGTGTACCTTATCTTCGGGTAGGGATTCCAATGTTCACCACTCAAAAACTCTTCAACGGTTTTTTCAGCCATAGGGAGCGCATCCGTATCAATTTTTTCGAGCACACTTTTTATATGCTCTACTCTTTTGTCATCTGCTATATCTTCTATATAACATACACAAATATCCGTTTGAGAACGACGACCGATTTGCATATACTCCATACGCAACGTCCTGTCTCTTACCCGTCTTCTCGTAAGGGCTGTGTTGAAAACGATCGTTTCCACAAACCCATCCCTTGACCCCCTGGTAACACGCTCCAAGTCAGGTTCACCTGGTGCACGTACCGGATATGTACGGGCGTCAATCAAAATGACAGTGTCTAACCCCTCAACCACCAAAGCTGTAGGTCCTGCTAACACTTTGTCAACTGTATCATTCAAATCATCTGTCTTGTCTAATTCAATATAAGGAATACTTCGTTTCAGTAACTCCTCCAGTGGATCCGGCTCTAGATGTTCAGGCTCCAAATAAGCCAGAAACTCCATCAAATAATGAAGAATATCATCTTTTACAAACCCATCAATCAGGAATAAACTCATTTTTCTGCCTGCATATTGCAGATCCAGTTGAATGACGTCAAAACTTTTATCTACACCTAGCTGCTCATGCAAATAATCTATATTTTTCTGATGGTCTGAAAATAATTTCTGTTTCTCTTTCATCTACTCACCCTCATCAACAGCAGTTGGTATTATTGTGTACTGTCAATGAAGAATAATACATTAATCAATCATAGGCGCCTGTATATATTCCATTAATAATTGAAAGGAATGCCACAACGAATCCGTATGCGTTCTTTCAAAGGAGTGTGATGCATCAATTCCAGGACCTACAAGAGCATGTTTAATATCATACCCTGCGCGAATAGCTGCTGAAGCATCTGATCCGTAGTAAGGATAGATATCAATCTGGTAGGAAATATCATTTTTTTCTGCCAGGCGTACCAAATGGTTTTTGAGAACTAGATGGTATGGACCACTGGAATCTTTGGCACAAATCGAAACATCATGCTCGGTCGATGTCTGTCCATCTCCGATTGCGCCCATATCGACCGCAATGTATTCTACTGTTTTATCCGGAATACTTGCATTTGCTCCATAACCGATCTCTTCATTATTAGAAAAAAAGAAATGGGTAGTATACGGCAATTCCAACTGGTTGGCTGATATTTCTTCAATCATATGCAATAACACAGCTGCACTTGCCTTATCATCCAAGTGACGTGATTTAATGTAACCACTGTCTGAATAACGATATCGGGGGTCAAACGAGACAAAATCCCCTACCTGTATCCCTAATGCCTGGACATCCTCTTTACTCTTCACTTGCTCATCTATTCGAACTACAATGTTTTGATCATCACGTTTCGCTTTTCCAGCATCATCATAAACGTGTACAGAAGCTTGATGCATCAATATTGTTCCTGTGTAGGAGGTATCGTTCATTGTGTGAATGGTACAATACTCCCCTTCTACACTGTTCCATTTGAACCCGCCGATCATAGATAAACGAAGCTTGCCATCCGGCTTGATTTCTTTCACCATCGCTCCTAATGTATCTAAATGAGCAGTCAATACACGATGTTTTTGATCATTGTTCCCTTGAATAGTAGCAAGTAAAGCACCTTTATTCGTGGTTTTCACATCTACTTTATGCATTGCTAATAAGTTTTCACAATAGCGGACGATCTCCTCAGTATTACCTGACGGACTTGGAATGGTCACTAATTCCTTTAAGTAATTCACCATATGATTAATGTTTTTTTGCATCATTACTCCTCCGTTCTTTATCATAAAAGTTCATTTCTGTCATATAACATGTAAAAAGGCGTCTGATCAAAAAGGGGACGAGCACATGAAAAAATATGTATGGTCTATTCTGATGCTATTGTTGATAGTTACACTCTTGACAGCTATATTCCAGCCTTTTCAACCTGCCACCGAGAGTGTGATCAAATATTTTCCCATTGATGAAACTAAAAAGTTTGTACAGGCAGAAACCCAATTAAAATTTAATTCTGAAACAGATGCCGACGAATACGAAGTAGAATGGAAAAGCCTTTCTGATAGCAATGATCCTATGTATTTAAGACAGGACCTATCGCTACTCTATGTCAATGGTCAATTGAAAGGTATTTTAAACAAATGGCGGGAAAATGGCCAGCAAATCGAACAATCTTCCGTTCTTCATGGAGAAGATACCAGCCTGTATCAGGCAATCACCTTTCATCATGGTGAAATCCATTATCCGGAAGATGTAATTAAAAGTATCCAGACCCTTTCGTATGATCAGCTTTATGTAGTGGATTCCCCCCATACGCCATTAGAATCCTTTCATACTGCTGAAAATGCCGGACATAGAGAATGGGAGAAAACGATCAACCACTCTATCCAGCAGCAATTGGACTACCAATGGGATGAACTTATCGATCACTTCAACATCCCTGAGGAAAAGTATATTGCTGTTCCACTTACAAATCTATACAAATATGAAGATAAGCCAATCCCCGGCGTCTCAAAAAAAGCTTCCACACGCATCCTCGGTCAACTTTGGGAAGGATTGTATAAAAACTACGTACTAGGAATTTCAGATAATAAATCAACGGGACATCCAATCCAAAGTTATATCCCATTGATTTTATTTTCTAAAGATGCAGATCACCTTCTCGTCTTATTTGAAGATGATCAAGGGAGAAAGGAACAATTGATACAATATTATTCCATTAATTGATCATAAAACTTTTTAAAATCCTTATTGGAAGGACGTAACTCTTTCGCTTTTTTTGCGTGAGTTGCTGCCTTATTTTTTTCTCCCTTGTTTTGATAAATCAAAGCAAGATTAAAGTGAGCTTCCGCCATCTTAGGATCCAACTCCACCACTTGTTCTAAATCCGCTTGTGCGTTATCCATTTGCCCGGTTTCAAAATAGGCTACAGCGCGATTGAAAAGCAGATAAGCATCATAATCACCATTTTTTTCCAATGCCTGACTTGTATAAGTTATCGTTTCTTCAAAACGTTGATCTTCCAGCATTGAGGTGGACATCTCAACATCTACTGCCGTGTGTTTTTGATGCTCCGACTGATAATAACCATATATCGCTAGTGCAGAAATACTTACAATGTACAATACTGCAGCTAAACTTTGCCATACAAACTTACGATTCTTAGGCAGGTTGACAATCGCGCTGGCAATGAATCCTCCGACCAACCCTCCCATATGGGCGCCATTATCAATTTGCGGGACAGACAACCCCAACACTACATTTAATCCTATAATAAATAATAAATTTCGCCCCATTGTCCGAAAAAATATCTGTCTATGCTTAACCCCGAAAAATAACAAGGCACCAAATAGACCAAAAATTGCTCCAGAAGCCCCAGCAGCTACTTGGGGATTCAAGGCAAAACTGGTAATTCCGCCAGCAATTCCTGCTAAAAAGTAAATCAGAGTAAACCGTCCAGTGCCGTATATCTTTTCTACCGCCATTCCCAGGTAATACAGTGCAAGCATATTCATAAAGAGGTGGAGCATACCTATATGGATAAACATAGAACTTATTATCCGCCACCATTCACCTTCAATTATTGCCGGATTGTACTTGGCTCCATATTTGATCAAGTCTAAAACAGACGTACTTTGGCCATTCATTTCTATATATAAAAACACAGCAATATTGATTGCCAGTAGTATTCGAGTTAATAAAGGTTTACCATACTCAAACAATTCCACCTGTTCTTTTCTCTTTTGATCCCTCTGATATAATATCTTCTTTTTCAGAAGTTCGATTTGTTCCTCCAGTGCCATGTTATCGTACAAAGTTTCGGATTGACGTTCAAAGGCTGGGACAGAAAAAATATTCAGGCTCTCGTACAGCCCGCTCAGCTTTTGCTCCCTTTCTGCACGATCTAAATAATGGACCTTAAGAAAAATATCTTTTTTCCCTTTCACTTTCAGAGGACGGACCAATCCGTCCCACTCATCCACCGGACTATATTCCGATATGTAAACAGCATGGACATTCAGTTCCTTACCAACAAACATATGCTTATTTTTTTGAATATGCTGATTGATGCGTGCAATATCCCTTTTAACATGATTCGACCAATCAAATTGATTTCGATACAGTCTCAATATATGGTTTTTACGATTTATTTGTTTTTCCAGCCATACTTCACTATTCACTTCATTGACATGGAGGATGTCAAACCCCTGGTTGACTACCAGGTCATGGGTAAGCTCCCAAAAATAATATTCTTCCTCAATAAACATAGCCCGGCTCCTTCCTCCTATTATCATATCATGGTATAGAATATGGTAGAAATCGAATGATTATATTTTAATTAAAATCCCTAATCGCCTTCATTACCAGAAAAAAATAAAAAGGGCCTGAAGCGCAAGCAATTGCTAGCGGCGACAGACCCTCCATGACTTAACAAAGCTTTACAGGATAGAGGTACGGAATAATCGTTCCCTAACACCAGGTACATTGACAAGGAACATAGCAACGAATTTTCTTATCAAGTGAATTGCAAGCAATTGGTTGATCAGTTTGAAACGGTATTTCAACAACATGAGTAGTATCGCAAAGCCGACGATTGTAGAAATGGCAGTTCTCATAAAGACACCCCTTCAGTTGAGTTAGATATCTTTATGTTTTCACAATCATGCTTATTTATTCTCGAAGAACTTTCGGGCAAGTGGATCCATCGTTTCCCGTAATACGTCCGCTGATCTTTTGAACTGATCTATTTCCACACGATCCAGATTCAACTCTAATACTTCTCTAATTCCGCTCCGGTTTACAATTGCCGGAACACCGATATAGATGTCATCTTCCCCATATTCACCTTCTAAATAGGCAGAGACAGTCAATACAGAATTCTCATTATGCAAAATCGCTTTAGTGAGTCGGACTAACCCCATAGCGATTCCATAATACGTAGCACCTTTTCGCTGAATGATATGGTAAGCTGCATCGCGTACATTAATGAAAATATCATCCAAGTCTTCCACTTTATAATCAGCGGGACGCTCATGTATGCGGTCAAATACCGACCTGCCGCCAATATTAGCGTGACTCCAAACTGGCAGTTCAGAATCGCCATGTTCGCCCATGATATAGGCGTGGACATTTCTTGCATCTACGTTAAAATAATCACTTAGCAGGTAACGTAGTCGCGCGGTATCTAAAATTGTACCTGAACCAATGACACGATGCGATGGCAGACCGGAAAATTTCCAGGTCATATAAGTCAGGATATCAACCGGATTAGTGGCGACTACGAATATACCGTCAAATCCACTTTCCATTACCGATGTGACTATATCTTTGAAAATTTTACTGTTCTTCTCAACTAAATCAAGTCTGGTTTCCCCTGGCTTCTGATTGGCACCAGCGGTAATGACTACTAAGTCTGCATCCTTGCAGTCCTCATAATCTCCAAACCATATTCTTTGGCTGCCTGGAGAAAATGGTAATCCATGGTTGAGATCCATGGCATCTCCTTCAGATTTATCCTTATTTAAATCGATCATTACCAATTCATCCGCTACTCCTTGATTCAATAAAGCAAACGCATAGCTTGATCCAACAAATCCCGTTCCAATTAATGCGACACGATTTACCCTTTCCATTCCTTCCACTCCCTTCCTATATTAACCTTCCACTTTAGATTGTACACTGTTTCACAAACTCTTCAATCACTGAAAACGCTTGAAATCATGACAAATTTGAAAACTTATGAACCAATCAAACGATCATAAAGTGTTTTTGCTCTTGTAATGTCGTCAATCCCTTGAACCAATACACGTCCATCCGGAAATAACACTAAAGTTTCTCCAGAATCTAGGATTGCTTTCAAAAGAAAGGGGGTCTTTTTTACTTCTGCAATCGTTTGTAGACGCTGTCCCCATACATGCAGATCAAAATGATCGGTTTTATGGATTTGAACAGAATCACGGCCACAAAGAACGCTGTACTCTTCTTCAACACTGGTGTGAAGATATGGAAAAGCTTTGGTCTGACAGGTAGTACAATCAGGTACAGGTTCTTTCAGCTTCATAGAAAACTGCTGATTTTGCCACATATCAAAAGTGTATAAGTCTTTTCTTAGTGCGTGATCGTTATTTGTTAAATATTTCATCACTTCCGTTACCTGTAAAGAAGCAACCATGTCTACGACAGGGGCAATCACCCCAACAGTATCACACGTTTGCCCATTTCCTGCCCCATCTGGTACCATACATCTCAAACATGGGGTTTCACCTGGTACAAAAAATGCAGACATCCCTCTTGAGCTGACAGCACCTCCATAAGCAAATGGAATTCCCAGTTTAAAGCAGGCATCATTCAAAAGGTATCGAGTAGAAAAATTATCAGTTCCATCTATTACTACATCGACGCCATCCATCAGTTTTTCTATATTTTCCGAGGTAATATCTGTGACCAGTCCTTCTATTGAAACTTCCGGGTTTATCTCTTTTAATCTGTTTTCAGCTGCTACTGCTTTTGGCAGCATATTTTTAGCATCTTGTTCAGTGTATAGCATCTGTCTTTGAAGATTGCTGTATTCAACAAAATCCCGGTCCACAATACGTATATGATCGACTCCTGCTCTGACCAAATGGTTGCTCGCCACCGTTCCAAGCGCACCTGCGCCTGCTACCAACACCGATTTCTGCTGCAACTGCTCTTGGCCTTTTTCACCGATTGGCTGAAATAGAATTTGTCTTGAGTAGCGGTTTTGCATCATTATCACTCCTACTGGCTTTCTAACAGATATAAGAGAATAGAGGAATTACTCCATTAGAATACATAGCCATCCTCTGTAATTAAATGGTTCACTGGTATATCGAATTTGTCATGAGGAAGACTTTTTACTACCTGTTCCTTCGAAGCAAGAGCGACTGTTTTCCCTTCGTATCCAGACAAATAACGGTCATAAAATCCTCCCCCATAACCAATACGATACCCGTGGATATCAAATACCAACCCTGGAACTACAATCATATCTATCTTTTCCCTATTTACATGTGCACATTGGGAAGGGTCAGGTTCCTGTAAACCAAAGTAAACAGTTTCTAATTGATCAAAACTATCTAATCGATGAAAGTGGAGATGCTTCGGACCGGGATCACATTTAGGAACAGTCACTCTCTTCCCTTCCTTCCAGGCTTTTTCAATAATAGAAGCAGTTGACCACTCATTGTTTTGCGAAATTGTTATTCCGATAGTACTTGCCTGCTTGAAAATCATGGAATGGAATAAATGCTCAGCAAGCTTTTGCTCTACCTCGTTTTTCTCTTTTGTTGAAAAGTTAGCCAATATCTGTTTACCTCTGGCTCTAAGTTGCACTTTGTCCATCAGAACCACTCCTAACCAGTAACTTTTTTACATGATAAATCAAATTATGTATAAAAAAACAGTAGGATCAAATATCCTACTGCTTACTTAGTTTCACGGTGTAGCGTATATTTACGAAGGCGTGGGCTGTATTTTTTCAGCTCAAGACGCTCCGGATTCGTACGCTTGTTTTTAGTTGTAATATAATTGCGGTCACCAGTCTCAGTGCAAGCAAGTGTGATGTTTACACGCATGTTTATCCCTCCATATCCTATCTCGTTTCATAAGTCTCTTAGTTGATAATATCAGACTTATTTATAATAGCAGAACTGCATCTTCCTTTCAAGCATGCGAGGAAAATAAATAACAAAACTTCTGGTGCAGTTACGAAAAAAGAAGGCCAGAGGATGGATAACATCTATTCCGGCCTTCTTTTTTTGCTTACTCATTCAAATCATAAGTTCTGCCTTTGACAAGGAAGAAGATTTCTTCCCCAATATTCGTAATATGATCGGCAAATCGCTCAATGTAACGTGCTGAATAAGCCATTTGCATCAAGTACTGTATTTGATCCGGGTTATTAGCAGTCAACTCTAATAATTCGCGAATCATTTTTCCATATTTTTCATCAATGATATCGTCCATTTCCGAGAGCTTATGGGCAAATGAAATATCTTCAAGCATAAAGGCATTTTGTGCGGTGTCTACCATATCAAAAGCTACCTCAGCCATTTCCCTTATCCCTGGATGAATAGAAATCGGATGATCTTCACCTAAGTGAATCGTCGCTTTTGAAATATTTTTAGCATGATCAGCCATTCTCTCAAGGTCATTCGTAATTTTTATTGCAATAATCAGCCTGCGCAGATCAGTAGCTACGGGCTGTTGTTTTGCAATTAAGATCATAACCTTCTCATTAATAACTTCTTCTTTTTCATCAATAAGATGATCATCCTCGATAATCTGTTTAGCTTTTTCGACATCACGATTGTGCAAAGCATCTATTGCAATAACCAATGCTTGTTTTACATCCTCTGCTAATTCCCGGATGTCTGCTTTCAAGTTTTCCAGTTCCTCTGAAAAATGTTCCCTTGTCGCCATTCTTTGATCCCTCCCTGGATATTATTATCCGAACCTGCCACTGATATAATCTTCTGTTCGTTTATCTGAAGGATTAGAAAACAACTTGTCCGTCTCAGCAAACTCGATCAGCTCACCATTTAAGAAAAAAGCTGTTTTATCAGAAATTCTGGCAGCCTGTTGCATATTGTGGGTGACAATGATGATGCTATATTTCTTTTTCAACTCTTGCACTAGTTCTTCCACTTTCAAAGTTGAAATAGGATCCAAGGCAGAAGTTGGTTCATCCATTAAAATCACATCAGGTTCAATGGCTAAAGCCCGGGCAATACAAATTCTTTGCTGCTGACCACCAGAGAGGCCAAAAGCATTTTCATTGAGACGATCTTTTACCTCATCCCAAATAGCTGCATCTCGAAGACTCTTCTCCACAATCTGATCTAACACCGCTTTTTTCTTTACTCCATGGATTCGCGGCCCGTATGCGATATTATCGTAGATAGATTTCGGAAATGGATTAGGCTTTTGAAAAACCATACCTACTTTAGTTCTTAAGCCCTCAACACTGTGTTTATCAGAAAATATATCTTCTCCGTTATACTTGATAGAACCGGAGGTCTTAACAATCGGAACCATTTCAACCATACGGTTGAGCGTCTTTAAATAAGTCGACTTGCCACACCCGGATGGACCAATGATTGCTGTCACTTTATTTTGAGGAACATTCATGTTGATTTCATATAAAGCCTGGTCATTTCCATACCAAAGGTTTAAATTATTGACTTCAAATACATTTTTATCCATAGCAGCCTCACTCTTTGTGTGTTTGATTTCTTTTTTATCCGTTTTAACTGACGTTTTATTATCAACTTTCTTTTGTTTCATTAGCGTATTCATTCCTACCATCCTCCTATCAGAATCTAATACCGTTTTTGGAACTTGTTACGGATGAACACCGCAATGGCATTCATGAATAACAACACAATCAGCAAGACTAAAATTCCTGCAGCAGCTACGAATTGCCATTCTTCTTGTGGACGCCCGGTCCAGTTAAATATTTGGATAGGCATGACCGTATATTTGGAAAGCAGTGAATCAGGCAATGTGTAAAGCGCTGTTGCAGCTCCTACAATAATCAATGGAGCCGTTTCCCCGATTGCACGAGACAACGCAAGAATTGTACCAGTCAGAATTCCAGGAAGTGCGGCAGGAAGAATGACACGGCGAATAGTCTGCCATTTAGATGCACCCATCCCATAGGAAGCTTCTTTTATATCTGATGGAACAGATCTGATCGCCTCCTGTGCTGCAACCACGATGACAGGCAGCACTAATAGCGACATCGTGAGACCGCCCGCGAGAAGTGTATAGCCTAAACGCAGCATATACACAAAGAACGTAAGACCGAGCAGCCCATATACAATTGATGGTACACCAGCTAAATTTTGAATATTGATTTGAATAAATTTTGTCCAACGGTTTTTATAGGCATACTCTTCTAAGAAGATAGCTGTCCCTACCCCAAGGATAATAGCTACCGGCGCCACAATTGCAATCATCAGGAGAGAACCAATAAGTCCTGCGAATATACCTGCTTCTTCAGGATACGGAGCGGGAAAGCTTGTAATAAATCCTGAATTTAAATAACCAATCCCTTGAGTCAATATGCGATATAACAATAGTGCCAGGAAAATCAAACCGATGGTCGTAGAAGCAAAAAATAAACCTTTGAGCACATTGTTCAGAAGCACTCTTCCACGTATTCGTTTTAAAATGTTCTTTTGATCTATACCTAACATCAGTATTCCTCCCTAAACTTGCTTGAGATATACTGGGATAGCATGTTCATCAGCAACGTGAACACAAAGAGTGTAGCTCCTACAGCATAAATACTATAATAAATGGTAGAACCGAAAGTGGTATCCCCGGTTGCCCCCTGTACAATAAAGGCAGTTAACGTCTGAATCGAACGGGTGGGATCAAATGTCAAAGCCGGAGAAGCACCCGCCGCAATAACAACAATCATTGTTTCACCAATTGCCCGGGAAACAGCAAGAACAATAGATGCCACAATTCCGGAAAATGCTGCAGGAAGTACTACTTTCAACGCAACTTCCAGCCTTGTCGCACCTAAAGCAAGCGCCCCTTCTCTCAATTTATTCGGTACAGAGTTCATTGCGTCTTCGGACAAGGATGCGATCATAGGAATAATCATTATTCCGACAACGATCCCTGCACTTAATGCATTGAATATTCCCAGTCCTGGTATGAAAGTTTTCAATAAGGGGGTCACAAACGTTAAAGCAAAGAACCCGTATACCACCGTAGGAATACCTGCCAGTACTTCCAATGTCGGCTTGATTATTTTACGGACACGGTCACTTGCATACTCACTCAAGAAAATGGCTGACATCAACCCCAATGGAATCGCTACAATAGCAGCTATCAGGGTGATCAGCAATGTTCCAGTAATCAATGGTAATACTCCAAAATGCCCCGTCCATGGTGACCACTGTGTACCAGTATAAAAGTCAATAATTGAAGTGTTACTGAAAAAAGTAATCGATTCTCTAAGCAAAGTGAAAAGAATTCCTGCTGTTGTCAATACACTCACTGCTGCACACAGAAATAAAAAGGCAGGAATGAGTTTTTCCAGCTTACCAGAAACACTTTTCTTTTTTCTTTTGTTCTCAATCATAGTTTGAACATCTATATTCATAGCTTCATTTTGCAAAGCTTTACCCATGTTAAATCCCCTTTCATCCAAAAAGGTGTTGAACGTCGTCTCTTCTTTTCAAACAGGAAGGTGGAGCTGCTCATAAGCCCCACCCTCCCTCTTATTTTATTTAGAAACTGCTTTATTTTGCTTCAGGCTTTAGTGCATCCAGCTGTTCCTGATATTTTTCTTCCGGAAGGGCAACGTACCCGACTTGTTCTGCTGCTTTACCTGCATTTTTCAGCATATATTCAGTAAAGTCTCTTACTTGCTCTTTTTCCTTGTAGGATTTCATATTCACATAAGTGAACAATGGACGGGAGAACGGTGTGTAAGAACCATCCTGAATTGTTTCTGGTGTCGGTTTTACAGCTTTACCTTCCCCATCTTTGATACCAAGGACTTTCAGACTGTCTTCGTTTTCCTTGTAGTAGGCGTAACCAAAGAATCCAATTGCATTAGGATCGCTCTCAATTCCGCGTACTAGTACGTTATCATCTTCAGAGAGAGTAGTATTCTCTCCTTCTTTCATCGGCTTGTCTTGTAGTACTACTTCATTGAAATAATCAAAGGTACCTGAATCATGACCGGGACTGTAGATCTTAATGGTTTCATCCGGCCATTCCGGGTTGATGTCAGACCATTTTGTAGCACCATTGCCATCTGTAAAGATCTTTTGTAATTGTTCTACTGAAAGCTTGTTTACGAAATCATTTTGTTTACTTACGACTATTGAAAGGCCATCTTTGGCTATTTCTAATTCTTTGTATTTTACGCCATTTTTCTCAGCAGCTTGCTTTTCTTCTTCTTTGATTGGCCGGGAAGCATTACTGAAGTCTGTTTCGCCTTTGGTAAATTTCTTAAATCCACCACCCGATCCAGAAGCGTTTACGGAAACATTCACTTCAGGATGCTTTTTGTTATATTCATAAGTCAGAGCTTCCATAATCGGGAAAACTGTTGAAGAACCGTCAATGGAGATACTTCCTGATAGAGAGTCTTTAGAACCTCCATTCTCTGCACCGCCAGATTGGCCGCCACATGCAGCTAGTACACCTAGCATAAGAACTAGTGAAGATAGTAGTGCGAAATTCTTGAAATTTTTCATTTCTTTTCCCCCTACACCATTTGATTTGTGTCGGTTGGCTTGGCCAACTACATCCCCTATCATAGAATCATAGTTTTAAACCAGAATGAATCCAGTGTAAAGATTGTGTAAATTGCAATGTTCACCATAAAAAAAGAGTAATACCCATAAGGTATCACTCTTTTTTCTCATCATTTTCTTCATCAAGCTTTTCATTTAATTTATTGATGCCTTCTTTGCTGCGTTCCTCTTTCAATTCAAAATAAGCATCAAGGATATCTTTCGTAATATACTTGTTGATGCTGGAGCCTGCTCCTTTCCCTACATGAGGGACCACTACAGCAAAGGCTACTTCCGGGTCGTTGTGCGGGGCATACCCAACCATCGTCAAGTTCTCTGTATCTATCTTATAAGGTTTTCCGTTACTGTCCTTTAAATAAACCGCATTTTCTGCGGTACCGGTTTTTCCAGCCGGACTGTAGTCGACATCATCGAAATATCCGTACGCAGTTCCGCCAGGACGTTGAAATGCATATTGGAAACCAAGCTGTACACGATCAATATACTTCTGAGCCATATCAATGCGATTTAACACAGTGGTGTTAATATTTTGACTGACCGGACCTAACTTGCCTGGTTCATTAGAAGGCTTTCGGATTTCTTTTACCAGATGGGGCTTGACCCGATAGCCATCATTGGCAATGGTTGACACATACTGAGCCAATTGCATGGTTGTGTAAGAATTGTACTGGCCAATCATTAAGTCAAGCTGAGTTCCTGGACTCGGGTCTTCCCCGATATAACCAACAGCTTCGAAAGGCATGTCAATTCCGGTAGGTACACCGAGACCAAACTGGTTATAATAGTATAGGAACTTCTGATAGGTTCCGCCCCTGAAGTCTAATGGATCGTTGGGAATATAGGTGTCTCCTCCCATTCTGATGGCTGTTAGGAACATGTATACGTTTGAAGATTTTTGAAGTGCTGTTATGTCGTTTACTGGCCCCAATGTCCGCCAGGAACTTTTATCAGGTGTGCTAGCTATTTTTAATGTTCTGTCGTAAATCGTTTCACCCGGCTGCATAACCCCTTCATGTAATGCCATCAATACAGTGGCACCTTTGACCGCCGAACCAGGAAGATGCTGGGCCTGAATTGCTTTATAAGAATGGTCTTCTACTAAAGGCTCGCCAGATTCCCGGTCACGGTTATAATGCATTCCTGAAACCGCCAAAACTTCTCCGGTGTCAGGGTCCATCATGACCGCCATTGCATCTTCCAGAAAACGGTTTTTATATGGCTGTCGTGCTATTTCTTCTCTAAGTCTACGTGCCACGATTTCATCGACACGCCGCTGCAGTTCG
This sequence comes from Thalassobacillus devorans MSP14, assembly GCF_000496835.1. Classification (GTDB taxonomy): domain Bacteria; phylum Bacillota; class Bacilli; order Bacillales; family Halobacillaceae; genus Thalassobacillus; species Thalassobacillus devorans_B. Next base: position 1,544,313 of record NZ_KI543236.1, read on the forward strand.
ATATCGATAGAGAGCACTAAATCGTCCCCCCGTGAACCTTTCCTCACTATTTCGGAGTTGACGATGTTTTGTTTCTTATCTGTTTCATATCGGATTTTTTCCTTTGTTCCTCTTAACACACTTTCATACTCTTCTTCAAGGCCGCTTTTACCGACACGATCATTCCGGCTATAATCCAAAGACAGATAATAATCCTGATTGGCACGGGGAATACCTTGTTCAGCGGTAGTAATATTACCGATATAATTACGCAGTGTACCATCAAATGGGTATTCTCGTTTCCAGTCAGATGTTACATTGATGCCGGGAAGCTGGTTCAAATGTTCGGCCACAGACGCGTATTCCTCAATAGTGATGTTTTCATTTTTTATGATATGCGGGGCTAGTGCTGAAGCCTTATCCAACTCTTTCTTTATGGCAATAACCTGATATTTTTCGAATGGGATCGTTTTAATTTCTTTTTCAGTGATCCGATCGAGCATCAGTTGATATACTTCCCCATTGGATAAGTTCTCTGTTTCTTCTGACGTTACCCTTTGCTTCACTTCTTTTTCGTGGATCAAATAATAATATTCTTTTAAATCGCGTTCTCTTACGATTTTTTCTAACTTTTTCTTATCTCCCATACTGATATACGCAGACAAATCTTGTGCTAACTCCAGTCGATCCATTGGCTGTACTCCTTTTGGAGGTGTGTATGTAATCGAATAAAGCGGTTCGTTATCGACAAGGACCCTGCCAAAACGATCATACATTTTACCTCTTGGTACCGGTGTATGGATCGTAGTATTTTCTGTGCGATTGATTTCTTCCTGGGCATCTTCTCCATACAAAATTTGTACAACGCCCAATTGCAGTATCAATGAAGCGAACAATAAAAAAATCACAAAGAACAATATATTCATTCTTAAAGGAAGATGCGATTTCTTCTTTTTGCTTTTCCCCATCGTCCTCCCCCTCATATGTCAAAATCTACCCAATCATTATAACATCTTCCAGGAAATTTAAATAGTTGCCAATGGGGAATAATTTAAGGGTTTTTACTTGTGGTCATTGTCGTATCTGTCACATAAGCACTTTCCGTTTCGGCCTGTTTACGTAAATCGATACCTTTTACAAAAAAATAAATCCAGAAGTGTCCGGAACCTACAATTAACAGGATGAAAGGAATCGCCTTTTCCGGGGTAAACAACGTGATGCCAATCAGGAAAATAACGATGGACAACACTCGTCCAGCATTTAAAAATAATTCACGTACTACAATATATTCAATCCTCATTTCGGCCGCTTTCCACGCCTTACCGATGACATCATAAGTCAAAGAAATATATGGCACATACAAGATCGGATAAGATATTCCGATTACAGCCGCATATATCAATAAGGTAGTAAAGTTTACATTAATTAGTAAGATAGAGAGCGCAAGGTATAAGGAAACACCGCCTGCAAAGATCGCCCATTTTCTAAGCCTGGGTTTGATCCATTTAGTTGCCAGAAAATAAAGGACGAAGGCGCTTCCGGAATATACCAGGTTGAACATGCCTAAAGATAACTCACTCTGAGTCGCTATATATACCCAAATAGAAATGACAAATAAAAATGTTCCTTCCCTCAGACCTTGAAAAACATGGGCATGCAGGATTTTCCCCCAATTTTTATTGGCCTTACGTTCTTCGAATATCCGTTTAAACGAGAAATTTCCTTTCGCTTTTCTTCGTTTTAAAAAGAAACTCGTGATTACAGCACAAATAAATAAGATGAACGATATGGTGAAAATCACGGTATACCCAGTAAAAGCGGTCATATTAGCAATGATTAAACCGGCTAAAATTGGACCGGTCATACCACCAAAAGATTGCAGCAGGCCCAAAAAACCATTAAAGAAATCACGCGTTTCCGGTTCTGTAATTTCGAAGGTTAACACATTAAAGGCAAGCCAGTAAAAACCATAGCCAATACCTAATAAACCGCCCAGCAGCATATTAAAACTGGCGGCCTTCTCTCCTACCACCAATACCATCAAGAAAAACAAGGATAAAAAGATTACCCCTGCCCGCAGTACAACAACGCGATCCACTTTCTTTGCGAATTTCCCTGCAAATATGAAAGTAATGGGCTGCAATATATAAATACTTAAATTATATAATGCGATAGCTGTATATTCGCTGGATTGTTTCCACAAATAAACATTAACAAATGTGTTGGATAAAAAGATGCCCAAGGAATAAAGACCGCCAATTAACAGTAATAGCAGTAAATCCTTATTCACTTCAGTCGGCCCTAAAAGGGAGTGTAATATTTTTTTCATATCTCCAATCTCCTTTACTGTCCTTCTTTAGTTTCTTCAAATGGATTGGAGATATGCAATTTTATAGGCATGAAAAAAGCGCGGACAAATATCCGCGCTTTTAATTGCTATTATTTTGCGTCCTGGTAACGCTTAGAGACTTCTTCCCAGTTTACTACGTTCCAGAATGCTTTTGCATAATCCGGGCGCTTATTCTGATACTTAAGATAGTACGCATGCTCCCATACGTCCAGCCCTAAGATAGGAGTTTTACCTTCCATAATCGGTGAGTCCTGGTTGATAGTATCCATCAATTCGATGTTACCATTGTTTACTACTAACCAAGCCCAGCCAGAACCAAAACGACCTTTGGCCACATTTTCAAATTCTTCTTTGAATTGTTCGAAGCTGCCAAATTTTTCGTTAATTGCATTGGCCAGGTCACCTGATGGCTCTCCACCACCATTTGGAGACATAATCTGCCAGAATAGAGAGTGGTTTACATGTCCTCCACCATTGTTACGGACAGCAGTGCGGATATCTTCCGGTACTGCGTCAAGATTGCCAACTAGATCGTCTAATGACTTACTTTCTAAATCTGCATGACCCTCAAGAGCATTGTTCAGCTTTGTAACATAGGTGTTATGGTGTTTTGTGTGGTGGATATTCATTGTTTCCTTGTCAATGTGTGGTTCTAGTGCGTCATAAGCGTATGGTAGTTCTGGTAGTTCAAATTTAGCCATAATGAAATTCCTCCTTTTTATAATATGTACCTCAGTGCCTGGAAACAGATACCTGCTTTCAAGGCTCTAATGCAACATTACCAAAGCTTCTGAAGTGTTGCAAATATTATGCATATTCATATTTCCTTTTTAATCACCCTGCTTATATAATGTTCCCAAATAGATTTCCTTAAAACATGTTTCTCTTATTGAAACAAAAAAATGCTGACTAAAAGTCAGCATTGATATGTATATGAGTGGTGGCTTGGGACGGAATCGAACCGCCGACACACGGATTTTCAGTCCGTTGCTCTACCGACTGAGCTACCAAGCCATTTTAAATTTTTTACCCATAATAAGAATGGCGGAGGAGGAGGGATTCGAACCCCCGCGGGCCGTGAAGCCCCTGGCGGTTTTCAAGACCGCTCCCTTCAGCCAGACTTGGGTACTCCTCCGCAAAAAATGGTGGACCCTGCAGGATTCGAACCTGCGACCGATCGGTTATGAGCCGATAGCTCTAACCAGCTGAGCTAAGGGTCCACATGGGGCGACCGGTGGGAATCGAACCCACGAGTGCCGGAGCCACAATCCGGTGCGTTAACCACTTCGCCACGACCGCCATGTTAGACTATTTAATTAAAGTTATGTATGGTGTCGGCGGAGGGGATCGAACCCCCGACCTCACGGGTATGAACCGTACGCTCTCGCCAGCTGAGCTACGCCGACATGAAGGCTCCACCGGTAGGATTCGAACCTACGACCAATCGGTTAACAGCCGATTGCTCTACCACTGAGCTACGGTGGAATAATGTGATTATATATATATCATTGAGCTCAATCTTAGTTTTGTGCTCGTCATTCAACTCTGTACTTTGACTTTCTTACTAAATGAGTACTGTTGAATTCCTCGCAAAGCTTCTTCGATAATTATTCGATGAGGTTAGCTTCGCAAAGCTTGCTTCGTAGTTTATTCGAAGAGGTTGGCTTTGTCGAAGCGACGAGATATAATATATCATGTATTTTACAAGGTGTCAACAGCATTACGAAAATTGAATCCGTAAGAAAGCAACAAAAATAATATAGCATGTTCAAAGGATGCTTTCAAGACTAATTTTTATTAATCTCAACGTTATATCAGTGATTTTTTACCGCTGCAAAAGAAAAACTAAAACGCACCCAGCATCCTGAGTGCGTTTTTAATTTTTACTGATCCTCTTCGCCCAGAACTTCTTCTGCAATGTTAACAGCGTGATCTCCAATACGTTCCAGGTTACTGATTATATCCACAAAGACAATACCGGCTTGTCCAGAGCATAGTCCTTCATTTAAACGCAGGATATGCTTCTTACGATAAGTTCGTTCCATCTGGTCAATTTTATCTTCTTTTTGGACCACAGCTAATGCTTCTTCACGATCCATTGTTTCAAGTGCTTTTGTTGCCTGTTTAACAGTCATCAAGGTTAAGTTGAACATGTCATTCAAATCCTCTTGTGCCTGCCCTGTAAGATCAACTTTATTTGAAACTTTATAATCGATGAGTTCTACAATGTTTTCAAAATGGTCCCCAATCCGTTCATAATCCCTTACTGAGTCAAGTAAAGCAGAGTGCTTTCTGCTATCCTCGTCAGTTAGTGGTGCTACAGATAGTTTGACTAGATAATCAGTGATTTTTCTGTCTAGATTATTTAAAGCATCTTCAAACTGCAGGGCTATTTCAGCATGTTTCTGCTTCAGGTTATTGGAGTAACTGCCTGCCTCCTCCAGACCTTTGTATGCAAGTTCACCCATACGAAGAACTTCTTCTTTTGCCTGATCCAACGCAAGAGATGGTGATTGTTCAATAAAGATAGGATCCAGATGCTGTGGCTTGGAATCAACAGCAGATTCCTCACCGGGAACAAGCTTAACCACAACCCATGCAAGAACTGCAATAAACGGGAATTGTAAAACCGTGTTCGCTATATTAAAAGATCCATGAGCAAAAGCTATCGTCATTTCCGGGTTAAGGTCAAGGGTACTTCTTAACCATTCCGTATACAGCGTAAAAGGCTTCAATAGCAACAGGAATAGTGTTGCCCCCAACAGGTTAAATATAACGTGGGTAAAGGCAGCCCTTCTCGCTCCCACACTAGCACCGATTGCAGCTAACACCGCAGTGATGGTCGTACCAATATTATCACCGAATAAGACAGGCAAAGCGGCCTGTAAATCAATAAGGCCTTCACCGAAAAGCCCCTGAAGGATACCAATCGTTGCACTTGAGCTTTGTACGATGACTGTAAATACTGTACCAACAAGTACACCCAGTAACGGGTTTTGACTCATGTTGATAGTGAGTTCCTGGAATGCTTCGAGAGAACGAAGCGGCTTCATTCCTCCACTCATCATTTCAAGGCCGAAGAACAACGAACCCAAACCAAAGATTGTCTGTCCGACATACGTAACTTTTTTGTTTTTGAAGAAGAATATCAATAATGCACCTACGGCCAATATCGGTAAACCATATGCCTTGATATCAATCCCAATGATGAATGCTGTCATGGTTGTACCAATGTTAGCACCCATAATGACCCCAATCGCTTGTCTGAAAGTCATAAATCCAGCGTTAACCAGTCCTACTGTCAGCACTGTAGTAGTTGAACTACTCTGCAGCAATGCAGTGGTTATCGCACCGGCAAGTACTCCCATAAAAGGATTTTTGGTAAACCGATCCAGCAAATTACGCAAGTTGTCCCCTGCTGTCTGTTGCAGACCGTCCCCCATGTATTTCAGACCGAATAAGAAAATACCCAGACCGCCGATAAATTCAAATATCATCTTCTGAACATCGATTTCCAACGGTTGTCCACCCCTTCTTTTCATCCAAAGTTTTGTTTCTCTTTAAACACCTCTACCATTATTAATGACTTACGAAACATTTGTAAAGGAAAACCGTCAAATTTAACACTAAATTTACATTCGGTTCATAATTAGATTTCTCTTGTCGATACCTGTTCCCTGTTTTAATATAAAGAAGGTAAGTAATCAAAGGAGAATAAGTTAATGAGTAAAACACGATTGTTGTTAAAAAGCTGTTACCATTTCAAACTGATCAGTGCTTTTCGTTTTCAACCGATCGGAAAAGCAATTGGTTATGTTTTCTTCTTAAGTTTAATCGTCTTATTACCGGTACTATTAAGCATGATTTCCACTACTTTATCTTCTCCCGGGGGAGACGCCGCAGGTATAATGAAAGGTATCTCAAGCGGTGTATTTACAATCATCTTCCTGCCCTTTATCTATTTACTGATTTCTTTGTTATTATTCTGCAGTAGCGGCTTATTGGCTAGTATCGGTCTTGTCTATGTAAAAGTTTTGAACAAGCGAGCTGATTATAAGCAATTATGGAATATGAGTACCCTTTCTATTACGGCTCCCACCATAGTTTTAGTAGTAGTGGAATCCTTTTTCTGGTCAGTTTCTTCTATTATATTAATTTATATATTCGCAACCGCTGTCTATCTCTTTTTAAGTCTACGCTATTTACCCAAAATGAAATGACCCGCCAATTTTTCTTGCGGGTCATTGTGCATCATGATTTTGTTTTTTTGCCACCAATATCTTCGTTCCGTCCACCGCTTCTACAATAATTGTCGAACCTCTGTAAATCCATTGACCGTTAGTGACAGCACTGTAATCTTTACCATTGATTTGCACCGTTCCCACCGGGCGCATATCCGTCTGTGCAACACCTTCTTCGTTTACAAGACTCTTATATTGTTCATTCATCGTATTATATCCAGCTTCTGTAGATAATTGATCAATTAAAGTGATTTTCGACCACATATCTCTTCTCTTAAAAGCTTTTAGAAAGAAGAGTGAACTTGCCCCACCTAAAACCACGCCAATTACGCCATATAAACCAGCGACCCAATTAGGTGAACTGAACCCTACTGCAACGATCATACACGCGGCACCGATCGTTGCTAATGTTCCATCATTAATTAATTTACCATCAATAACAATTAAAATGAGGCCGATCAGGTAAATCAACATCATCACGATGAACATACTCGGCGAGAGAAAGGAGTAAAAATATACAGTGATAAACCCCAACCCTACTAGACCAAACAAACCCCGGGCATTTACAAGCAGTTCCCCAATCAAAAATAACGTTCCAAAAAACGTTATTAGAAAACTTACCCAATCATTTTGCAGAATTCCCATGTTTACACGCCCTCTCCTTACTTTATTCATATATACGTATGAAATATAATATAAGTTTCAAAAAAGGAATGTTTTCGGTTTAAGGCGAATAGTACACATATGACATTTAATGGAGGTGACTGTCAGTGTGAAGAAAACAGGCTTATTTATCTTAATCATACTGCTTTTAGCCAGCTTATACAAAGACTTGACGATCGGTACTACCATCAATCGTAGTGATTCAAATGACAAATTAAATACCACTGAAATCCCTCCACCTCCAAAAGCAGAAATAATCGAATCTCCATTACGTTATAACCAGAAAGTCCCAGTTAAAGTGAAAGCGGGTGACACGGTTCTTTCCATCATGGAACAACTTCATAATGGGGAGTATTACCATCCCATGAAGGACATGCTTGACGATTTTCAACAATTGAACCCTGGAATTGACCCCTCTAAGCTTAAAATTGATAAAGTATATTATTTTCCTTTATATGAAAAAGCTCAGTCAGAATAGATAATCTAAGTAATCTTACTTCTCATTTATCCGTTTAGGCCTTATAATGAAAGATGGTATAAAAAAATACCCTTCAATGTGAACAAACAAAGGAGCGTTTCACTTATGGCAATTACGCATAGAAAAGATACCCGGCCAGTCAGAGTCGGCGATTTGATAATTGGTGGTTCGGACCAGGTTGTGGTTCAATCCATGACGACGACAAAAACCCATGATGTAGAAGCTACAGTAAATGAAATCCATCGGTTAGAAGAAGCCGGATGCCAAGTTGTAAGGGTAGCATGCCCAGATGATCGTGCTGCGGATGCCATCCCTGAAATTAAAAAACGTATCAACATTCCTCTTGTAGTAGATATTCACTTTGATTATAAAATGGCTTTAAAAGCAATCGAAGGCGGAGCAGATAAAATCCGGATCAATCCTGGAAATATCGGCCGACGCGAAAAAGTAGAAGCAGTAGTAAATGCCGCTAAAAAAAGAGGCATCCCTATTCGTATCGGGGTGAACGCCGGTTCGTTAGAAAAGCATATCCTTAAGAAATATGGCTACCCAACTGCTGAGGGTATGGTAGAAAGCGCCTTACATCATATTAAAATTCTCGAGGACCTTGATTTTCATGATATTATTGTTTCCTTGAAAGCATCAGATGTTCAGCTGGCGATTGAAGCTTATACAAAAGCGGCGGAAGCCATCAAATACCCATTGCATCTTGGTATTACCGAATCCGGCACCCAATTTGCTGGTACTGTCAAAAGCGCAGCGGGTCTTGGTGCCATCTTAAGCAAAGGTATCGGCAGCACCTTGCGTATCTCGTTAAGTGCTGATCCGGTAGAAGAAGTCAAAGTCGGACGGGAATTATTGAAATCATTCGGGCTGGCTGCCAACGCTGCCACCTTGATATCCTGCCCTACATGCGGCCGTATCGAAATCGATTTGATATCCATTGCGAATGAAGTGGAAGAATATATCTCAACCATTAAAGCACCTATTAAAGTTGCTGTGCTTGGCTGCGCAGTTAATGGCCCAGGCGAAGCCCGTGAAGCTGATATTGGAATTGCAGGTGCACGAGGCGAAGGATTGTTATTCCGGCACGGGGAAATCATTCGTAAAGTACCTGAAGATATCATGGTAGAAGAATTGAAAAAAGAAGTCGATAAACTTGCCGAAGAGCATTATAAAAAACAAAAGCAGGAAGCATAATAAAGTGAGCCCATTTTTTGGGCTCACTTTTGATTTACAGGCGCTTACTTTAGCTGTTCCCAACTAAAATGGGTTGAAGAAAAGCGACAAGAGAATCGAAGCCACACCAATAAATATCGCAGTGTTGCCCAAGGTTTCGGCTCCTCTTCTCCTTGAGATGAATCCAAGTACAATCCCTGCTCCACCTAAAAGGATGGGAGCGAAGAATAAAGATATCCCTGCAAGTATCAGAGCTAACCAGCCCATGCCGGTTTTTACATCTGTTTGCATGTCTGTCTCTTGTTCTTCAGATTTTATGGTTTCATTTGGACTCATCGCAAGTTCTTGCGCATACTCTTCTTTATAATCCTGTTCCTGGTAAGGCTCGTCATGATAAACCAGCCCCTGCTTTTCTTCTTGCATATCGTCATCTCCATAATGAGGTCCTCGTTCTACCTCATCATAGGTTGAGCGCTTGTTGGAATCATCCATTTTAACACCCTCGCTTTCTTTATGGAGATTCCTTTATATTGTCTGCAGGTTCTCAGTAAACTTACGAGGTAATAATTACATGACGATGAAGTAAACAAAAAACGTTATGGGACAGGTCAAATCCTTTCCCATAACGTTTTTATCAATTTGCTGAAGCTAAAGTTGGATGCGTTTCTGCATTTTCCTGTATTTCCACTGCATACCAGCTTCTTGCGTGACCGTTCTTTTCCTTATAATTTTCTAAGCCACCCATTCCACGGTGATACGCCGTCAATGCTTCATTCCAATTACCATATTTTCCATGAAGGTAATCCAGGTATATCATCGATAATTGCATAGAATAGTACGGGTCGAATAATAATTCATCTTTATATGGAAGTCCTCCCATATCTGCAATCCATGGGGCAGTGTTTTTCATAAACTGTGCCATCCCATAGGCTCGTCCATATTTCGTAGGAGGCCCAACCAATTCCGGATTGAACGTATCTCCTGTCTCCACTTTTAATAATTCATAAACCAGAAATGGATCTATTTCATAACGTTCTGCTTCTCTGACAAGAAACATGGCCCATGATTTTTTGAACCTTCCCCCGCTCTCTTCCACTAAACGCTGTGCTGCCAATTCCATCTTGTGCCATTCATAATATCCTTCGTCAATCTTTTGTGATTTTTTTGGCGTGGCTGACAGAGCGCTGTCTGCAGCGATTTTTTCCTTCGTTTCTTCTTCTGCGGAATTTTTACCTTCTGCAGTAGTCTTTGTATCATCCTTCAAAATATGGGTAACAAAAAAGAATAAGCCGACAAGGAGCACGGTTGCTCCAATTTGGAACATTATCTTTAATGATTTCATTACTTCACTCCTTATAATGAGTACAAATTCTGTTTCAATACAATAGAGAAATGGACTCATCAACCGATACTAACGGACCAGTTGCCAGAAAGCAATTGATAAGCGCTATATTCCTGAACTTACCATTCACGTTTCCATTATGTAGGAATAAGTTGTAAAGAGTATTCGTCTCGAGGAGGCTTAGCTATGAAAGATATGGCACAACATATCATTACCCAAAAATTAAAGCAGTTAACCACAAGAGATATATTAAAATATAGTGAAAAGTTCGGCATACAGATCACCAGGCAGGAAGCTGACCAAATCATCAAAGAATTGAAATACAATAATTTCAATCCACTAAACGCCGGTGAACGCATGACTATGTTAAAAAAGTTAGCAGCTATAACCAGTCCTGATACAGCAAAGAAGGTCAATCGTATTCTTCATCAAATGGCGAAAGAATATGGTGTTAGTCACTTACTTAAGTGAATTAAAAGCGCACCGCCCTCACAGGATGGGGGCGGTGCGCTTTTGTTACTGCTGCATGATTTTATCCTTTAATTCCTTATCAAAGGCTTTAGCTTTCAACATCTCAATTTCAAATTTATAGGGAGGTTTCTTATTTTTCTTATCTTCTCCTACATATGGAGTTTCAAGAATTTTAGGCAAATCTTTCAATTGGGGATGATGGACGACATAACTTAATGCATCAAAACCAATATGACCAAATCCAATGTTTTCATGACGGTCTTTAGCTGCCCCACGTTCATTTTTGCTATCATTTACATGAATAACTTTCAAACGATCCAATCCGATAACCTTATCGAATTCTTCAAGGACACCGTCGAAATCATTGACCACATCATACCCTGCATCATGGATGTGGCATGTATCGAGGCAGATGGATAATTTATCGTTTAGCTCTACTCCATCAATAATCTTTGCTAATTCCTCAAAAGTCCGCCCGCATTCTGAACCTTTACCTGCCATTGTTTCTAAAGCAATCTGGGCTTTTTGGTCTTTGTGAAGGACTTCATTTAAACCAGATATGATTTTGTCTATCCCCTGGTCTGTGCCTGCACCAACATGAGAGCCAGGATGTAATACGATCTGATCGGCACCGATGGCTTCTGTTCTTTGAATTTCATTTCTTAAGAAGTCGACACCCAGTTGAAAGGTTTCCGGCTTTGTCGTATTACCTACATTGATAATATAAGGAGCGTGAACAACAATGTCCCCAATATCATGCGCTCGCATATGTTCCATACCAGCTTCAATATTCAATTCTTCTATCGGCCTTCTACGTGTATTTTGCGGAGCACCTGTATAGATCATAAATGTATTTGAGCCATAGGATGCAGCCTCCTCACTTGCCCCTAACAACATTTTTTTCCCTTTCATTGACACGTGTGAACCAATCTTCACCATATTTCTACACCTCTGTCATCAATATTATTTCTTCTTAAAATTATTTCTCTTTAGTTTTTTTATGTTTTTTTCTGCTTGCTTCTTCATTTTCTTTTTGTACCCAGGCTTTACTTTTTTCGGTTTTTTCACCATATTCCATGCCTGTTTTTCCATGGTCGATTCCTGTGTTTTTTCACGTTTTTGACGTTCATTGTAGGCTTTTACTTCTTTCCATTCTCCATTACGGATATCATAATAATCGAAGGTAAGCCCTTTTTTCTCTAAACGCTGGACCAACGGAAGATCGTAATCGTTAAACAGGTTGATCGCTGTGCCTTCCAGACCTGCGCGGGCTGTCCGGCCGACACGGTGGATATAGAACTCTTCTTCCTTAGGCATCTGGGCATTAATGACATGGCTGACCCCTTGAATATCTATTCCACGGGAAGCAAGGTCCGTTGCAACAATATATTGATAGCGCAAGCTTTGTAATTCTTTCAACATCCTTTTTCGTTCCCTGGGAGACAGTCCCCCATGGATGACCCCGACTTCCAGCCCTTTTTCTTGCAATTCCTCTGCAAGTCGATCTGCATGTTCTTTTCCATTCGTGAATATAATTGCCAGGTAAGGCTGGATCACCTTAGAAATATTTATGATCATTTCGGAAGGTGAGCGATGTCGTAACGGAATCATTCGGTGTTCCATTAATTCCGGCGAAGGTTTTTCATCTTGAATATGAATATACGTTGGGTTATCCAGATATTTTTTCAAAAAAGGCTGAAGCCGTTCAGGTATAGTCGCTGAAAATACCAATAGCTGGACTTCAGGTTTCATCCGGATAAGTATCTGATCGACCTCGTCGATAAAACCTAAATCAAGCATCAAATCAGCTTCATCTAATACAAAAGCGCTTGCCTGGTACAAATCCAGCGCTTCTTCTTTTACGAGATCCAATATACGTCCTGGCGTTCCTACCACAATGTGTGGAGGCTCTTTTAATTTTTCCACTGTTTTCTGCTTATCTGTTCCACCGATAAGCAGCTTCGCTCTCCAGCGATGGTCTTTTTCTGCGAAATGGATACTCTTACGGACTTCATCATAAATTTGGATAGCCAGCTCCCGGGTGGGAGCTGTAATAACAAATTGAACATGATTTTTTGTTTCATCTAACTTATTAATCAAGGGCAATAAATAGGCATGTGTTTTTCCCGAACCTGTATGGGACTGGCCGATGATACTCTCTCCTCGTAAAGCGGCGGGTATAACCTGCTGCTGAATGGGGGTGGGCTCGATAAATCCGTACTTAGATATAATATCACTGACTACCGGATGGATAGCGAACTGATTGAACTCATGACTTTTCATATAATTACTCCTTTTTATAAACAAGTTCAGCGCTCACGCTGAACTTTGCAGGTAAAAAAACTTCCTTCCTCATTATAGTAGACACAGACAACAATTGCACGCTTATAAACATCTCTTCTTTGTCATCTTCAACTTTTCCCTTTATAATGAAATTGATGCACGAAAAGATGATGCATGTAAAGATAATGAATTATTTTATTTCAGAGGGGGAACCAACCAGCATGGAAGTAATAAAAATAGCACCGCGCGGTTATTGCTATGGAGTGGTCGATGCCATGGTAATCGCCCAAAACGCGTCTAAGGACCCCAATTTACCTCGTCCGATATATATTTTAGGTATGATAGTGCATAACACTCATGTTACTGAAGCTTTCAAAGAACAGGGAATCATTACACTGGATGGAAGAAATCGTTTAGATATATTAGAAGGCATTAATGATGGGACAGTCATTTTCACTGCCCATGGCGTTTCACCGGAAGTGAAAGAACGCGCCAAAGAGAAAGGGTTGACCGTTCTGGATGCCACCTGTCCGGATGTAACCAACACACACAACCTGATCAGAGATCGTGTTGCTGATGGATATGAAGTCATCTATATTGGAAAAAAAGGACATCCTGAGCCTGAAGGTGCAGTCGGAGTAGCACCGGGAAAAGTACACCTCGTCCAAACGGAAGAGGATGTCGAGCAATTGAATGTGGAGCACGATAAATTATTGGTCACGAATCAAACAACCATGAGTCAATGGGATGTTTATGACGTAATGGAAAAAATCAAAGAAAAATATCCTCACGTCGAGCTTCACCAGGAAATTTGCATGGCAACTCAGGTCCGGCAGGAAGCAGTATCCGAACAGGCAAAGGACGCGGATCTTACCCTCGTGGTAGGTGATCCACGGAGTAACAACTCCAATCGATTGGCGCAGGTTTCTAAAGAAATTGCAGGCACGGAAGCTTATCGTATTTCTGACGTTACTGAAATTCAATTAGAATGGCTCCAGGGAGTTGACAAAGTAGCGGTAACTGCCGGTGCTTCAACTCCAACTCCTATCACAAAGGAAGTAATCAAGTTCATTGAACAGTATGATGGGTCTGATGAAAACACCTGGGTCAGAGAATCTAAAGTTGAACAGAAGAAAATTCTGCCCAAAGTCAAAACTAAGAAAAAAGCGTAAATGCTGACCAGAAGCACAAGCGCCTAACAGTAATGACCACCAGACGATAAAAAAGGCTGCCAATTAGGGCAGCCTTTTCTTTATATAAATTTGAATGGTTCTGTATTCGCTTCAGAAATATAGACGTTCAACTTGTCTTCTATTTGATTGAGCTTTTCATCTAAATAAGTTTTCACAGCTTTCTTCATCACTTTTTCTACATGATGACCCGGATCTACCACCTTTAAGCCAATCTCCTCGGCTTCTTGAGCAGGATGAAATGTCATGTCTCCAGTCAGATAAACATCTGCTCCAAGACGTTTGGCATCATATAGATATTTTTCCCCGCTCCCGCCTAAAATAGCCACTGTGCGAACCGTCTCACCCAACTCCCCAATCACACGAAGACTTGGGATGTCCAAGCTTTTCTTTACATGCTCACAGAAATCTTTTAACGTCATTTCCTCATTCATCATACCGATCCTGCCGATCCCATAGGACTCACCTTCGTTTTGTAATGTATAGACATCGTAAGCTACTTCTTCATAAGGATGAGCTTCCTGCATGGCTTTTAATACATTTGATAGTTTTGAGTGCGGCAGTAGGAACTCGACTCTTTGTTCATCAACAATTTCCATCTCTCCACTTTTACCTAAGAATGGATCTGCGTCTTCTGTCGGCATAAACCTTCCTTTACCGGGCATGCTGAATGAAACATTGCTGTAATCCCCAATATGTCCTGCACCTGCGTCATGCATCGCCTTTCTTACTTGTTCAGCATGATTTTCAGGAACGAATACAATGAGTTTGACCAGCTTATCTTTTCCTGTTTCAAGCAGCGGCTTGGTATCCGATAAGCCCAAAGCTTCAGCTAACGCATCATTGACCCCTCCCTCTGCTATATCCAGGTTGGTATGTGCGGCATAAACGGTAATGTCATGTTTGATGAGCTTTTGGATAACACGTCCTTTTGGTGTATCCGGGTTGATTTGGCTCAACGGTTTGAAAATGACAGGATGGTGGGAAATGATTAAGTCTACTTGTTTTTCCACCGCCTCATCCACTACATTTTCTAACACATCTAATGTAATCATGATATTTTTAACGGATTTATTCAACGTTCCTACTTGCAAACCTACCTTATCCCACTCGAACGCTAAATGCTTTGGCGACATTTGTTCAAAAACCCGGATGATTTCATTACCAGTCATCGTTCAATAACTCCTCTATCCATTCTATTTCTAATTCCAGTTTAGCAATTTTGTCATTATCAGGATTTGCTGCTTTTTTCATTTGTTTTTTCACATAATCTCTTTTTGCTTTTTCTTCATGCCATTTTTTCTTAAAAACAGGTGACTTATCTTTCATTAAATATGGCCCGAACAGAATTTCTCTTTCTGAATAATGCACTTTTTCATGGTCACTTTTTTCAGCTGCAATCACTTCATAAATATGCCCTGCTTCTTCAATAATTTCTTCAGCTATTATTTGATAATTATACTTAATGAACCATTTCCGTAATGACTTGGCATCAACATTCGGCTGGACGATAATCCGTGAAGTACGCCCCAATTTTTCTTTGCCTTCCTCAAGGATAGTCGTGATCAAGGTACCTCCCATACCTGCTATGACTATTTGCTCTACTTCATCATCAAAGAGGACGGTAAGTCCATCTCCTTTCCGGACAGCTATCCGGGCAGATAAACCATTGCTTTCCACTTCCTTTTTTGCACTTTGGTAGGGGCCTTCATTCAGTTCTCCTGCTATGGCCGTCGCGGTAGGATCCTGAAGGCAAACATAACAGGGAAGGTACGCATGATCTGAGCCGATATCCGCAAAGTTGGCTCCATGGGGGAGATAGGAGGCTACCACCTGGAGTCGTCTGGATAATAACTTTTCATTCATTTGACTTCCTCATTTCTCTCAAACTAAACATATTTCCAGTAAAAAACCGGCTTATCACTAAGTTTCTGATAGCTAACACCTTAATGTTTCTTATACTATTAGCGTTCACAAAAGTAAACTACCGTATAGTACAAAAAGAAAAGCCTTCTGAAATTTCCAGAAAGCTTGCTCTATATGTTTATTTCTTTTTCGCCAGCCATTCTGCCACAACCGCCGCTTCCTCAGCTGGGATAAGTCCTGCTGGCATAGCTTGTCCTTTACCATTCTTGATGATGTCTTGTATCTCTTCTTTCGAATACTTACTGCCTACCGTCTTTAAGGAAGGGCCATTTCCACCAGAAAGATCAGCCCCATGACAGCTGGCACAATTGTTTTGGAAAATATCCTCAGGATTAGCACTTGCCTCTTCCTGCTTTTCCCCTCCATTTTTCTCTCCATTTTTAATTGCTTCATTTTGGCCGACACCGACCCAAGAAATGATGAACATTGTTAAGATCCCTATAACAGCAATCATTGCAAATGGGATAATTGGGTTTCTTTTCATGTGTTCATTTCCTCCTTATGTAGTCCCATATATATCTTTCTCTAAAATACAAA
Source organism: Thalassobacillus devorans MSP14 (assembly GCF_000496835.1). GTDB lineage: Bacteria > Bacillota > Bacilli > Bacillales > Halobacillaceae > Thalassobacillus > Thalassobacillus devorans_B. The sequence goes on from NZ_KI543236.1 coordinate 1,560,952, forward strand.
CTATATTTATTTTACTTGAAAAATCTTCTTTAGGAAAGAGCTATCCACTTAAAAGTTAAAAAACATCATCAAAACGGCAAAAACTGCTCCCAGAAAGCCATTAATTTTCAATGAATGGAATCCACACCGTCGAGCTTCAACTCTGCCAAGGAGATAACAAATGAAGATTCCAAAGCAATAACAATAACAAAAGAACGAGAGTAGTAAAGGAAAAATCAATCGACCTTTGATTATGTAGGGATACCGCGCTTAAACCAGTACCAACTACAAATATCGACAAAATGACTGTTTGCATTATGAAAGCCGTTTCAGTAAAATAAATGACAAGAAATAAGATTGGAAACAATAGTAATATAACTGCCAATCTCAGATATAAAAACATCAGTTTCCAAATGGATACAGGGCAATAAAATTCAGGCTGCAGGCAATTGATTTTCCGATACTTCATTTCCTGAATGATGATTTCCCCCGGTGTACCATTAGCAGTAAAATAGACCAGGAACAAAACATTCAGTCAGCTCCTGGTCATGACAGTCACATCTATTCTAAGAAATCTTTTAACCGTTTACTTCTACTAGGGTGACGCAGTTTTCTTAAAGCTTTTGCTTCGATCTGACGAATCCGTTCCCGGGTGACGCCAAACACTTTCCCTACCTCTTCAAGAGTGCGTGTACGTCCGTCATCTAATCCGAACCGCAGGCGAAGTACGTTTTCTTCCCGGTCAGTCAAAGTATCCAGCACATCTTCTAATTGTTCTTTTAATAGCTCATAAGCTGCATGGTCAGAAGGAGATGTCGCTTCCTGATCTTCAATGAAGTCACCAAGATGGGAATCGTCTTCTTCACCAATTGGTGTTTCCAAGGAGACTGGCTCTTGTGCTATTTTTAAGATTTCTCTTACTTTATCAGGTGACAGCTCCATTTCCTCTCCGATCTCTTCCGGAGTAGGCTCACGTCCAAAGTCCTGAAGCAACTGTCGCTGTACACGGATCAACTTATTGATTGTTTCAACCATGTGGACGGGAATACGAATGGTACGAGCCTGGTCCGCAATCGCTCGTGTGATTGCCTGTCTGATCCACCATGTCGCATAAGTGCTGAATTTGTACCCTTTGCGGTAATCAAACTTTTCAACTGCTTTGATAAGGCCCATATTTCCTTCCTGGATCAAGTCGAGGAACAACATCCCTCTGCCTACATAACGTTTTGCGATGCTTACCACCAGACGCAAGTTAGCCTCTGCCAGTTCACGTTTGGCTTCTTCGTCGCCTTCTTCAATCCGTTGAGCAAGATCAATTTCATCTTTTGCTGCCAAAAGATTTACCCGCCCAATTTCTTTCAGGTACATACGAACCGGGTCATTGATTTTGACACCAGGAGGAACGCTTAAATCATTCAGGTCAAATTCTTCTTCTTTATTTAACTGCTGCATGTTCGGATCCTCTTCCGAGCTTCCGATCACCTCAACACCCTGTTCATTCAGGTACTCATAAAATTCGTCCATTTGTTCAGACTCCAGTTCAAAGCTGGATAGACGTTCTGCTACTTCTTCGTATGCTAAAACTCCACGCTTTTTCCCAATTTCGAGCAATTGTTCTTTTGCCTGGTCCAGCGTAAGTTCATTTTCAGCTTCTTTAGAACGTAATGGCTTATCTGCCATAAGTCCCCCTCCTTCCAACAAATCACAATACTTTTACTGCGAACTTCTCAGTTGTCTTCTCAACTGAATTATTTTCATGGCAATTTCAGCTGCCTTGATGGGATCATTTTGCTGCTCTGCCTGTTTTTGTTCTTCTTCCAATGATTTGATATCCATTTTGTCACTTTGTTCTGCACGTATCAAACGAATATAATCATTGATTTCCCGTTCGGAAATTTCACTATGAACAGGCATCATCGCAAGCTTAATCACTAAATTCTTCAAGTCAGGTTCAGGTAACCTTTCAATAAAATGGCTGACATCAGGTTCATTGCCTTCTTCAAAATATGCATAGAGATAAGTAACAATAACCTGGTGTTCACTGATATTGAACCCTCCCCCTATTTCGGCCTGCACTTTATCCGCGACCTGGGGATTTTTTAACATATATGCAATCAGTGCCCTTTCTGCATTATGGAAAGCTGGCAACAGTCTGTTCTCCATCATGCGTTCAGAACGGACATTGGATTGTCTTGCCCTATTTGCCTCTTTTACAGGTGACCCGCTTCTTCTCCGGTGCTCTGAAACTTCCTGTTTAAGCGTTTCTAACGAAAGTTCAAACTCATTGGAAAGTTCCTTCAGGTAGTGTTCCCTCTCAATCGCATGATCGAGCGTGGCAACTTCCTTAACTACTCTTTCTACATAAGCAATGCGATCCCCTTCTAAATTGAGATTATATTCTTTCCTGAGATGTCTCATGATAAAGGTCAAATAGGTATCGCTTGCTCCAAGAACTTCTCTTTGGAATTTTTCGGCTCCGTTAGCTTTTATATAATCATCCGGGTCCATTCCATCGGGAAGGCGGGCCAGTTTTACAGTGCAACCTGCTTTCCTTAGCAATCGGGCAGCTTTCATGGAAGCCTCTATACCCGGCCGATCGCCATCGTAACAAATGACAGCTTCTTCAACATATCTTCGAATCAAATTTGCCTGATGTTCAGTAATGGATGTACCCAATGTGCCAACACCATTATGAACACCTGCTTGATATGCAGAAATTACGTCTACGTATCCTTCAAACAGGACAATGGAACCTTGTTTACGGATAGCACTTCTTGCTAAGTCAAAGTTGTACAGCAGTTTTCCTTTATGAAAAAGTTCTGTTTCAGGGCTATTAAGGTACTTAGGCTCCTGGTCTTGAATAGCTCGGCCGCCAAAAGCCACCGTCTTTCCTAAGTGGTTGCGTATTGGAAAAATAACCCTTCCCCTGAAACGATCACTGTAATCGCCAGATTGATTTGTACTTAATAAACCAGCTTTAACCATTAATTGAGGATGATACCCTTTCTTTTCAAGAAAACGAACGACAAAATCTTTGGAGTTCGGGGCATAACCTAAATGGAAATGGTCAATCATCTCCTCTGTGAAACCTCGGTTCAGCAGGTACTGAAGTCCTTCTTTACCTTCTTTGGTATGCTTCAGCAGGTGATGATAAAGTTTACTTAGCCACTGATGCGCTTCAAGGATTTTCTGGGCTTCCTCGTTTCTGGGTGAGGTCACTTCCTGATTATTAGTTACCTCATCAGGAAGGGGATGACCAGCTTTATCAGCAAGGTATTTGACAGCCTGCAGAAATTCATACCCTTCAAGCTCCATCAAGAATGTGATAGCATTGCCGCCTTTCCCACATCCGAAACAATGGAAAATCTGTTTATCGGGAGAAACAGAAAAAGACGGGGTATTCTCCCCATGGAAAGGACATAAACCAAAATAATTCCTTCCCTGTTTCTTTAATTGTACATATTCTCCAACAACATCAACGATATCATTGGATTTTCGTATTTCATCTATGGTTTCTTCTGGAAGATGTCCAGCCATCACTATCACCGTATTTATGAATTATTCGATATTCAATCCTGAATACCTTCATGTTTCGACAAAAAATCATCCAGCTTTTCCTGGAAGTATAAGCGATCCTGCTCAAGCAGAGGCGGTGGTCCTTTAATACGATTGCCTCTCTTTTGAGTTTTCTGTCTTAAGTGTTTCCGTAACATAATTTCATCTGCATCCGCCTCTTCAATCAGTTTACCTCGTGGGGTTATTGCATAAACACCTCTTGAAGTCAACAGCACAGCAAATGACAAATCCTGTGTTACTACTATATCTCCTTTTTTAACCCTATTGAGAATAAATAGATCTACAGCCTGATCAGCGTCATCAATGATTCTCCAATCTCCATATTCCGAATTAGGGCTATAATGATTTATAGTGGCAACAAATTGGGGGATGATTGCGTGTTTGATACAAACTCGATCTATCTCCTCTTTGACAGGACAGCTATCAGCATCAACATATAAAGCAGGTTTATTTTGCAACATTATCATAAATTCTACAGTGGCCCGCAAAATCCTCCTAATTCATCAATGTTTTATTTTTCAGAATTGTTTCTATAACAACGATAGTTTAGCTACCATACATTTTTACACAAAAACATATTATAATACATCCAATTAGTAATTGCTACAGTTTTTTTTCATTTTTTCTTGTTTTTCACGGAAAAAATCGCGCCTGGTTTATAGGTGGCGCGATTTTTCTTTGTATTTTGCGGGTTTATCGTTCATTTCTTAATTTGTTCATGATGACATTTGCAGTTTCTTCAACAGCTTTATGGGATACATCTATCACATCACAGCCGATGCGCTCTACAACCTCATTAAAATGATTCAGCTCTTGTTTAATTCTCTCCATATTGGCATAACTTGCCTGGTCTCCTAATCCTAAAGCTTTCAAGCGTTCCTTGCGGATATCGTTCAGTTTTTCAGGGCTGATCTTCAGGCCGATACACTTTTTCTTGTCTACATGAAACAATTCTTCCGGAGGTTCCACTTCCGGAACGATTGGCACATTTGCCACCTTTAATCTTTTATGAGCGAGGTATTGTGATAATGGAGTCTTGGAGGTGCGTGATACACCAATAAGAACGATATCCGCACGGGAAATCCCTCTTGGATCTCTGCCATCATCATACCGGACAGCAAATTCGATTGCTTCCACTCTTTTGAAATAATCCTCGTCAAGTTTATGAACCAATCCAGGTTCCATCCGTGGTTTTGTCTTGAAGAACCGCTCCATACTATCCATCATCGGGCCCATAATGTCGATACATTCCAATTGGTATTCATCAGCTTTTTTCAAAAGGTGCTTTCTTAACTCAGGAATCACCAATGTAAAACCTATCATGGCTTTTTTTTCTTTCGCTTGCAGCACTGCTTCATTTATAGTGCCTTCATCTTCCACATAAGGAATCCGCTGAATTTCATAAGGACCATCATCAAACTGACTTAGTGCTGCTTTTACCACCAATTCTGCTGTTTCACCCACAGAATCAGAAATTACAAATATCAATGGCTTATCCATCCCAATTCCTCCTATTATTCAGAGCGGAATGCTTACAAGTGTTCGTCACGCCCTAGTTCCACTAATGCTTTCGTCATATTTGTCTTTGTAATTCGTCCTGTCACTTCCAATCCTTCGTCTACATCTTTAACAATCGGCAGCCCATCAATCTGCTTATCAATAAGCTTCTGTGCAGCATCCAGCAATAAGTCGTCTTTCCTGCACACCGTTATATTCGGCATCCGAGTCATAATGATATGGACAGGAATAGAGTTTAAATCCTGGTTTCCAATACTTGCCCGCAATAAATCTTTTCGGGACAAAACCCCCAGAAGCAATGATTTATTATCGACAACAAACAAGGTGCCGACATCTTCAAGGAACATGGTACAGATGGCATCATATACAGATACATCTTCTTCTACCACGATCGGAATGGACTGGTATTCCTGAACCTTGAATTTTTTCAGCTTTTCCGTCAATAATTCTGAACCTGTTTTCCCTGTGAAAAAATAACCCACTCTCGGCCGGGCATCCAAAAATCCGGCCATAGTTAAAATAGCAAGATCCGGTCTTAATGTCGCTCTCGTCAACTGCAATTGGTCTGCTATATTTTCACCAGTTATCGGTCCGTTCTCTTTCACAATTTCGATAATCTGTTCTTGTCTGCTGGAAAGTTCCATACTTTCACCACCCTGATCACTGACTGTGACATACTATTTAACTATTATAGCTCATTTTTATAATCGGGTAAAAGAAGGAGGCTTAGAACTGCTGTTTCCATTGGACTGCGTTCAAATCAGCAAAGGCATAAACTTCTTTTGCTATCAGGTTCAGTAAACCTAAGCGGTTTTCCCGTAATTGCTCATCCTCCGCCATGACCATAGTCTGATCAAAGAAAGCGTGAATCGGTTCCGCAAGTGTACCTAACGTTTCCAAGGCCTTAACAGCATCATGTTTAAGCAGTGCATCTTCATACACCGGACTGATGTTTTGGTACTTTTCAAATAAGTCATGTTCTGTTTCATTTTCAAATAGAGCTTTATCTACTTTTTCTACATTCGTCTTTTTTGCCAAATTTAAGACACGGCCCAAGGCTTCGTGTGTTGATTTGAAAGCTTCGTCATTACGTTTAGCTGCCAACAGCTTTGCTTTTTCCTTTGTAAATGGTACATGCTGTATGCCTTCTGCCAATACAGCTTCTACAATATCAGAGGCTACCCCTTCTTCCCTTAATAGATAACTTGCTCTAATATGGAAGAATTCCTTTAAATCCTCAGCTATTTCTTTTTCCGTACGGTTTGTCAAGCCAAGTTTGACATTCATACTGAGCGCTGTACTCACTAAAGTTTCCAGGCGAATATCCCAGGCTTGTTTGTCGAGCATCTGGAGTATACCGATCGCTGATCTTCTTAGTCCATAAGGATCCTGGGATCCAGATGGAATAATACCAATAGAAAAGCAGCCAACAATTGTATCGAGCTTATCTGCTATGCTTACGATTGTCCCGGCAACTGTTTCAGGCAGCATTCCGTTAGCTTGACGTGGCATGTAATGTTCATTAATAGCCGTGGCCACAACATCATCTTCTCCAAAGATTCTTGCATACTTTTCACCCATGATTCCCTGAAGTTCCGGAAATTCATCTACCATATGGGTAACCAGATCGAATTTACATATTTCTGCTGTACGCGTAACATGTTTCTTTGTAGTCTTATCCAGTTGTAGGTGCTCACTGACTGCATCGGCCAGTTTCACAGTCCGCTGCACCTTATCCGCAATTGTACCAAGGTCTTCCTGGAAGACCATTCGAGATAGCTTTTCCAAACTTTGCTCGATAGGCGCCTTCTGATCCTCTTCATAAAAGAAACGAGCATCAGCAAGTCTGGCCTTCAATACTTTTTCATTTCCTCGCGCAACATTATCCAAATGCTTTTCGTCCCCGTTTCTGACTGCCACAAAATAAGGAAGCAGCTCCCCTTCCCGGGAACGGACAGGGAAGTAACGCTGGTGTTCTTTCATGGAAGTTATTAAAGCTTCTTCCGGAACAACGAGAAAATCAGCACTATAAGCTCCGTAAAAAACCGTCGGGTATTCCACCAGGTGCGTAACCTCGTTCAATAAATCTTCATCCACAAGGACTTCCCAGCCTTTATCCTGAGCTAACTTTTCAATTTGAGCAGCAATCATTTCTTTACGAAGCATAACATCGGCTATGACAAACTGCTCTTTCAATATTTTTTCATAGTTGTCTGCATGATCAACAGCAACCTGCTTTCCCAGGAAACGGTGTCCGAACGTAGTTTTTCCTGTTTGTACACCTGAAATGGAAAATGGGATCACCTCGTCCCCATAAAGAGCAATAAGCCAACGAATCGGGCGGACATATCGAAGCTGCTTGTCCCCCCACCGCATATTTTTCGGGAAATTCAAAGAAAGAATTACATCTTTGAATTGATCAAGCAGATTTTTTGTCGCTTCCCCTTCAATAAACTTATTGATATGGACATATTCCGTTCCTTTAAGTTCTTTAAAATAAATATCTTCGACACTCTTCCCTTGGCCTTTTGCAAATCCGATAGCTGCCTTTGTCCATTTCCCTTGCTCGTCAAACGCTATTTTTTTTGCAGGGCCCTTTGCCACTTCTTCGATATCTGGCTGTTTCTCTGGCAATCCTTCGATTTTAACAGTCAGACGGCGTGGTGTAGACATTGTCGCAATGGTTTCATAAGGAAGACGTAAATCGTCCAGCCATTCTTTCGTTTTTTCTTCTAACTGTATTAGAGCATCATCGATAAACCGGGCTGGAAGTTCTTCTAACCCGACTTCAAATAAAACTGTATTACTCATTGGACGCTTCCTCCTTTTCTTTCAGCATTGGGAAACCTAATCGTTCCCGTTCTTCTACATAGGTTTTTGCAATTTTACGGGCTAAATTTCTGACTCGAGATATATAGCCAGTTCGTTCCGTGACTGAAATTACACCTTTTGCATCAAGTAAATTGAAAGTGTGGGAACATTTCAATACGTAATCATATGCGGGAAATACAAGGCCAAGCTCCATCGCACGTCCGGCTTCTTTTTCATAAATGCTGAATAAATCAAATAACATATCACTATCAGAGGATTCAAATGTATACTTTGAGTGCTCATACTCAGGTTGAGAGAAGATATCCCCTACCGTCACACCATCTGTCCATTCCAGTTCAAAGACATTTTCCTTATCTTGAATATAAGAAGCCAACCGTTCCAGCCCATAAGTGATTTCTGCAGACACTGGCTTGGCTTCAAGCCCGCCAATCTGCTGGAAGTATGTGAATTGGGTGATCTCCATCCCATCGAGCCATACTTCCCATCCTAATCCCGCAGCACCTAGTGTAGGGTTTTCCCAGTTATCTTCCACGAACCGGATATCATGTTTAAGCGGATCGATTCCTAAAGCTTTCAATGATTCTAAGTAAAGTTCCTGAATATTGTCAGGTGACGGCTTCATGATCACCTGGAATTGATGATGCTGGTAGAGACGGTTAGGGTTTTCCCCATACCTTCCGTCTGCCGGTCTTCTTGAAGGCTCTACATAAGCAACATTCCAAGGCTCCGGTCCAAGACTGCGGAGCAGGGTCATTGGAGACATGGTTCCGGCACCTTTTTCTACATCATAAGCTTGCATTAATAAACAGCCTTGATCCGACCAATGTTTTTGTAATGTCAGTATCATATTTTGGATATTCATGTGATCTTCCCTCCACTAATGAAAGTTATTGAATTTATTCCATAAAAAAACTCGCCGCTATGCCACTTTCGTGACATAGGGACGAGAATTTCCCGCGGTTCCACCCTATTTGCTTTCTACTTAGAAAGCCGCTTTAATAAGCTGCTCAGGACTGCCTTCGCTATTTCTTCGACACCTGTCTCGCACCATCACAGGTTCGCTTCAGTCGAGGGGAATAGGTACTACTTTCCTTCAACGCACAAGTTTATTAGTATATGCATCATACTTGAAAGCTGGATGTTTTGTCAATCTTCTGGTCTGAAAAGATCCAGCTGCTTTAAAAACTTTTTTGATTTTATAAAATATCCACCATAATAGTCATAGTATGCGTCCATCAATTGTCTCAATTTCAGTTTAGTTTCTTCTTTTATGGATATGTTACCAAGACGGGCAACATCCATATGGAGAAATAATCGAAGCAGCTTCGTTATGTTTTCAGTTAACCCAAAAGCTTCTGGATCCAGATGTTTGCATCGAAAACATAAAAAGCCCCCTTCTTTTATTGAAAAGGAGAAGGGGCCATTTTGATTGCCACAATTCACACAGGCATCCAGTTGGGGAGCGAACCCTGCTTTCTGGTATAACTTAAGTTCGTACATCAATGATAGAATTTCCGGATTTTTATCTTCTGTAATCCAAATCAATGTTTGAAGGAATTGTTGAAATAAAAATGGATCTGGCTGTTTTTCTTCCAACATTTTATCAGTCATTTCCGCTACATAAGCAGCATATGCTGTTTTGATAATATCTTCACGAACTCCTCTAAGCGAGGAAATGACTTCTCCCTGGCTAAGAGAACCAAGGTTTCGCCCTGTTTGCACTAAATATTGCCCGTGGATAAACGGCTGGGTGATCGAACTCATACGACTTTTGGGCTTTTTTGCGCCTTTGGCCATAACAGCGAATTTCCCTTTTTCCCGTGAAAAAATAGTTACAATTTTATGTGTTTCGCCATAATCTTTGGTTCGGAGAACAATTCCTTCCATTTTTTCGAGCAACATATTCACCTTTTCTGCTTTTCACAAATTGGTTTCATGTCCAGAAACCGTCTCTTGTTCCTGTGGTTCCTCTTCCTGAGGTGCTTGTTTTTCCATCTCTTTCATGAGTAAGTAGGTTTCTATGTTTCCTGTTTGACTGAAAATTTTCCATGGTAAGTCAAGCACAAGAAACACCGCCTTTCAAGTTAGTTATTCAATCAAAATAACATGACATTCTTAGGATGTTACAAGCAGCTTGAAGCATGAATATTAAAATTTACCATGAATTAATATTCATCGTCCCGGTAGCCATACTCATTCAACTGGAGTTGGCGATTTCGCCAATCTTTCTGAACCTTCACCCACAAATCAAGAAAAACTTTCGTACCTAACAAGGCTTCGATATCTTCTCTGGCACGCTGTCCGATTTCTTTCAGCATCTTACCCTGTTTACCGATAATGATCCCTTTCTGGGAGGGACGCTCAATAATAATAGTAGCCTGGATATATACTGTTTCAGATTGCTCCCGATGTTCGATTCCATCAATCACTACCGCAATAGAATGAGGAACTTCCTCTCTTGTCAAATGGAGTGCTTTTTCCCTAATCATTTCACTGATGATAAACCTTTCAGGGTGATCAGTGATCTGATCTTCAGGATAATACTGTGGGCCTTCCGGCAGCTGGGATTTCAACACTTCTAATAAGTGGCTGACGTTGTTCCCTTCTAAAGCTGATATAGGAATAATCTCTTCAAAATCATACATCTCCCTGTACTGATCGATTAATGGAAGCAATTCATCAGGATGGACCTTATCAATTTTGTTGATGATTAGAAATACAGGTTTATCTACTTTTTCAAGTCGGTCGATAATGAACTGATCACCGCGGCCGTACCCCTCTTCCGCATTGATCATAAACATGATAGCGTCCACTTCATTAAGAGATTGCTCGGCAACTTTCACCATGAAATCCCCAAGTTTATGTTTCGGCTTATGGATTCCAGGTGTATCAATAAACACTATTTGGGCATCATTTTCTGTCCAGACACCTTGAATTTTGTTTCTTGTGGTTTGTGGTTTATCGCTCATGATAGCGATTTTTTGACCTATCACCTGATTCATGAAAGTGGATTTCCCTACATTAGGTCGTCCAATGATTGCAATAAACCCTGATTTGAATGTATTGTCCATGTGGTATCCTCCGTTTGTGAATGAGGTCTGTGTGTATTTACTATTTTACTATAGAAAAACTGCAATTTCATATACTCGACAAAAGCTTTCAATCTTTTTGCTCAAGCCAGTTCAGCCGAATGGGCGCCTTCCTATAAAAATGAAATTAACTTAGGAAGGAAGACAACCAAACCAATAATGACTGAAAAAACCGACGCTACCAGTACTGCACCAGCTGCAATGTCTTTAATAGCACCAACAGCTGGATGTATGTCAGGTGCTAAGTGATCCATTGCTTTTTCAATACTTGTATTTATCATCTCCAGCGTCAATATTAACGCTATAATCAGTAAAATAACTGCCCATTCGACTGGAGTAAGTTGCAGTAACCATGAAAGTATCAACACCAATACGGCTGCTGTCAGGTGGAATTTCATATTCCGTTCTGTTTTTGCTACTATCATTATTCCACGCCATGCATACCGAAACCCGATTCCCCGTTTTTTATTTCCGTTCCAATCCGAACTCATTTAAAATATCCTCTTGTCTTTGGAACATTTTTTTCTCATCTTCTTCCTCCAAATGATCATATCCTAATAAATGAAGAAAACCATGAAGAGCTAAGAAACCTAATTCCCGTTCTAGTGAGTGCTTATATTCTTCCGCCTGCTCTTTTGCTTTATCAATTGATATCACGATGTCCCCAAGTACTACCGGAATTTCCTCGCCGATAATACGCACTTCTCCTTTCCCTTCCTCCTGCATGGCAAACGAAATGACATCAGTAGGCGTATCTTTCTGCCGGTAATTCCGATTTAAAATTTGGATTTCTTTATTATCCACAAAATTCACGGATATTTCCGCTTCATTCTGAACTTTTTCTTTTTCAGCAGCAAACTTCAATAACCGTTGAATCATATCAATATGCCCTTCATCTACTGTATTCGTCTCGTCATGAAAATCGATTTGTATCATTGGTACAGCCTCCTTGATGCGCTATTTCATCTTTTACCGTATAGTTTGTCCGATTGACTTGTTCTTATCGCTCTGGTTCTTAACATGTTCCGCTTTTATATACGGATTAAACCTCTTTACAACGTTTGGAAAATGACACACAGCATTTATCCATTCTTGTTAAACACCCTTTTAAGAAAGCCATTTAAAAATAAGACCCTCTTTAAAAAACGGGTCTTATTTTTCTTCGCTCTTATCCTTTTCATATGCGTCAATAATCCGTTGTACTAGTGGGTGACGAATGACATCCGTTTGGTCAAGATGGATGAACGACGAACCTTTAATACCCTTCAAGCGCAACTCGGCTTCACGCAGACCTGACCTGACGCCTTTCGGCAAATCCACTTGAGTGATATCACCCGTTATGACCATTTTGGATCCAAAACCAAGTCGGGTCAAAAACATTTTCATCTGCTCAGGAGTTGTATTTTGGGCTTCATCCAATATAGCAAAAGCATCATCCAGGGTTCTCCCCCGCATATACGCCAGAGGGGCAATTTCGATTGTGCCACGCTCAATCAGTCTTGCAGTATGTTCGGTCCCTAATACATCATGTAAGGAATCATAAAGAGGACGAAGATATGGATCGACTTTCTCTTTCAAATCACCTGGTAAAAAGCCAAGGCTTTCTCCAGCTTCCACAGCAGGACGGGTCAGGATAATACGTTTCACTTGACCGTTTTTCAAAGCATTTACAGCCATGACAACCGCCAAATACGTTTTTCCGGTTCCTGCCGGGCCAATGCCAAACACTAAATCATTATTCCGTATCGCTGACACGTATCCGCGTTGACCCAGGGTTTTGACACGGATGGACTTTCCTTTGGCATTCCGGGTGATTTCATCTTCGAATAAAGCTTCGAATTGATTAATTTTGCCCTTTTTTGCTAATTCGACTGCGTATACGACATCTCGTTCTGTAATCGTAAGACCTTTGCGAATTAAGGCCAGCAAAGAAAGTAGTATCTCTTCTACGAGCCTCGCCTTGTCCCCCTTGCCGGAAGCACTGACATGCTCACCACGTGATATGATGGAAACTTGCAGCTGCTCTTCAATTTGTTTCAGATTTCTATCTTCTGTACCAAATAAAGCCAAAGCTTCAGATGGATTATCAAGTTGTATATCAATCGTTTTTAAGTCTTCCTGCATACTCAAGCTCCTTGATTCACATTCTTTGTCATAGCAATATCTTCATGTACTTTTACAAATAGAATTAATTTTACTTTACCATTGTCAACACTTTGGTGCAAAATATTTTCTTCCAAAATCTTCGAACCCTCTGGAATTTTTTTCAATAAGTCTCTTTTTCCTTGCTCTATTGCTATCGCTGCAGCTTCTTCTACCGAACGTTTATGCGATAATTGGTTCAATTCAAAGATGGTGGTTTTTTTCCAATAGAACGGAAGCGATTTAGAAAAAAGACTCAGCTGGTGATAATCTTCTTCTTTTTTCCTAACCTTATATTCTATTTTACCCCACCCCCATACGGGGAATTCAAATCCGGCAATGTTTATATGATATTTGTTTTTAAATTCTCCTGTGGCGGTCTGTATTTTTTCTGTTTGACTGGCAGACACTTCTACTCTATACCATGTCTCTGCTATTACTTCACCTTCCGCACGGATAAGTTTTTCATCGTTTTCATCCAGTTGGGCGGAAGCTAATAATTCACCTTCTTCGACGTAATCATTCACTTCTACCATCGGTTTTCCTTTAGAAATGTATATATAATGAATCATGCCTTTTTTTGCGGCAACAAGATGAGCAGGCTGAGACGCATTTTCTTTTTCTACTAATGTCTTTTCAACCCCCTGGAATATATAGGCTGTCCCTTTCTTTTCCACACCGATCCATAGCAGTTCTGGCACATCATCCAGAAGCTTTTGCTGCAACGTTCCATTATCCTCTAAACGAAAGGATATCGCTCCGGGCTGTACACCATACTCACGTAATTGTTTTTCTACTTTCTTCTCTAATTCTTTTGGAAGACCCTCAATATGCACAGACCAAACTAAATTGGAGACAAACACAATCAGGAGTGCTGTCAATATCACCGCAAACCACAAGGGTTTTTGAGCAAGAAAACTTTGCCATAAATACGGGAGACCTTGTCCACGCTTTAAACGAACCTTAAATCTTGTCCGCTTTCTGATTCGTTTGACCCTGGCTAAATCAGCGAGGTAAATATTAGCTTGAAGCTGGTTGTCGGACAGTTTTTTTGCATTCCATATGACCACCCCTTCTTTAGCGCAAAGATTTATGAATTGTTCAGGATATGCACCCTGGATGATCAAAGTGACGTAACCTTTAATGAACTTTCCTTGTATGGGCTTCATAATAGAGGTCCTCCTTCAAACGGGCTGGTTACTGATCCATAAACAGGATCGAATGCATTTTGCCTTCTACTAAAATCTCTTCCGATAGCATCATTTTTAATACAAATCCTTCACCCACCAGACGGATGTAGCCTTTTCTTGATTTCAGTCTGATTTCCTGTTCTGAAAAATGTAATAAACCCTGGTGATTTTCAATATATACATGGAAGTCTCCGATTGTAGTGACCCTTGGCAAATCCAACATGACATCAGAAGGAAGTTCCAAGTAGTTAGCCATCCAGCCACGGATCTGTTGTTGCCACTTTTTCATGTAACGACCTCCCTCTCATCTATATATACGAAAAACGCACGGATTGTATCACTACAATCCGTGCGTTCCTGTTAATAATTATTCCGTCTTGAGAATGTCCGGTGTGGCTTATGAGCTCGGGGAGGCCCTAAAATTTCAGCCATTATCACACTTTCAGCAATTTTTTTTCGATTCAGGTTACTTTTGATAGAAAGGGAAGGGGCTGTTTCGCTTTGATTGTACTGCGTCGGTTTGGTTCTTTCCATTTGACCAGGCAATGCATCATGTAATTTCCTGTTCGGGGTTTCATACGTAAATGAACCCGTGCCTTGCTTATCACCAATATTCCGTGCGGAAATATCCTTGATATGCTTTTGTTTCTCTTGGTAATATCGCTCCATCTTGCTTTCGCCTGCAAATTTATCTGGTTTTCGCTCAGCTTGTTCTACTTGTTCAGTCTTGTGCCGTACTGGCCCTGAAGGTGTAGGTGGTGCAGGCGAGGAAGGACGCCTTGCAGGACGCTCATCTTCTTGTTCCCCGTTCATGCGATTTAACCAGCTGATAATACCTCCAATAAAAACAGCTACGAGGAAAATATTATTCAGCAGGAAATCAATGAAGTTTCCCATGGACTCATCCTCCTTAAACCACGAAGATGATTATTTCTCTTCGTCTTCTCCATGGTCTTCTTTAGAAAGTTTGCCTAACGTATCACGCATATCTGTATCTGCATTGATGTTACGGTAATTCATGTAGTCCATGACACCCATTTTCCCGGATCGCAATGCTTCAGCAAGCGCCTGAGGGACTTCAGCTTCTGCCTCAACAACTTTAGCTTGCATTTCTTGTACTCTGGCACGCATTTCTTGTTCTTGCGCAATAGCCATTGCACGACGTTCTTCCGCTTTTGCCTGGGCGATATTCTTATCTGCTTCAGCCTGGTCTGTCTGCAGGATGGCTCCAATGTTTTTACCTATATCGATATCTGCTATATCAATGGATAAGATCTCAAAAGCTGTTCCTGCATCTAACCCTTTTGATAAAACATTCTGGGAAATACGGTCTGGATTTTCCAATACTTTATTATGGTTCTCAGAGCTGCCAATTGTGGAGACGATTCCTTCGCCGACACGAGCGATAACAGTATCTTCACCTGCACCACCGACCAAACGGTCGATATTGGCTCTTACCGTAATACGTGCCTTCGCTTTTACTTCAATCCCATCCATGGCTACACCCGCAATGAACGGTGTTTCGATTACTTTTGGATTAACACTCATTTGGACGGCTTCTAACACATCACGACCAGCAAGGTCAATCGCAGCACAACGTTCAAAGCTAAGTTCAATATTTGCGCGCTGCGCAGCAATCAAAGCATTGACCACACGGTCTACATTACCACCAGCTAAATAGTGACTCTCTAATTGGTTGGTGTCTACATTGACCCCTGCTTTATGAGCCTTAATCAATGGATTGATTACACGAGAGGGAATAACCCTTCTCAGCCGCATCCCTACGAGTGTGAAAATGCTGATTCGGACTCCCGCTGCCAATGCACTGATCCAGAGCATGACTGGAATGAAAGTGAATAATACAGCAAGCACAATGATAATGAGGCCAATAATGATAATTGGCATTAATTCATTTAACGTCATCTTTTTTCCTCCTTATTGGTTATCTTTATTGATTTCACGCACAACAACGCGCGAACCTTCTGTCTTAATGATCTTTACGGGCTGCCCCGCCTGCAAAAACCTCCCTTCCGAAACGACATCCAATCTTTCGTCGTCAAAAACAGCAGTTCCGGAAGGACGAAGCGGGGTCAACGTTTCTCCTTCTAAACCAATCAATTCTAACCGGTTTACTGTGGAGACGAATCCTTTGTCCGTGGTAGTAGCATCCTGGAGGATGATGTGCCGGAAAAAACCCCTTTCCAACCCAAGGTATTTGAAAAGGACTACGGAGGCGACTATTGCCACAAGTATTGCAATACCGATACTCATGGCCATATGGCCCGTATCCGCTCCTGATAACATCAATGAAGAAACGATAGCCACTCCTCCTGCTATACCTGCAATTCCTCCAGGTAAAAAGAATTCAGCTGCCATCAGGATGATCCCCAGTACAAGCAGAATAATCGCCTCATATCCTGCCAGCCCGGCAATGATATGCCCATAGAAAAATAATACCAGAGAGAGCAAACCCATTGTGCCAGGAATTCCAAATCCAGGAGAGTATAATTCGACGATCAGCCCCAGGCTTGCAACTGAGAGAAGAATCGGAACGACCACCGGGTTGGTCAAAAAACTGGCAATGTTTTCAGCTAAAGTAGGTTCCGTTTCCACTATTTCCGCCTTTGAGAGCTCTAGTTCGCTAAGCAGTTCTGTACGATGTCTGACAACACCTTCTGCGTAGCCTACTTCTACCGCGGCCTTTGGTCCTAATGTAAGAAATTCTCCTTCCGGTGCATTATACTTTGGGAGATCTACTGATGGATCTGCCATCGCTTCTGCATAAATGGGGTCCCTGCCATTGGACTCGGCTGCTGCAATCATAGCAGCAATCCAGGCGGATTGAGCTTTTTTATCAGCTGCGTTCCCATCTGAAGTAATTACTCCAGAAGCCCCCATCGTCGCGGAGGGCTTCATGTATATCTGATCCGAGTTAAGGGCTATGTAAGAACCAGCTGACAATGCCTGACTGGTAATGAACGCAGTATTGGGGATTTTCAAATCCTGAAACAATTCTCCGATGGCATTAGCTGAATCAACCCTGCCGCCTGGTGTAGCGATTTCAAAAACAACATGATCTGCTTCAGCTTCCTTCGCTTCTGTAATGGATCGTTTTAAAAACGCTTCCATTCCTCTTTCCACTGTATTCTCCACAGGAATGATGTAGACAAGCTTTCCCTTCCCGTCTTCAGCAAAAATTTTATATCCTGTATTACCATTAATCGAATATAAAACCATCATCAGCAGTACCATTAAGGTTATATAACGAGCTATCCGTATCATGCGGTACCCCTTTCCTGACACAGTCATGGTATATGTACGTTCCAACTAAACATAACGTTTCATTTAAATAAAAAAATATATTAGAAAAACTTGGCTTATCACCAAGTCTTTATGGCGAAAACCTGAGTTTTTCTTATACTATAACCCTTTAACAAAGTTATACTTTCTTATGTACAAAAAAATCTCCCTGTTTAAAGGGAGATTTTTCTATTCTTCACGTACGATTATGATAAATGTTTAAGTACGAGCTTGTTTACCTGTGAACCATCTGCCTTACCTTTAACTTTGGGCATGATAGCACTCATAACTTTCCCCATATCCTGCTTGGAGGAAGCTCCTACTTCAGTAATCGTAGCTTGAACGACTTGTTCCAGTTCTTCTTCTGAAAGCTGTTTCGGCATATATGCTTGTAAAATCTCTATTTCACGATTAAGTTTTTCTACAAGGTCTTCGCGTCCAGCTTCTTTAAATTCATGGAGGGAATCTTTCCTTTGTTTTACCTCTCGGGATAAAACAGTAAGTTCTTCTTCTTCAGATAATTCGCCTCTTCCAAGCTTGATGGCTTCATTTTGTAAGGAAGCCTTCACCATACGGATGACAGTCAATTTCTCTTTGTCCTTATTCCGCATCGCTTGTTTCATGTCTTCATTGAGACGTTCAACTAATGACATAGCTCTCTACACCCTCTTTTACCACTTACGCTTTCTAGCGGCCTCAGACTTTTTCTTACGGCGTACGCTAGGCTTTTCGTAATGTTCACGTTTACGATATTCAGATAGCGTTCCAGATTTGGATACACTCTTTTTGAAGCGACGAAGAGCATCTTCAAGAGACTCGTTTTTACGAACGCGAGTTGTTTTTGACATGCTATTTCCCTCCCTCCGAAGCATAAAGCAAGTATCTTCTCTGCATGCATATCTATCTTGCATGCCTTTGATAATTATATTATAACCCCTTAGATGGGTCAACTTATTTCGTTGAATTTGTTCCATTAATGCCATTTTCAGTGAACATCGTAATGAATTATGTTCATTTTTCTGCACCCTTGTCCATATAGTATTATGAGGTGTCGTCTATGCTTATGGAATTGATCTCAAGATTAACTGTATTATTATTAATGTTTTTATTTGGGCTTCAATGCCTGAAAATCGGTCTGTTCCAACTTTCTTATCATCGGACCAAACAATGGATTCATCAATTTTCTAATAATCCGTTCACTGCAATTTTAACAGGTTTTGCAGCTACAGGGTTGCTGCAAAGCAGTTCCGTAGTCATCGTCTTGGCAATGGGGCTTGTTACCACTAAGTATATGAAAGTGACACAGGCTATAGGTATCATGCTCGGGGCGAACCTGGGTACAACGATAACCGGTGAGATTCTCAGTTTATCCCTCCACCTTCCTTATACGGCATTGCTTATCGCAGGCGTTTTATTGATTATCATTCAACATCAGAAGACGTTTGCCTGGGGTACCATCATGTTTGGGCTGGCAGTCATCTTTCTTGCATTGGAAAACTTAGGCGGGTCTATTTCAGATATGATGATTCTTCCCGGAGCGGAAGATTGGATTTCTTCACTTAATCATTCCACTATATCAGCTTTATTCTTTGGAATTATCGGGTCAGGTTTAATTCAATCTTCTTCTGCTATGTTCGGTGTGACACTTACCTTGCTTGATCAGGGCGCTATTTCTATGTCTTCCGCTATTGCAGTCATTCTCGGCTCAAATATCGGCACATGCATTACTGCTTCGATAGCTGGTGTGGCTTTAGATAAACAGGCCAGAGTAGTGGCATCCAGTCATATTTGGTATAACGTGATCAGTGTGGTACTTTTCCTTCCATTTCTCACTTTATTAGATACCGTATCTTATTGGCTGGCATCGGAACCTGGCAGACAGTTAGCTCATTTGGCAGTTCTGTTCAATACCTTGACCATTTTCTTTTTCTATCCATTTTTGAAACCTTTTGAGAAATGGCTTACTCGTTTGCACAACAAATAAACCAGCCTGCTTGAAGCATGGCTGGTTTATTAATTTCAATTTAATAATCAGAAGTTCCTTTTTCGCCTTTGATAATTTGAATACCAGAGCTTGCTCCGATACGGGAAGCACCTGCATCAATCATTGCTTTTGTGGATTCGAAATCACGGACTCCTCCTGAAGCTTTTACGCCAATCTCAGGTCCTACAGTCGCCCGCATTAACTTAATGTCTTCCACAGTAGCTCCTCCTCCGGAAAAACCGGTAGAAGTCTTCACGTAATCTGCTCCCGCTTTAACAGCCAGCTCACAGGCTTGAACTTTTTCTTCTTTGGTAAGTAAAGAAGTTTCAATAATCACTTTCACCAGTGCTTTATCTTCTGACTCTCTTATAACTGCTTCGATATCGGCTTGTACTGTATCGTAGTCCTTAGATTTAAGGGCGCCGACATTGATGACCATATCTATTTCCGTGGCACCATTCTCGATTGCTTGCTTAGTTTCGAAAGCTTTTACCTCTTTCGTATTTGCCCCGAGAGGAAAACCGATTACCGTACATACTTTGACAGAAGTTTCTTTCAACTGTTCATAACAATAGCTGACCCAATATGGATTGACACAAACGGAAGCAAACTCATATTCTTTCGCTTCCTGACATACCTGGTCAATCTTCTCCTTTGATGTTTCAGGTTTTAATTGGGTATGATCAATATATTTGGCTAAGTTTTCCATAACGATCTTCCTTTCTTTCTATCGGTTAGTTGTCCGTACCTCTACATCATAGCATGAAGCAAATATAAATTCTATGTCTTGTCTCTTCCGGTCAGAAAAACTCGTCTTGTCACTAAGCACTTATGGCGACAAGCTTAATCTTATATTTAAATCCTTTAACAAATTCAACTTCTTACAATGCAAAAAGAGCCACACGAATTATCGTGTGGCTGTCTTTTTTAAAAATTAAATAGCTGTGACATGACCAGTCAAGTCAGGTCCGTCCATCACACGTACAAACTTTCCTTCATTATAAGGATAACCCGCTTTAGCGATTTTCACCTTAACTATTTGCCCAATTAAATCTTTGGATCCTTCGAACTTTACTTTCAGGTAGTTATCGGTGTACCCGATTAATAGCCCTTCCTCGTTGCCTTCTTTGTCTTCCTCTTCAGGAATGACCTCCAACACCTCATTTTCGAAACGGGACGCATACTCCTTCGCCTGTTGATCAGATAATTCGATCAGGCGGTGAACACGGTCATTTTTCACTTCATCATCAACTTGGTCAGTCATACGGGCAGCTGGAGTACCAGTTCTTTTTGAAAAAGGAAACACGTGCAGTTCAGAGTACCCTATATCCTGGATTGCCTGGTAGGTCTCCATGAACTCTTCTTCCGTTTCCCCCGGGAAACCGACAATGACGTCTGAAGTGATTGCCAAATTAGGCAGCGCTTCTTTGATACGTTCGATTCGCTCCTTATAAAATTCCATTGTATATTTCCTTCTCATCCGTTTTAAGACAGTATCCGAGCCGGATTGTAGTGGAATGTGTAAGTGCCGTACAATCTTATCAGAGTCATTCAACACTTTGATGACATCATCTGTGATTTGACTTGCTTCAATGGATGAAATACGAATCCGTTTTAACCCTTTTACTTGTTCATCCAGTTCGCGGAGGAGCATGGCGAGGTTATAATCCTTCATATCTTCTCCATATCCGCCTGTATGAATTCCTGTCAGCACAATTTCCTTGTAACCCGCATCGACAAGCTGCTGTGCTTGTTTAATGACATCCTCAGGCTTTCTCGACCGCATCAAGCCACGAGCCCACGGGATGATACAGAAGGTACAAAAGTTGTTACAGCCTTCCTGGATTTTCAAAGATGCACGGGTACGATCTGTAAAGTACGGGACATCCAATTCTTCGTATACGCGGTTCTTCATGATGTTTGTTACACCATTGATGGGTTGTCGTTCTTTTTTATACTGCTCAATATAATCAAGCATTTTCACCCGGTTTTGTGTACCTACAACAATATCCACTCCAGGTATGTCCATGATTTCGCCCGGGGAAGTCTGGGCATAGCAGCCTGTAACACAAATAACCCCGTCCGGGTTCTTCCTGATTGCTCTGCGGATGACCTGCCGGCTTTTCTTATCCCCAGTGTTAGTAACGGTACACGTATTAATGACATAGACATCTGACTCACGATCGAAATCGACCCGCTCATAGCCCTGGTCTTTGAACAATTGCCAGACTGCTTCAGTCTCATAATGATTCACTTTACACCCTAATGTATGAAATGCCACTGTAGGCATTTTCATCACCTCAATTCTTCAAGATGATACGAAATACTTGCTAGCAAATAAAGAGGTGCCGTTTCCATCCGCAAAATCCTTGGACCTAATCGCACCGAATGAAAACCCGCTTCTGACAGCTTAACTGCTTCGGATGGGGAAAATCCCCCCTCAGGACCGATAACTGCCAATAGTTTTCCCCCAGGCTCCACTATTCTGATCAAATCAGACAATGATTTATATTCAGCGCGCTTTGCTTCGTCTTCATAAGCGAACAGTTTCCATTTATACTGTTCACTGACCTGAAGCAGTTTGTCCAGATTATAAAGAGGTTCAATATCAGGAATCTTGTTACGGTGGCATTGTTCGCTAGCTTCTTTCGCAATTTTTCTCAGGCGGGAAATCTTTTTATCCGCCTTTTTTTTATCCCATTTTACTACAGACCGTTCTGCTTGATAAGGGATGAACCGGGAAGCACCTAATTCTGTCCCTTTTTGTACAACGGTTTCTAACTTATCACCCTTGCCAAGTGATTGGACTATGGTGATTTCAATAGGAAGTTCAACATTTTCTTCCAGCCATTCTACCAGCCTGCAATGTACAGCCTCTTTCTCAACACTGATAATTTGACAGCGTGCAGCATTGCCACTCGGATGATTGCAGATAATTTCATCATCCGGGAGCATACGCATGACACGTCCGATATGATGAACATCCTCCCCCTCGATGATAATCTTATCACTCTGCCAATTATCTGCTTCTACAAAATATCGCTGCATTTCAAGCACCTGCTTTACCCGCTATTTCTTAGCGATTATAGAAATCCAATCTTCCATTTGGTTCACTTCGATTATTTCAAATCCAGCCTGAATCAAATTTTGCTTTACGTCTTCTT
Source organism: Thalassobacillus devorans MSP14 (assembly GCF_000496835.1). Lineage (GTDB taxonomy): Bacteria > Bacillota > Bacilli > Bacillales > Halobacillaceae > Thalassobacillus > Thalassobacillus devorans_B. Next base: position 1,583,726 of record NZ_KI543236.1, read on the forward strand.
TCTTACCCTGAATGATTCCAGAGGTAATGAAATAGCCGCCTTTTTTCAATAGATGATAGGCATCTTCTGTGAAGCGGACAATAATCTCAGCGAGAATGTTCGAGACAATCAAGTCTGCAGTTTCCTCGACCCCTTTTAGTAAATCATTCTGATGTGAGGTTATGCGATCGTCCACCCGGTTCAACTTAGCGTTATTTTCTGTGCTTTTAACAGCGATATCATCCAGGTCAAACGCAGACACCCTTGATGCACCAAGCAACACCGAGGCTACGCTAAGAATACCGGATCCCGCGCCAACATCCAATACATGATCACCTTTCTTAATAAAACGTTCGATAGCCTGGATACTTAGTACGGTCGTTGGGTGCGTCCCTGTACCAAACGCCATACCGGGATCCATCTCAATAATGACTTCGTCACTCGATACCGGCTGATAATCTTCCCAAGTCGGAATGATCGTGACTTTATCTGAGATTTTCACAGGCTTATAATATTTTTTCCACTCATTCGCCCAATCTTCTTCATTCACTTCAGAAAGTGTCACTTCATTATTTCCAAGCTGGATATCATAAGCGGCCAAATTATTAACGGACTGTTTAATTTCATCAATCGTTTCACTTAGAAAGCTGTTAACAGGAAGATAAGCTTTTACATATACACCTTCAGCCGGATAATCCTCAGGGTCTAAGTCATAAAGCTCACCAAAGCCCGCACGACGCTCTTTCTCCATATCCTGTGGGTCTTCGATGACCACCCCACTGGCTCCTGCTTCATGAAGAATATTGGACACTGGTTCCACTGCTTCATTTGTAGTATGGATACAAATTTCTGACCACTTCATACCAATCAACTCTTTTCCAGTCGTTTTATAGATGGTATTCCCACACATATGTAGAGGCTGTATCAAAATAGATGCCTCTGATTTTGACCAGCCTCTCCTCTTACTCGCCCTTGAACGCCCGCTTCATTTTTTGAAAAAAGTTACCATGCTGTTCATCTGTTGCTTCATTACCGCTGATATCATTAAACTCCCTGAGCAGCTCTTTCTGTCTCTCGGTCAGGTTCTGCGGAGTCACAACACGGATTTTGACATGTTGGTCTCCATGGCCGCCTCCTCTGACATTAGGAGCACCTTTCCCTTTCAGGCGGAATGTTTTGCCTGTCTGTGTGCCTGCTGGTACTTTCAGTTTCACTTTACCATGCACAGTCGGCACTTCCAATTCGTCTCCAAGAGCAGCTTGTGCGAATGTAACAGGCATTTCACAGAAGATATGGTCGCCATCACGTTCGAAAAACTCATGTGACTGGACACGTACGACAACAAAAAGATCACCTGCAGGTCCTCCGTTGGCGCCCGCTTCCCCTTGTCCTGCAATCCGTATTTGCATCCCTTCGTCAATTCCCGCTGGAATGCTGACATGGATTTTCTTACGTTTTGTCACTTTACCGGATCCACCACAAGTATTACATTTGTCTTTGACAATCTTGCCGCTCCCCTGGCAATAATGACAAACCCGACGGTTGACCACTCGACCGAATGGTGTATTCTGCTCTTCGTTCAGCTGACCGCTTCCCTGACAGTGAGGACAAGTCTCAGGGGTAGTCCCTGGCTTGGCACCTGAACCATCACAAGTTTCACATTCTTCCTCTTTCGGGATTTCAATATCTGTTTCCTTACCGAAGATGGCTTCTTCGAATCCAAGTGTCATTGTATATTGTAAATCGGCACCTTTACGCGGAGCGTTTGGATCACGCCTTCTACCGCCGCCACCGCCGAAGAACATATCGAAAATATCGCCGAATCCACCGAAGTCTTCAGCGCCGCCACCGAAACCGCCAAAGCCTCCTTGACCTTGGGCACCGGCATGACCAAATTGGTCGTATTGGGCACGTTTTTGCTGATCACTTAATACTTCATAAGCTTCTTTTACTTCTTTGAACTTATCCGCAGCATCCGGTTCTTCACTGACGTCCGGATGATACTTACGGGCAAGTTTTCTGTAACTTTTCTTGATTTCGTCCTTGGAAGCCCCTTTGTCGACTCCAAGCACGTCATAGTAGTCTCGTTTACTCACTTGACGATCACTCTCCCGGCACTATTGCATAAAGTTAATAATAACATTGGTACAAAGCTATTTTCAAATCTTCTTGCTTCTTTTTCGTTTACGTGAAAAAAGTCAAAGCCAAGGGATTCCTGACTTTGACTTTTAACTTGACTCAGTTACTTTTTATCGTCTTCTTCATTAACTTCTTCGTAATCGGCATCGACTACATCATCGTCGCCGCCTTGTCCGCCTTCTGCTTCCTGCTGAGCCTGAGCCTGCTGTGCTGCTTGCTCATACACCTTTGTTGACAGGTTTTGGACATGTTCCTGAAGCGCTTCTTTCTTCTCTTTAATTTTATCAAGGTCTTCGCCTTCTAACGCTTCTTTCAATTCATCTTTTGCAGTTTCAGCTTGTTGTTTTTCTTCTTCAGAAACCTGTTCGCCTAAATCTTTCAAGGTCTTTTCAGTAGTAAAGATCATCTGATCCGCTTCATTACGAAGCTCTACTTCTTCACGGCGTTTCTTATCTGCTTCTGCATTTTCTTCTGCTTCCTGGACCATCTTTTCTACTTCTTCGTCAGAAAGTCCTGAAGAGGATTTAATGGTAATAGACTGTTCTTTATTTGTACCCATATCCTTGGCACGGACGTTAACGATACCGTTAGCATCAATATCGAAGGATACTTCGATTTGTGGAACACCACGTGGTGCTGGCGGAATGTCAGTCAATTGGAAACGGCCAAGCGTCTTGTTATCTTGTGCCATTTCTCTCTCCCCTTGCAGGACATGAATGTCAACGGCAGTCTGGTTATCAGCTGCTGTTGAGAATACTTGGGAGTGGCTTGTTGGAATGGTTGTATTACGTTCAATCAGTTTAGTAGTTACGCCACCCATTGTTTCAATACCAAGGGATAGTGGGGTAACGTCCAGAAGGACAACATCTTTAACGTCCCCTTGCAGGACTCCACCTTGGATGGCTGCACCAAGGGCTACAACTTCATCCGGATTAACTCCTTTAGATGGTTCTTTTCCAACTTCTTTTTTCAATGCTTCCTGGACAGCTGGAATACGCGTGGAACCACCGACTAAGATAACTTTATCGATTTCGCTGGAAGAAAGACCAGCATCTTTTAGCGCTTGACGCGTCGGTCTCATGGAGCGCTCGATAAGATCAGAAGAAAGTTCTTCGAATTTAGCGCGTGTCAATGTCATTTCCAAGTGCAACGGACCAGCTTCACCTGCTGTGATAAACGGCAGGGAAATCTGAGTTTGAGCAACACCGGAAAGATCCTTCTTCGCTTTTTCAGCAGCATCTTTCAAGCGTTGTTTGGCCATTTTATCCTGGGAAAGATCAATACCATTTTCTTTCTTAAATTCTGCTACCATATGATCGATGATTACCTGGTCAAAGTCGTCACCACCAAGACGGTTGTCACCGGCAGTAGATACAACTTCAAATGTGCCGTCACCAATATCCAGGATAGAAACGTCGAAAGTACCGCCGCCAAGGTCATATACCAGGATAGTCTGATCCTGATCTTCTTTATCGATACCATAGGCAAGGGCAGCAGCCGTCGGCTCGTTAATGATACGTTCTACTTCGATACCCGCGATTTTACCAGCATCTTTAGTAGCCTGGCGTTCTGCATCGTTGAAGTAAGCAGGTACGGTAATGACGGCTTTGTCTACCGTTTCACCAAGGTAGTCTTCCGCATATCCTTTAATGTATTGCAGGATGATTGCAGAAATTTCCTGTGGTGTATATTCTTTTCCTTCCACTTCCACTTTATGGTCTGTACCCATATAACGTTTGATGGAAAGGATCGTATTCGGGTTCGTAATCGCCTGACGCTTAGCGACTTCACCTACTTGGCGCTCGCCATTTTTAAAAGCGACAGCAGAAGGTGTTGTACGGTTACCTTCCGGATTTGGAATTACTTTTGATTCGCCGCCTTCCATTACAGCGACACAAGAGTTTGTTGTACCTAAGTCAATACCAATGATTTTACCCATTGCAAAATTCCTCCTTATAGCTCTACTGTGTTGGATATATTAGTGGAACTCCCTGGTATACGGAGTTTATTCATCCTGCTTTTCAGATCACCCGGGCTATTGATTCACTTTGACCATCGCCGGACGAATGACACGATCTTTCAACTTGTAACCCTTTTGCATTTCTTCAATAACTACATTGGATTCATAGTTTTCATCGTTATCTTGCATCACTGCTTGGTGGAGGTGAGGATCAAACGCTTCACCCTCAGCTTTTATTTCTTCTACGCCCTCTTTTTCCAGTGCTGCTTTGAATTGCTGGTAGACCATTTTCATACCATCTACGAAACCTTTGGCAGAGTCCCCTTCGACCTCCACTTTCAATGCCCGGTCAAAGTTATCCAGTACCGGTACCAGTTCAGTCACCAGATCCTGAGACTTATATTTGCGATCCGCTTCCCGCTCTTTCATGGTGCGTCTGCGGAAGTTATCATAATCTGCCTGCAATCGAAGCAGCCGATTGTTAAGTTCGTCATATTCCTGCTTCAGCTTTTCCAGCTCTTGATCTTCGGACTGTTCTTCCTCTAGAACTTCCTGTTCCAATTCTTCTTCTACAGATTCTTCAGCATCTGTAATGATTTCCTGTTCATGTTGGTTGTCTTTTGACATGCCGACACCCCCTCCAGTTCTATTCACCGTTAAGACTATAACACTTTTATAGGCTGGACAAAAGTAAAAGGACAAAAATAAGGGATGGGAAGAGAAGCTGCCCATCTTCATCCATTCTTACCATTTTTTATTCACCTTGATACCAGGATTTGAAAGTATCTGTCATTTCGGATGACAAAACATTCATCAGCTTGATGACACGATTATATTCCATCCTGGTGGGTCCCAATAAAGCAATTGTCCCTATTTGGTCATCACCCAAGGCATAACTTGCTGTAATTAAACTGCAGTCCTGCATGGCATCTACTTCATTCTCATGACCTATTTTCACATGTATACCCGGGTGCTCGCTGCGAAGCAAGTGGACAATCTCATTCTCTTTCTCCATCATGGCATACAAAGATCTAACTTTTTCTAAGTCTTTGAACTCTGGCTGCATGAGAATGTTGGTTTTCCCGCCGACATACAGTTTCGCAGGCTGTTCATTGAGTAAAGCCGCCTGCAGGTACTGGAATGCCTGTTCATAATTCCTGGTGTGGGTTTTAAGCAGATCTCCCACTTCATTAAAAATCTTTTCATGAAGCTGTACTAACGGCACTCCGTACAAACGGTCATTTAATATATTCACCATTTTTTCCAGGTCATACGCTTCAATTTCCTGAGGAATAGTAAATGCCCGATGCTCGACATGGCCGGTGTTCGTCACAAGGATCGCTACGGCTGTCTGGTGAGTCAACGGAACTATCTGAAGCTGTTTCAGTTTCGTTTCGAATACCTCAGGTCCTAAGATGATCGATGTGTAATTTGTCAGATCGGAAAGGATTCCTGCTGACTTTTGGACCACTCTCTCAAACTCAAGCATCTGATCCCGAAAAGTTTCCTGAATAGAACGTATTTCTTTATTTGAAAGACGGGACGGAGACAAAAGGTGATCCACATAAAATCGGTACCCCTTTTCAGAAGGAACTCTTCCTGAAGAAGAGTGCGTCTTTTCAATCAATCCCATCTCTTCAAGATCCGCCATTTCATTTCTGATTGTTGCGGAACTGAATGTGACTTCGTCTTTCTTTGAAATGGAACGGGAACCCACGGGTTGTGCCGTTTGGATGAATTCATCAATAATCACTTGCAGTACCAGTAATTGCCTTTCTGTCAACATGATGATCACCTCTGTTAGCACTCTTGTCTGTTGAGTGCTAAATCTAATATTAAATTATCAAATGCAATTTCTAATGTCAACGACTTTACCTTGATTTTTTCATGATTCTTCACCTTCTAATAAAAACTCCTGGAATACCTCATTACCAAGGATACGGCCCTTTTCTGTCAAAGCGATTTTATCCGGGTTTCTTACGATCAAATTACGGTCTTCCAATTTAGGTATTGCATCACCGAATATCTGCTCAATTGTTTTACCGAATTTCAATTCAAACCTGTGTATGTCCACTCCTTCTGTTTTCCGAAGTCCCAGAAACATTTCTTCTTCCATTCGTTCTTTTATGCCTATAGGTTCTTCGTGCAGCACAGGCCTGCCATTCTCTGATGCTTGTTTGATATAAGCTGGAAGAGGGCGAAGGTTCACAATCCGTCTTCCTGGCAGATACCCATGAGCACCGGCACCGAAGCCGTAATAAAATTCATTGTTCCAGTAAGTCAGGTTGTGCCTGCTCTCATAACCCGGTTCAGCGAAATTACTGATTTCGTACTGATGCTTGCCGTGCACAGTCATTTTATCTTGCAGCAATTCATACATCCTTGCTTCCGATTCCTCTGGAGGCTTGATTAATTTCCCTTTTTTATATCGTTGATAAAAAACGGTCTTCGGCTCGATTTGCAATGAATAGGAAGAATAATGAGGAAGGTCGAACTTCAGCGCCTCATCGACAGTCCGTTCAAACTGACTTTCCGTTTGCCCGGGAAGTGCGTAGATCAAATCGATGCTGATATTCGTAATCCCTGCTCCCAAAAGCCGTTCAATATTAGTATAGACATCTTTCACTTTATGAAGACGACCAATCTTTTCAAGCATATCGTCATCGAAAACCTGTACACCTAAAGAGATCCGGTTGACTCCGAATGCTTTCAGCAAGTTGACTTTTTCTTCGTCAAGATCGCCAGGATTCGCTTCAAATGTATATTCCTTGCACGATTCTATATCATGATAACGCTCGATGATGAGAAGAAGTTTTTTCAGCTGTGCCTTAGAGAGTGCTGTCGGCGTCCCGCCTCCTACAAAAATAGTCTCCGGGGTGATTTTCTCCTGTAAAACATAATGTTGCATTTCCTGCTCCAATGCATTCAAGTAATCATCTGCCAGCTTTTCATTATAAAAAAACTTTGTGAAGTCACAGTAATGGCAGATTTGCTGACAAAATGGGATATGAATATATACAGATGGTATCTGCATGATATACCGCCTTTCATAACGAAAACCGCAAGAAACGCTTCCTGCGGTTTTTCAACTTATTAATTATCGTCGTCATCCATTTCAAGCACGGACATGAAGGCTTCTTGCGGTACTTCTACAGAACCGACCATCTTCATCCGCTTCTTACCTTCTTTTTGCTTTTCTAACAGCTTACGTTTACGGGATATATCTCCGCCGTAACATTTTGATAATACATTCTTTCTCATAGCTTTGATGGTAGACCGCGCCACAACCTTGTTGCCGATTGTCGCCTGGACCGGTACTTCGAATTGCTGTCTTGGAATAAGGTTCTTCAGCTTTTCAACAATTTGCTTTCCCCGTTCATATGCAAAGTCTCTGTGGACAATGAAGGACAGTGCATCAATGGTATCTCCATTCAACAGGATATCCATCTTCACAAGATTGGATTCCTTGTATCCGATTAACTCATAATCAAAAGAAGCATACCCTTTTGTTTTGGACTTAAGGGCATCGAAGAAATCATAAACGATTTCTGACAAAGGGATTTCATAAACGATATTGACCCGATTTTCATCCAGGTATTGCATGTCTTTGAAGTCACCGCGTTTTTTCTGACAAATCTCCATGACTGGTCCGACAAAATCATTCGGAACCATAATGGTCGCTTTAACAAACGGTTCACGTACTTCCTGGATTTTTTGGTTATCAGGCATCATAGATGGATTATCGACTTGAATCTCACTACCATCTGTCAATGCTACCTGGTAAATAACACTTGGAGCAGTGGTGATCAAATCAATGCCGAACTCCCTTTCGATTCGCTCCTGGATAATTTCCATATGAAGCATACCGAGGAACCCGGTACGGAATCCGAATCCAAGCGCCTGTGATGTTTCTGCTTCATATTGTAGGGAGGAATCATTCAACTCCAAACGTTCCAAAGCTTCACGAAGATCGTTGTACCGATTGGCATCAACAGGATACATCCCACAGAAGACCATCGGATTCAGACGTTTATAACCAGGAAGAGGCTCGGCAGCCTGCTTGTTTGCAAGTGTAATCGTATCACCTACCTGGCTATCCCCGACGTTTTTTATCGAGGCAGTCAGATAACCCACATCCCCAACCGTCAATTCATCCAATGGGGCTGGCTTTGGCTTGAAAACACCTACTTCATTCACTTCAAACTCTTTTCCAGTAGCCATCATCCTGATTTTATCGCCGACTTTGACAGATCCTTCCTTTATACATACATAAGCGATGACACCACGGTAAGGATCATATAAGGAATCGAATATCAGTGCTTTCAGTGGTTCTTCAACATTACCTTCAGGAGCGGGAATGTCGCTGACGATTCTTTCTAAAATTTCATCAATACCTTTCCCATCCTTAGCAGAAGCAAGGATAGCATCAGAGGCATCAATTCCAATCACATCTTCAATTTCCTGTTTTACCCGATCAGGATCTGCGCTTGGCAGGTCGATTTTGTTAATGACAGGGATGATTTCAAGGTCATTTTCCAATGCTAAATAAACATTTGCAAGCGTCTGGGCTTCGATCCCCTGGGCTGCATCCACGACCAAAATAGCACCTTCACAGGCAGCAAGACTACGCGAAACTTCATAAGTGAAGTCGACGTGTCCTGGTGTATCTATTAAATGAAAAATATAGTCTTCACCATTTTGTTTATAATTTAATTGTACCGCATTCAACTTGATCGTTATTCCCCGTTCCCGTTCCAAATCCATGGCATCAAGGAATTGTTCTTTCATTTCACGCTGTGTCAGCGCTTTTGTTTTTTCTAATATCCGATCAGCTAAAGTCGATTTTCCATGATCAATGTGAGCAATGATCGAAAAATTTCTCACACGCTGCTGTCTTTGATTACTTGCCAATTACAATCCACTCCTACTATTTTTACGAACGATAACTAGCATAGATTATAGCAATAGCCAAGCGAATATTCAATCATCAATAGCGCAATCCCACTAGTTCTATGCGGAAAAAGAATGCATAGAGAGCATAGAAAGTTTCTTATTTATCTAGAAAACATCCAACTGCTATTAATGGATGCCACAGAAGAAAGCAGCCCCATGGAAAGGACTGCTTTCTTTACATTATCAAAATAATGGTTCTACCATATTGGCGGCTACGGTAATGACCACATCGTATATTTTAGAGACACCGCCCCCCAGCAATTCGGCCAGCTGGACGCTGGAATGGGCAGCTTGATTTTTATAGGTATTAATGTTTGCATCTATATTTTGCTGTTCTATCGGTATGCCCAATACAGGTGTATCATATTTATCATTGACTACCTGTTCAATCACTAACCCTTCATTCAGATGTTCAGTGGTATACCCACTGGTCTGGATGACACCTTCACCACCCTGTTTGAGGCCAAACAGAGCCCCGCCTAAAAACAGTATGATCATCATACATAACAAAAGAAGATATTTTAGCATTACGGCCACCACCTGTTCATTAGTCACCTGAAACTTTTTCAGCATTCCAATAATAATCGCTGAAGATTTCCGCTACTGCATCCGCAGCCCGATAAACTTCTTCCAGGCTATTTTCATGTCCGCCAAATTCAACAAGGATGGCATTCTCAGAAAGATCTTGATTGTATTTGCCGTCTACTCCGTTCCCTTTCTTTTTGATTACTCCACGACTTAGCCCAGGATATTTTTCCTGGAGCATTTCATGCAGATCAGCAGCCAGCCTTGCATTTTTTTCAAAAGAGGCATGTTCAGCACCGATGACAAAAATTGTTTTTGCATATGTTTTCCCATTGATTTCCGTAGTGGTAATATCCCTTGGTACTGCATCACGATGAAGGTCGAAAATATATTGAACATCCTGGTTAGACCCCATCACCTCCGAGACGAGTGTTCGAGAGGCATCATAAGGTGCCATACCTTTATCTCTTGCATACTGGGTAACATCTTGTGTAAGTACTTTTGCACCAATCCCATTGGCTTCCAGGGATTTTGCCAGCCTGTCACTAACTTTAGTGATATTTACTTCATCATGGTATGCGTGTTCTGTCCCTTTTGCTAAATGAGGAAGAAAGGATTCCCGGTTATGGGTATTATAAATAAGGACAACATCACGCCCGCCTGTTGAAGGGGCTTCTCCTTCTCTTGATGGACTTTCCACTGGTTCTTCATCTTCTGTATCGACAGCTTCTCTATCTTCGAGTACGACATCAAGAGGTGGATGTGACTCTACTGGTAAATTGGTATAGTCTGTACCTTCGCCTGCCACAAGAATTTCTCCATGATACGTATCAAGACCGGGCAGTTCCCTTCCCAACAGACTTCTCGGGTCATTCGGTGTCAAGCTTGTCGCCAGCTGGAAACCCATAGTGGATAAGTTGGGAGGGGTTATGTTTTCTGGATATGCTGCTTCAAATAATCTGTTTTCCATACTGAATAAGTAGAGAAAAGAAGGCCCTTCGATTTGGCTGGTCCAACTCTGGATCGTCTCTGAATAAAGGCGATAAGTAGGTTTCACACTCGTCAATGCCCCGATAATCAATAATAATGCAAGCATGCCTCCTACTAAGGATCCAGCCCGTTTTGATAGCCTATTGAATTTATAATACTGGAATGGCGGCTGTCGTCTTAGTTTTTTCATCGTCCCAATCCCTTCATGATCTTAAGGCTGTTTACTAAAGTCTATGAAGGGATAACTAAAATAGAACATTACTCTATCAACTTTCTATCAATACTACCTCGTAAATGATTGCGCTTCATCTCCTTTAACCCTTTCATGAAGAGCGGCATTGATCCCTGAGGCTATTACATGCGCCATATCCTTCATGAACCCATCTACTTCCTTAGGGGTGACCATAAGATTGTGGCCGATAGGGGATAATACTTCTTCTATCAATTGACGTTTCTCATGCGTTTCCAGGCCTCCCACCATACCAAGAATCGCTTTACGCTGATCCAGGTCAGGCAAATCCTCTTCACGTAAAGTTTTCTCACCAAAAGTCATCCTGGCCGGTGTAAGAGATTTAGATGGATCATCTTTCTCCCGCCACTCTCTGCCCATATGCTTCAACAAGTAATCAATGGTATCATTCGTAATCGTGACAGCATCCACAACGGTCGGAACTCCCACTGCTATCACCGGGATATTCAATGTAGATTTACTAAGCTCTTTTCTTTTGTTCCCTACGCCTGATCCTGGATGTATTCCTGTATCTGATAATTGGATGGTAGCATTGATACGGTCAATGGATCTTGATGCCAGTGCATCAATGGCGATCACAAAGTCTGGTTTTGTTTTTTCAAGTACCCCCAAAATGATATCGCTGGTCTCGACTCCTGTTACCCCCATTACCCCGGGAGTTATTGCAGCGACAGGACGATAACCTTCCGCTACTGTTTCCGGGTGTAATTTAAAGAGGTGGGTGGTCACCATGACTTTTTCCATAGCCATCGGTCCTAACGCATCCGGAGTGACATTATGGTTTCCAAGACCCACCACCATGCACGTCTGTCCTTCTTTTATATCATTCAGTTTAAACAATTCGCCAAGCTGCTCTGCCAAAACGACTGATAGTCGTTTTTGCATATCGGTGTCCTGGTTTCGAATGGCTTTTGATTCCAGTGTAATGTAGTTTCCCGCCTTTTTACCAAGTCTTTCTTCCGCCGCTTCATCAATCGTGACATATGTAACCTTTATGTCCTCCACGGTCTTCTCTTCTACCTCCACCCCTTGCGGAGATTGCTCCTGCTGTTCATCCTCGACATACATATCTCTGGCTTCAATTGCAAGATCCGTGCGGACAGTATATTTGATATTATTCTCATCCATAAACCTGCCTCCTTTTTGTTATCTAGCTTGAAGCAGGTATAAGAATTTTATACCTTTTCTTTTCCTACAGGGATAAACCTATTGAAAACTAGTGATGGCTTTGGTAAAATGTCTCTTGTTCGATATGAATGATTCTTATGTTTTTACCTGGGAGGTGAAATCATGCCAAACATTAAATCCGCAGTTAAACGTGTTCGTACTACAAATGACCGTCGCGCTCAAAACCTTGTATACAAAGGGGACATGCGTACAGCAGTCAAGCGTGTGGAAAAATTAGTAGCAAACAATGATGCAGAAGGTGCGAAGAGCGCTCTACAAACTGCAACGAAAAACATTGATAAAGCCGTTCAAAAAGGGATTGTCCACCAAAATAACGGTAACCGTCAAAAATCTCGCCTAGCTAAAAAAGTAAACAGCCTGTAGGCTTGCTTTTTTTATGACCAACAAGCGACTCTTGCCAGGGTCGTTTTTCATTTTGCAAAATAATGGCTTAGCTCTAATAAAAGAGCTGCATGAAACGATATGATTATCGTCCCATGCAGCTCTTTTTTGTTTTGTACGTCATCCGATTTTGTTATTTATCCGTTTAATATTAATCATTCGATAAAGGAGTAATTCAAACGCCAGGCTTTTCTCTACTTTTCCTTGTTTAATCTGCTGATCTGTTTCGGTAAGCTGGTCCATAATCTGTTCAAGTTCATGCAAACTGAAATATTGTTCTCTTTTCATTGCCATTTTAATTACATAAGGGTGTGCTTGTATGTACTGCCTCATTTGATTTTGGGCATAGCCTTTTTGTTTTAATATTTTCGCTTGAAAAATAATCCGGAATTGCGAAGCAAGCAAGGCTGTCAAAGCTATCGGGTCTTCATTCATCCGACTCAGATCCTTGTATAAATGAATCGCCTTGGAAAGATCCCTTTCCATAACTGCGTCAACCAGTTTTAACCCGGATGCTTCAGCACTGTGAGAAAGCAACTCTTCTGCAGTTTCCCTGGTAACCATTCCATTTTCTTCAACATTTAACGCTAATTTTTCCATTTCACTTCTAAGTACCATCAAGTTCGTTCCGATTTCCTGAATAAATAATTCATGAAGTTCTTTAGGGACCTGAATGCCCATTTCTTTTGCGATGGATTGGATCCATTCATCCATATTCCATTCCCTTACCGGCTGACAAGGAACAATTTCCCCGTTTTTTTTAAACTGTTTGAATGTTTTTTTCCGTTCATCCAACTTTTCATAAGGGGCAGTAATAACTAAAATAGTGTAATCCACCGGGTTTTCCAGGTAAGCTTGCAACGCTTCGATATCATGTTCGAATGGCAGCTTGTCCGGTTTTGCTTTCATAAAAACGGGATTATCTGCAATGATGACTTTTCGCTCACCAAAAAAAGGATAGGTCTCTGCATCAGTGATTACATCTTCTATAGGAACTTCTTCTAAATCATAATAAGATACATTTACATCCTGATCTTCTTCTGACAAAGCATTTTTAAGTATTTTTTGTTTGATATCCTGGATTAAGTATGTTTCTGTTCCATATAATAAATATATCGAAGTAAATTGTTTCTTGTTAATTTTTTTCATTGTTTCCACGTAATTCATCGTTACACCCCAGCTTACTTGATAAATGTGACAGGCACCTCATTCTTCCTATCCACAAACGGAACTCAGTGTTATTATTTTATGCCGGTTAGGAAGCCTTGTCAAAAATATTTAAGAACGAGGTGCCTGAACAATCTATATGAACGCCGTCCGATCCATACCCGGGTGAAAGACCGGGCGGCGATGTTGTTGTCCCTTGGTTTTAGATTGACCAAAAGGACGCAAACTATAGATGACAACTCTTGCTAACGGAGGCAACAATAAAATGGATAGTTTTTATTATTTAAATTTGTATTGAATCTGGATTTTTATCGATGTATCACTTATACTAAAACACAGGTATATAGGAGGGGTAAAAGTGAACGAATTCAAAAAAAATATTCAATCAAAAAATAATGACGTCATTGATTCAGGCAAAGGGTTCATTTTCTCGTTCTTGTTCTTTTTCATTATATTCTTTGTCGGTGTCGTCGTGAGTGTAATCGGATCATAGTAAATATTTACGTAGAGAGGCTGCTGCTAAAGCGGCCTTTTTTATCGCTTTTTCCTATCGTACGTGTGATTAGTATAAAACGTGCCATCGTCCTCCGTGTATTTATATTGGATGGCACCTTGCAAATCGGTTCTGAATATGCTTATTTCCTGCTGTGACAAAGCTTCAATTGTTGTCTTATGAGGATGACCATAACGATTATCTTTCCCCGTTGATATGAGTGCTGCCTTCACTTGAAGACTTTCCAGAAATGCTTGTGAGGATGAAGTGCTGCTTCCATGGTGGGCAACTTTCAACACATCTGCCTGTAGATAGGGAAAAGCATTAAGAAGTTCCTGTTCCACCTTAACTGATATATCCCCAGTAAACAGCCATGTATCCATTCCAAATGAAGTGTGCATCACTAATGAATTATCATTTGTCTCTGCAAAATCTTTTACCGGATTTAAAATAGCGAATCTTTGGCCATTCAAGACGAGACTATCCCCGCCTTTCGCTCGTATGATACGCAGCCTTTCTTCTGAAACCTTTTTTTGTAACGCCTCAGAAAATTGAAAATAGGGACTTGTTATCAGCTTTTCCACATGAAATTGATCAATAACATAGGGCACACTGCCAACATGATCGGAATCCTCATGGCTTAAAAATATGGCATCGATGTCACTGATACCTTTTGACTGAAGGAAGGGTCGGATAACATTGTCAGCAATTCTTTTTTGGTTTTTTGAAAAATGGGATGGACCTGCTGCATCAATCAGAAAGACTCCTTTACGATAAGGAAGTTCGACGACAATGCTGTCTCCTTGTCCGATGTCCAGTATGGTGATGGTACCTTCTTTACTAAAATAAGGTTTCAGCGAAAATATTATCAACAGTGTTACGACCAGGATACCTGTATTAAAAGCTTTTCTTTCCTCTCCATTTTCCAACTTTACCATCATGAGAGCTAATAGAATATAGTACCCGATACTGAATAATGGTGTGATTTTACCGATTATCCAAGGATAATATAAAAAGGTATCCACCTGACGCAGAACTTCCAGGAAAAAGCCGTGAATGAGGAGAAAAATTTCAGATCCTAACGAAGCTAAACCAGGTACGAATAACGTAAAGAAGCTTAAAAAAATCATATACGGAATGACAAAGAAAGAAAAATAAGGGACGTAAATTAAATTGATGAAGATAGAAAGAGGATTGAATTGGAAAAAGTTGAAAAGCTGGAGAGGTAAAATAATCAATTGACTCAATAAGCTGATCTTGGAAAGTAAAAATAATTTGGAAGAAGTTCGGTTGAACCAGGTGTTAGAAAGAACTATAGCGAACGTTACAAGAAAAGAAAATTGAAAGCCTAAGTGATAAAAATAAGAAGGATTGATTATCAAAAAACTTAGCAATAATAAGCTTAGCATGTCCAGCAAACGAATCTGAAGCCTCAGTTTCAGGATCAGCATACCGAGCAATGCCATCGTAACAGCTCTCAAAACAGAAGGAGCTCCTCCTGCAAATAAGGCATATAGTGGCATAAAGAAGAAAAGGAACCAAAAGCTTTTTTCCACCGTCGTTATACCAGATCGATACAATATATACAAAAGTAACGCGATCATTAATCCGATATGCAAGCCGGAAATGGCTAATAAATGAGAAAGGTTCCATCTTCGAAATAACTCGATAATTGTGTTATCTAGACCATCCGTATTTCCAAATACCAACGCCGTCAGCCAGGAAAAAACATCATCAGGCAGGTTTTCTTCATAAGCATTGAGCAGTCTCTTCCTTTGTTCGTATAACAAGGCCAGCCAAGAGCTGCCACTACAAGTCATTTGCGTGGCTTCATTAATTATGATTTGTGAGGTGATTCCCTTGTGTGATAAATAGTCACGATAATCAAATTCACCAGGATTCGTTGCTGAAGGAGGGAGGGAAACAGCAGACTGGACCTGACATACAGCACCATGTTGCCAGTCAGCTGTAAGTGCTGTTACAGAAGCAGAAGAATTTTCAACGAAGGCTGTCAATAATACTTTCTGTTTTGAATCAGTCACTTTCATGACAACTTCTATCGAGTTGTCTGTTTCATTTGGAATGGTTGCCAATTCTCCTGTTATGACCGGACCAGGTTTTCCTGGTGCAGGAGGATCGCCGGTGACAATCAAGCCTCCAAGCAAATAGAAGCTGCCGATCATTATCATCCTATGTTTTGAAGGCTTCATTATAAAAAGACCTGTCAGCAGCAATGTTATATAAATAATGGCGGTGCCTTCCTGCCAGGAAGAAAAGGTAAGTCCCCCCAACACGAAAGCAACCGCAAAAATGTGCCAGTATCCCCGCATTTTATACCTCTTTTTTATTTGCCAACGGATCGAGTGGCCACTCTTCCAATTCGACTTTTGCCATCTTCACACCAGCATCTCGGAATAACTCAATCGCATAAGGATGATTTCGATAATCAGCATGATAATAAACAGATGTAATACCAGCCTGGATGATTGCCTTGCAGCAATGAAGACACGGAAAGTGGGTCACATATATCTCAGCTCCTTCTGTAGCTACACCGAATTTAGCACATTGTAACAAGGCGTTCATTTCAGCATGGATAGTGCGGACACAATGCCCATCGATGACATAACACCCTTCATCAATACAGTGCACGCCACCTGATACGCTTCCATTATAACCCCCTGCAATCATCCGCTTATCTCTTACAATTGTAGCACCAACAGCTAAACGTTCACACGTGCTCCTCATTTTCAGCAAATGACTTTGAGCCATAAAATATTGGTCCCATGATATACGCTCCATTATGTATAGGTCCCCTTTTTCTAGATTTTAAAATAAGTTTACATTGGTGGAATTTTTTCGTCAATCTTCTACGGAATCTGAATCGAATCCCCTATATTCTCCAAGGTTTTTTCACCTATTCCACTAACATCCAGCAAATCATCCATTGTTTGGAACAGGCCATTTTCTTCACGATGCTGTACAATGGCTTTTGCTTTTGACTCTCCAATTCCATCCAGTTGTTGAATCTCCTCTACATCTGCATAATTGATTCTGATTTTGTCATCCTTAACGTCGCTTTCGATACTTCCTTCTTCCGTATTTCCGTAACTATTTACGATGATCATCATTTCATCGATCAATCGCTGTGCAAGGTTGACCGATGTTGGATCGGCCTCTTTTCTCATGCCTCCAGCCATCTCTATTGCATCCGCGACACGACTCCCTGCTGACAGCTCATATACGCCAGGTTTTAAAACTGCCCCCTTGACATCAACGACTATTTTATCCTGTTCTGCAAGGGGGTTACTTTCATCTGTTTGTCCGGAAGTCTCTTCGAGCGGAAATGAAGCAGCAACATCGTCTTCTTTTTCCTTTTCCTCTGCCACAAGTATCCATATTATGATTGCACCAACCATAGCCATCCAGGCATATTTTTTAATCCAATACATATAATCAAACACATCCTTTCCTATAAATCGAGCTTAGTTCATATAGATGAAATAATAGATAATCTAAAGGAGGTATAACATGATTTGGGGAGTCATTGGGACCGGAAACATGGGAACGATTGTCATTGAATCATTGATTGAAAGCGGCTCACTGGAAGCAACCGAAATGATCGTGACCAACCGATCTTTAGAAAAAGCTTATGACCTTAAACAAAGACATCCTGGTCTTGGAATAAAAAAAGAATTAGGTGACTTAATCGTTGAATCGGATATCATCATGCTGTGTGTAAAGCCGCACGATATGAAAGAATTACTTACAGAAATAAAACCTTACATTAAAGATAGCCAGTGTGTAGTTTCTATTACGAGCCCTGTGGGGGTAGATGAACTGGAGAAAGCACTACCGTGCCAGGTAGCGAGAATTGTACCCTCCATCACGAACCGATCTTTTTCCGGAACAACGTTGATGAGTTTTGGCGAGTCTGTAAAACCTGAAATGAAAGCTTTATTGAAGCAAACATATAAATTCATTTCACGGCCGATTGAAATTGAGGAACCCTACATCAGAGTTTGCTCTGATATCGTTTCATGCGGGCCAGCTTTTATAAGTTTCTTGATGGAAAGGTGGATTGAAGCTGCCGGGGAGGTAGCTGGACTGCCTGAGGAAACAGCCACAGAGTTAACTACAGAAATGCTGATCGGGTATGGGAGTTTACTGGCAAAAAATCATTATACCTTAGAAACATTAAGGAAGAAAGTAAGTGTTAAAGGTGGGGTCACCGGGGAAGGATTGATTGCGTTAGAACAAAATATCGGAGACTTATTCGAGAAGATGTTCCAGGCAACGCAAAAGAAGCATAAAGCGGATAAGTTAATGCTGAAGCAGGATTGAAGTCCTTATATATAATATTACCTTATGCCTCCTAAGATGCATAGCGGAAATTTAAAAATCACAGGAGATCACTGTCATCTCCTGTGATTCATTTTCTCTTACATATAAAAAACAAACGATCGCCATCTGCATCATTATGTACCGGTTCCCGGTTTAAATCCGCATAAATTGCCATGATTATAAAACCTGCCGCATGCAACTCTTTTTTCAAACGATCCATCCTGTAACCTCGCTGGGTGTGATATTCATCAAAACGTTTATAAGAACCCTCAGGTTTTTGTATAAAAAAAGTCAAGTCATGGACAAAAGTATCTGCTTGCTCCCCATGTTCGCAAAACCAAATATAGGTTGTTTCATCATAAACTTCTGCAAAAGTTTTCCCGGCCATACTTTGTTGCAGATGGCTAAGCGAGTGCACATCAAAAATAAAAGTTCCACCAGGCTTCAGAATATTATATGTTTGCCTGAAGACAGCCTTTAAATCCTCCAGGGAAGTGATGTAATTAAGGACATCAAAATAACTGATCACTGTATCATAGTCTTTTAAACCGGCCAGATTGCGTATATCCTGATGCAGCCAATGAATCCTTGTGTGAGAAGGTGTCTTATGGTTAGCGATCGCAAGCATATCTTCTGAAAGATCGACACCCGTCATTTGATATCCCTTTTCAGCCAGACGAATAGTAATTTCCCCGGTTCCGCACCCCATATCCAACATATGGATCCCTGAAGCATGATCTTCTGTAAAGGAAACCCACTCGTCATATGGCACATCCTGCATCAAAAGATCATAAACGGAGGCCATTTCACCATAGGACATGGGCACTCAGACGCTTTCAATCGCAACGGTCGGAGCATCTCCCCATAACCGTTCTAAATTATAATAATTTCGCTCGTCCTTATGGAAAATGTGGCAGATAACACCGTTCAAGTCGACAAGAATCCAACGAGCTTGTTCAAAACCTTCAATCCTTGTAACAGATAACCCTGCTTCTTCCGCTTTTTCTTTTACTTCACGAGCAATAGCCTGAACCTGCCGTTCATTTGAACCCTCGCAGATCAAAAAATAATCGGCGATAAGAGATACTTCTCCCATATCCAATACGACAATATCTTCCGCTCGTTTATCATCACATGCTTGTGCAGCAAGTATCATCAATTCTTTACTATCCATCTTCAAACCCCTCCATTTCATCTATGGGTGATTGTATTTATTAAATGATTATAGTTATGAAGTGTATCCGGATAAACTTTTTGTCCTTTGGACATTAAGAAGAAAATCGTGTTCTGTGCAGCCTGAAGACATGCTTTATCCAAATTCTCCTGTGCTGTTTCCCGCACCTCATCAATACCTGGAAACTTTCTCCCCGGCTCTATATAATCGGCCAGAAATAGTACTTTATCTAATAGACTCATATTTGCTTTACCAGTTGTATGACAGGTAATGGCTGCAGCGACTTCCGCATCATCAAGACCTGCTTCTTTTTCAAGTAACAATGCTCCTACAGGCCCATGCCACAATTCATGATGATAATGTAATAAATCCTTCGGCAGACGTTGGTCAGCTTTGATCCACCGCTTCATTTCTTCTTTGTTTCGATACTTTGCATAATCATGTAAGATGGCAGCCCGCTCGGCTTTTTCCACATCAGCACCATACATTTCAGCCAGTTTCACTGCTGTATCTGCTACCCGGATGGTATGTTCAAAACGCTCTTTTTTTAATTTAGCTTTTACAAGTTGCAGTGCCGTATCACGGTCAAGATTCATATAATCGATGCTCCTTTATATATTCAATCACAGCATCGGGCGCTAAATACTTGATTTCCTGCCCCTGTTCTAAACGTTCCCTGATCATCGTTGAAGAAATTTCAATTACCGGAATCTCTACTTCCTTAATGGAATAAGGACTGCTTAATGGATATCCGCTGCGTTTCACTCCGACAAACTGGACAAGTTCTATCAGTTTATCGATAGCATGCCACTTTGGCAAATATTCTACCATGTCTCCTCCGATAATGAAATAAAAGGAAGTATCCGGGTACCTTTGTTTCAATTGGCTGATGGTATCATAGGTATAGGATTTACCATTTCTTCGTAATTCAATATCATTAATAGAAAAATGGTCATTACCAGCCGTGGCAGCCTTTACCATCTCGAGCCGATCCCGATTGTCTGCATTGGCATTGTCTTTATGTGGCGGTTGATTAGATGGAATGAACCAGACCTCATCCAGATTTAAGCTTTGATAAACCTCCTCGGCAATAATCAAATGACCCAGATGAGGAGGATCAAATGTACCTCCCAGAATTCCAACACGCTTCATATAACCCTCCCCTTATTAAGGAAGTTCAATTTGTTTGTTTTCCTCTGATTCTTTATATAACACAATCGTATTTCCTATGACTTGGACAAGTTCCGCCCCGGTACCTGTTACCAATTCTTCTGCCACTTCATTTTTGTCCTCCATACAATTTTGAAGGACGCTGACTTTAAGTAGTTCTCTTTTTTCCAGAGCGTCGTCAATCTGAGCAATCATATTTTCATTGACACCGGTTTTTCCAACTTGAAAAATCGGATTCATATGATGAGCTTGAGCACGCAAATAACGCTTTTGTTTTCCTGTAAGCATGAGTTTATGCTCCTTTCAAATGTGCTTCCAGTGTTTCTAGCAGTCCTTGTTCATCCAACGAGGCTCCTGTCCAGATTTCAAAGGCATACACCGCTTGGTAAAGCAGCATTTCGTGGCCCTGATGGATCCTTGCCCCTTTTTCCGACGCTTCCTTCAGAAAAGCTGTCATTAATGGCTGATAGACTATATCACTGACAATTGTACCTTCACGAATATTCTCCAGGGAAATAATTTGCTGTTCTGTATGAGGTTTCATTCCAACAGTTGTCGTTTGAATGATTAGATCATAATCAGCTACATGATTTTCAGCTTCTGCAAGTGAAAGTATTCCACTTCGTTTGGTTTTATCATTGCCTTTCGTCATTTCTTTAACACGAGCTGATGTACGATTCGCAATGTCTATATTTTCAAATCCCGCATGTACTAAGGTATAAAAAATACCCTTCGCGGCACCACCTGCACCCAGGATTAAAATATTAATGTCAGAGCTGGATATATCCGGGTATTTGACCTTTAAAGAATTCAGAAACCCTTTCCCATCGGTATTAAACCCTGTCCATTGACCATTCTCCACTTTGACTGTGTTCACTGCACCGATCAATTCAGCTTGTGTGTCAACGTCATCCAGTTCCATCATGATCTTCTGCTTGAATGGGACTGTTACATTAAATCCGTTCAATCCTTCTTTCCTCAAGAGTTCCACTTGTTCAGTAAAACTCCCTGGTTCCAACTCATATAAATTATATTCCCCAGATATATTCGCTTGTTGCAACAATTGATTATGGATCCATGGGGACAACGAGTGCTTGATGGGATTGCCTATCAAACCTAGCTTCATAAATCTACACCCCTTATTATATTAAAGATTCCCTTAAAGATACTTTAACCCCTTGAGGAGTATGGACCGTTACTGATACAGGTCCCTCTGGTACAGTAATCCATCCTAAACCGGAAATTACGATATCCGTTTTATCTTCTGCTATTCTATACGAAGCAGGCTTCAATTCGGGTAATCGTTTAAGGGTTGTTTCATCAGGAGGTGACAAAAGTTCTCCTAAGTGATTATGATATAGTTCATCCGCTTTCTCCAGCTTAGTTCGGTGGATTGGCAAGTCATTGGACACATAGCAAATGAATGAGCTCCTATCCCCTTCATCAAAGTCCATGCGTACCAGCCCGCCAAAGAATAGTGTTTGTTTATCATTAAGTTGAAAAACCATAGGCTTTATTTCTTTTTTAGGTGTAATCCGCTTCAAGTCCTTGTCAGAAAGATAGTGAGCGATTTGATGACGGTGAATTACTCCTGGCGTATCGAAAAGTGATGAACCATCATCAAGGGGAACATCGATGAAACCAAGAGTCGTACCAGGAAAATAAGAGGTAGTGATAGCATCACTCACTCCATGTGTTCGACTGATCAAACGATTAATAAAGGTAGACTTTCCTACATTAGTGGTGCCTACGATATAGACGTCCTTTCCATTTCTCATACGATCAATGACTGAGGACAATTCTTCAATCCCCTGCCCCCTGGCAGCTGAGATCAATTGAACATCTTCTACTTTCATTCCTAATTCTTTTGAAGCCCGGCGAAGCCATTGTCTGACTTTATTATGATTGACTGACTTCGGAAGCAAATCCATTTTATTGCCAACCAATAAAATAGGATTGTTCCCTGTTAAGCGTGCCAGCCCAGGTATGAAACTTCCATTGAAATCAAATATATCAATTAAATTGACAATAAGGCTGTCAGTTTCAGATATTTGATGCAACATTTGTAAAAAGTCGTCATCCTGATAAGGTACATCCTGTACTTCGTTATAATTTTTCAAGCGGAAACACCGCTTGCAAATCACTTCTTCCCTTTCTAACGCAGAAGCAGGCGCAAATCCCGGCTGATCAGGGTGTTCCGTCTGTATTTGGACGCCGCATCCCTGGCATATGATTTCCTTATTCAATCTTTATTCCTCCCAAGTCAGTTTACCTTTTTTTCTCATCCACTTCAGAATCCTGCGCTCAACTTTCCGATTCAAACGTGTGAAGAAGCCATCCGTTTCTACAATCGGAACAACTAAGATAGTATGAAATCCTGCAAAGTTTCCTCCAAGAACGTCAGTGAGCAACTGGTCGCCGACGACCACGATCTCTTCTTTGTTCATTTCCATTTGCTTCTGTGCTTTTTTAAAAGCATAGGACAAAGGCTTTCTCGCACTGTAAATGAAACTGGTATCCAATGGCTGGGAAAAAACCCGAACCCGCTCTTGCTTATTATTTGAAGTAATTGTCACCTTGATTCCATGCTCATCCATGACCTTGAACCACTGGAGGATTTCTGGTGTAGCTTCAGGAACATCCCAAGCTACTAAGGTGTTATCCAAATCTGTAATAATACCCTTAATCCCCCGTGCTTTTAAATCTTCAGGTTTAATTTCAAATATACTGTCTACATGTTCATTCGGTAAGAATTTATTGAACAACCCATTCACCTCATTCGCTATTTACCCGCACCTTTTTTACTCCTTACCCATCATATACAAATTCCACGCATGATTCAAAGTAATTCGTATCATTCTAAAAATCGTTCGACAAATTACGTCAAAATCTCACCTGTGGATAAGTTTATGCACATTTTCCACATACCTTTGACAATATTTCTATGAATAAACCAGCATTTATACACAAGTTATCTACATTTTGCTGTAGATAACTACTCTGTTGTATGGGTGCAACTTTCATGGTAAAGTTGGGTTACCAAAGGAGATAGGATACGTTTTCGAAATTGATTACACCTGATTGGAGGTGAACGTCACGCTATTTTGTGACGCTATATGGAGCATTTGACTGATAAGCTGTTGATTGAATCCTACCAAAAAGCATTAGAACTGAACTTAAGTAAAGAGTTTATAGAATTGATTGAAGAAGAATTACATAGACGGTCCATACACCCTTCAATAAAAAAAACCAGCTGATAGAGGTAAAATTCCCCAATAACGCACTTTTGGCAACCAAAAGTGCGTTATTTTTATTTTTAAAATTATTCCATGTTTCTTCTTATTTAATAAGACTATGGGACACACTAAAAGAAGATTATGAATTAGTTACATTTAGTTGAATAATCGTGTAATTTTTGATTACAATTGAGTGACTAAGTTTCTATGATCAGTCCGTGCTAGACTTTTATATACATTAATCAGAGGAGGATCAGCTTGATGTTGTTTGCCGTTTTATTACCCTTCATAGCATCCATCTTCATCCCTTTTCTAGCTAAGATGAAGAACAGGATACATACTGGCATTTTCGTTACCCTAATACCTTTTATTGTCTTTCTTTACTTTATCCAATTCATAGGGGGAGGGTTTAAACCTGTAACCAGGAGTTATACCTGGATACCATCCTTAAATATGAATATGAACTTTTATTTGGATGGATTAAGCTTATTATTCGTTTTATTGATAAGCGGTATTGGTACATTAGTGGCTTTCTATTCTATCTACTATCTGCATAAATCAGAGCAGCTTGGCAACTTTTATGTATATTTTTTAATATTCATGGGGTCTATGCTCGGGGTAGTACTGTCGGATAATGTTTTTGTATTATACACCTTTTGGGAATTCACTTCTTTATCTTCCTTCTTGTTGATCGGTTATTGGAACCATCGCAGAGGTTCGCGATATGGTGCGTTGAAATCAATGCTCATTACTGTATTCGGGGGACTTAGCATGCTGGGTTCCCTTGTATTTATGTCTGTAATCACTAACACAACCAGCATTCAACAGATGATTTCTCAAAAGAGTATCATTTTGAATCATGAATTTTTCCCTTTAATATTCGGGCTGTTATTATTAGGAGCATTTACTAAATCAGCCCAGTTTCCATTCCATATCTGGCTCCCGGATGCGATGGAAGCCCCTACACCAGTCAGTGCCTATCTTCATTCAGCTACGATGGTAAAGGCAGGTATCTATTTGGTAGCCCGTTATATTCCTATATTCGCTGAGTCTGAATGGTTCTTCATCGTTGTCAGCGGGTTTGGGATCTTCACGTTAATGTGGGCATCTTATATGGCTGTCCGCCAAACAGACCTGAAGGGGATACTGGCATTCTCTACCATCAGTCAGCTTGGTATGATTATGGCCATGCTCGGTTTCGGTACTAAAGCTGCTATCTTTGGGGCAGTGTTCCATATTCTTAACCACGCTACCTTTAAAGGGAGCCTGTTTATGGTGGCAGGTATCGTCGATCATGAAACAGGGTCACGGGATATCCGTAAGCTTGGTGGATTAATGACCTTTATGCCGATTACAGCTACACTGGCTGTTCTGGCTACTTTCTCTATGGCAGGCTTTCCACTGCCGTTTTTAAATGGGTTCTATAGTAAGGAAATGTTCTTTGGATCAACACTTGAATTTGAAGCCACAAACAATGCCCTGGCATCCTTTTTGCAGCAAGTATTACCATACCTTGCTGTGTTCGGCAGCATATTTACGTTTGTTTATTCCATGTACTTTTTCTTTGGTACTTTCCGGGGAAAAGCGAATGTTTCCGAGTTACCAAAAAAGCCGCACGAAGCGCCTGTCGGAATGCTTATTTCTCCAGCAGTGCTGGTACTTGGTGTAATTATAATTGGTATATTCCCAGAATTAATCAATAAACCTTTCCTCAGTCATGCTGCCGCTTCCATTTATGGAGGAGAGGTCGAAAAACATATCTATTTCTGGCATGGAATCAACTTGCCCTTAATCATGTCTATGGCTGTTCTTGCTTTCGGAACCATCCTTGCGCTCACTCGAACAAAATGGGAGCCTGTTTACCGATTCATACCAGGACCATTAAGTATGAATAAAGTGTATGATGGGTTGGTTAAACGTGCCGAAACCTATTCGGAAAAAATCACTAAAGGATATATGAATGGATCACTGGGCAGGTATTTCCGGTTAATTTTATCTGCCATTCTGATCGTTACATTCAGCTTTATGATCATCACTGGAGGATTCAGTTTCAGCATGGAAAATACAGCCGAGTTTACCGCCATTGAATTGTTGGTTGCTATCATGATGGTGGTTGCGTCCATAGGTACGATAGTGGCCAATAACCGGATCGCAGCAATCATTATTTTAGGTGTAGTCGGTTATGGACTTTCCATTTTATTTGTTATCTACCGTGCTCCTGATCTTGCCTTGACACAGTTGATTGTAGAAACTGTCACCGTGGCTTTATTCCTGATGGCGTTCAATCATTTGCCTAAACTTGAAGTCAGACAACAAGATTGGAGTACAAAAGCGCTGAACTTGATTATTTCCATAGGATTTGGAGCATTGATGACATTAGTAGCCATCTCTTCTCATAGCAGTAAATGGTTCGAATCCATTTCCACTTACTTTATCGAAAATTCATACAAGCTTGGTGGCGGAGATAATATTGTCAACGTGATACTGGTTGACATGCGTGGATTGGATACTTTATTTGAGATCACTGTACTCGGTATCGCCGCACTAGGCATTTATGGAATGATTAAACTACGTAAAAATAAGAAGGGGGATGTATAATGGAGATTATCATGTCTATCGTAGCAGGATTGTTATTTGCAACAGGTGTTTATAACCTTCTTCAAAAACAACTGCTGCGGATTGCGATTGGAACAGCTCTCATCTCCCATGGCGCCCATTTGTTTATTTTGACAATGGGAGGACTAAAAGGTGGTGCTCCCCCTATTCTGGTTGAGGGAGTCGAACACTATACAGATCCCCTGCCACAAGCTTTAATTTTAACTTCCATCGTTATCAGCTTTGGGGTAACCAGCTTTCTGCTGGTATTAGCTTACAGAGCCTCCGAAGCGAACGGTACGGATAATATCGAACAATTAAGGGGCAACGATTATGAGTAATTTAGCTATACTACCAATCATCATACCTTTACTAGCAGGAATTCTATTAGCTTTTTTCCCAAAGAAACTCCCACTCGTCAGAGGATTGGCTAAGCTGACCACCATCCTGAACCTAGCAGTAGTGACCTATATTTTTGCGTTTGTTAAACAGAACGGAACATTGATTTTAGAAACAGGGGCCTGGAAAGCCCCTTTCGGTATTATTATTGTCGCTGACCTGCTTGCGGTAACGCTGGTACTGACTACTAACATCATTGCAGTAGCAGCAGCTTTTTACGCCCCAAAATCCTTGACTGACCAACAGGAAACCTTCTATTTTTACTCCTTCTTTTTCTTGTTGATTTCCGGAGTGAGCGGTGCTTTTCTTACAGGTGACTTGTTCAACCTGTTCGTTTTCTTTGAAGTATTACTAATGGCATCCTACGCACTGATTGTGTTAGGTGGCGGCAAAGCACAACTAAGAGAATCAATTAAATATTTACTGCTGAACCTTTTTTCTTCCATGTTGTTTGTCACAGCCGTTTCTTTCGTTTATTCAGTGGTAGGCACAGTAAACATGGCTCAAATCGCAGAACGTGTGAAGGATGTTGACCAACAGGGTATCCTGACTACTGTTGCCGTCTTGCTTTTTTTCGTATTTGCAACAAAAGCGGCAGTATTTCCTTTGTATTATTGGCTACCGAACTCCTACTCAGTACCTAATCCGGTCGTATCAGCGTTATTTGGGGCTTTGCTAACAAAAGTAGGTATTTACTCGATTTTGCGGGTGTTTACGTTAATATTCACCCATGACCAGGGACTTACGCATAACTTGTTCCTGTGGCTGGCAGGCTTGACGATGATTTTCGGAGTTATCGGAGCACTCTCAACTAATAATGTAAAACTTATTATTGCTTATAACATCATACCTGCAGTTGGTTTTATGTTGATGGGTATCGGTGTATTTACAGAGACTTCCTTAAGCGGGACCGTCTATTACCTTGTTCACGATATGGTAATCAAGGGAGCATTATTCTTATTAATAGGAGCTTTGGTGCACTTGGCTGGAACCTCCGACTTACGTAAAATGGGAGGTTTGATTCATCACTACCCTTTACTTGGATGGCTTTTCTTTCTTGCCTCTCTAGTTTTGGCGGGTATTCCACCTTTCAGTGGATTCATCGGGAAACTGCTGCTGCTTCAAGGTAGTTTGGCAAAAGAGGAAATATCCATTGTCATTGTTGCTTTATTGAGCAGTCTATTGATTTTGTTTTCCATGATCCGCATTTTTATCGGAGCATTCTGGGGAGAAAAGGTTGAAGGGTTACCCGTAGATAAACGAGCGGCTAGAGCGTTTACAGGACCAATAGCTGGCTTACTGGCCTTATCTGTTATACTGGGAGTTGGAGCAGAATGGTTCTATCCTGCGATTCAATCCATTGGTGAGTATCTGATGGCGCCAGAACTCTATATTGATTCTGTGCTGAAGGAGTAGTGATTTATGAATTTACAAATAGTCATTAATATTATTATTGCACTGATGTGGATGTTTTTAAGTGAAAGCTACACATTCTCCACTTTTTTAGTCGGTTACTTACTCGGTATTTTACTGCTATTTGTATTACAGCGTTTCATACCAGATTCCTTTTATATGGATCGCGTCATCAAAGTAATAAAGCTGATTATACTCTTTATTAAAGAATTGACCCTTTCTAATATAGAAATAGTCAAATTGGTTTATAAGCCTAAACTGGATTTTGAACCAGGAATTTTCGCATTGCCGACTGAGTTGAAAAGCAATTGGGAAATTACAATATTAGCGAATTTGATTTCTCTGACTCCTGGTACATTATCTATAGCTGTAAGCGAAGATAATTCAAAAATCTATATTCATGCTATCGATATTCCTGATGTTGTAGAGTCCATCAATGACATTAAAGAAACATTTGAAAAGGCGATCATGGAGGTGACGAGATAATGGAAAAGGCATTAGAATTCACACAATCCATGATCACTGTCGTAACATTAATTTGTATTGTTGTCATTGCTGTTTCTGTCATCATGCTCATGTACCGGGCAATCGCCGGCCCTACTAACCCAGACCGCGCTGTTGCATTGGATAATATCGGGGTGAACTTGATGGCTCTGGCAGGGCTTATGGCAATTGTATTAGTGACCACCCAATTGAACGATGTCGTTCTCCTGATCGGTATCTTGCTGTTTATCGGAACAATAGCTATAGCCAAATTTTTAGAAAAGGGTGTTATCATTGAGCGGGACTTGGATTAATTTACTGATCGATATCATCATCAGCCTTTCTCTGTTAACCGGCACCTTCTTTATATTTTCTGCTTCCATCGGAATGTTACGTTTTCCTGACATTTACATCAGACTGCATGCTGTAACGAAGGGTTCTACACTTGGAATTGCCGGTATAATGATAGGAGCTTTTTTATTTCTTTATGTGGAACATGGGATCGTCAGTGGGAAATTAATTTTAGGAATGATCTTTGTCATGGTTACCTCCCCCATATCAGGACATATGATTTCCCGTGCTGGGTACCATAATGGCGTAAAACTCTGGGATAAAAGCGTCAGAGATGATTATGCTGAAGCTGTTAAAGAAAAAAGAAAATCCATCGACAATTAAATACAAGAACAAAAGGGAAGCGCCTTGCTCACCCCCGACAAGCTTAAGCCAAGCCTCGTCGTGACATTTTGGTCACAGAGAGGATTGACTTAAAACCTCGAGGGGGTAGGCGCTGGAGCTGTATGCAGCCTACTACTAAATGTTATCCACGATCATTAAATTTTATAATTTCCTAGACAATGCAACAAACCTGTCATACCAATGTATGACAGGTTTTTTCTATATTTATCCGTTATTTCTTCAACTGGACAGACACGATTAACCCCCACGACACATAAGTTAATTTATAGGTTAAAAGCCCATTACCTGGAGGAGGTCTGTTATCGTGTCTAGCATCCTGGGGTCTCTTATCTATTTGGTCAAAGAAACTTTCCTCTTCGTCTCCTATGTGAAAAACCAGGCATTTCCCAATCCTCTTTCTCCAGAAGAAGAATCGAAACAACTTAAGCTGCTGCAAGAAGGCGATCCAGAAGCCAGGGATTTATTAATTGAACACAACTTGAGACTGGTCGCTCATATCGTCAAAAAGTTCGAAAATACCAAAGAAGATACTGAAGACCTAATCTCTATAGGAACGATCGGTTTGATCAAAGGGATTGAAAGCTACTCTCCGAACAAGGGTACTAAACTGGCTACTTATGCTGCACGCTGTATTGAAAATGAAATACTTATGCATCTGAGAGCTTTGAAAAAAACGAAAAAAGACGTTTCCCTCCATGATCCTATCGGTCAAGATAAGGAAGGCAATGAAATAAGCCTTATTGATATTTTGAAAGCGGAACATGTCGATGTAGTTGAACAAATCCAATTAGGAATGGAACTTGAAAAAATAAAAGAATTCATTACAATACTCGATGATCGGGAAAAAGAGGTATTGATTGCCCGTTACGGTTTAAATGCTGAAGAAGAAAAAACACAAAGAGAGATTGCAAAAGAGCTGGGGATTTCACGCAGCTATGTTTCACGTATCGAAAAAAGAGCACTAATGAAAATTTTCCATGAGTTTTATAAACATGAACGCTCTAAAATGGGTATTTCTACTATACCAAACGACTGACCCAAGCATAGGATAGGGTAAGAACCTAATTCAGGAGGCGATTGACCAATGTATGGCTCTTATGGTCCTTACCCGCCTTACCCTTATGGCAGCTATTACAATCCAGGTGGACAATGGTATTCAGTAGCTATTGTCCTCTTACTATTATTATTAATTATTGGCGGCGGTTATTGGCTGTATTTCTATCATTAAATTAAACACAAAAAGCAGGTGAAACGTTGAAAAAACGTCACCTGCTTTTTTATTCTTCTTCCGATAATTTTCGTTGGAAATCAGTCAGCTTTAGTGTGAAGTAAAAAGCTGTAGCCAGACCAATTAATGTCAATGTCACCATCAGGTCCTCTAATCGGTTATGATACACATACATACTGATTAATGTTCCGACGAAAAAATAACTGCTTACTATGATTAACGTAATGATAAAGCGTTTATAATCTTCAATTTTATTTTCTAATTGTTTCATAGAATTCATCGAAACCACCCCCGATGTCTTCCATTTTATCATGGAATCCATTCCTGCCCGGTGGTAATTGTTGTTAGATGGGTATTAGTGTGGCATGTCTTCCAGCATATTCATAATGAGATTAGCCGCATTGGCTGCTGCTGTTTCCAGGAACTGATCAAATGAGATATTAGATTCTTTACCGGCAATATCCGATAAAGCCCGAATAATTACAAAGGGTGTGCCGTATTTAAAGCTTACTTGAGCAATCGCTGCCGCTTCCATTTCTGCGGCTATCATTTCCGGAAACTTGCCCCGGACAAAATCGACTCGATCAGCCTCCTGCATGAAAGCATCTCCAGTTGCGATAATTCCCTTCGCTGATGACACGTTCAAATGGTCGACTGCACGTTCGGCTTTTTCAATCAGCTCTTCATCAGCTGCATACATTGCAGGCATACCTGGTACTTGACCATACTCGTATTGAAAAGCAGTCACATCCACATCATGATGTGTTACTAACGAAGAAATGACAATATCTCCTACCTCCAGCTGTTTCGCAAAACCTCCCGCAGAACCTGTATTGATCACATAATCGGGTTGATAACGCTCCTGCAGAATCGTCGCTGCCATAGCAGCATTAACCTTACCAATGCCAGATTTCAGTACGGTTACATTTTGACCGCGCAGTTTGCCTTCAATAAAATGGACGCCGGCTACCTCTTCTTCATGAATATCCTCCATACTTTCTTTCAATAATTTCACTTCTTCGTCCATTGCTCCAATAATCCCTATACTCATTGATAATTCCCCCTATAGCTTTACCATCCTGACATTTATCCTCTATGCTTCTGGTCGTTTTTATGCAGTACTTCAACTTTGGTAGGTTTATAGCCAGCACCGTCTACCCAGGAGACATAAACACGATAGTTTTTTGTTTGAGCTTTGTTGGTTACTGTTGCAATTACGCTATTTGGACCATTTCCCTCTGCCCACCAGAGAATCATATCACTTTTTGATAAACCGGCTCCCTTAGCGATGGCACTGGTCATTTCTTCCCAATCTTGTGTACCTTCAGCAAAAGTTATTCTCGTGTGGTTTTCCTGCTCTGTAGGAACAGGGGACCAATTCTTTGTGATAACTTTATCGACATTCGGTTTATCACTGTCCTGGACATTTTCTTCTTCTTTGTTTTTATTTTTTTCCTTTTCTTTATCTTTATCTTCTTTTTCTGCTTTCTCTTCTTCTTTTTTTGCTTTCTCTTCCTCTTTTTCTTTATCACTTACAGTATCTTCCTCAGAGCCTTCTTGCTCACTTTTGCCGGATTCATCAGTGTTATTCTCACTATTTTTATTATCAGCAGACTCGTCTGACTGCTCGCTGGAGTCTTGAGCGGCATCCTTATCATTCTTATACTGTTCTTTCAAAGTAATTGAGTTTTCTTCTTCTACTGAGGCTTGATCATTCCCCAGATTCACCATAACTGTAAAAAATACAATTAATAATAAAATCATGGCACCGGCTACCCCGACCAGCCAGGCAATCATCCGGTTACCTTTTTTCTTTTTTTGACGCCTTGTGGAACGTGTATATTTATCATTATTATTCGCCATTAATATAAGCCCTCCTTTATCCTTGTTATATTATATAAGATTCGTATAGAGAAACCAATAAAAACGACACCACAAAATGTTGGCTATTTTTGTCGATTCAAAACTATTTTTGGAATTAAGGAAGGAAGTTTTACATAGGTATCTAATAGAAGTATGTACCAGAGAAAATAACGAGGTGATGATATGAAATATACTGATTTCGACCCAAATGTCTGGGGAAACCAAAGCTTCGTCAAAATGGGTTATGACAAAAATGCTCAACAACTCTGTATCTTCTTCCATAATGAAAAAGTTGTATATTTTGATCAGGTCGAAGAAAAGACAGTATTTCAATTTATCATAGCCACAGATAAAGAGGCATTCCTGCATGATGTCTTTTGGCCGAAATATGACCATAGGTGGCTGAATTCCTCTTTGCTGGCCCAAACCCCATAGCTTGCCCGTATAAGCCTTTCCTTCATCTTTATTATTAGTTTCAAATTAACACACAGCATATATAATATATATCCTGTTTACATCTTTGGATTTCACTCTGCTGCTGTTATTACGAAATACAATATCAAAAACCAGGACACCAATGACTATGTCCCACCTCTAACCTTCAATCTCCAGCCTGGATTTCCGTTATCGTTGTCAAACAAAAAATGACGGGAAGTCCCGTCATTTTTTATGCAAACTATTCTACACTTACAATTTTCACTTCAATTTCGCCTCCAGGAGTCATAACAGTAACCTGCTCTCCGATCTCATGCCCGATAAGACTTTTAGCCATCGGAGAATCGTTGGAAATTTTCCCTTCGAAGGGATCTGCTTCTGCACTTCCGACAATCGTATATTTTTCTTCGTCTCCTTCCGGAAGTTCCTGGAAAGTAACAGACTTTCCTAAGGAGACCATATTAGGATTCTGATTATCATTTTCGATAATGACAGCATTACGAATCATATTTTCTACTTGAGAAATACGCGCTTCTACAAATGCCTGTTCATCTTTAGCTGAATCATATTCAGAGTTCTCAGAAAGGTCACCAAAATCACGGGCGACTTTGATTCTTTCTACTACTTCCTGACGGCGCTCAGTCTTCAGGTAATGAAGCTCATTCTCTAACTTTTCTTTACCTTCCTGGGTCATATAATAGCTTTTCTCTTCAGCCATATCATAAACACTCCTTTTATCCCAAAACTATATTCCTGTCCCCAATGTGAATTCAATTATGAGTTGCACATAGCTTTTATGCGCTCTTGCTTGAGTATACTTCATTTTATCGAGGATCATGTCTATCTAGAACTACTAAACAAAACTATGCCAGATTTCATATGACATTTCAACTCTTTTTACCAATTATTTCTCGCTTCGTTCTTCCAGGATTGTTTTTATTTTGGTAGCCATCAAATCAATAGCAACATGATTTTGACCACCTTCCGGGATGATGATGTCCGCATACCTTTTCGTAGGCTCTACAAATTGCAGATGCATGGGACGTACCACGTTGATATATTGCTCAATTACGGAATCAATTGAGCGGCCGCGTTCTTTTATATCTCTCATTAAACGGCGGATAATCCGGACATCAGCATCGGTATCAACAAAAACTTTAATATCCATCAGGTCCCGGAGACGTGCATCTTCCAGTACAAGTATCCCTTCGACGATGATTACTTCTCTAGGTTCTACATGTATTGTTTCATTCGATCTTGTGTGTATTTTATAATCATAGACCGGCTTCTCAATAGGCTTTTCCTGAATCAGCTGCTTCAAATGCTCAATTAATAAGTCATTGTCAAACGCCAAAGGGTGGTCATAATTGGTTTTCAGACGTTCTTCCATAGGCAGATGATATTGGTCTTTATAATAATAATCTTGTTCTATCATTAATAATGGTTTATCTGCAAACCGCTGGATTACAGACCGGGTCACACTCGTCTTTCCCGACCCTGTACCCCCAGCGACTCCGATTACAACTGGTCTTTCAGTCATGCTTTGTGTTTCTCCCTTCGCATCATGTTATATGAGTATACAGGTTGCTCAACTTTGATTTCAACTATTTGAAGCGGGTATGGTTTCTTCACCGTCCTGTCACCTTCTTAACCGTCAACGCTATACCATCTCCTACCGGAACAATCGTAGTATGGTAGTGGGGATGGCTGATCAACCAATCATTATAGGAACGTATTTTGTCACCTATCTTTTGCATGCGCTTATTATCATCATCTTTTCCCGCAGGATATCCCTTAAACAGAACATTATCAGATACAATGATTCCTTCGTCTGTAATCATCTGGCTATAATACTCAAAGAATTTTTGATATTGACCCTTAGCAGCATCTATAAATAGCAAATCAAAAGGACCTTTTTCATGGATTTCGTCTTGCAATTCAAGAGCATCCCCTAAGACAAGTTCGATTCGGGTGTCTTCATCTAGTCTTTCAAGGTTGGTTCTAGCCTGTTGATAACGTTCAGGGTCCCGCTCGATTGTTACTATCGTAGTTCCCGGATAAGCTTCTAACATTCGCAGGGCTGAATAACCGATGGCCGCCCCTATTTCTAAAATTCTTTTAGGTCGTTTGACTCGTACAAGCTGCATTAAATAATGTATACCTGATGGCTCCATAATCGGAACTTGGTTTTCTTTGGCAAACTGCTCCAGTTCATCAGCCCATAGCGGGTTAGCTGGTAATAGTGAAGCAAGGTATTCTTCCGTCCGGCCCATTATAAACACTCCTTTACCAACCGTTCTTTCCTTTTACATTTTTACAACCCTAATATTTTAACATAAAGTTTACATTTCTTCACTATAATATCTCACACACTAAAAAGACCGTCTCATCAGGGTCCTGTCTTTAAATAGTGTTGATCTATTCCAGACTTTTCGAACCCTGCAGAGACGGCCCTTTACTTACCTTTGGCTATCAATGTGCTTTTTTTTCTTTTTGAGATGTTCATCATAGTTCTTCGAATAATAAACATTTCCTTCGCTATCGGCTACGAAATATAAATAATCAGACTCTGGTGGATTCACTGCAGCCTCCAGTGAATTTTTGTTGAAATTTGATATTGGTCCTACCGGTAGTCCTTTTATCTGGTAGGTATTGTAGGGGGATTCCACTTCCAAATCTTTATGAAGGACTCTATCTTTATGTTTGCCAAGTGCATATAAAACTGTAGGATCTGTTTGAAGCGGCATTTCTTTTTCCAGACGATTATAAAAGACACCAGCTATTTTCTTACGGTCTTCAGCTTTAGGTGCTTCGTTTTCCAAAAGGGAAGCCATGGTAATCAGTTCATGCACAGTAGAAATACTCAGGTTTTCCAGTTCAGGTCTATAAGGCAATACAATTTCCTGTGTTCTGGTCAGCATTCTTTCAATAATTGTTTCTATACTTGGATTTTTTTCATAAAAATCATAAGTGGAAGCAAATAAATACCCCTCTAAAGGGTGACGAATTTTAGGTGATTGAATTTCCTCGGTCAATAATTGCGGATATTGCTCCATCAATTTTTTGATATATTTAGGATTATCCGCTTTTTTTATAAATGCTTCAGCTGTGAAGTCTGTCTGTTTGGATTTTGCAAAGGTCTCGGCGATTTCTGTGATTTTTCTGCCTTCTGGGACAGTTACCCGAAACAACGGCTCTCTGATTACTTTTCCAGTCTTCAATGACTCGATCAATTGGTCGATTGTCATAGCCTGGGTGAATTGGTATTCCCCTGCCTGAAAATCAGATTCATTTTTGAACTTAGTATAAAATCGAAAAATCACATCATTTTTAATTAGGTTTTTTTCTTCTAATATACTTGCAATAGAAGAAGTGGAAGAACCTAGTGGAATCTCGACTGTAATTTCTTCTTCTGCATTTGGATCAACCGGCTCTAAAGCTGCTTTGATATATAAATAACCGGCGATACCGCCGCCAATAAAAACAACTAATAATGTCGTCAGTACGATAGCTACAACTTTACGTACTGTGCTTGCTTCTTCTCCTCTTTTTTTCAAGCGTTTTTGATATAAATCCTTAAAGTTCGAATCAGACATTGCCCATCCTCCTTAATCCATCCGGTACATTATACTACAAAAAGCACCATTTTTTCTATGGTTAAATGAACTACGATACAACTCCGGCCTCCATACTTGAATCAAACAAGTATAGGAAAAACTTATGATTCTTCACAAGGTTTTCGCGATAAGCAATGCTTTTCCCATTCACAAGAGGTTTGTCTTCCGACTCTTGAGAATAAGTAAATGTACTATGTAAAAGCTCGCAACAATATATAGTCCAGTATATTTTTAAACTTCAAAAAGAACAAAAGCGCAAGCGCCTTGTTCACCCCCGACAAGCTTAAGACAAGCCTCGGTGTGACGTTCTTTGTACTTTAATACAGACTAACTTTATTAAAGGATCAAAGTTTAAGAAAAACTAAGGCTTTCGCCATTAGGAAGCGGCGATAAGCCAAGTTTTTCTTATCACAAAGAGGATTGACTTAAGACCTCGAGGGGGTAGGCGCTGGAGCTGGATGTGAAAGTTATTCACATCCAGAAAATTTTATAATTTCCTAGAAAACTAAAAAACACGCTTCCACTTAAGGAAGCGTGTCGAGCTCTTACTCTTTTTCTTCAGTCAATGTGTTCAAAGTTTCTTCTACCATGTTCCACTCTTCGTCGGTTTCGATCTGGTATAACGCCAAATCGTCATCGTCTCCTTCTTTTTCCTCGTAACGGAAAGCAAACACTTCTACTTCTTCTTCGTCTTTCTGTTCCGCTGGAACGACTGCGATATAAGAATGGCTGGTCTCATCTACATCAAAGGTGAATAATACCTCAAATAAATGTTCTTCCCCATTCTCATCCGGGATAATAATTCGCTCTTGTTCTTCTAAAGCCATGAAAATCCACTCCTTTATTGATTGGCATCTAGGTAGCTCTGTAAAATAATGCTGGCTGCCATTTTATCAATTACTTTTTTTCTTTTTTTTCTGCTTACATCCGCAGTCAGTAACACACGTTCCGCAGCCATCGTTGTCAATCTTTCGTCCCAGAATACCACAGGGATCTGGAAGACTTCTTCTACTTTTCTCCCAAAGTCCTTGCTGGCTTCTCCCCTGGGCCCCACTGTGCCATTCATATTTTTCGGAAGGCCGATGACCATCCTGGAAATATCGTGTTCCTTGATGAGTTTCTCCAAGGCCTCATTTGCTGTGCCAAAATCAGGCTCTGTCCACTTGAGCGTGGTAATCCCTTGTGCAGTCCAGCCTAATCCGTCGGAGACAGCTACTCCGATTGTTTTTTCTCCGACATCTAATCCCATAGTTTTCATTTATTTATCTTTATTTCCCTCCAAATAGTATTTCACCAGCTCTTCAATTAATTCGTCCCGTTCCATTTTCCTGATTAAGTTTCTGGCGTCTTTATGGCGAGGAATATACGCTGGATCCCCGGAAAGCAGGTAGCCGACTATTTGGTTGATCGGATTATAACCTTTTTCTTTCAATGCTTCGTGCACCGAAAGAAGGACGGACCGTACATCCTGGTCGAACGGCTCCTCTGAAAAATTGAACTTCATGGTCTTGTCCATTGAACTCATCTTAACACCTCGCACCTTTTTATGATTTACTCCATTATATACTTAAATCAGGAGTTTGAAAAACATCGGAGTTTATTGGACGTATTCTTTCGCATATTGCAGGGCTTCACCGATTTTTGAAGGATCTTTCCCTCCGGCTTGTGCCATATCCGGACGTCCGCCTCCACCGCCGCCGCAACGAGCCGCAGCTTCTTTGATCAATTTCCCTGCATGATAACCATCTTCGATAAGATCTTTGGAAACTCCTGCAATCAACTGGACTTTTTCTCCATTCGCAGATGCTAACAGAATAATTCCTGAATCCAATTTCTGCTTTAATTCGTCCATCATGTTTCGCAGACTGTTGGCATCTTTAACATCTACCTGCTTCGCGAGTACAGGGATGCCATTCACTTCTTCCACTTCATCCAGTATGGAGCTGGCTTCCAAGTTGGAGAGCTTGCCAGCCAGAGATTCCTTTTCTCTTTGTTCTGCTTTCAACTCCTGATGAAGCGCATCGATTCGTTCTGGCACTTGTTCTGGTTTAGTTTTCAGACGGTCAGCAGCTTCCTTAAGGAGTCTTTCATTCTCATTCATATATTGATAAGCACTTTTAGCTGTAACTGCTTCAATACGTCGAGTACCTGCCCCGATTCCTGTTTCGGAGACAACTTTAAACAATCCTATTTCGGCTGTATTCAGTACATGGCAGCCACCACAAAGCTCAAGGCTGTAATCCCCTACTTGGACGACACGGACTTCATCTCCGTACTTTTCACCGAATAGTGCCATAGCACCTTTTTCCTTTGCTTGTTGCAATGAATTATATTCTATTTTAACAGGAAGGGAATCCCATACTTTCTCATTGACGATTGCTTCAATTTGATGGAGTTCGTCTTCCGAAACAGATCCGAAATGTGAAAAGTCAAAACGAAGACGGTCCGGAGCAACAAGTGAACCAGCCTGATTAACATGACCACCGAGTACATCTTTCAATGCCTGATGCAGCAAGTGAGTCGCCGTATGGTTTTTTACCACAAATGAACGGGAACCTTGATCTACAATTGCTTCCACTATTGCTCCTTTTGTCAGTGTACCTTCCTTGACCACTACTTCATGCATATGTTGTCCATTAGGTGCCTTTTGTACATTCTGTACTTCAATGGCAACCTCATTATTTTTCATTACGCCTTTATCAGCAATTTGTCCGCCGCTTTCTGCATAAAAAGGTGTTTTATCGAGAAAAATATACGCCTTTTCTCCCGAGGCTACCCTATCAGCGAAAGTTTTCCCTTTAATCAGTTCAACAATTTCTGCTTTTACGTCCAGGGTTTCATATCCAACAAATTCACTGTCCACCTGTACATCTCCAAGTACACCTTCCTGGATTTGCATGGAGTCAGACTTCTGACGAGCGTTTCGTGCACGTTCGCGCTGCTTTTCCATTTCCTCCTGAAACCCTTCTTCATCAATGGTAAACCCGGCTTCTTCGACATATTCCTCTGTCAACTCTTTCGGAAAACCATAGGTGTCATATAAACGGAATACTTCTGAACCAGGAAACACATTGTTTCCTTTTTTCGTTTCATCCTTAATGATATCTGAGAGAATCGAAAGACCTTCATTCAATGTTTCATGAAAACGCTCTTCTTCTGTTTTTATCACATTTTGGATAAATGATTGCTTTTCCCTTACTTCCGGATAGAAATCAATCATGATTTCTGCAACCTGAGGAACCAGCTTATACATGAATGGATCGTGAATTCCGATTTGCTTCGCAAATCTTACCGCGCGTCGTAATAAACGACGTAAAACGTATCCCCGCCCCTCATTAGATGGCAGTGCACCGTCTGCTACAGCAAATGCCACCGTGCGGATATGATCGGCAATTACTTTGAATGCAACGTCATGCCCGCTGTCCTGTCCATAGTTTGCATTGGCAAGTTTCTCTGTTTCTTTAATGATAGGCAGGAATAAATCTGTTTCAAAGTTTGTTGGGGTATCCTGGATGACACATACCATGCGTTCCAATCCCATTCCTGTATCAATATTCTTCTTCGGCAAAGGGGTGTAGGTATCATCCGGGTTATGATTAAACTGGGAAAATACTAGATTCCATATTTCTAAGTAACGTTCATTTTCTCCACCAGGATATAATTCCGGGTCCGTCGGATCATTCCCATATTTTTCCCCACGGTCGAAGAAAATTTCTGTGTTTGGACCACTTGGCCCTTCCCCGATATCCCAGAAATTCTCTTCCAGACGAATGATACGCTCTTCCGGAATGCCAACCTTTTCTTTCCAGATGCTGTATGCTTCATCATCTTCGGGATGGACAGTTACAGATAAACGTTCTTCTTCAAAACCAATCCAGTCAGAACTTGTAAGGAATTCCCATCCCCATTCAATTGCTTCTTCCTTAAAGTAATCCCCTATGGAGAAATTTCCGAGCATTTCAAAGAACGTGTGGTGACGTGCAGTTTTACCAACATTCTCAATGTCATTGGTTCGAATTGATTTTTGAGCATTGACAATCCGTGGGTTCTCAGGAATGACCCGGCCGTCAAAATATTTCTTCAAAGTGGCTACCCCGCTGTTGATCCATAGTAAAGACGGGTCTTCATGGGGAACAAGGGAAGCACTCGGTTCAGTCCGGTGCCCTTTTTCATTAAAAAAATCCAGATACATTTGACGTACTTGTGCTGATGTCAGTTTTTTCATCATTCATTTCCTCCTTATTGTATTAAAAAAACCCGTCCCTGCTCGAATTGAGCAGGGACGGGATATGATTTCCGCGGTACCACCCTGATTATGGAATAAAACTCCATCACCTTG
Source organism: Thalassobacillus devorans MSP14 (assembly GCF_000496835.1). GTDB lineage: Bacteria > Bacillota > Bacilli > Bacillales > Halobacillaceae > Thalassobacillus > Thalassobacillus devorans_B. Next base: position 1,624,740 of record NZ_KI543236.1, read on the forward strand.
GACGCTTAATAACGGTGCGCTGCCGGCGGGGATTAACCGCACTCAGGAATAGCTTCTGCAGCCCTTCATCCAGGATTTCTTTCAGCCAGGGAAATCCCTCTCTTAAAGATGGTCTGCTGCATACTCATTTCCGTCTACATATTTCGATAACTATTTAATTTGGATATGCGTTATTATAGATAACTATCCAGGAGATGTCAATGGGCAGTCCTTGCTCTCCATATATGCTCTGCTATTACCTTGATACAGGTAAGTATCGGCACCGCAAGAATCATACCTAAAATTCCTGCCGCTTCTTCTCCTACGAGCAATGCAAGGATGATCAATATCGGGTGGATATGAATACTTTTCCCTACTATATAAGGTGATAATAAATTTCCTTCAGTCATCTGCACCACAATGATAGTGATGAGAACGTAAACTACCATTTTCACAGAGGTAGTAAGCGCAATAATCACTGCTGGAAAGGCGCCAATCAGCGGACCAAAGTACGGAATAATATTCGTGGCACCGACAATCACCCCCAGAAGCAAAGGATACTTGATACCGATCAGCCAAAAACCAAGAAAAGACAGGCCGCCTACAAATAAACAAACTATAAATTGACCACGAATATAGCCACCTAAAGATACACTGATATCATGCACCAGTGTCTTTCCTTCGAAATGGAAGCGTTTTGGCGTCAGCTTTTTGCAAGTGTCCTTAATTCTTTCTATATCCTTTAAAAAGTAAAATGTCAATACGGGAATAACGGCTGCCACAACAAGCACTTCCATGATTCCGCTAAAGCTTGCAATCAGCATAGTGATACGTTCATTCGTCCAAGTCTCAATTTGATAAAGAATTTCTGTCAGTTGATCATGGAAACTTTCCGGCAAGTCCGAAGTTTGCTGATAGATTTGTAATATTAAATTCCGGTAAGCTTCTGAGAATTCCGGTATTTGTGCGTTCAAGTCTTTTAACTGATGGATTAACCTTGGAACTCCCTTATATAATCCAAACCCCACTCCTGCAAAAAATATAAAGAAAATTATCAGTATTGCTATCCAGCGAGGCAGATGGCTTTCATGCAGCTTCTCTACGATAGGATGAAGCAGAAAAGCGATAAACCCTGCGATAAGAAAAGGAATGAGCACCTTCCAAATCCCGACTAGTAAACCTTTATAATAAGGAAACAGCTTCGCAAGCAAGTATAAACTTAATAGGATAAAGATCAGCAGCACAAAACGGTATAATGCGCGTCTGATTTTCTCTTCCATTTTTACTCTGCTTCCTGAAAGAATAAGTCATTAAGGGAACTGAGGCTGCCATCCTCTTCTATCTGATGGACGTTCATTCTGCCATTTTCATAGGATAATTCAATATAGCAATTCCAGCAATAGTACTGGTTTGTACCAACTTTACCGATATCTTTTCGCTGACAGTTAGGGCAAATCAAGAGAAAAACTCCTTTTTAGCCCCTATCATGTCCCCGAAAAGCTTCAAATATACATAGAAATACTCTTTAGGACCTTAAATTTCGCATACTGGAAACGATTCTTCTATTGGGAGAAAGCCCCTCGGAATAGGGGAAGTGAGCAACTCCTAGTGCGTTTTTCACATAAAGTCATAAGGAGAAACCTCTTCTTCTTCCTCCTCTGAAATGGGTGTAGCACTATTCTCCATCAGTTTTTCTTTCAGATACGTGTATCGCAGATTGGTGTCCTCGGTTTTGACTCCCTCCAAAAATGCTTGTTTATCTCCACAAATAATCAGTGACTGCTTGCTTCTTGTAATGGCAGTATATAAAAGATTTTTACGCAGCATCCTGCGGTAACTGCGAATTACCGGCAGTATCACAATCGAAAATTCCGAGCCTTGCGATTTATGGATAGAAGTGCAATAGGCATGGGTAATATTTGACAAATCTTTCTTAGGATAGACCACTTCTTTTCCATCAAAATCGATGACTACCTGTTCTACTTGATCGACATTTTCATCTTCTCTGAAAATAGCAACAATTTCTCCAATATCCCCGTTATAAACACCGTCCTCTGGCTGGTTGACTAGTTGAATCACTTTATCCCCGGTCCTGTAGACAAGTTCTTTGAACTTAATATCACGCTTTTGTTTACTAGGGGGATTGACTAACAATTGAATCTCTTCATTCAATTTATTGATACCGACCTGTGTTCGATACATGGGAGCAAGCACTTGTATTTCACGCCGTTCAATCCCTTTTTCGATAGCACGCTTCACTATTTGTGTCACTACATCCACCAGTTGATGTTCTCTGGCATCAATAAATGTGAAGTCCCGCTCTTTTTTTAAAGATTGGGAGTTACAATTATCATTTTTAATTTCGTGAGCCAATTGAATAATGCGTGACCCTTCTTTTTGACGGTACACCTCTTGCAGCTGGACAGATGGCAACTGCTCTGATGCCAGGATATCTGTTAATACCTGGCCAGGACCGACGGAAGGAAGCTGGTCTTCATCTCCTACGATCAGTACCAGCATATCTGTCGGTATAGCACGGAACAATTGGTTGGCCAGCCAAATATCCACCATAGAGAATTCGTCTACGATAAGAACTTTCCCTTCCAGCTGATTATTCTGGTTCTTTTCAAAAGAATGTTTACCATCCCACCCAAGCAAGCGGTGAACCGTTCTGGCCGGTAAACCGGTTGATTCGGTCATCCGTTTGGCTGCTCTGCCGGTAGGGGCAGTCAAAATAAACGGAAAAGGTTCATCCTGATCATAATCCTCCGGGTTTAACGATAATTCGTTAAGCTCGGCATACGCCCGGATAATTCCTTTAATGACCGTAGTCTTCCCCGTTCCGGGACCTCCCGTCAAAACCATCACTTTTGACTGTAATGCCTTTTCAATGGCCTGGAATTGATCCTGACCATAACTAAGCGATTCTTCTTCTTCGACAGAACCAATAATCTTCAATAACTCCGCCTGCGTATAATCAGCATCCATTTTTTTAGCCATAATTCGATCTAACTGATGGCAAAATCCATTTTCCGCATGAAAAAGAGAAGGAAGATAAATCCGATCTGACTCGATCCTGACAACCCCTTCCTCACCCATCTGGATCAGTTGATGAGATAGAAACTCAAAAGGGATAGCCTGCTGGCTGCCATTCAAAAGCCGGTCAAGGCTTTCCAATACTTCATGGGTTGGCAGGTAAACATGACCAGTCTGATAGCTTTGTTGAAGAATATACAGACATGCAGCCCGGATTCGTGTCGGATGATCATAAGGCACCTGATTCACTCGTGCTACCTCATCAGCCCGATGAAAACCAAATCCCTCCACGTGGAATACAAGCTGATAAGGATCTTCCTGAAGGATAGAAAGGCTTTCCTCTTTAAACACCTCATAAATTTTTTGAGCCATTTTCAATCCGAAGCCATATTGCGATACATGAATGACTACGTGTTCAAATCCCTGGTGTTCTTTCAATGCATGGTATAAACGGTCAGCCTGTTCTTGCTTCATACCTGGAACATTTTTAAGTACATCTTTATCGTTTAATATAGTGCTGACAGCTTGATTGCCAAGGGTATGATAAATTTTTTCGGCAGTCTTTTTACCGATACCCTGAAATAAATCACTGGATAAGTAGGCGATTAATCCTTCTTTTGATTCAGGCAGTACCCGCCTGTAAAAATCAATTTGATATTGTTTGCCAAATTTAGGATGTTGTTCTATCTTCCCTTGAAATAAATAACTTTCCCCATCTTCTAAAGGCGAAAAATGTCCCTTGATTACAACGTCCTTTTCTTCTATTGGTTCATTCGTATCTTTGATACGGACGGAAGCAATGGAAAAATGTTCGGACTCATTATGAAAGATCATCCGGTTCAGCGTACCTTTAATATAACCTGCCTCAAGCTGCTGCTTATCCTCAATCGTTTCCATTGCTAACCGTCTTCTCCTTTCTTTCCTAGCTTCAGCTGTCTAACATATTCTCTATCTGTTTTTTACCATTAGCCGCCAGCATATGTTCCGGCTGAATTTCCAATGCCTGATTAAACTTGGCAAGCGCCTTGTCCACGTCTTCCTGGTACAATGCAATCACACCAAGGTTATAATAGGCATCACTATGATTTGGTTCTAATTGTAGCACACGATTCATCTGTTGTTCTGCGTGGTCGATATCTTCATTCTGTGCCAGACTAAGTCCATATTGGAATTGTATATCAATATCCTTCTCATCTATCTCAGCTGCTGTCATCAGGTAAGGTAATGCAAGACGGTAATGCTCCTGATGGACGAATGTCATACCCATCATAAAATGGACATCCGCCTCATTCAAGCCTTCTTCAATTGCGCGTAAAAATTGCTCCTGAGCTTTGCTATAGTCCTCTTGTTCGTAAAAGGTGTTGCCTAATCCATAGTAAGCGGTAGCCGCATGGCTGTCTTTTTCTATTGCCCGTTCAAAAAAGCGCTGCGCCCGTTCATAATCTTTCATGTGCAACAATAAATTGCCGAAATTGATATAGCCTAATGGTTCCTCCGGCTGATCTTCAATTGCTTCTGTAAACCATTTAGCGGCTTGCTCTAAATTGTGTTGTTTCATCTCTTCGATCCCTTTAGCTAATTTATCCATGACTTCCCTTCCTTTCTTTCCATGAGAAAAGACCATGCGCACATTCAGCCCTGCATGGTCTTAGTGGGACATTTTCGTACTCTCAACCTACATAAGTTAAAGCCTGCCCGTTCTTAATGACTTCATCGATCGTTGCTCCTCCAAGACAAACGGCTCCATCATAAAAGACAACAGCCTGTCCCGGTGTAATCGCCCTTTGGACCTCGTGAAAAATCACTTTCACTTTATCGTCGTCCAATGACTGAACAGTGACCGGACTGTCCTCCTGGCGATAACGGAATTTTGCAGTACATTCCATCTTTTCAGTTGGAATCCCACCACTGATCCAATTAATTTGACTCGCAATCAGAGCATCTGAATACAAAGCGTCATGATGGAATCCCTGGCCGACATAAAGGATATTCTCTTTCAGGTTTTTCCCAACGACAAACCATGGCTCACCAGCTCCTCCGATACCCAGACCTTGTCGCTGACCAAGTGTATAATACATCAACCCATCATGCTTTCCTTTCACTTCTCCATCAAGTGTCTGCATTTCTCCCGGTTGAGCAGGGAGATATTCACTCAGGAACTCCTTGAAATTGCGTTCACCAATAAAGCAGATACCAGTGCTGTCTTTCTTTGTTGCTGTAGCCAGATCATGCTCTTTGGCAATTTCTCTTACTTTCTTTTTCTCCAGATGACCAAGCGGAAACATCACTCTAGCCAACACATCCTGGGACAGCTGATTCAGAAAATACGTCTGGTCTTTATTATTATCTTTCCCGCGTAACATTTCGAATTGACCGTTGTTTTCTCTTACCTGGGCATAATGGCCGGTTGCCAAATAATCTGCACCTAGAGAAATGGCGTGATCCATAAACGCCTTGAACTTGATTTCCTTATTACACATGACATCAGGGTTTGGAGTTCTTCCTGCTTTATATTCATCTAAAAAGTAGCTGAACACTTTCTCCCAATATTGTTTTTCAAAATTGACTGCATAGTAGGGAATATCCAGCTGATTACACACACGTATGACATCTTCAAAGTCTTCTGTTGCGGTACAAACCCCGTTTTCATCCGTATCATCCCAATTTTTCATAAAGATGCCGACAACATCATACCCTTGTTCTTTTAAAAGCAAAGCAGCTACTGAGGAGTCTACTCCACCGCTCATTCCGATGACGACTCTGGTGTCTTTGGGATCTTTCATATTACTTCACCATCTTTCCTGCTCCTATAATTCATGCAGCCTTTTTATCACCTTACTGATTTTTTGTGCTGCTTCTCTTACATTTTCATCATTGTTTGCCATTCCAAAGCTGAATCGTATGGAATTAATCGTTCTGGCGTCTTCTTTCCCATACATCGCTGAAAGCACATGAGAAGGCTCTACCGACCCTGCCGTACAAGCACTGCCACTCGAAGCAGCTACACCTGCTAAATCAAAGTTAGTTAACATGGTCTCCACATTCATTCCCGGAAAACTCAAGTTAACGATGGTCGGGACCATACTTCCCTGCTCGCCATTGATTGTAAATTCGACCTGTTCTTCTTCTAAAGTCTCCAAAAACAGCTTTTTATATCGATGATAGGCTTCCATCCGGGGCTCTCGTTCTTCCAGCATTACTTGTACAGCCGTTTGCAATCCTTTGACACCTGGAACGTTTTCCGTACCAGGGCGTCGTTTTCTCTCCTGTTCACCGCCATAATGCAAAGTTTGCATGGAAGTCCCCTCTTTTGCATACAGGAAACCTATACCTTTGGGACCGTTGATTTTGTGCCCTGACACAGTTAGCATGTCCACTTTCAGTGTTGCTGTGTTAACATCCATAACTCCATAAGCCTGTACTGCATCTGTATGGAAATAAGCCTGATGGTTTTCTAAAAGCCGGCCAATTTTCTCGATTGGCTGAATCATACCCGTTTCATTATTGACTGTCATTACTGAAACCAGCGTCGTATCCTCTGTCAAAGCTTCTTCCAACTCTTCTATACGAATGATGCCAGCTTTATCCGGATATAAATAAGTGACTCGGAACCCTTCTTTTTCAAGTTGCTCAGCAGCATGGAGAGTTGCATGATGTTCCAGGACCGTAGTAATGATATGATTCCCTTTATCCCTATTAGCACGGGCTGTGCCAAGCAACGCAAGGTTATCCGCTTCCGTGCCACTGCTTGTGAAAATGATTTCTTTTTCATTGGCTCTGATGCTTTTTGCTATCGTCCGACGTGCCTCATCAAGGATTCTCCTCGCTTTTCGGCCAAACTGATGGACACTTGAAGGATTTCCGAACACGTCCTGATAGACAGGCAGCATACTATCCATCACTTTCGGGTCAATAGGTGTTGTGGCTGCGTGATCTAAATATATTGCTTTCATTCCATTCACTTCCATTTTAATTAAATATAAAACATGTAAGCATCCTGCGTCTGATCTTCGACATGGTCTTTCAAGTCCTCAAGCGTCGTCGTATCCAACACTTCTTTTACTGCATCCCTGACTCTTTTCCACAAAGCCTGCTTAGCTGGCTCCTCATCCTCGATCCCTTCAACAGGAGTGATTGGACCTTCTAACACACGAATAACGTCTCCTGCAGTAATCTCATGGGGCGCTTTGGTCAGCATATAGCCTCCATACGCACCCCGGACACTTTTTACTAAACGAGCATTTCTGAGAGGAGCCACCAGCTGCTCCAGGTAATGCTCAGATAGATCCTTTTCTCTGGCAATTTGTTTCAGTGATATCGGTCCTTCACCGTACCTTTTCGCCAGTTCGATCATGATTGTCAGCCCGTAACGGCCTTTTGTAGATATCTTCATTTCTTTCACCTTTCTTCAAGAAAAAGTTAAGTAGTTTTTTTGCCTGGGGAAGGGAATATCCGACCATTGTTCCGAGAAACAATGCGATAAAAACCGTACCGATCCCCACTGGTCCGCCCAGCATCCACCCAAACACCGCTACGATGATTTCATTCCAGTTCCTTACTGTTGAAACTTTCCAGCCTGTCACATCTGTCAGAACCAGCATCAAACCATCCCTCGGTCCAGCTCCCATCCCGGGTGAAACATAAATCCCTATACCATAAGCCATGACTGTAGTTCCTGCTGCAAATACTAATATTTCTGTCCATAGATGTTCGGGTGCTGGTAAAATCCAATTGAAAAAGTCAATAAACACACCGATTAACACCATATTCAATATTGTACCAATTTGCGGCCATTGCTTCATCGCCAGCGAGGTCACAGCTACAATTACCAGCCCGGCAATAATGGACCAGGATCCTACAGTTAAACCAAATTGAACATATAACCCATAATGAAAGACATCCCATGGACCGATACCAAGACCTTTCGCTTGCATGGTTAGTGAGATGCCCAAAGCTAATATGATTAAACCGATCACAAAAAATGACCAGCGTACCACTTGATTATGAATTTTCTGCTGTTGTTGAGGCATGTGCTTCCTCCTAACTTCCAGGCAGCGGAAAAACGACCGCTTCCGCTTTGACTAAACGCTATTATAGCATGAATGTGCGGCTCTTGCATTCTATCTGAAATATGACTACGCTTATCAGAAGAAAGATGAAGAATAAAGGGGATAATAAAATGAAACAAAAGCCGCTTGCTTTACGGATGCGACCTACTAATATTGATGAAATCATCGGGCAGAAGCATCTCGTTTCTGAAGGGAAAACGATCAGGAGAATGGTACAAGCCAACCGTTTGGCTTCTATGATCCTCTTCGGTCCGCCGGGAACCGGTAAAACATCAATGGCAATGGCTCTTGCAAAAAGTCTTAGTCTGCCTTACAAATTATTGAATGCTGTGACCGATAAGAAAAAAGACATGGAAATTGCAGTCGAAGAAGCAAAAATGCATGGCCGGATGGTTTTGATCTTAGATGAGGTCCATCGCTTAGATAAAGGAAAACAGGACTTCCTGCTTCCCCACCTGGAGAACAATTTGCTGACACTGATTGGCTGTACTACAAGTAATCCATATCATTCCATCAATCCAGCAATTAGAAGCCGCTGTCACTTATTCGAGCTTTACCGCTTGAACAAAAATGACATCAAAGAGGCTTTATCGCGTGCTATTGCAGATGATAAAGAGGGATTGGCTGAGCTGGAACTCGATGTCTCGCAAAAAGCAATGGATCACTTTGCACAGGCTGCCAACGGCGACCTTCGTTCAGCACTTAACGGGCTAGAGTTAGCCGCCTATTCCACCCCTGCAGATCAAAAGGGTCTCATTCATATCGATCTTGAGTCTGCAGAAGAGTGTGTGCAGAAAAAAAGTTTCACACATGACAAAGATGGTGATGCCCACTATGACGTTCTGTCAGCCTTCCAAAAGTCTATAAGGGGAAGCGATGTGAATGCCTCGCTGCACTATTTAGGCCGCCTCATCGAAGCTGGAGACCTTGACAGTATTGCCCGAAGATTAGTCGTAATCGCTTATGAAGATATTGGCCTGGCAAACCCCCAAGCCGGCCCACGCGCAATTGCTGCAGTAGAAGCTGCTGAACGGCTTGGCTTTCCTGAAGCGCGCATCCCGCTTGCTGTAGCAGTGTCAGAGTTAGCCTTATCTCCAAAGTCGAATACAGCCTATAAAGCTTTGGATGAAGCATTAAGTGACATTAGAAGTGGTAGAAGCGGCGAGGTTCCAAAACATTTAAAAGATGCCCATTACCAGGGAGCCCAGGAACTAGGCAGAGGGATAGAATATAAATACCCTCATAATTATGATAATGCCTGGGTAGATCAGCAATACCTCCCTGATACTATCAAGGATAAGAAGTACTATAAACCGAAAAGTACAGGTAAGTTTGAGCAAGCCATGAAACAAATCTATGATAAAATCAATCAGCAAAAAAGTAACTAATTTTTGCTATATTGGTATAAATCCTTTTCTTAGTGGTCACAATAGGCATAAAAATAACAAACTAGTTTTTAAAAATACTAGAAAGCCTATTAAGAAGAGGAGTGATTGGTATGACAAAAGTCAGACAGGATGCATGGTCTCATGAAGATGATTTATTGTTAGCTGAAACTGTACTTAGGCATATTCGGGAAGGCAGTACCCAATTGAAAGCTTTTGATGAAGTGGGTGATGCCTTGAATCGTACGTCTGCTGCTTGCGGATTCCGTTGGAACGCAGAAGTCCGGCAAAAGTACGATCAGGCGATTGAAATTGCTAAAAAGCAAAGAAAAGAAAAGAAACGCGCAGAAGCCATTGAACAGCCAAAACGAGCTGCTAAAGCACCTGTGCCTTATAGTGGAGAACAAAGCTCCCCTAATGAGGAGCATTCAGCTAACTTCACGGATCAACCTTCCGAACCGGCTTTTTCTCAGATGAATCTAAGGGATGTTATCAATTATTTACGTAGTTTGCAGACGGATATGGACAGCTCTGCCAACCATCGTAACAAACTGGAAAAAGTAACTGCGGAGAACCAGCAACTGAAAGAAGAAAAAAATAAATTGGAAAAGAAATACGCCCAACTGCAACGTCAACTGGTAACAATGCAAGATGACTATCAAGCGCTGATTCAAATTATGGACCGGGCTAGAAAGATGATTGTATTCGACGAAGAAGGCGATTTCGCAAAACCGCAATTCCGTATGGAACGAAACGGCAACCTGGAACAAGTTGCAAAATAAAAACAAAAGCGCAAGCGCCTTGCTCACCCCCGACAAGCTTAAGCCAAGCCTCGGTGTCACAAAGAAAATTTTATCAGAGAGCACAAAAAGCAGGAAGCGAATATGTCGCTTCCTGCTTTTTAATTACGATCGATATCAATTGGTTTCAGGATTTCATTCACAACATGGCTGGCCATAATCAAGCCTGCAACAGACGGTACAAATGCATTGGAAGAAGGAGGCATTTCCGCTTTCCTCGTTCCAGGGTTCTCAGGGGCAACCTCTTTTCTAACTTCTTCTTTGATCTTAATCGGCTTTTCCTGGGAATAAACGACTGGAATTCCTTTTTTAATACCAGCTTCCCGTAATTTTTTTCGAATCACTTTTGCGATAGGGTCATAACTCGTCTTGAAAATATCATCAATTTGAAATTTAGCAGGATCTGTCTTATTGGCTGCCCCCATACTGGAGATGATCGGAATATCACGCGCGATACATTCTTTAATAAGGTGTACTTTATAAATGATCGTATCACTGGCATCTACGATGAAATCAGGGTGATATTCAAATAGCGTTTCATAAGTTTCTTCCGTATAAAACATGTTCAAAGTGACTACTTCACAATCTAGATTGATATCTTTAATACGTTCTTTCATCAGGTCTGCTTTAGGCTGCCCGATAGTAGAGAGCAGCGCTGGCAATTGACGGTTTATATTTGTAATATCTACAACATCTTTGTCGATCAGTATCAGTTTACCTATTCCGGTTCGTGCTAATGCCTCGACGCTGAAGGAGCCGACTCCTCCTATCCCTAAGACAGCTACTGTGGAATTTTTGAGTAGTTCTAACCCTTCTTTTCCGATAGCCAGTTCATTTCGTGAAAATTGATGCAGCATATGAATGAGCCGCTCCTTTCTATATCCTTATCAACTTTAAACTTTCTGAAAGTAAAAACACCTTAAGGTTTCCCTTAAGGTGTGCAGTTATGTAAGTTCCAATCCCAATTGTGCCGTTGTTTCATGAGTTTTGAACCCGCTCCTAGCAGGTGGGTGCCCTGTTCCATGCTTCATGCGTCCTCATCGTAACGAGGCCTGCACTCCACATGGAAACACCAGGCTCCCTGTACATAAATGTTCGGTCAAAACGTACATTCGAACAACGTACACATCAGGATTGGTACCTTTACTTTGTAATCAAATAATAGCATACGAACTCTCAAATTTCAATAAGTTTACTATAACGATTCCGTAATTATTTGTTACAAAAAGATTTCCTTCCTCTTATTGCTTGCTTTCCTTTTTAGCAGTGGTCTGTAAGTACAATTCCTCTAATTGCGCTTCGCTGACCTCCCCGGGCGCTTCGGTCAACAAGCAGGATGCAGACGCTGTTTTAGGAAATAGAATCGTATCCCGAAGGTTGTTTCGCCCTGCCAAAAGCATTACGATCCGGTCCAGCCCTAGAGCGATTCCGCCATGGGGCGGCGTTCCATATTCAAGAGCTTCAAGCAGGAATCCGAATTGTTCCTCAGCCTCTTCTTTGGAAAAGCCAAGAACTTCAAACATACGATCCTGCATTTCTTTATTGTAAATACGCAGGGATCCTCCTCCCAATTCATACCCGTTCAATACTAGATCATAAGCCTGGGCATGAACTTTACCCGGGTCAGTTTCCAATAGGTTTACTTCATCCGGCTCTGGCATCGTGAAAGGGTGGTGGGCTGCAAAATAACGTCCTGCATCTTCGTCATATTCAAGCAATGGCCAATCTGTCACCCATAAGAAATTGAATTTAGATTCATCAATCAGTTCGAGCTGTTTACCCAGCTTCAGACGTAAAGCACCTAAACCTTCCTGGACCACTGTTACTTTATCAGCAACAAACAGGATCAAGTCACCTGGTTCTGCTTCTAATGCATTACCAAGCCCTATCAGTTCATCTTCACCGAAGAATTTAGCTATTGGACCATTCCATTGTGCTTCATCCACCTTCATCCAGGCTAACCCTTTGGCACCATATCCTTTGACAAACTCTGTCAGCTTATCAATATCTTTTCGGGAGAAGGCATTCGCCTGCCCTTTCACATTGATAGCACTTACCTGGCCTCCAGAGGAAACTGCTCCACTGAATACCTGGAAACCGGAATCTTTCACTACTTCAGAAACATTCACCAATTCCATGCCGAACCGGGTATCCGGTTTATCTGAACCGAAACGTTCCATCGCTTCTTCATAGCGCATCTTCGGGAGTGGTGTTTCCAATTCAATTCCCTTAACCTCTTTCATCACTTGTGCCATCATCCGTTCGGTCATATCTATGATTTCTTCTTTAGACATGAAGGAGGTCTCGATATCAATTTGAGTGAATTCAGGCTGACGATCTGCTCTCAAATCTTCATCACGGAAACAACGGGCAATCTGGTAGTATTTTTCAAAGCCGGACATCATCAGCAATTGTTTGAACAACTGCGGTGATTGCGGCAAAGCGTAAAACTCGCCTGGATGGACACGGCTCGGTACTAGATAATCCCGTGCGCCTTCCGGTGTACTTTTCGTAAGCATCGGCGTTTCCATTTCCAGGTAACCTTCATCATTTAAAAAATTCCGAACCACCTGGTTAGTTTTATGGCGTAATTGGAATGTCTCTTGCATTGGCTTCCTTCTCAAATCCAGATAACGATACTTCAGACGAAGGTCTTCTGCAACATCCGATTCCTCTTCGATCATGAATGGCGGGTTTTTTGCTTTATTAAGGATTTCTATTTTTTCTGCCTGGAGCTCGATCGCGCCTGTTTCGAGATTTTCATTAATGGTACCTTCATCTCTGCCAAGTACTTCCCCGTGTACTTCTAATACATACTCATTCCTGACAGTTTCCGCGATCTTCAAAGCTTCGCTGGAAATTTCAGGATTAAACACCACCTGTACAATACCGGAACGGTCCCTTAAATCGATAAAGATCAATCCGCCCAGGTCCCGTCGTTTTTGTACCCATCCTTTTAACATGACTTTTTTTCCGGTGTCTGATTCACGCAGTTTGCCGCAATGATGTCGTTCCATCCTTAGTTCCCTCCTGCAAGTTCGTTCTTTAAATAAGTGACTAACTCTGTTAGTGGTATTTCTTTTTGTTCACCAGTTTCCATTAATTTAACATTCGCCTGGCCGGCTTCCATCTCGTTTTCACCTAATACAATCACATATTTTGCTTTCAGCCTGTCAGCAGATTTGAACTGCCCCTTGATTTTCCTTCCAAGGTAATCTTTATCTACCTGAACGCCGGCATTCCGCAGTTGATAGGTTAGGCGGACCGCTTCTTTTTCAGCCTGATTTCCGAGAGAAACAAAATAGCAATCGATCCCTTCTTCGACCGGCAATTCGATTCCTTCTGCATCCAGTGCCATTAACAGACGTTCAATACTCAACGCAAATCCGATACCAGGAGTCTCAGGTCCTCCCATTTCTTCAACCAGACCATTATAACGGCCACCGCCGCTCAATGTAGTAATCGCCCCGAAGCCTTCAGCATCACTCATGATTTCAAAGGCGGTATGGTTATAATAATCCAACCCTCGGACAAGGTTTTTATCAACCACGTAAGGAATCTCCATGGCATCTAAATAGGATTTGACTTGCTCAAAATACTCTCTTGATTCCTCGTTCAAATAATCCAATACCGATGGCGCTGTTGCCATTGCCGGATGTTCTCTATCCTTCTTGCAATCAAGCACACGAAGCGGATTCTTATCCAGACGAACCTGACAGTCCTGACATAGTTCCTCCCGATGTGGATCAAAGTGGCCGATCAGTGCTTCACGGTGCTGTTTACGGCTCTCATTATCACCTAAGCTGTTGATGACCAGCTTTAACGATTTCAGCCCAAGCTCCTGGTAGGCCGCCATTGCCAAAGCCATCACCTCAGCATCGATAGCTGGATCAGCGCTTCCCAATGCTTCGATACCGAACTGATAAAATTGTCGCATCCTGCCCTGCTGTGGCCGCTCATAACGGAACATCGGTCCAATGTAGAACAATTTAGTCGGCTGCATTGGCAGTCCAAAAACCTTATGTTCCACAAAAGAGCGTACCACCGATGCAGTTCCTTCTGGTCTCAGGGTTAAACTTCTTCCCCCTCGATCATCAAAGGTATACATTTCTTTTTGCACGATATCTGTGGTGTCTCCAACCCCTCGTTGGAATAGTTCTGTATGTTCAAAAACAGGAGTACGAATCTCCTGATAATTGTATTTTCTGCAAAGCTCGATCAGAGCACTCTCTACATATTGCCATTTTTCAGACGTTCCAGGTAAAATATCCTGCGTCCCTCTTGGTGCCTTCATCACAACATCCTCCTTTATATAATTGTCAGTGACTGGCAATAAAACATAAAAAACTCCCGTCCCTAATAAAAGGGACGGGAGTTACCCGCGTTGCCACCCTGGTTGAAACATACCATTACATGTTTCCTCTCCATACAGTTAACGCCTGTGTACGGCTATGCCTACTATGAGTTCGACACAGCACCTAAAGAATGTCTTTCACCAGGTTATTACACAGAAATGCTTCCAGCCAACAGGCATTTCCTCTCTGTCTGCATATTTCCTGATTACTCTTTCTCTCATCGGTTTTAACGACTCTAATTAAGAATTGATTATTATCATATGACTCTCGAAAGGCAATGTCAAGGTTTTCAACTACTTTTTCTCAATTATTTTTAAAAAAATCATGGAAAAAAAGGGATTTAAAAGAAATTGTCGAAATGATACTATTGAACTCGAATAACTAACAAAAGGAGGTATGACGTTTGGCAAAACAATGGAATAAAGTATTTGCTTTACTTTTCTTACTTTTGTTAAGTGTTGCCGCATTCACTGCCTTGCCGGTGAAAGCGGATAACGCAATCGTTAATATCGATACACTTAACGTAAGAGAAGCTCCTAGTTCCTATACAGAGAAACTGGGACAAATACATAGAGGCGAAGCCTACCCTATCCTCGGTGAAAAGTATGGATGGCTCCAAATCCAATACAAAGGCGGGAAAGCATGGGTAGCGAAATACCTTGTCAACATCCGGGAAAATACCACAGTCCACTCAGATGCAGACTACCTGCGAGTACGCGCAGAGTCTAATACAAACTCCAGGATTCTGGGACACCTGATGAAAGGGCAATCAGTAAAACATCTTGGTACAAGTGGTAACTGGTACAAAATCAAGAGTGAGTATGGCACAGGCTGGATTCACAGTGATTATGCCAGCCCGGGCGGCACCAGCCAAAGCTCCAGTCAACCTGTTCAGACAAGTACCGGAGGAGCAAGCCTCCAAACATTGACACTCCTTTATGATGGAACAAATATCCGCAGTGGTCCATCTACCAGCCATAAGATCCTCGGAAGAGCACATAAAGGCGATGACTTCCAGGTGATCAGTAAAGACGGTGAATGGTATAAAATAAAATATGGTGCAGGTACTGCATATGTAGCAGGCTGGATTGTGACACTAAATAACCGCAGTAATAGTAATTCAAGCAGCGGTCTGCAAGGAAAAGTCGTTGTGATTGACCCCGGCCACGGGGGCCGTGATCCAGGAGCAATCGGGTTAAGCGGCACTTATGAAAAAAATGTAACCCTTTCAACAGCTTTGCATGTTAAAGAAAAGCTTCAGGCTGCAGGAGCAAAAGTTATCATGACACGCAGCAACGATCGCTATATTTCTCTATCAAACAGGGTATCTGTTTCTCACTCATCTCATGCAGATGTTTTCCTGAGTCTGCACTACAATAGTTTCCCGACCTATTCGGGGGCCAAAGGAATAGAAACCTTTTATCACAGCAGCCAGGATATGACCCTTGCAAAGCTGGTGCAGCAAGGAATGATCCGTTCTACAGGAGCAGTCAATCGAGGTGCAAAAGCAAACAGTTTCCATGTAATTCGTGAAAACAATAATCCGTCACTATTGCTGGAACTTGGGTATTTATCAAACGTTGTGGAAGAAAAGATGGTTAAAACGTCTAACTATCAACGTAAATTAAGTACTGGAATCGTCAATGGACTCATCGATTATTTTAATTAATAGTAAAAAGGATGGCCTTATGCGGCCATCCTTTTTACTACTTATCTTTACTATCTATGATTAATGTGACAGGTCCTGCATTATGCAATTGAACGTCCATCATCGCACCGAATACTCCTGTTTCCACAGGGACACCTTCTTCTTTTACCAGGTTATTAAAAACTTCATACAGTTCTTCCGCTTTATCAGGTTTTGCAGCTGACATGAAATTAGGACGGCGCCCTTTCCGACAATCCCCATAAAGCGTGAACTGGGAGATGGACAGTACTTTTCCATGAACATCTTTTAAACTTAAGTTCATTTTATCCTGATCATCTTCAAAGATACGTAAATTGGTAATCTTATTAGCCAAGTATTTAGCATCGTCGACTGTATCGTCGTGAGTGACTCCTACCAATACTACCAGACCGGAATCAATGGCACCAGTAGTCTTACCTTCTACTGTAACTGAGGCATTTTTGGTACGTTGGATGACTGCTCTCATAATATCGGAACTCCTTATTGCATCATTCTTCTTACAGTATATACTTCAGGAATTTGTTTAATCCGCTCTACTATTTTTCTTAAATGATTGATATTCTGGATCAAAATCGTAATATTGATGGTAGCCATTTTGTTTCGGTCTGACTTACCTGAAACAGCTGTAATATTTGTTTTCGTTTCATTAACGGCCTGCAATACCTCATTGACAAGCCCTCGCCTGTCATATCCGGAGATCTCCAGGTCTACATGGTACTGCTTGGAATCCGAGCCACTGCCTTCCCATTCCACTGGTAATAAACGGCTTTGGGCATCTTCAGTTTGGACATTCGGGCAATCCGAACGGTGTACAGAAACGCCTCGGCCTTTTGTTATATATCCAACGATATCATCACCCGGTACCGGGTTGCAGCACTTAGACAATCGTACAAGCAGGTTGTCGACACCTTTCACCCTGACGCCGGAATCCCGTTTACCCGAAGGTTTTGCTTTCACTTCATTCTTTACTTCTTCGAGTGTCTCTTCGAGATTTTGTTCCTGTTCTTTCTGACGTCTTATTTTTTCAGTCAGGCGTGTGGCTATTTGAGCAGCAGTTATTCCCTGATATCCGACCGCAGCGAACATATCCTCTTCATTACTAAAATTGAATTTTTCAGCAACACGATCGAGATTTTCCTGCGTGAGAACTTCCTTAGGAGGCAGGTCCATGTTCTTGATCTCTTTTTCGACAAGTTCTTTCCCTTTTAGGATGTTCTCTTCCCTACGCTGTTTCTTGAAGAATTGTTTGATTTTACTTTTAGCCTGGGAGGTTTGTGCAAGCTTTATCCAATCCTTCGAAGGGCCATACGAATGCTTGGAGGTCATCATTTCTACAATGTCGCCTGTCTTCAGTTCATAATCAAGCGGCTCCATCTTTCCATTGATTTTTGCACCAATCGTATGATTTCCTACTTCTGTATGGATCCGGTAGGCGAAATCTACCGGGACAGACCCGGACGGAAGTTCAATGACATCGCCCTTTGGTGTGAAGACATACACCATGTCAGAAAAAAGATCCACCTTCAAGGATTCCATGAACTCCTCTGCATCATGGGTTTCATTTTGCCACTCCAAAATCTCACGGAACCAGGTCAGTTTTTCTTCGAATGATTGTTTCGTCTGGTTGAATTGCCCGCCTTCTTTATAGGCCCAATGAGCTGCAATCCCGTATTCAGCTATTTCATGCATCTCCTGAGTCCGTATCTGCACTTCCAGTGGATCGCCTTTTGGACCTATGACCGTTGTATGAAGAGACTGATATAAGTTCGGCTTCGGCATAGCAATATAATCTTTGAACCTCCCCGGCATAGGTTTCCAGCACGTGTGGATGATGCCGAGCACAGCATAGCAGTCTTTGATGCTATCGACTATAACCCGGACAGCAAGAAGATCATAGATTTCATTGAACTGTTTGTTTTGGAGCACCATTTTACGATAAATACTGTATAAATGCTTCGGACGTCCCGAAATATCTGCTTTGATGTTCACTTCTTCCATTCGATCTTCTATCTCTTTCATGACATCTTCTATATAGAATTCGCGTTCGTTCCTTTTTTGTTTCATTAGGTGTACAATGCGATAATATTGTTGCGGGTTCAAATATCGCAATGCGGTATCCTCGAGCTCCCACTTGATTGTAGAAATACCAAGTCTGTGAGCCAGTGGCGCGAAAATCTCCAACGTCTCATTAGATATTCTACGCTGTTTTTCTGGAGGAAGGTGCTTCAATGTCCGCATATTGTGGAGTCGATCAGCAAGCTTGATCAGAATCACACGAATATCTTTCGCCATAGCGACGAACATTTTACGGTGATTTTCTGCTTGTTGGGCCTCTTTCGATTTATACTTGATTTTTCCAAGTTTGGTGACGCCATCCACCAGCATGGCCACTTCCTTATTGAACGTCTCCTCTATCTCTTCAATAGAAACTTCGGTATCTTCTACGACATCATGCAGAAAACCACCAGCGATGGTCTCTGGATCCATTTCCAAATTGACAAGTATCCCTGCAACCTGGATAGGATGAATGATATATGGTTCTCCAGACTTACGAAATTGATCCTTATGTGCCTGCTCCGCAAATTCATAAGCGCGTCGAATAAAACCGGCATCTTCTATCGTCAAATACCGGCTTGCTTCTTCAATCACTTCTTCTGCGCTTAAAATTTTGTCTTTCGACATCTAATCACCTTGGTTTCTATACATACTTGTTTAATTATAATTATTGGTTGTATTTCATTATCAAAAAAAGATAGATAAATGTAAAGAAAAAAATATAATTATAAACAAAGAGTACCCATAAGAGGGCACTCTAATAACGTTAGTATTGCATCAGTGTCAACACATCGTGTCCTTCAAGCTTATCTCTTCCGTGCAAATAGGTCAATTCAATCAGGAAAGCACAGCCTGCAACGACACCACCTAGTTCTTCCACCAGTTTAATGGTTGCTTCAATTGTTCCTCCGGTAGCTAATAAGTCGTCAGTAATCAGCACTCTCTGACCAGGTTTAATTGCATCCTTGTGTAGCGTAAGTACATTTTTGCCGTATTCTAAACCGTAGTCCACTTTAATGGTCTCCCTTGGCAATTTCCCTTCTTTACGCACAGGGGCAAAGCCTACTTCCAATGCATAAGAAACAGGACAGCCGACAATGAAGCCCCGGGCTTCTGGCCCCACAATCAGGTCTATATCCAATGATTTAGCATACTCTACGATTTCGTCAATAGCAGATTTGAATGCCTTTCCATTATCCATTAAAGGTGTGATATCCTTGAACCGTACTCCTTCTTTTGGCCAATCTTCTACAATAGCGATATGTTGTTTATAATCCATGTGTTACTTCCTCCTTAACGGCCAAGTCCACTTGCTCCATATATTGATCGAACCATGATTTCAGTTCTTGATAATTGGAATAGTAAAGTTTCTTCTCGACTTGTAATCTCCGTTGTTTTAACTGATACGTATCCGAATCATTCAAATCCTTCTTTGACGGAGAAGGATGGAGTGAAATCAGTCCATTCTCTATTTTAACAAAATCCAACTCAAAAAACACCTGCGAGATGAATTTCAATGTATCCTGATTCCACCCTTTATATGAAGCGAGCTTAGCTGCTCCGTTTTTCAAATCAAATGACTTATGTTTCATCAGCATTCCATAAAACCATTTAAAATCATCCCGAGTCGGGAGCTTATCAAAAAATGCGCTATCGTCAATTCGATAGCAAGCATATATTTTTTGAGGCTGGGTTATTTTTATTATTTCCCCCAGCTCTTCTAATCTGGATGGCAGATCCAATAGCACGAGTCCTGCAATCTGCCCTTTACCGGTGTTCAGAATTGAATTTTTATCTGCAACATTCAAACCTGAAGGTGCCCGGCTGCTTCCCTCAAAAGAAAGGGCGACATGATCTTCCAGATTGCTTCCGGATAGTTTCTTTTCAATATATTTAGAGCCTCTATAGTCAAACAGCTGCCACTCAGCAATACGGAGGTCTTTGATCATGATTTGTAATTTTTTTCGACCATTCCATTCATTGATACCCAATTCCCCTACGGCTTCTAGATTAGAATACGGGGAAATATCACTATATAAATCCCCCATTCCAAAAGCAATTCCATCGAGTTGGGTGCCAGACTTATGGAATTGGAATTTCAAATGATTCTGCTTACTCCCGATTTGGCGAATTTCCTTTGGAGTATGATCGATATGGAAAAGCGGTTTAGGGTTTCCCATGCCAAATGGACTGAGTTTCCCGATTTCCTCGATTTGTTGTAACGACAAATCTGCAATGTCAATAGTATTTTCAACATCCACGTTCTGGGTAAAATCATCCGGCGTCAGTTGTTCTTCCGCTAATCGATTCAATTCATGCCGCAGTTCTCTAATATTTTCTATTTTCAAGGTCATTCCAGCAGCCTGTGCATGTCCACCGAAATGTTTGAATAACGGTCTCACCTTCATACAATTGACAAATAAATCAAACGCATCAATACTTCTGGCTGATCCTTTAGCCTCTCCTGTTTCTTCATCAATTCCAAGTACAATCGCCGGGCGATCGAAACGGCCAACCAGTTTGGATGCGACTATTCCCAGTACACCTGGATTCCATCCTTTGTTAGCCACGACAATTACAGATCGATTATCACCTGATTCATCGCTTTCCAGCATTTTCTCGGCCTCATCTGCTATATCTGCAACAATCTTTTGCCGCTCTTTATTCAGTTGATCGATCAATTTTGCTAATTCCTCTGCCTGCTTATAATCTTTAGTCAACAGCAATTCAACCGCTGGAGCAGCATCTTGCAGACGACCTACCGCATTGATTCTCGGTCCAATCGTAAAACCGATTGTCTCTTCGGTAAAGTCCCCTTCAATTCCACACATTTTTTTTAATGCCTGGATGCCAGGTCGCTGCGATTGGGATATAGCTTTTAACCCAAAGGACGCAAGCACCCGGTTTTCGTCCTGAAGCGGAACAAGATCAGCAATAGTCCCAATTACCACGAGATCCAACAGTTCTTTCGGCAATCTGCCGAGGAGAGCCTGCGCAAATTTAAAAGCCACCCCTACACCTGCAAGCTCCTGAAAAGGGTAAGAGGTGGAAGCTTTAGGGTGAATGATTGCATAGGCATCAGGTAATTGTTCCTGTACCTCGTGGTGATCGGTGATGATGAGATCGATTCCCAGCTCTTTTGCAACCTCTGCTTCATGTACGGCAGCAATTCCGGTATCGACAGTGATGATGACATCCATACCGTTTTCCTTCGCGCTACGGAACGCTGATTCATTTGGTCCATACCCTTCCGTGAAACGATTCGGAATATAAAAATCACATGACGCACCTGCTTCGCGCAAGGCTTCTACCATGACAGACGTAGCACTGACCCCATCAGCATCGTAATCCCCGAATACTAAGATATTTTCATTCCGCTCAATAGCAAGCCGAACACGCTCCGTCGCTTCTCTCATCCCTTCCATTAAAAATGGATCATGCAGGTGTTCCAATGAAGGGAACAAAAAACGCTTGGCGGTTTCGTATTCTGTAATATTTCTTTGCCACAATAATTTTCTTGTAAGCGGTGAAATTTCCAATTCTTCTAAAAAAACTTCTGTGTCTACATTATCGTTATATGTAAAGTTCCATTTCATTTTACTTTTTAACATACGTTCACCCCTGACCCACTTATTATACTAGAGGGAATCAGGGGTAGCAAATAGCTGAAAGATATTTTATTCTGAAGAATGATCGGAAGTTTCAGAGGTGTCCGTACGGATGCGGGCTGCTGGTTTATCATTATTTTCGTTAATGTGGGTTGCAGATTGTGATTCCTTACTTGCCTGTTTGCTTCGAAGCTTTTTAACTTCGCGCTGCAGCCGGTACACCCGGACTGCGCCAAGAGTCGCAGTTACAATCCCACCCATAAGAACAGATATTAAAATAACAAGAATCAATGGTGCTTCCCCAGAACCGAATAAATAATTAACTTCTACCGGATCTACATTGATTACTGCAAACACTGCTATCAATAACGCAAAAATAAGTGCTAAAATCCAATAATATTGTCCTTTCATATTTCTCCACCTTTCCAGGTTAATTACTTTACTCTATTTATTACCTTAAACTATTTCCCACAAACGTATAGGACAGAAAAACCATGTTTATAGAAACTCCCTGCATTTCATAAAAGAAAGGCTGACTCATTGGTGGATGAGCCAGCCTTTCTTTAAGGTTTCTTTATTAAACTTGTGGTCCGCCTGTATTTTTCTTTTTTACGAAGCTAAGCGGTTTTTCTTTAATATTCTTTCCACGCAATACCAGCCATAACTGAGCGGCAATGAACAAGGATGAATACGTACCAGCGATTAAGCCAACCACTAATGCAAACGCGAAGTTAGTGATGGATGTTGCCCCGAAGAACAATAACATAAGCGCCGCGAAAACAACTGTAAGTACAGTATTGATACTTCTCGCCATTGTTTGCATTAAACTTTTATTAACGATTTTTGCAAGCTGGGAGAATGATTTGACTCGTTTTTCCCGCTTTACATTTTCTCTGATCCGGTCAAATGTGACAATCGTGTCATTGACGGAATAACCGACAATTGTCAGTATCGCCGCAATAATCGTAATATCGAATTCTAACCTGGTGATACTGAACAATGCAAGGATAAAAAAGGCATCATGGAGCAATGCAATGATTGCTGTCAAAGCAAAATAAATCTCAAATCTTATCGTTACATAGATAATGATGCCGATTGACGCATAAAGCACAGCAAGGGCTGCATTCTTAGCAAGTTCCTGACCCACTATCGGTGATACTGTACTTACATTCGGTTCATTGCCATATTTTTCACTATAGTAGGATTTAATGTCAGCGATTTTATCTTTTCCTAACACAGTATCAAATCTGACATCGGCGATTTCCCTATTATCTCCGGATAGTACTACCTTTTTAGGGCTTACATCAAATTCCTCTTCAAACGTTTCTTCCACTTGCTCGGATGTTATATTCCCATCAGATAAAATTGAAACCCTGGAACCGCTGGTAAAGTCGATTCCTAAATTCAAACGCATGATCGCAAGCGACAAAATACCGGCAACCACCAATATGATAGAAAGGGTAAAGAAACGTTTACGAACACTGACAAAATCGAACTTTCGTTTCAAGAATGTGGCTTCTACTTCTTCCCCATCTTCTATATTGACGATTTCCTCGTTTTTCACTCCAAACCAGCCTGGGCGTTTATCAAGAAGGCGGCTTTTCACCCATAACCCTAAGAAAAGCCGGCTGCCATATACAGCCGTTACAAAGCTGACCAGGATACTCACAATCAGCATCGTTGCAAAACCTTTGACCGAACTTGTACCAAAGCTGAATAAGACAATTGCAGCTATCAATGTCGTTATATTGGCATCAAAAATAGTCGATAAAGAGTGCTGATTACCTGCCCGGAAAGCAGCTAAAACAGACTTACCAGACTTCAATTCCTCTTTGATTCGTTCATAAGTGATGATATTGGCATCAACGGCCATACCAACCCCAAGAATCAAGGCGGCTATTCCAGGTAAGGTCAGGACACCATTCATCCATTCAAAAACCAAAAGAATAAGGTAAATATATACACTTAACGTAAGAGTGGCAATAACCCCAGGAAAACGGTAATAAATCATCATGTAGATGAAGATCATTGCAATTCCGATAAAGCCAGCATAAATGGTCTTACTCATCGCCTGTTCCCCAAACTGGGCACCTACAGACGTAGAATACATTTCCTCCAGGTTTACGGGGAGAGATCCAGCATTCAGAATCTCAGCAAGACGCTTGGCTTCTTCAACTGTAAAGTCTCCAGTTATCTGGATGTTTTTGCTACGGATCGGACCATTAGAGAAACCAGGTGCGGAAATATACTTTGGATCTTTTTTTCCATACTCTTCAGCAAAAGATGTCTCTTTATCATAATCCATCCAAATAACCATGACATCATCAGGATAGGGGGTACTTGGATCTTCTGGTATACTGCTGATCTTTTTAGAAACTTTATAAAATTTATCCGGATCCTTCACTTCAAGTGTGACGATCGGGGAATTGGTTTGTGAAAAGGATTGAGCTGCACTTCCCTCCACCAAATCAGAACCATTCATGTATTCCTTACCCTCTGCGTCACGGAAGGATAATTGAGCGGTAGTTGACAACAACTCACGTGCTTCGGATTGATCTTCTACACCCGCAAGCTGTACCCGGATACGATTAGGCTTCTCAATGTCTATGTTTGTTTCACTGATACCAAGGACATTGACCCGCTCTTCTAAAGAACGAACGGTGGATTCTAATACCTTTTCGTTCACTTCCTGTCCCTCATTCAGGGGCTCTACCTTATATAAGATTTCAAATCCGCCTTGCAGATCTAATCCAAGTTTGATATCTTTCGTAATTCCTGTGATCGTGGTACCAATTGTTCCTGCCAGTAACAAAATAACAAGAAAAAAGGCTACGATACGGCCTCTTTTAACCATATTCAATTGCTCCTCCTTTATCTTACCAACGCATGATGATAGCCAAACGAAACATATGAATTTATGTACATAGACATAAATAGGGTACCAGGACAGCCTTGTCACTTAAATGGAAAGTCGGGGAAGTTGTCAGGGCTTTCCTCGTACCAAATGATTAGATTACTGAATTTTTTCAATAGAACTATTATAAAAACCTTCTCTGGTGTATGTCAATAAAAGGTCTGTCTGTCACTCTTTGTCATGGGAAGACTCTTCATGCTTTACCAGTGCTGAAATAGACTTATTCAAGTCATCTCCCTGGTAAGCCTGAACGGTCAGATAACTTATGTATAAAGCGGTATTCAAATGCAATATGTCCTGAACGACTTCATAAAGGTGTTTCTCCGGGTTTCCTTTCCATACTTTCTCCGTCATACATCTCCATATATCTTCCGGGGAAGATCCCGAATAACCCATTAGCTTAAATTCCATTGCCTTACTTTCCAATACAGCAAATATTTCCGGTTTCCACATGCTGGTTGTTTTTAACATCGTTCCCTTCGCCCCTCCTACCAGCTAAAGGCTGGCTTGCATATAAATAATGTCATGCTTGGACACCTCTTTCGCATATACATTCATTGTATATGAATTTAATCACTTTGAGAAGGCAGGTCGTTATTCTATGACCAAGCAAACATTTCTACAGGGGACCCTGATATTAATAGCAGCGGGAATGATCACCCGTTTTTTAGGCTTTATTAATCGTATTGTTGTAGCACGTGTAATGGGGGAAGAAGGGGTCGGCTTATATATGATGGCACTGCCTACTCTATTCCTTGCGATTACACTCACACAATTCGGCCTGCCTGTGGCTATTTCCAAACGCGTAGCAGAGGCTGAAGCAGATGGCGATTTAAGTAAAATCAAACGTATTCTTGTAGTATCCCTATCAATAACTGGTGGGTTGAGCATTATTTTTACCATTTTGATGGTTCTCTTAGCTCCTTGGGTAGCTAATCACTTACTGACGGACTCCCGTACAGTGGTTCCATTACTTGTTATCAGTCCTATCGTTCCTATCATTGCTATTTCTTCCGTCCTTCGCGGCTATTTTCAAGGAAGACAGAATATGAAGCCACAAGCTTTTTCCATGGTCATCGAACAGATCGTCCGAATAATTTCTGTCGCTTTCTTCACTAACCTTTTACTGCCGTATGGGATTGAATATGCTGCCGCAGGTGCTATGGCATCCGTCATCCTTGGAGAGTTGGCATCTCTGTTATTCATGCTCCGAATGTTTTCTATAAAAAAACGTTTCAAAGTTAGAAAAAAGTTTTTATCCCACCTCCAATCGGGCGGTAAAACATTGCACGAATTGTTGTCTATTGCCATACCTACCACGGGGAGCAGATTGATTGGTTCATTCTCATTCTTCCTTGAACCTATCTTAGTAGCCCAAAGCCTGGCTTTGGCAGGGGTCCAGACTGCTCTAGCCACTAAACAATATGGGGAATTGGCAGGTTATATTCTTCCACTCTTAATGCTGCCTACCTTTATTACCCATTCTTTATCTGTAGCTTTAGTACCTTCGATCAGTGAAGCAGGTGCCAAAAATAATACAAAACTGATTCACTATCGGATACATCAATCTATACGCCTTTCATTCGCTTCCGGAGGACTTGCTACTATCTTATTGACAAGTTTCGCTGCTACTATCCTGCAACTAATGTATGGTACAAGCAATGCTGCCTTTATGCTTGCCCTGATGGCCCCATTCTTTCTGTTACTCTATATACAGGCCCCACTGCAGGCGGCTTTACAGGCTTTGGACCTGGCAAAGCCTGCCATGTGGAATAGCTTGATCGGAGCTGTAGTAAAATTCGGCGTGATGGTCGGACTGGCCTCCCAGCCAGCCTTCGGCATTCGTGGAGTGGCTATTTCTATAGTGGTGGGTGTACTGGTTGTGACGTTTTTGCATCTCGCTGCTCTTATGCAATCCATCAGCTTTCGAATCCCTTTTGGAGATCTCGCTAAAATGATAGTGTTGATTGGGGTTACCTGGTGGATCGGTTCTGAATTGAAGGCTTTATTAGCTTATAATGTCGGTGAAATTTCACAATTTACCATCATCAGCATAACTTTGACCTGCCTGTATATCATCCTTTTATTCCTATTAAAATTTCTTACCAAAGATGAATTGAAACAAATTCCTTTCCTTCAGAAAATCATCAAATAAACAGACAAAGCCCCTCCGGAATGTACCGGGGGGCTTTGTTACTCGTACTCGTTTTTGTGATCGATAAATAGTTCTCCTTGTTCATCAAGGGAGCAGAAGGAAATATCTTTTTCAGAATCATAACCTTTTTTCTTCAGTTCGTTCAGAAGCCAGCTTTTATTTTTTTTCACGCGTTTGAGGGAATCATATTGTATTTTTCCATCTGCAATCAAAGTTGCAGAATATCCCGTGGAATGGTCAGAGTCATCTTCATCCTTTTGAAGGACTGAAAGCTTACCGTTAGGTTCCAAAATAGCGTAATCTACATCCTGGATACTAAATATGTCCTTTTCCCGAAGTTGAATGAGTAAATCATTAAAGTTATAGCGCTGCTTTTTCATCTCATACTCATCGACTTTTCCATGTTTGATAATAAAGGCAGGTGTGCCATCAAACCATTCTCGAAAGTTCTGACTCTTTAAGGAAAGTAAAGCGGAAAACCGTTGAATGAGTAGTAAGAGAGTCATTGGAATCAGGGCATGAACTAAAGACTTATCCGGTTCCTCTATTGAAAATACCGCAATTTCGGCAAGCATGACAAACACCACTAAATCTAATACACTTAACTCCCCGATCTCCCTTTTCCCCATCATTCTCAGAATTACTAAGATCAGTATATATGTAAGCAGCGTTCGAAATAATATTGTCCATACCTGAATATCCACTTCAATTCCACTCCCGCTGTCCATCTAGGTGTCACTTGTTACTTTAACCAAAAAGGCTTGTTTTATCCGAAACTTAAATACAATAAATACCCGCGGGCATCTACTCGCGGGCAAACGAACCTTCTTTTTAATTCATTGTAGTAAAACTTAAGATAAAAATGGGACCAGATAACGGAAATAGATATATACAGTAGCAGCTGCCAAAGAAAATAACAGCACCGGAATCCCGTATAACAGAAATTTCATAAAAGATATCTGATGATTAGCACTGGCTGCAAGTCCAGCTACAACTACATTAGCTGATGCTCCAAGCAATGTACCATTCCCTCCGAGACATGCCCCAAGAGCCAGCGCCCACCAAATCGGATCAATGTTCATCATCCCGTATCCCTGGAACTCCTGTACAACAGGTATCATAGCAGCTACAAAAGGAATATTGTCGACCACGCCGGAAAGTAATCCGGCACTCCATAGGACGATCAATGCTGTAAGCGGTAAGTCCCCTCCGGACATCCACATCATTGCTCTTGCGATCTCATCGATTACTCCCACTTTCTCCAGTCCTCCAACGAGCATGAATAAGCCGATAAAAAAGAACAGGGTTACCCATTCCACCTCCTGAAACACTTTTTCGCTCGAGGCTTCTCTATCGGTTAAAAGCAGCAACAAAACCGCTGCACAAACAGCAACCGTAGTGAGCTCCACATGGATGATCGGATGCATCATAAATCCTGCCATGGTCAGAGCCATTACGGTTAACGACTGATAAAGCATTGGAGTTTTTTTTAAGTAACTTGATGGATTCAAGCTCATCAACTCATTGGCTTTCTCTTTTTCGTATACTAAATGTTTACGAAACATCAGTACTAATCCTCCAAGCGTAAAACCGAATATAATGAGCACAATCGGACCAAGATTAACCAGAAATGATACGAAGGTAAAATGCTCGACCGCTTGTCCAATCATAATATTGGGAGGGTCTCCAATCAAGGTGGCTGTACCTCCGATATTTGCGCTGAATATGGTAGTGAGAAGAAAAGGAAATGCCGGCAAGTTGAGTTGGCTTGTCAGTGTCAAAAGAATAGGAACAAATAAGAGTACTGTGGTAACATTATCCAGAAAAGCAGAACCTACAGCTGTCAAAATGGCAGTGCCTATCAATAAAGGCACAGGTTTTCCTTTCACCAATTGTGCGAAACTTATGGCTACATATTCAAATACCCCGGTTTTCTTAGTAATGGCTACCAAAACCATCATCGAGAAAAGCAAAGCGATTGTTTCCCAGTCGATGTAATGCGTAAAAGCATCCTGCCATTCATACACATTAGTCAGTAGTAGCAGTACCCCTCCAGAAATGGCTACGAGAGCGCGGTTTATTTTTTCTGACATGATCAATCCATAACTGATGATAAAAATAAGAATGGCCATCCACGTTATCATAACCTGTCTCCTTTGCAACCTTTTCTATGATATCTATTCAAAAGGCAGGAGAAATATATACTTCTATTTATAAATTATAAGACATATAGTATACGGACAAGGTAGACAAGGAGGGGAATCATGAATAGAGAAGTTTGGAAGGCTCTGGGATATGGTCTTGCCATTATCCTTATTCTTATGTTGACATGCAGTTTTATATTGGCGCTTCTGCTCCGGTTTACAACGATTGATACCAATATCATCAACTTACTCACAATGATTATGGCAATGCTCATACTTTTTACCGGGGGAGCTACTGCCGGGCATCGCGGCCAGGAAAAAGGCTGGATGTATGGTCTTATGACAGGAGGGGCATTCTTATTACTTATTATTCTTTATCAATATCTGGGGCTTGAACAGGGGTTGTCACTAGCACAGCTTCCCTACCTGGCCGGGATGGTCGGTTCTGCTTTGATCGGTGGGATGTTGGGCGTCAATATCCGTTCTGCCCCCGCGGCCAGTAAAAAATGACTCCGGCAATTTTGCCGGAGTCATTTTTTCAGTCCTGGTTCATTACCTCTCGAACAGCTGAACGATCGAAAGTCATTTTAGTTCCATCATTCACCGTTAATACTACGGTACCTTCATCAATGGCGTGAATGGTGCCATGAAGGCCCCCGATAGTAATGATTCTATTTCCCTTTTGTAAATCCGCTTGCATTTGTTGTACCTTCTTCTGTTTTTTTTGCTGCGGCCGGATCAACAAGAAATAGAAAATGACGAACATAAGGATAATCGGTAACAATCCTAATATGCCATCCATTTTCATTCCCCCTTTCTAGAAATTCTTAGCATTCGGTTTATTGAAACCATATTGTTCAAAGAATTCTTCTCTGAAGTCACCAAGGCGGTCTTCTCTAATAGCCTGGCGGACATGCTCCATTAATTTTAACAGAAAATATAAGTTATGGTAAGTAGTTAATCGAAAGCCAAAAGTTTCATTATTTTTTACCAGGTGTCTGATATAAGCACGTGAATAATTGCGGCATGTATAACAGTCACACTTTTCATCAATTGGACGAAAGTCACGGGCAAATTTAGCATTTCTGACCACTAATCTTCCGTTAGATGTCATACAGGTACCATTTCTTGCAATACGAGTCGGCAACACACAATCGAACATATCTATTCCTCTGATGGAACCATCAATCAAGGAATCTGGCGATCCTACTCCCATCAAGTACCTCGGCTTATTTTCAGGAAGCATCGGAGCAGTGAATTCCAACACACGATTCATGACATCCTTCGGTTCACCAACGGATAAGCCTCCAATCGCATAGCCAGGGAAATCCAATGATATCAAGTCTTCCGCACTTTGACGCCGGAGTTCTTCGTACTCACCACCTTGCACGATGCCGAACAATCCCTGTTTATCCGGCTTCATATGTGCAGTTAAACAGCGTTCCGCCCAGCGACTTGTCCGTTCTACTGACTTCTTCAAATAATCGTACTCAGCCGGATATGGCGGGCACTCATCGAATGCCATCATGATATCCGATCCTAAAGCGTTCTGGATATGCATTGCCTTTTCAGGGGATAGAAATAGTTTTTCACCGTTGATATGGTTTCGAAAGTGAACGCCTTCTTCTTCAATCTGCCTCAGGTCACTTAAACTGAATACTTGAAAGCCGCCGGAATCAGTAAGAATCGCACCATCCCAGTTCATAAACTTGTGCAGACCACCGGCTTCTTCGATAATATCTTCTCCTGGTCTTAGCCACAGGTGATACGTATTAGATAGGATGATGTTAGCATTCATTTCCTGCAATTCTTCCGGACTCATCGTTTTTACGGTAGCCAGTGTACCAACCGGCATGAACGTCGGAGTGTCAAAGGAACCATGGGGAGTGTGAACCCTTCCCAATCGGGCTCCAGTTTGTTTACAGGTTTTTATAAATTCATAGGTGATTGCCATCAGTAATTAAACCCTCTCTTTATAAAATCAACATTGCGTCACCAAAACTGAAAAAACGGTACCGTTCTTCTACTGCCTGTTGATAGGCATCTAAAATGAACGCTCGTCCTGCCAGAGCACTGACCAGCATGATCAGTGTTGATTGTGGAAGATGGAAATTGGTAATTAATCCATCAATCGCTTGCAGTTCATATGGTGGATAAATGAATATATCTGTCCAGCCAGACGCTGAAGTAAATTGACCATAATCACGCATAAGCGTCTCCAAAGTTCTAGTAGAAGTGGTGCCTACCGAAATGATACGCCCCCCGTTTTCACGGACATTGTTCAGTTTATCAGCCGTTTCCTGTGATACTTGGTAGAACTCTGCATGCATATCGTGATCTTCGATATTGTCGACACTGACCGGCCTGAAAGTACCTAAACCGACATGTAGTGTAATATAGGCAAGTTCAACCCCGGACTGCTCAATTTCTTGTAATAGCTCCTTAGTGAAGTGCAACCCAGCTGTGGGAGCAGCGGCAGAACCTTCTTCTTTAGCATAGACAGTCTGGTATCTTTCACTATCTGAAAGCTGTTCCTTAATATAGGGTGGTAACGGCATTTCTCCGAGCGTTTCTAATACTTCTAAAAATATTCCCTCATATTCGAAGCGAAGCATTCGGCCACCATGTTCCTGGGCTGCCGTACATTGTGCAATCAATTTGCCCTCACCAAATATAATTCTGGTACCAGCTTTAATTTTCTTCGCTGGTTTCACCAATACTTCCCATTCATCCTTTTCTGTCTGATGTAGAAGAAGTACTTCCACTTTTGCACCAGTATCCTCTTTTACTCCATATAGCCGCGCAGGAAGTACCCTGGTATCGTTCAAAACAAGGCAATCACCGGGACGCAGATACTCTCTGATATCTGAAAATCGCCGGTGATCGATCGTTTTATTTTCTTTATCCAGAACCATAAGTCTTGAAGCAGCACGATCCAGTAATGGGGTTTGTGCGATCAACTCTTCAGGAAGGTCAAAGTCATATTGCTTGATGTCCATAATTATCTCCTATCTTTATTCATTTTATTTTACCTATGAAGTAAAAAATCAATGAAAGTATGATGCTTACTACAATGGAAGTGACGATCGGAAAATAAAAAGTAACATTTCCTTTTTTAAAGCTGATATCACCTGGAAGCTTACCAATAAAACTCCAAAGCAAGCCGATGATGATGAATACAACCCCTATTACAATAAATATTTTCCCAAATCCGGTCAAGCTTCAGGCACCTCCCGGTGAAAGTGATGATAAGCTTTAGGTGTGACTACTCTTCCCCTCGGCGTACGTTGAATGAATCCGGTTTGAAGCAAGTACGGTTCGTAAACATCTTCAATCGTCTGGGGCTCTTCTCCGATGGTAGCCGCAATCGTATCCAGTCCTACAGGTCCGCCCTGGAAGCTGTCCATGATTCCCAGTAATAATTTATGATCAATATGATCAAGTCCTACGGGGTCCACTTGAAGCATCTCAAGTGCTTCCTGCGTAGTCTCCAAATCTATTTCTTCCTTACCTTTTACTTGAGCTATATCACGCACACGTTTTAATAGGCGGTTAGCAATCCTTGGCGTCCCCCTTGAACGTCGTGCAATTTCTATTGCTGCATCATGTTTGATGCCTACCTGGAAAATTTCTCCTGTCCGCTCTACAATGTCGCATAAGTCTTTCGTATCGTAATACTCTAAACGACTCAGCACACCGAACCTGTCACGTAGCGGTGCTGATAGCAATCCGGCCCGTGTTGTAGCTCCAACAAGAGTAAATGGCGGCAGGTCAAGGCGTACCGACCTTGCACTTGGGCCATTTCCAATGACGATGTCCAGACAAAAATCCTCCATAGCTGGATACAGAACCTCTTCCACTGATCGAGGGAGCCTGTGAATCTCATCGATAAAGAGTACATCTCCCGCTTCCAA
Source organism: Thalassobacillus devorans MSP14 (assembly GCF_000496835.1). Taxonomy (GTDB): domain Bacteria; phylum Bacillota; class Bacilli; order Bacillales; family Halobacillaceae; genus Thalassobacillus; species Thalassobacillus devorans_B. The sequence continues at coordinate 1,657,841 of NZ_KI543236.1, forward strand.
TGATGACAAAATAGCAGCCAAGTCTCCGGCCCGCTCGATAGCTGGTCCGGCCGTGGTGCGAAATTGAACTCCCATTTCATTGGCGATAATGGAAGCTAATGTAGTTTTACCTAAACCAGGTGGTCCATATAATAAAGCATGGTCCAAAGGTTCGTTCCTCATTCTTGCTGCTTCAATAAAAATCTGCAGGTTCTGTTTCGTCTTTGTTTGCCCAATATATTGTCTCAAATTGGCGGGTCGTAAGCTTAATTCAATCGATGCGTCTTCTTCCTGCATCTCATTTGATATCATCCGTTCTTCCATCCCGAGTCACCCCCACTCGTTTAGCTTTTCATCATTAATTGTAAACCTTGACGTACATAGTCATCTACATTGGTGTGCTCTTTTTTAGACAGCTCAGGACGAAGAGCCTTAAGTTCCCGCTCGGAATATCCGAGAGCTTTCATAGCTTCAAGCGCTTCTTCTACTGCCTGATTCCGCTCCTTGGAAGTGTGGTCTTTCGCATAAAAAATCGATGACTCGTTTTCTTCATCTGGAATCCAGGCTGTCAACTTCCCTTTCAAGTCAAGAATCATCTGCCTCGCTGTCTTTTTTCCGACCCCTGGAAAACGCGTTAAAAACTTCTCATCTTCCTGCTCTATAGCAGCCACGAAATCACGGACGCTTGTAGAAGCCAAAATAGCAAGGGCACCCTTCGGTCCTATTCCTGATACATTCAAAAGCTTAGAGAATAAGGCTTTATCTTCTTTCTTTTTAAATCCGTATAAGGCTTGCAAATCTTCTCTGACATGATGATATGTATAAATTTTCACTTCACTATTCATATTCTCCTGAAACAAATAAGGATTGGCACAAATAAGTTCATAACCTATCCCGTTCGTTTCTACAATGACACTGACATCATCTATATCAGTCAATAACCCACGTACATATGCTATCATGCTGTTTTTCCCCTCTAATCTTACTAAGTATTCCTCTATTGTAACATACAAGCACATGTTCGCCTATGCATAGGAACAAAAGTAAAGCTCTCCTGATCACACAGGAGAGCTGGTGGCTATTGTTTTCCTTCATTATTATTTCCAGAATAGGTTTTAAGCACTTGTTGAAAATGTTCTTTATCTTTAATTTTGATTCCTTTTTTCAGTTCTTCCATCCGCTTGCTTTCCAATGTTTCTACAGGGATTGGGAAAAATGACTCCATGACTTGACCTTCGGCCGGTTTCCCCAAAAAGATGGTTAATTGCTCGTTTAAATCAATTCCAAAATAACCGTTTGCTTTTACCTCAGGTGACAGGTCATCGATTTTTTTCTTGAATTCAACAAAACCCTCTCCCTGATCCACTAATGTCCAGCCTGTATAACTGGCCCAAAAATCTTCCATAGCCCAAATTGTTTCTACCTTTTCCTCAGTTTCACGAGCTCCATCCAAATATTCCTTCGTCATCGTAACCTTCACTTCTAATGGCTGACTTGCAACTAAGGAAGCCTGTTCTTCAGCTTCAACGGGAGCCTTATTCGAGATACTTCCCTCCATTGTTGAATACGCCACTGGTGCGAGTAATATGGTACCAAGCAATAAAACACTGATAGCTATGGATTGAATAATCATCCTCATCTCATCACCCCTAAAAAGAAAATAGCTTCTATTTCCAGTTTGCCCAGAAATGGAAGCTATTATAATCAGGAGGGGATTTAACTCAATTTTTCTAATACCTCTTCGTCGGCTTCGAGGTTGTGGTAGATGTCCTGGACATCATCGTTATCTTCCAATGTATCGATAAGTTTCAGCATTTTTTCGGTTTCTTCTTCGCCAACCGGGGTATAGGTTTGCGGAAACATGGTGATTTCAGCAGTTTCAAACGTATAACCGCTTAGCTCTAAAGCAGCCTTTACTTCTGTGAAATTTTCTGATTCGGTATAAACTTCAAAGGTTTCTTCATGAGTTTCCATTTCCTCTGCTCCGGCTTCAATCGCCTCTAGCATGACATCATCTTCCTCAGCATCATGTTCTGAACGGTCGATCACAAGATATCCTTTACGATCGAACATATAAGAAACACAACCATTTTCACCAAGATTACCACCGTTTTTGTTAAAAGCATGCCGGACATCGGCAGCTGTCCTGTTTTTATTATCAGTAAGCACTTTCACCATTACTGCTACACCGCCAGGGCCATAACCTTCATAAGTTATTTCTTCATAACTGACACCATCCAAGTCACCTGTAGCTTTTTTAATGGCGCGATCTATATTTTCACTAGGCATGTTACTCGCTTTTGCTTTATCAACAGCTAAACGAAGTGCTGGATTCATCTCCGGATCTCCGCCACCCTCCTTAGCTGCTACGAAGATTTCACGGGCCATTTTCATAAATACCTTGCCCCGCTTCGCATCTTGTGCGTTTTTACGTCGTTGTATATTCTTCCATTTAGAATGACCAGCCATGGTGCATTCTCCTCTCCAACATACATATAGTTATCTGATTTCTTTTATTACTATATCATACTGGAAGGTATCGTTGAAGAAGGAGAAGTGACATTATTTGTCATCCTCTGGTTGGAATCGTCGAAGGAAATTATTGATTTGTTCTTTCACTCTTTCCGGGGTTTTTTCTGCTTTTACTCTTGCATTCAAGTCCTTCAATTCTTCCCAGTCGCTGTGGTTCATATAAATCACCACATCTTTTTCATCTGTGATCTCCGCCACTTTTTTTCTGACTAAATTTTTAAGGTTATGGTCTTTCCGGCCATATGGAGTAGGAACTACTCCGACAAGCACGCGCTCCTTAGTAGCTATGGCTCTCGAAGTGGTTACCTGTGGTAACTCATTGATGGAACGGGTGATTTCCATTGACTTCTCGTTAAAATAATCATTATCGTGTGCCCGATCTGTTATATTATATGTGGTGTTCTGCATATCCTTTTCCGCTTCCCGCTTCAGTTTATTAGGTGCTCCCCGACGTGTTTCATTACGATCTGTATCGTTATTCTGCTGTTCTGTTGTTTCTAACGGATCATAAACATTGTTCTGTGTGGTATTTTCTCGGGATTCATCGGTGTTACATCCTGTCATCAGGGCGACGATAAAAGCCCAGGCGATTGGTTTTTTCCACATTACAAAAAACCTCCTTTTCCTTTATATTGGATTAAGGAGGCTTTTTTAATCTGTTAAATTAACCCACCATTAAATTTTGGAGGCGCTGCAGCCAGCTGACGTTTGTGTGCAGAACGCCGATGTAAGGATTCAATGATTTCACGATCTTTATCTGGAACTGCTTCCCCTCTTATATGCTTGTCAATCATATGGTAAGTAGTACCCATTTCATTTTCATCTGTCTGATCTTCCCAAAGTCCGGCACTTGGTTTTTTTTCAATGATTTCCGCAGGCACTTCAAGAAGACGGGCCATTTCACGCACTTCTCCTTTTGTATAATTCACCAGGGGAACCAGATCGACCCCTCCATCCCCGTATTTCGTAAAATAACCTGTGTACCATTCGGCTGCATTATCAGTACCTACAACCAGGTAACGGTAATTAGTCGCTAACGTATAAAGGGTACTCATTCGAAGGCGAGCTCGTAAATTGGCATCGGCAAGCTGCTCCTGAGAGGCATGGAAGTCATCTTTCGTTTGCAACTGGTTTTTAATGGTTGAAAACATCATTTCATGTGTTTCTGTCAAATCAATTGTAAGGTGATCGATGCCACATGTATCAATAACTGCCTGAGCATGGTTCTCATCCTCAGGACTGCTCTTACAAGGCATTATCACACCTAATGATTTATCTGGACAGGCACGTTTGATCAAATTAGCTACTACCGCGGAATCGATGCCTCCGCTCACTCCTACCAGCAGGCCATCCACATTCGCTTCCTTCACTTTTTGTTGAAGCCATCCTACAATTGCATCTACTTGTTCATGCATAACTATGTTCTCCTTTTCACAAATATATAATAATTTATGTTAGCATATGTTGGACTTTTTCAACAAACTTCTTCCTTTCCCCCCAGGAGGAGTCTAACCAATCCAGATGTCCGGCCAGTTTTTGTTTTTGTCTTTGATAGCGTCGATGCGCATATAGCCATTCCCGCAAAAGATCACTTGGTACAAGTAATCCTTTCATCCAGGCTGTTTTCCATTTCGTCGCCTGAAAACACTTGGTGATTTCCCCCAAAGAATGGTTCGTATATGGGAGAAAACGTTGCCCCAATTGAATATCATCATAAAGTTCGGGACCCATCTGTAATAAATCAAAGTCAATTAATTTAACTTTTCCATCCTGACTACGTATAAAATTGTGATGCGCCACATCTCCATGCAGCCAACTTTTTCTTTCCCATGCATCCTGTTCAATTTTTCCCCAGTCCAATTGCTTGAATTCTTCCAGTGTTTGCCGTGATATCTCGTGAATTTCATGGAATAAAAATCTTTTCCCTGAGGATAAAAAATCTTTATAGGTGGTTTCAAACTGATCTATTCTTCTCTCCCACTTCATATAAAGGGGGTTTCGAAGAAGAAGTGGTCCCGAAATCCCTTCCGCACTTGCATGGAATTCATGAATAAGCTTGCGCGCTTGTGTTCTATCCTGCTTTTGGTCGAAATGCAAATGAGTTCCTTTCAGCCATTCAAATAATCCCCAGGTTCCATCTTCATTTCCTGCCATCCACATATTTTCTGTGAAAGCGACCGGTATTGCCGCAAAACGTCCAGCATCCTTCCACTTCTTAAAAAAATGATGTTGTTTTTCCAGCTTTTCCGGTTCTTGATAGCATTTTAGTGCACATTCCTTCTTCCCTGATCTCACCCAATACACGTCTTCTTTAATCTTTTTATAATCATTTATATAAAAACTTTTTTGCTCCAGAATAGGAAGAAGGCGATTCAACTTAGAATCGCCCTGGTACTTATTCATCGTCATCATCGTCAAAGTCATAGGAGTATGGCATTTGACCCGGCATACCACCCTGGAATGTCTGGCCAGGTGGAGCATATCCCATTTGCTGACCACCCCAAGGCATCATTTGTTGATGCTGAGGCATACCTTGCTGCATCATTGGCATTCCCGACTGCTGATATGGCATTCCCTGTCCCTGCGGCATCATTTGTGCTCCCTGGTACGGCATACCCTGCCCCTGAGGCATCATTTGTGCTTGCTGTCCCTGGTACGGCATCTGCTGTGGCATTCCATAATGAGGCTGGGCATGGTATCCCGGCATCATCTGCGGCTGCATATGGTGGCCCCACATAGGCATTGCTCCTGATTTTCCACCCCCACAACCACAGTCATCAGACATCGGCATTTGCTGCGGCATAGCTGCTGATTCATCATCATCCATCCACATTCCCTGAACTTGAGGCATTGGTCCTCCGTGATAAGCTCCCGCCTGCTTCGGACTCTCCATATCATCATCACAATAGAAGTCACTATGAACTAACTGCCCATGTGGCATTGGAGGACATGGCATCGGCGGACAAAAGACCGGGTAGTATCCAGGTGGGCATAATGGCATTGGGTGATGCATCATCGGCTGCACCTGCGGCATTTCCTTAACTGGTTCAGGCGACTCCTCTGCTTCTTTTACTTTCTCCTTTTTAGGTGGTGCTGGTGGTGTATAAGGCATCTGCGGCAAGTGAAAGGTCGTATAATAGTTCTGTAATTGCTGCTCCATCATCGGCATCTGGATAGGCTGCATTTGCTGCATCGGCGGCATCATCGGCATTTCTTTCTCATCTTCTTTTATTTGCGGGATAGGTTTAGGGGTTTCCTTCTTATAAGGTACTTGTGGCGCTGCTTTCGGCTGCTCTTTTTTCATGGGTGCTTCTTTCTTCACCTGCTTTGAACCTGTCGGGACTTTAATTTTCATCCCCGGCATAATCATATCTGGATTGGATAGCTGGGTGTTCATTTGTTTCAGCTGCTCAAAATCAACTCCATACTTTTGAGCAATTTTCCACAACGTATCACCTTTTTGTACGATATGAATTCTCACTTTTGTAGCTCCCTTCTTTAAACAAATCATTCGATTTGGCCAAGAAATCTTCATAACAACTTATGCATCGAATAGGAAAAGTTGATGAAAATGCCTAAACTTTTTTTAGAACAAGTTTTATTTATGTATATTCAACTAGGCATCTATCTGTGTCCATGAAAATAAAACGGATCATTCCTCGGGAATGATCCGTTTTATAGTTATTTGGTTGTTTGCATATTCGGCACCGGTACATTTAATTCATAACTTGGATACGTACCCAGCAGTTTTAAAGAGCAGCCAAGGGCTTCCAGTTCTGCTTCTACACCGGGGAATAATACCTGATCATAAGCCTGATCTATATCAATTAAAAAGAAATAATTACCAAGCCCTGTCTTCATTGGACGCGATTCGATTTTCGACAAATTCATTTTCCTCCAGGCAAATGCAGCCAGCACCTGGTGCAAAGCACCCGCATAATCTTTCGGTAAAGTCACCATCACAGTCGTTTTATGTTTGGCAGGGATATGTTCACGAATTTTCATAGTTTTTGGATGTTTTTGCACTACGGCGAACCTTGTATGATTATTATCATAATCATGGATATCATGCTTGAGAATGACTAATCCATTCTCTTCTGCTGCCAGGTGGTTTCCAATTGCAGCAATCGGTTCATCAGAATCTGCAACAACTTCGGCCGCTCGCCCTGTTGAGGAAGTATACCTCAGCTCAGCGTCAGGATATTGTTTATGCAAATATTGGTGACATTGAGCTATTGCATGGCTATGGGAATAAACTTGTGTTATTTCTTCTGTCTCAGGGTCAAAGTCTTTTCTGACAAGCAGATGCTGCTTGATAGGAACTGTCATTTCAGCCACAATTGGTACATCGACGTGATGAGTCATGTAATCGATGGTCAAGTGCACAGACCCTTCGATTGCATTTTCCATTGGAACTACCCCTGTATCTATCTCTCCTGCTTCCACAGCATCCAGGCATGCCGGAATCGTTTCATAGCTGGTAAAGTCCCCCCCTTGAAATAATGCGTCTACTGCCATTTTTGTAAATGTCCCCTTCGGGCCTAAATATCCTATTTTTTGATTGTATTCTGATTCTGGCATGGCTTTATGTCCTCCTTGCAGTTTATGCTCCTGTACTTAACAAATCTACACGATTGATAAAATCGACTTTTTTCAACCTTTGGATCAATTCATCAATTGTAATCGTCATAGCTGCAGTGTTTAAGGACAATGTCACGTTCGCTTTCCCTTGCAACGGGATTGTCTGGTGAATCGTCAAAACATTGCATCCAGCTTTGGCTACTGCTGCCAACAGCTTCGACAGAGATCCTTTCCTGTCTTCCAAATGGAAAAAGAGGGTGATCATTTGTTCTTTCACCATCTCCTGAAATGGATAGACAGCATCACGGTACTTATAGAAAGCACTTCTGGAAAGGTCCACTTTCTGGACTGCCTCGTAGATAGAATCAACGCTGCCTTTTTCCAGCAATGTCTTGGCTTCAATCGTTTTTTTCATCGCTTCTGGCAAAACATCGCTTCTTACCAGATAAAAGTGCTCTTTTCTATCTCCCATCTAAAATCCCCCTTTTTCCACAGCGTACTTCACCTTTGTTGCTAAAGGTAAGATTTTCTATTCAACAAATTCGAATTCATAATCAAGCAGACGTACGGTATCTCCATCCTTAGCCCCACGCTTACGTAAAGCGTCATCGACACCCATCCCTCTCATTTGACGGGCAAATCGGCGAATTGATTCATCTCGATTAAAGTCAGTCATTTTAAATAATTTCTCTATTTGAGCACCATAAAGTACATAAGCTCCGTCCGGATCACGTGTGATCTTGAATGGAACATCTTCTCTTTCATATTTATAGAGGACACGTTCTTCTTTTTCTTCAATCGGAGTACTATCTTTAGGAATTCGTTCGAGCGTATCCGCTACATCAAACAATAAATCCTGCAAGCCACTTTTAGTTAGCGTAGAGATCGGATAAACCGGGTATTCACCATCAAGCTGCTGTCTGAATAATTCTAATTGCTCGTCTGCACCAGGCATATCCATTTTGTTAGCCGCAATGATTTGCGGTCTTTCCTTTAATCGTTCATCATACTCAAAAAGTTCCTGATTGATTGTTTGATAGTCCTGATAAGGATCCCTTCCCTCGGTTGCTGCCATATCAATCACGTGCACAATGACCCTTGTCCGTTCTACATGTCGAAGGAATTGATAACCTAGCCCGACTCCTTCATGAGCCCCTTCAATCAATCCTGGAAGATCTGCCATAACAAAACTTCTCTGATCCGCGGTTTCCACTACCCCGAGGTTGGGGGCAAGTGTTGTAAAATGATAATCGGCAATCTTAGGCTTTGCTGCTGAAATTACTGAAAGCAAAGTGGACTTTCCTACACTGGGAAATCCCACTAACCCGACATCAGCAATCAATTTCAATTCTACTTGTATATCACGTTCTTGAGCAGGCTCTCCATTCTCGGCCAGCTCCGGTGCAGGGTTTCGGGCAGTAGCAAAACGGATATTTCCTCGACCGCCTCTGCCTCCCTTTGCGATAACCGCACGTTGTTTATGCTCCACAAGATCGGCGATTACTTCACCCGTATCAGCATCTTTCACTGTGGTACCAGGGGGGACAGGGACGATTAAAGGCTCCGCATTTTTCCCGTGCTGTCCTTTACTCATCCCATTTTCTCCTCTTTTTGCTTTAAAGTGACGCTGATAGCGGAAATCCATCAATGTATTAAGCCCTTCGTCAACTTCAAAAACGACGTCGCCGCCATTTCCTCCGTCTCCACCGGCAGGGCCTCCATTCGGTACATATTTTTCTCGGCGGAAAGCCACTAAACCGTTACCGCCGTCTCCACCTTTAACATAAACTTTAACTTGATCGACAAACATGCCCATCACCTCTTTACTTCTACATTCATTTTAGCTGTTACTTGATGATACTGTTCTGTCTTCTCAATTTCAACCGACTCGATATATTCTTTTGCTTCGAGAGGTTCTTTTAGCAAAGAAGGATTGCTGAATTTCCCTTTCAACATAATATCAATTGCTATCCGGCCTTCGCTGTCAGCTTCAATGGTCATAAGACCATGATAAAGAACAGAAGAATCGCTGAAGTTTTCCATTGTATGGATGACTTCTTTACATTGGGCATACAGGGTTATATCCTTTTGGCGCAAATCATGCCTGTCCCCTTTAACTTGATATGTAAGCCTGTAATAAGGATGATACCAGTTGAAAGACATCAGCCATAAAGACAAGTAGGGGGCATTCAAGTTCATTAACCGCCGTTCTTCATCAGCGTTAGCCAAAACATCAGCAAGTTTTTCTTTTACCCGATCCATTTTCCCCATTGAAGCATACCCCTGGATCAGCTGCATTTCATTCATCCAATCATGACGGGCATGACGCATCATATCCATGACTTCATCCGCTTGCATACAGGCCCCTCCCCTTCCGATAATTACGTAATAAAAGAATTATAGCAAATATCATTAGTGAAGGCGACTCTGCCTTAAAGTAAGAATTATAAGGATACACGTGTAACACTTATAACACGCCATGTTTTTCATCGGAATACAACTATGCGCCGGAATACCAGTGTACCTGTAACAACCCTTCCATTCCATTAAAAAAAACCGCGCTGATGCAAATGCATAGCGCGGCTTTTCGCCTCGTATTTATCTGGATACCAGCGATTTACGCTTCTTGAGCAGCTGGATAAACACTGACTTTCTTACGGTTACGCCCGTAGCGTTCGAACTTGACAACACCATCAACTTTCGCAAATAGTGTGTCGTCGCCGCCACGACCTACGTTTGTACCTGGATAGATCTTTGTACCGCGTTGACGGTAAAGGATAGAGCCACCAGAAACAAATTGTCCATCAGCACGCTTGGCTCCAAGACGTTTCGCCTCGGAATCACGGCCGTTCTTTGTACTACCTACACCCTTCTTTTGGGCGAAGAATTGCAAATCTAGACGTAGCATGGGTTGCACCTCCTTATCGTTCCGATATCGTTATATATTGATTATAATCTTGTTCAATGGTCTGTAGAGATACCAACATTCCTTCAATCAGCAGCTGTGCCTTCCTTTTTGTTTCTGCTTCCAGATTGTCCGGGAGCATGACTCGCAGGAACCCACCTTCACCGCCTTGATCGATGGCTGGTTCTACCCCGCATAACTCCATGACGGCATTGACTGCTCCAAAGGAGACAGCTGATACAGCTGCACATACAAGATCATGTCCATATGGACCGCTTTCTGCATGGCCTGATATCTCAAAACCAGTCAATTCATTGTCATTACGGTCTATCAGCACTTTAATCATAATACACAAGCCTTACGCATTAATTTTATCAATTGTCAGCTTAGTGTAAGGCTGACGATGACCTTGCTTACGCTTGTAGTTTTTCTTTGGCTTATATTTGAAGACAGTGATCTTCTTCTGACGGCCTTGTTTCTCAACTTTAGCTGTAACAGAAGCACCATCTACGAATGGAGCACCAACTTTAACGTCGTCTCCTCCACCAATGAAAAGTACTTTGTCAAAAGTGACAGAATCCCCATTTTCCCCGTTGACTTTCTCAACGTAGATGGATTGACCTTCTTCCACTTTGAATTGTTTACCACCAGTTTCAATAATTGCGTACATTACTGCACCTCCTCGTAGAACTAAGACTCGCCATCCCAGGTACCAGTTAGGTTTGAAAACCTGTTCTGAGCGGTTGTAGCAGTCGGGTGCTACTAGAATAACATAACGATGTTACCATGATTCAAAAGCTTTTGTCAACATGATAGCCGCGACTTGCCACATATTCCTTAACCGTTTCATCAGATCCAGCCATTTCAATACGATAATCGCTGAGAACAGGATCGATCCGGAAAAAGACTTCCTGTGGAATTTTACTAGATACAGAAGTAGAAAGCAATTGTTTTTTCAAGTCGGCCACATCTGGAGAAATAGCCACCAGAACTGATTCATGAGAGGAATCTTCATATCCTAATAATTCTCTTTCCAGCTCGTATACTGTGGTGACCAGATTCTTATGCACCGTTGTTTCTTCTATTAATTTACTTCGCCAGGAGGGCAGTTCACGTTTCCGGGTTAATTCAAAAAGACCAAGGGTTGTGAAACCGTGGCACCGGGATGGAACAGGATCCTCTTTTAATGCGTTTGATAGAGCTTTTGCAATTTTCCTGTCCCAGTCCCGGGAATCTGTGTTAATGAAATCAATGATGATAATTCCAGAAAGGTTCCTCAGCCTGATTTGACGGGCAATTTCTTTCACAGCAGCAAGGTTGACCTGGTATGCGGTATGTTGTTTGTTCGACCTTCCAGTGAAACCCTGGCTATCGACATCAATAACAACCATTGCTTCTGTTTCCTCTATAGTCAAGTTGATTCCTTGTCCAGCTTCTACCACTGAATTAATCATTTCTTCCTGCGCTGCTTTGATAGAATGGTCTTCTTTATGCCAAAACTTATTCCAGGTAATGCGACTTTTGTATTCTGGGTACCGGTTTTGCAATTGCCTGGATAAATCAACATCATCTACAACACATTCATCAATCAAATGGGCAGGGTATTTCCTTAGTATATGATCCGGAATAAGTCTGGACTTTAAGATTACTCCTGGATTTTTTTTAGAAGGGCCCTCGACACTTTCCTTCCACCTCTTCTTTAGAGCTTTCAATTCTCCTTTTATGATTTCATTTTCCATAGATTGGGCATTGGTCCTGATGATTGCCCCTTCCCCCTCATCCAGCCATTCTGTTACAAGCTGTTTCCACCGTATCTGTTCTTCTTTGGAAATCTTATTAGATACAGATACCTGGGCTCTATGGGGTAAATATATGATATATGCGCCTGGAATAGTAATATCAGTTGTGAGGAGCGGTCCCTTGTTGCCGACTCCATCTTTTTTTACTTGAACATAAATATATTGCCCTTCTGTAAGTAACGACTCTATCCTTCCAGTACCGCTTTTCACATCCTCCTGACGTATAAAACCATTGCTTTTCATACCTATATTAACAAAAGCTGCTTGCAAACCCTGCTCGATTCTAACAACCTTCCCGAGATAGACATCGTCTATTTGCGAACGGCTGGTATCCCGATCGAAATACACTTCCATTAAACGGTTGTTTTCATAGAGCATGGCGGCCTTCTCGGTTGTTCTATTGGAAATAAATAACTGTCTCATCTTTTACCTCTTTCTATCTACTGATACAACTCACGTACAGGAAGGTTAGGGTTTCCATAAGTGAAGAAATGTTTCAAACAATCACTTTCTTTAACCACTAACTTTTCTCTCCTGTCTTTACATACGTACAGAAACTGTCTATCATTCCTCATCCGGACCAGTACAGTCCATATGGTTTCATATGGATCTATCGGGTGTGTTACCACTTTAGCCGGAGATGGCGGTTTTCGGTAACGGTGCATCAGATAACGGATAAACAAATAATAACGTCGTTTCCATTCTAGCCGATTTTCTAACAACAAGAAAGCTGCCAATAGGCATCCATGCAGCGTAAAATAAGAAGATACTGTCAGCACAAAGATAGCCACAGTTAATAATACACAGGATAAAATGATGGCAAGGTGATGGGATTTCCGGTAAGGAAAAAAGCAATTAAGAAGGTAAAACAACAACTTCCCTCCATCCAATGGCCAGATTGGCAAGAGGTTGAATGCAAAAATCAGCCAATTGTATGAAATTGCAATATTGATCAGGTTCGATGAGGCAGGTAAGAAAATCATCCATGCATAAAGAATACTCAACATCCATATATGTTGAAAAGGTCCGGCCAGTGTCACAAAAAGCTGCTCTCGCAAAGGACGGTTTCCATGCTCCTCCGCTTCCATCGTTCCCCCGAAAAGCCATAAGGTCACCTTCCTGATACGCCAGTTGAAAGATTTTGCCATACGGTAATGGCCCCATTCATGGACGAGCACTATTAAAAATAAAATAAGGAGCTCAATAAAAGCCCCTGTAATCAAAGAAGTAAAAACAAATAATATCAAAATCGGATGCAGATGAAGATTAGAAATAAATTCACGGAGTTTCATCAACTTTTATCGCCTCAACAGGATCTATATATTTATTATCCTTTTCAACTGCAAAAAAGAAGCTGCCGGCTTTTCCTTGTTCAGGTTTCACGCTCCCAATGACATCGTTTGGCTTCACATGTTCATAAAGATGCACATCAATGGATGATAAATAACCATACGTACTTTTACTACCATCCACATGCTGGATGATAATGGTTTGCTCCGTTTGTGAATCTTTTCCGGCAAACACAACGGTACCTTCATCCATTGCAACGACTTCAGAAGGTTGCTCTGAAGTCATGACTATGCCTTTCCCGTGCGTTTGAAAAGTTTCGCTTACGACTCCGCTGACCGGTAATGCTGCTTGATTTGGCTCTACACCCTGATCTGGTTCCACCAATTGTAATGGACTACCAAACTTGTCTTGATACCATGAGGTTACTGCAGCAAATGGAAAATCTTCATTCATATTATGCACCACCCATGCTTTGGGCTTTTGTAACCATCCAGCTTCCATTTGCACTATGCTCGCAACAGCAAAAAATAAACAGGATGCAATAATCAGTTTCAATAAGAAAAATCCTGTTTTTGGTTCCTGCTTTTGTCCGGCTTGTCCAGGTGAAGAGTGTGCAAACGGAAGATATCCATGTTTCTCCTCTTCCTGTACAGAGTAATACATAGCCTTTGGCATGTCGGCATACTTCTTTTTATTTAAGTTTTTTTCACGCTTTCGTGACGCAATATTTTTACGCACTTTTTCAATATCTTTTCCCATAGCAGCCCCGTCCCTTAAATGAGATTTGTACAAGTCTATGTGTAAAATCCCACAAGTATGAATACCGAAAAAAATACTGCCTCCAAACAACTTAATAGCAGGCTCTTTCTAACTGTTATTTAGTTGTTTTTTATAAAAGGCCTATTCCATTATATGGCCGTATTGTGGAAGACTTGATTTCGAGATGTTTGGTAGAGTTTAGGGGCGTGGGGGAAGGATTCGCTTTCCGCGGGGAAGCCGGCAAGCCTCCTCGAGCTAAAGCTCTGCGGGGTCTTGCCAGTCTATCCTTTCCCGCAGGAGTCTCAACCTTCCCCCATGCCCCTTGCCAATATAAAGCACTCGAAATCGTGCTTGTACTTTCTGTGTTATAAATACGCTATTCCTGATAAAGTTTCGAGACACAAATAAACGTATGGCGGCGGGGAAAACGGTGAGACTCCTGTGGGATGAACATGATCGGTGAGATCCCGCAAGGCGAAGCCTGAGGAAGCTCACCACATGCCCACGGAAAGCGACCCGTTTTCCCAGCCGCCATAATCGCTACCTGTAATCTCGAAACTGAGTCTTCAGCAATTGGGAGCTTATGTGTAAATTTAGTTCTGAAATTAGAGACATAAAAAAGACTGCCTCTACAGAGACAGTCCGGGGGATCAGCTTCGAATTCCAAAGAATTTTTTAACTTTAGTGAAAAAGCCTTTTTCTTCATCAAAAGAAAGCAACGGAACTGATTCACCTAATATCCTTCGCGCTATATTCCGATAAGCAAGCGATGATTTTGTATTTGGGTGCAGGGCTACGGGTTCCCCACTGTTAGATGCCTTGATCACTTCATCATCATCTGCAACCACACCTAGTAAATCGATGGATAATACAGATACAATTTCATCCACATCCAGCATATCTCCAGTTTGAACCATATGATGACGGATACGATTGACGATCAATTTGGGTGGCTCGATATCTTCCTGTTCTAATAAACCAATGATTCGATCGGCATCCCGAACACTCGATTTTTCCGGATTGGTAACGACAACTGCTTTATCCGCACCGGCTACGGCATTTTTATACCCTTGTTCGATTCCTGCCGGACAATCGATGATTATGTAGTCGAACTCCTGTTTTAATTCATCTGCAATTTTTTTCATGGCTTCTGGTGTCACTTCGGATTTGTCACTTGTTTGTGCTGCCGGAAGCAATTGCAGACAATCAAAACGTTTGTCGGGAACTAAAGCCTGTTTGATTTTCACCCGCTCTTGCACTACGTCCACAAGATCGAAGATAATACGGTTTTCAAGCCCCATAATTACATCAAGGTTCCGTAACCCGATATCCGTATCAATGAGGCAAACTTTTTTACCAAGTAATGCAAGTGCTGTACCGATATTGGCAGTAGTTGTTGTTTTACCTACCCCACCTTTACCAGAGGTTACAACAATAGCCTCACCCATTAAGCATTCTCCTTTCAAAACTGCTGATGTCCGGCCTTTTTTTAATGATATCCTGAAGACGGTCAATCAAAATTTTGTCTTCATTTTCATTCAAATAGCCGCATTCCATATAGACGCCCTCTGTCTCATGATCAGGGGCTCTGCTGATTGCATCGGCAATTCTTAATTGGCTCGGCTGCATATATGAAGCGGCGATGACAGCACGGGAATCTCCATCAACGCCAGCATGCGCAATCCCTCGGAGGCTTCCCATCACAAAAATATTACCTGAAGCCATCACCTTGCCACCAGGATTGACATCTCCGATCAATAATAAGTCTCCCTCAACATTGATCACCTGTCCTGATCTTACTACCCTCACTAAAGGCTTTACTTCTGCATGCTTTTTCCATTCTGAAGCTTCCTCTATTGTTAGGACATTAGATTCTATCTTTCCGACCACAAGATTCTGGTTTTCCCTTACTACTTTTTTCAGCGTTTCTTTTTGTTCTCTGGTAACATACCGGTTCCCAAGTTGAATATTAACCGATATCAGCCGGTCTTCCTCCAGCAAAGCATTCAGAGAAAGTTTTTCTTTTAATTCTTCCAGGACATTTTCATAGGCACATTGGTCATCTATTTTTAAAATTAACCCGTCCCTCGTGCCTTTAATTGTTATTAGTTGTTGATTTGCTATCACCTTAGTTCCCTCCAGCCTGCAAGGATCCGCTTCCCAATGCAATAGGGAAGATCAGTTGCTCAGTCAATTTGCTGCCCACTTTTCCAGTTTTCCTTTTACAATCGGATAGGCAAGTAAAAAGAAGAGTAGATTAGCTATCCCCGTCGGCAGCATTCTCTTTGTCAAAAACGCTTCCCACGTCATTTGGGTCACTTGGACGAAGGAGTAAATCGTATATAAAAGTAATTCTGTCAGAGCCAGGCCAAACAATGCCAATAAGACAGCTACAATAAAGTTTCCGTGAAGCATTTTTTTAAGCCCGTGAGCTAAATAGATGACGATGCCATACGTAAACATATAAACCCCTAAAATACTTGTATAAACCATATCAATCAATAGACCGAACAGAATTGCATATAACAGGGAGTAATAGGTATCATCGTTATCAAAAAAAACAGCGATAAGTATCAGGATCACAAGTACCCAATGAGGGGTAATCAGTAAATCCGAATAAGCTAAACTTGCTGGAAGCAGGCTCATAGCAAGTCCTTGTAAGACAAGCAGAAAAAGTAATATCAAAGGAAGATAGAAACGTTTTCTCATTCCTCTTCCTCCTCATTTTTTTGCTCCATATCATAGGTAGGCATGCTCCTGTCTACAATCATTACCTGATTGATGTCATAAAGATCAGCGGCAGGCTCTACATAAGCCGTTTGTGTCAAACCATACTGATCCATTTCAACCTTGGTAACTTCTCCAATCAGTAAACCTGCCGGAAAGACTCCGCCTTTACCAGATGAAACAACCTTTTCTCCTTTCTTAATCTCTGCGTCATAGTCAATTTCTTTTAATAATAATGACTCAGTTTCTTCATCATATCCCTGAATCAAGCCGTGAATTGGCTGATCTTCCTGCCACACCCATGCAGAAATACGGTTGGACAAACCGAACCCGCTTAGTAACCGGACAGTAGAATGAAACTTGTCGGTTGACTGAATCTTTCCGATCATTCCTTCACCTGTGATAACTGCCATATTCCTCTTAACTCCATGAGCCTCGCCCCGGTTCACAATCATCTGGCTGAACCATCTCTCTGAACTCCTTGCTATGACTGAAGCATCGATAGGCTCATAATCTGTCAGGCTATCCTGGTATTCGAGACTTGAACGAAGTTCTTCATTCTCTTTTTTCAGCATCTGATTTTCTTGCATGATACTTTTATATCGGGATAGACGCGATTTCAATATTTCGTTCTGCTCATATGTTTTACTGATGTCCTGTATATTTTCGTAGGTGCCTTGGATGAATTGTACGGGCTGGTTAAATATTGTTTGTATCCACCCGACGGAATCATGGACAAATTTCTCCGGCCAGGTGAGTTCACTTCGCTCTCTTAGCGAAAAGCCAATCAATGCGACGAGCAAAATGAAACTGACGAGTATAAGAATAAGTCGTTTTTTTTTGAAAAAAGAAGGCATAGAACCGTCAGTTACTCCATTCTGGCTCTAGAGGCCACGTTTGGCTGCGCCTTAAATTGATGGATGTATTCCAGCGATTTCCCCGTACCAATCGCCACACAATCAAGCGGATCGTCAGCAACAAAAACAGGCATCTTTGTTTCATCGCTGATAACTTGGTCCATATTCTTCAACAAGGCACCGCCCCCAGTCAATACAATCCCTCTGTCCATGATATCAGCTGCCAATTCAGGAGGTGTTTTTTCCAATGTATTTTTCACCGCATCGATAATAGCATCTACTGTATCTTTTAATGCTGTAGAAATTTCAGCAGCATTGATAGAAATTGTTTTTGGCAGCCCTGTCAATAAATCTCTTCCACGGATATCCATCTCTTTATCTTCTTCAGGACTACCGGCTGCACCTATTTCCATTTTGATATTTTCGGCGGTACGTTCTCCGATCATCAGGTTGTATTGCTTCCGAATATACTGCATAACGGCATCATCCATTTCATCACCGGCTAATCTGATAGACTGGGAAGTAACAATTCCGCCTAAGGAAATAATCGCTACTTCTGTAGTCCCGCCACCGATATCTACTACCATGCTTCCAGTCGGCTCCCATACAGGAAGCCCTGCTCCAATAGCAGCGGCAAAAGGTTCTGCAATCGGATACGCTTCTTTCGCCCCGGCTTGCTTAGTTGCATCAATGACCGCACGTTCTTCGACCATTGTAATTCCTGAAGGAACACAGATCATCACATTCGGCTTTCTTGCAAAACTAGATCTATTTTTCATCGCTTTATTGATATAATATTTCATCATTTCAGCTGTCGTATCATAATCGGCTATGACGCCATCTTTCATAGGACGTACAACAGAAATATTGCCAGGTGTACGACCAATCATATTTCTGGCAGGATTCCCAACTGCTTCAATGTTTCCTGTCGTAATGTCGCGGGCTACTACAGAAGGCTCCCGGACTACGACTCCTTTATTTTTTATAAAGACCAACGTGTTCGCTGTACCTAAATCAATTCCTAAATCCTGTGAAAAACCAAATAAACCCAATACCGATCTCCCTTTCTACTCTATCTCGAGGGTATTCTAGTCATCTAATAATTTTATTTTCCAGTTAAGCAAGAGAAAGAAGCGCCCATTATAAGATCCAGCTTATAAAAAGGCGCTCACTTTCACTATCTATTCAATTATACGAAAAAAATGAAGAAATGGATAGTCTTACAAGTATCCTTTTTCCTTTAGAGAAACAAATTTCCGATCCCCTATCACTAAATGATCTAACATTTCAATGCCGATCATCTTACCAGATTCTGCTAATCGCCTCGTTACATTGATATCTTCCTGCGATGGGGTGGGATCGCCAGAGGGGTGGTTATGAATGCAAATAATCGATGCTGCTGAACGTTTCACCGCTTCTTTATAAACCTCTCGTGGATGAACGATGGAGGCGTTGAGACTTCCGATGAAAATCGTCTGCCGATGCAGAACTTGGTTTTTGGTATTTAGAAAAAGGCATATGAAATGTTCCTGTTTAAGCCCTCGCAACTCTTCCATAACAAAATCCGCCCCATCTTCCGGGCTGCGAATGATATAACGTTCCGGCGGCTTCATTCGATGAATTCTTTTACCTATTTCCAAGGCTGCCTGGATGAGCACAGCTTTAGCTGTACCTACCCCTTTGATCGCTGTCAACTCTTCAATAGTGGCGTCCTTTAAAAGATCCAGACCCTCAAAATGTATCAGCAAACGCTGGGACAAGTTCATCACTGAATCGTTTTTCGAGCCGCTGCCAAGAAGAATGGCTATCAGTTCCTGGTTTGATAAATGACGGGGGCCATGTTCGATCATACGCTCCCTGGGCCTATCAGCTAAAGGCACATCTTTCAACATAACCTGAGCACCTGACAAATTCACTACACCCTTTCCTGTTTTTCCTCACAGATTTTTTCAGGATGGAGTGATGTCAAATTTTTCAAGCTCTTTCACCAGAAATGCAATAGGCAGACCGACTACATTATAATAATCACCTCGAATTCCTTTTACCAACAATGCTCCCTTGGTTTGAATCCCATAACTTCCTGCCTTATCAAAAGGGTCTCCGGTATTTACATAACGAATGATGTCGGCTTCCGTCAACTCCATGAATTTCACGATGGTTTTTACGGCAAAGATTTTATATTGATCATAACCCCGGATTAACACACCAGTATGAACTTCATGTGTTTTGCCGCTTAATAACTGGAGTGTTTCGATTGCTTCCCGTCTGGTCTCCGGTTTACCCAGCACTTTTCCCGCAAAACTCACGACGGTATCCGCCGTTACTAATACTTCATTCTCTGTTGTAACAATTTGTTCAGCCTTTAGCTGTGCTAGTCTTTGAACTAACATCTCAGGCTCTTTATTACTGATAGCAGTTTCATCCGCATCACTGGTTCTTACTTCAAACTGAAAGCCAGCCAATTCAAGCAGACTCTTCCTTCTAGGTGATGCTGATCCTAATACTAATGATTTCTCCATCCTGACACCCTTCCCAAAAATCAACTGTGAGGTTCTAACCAGTATATGAAACTTTTTAGAATTAATAAAAGGAGATATATAGCAATTCAACTTATTCTTTATTGTACATTATCTGATTTTTTATTATAAGCTTATCCTGTTTCCTTGTTTAATAATTACAGAAAAATAAAAAATAGGCACTTAATGCACCTATTTTTTAAGAATATTTTCATAACCTTTCCAAACTTTTAACAAAAGCACATCTTGTTGACTACGATCACTTGACTCACTTAAATCTTTTATAGCGGCTTTGAGTTCTTTGAATGTATCATTTTCAGGCAGACGCCCGGCAAGCTGATTCCATTCCTCAGTTGTTTCTTTTCCATCCATTGTTGCATAGAATAAATCAGCGAAACCGCTGAGGGGTTCCGCTCCTTTTATGTTCACCTTTTCAGTTGCTGCAACTTCCCAGGGTTTAACATAGGTTTGAAGATCGTCTGCCTGTAATGAAGATGCTTTAGCGTTGGCAGCCTCATAACTCCCAGCCAGACCGGTAAACAGGAAAACATCGCCCTCCCGTTCCCAAATGACGGTAGGATATCCTTCATCTATATAATTTTCGCTCCACTCCTCGGCTTTCTCCCTGCTCGTAAAATATCCGGCCTGTACCACATATGCTTTGACAGCTGAAAGATTAATATCGGTCACCCTCCCTGTTGTTACGGGTGCAGCATTCTCTGTATCTCCTGTGGATGGGGCAGTACTTGAAGGCGTTGCACCATCACTTTCAGTAATACCCACGAACATACGGAGCAAAATAAAGCCGAGCAGGAGTCCTAACAATAGAGCGGCAACGACTGAAACGATGACATTCTTAACGGGAGAAGTAAGCTTTTTTTTCCTTTTTTTCTTTTTATAATAGGGATGTTTTTTCCAAGCTTCAGGTTTGATTACTTTTTTTTGTTCTGCGTGTTCGTATTCATATACTTCAGCTGTAGCAGCCTGTTCTTCCTGAGAAGTAACAACCTCCTCGATTGCTTTCTCTTCTTCCCGAGGGATCAATGTCTCTTTACCATTCATCCTAATAGAGATTTTATCCTGCTTGTCCACTAGATCCACCACCTCTGGGTCATTTTGTACTACTCTACCAAAAGTGTTTAAAAAAAGTAGACGAAACTTGTCACCAGAATGCCATTAACGTTCGACAATTTATTTTTAAGCAGTCATTCACTAGTTAAAATACTGTTAAACGGTGATGCAGGGTTTTCATATGAGACTTATTCAACAATATGGCCGGATTAGGGAAGACTTGATTTCGAGATATTGTTGAAGTTGAGGGGCTTCGGGAAACGATTCGCTTTCCGTGGGCGTGTGCTGAGTCTCCTCAGGCTTCGCCTTGCGGGGCCTCACCTATCACTCAGCTCCCACAGGAGTCTCACCGTTTCCCTACGCCCTTTGCCATAAAAAGCACTCGAAACCATACTTGACGAAACCTCACTATGATAATTTTGAAAGAAAACGTTGCATCCTTTATATTCTTTATAAATGGCTCAAGATGAAGATTTCAGCTACACACATGAAGAGGCCGTTTATTACTAAACTGGCTGGATGGGCAGGGAAATGACGAGACTCCCGCGGGAGAAGGGGCTAGGCGAGATCCCACAGGGCGTAGCCCGAGGAAGCTTGCCAGGTCCCCCGCAGGAAAGAAATAAATGCGTAATCGCCTTGGGAGACACGACACGCATAAGCAGAACAGCAAAAGGGAAGTGTTCTTTCTTCCCGTTGATGGACTGCTTATGTCGCGAGTGTCTAGGCGATGCAGCTGGAAAGCGAGTTGTTTCCCGGACCATTCCATTCCACTCATGGTAACGGACCCGACTATCTCGAAACTGAGTCTTCAGCAAAAGGGAGCTTTACTGGAAAATTAAAACTGAGGTTTAACGGCATCTTGTTAGAAGAAAGCAATGTACCATGTCAGGATTTTGTCACTATAAAAGTAGGCGGTCAAAGTTCCAAAGATGATAAATGGGCCAAAGGGAATGGGTTGTTTCCTTGCTACTTTCCCCGAAACTAGAAAAGCCATGCTAAGGCAAGCCCCGCTTATGACAGCCAGAAAAAATGAAACCATCATCCCCTCTATTCCCATGGCGAAGCCTATGATTCCAAATAACTTCATATCTCCAGCGCCCATACCTCCTTTACTAAGAAGGATAATCATCCCTATGAGGAAAATTCCGCTAATCCCCCCCAGAAAAGCATTGCTCCAGGTAATCGTAGGATGCAGCATACGAAGGACGAAAAATAACGAAAAAAATGTGATCAGTACTTTATCCGGAATATACATATAAGTCATGTCGCTGACAAAAATGATGCTAAACAGAGATATCAATAATAAAACCGTAAAAAGTTCAACTGTTGATCCGAAGATATAATAACTGTACGCGAATAAACTTCCAGTGAAGAGTTCTACAAAAGGGTAAATTATAGAGATAGAGGTCCGGCAATACCGGCATCTTCCTTTCAGATGAAGATAAGACAAAACAGGGATTAAGTCCTGCCATGAAAGCTGGTTGCCGCATGAGGGACAGTGCGAACGCTGATGTTGCAAAAGTGTTTGTTTTGGGATTCGAAAGCCGACTACATTAAAAAAAGAACCGAATACCAAACCAATAATGAAAAAATAAACTATAAAAATGAAGTTCATCAAACATTCTCCTTCGGGGATAGTGGGGTTGGTTGAGGAAAAACGGAGATAAGGTAAAGCATTTACCAGAGATAGCTGCATAGAATTACTCGGCTATCCCCAGTAAACTTTCATAATTGGCAACTTTGTTGCGCCCTTGTTGTTTTGCACCTACGTACATAGCCCGGTCCGCATGCCGGACAAGCTCAAGGGCTTCTTCACAATGGTCAGGGTAGTTAGCTACCCCTATACTTGCTGTAATAGAAACGGCTACCGGACCATTCTGGTTTACAATATGGTCATAAGCATAAAAAGTAGTTGTTGCCAGACTTTCTCTTAATTTGTCAGCGATATTCATTGCTTTCCTTAGCGGATAGCCCGGCAACAGAATCACAAACTCTTCTCCACCATAGCGAGCCACCAGACCTCCCTTTCCATTCACGTTATTCAGCAAATCTGCTACACTGCATAGGATCTCGTTACCACTTTGGTGACCATATGTATCATTCACTGCCTTGAAATGATCAATATCCAATAAAATAAGGGAGATGGGATGATTGAAATTTTTATTGGTGAGAAATGTTTTTTCTAATTGCTCTTCAAAGTAACGGTAATTATATAGATTTGTGAGAGGGCAGCGTTCACTCTTATTTTTAGTGAACTCATAATTGTTTGCATTCTCAATAGCTACAGCCAGATAATTGGTCAAAATGTCTACGATCATATATTGATACTTCTCAAATGCGCGCTTATGGTTAGAAATAACTGTTATAACCGAAAAAATTTCATGATTTCGATAAACAGGAAGTGATAGAACGCTTTCTCCATCATCAGGGATATACCCGCTTTTCAAATGAAGCCATTCGCGTTGGTTATTGTACCGTACTCCCTTTCCTTCCTTCCATACATAGCCGCTAACACCCTCCCCTGGTCTTAAGGTGAATTCCGGAAAGCTATGTTCGCCACTTCCATCATAAAAGCGAATCAAGGATAACCTTTCATCATCTTTCACATTAAAAATATAAATATATTTAAGAGGCAGCAGATCTGCCACACGAAAAATGAAAAGGTCAATCACTTCCTCCGATTTCAGACGTCCTGTAAGCTCATGACCGATATCACTCGTCTTTTGCAAATATCCATTAATCTGCTTACTGGTATGGTAAAGCATTAGCATGGCAGAAATTAATACAAAAGGGATTCCTACATAATAAACCGCTACAACTCCTAAATCAGAATATAGTCTGTACAATACGAAACCAACAGGGAAAATAAGCACTGTGGTATAGGTTTCCCATAAAGTAGCACGATCTATCAATTGAAATGTCCGCTTTTGTAATAGCACTCCTATTACCTTTATTAATGTCTGATTCACCAGAAATATAGTTATCGCATAAGCCAGAATAGGAAAGATATCATACAAATCATTATAGGCTTTTGTACCATGTTCTCCGCCTAAAAGATAATAGGTTGCTCCCCCAACGATACTAGTCACCAGAAACATCAGCATGTTCATCGGAAATCGGTGCAGATCTTCACGGGCGATCCGCACCTTTAATAACAGGGAGATAACACCAATCTGCGTGAGGACGATTTCCATGAATAAGCCGAAATAAAGAAACACTGCGAGACTGACTCCCTGGATCAAAAAGATTGGTCCCTCTTTGAATAGGAGAGGAAATAAAGAGACAATACAAATTAAAATGGCAAAAGAGAATAGATCCACCATTATCCCTCCAAAAGCTGGTTCCATATAACTATAAACTCCATATAAACTAATCGGCCATACAAAAAGCCAGGTCAACCATATGGCAATCCCCTTCTCTTTTGTCATTACATGCATCTCCCTGCATCAAATCTATTATATTTTTACCATTTATTGCTTGATGATGAATGCAAAAGATGCGCTTTTACCGTGAGCAATTTTCAGATAACTATTATATTATCATACCTTTGACCTATATTCAAAGTAATTTCTGACATCAGAGATGAAATATAATGAACCTGCCACAAGTAATACGTCGTCATAGGTCATTTTGCCTATCATGTTTTCGATAGCTTTCTCCCAGTCATTTTCCACACAAGCATTGTCTCCATCAAAAAAGAGCTTTAACTGCTGCGCATCCATTGCCCGAGGAAAGTTAAAACTTGTGAAAGTGATGTGATCGAAATGACCTTTAAGCTGCTTCAGCATTCCTTTTACAGGTTTATCTTCCAGGGCAGCATAGAGCAAAAATTTACGCTTGCCAGTGAGATGTTCATCCACAGTTCTCATCAGGGTTTCCATCCCCTCTTCATTATGTGCTCCATCCAGGATAACCAAAGGACTTTCCGATATCTTTTCAAATCTTCCAGGCCAACTTGTTGACATAATACCATTATAGTAATCTTCTGGACGGAACGGATACCCTTTATCACGCAACACCTCCATAATTTCTATGGCTGTTCCAGCATTCGCTTCTTGATGTCTGCCTTTCATGGAGCTTGTCAGTAGTCGGGATTGATAGGAACGGTTGGAAAAGTAAAAATGTTCTCCTGCTTCATCACTGCGTTCATGCTTTACAAAAAACTCATGGTTCAAGCGAAAAAGTTTCGAGGATGTTTCCTGACATTTTTGCTCTATTACTCGAATAGCTTCTTCATTTTCTACAGCAGTAACAACCGGGACATGATTTTTGATTATACCAGCTTTTTCCAAAGCGATTTTTTCGTAGCTGTCCCCAAGAATATTCATGTGATCGAGACCTATATTAGTTATAGCTGCCACGGCTGGTTGAATGATATTAGTAGAATCAAAGCGCCCGCCTAACCCGGTTTCCAAAATGATAAAATCAAGATTTGCCTGTTTGAAATATAGTAAGGCCATGGCCGTAATGACTTCAAATTCGGTGGGTTCTCCTAAATGTGTCCGGCCTATCTCTTCAGACAAGGGCTTAATCGTTTCTACTAACTGCAGCCAATCATCATTTTGTATTGGTTTTCCATTCACACTGATACGTTCATTGAAGTGAATAATGTATGGAGAGGTGAATGTACCGACATTCTTACCCTGTGCTTCCAGCAGATTACGTAAAAAAGAAAGTGTCGAACCTTTTCCATTTGTTCCGGCAATATGGATGGCATTCAACTCTCGCTCTGGATGGCCCAGTTTATCCATCATCCATTCCATCCGTTTCAGCCCTGGTTTAATTTTGAATTTTTCCCGACTGTGAATCCATTCTATTGCTTTTTCATACGTCACCATCTGATCCTCCTCGCTTCACAACAAAGAGAGGGCATCCCCTCTTGGAACACCCTCAAGTTTTCCTGTTCTTTACGATTTCAACTCTTTAATCCGCGCTTCTACTTTTGCACGCTTATCTAGATAGTCGGTTTCTTTTCTGCGTTCTTCTTCGACTACGTGCTCTGGAGCTTTACTGACAAAACCTTCATTGGAAAGTTTCTTCTGGACTCGCTCCACTTCTTTATCCCATTTTTCTCTCTCTATTTCCAGACGTTTGATTTCATCTGCGATATTGATCAGTCCAGCTAATGGGAGGTAAAGCTCAGCACCCGTTACAACAGCAGACATCGCTTTTTCCGGGGATTGCAGGCTTGTTGCTATTGTAAGTTCACTTGGGTTACAGAAGCGTTCCAAGTAGTTGCGATTCGCCTCTAATTCTTTCTCTACTTCTTCATTTTTCGCCTGAATCATCAACTGAATCTCTTTGGACATCGGTGTATCCACTTCCGCTCGAATATTACGAACGGCACGAATGATATTTACGAGTCGTTCCATTTCACCAACAGCATTCTCATTATCGAATTCCGGCTTCACTTTCGGCCAGGCTGCCTGGGTAATAGACTCACCTTCATGCGGTAAATTCTGCCAGATCTCTTCTGTAACAAATGGCATGAATGGATGCAGCATCCTCATGATATAATCCAGTGTATACGCAAGTACCGAGCGAGTTGTTTTAATCTTCGCTTCATCTTCACCATATAAAGGCAGCTTTGCCATTTCAATATACCAGTCACAGAACTCATCCCAGATGAAATTATATAGGTGACGACCAGCTTCCCCGAATTCATAGCGGTCGATATTCTTAGTCACTTGTTCTACCGTTTGGTTCAAGCGAGTCAAAATCCATTGGTCTGCTACCGATTTTTCTCCGGACAAATCAATATCTTCATATTTCATATCTCCCATATTCATTAATGCAAAACGGGAAGCATTCCATATTTTGTTGACAAAGTTCCAGGTTGATTCTACTTTTTCCCATTGGAAACGCAAATCCTGCCCAGGCGCTGACCCTGTAGATAAGAAATATCGTAGTGAGTCCGCTCCATACTTTTCGATGACATCCATCGGATCTACCCCGTTACCAAGAGACTTGCTCATCTTCCTGCCTTCAGCATCCCTGACCAGACCATGAATCAAAACGTCTTTGAATGGGCGACGATCTGTAAATTCGATGGACTGGAATATCATGCGGCTCACCCAGAAAAAGATGATATCATAACCTGTGACCAGGGCATCAGTAGGGAAGTGACGTTGAAAATCTTCATTGTTTTCATCCGGCCAGCCCATTGTGGAGAATGGCCACAATGCGGAGGAGAACCATGTATCCAATACATCTTTATCCTGCTCCCAATTTTGTTCATCCTTTGGAGCTTCTTTGCCTACATAAATTTCACCAGTTTGTTTATGATACCAGGCCGGGATACGATGCCCCCACCATAACTGTCTTGAAATACACCAGTCCCGGATATTTTCCATCCAGTGAAGGTAAGTTTTTTCAAAACGATCCGGTACAAAGTGCACTTTGTCATCACCTTGCTGAAGCTTAATCGCTTCCTTCGCAAGCGGCTCCATATTGACAAACCATTGAGTGGAAAGGTAAGGCTCAACGACAGCCCCACTACGCTCGGAGTGACCTACGGAATGGTCATGATCTTCAATATCAAATAAAACACCTTGCTCCTGCAAATCCTTCACCAGTTGTTTACGGCATTCAAAGCGGTCCATTCCCTGGTACTTGCCTGCGTTTTCATTCATGGTACCATCTTCATTCATAACCAGAATCCGTTCTAAGTTGTGACGGTTTCCAATTTCAAAGTCGTTCGGGTCATGGGCGGGAGTGATTTTCACTGCACCTGAACCAAATTCCATATCCACATAATCATCTGCAACAATTTCAATTTCGCGGCCGGTAACAGGCAATGTAACCTTTTTACCGATCAGATGCTTATAGCGTTCATCTTCAGGATGTACAGCTACTGCAGTATCGCCTAACATTGTTTCCGGACGTGTAGTAGCTATTTCAATATGACCGGAGCCATCACTTAATGGATATTTCATATGATAAAAATGCCCGGTGACATCTTTATAAATAACCTCGATATCAGAGAGGGCGGTTTTCGTAGCTGGATCCCAATTGATAATGTATTCACCACGGTAAATCAAATCTTTTTCATATAGTTTCACAAAAACTTCTTTAACTGCATCAGATAACCCTTCATCTAAGGTAAAACGCTCCCGGGAGTAATCGAGTCCAAGGCCCAGTTTCTCCCACTGGGTGCGAATGAAATCTGCATATTCTTCTTTCCATGACCAGGCCTGTTCCAGGAATTTTTCTCTGCCTAAATCATAACGGGAAAGGCCTTGTTCTTTCAGTTTGGCTTCTACTTTTGCCTGGGTTGCGATACCTGCATGGTCCATGCCTGGCAGCCATAATACATCGTACCCTTGCATCCTTTTTGCCCGTGTTATGATATCTTGCAATGTAGTATCCCATGCGTGACCAAGGTGTAGTTTACCGGTAACGTTCGGTGGCGGGATGACAACTGTATAAGGTTCTTTCGATTTGTCACCTGTTGCTTCGAAAAATTTTCCATCCACCCAATATTTGTACCTTCCTTTTTCAACTGTCGTCGGTTCGTACTTTGGCGGTAATGATACTTCCTGTTTGGTCATAAAGCATTTCCTCCTTTAAGTAAATAAATAAAGTGCCGTGTTAGAAAAACTTTGCTTGTCGCTATGGCTTATAACGAAAACCTAAGATTTTTATTTAACAAAGTTAAACTTTTATAAAGTAAAAATAAAAAAATCCCTTCCATCCAAAAAGGACGAAAGAGATTAATCTACGTGGTACCACCTTTATTCACAAGGTAAAACACTTCTCCCTTGTGCACTTCATTCGTTAACGGTTTCAAACCGGCTTCTTCTACTTTTTCCCTTTCAAAGAAGCTGCATCCGGGGTGACCTTCCAGCACGCAATATTCCGGAAAACTTTCAGCATATGTTTTCCTCTCTGTGGGTTTGCATCCTGTACTCTTCCCCATCACGGCATTTCACGTGTTCAATTATATTTCATATTGTATAGAGAAATGTATTTAAAATCAACAGTTACTTAATTTCTGCTGCTAAAATCCGCATTTTCATCATTTTACCCAATTCATCATATTTTATAAAAAAGAGGTGATTAAGATGAGCAGACTGTACCGTTACCGGCTTCCTCCCTGGTGTCGCAGGTGGCTTTATATTATTGAAAAAGCGATGCTGCCGCTGATGATTTTTCAATTACTGCGCACACTCATATTTCCGACAACGCTGGATGTATTTTTGCTTGGTATATTCATAGGAATATTCATTGCGTTTCATCTGGAGTGGATATAGACTCGTTTTCTTTTACCTGCTGAGCTTGAAAAGAAGAAAAAAGAGATTCGGCAATCACTCGCCCATATACCATACGCCGAAAACTCTTCTCTAATCTCTGTACCTTTTCAAGCTCACTTGAATGTTCATCCGCTGTCAACTGATCCAGTCGATGGAAATAATGGTGAGGATCAATTAGATGAATCGCTAAAAAAAGACGCTCCTGGTTTGTTATCCCATATAATTGCTCATAGACATGAAATTTCTTTGAATATGCTTCAACAGGACTGTCATGAAAACGAAAATCATTTAAAAAGAACCTGCTGACATCCAACATGGCAGGTCCAACAAACATTTGCTCCCAATTCAGAAAATAACTATGCCCGTGATATTGGATGATATGATCGTTTTTTAAATTTCCGTGATTCATAACCTGAGGGATTTCCCCGGAAATGTTTTCCCGATCAGGAAACTCCCGAAATAAATCTTTCATAAATTCTAATGAATAATGAATCTGCTTGTATTGTGAACAAACAGCCAGTCCCAAGGGGGACATATAACGACGCTTTTCGAACCCTTCTATCTGAACAAGCAGTTGCTGATGTGCCTGCTCACTGGCTTCTTTCCTATTCCCCAAATATTCAATGTAGTGATAATTGTCCTGAGATGTCTGCTTTGTTTGTTTATGCAATATTCCGAGGCTTCGATAAAAACTTTCTATATCATGACTGGGATACTCATCCTTGGTGTGCTGCACCCATGGTGTAAGATAATAAAGCCATTCTTCACTTTTTACATAGGAGCGGCTATTTTTTGTTCGGGCTAACGGTGGAGCAAGGTGCCCACCGTTAGCTTCCAGCCAGTCTACGATGGAATTCCATTTATTTTCTTCATTGGAGTGATAGCGGGATTGTTTTAGGGCAAAATCACCGTAATCGGTTTGAATGCGATATAGCTTCTTAGTAATTTGTTCAGCTCTTTGGATCGACATTCCATACTTGTCGATAACCTTTTGTAAGTAATTCAAAAAAATCCCTCCCTCAAAACAGATCGGGCTGCCGAGGAAGGGATGGATCTTCCAGGACAGCCTTTTTAAGAATCCTATTATGATTGCGAAGGAATATAAATGATTTTACCAGGTTTAAGATCATCCTCGAATACATTATTCACCTTCGTCAAATGAGTGATAGAAATTTGGTAGCGGTCTGCAATACTTTCCAGTGTATCTTCCTCTTGAACGATACACATTTTCATCTTCGTATAGGTTTCTTCCCGGTCTTCAAACATACTGAACAGTAATTGATTGCCGAGATTACGGCTTTCAGCCTCAGTTTCTCCCTCGTCATCCTGCCCTTCCACTTCATCCCCCTTATATTCCAGTGAAGGAGATGCTTCATAGGATGGAGAAGGACTAGGCTCATTTTCTTCTACTTCCGGAGCAGCTTCATGGTTGAAAAATTCAGAGAGAGTCTGGACTTTTTTATATTTCCAACGATCCCCGCTTGAAGATTCCGATTTAGATTCCACAACTTCTTCCTCCATGACTGGATTCTCCTGCTCGAAAGATGAAGTATTTGCCTCAGGAGAAGCTGAAGCTTCATCATTTTCTGGATAATCCACTTCAAATTGATAAGATTGTTCCCAGGCAACATTGTTTTCGCTCCTTGCCTCGGACTCTGCCGCCCCCTCTTTTTCTCTTTCCGTCTCTTCTATTCCGTGAATCGCAATAGTTGCATGCAGCTTGAGCTGGTTTTCTGAAGGCAACTCATAATCAAAAACATCAATACTAACAGATACATCATCTACATTTTCAACCCGATTTCTGGGTATGGATACCTCTACAGGAAACTGATGATAAAACTGACTTGCACCCTCTTCTTCCTGTTCCACCCTTTCAACAATCTTCCTGGAAGGGAAAGGAGCTACAGTTTCCGTATCTGATTCCTCATCTGTTTTAGCAAAGTATTCACCAGTAAGGTTGATCGCTCCTTGAATCAATACTGTCTCATCCAAGGGATGTATGACAATTTCCGGATCCAGTGAAATCCCCATCAGCTCTTTGACTTCCTGTCCTCTTTCAAACCATAACGATTCGTCTAAATAAAATGAAAACACATTCTTGTTATCATTAGTCACGTACTTTCCTCCTCCCTTATGACGCAACATCCATCTCTGTTCCACTTTATGCACAGAAAAGGTAAAATATACGAATCAATAAGAAAACCCCGCCTGCCAACTCCAATTTAATTTTAAAATTATGCAGATGAGAGTTATGCTCCACAACATCTTAGTGATCTGAATCAGTCGATTTCGTATTATTCTTTAGAGTCAAGAGACAGCAGGAAAGGGAGGTTAAACACAATAAGGCTTAGAGGAGATTTTCCTCTAAGCCTTATTCAAACAAACGCATAACAGATCTTATTACAGCAAATATGTGA
Source organism: Thalassobacillus devorans MSP14 (assembly GCF_000496835.1). Lineage (GTDB taxonomy): Bacteria > Bacillota > Bacilli > Bacillales > Halobacillaceae > Thalassobacillus > Thalassobacillus devorans_B. The sequence continues at coordinate 1,689,526 of NZ_KI543236.1, forward strand.
GTTAATTTTTACGGTTTTCAGTGAAAATTTTTCTTGCTGCTTCAATCGTCTTTTCAATATCTTCTTCCGTATGAGCAGTAGATAAGAACAATCCTTCAAACTGGGAAGGAGGTAGAAAGATGCCCTCTTCAACCATTCCACGATAATATTTTGCAAATAAATCCAGATCTGAAGCACTGGCTGTTTCAAAGTTATAGACGCCTTCCTTATTAAAGAAAAAGCCTACCATGGAGCCCGCACGATTGACAGAGAATGGAATATTATTTTCAATTGCTGCATTCGTAAAGCCTTCGATCAGACGATCCACCTTTTTATTGATTGCTTCATAAGCAACTTTATCCATTGCTTTCAGTGTTTCATACCCTGCTGTCATTGCTAGTGGATTTCCTGACAATGTGCCTGCCTGATAAATGTCACCTATAGGTGCTACGCGCTCCATAATTTCCTTTTTGCCACCGTAAGCTCCCACAGGAAGCCCGCCACCGATGACCTTACCCAGGCATGTCATGTCCGGCGTTACACCAAAATGTCCCTGTGCACAGTTATAGCCTACGCGAAAACCGGTCATCACTTCATCAAAAATCAATACAGTCCCATTATCTTCTGTAATTTTACGAAGCTCCTGCAGGAAATTACCCTGTGGAGGTACAACTCCCATATTTCCAGCTACAGGTTCGACAATTACAGCTGCCAGATCATCACCAAATTGTTCAAATGCATAGCGGACACTTTCCATATCATTATATGGTACAGTAATCGTGTTTTTGGCGATTCCCTCTGGAACACCCGGGGAATCAGGGAGCCCAAGTGTAGCTACTCCTGAACCTGCTTTAATCAGGAGGGAATCTCCATGGCCATGGTAGTTCCCTTCAAACTTCAAAATTTTGTTCCTGCCTGTGTAGCCTCTTGCAACACGGAGCGCACTCATTGTTGCCTCTGTACCAGAATTCACCATGCGTACCATATCAATAGAAGGCACACGATCAATGACTAACTGAGCAAGTTTATTTTCGATTTCTGTAGGGGCACCAAAACTTGTCCCTAATTCTGTAATAGATTTAAGTTTTTCTACGACACGGTCATCCGCATGGCCGAGAATCAACGGACCCCAGCTTAATACATAATCAATATATTCATTTCCATCGATATCATAGATTTTTGAACCTTTTCCTCGTTCCATAAACACCGGGTCCATATTTACAGATTTAAATGCGCGTACCGGTGAATTCACGCCACCTGGCATCAGCTGCTCTGCTTCTTTATATGCTTCAATTGAACGGTCAAATTTTTTCATTGCTAACGCACCACCTTACAAATATTATTCATTCAGCCAGTCTGCTGCATCCTTAGCAAAATAAGTAATGATTAAATCAGCACCAGCACGTTTCATAGAGGTCAATTTCTCCATGACAATTTCTTGCTCATTGACCCAGCCGTTCATTGCTGCTGCTTTAATCATGGAATATTCCCCGCTGACATTATAAGCAACGAGCGGGGCATTGAAACGGTCTTTCACTTCCCGCATGATATCCATATACGATAAGGCTGGCTTGACGATGAGGAAGTCAGCTCCCTCTTCCATGTCGGATTCAGCTTCTCGCAGTGCTTCCAAACGATTGGCAGGATCCATTTGATACGCCCTGCGGTCACCAAACTGAGGCGAACTGTGGGCAGCATCCCGGAACGGGCCATAAAAAGCGGAAGCGTATTTCACTGCATAGGACATTATCGGAATCTGACTGTAACCCGCTTCATCCAATCCTTCCCTGATAGCAGCGACAAATCCATCCATCATGTTAGAAGGGGCGATGATATCTGCTCCTGCTTCTGCCTGGCTGACGGCTGTTTTGACCAGCAACTCTAAAGATGGATCATTCAGAACTTCCCCGTTTTCTACGAGGCCGCAATGTCCATGGTCCGTGTACTGACAAAGACAGGTATCTGCAATTACAGTAAGTGAAGGGACATCCCGCTTGATTTGTCTGATCGCTTCCTGCACGATTCCGTGTTCGCAATAAGCCTGTGACCCTTGGGAGTCCTTTTCATTCGGTACGCCAAAAACGATTACCGAACGGATCCCTTTTGACTGTAAATCTTTCATTTCTTCAGTCAAATAATCCAAAGACACATGGAAGACCCCAGGCATGGAGGATACTTCATTTTTAATTCCTTTTCCTTCTACTACAAATATGGGATAAATGAGATCATCTTTGGATAATTTAGTTTCTCTGACCAGCGCACGCACGGATTCCGTACGGCGCAGGCGTCGATGTCGCTTAAAGTCTTTACTGTTCATCTATATCGTATCCTTTCTCACTGAAATAACTTTCCATTAGCTCTACCATACCTTCTATCGTGAAATGCCCCTCCGGCACCAGAACATTTAAAAAGCCTTCCTTCTTTGCTTTCGCCTCTGTTGTTGTACCTATGCAAACACAAGGTACAGTGAGGTATTTATTAAAATTCTTGTGTTTGTGACATAACCGGACGAACGCTTCCACCGTCGAAGGGCTCGTTAAAGTATAAGCATCAATAGAAATGGTTTCCAGTTTTTCGATTAATGGCCTTTGATCCTTCGCTAATAGCGTATCATACACGGTCATTGAATGGAAAAAAACATGTCCTTTCATCGCTTCCGGCAATACATCCCGCGATAGATTCCCACGCACTAATAGTATTGGACCGGGATTATCAAATCGCCCCATAAATTCTTCTGCCATCACTTCTGCAGTATATGTATTGGGAACGAAGTCTGCAGCAACGCCATATTGGATCAGTGTCCTTTCCGTTTTCTCCCCTACAGCGCCTACCATTAGGTTACCGGGCCAAGTAACTTTCTTCTCCTCAAGTAATTCGAAAAAAAACTTCACGCCATTAGAGCTTGTGAAAAAAATCCAAGCATATTCGTGAAGTTGTTCTACATACTGCTTATTTTCTTTGTTATCACGTAAAGCAAAATGAAGCAGCGGGACCTCCACCGGGGTCCCTCCTGCTTGCTTTATTTTTTCCGATAAAGAAGCTGTCTGGCTTTGAGCACGGGTGACAAGTATATTTCTCCCTGTCAATGCTCCCATTATTGATCCAGCTCCTCTTTTGCATCATCCACGATTTTTTGTGCGCCGTACTTTTTCAAATGATCGGCCGCTTCTTTTCCTACCTCGATAGGATCAGATCCTTTGAATGTCTCCTTCAGAATAGTTTCCCCATCAGGAGTTGCTACAAGGGCAGTCAAAATAACTTCATCACCCTCAAGATATGCATAACCACCGATTGGAACTTGACAGCCTCCATTTAAGTCATGAAGAAATTTGCGTTCTGCTGCTACAGTCTTTTCCGTATAACTATCATTGATTTTAGATAGTAGTTCACGCAATTCCGTGTCAGACTCTCTTGTTTGGATTGCCAGCGCTCCCTGACCAACAGCCGGTACACAAACATCTTTATCCAGGTACTCTGTAACCAGGTCATCACTCCAGCCCATTCGCTTCAAACCAGCCGCGGCAAGAACGATCGCATCAAATTCACCGTCTCTCAGTTTCTTAAGACGTGTGTCGATATTCCCGCGAATCCATTTCACTTCCAGATCAGGACGTGCTGCACGTATTTGAGATTCTCTTCTTAAACTGCTCGTCCCAACAACTGATCCTGCAGGCAGGTCTTTCAATTTTTTGTGATTATTAGAAACGAACGCATCCCGGTGATCCTCCCGCACTGGTACAGAGGCAATCATCAAACCTTCAGATATGACAGAAGGCATGTCTTTCATACTGTGTACAGCCATATCTATTTCTTCGTCATACATCGCTTTTTCAATCTCTTTGACAAATAAACCCTTGCCACCAACTTTGGATAGTGTGACATCGAGGATCTGGTCTCCCTTAGTCGAGATACGCTTAATTTCAAATTCAGCAGCTGGCTCCACCTTTTTCAATTGATCGATGACCCATTCTGTTTGAGTGATTGCTAAATTGCTTTTTCTTGAACCAATAATAATTTTTCGCACCAAATTGCCTCCTCAATCTTAAAAGTGGAAGTTCGACAGTGAACCGAATAAAAAGAAATTGACAAGTAAAAATAAAAATGCCGCAGCATTATACATTGCTATCGACCTGCCCTGATAGCCTTTCACTATCCGTAAAAATAAAAAAATAATATAGACGAATAACACAATAAACGAACCCATTGTCTTAGAATCATACCAGTAAAAAACATCATCCGAGTTATATCCCCATACGACACCGAGAATGACGGCTAACATCAGTAAAGGAACGCCGCCGGTCACTGCCAGGTAAGAGTAATGATCAAGTTTAGATAAGTCTCCTAAACGCCACAATCGCTTATCCCATTTTTTCTTTTTCAACAAGCGGTATTGTAACAAATACATTAATGAAAAAATAAACGAAAACGTAAAAAAACCGTAAGAAATGAGTGCCAATGTGATATGCGCAACAAGCATTTCATCTATAAAACGAACTCCTTGTTCTACTAAATCAGCACGGGCTTTCGTAGTAATATGAAGTAACATGACTGAAAAACCAACCACATTTGTGAAAAAAACCAGAAAATCTACCCGGTATAAACGGTTGATGATCAAGGAAAATGTCACTAGAATCCAAGAATAAAAATATAATCCATCGTAAACATTCATAACTGGAAAGTTATCTTCGATAAAAACTTGTGTTAACAAAAAAATGGTCTGTAGAGACCAAACCATACTAAGTAACCAGAAGGCTATGTGGTTCGCCTTCCGGTTTTGTTGAATGAAATCAATAAAATAGCCAATAACACTTAGAGCGTAAATGAAAATAATAAACTCATAAAGCCATTTCACATCAAGCATATAGTTATCCTTCCTTACTAGTGTGTGGAAGCATTTTTTATGGCAGGAAAGGATAGTTCCCCATTATGGTCCAGGGACACCACTTTATTATCTTTCTTTTGCTGTTCCTGAAGTTCATTCTGCACCTGCTCTTCGATGCCGAATATCTGCGTGAACAGTCGCAGTGACTCATCTGCATCTGGTTGAGCTGCAAGTTCTTTGGCCTGCAAAATGGGTTCTTTCAGCATCTGATTGATAATACTTTTTGTATGCTTGTTCAACACTTTCTTCTCCCGTTCAGTCAAATCAGGCATTTTACGCTCAATACTTTTCATTGTTTCTGATTGGATCGATAAAGCTTTATTCCTTAAAGCGGAGATGACTGGCACTACTCCGATGGTCTGCAGCCATTCCTTAAAGGCAATGATCTCTTCTTCAATCATGATTTCGATAATTTCCGCTGCCTTTTGCCTTGCAGCCAGATTAGCATCAACTATTCCCTGGAGATCATCAATATCATATAAGAATACACTTTCCAATTCCTCCATAGCTGGATCCAAGTCCCGTGGTACAGCAATGTCAACTAAAAATAATGGTTTCCCTTTCCGGGCTTTCTGGATAGGAGCCATCACTTCCTGAGTAATTACATAATCTTTAGCACCAGTGGAGCTGATCAGAATGTCTGCATCCTTTAATGTCTTTGACAAATCATCGATCGTTCTGGCTTCTCCATTGAATTGATCGGCAACTACCTGCGCTTTAGCGAGCGTGCGATTGATTACGGTAACCTGTTTTACTCCGGAACCCTGAAGGTTTTTTGCAGCAAGTTCACCCATCTTTCCTGCGCCTAAGATGACTACATGCTTGTTTACAAGATCACCGAAGATTTTCCGGGCAAGTTCGACGGCTGCATAGCTGACTGACACCGCATTTTCCCCGATTTCTGTTTCTTTATGGGAACGCTTAGCAAGTGTTACTGCCTGCTTGAATAATTGATTGAAAATGGTGCCGGTAGTTTTTGCTTCCTGGGCCTCTAAGAAGGTCTGTTTCATTTGACCAAGAATCTGCGTTTCCCCCAGGACCATGGAATCCAGGCCACAGGTTACGCGCAATAGGTGCTCCATGGCACCATCGCCTTCATAAATAGACAAATATGGGGAGAAGGTCTCTTTCTCCACCTCAAACCAATCAGACAAGAACTGTTTGATATAATAGCGGCCGGTATGAAGTTGATCAACGACGGCATAAATCTCCGTTCGATTACATGTGGAAATAATCACGTTTTCTAACACACTCTTCCGCTGGTTCAATTCAACCATTGCATCGGAAATGCGGTTTTCAGAAAATGTGAGTTTTTCCCTGATTTCTACTGGGGCTGTTTTATAATTTACGCCGACAACTAATATGTGCATTTCATCTACCCCCAAAAAACTTTCCTGACGAGCAGTATTTTATAAAATACATTATAACATGTGAAATAGTACTAACTGATGGAAATTGTGAACAGAATATGAAACTATATGGTAGGATTAAATAAAGAATAAATAATGTAATTCCTTCGTAAACAAATCAAACCCGACTGTAATGTACCATAACCGAGGTATATTCGCAACAATTCGATATATGTAAAGGGAGGCTTTGCATGAAAAGACAGAACACTTTTACAGGTTTCCTATTGATTGGTTTAGGAGCTTATTTTTTACTGCGACAATTACATATTCCCCTATTAACTGATTTTTATTCCTGGCCGACCATTTTAATGATTATAGGCATTTCATTTTTATTACATAGTTATATAACAAATGAGTTTCACAATATTTTCGCTGGTGCAGTGTTATTGGGGTTCGGCATACATTTCCATGGGCTTACCACTTACAGGCTCTGGGTGGATCATTGGGGAGTGTATCCCCTGATTATTGGAATTGCCTTCGTGCTTCGCTCCAATAAAACAAAACAGGGATTGATACCAGGTCTGTTACTAGTGGCTCTTGGTTTATTCGCCCTATTTTCTCCGGTAAATCCCGGATGGTTTCAATGGATCTATCAATTATTTTCCCTTATCGAGCAATTTTGGCCATTAGCGTTGATCATTATAGGTTTGTTCCTTCTAAAGAATAAAAAGAATACCAAAAATAAAAGAAAAAAATTAAAATCCCGAGCCCAATAACGGCCCGGGATTATTTTTCAATTAATTGTAAGCTGAATAACTAATGACTGACTATTTATAAAATAGAACTCAAAAATTCCTGCGTCCGCTGTTCTTGAGGGTTATCAAACAATTGATTAGGCTCTCCCGTTTCAACGATACGTCCGTCATGCATATATACGACTTTATCGGCAACTTCCCGGGCAAAACCCATTTCATGGGTCACAACAATCATTGTCATCCCTTCCTTAGCAAGTTCCTTCATTGTCGCCAGCACTTCCCCTACCAGTTCGGGGTCGAGAGCGGAAGTCGGTTCATCAAATAGCATGATATCCGGCTTCATGGCCAATGCACGCGCAATTGCCACCCGTTGTTTTTGTCCACCGGATAAACGGGAAGGGTAATCATCCGCTTTATCTCCCAGCCCTACCTTAGCTAATAATTCCTTAGCTTCTTTTATCGCCTGAGCTTTTTTGATTTTTTTCACTTGAGTAGGAGCTTCGATAACATTTTCCAGCACTGTTTTGTGAGGAAATAAGTTGAAATGCTGAAATACCATTCCTACTTTTTGCCTTACCTCGTTCAAGTTATCTTTTTTTGGATCTGACTCTTTTCCTTCAATAATTATACTTCCACCATTTTTCAGCTCCAGAAAATTCAAACAACGAAGTAAGGTGCTTTTTCCTGATCCGCTTGCGCCAATCAATACGACTACTTCACTTTCTTTGACAGTAAAATCAATATCTTTTAAAACATGTAGATTCCCGAATGATTTATTCAATTTTTCTACTCGAATCATTTCCCTATCTTCTGACACGCTTTTGTTCCTCCTCTATTAATCACTTGCCGCCATTTTCTTTTCGATGAAAGATACTACTAAGGTCAACAAGAAGACTAGTATCAAGTAGTAAACAGCACTTACCAATAACCAGGTCATGTAATCAAAGGTATTGGCGCCCATAGTAGTAGCTGCTCCGAAAATTTCAGTCAATCCAATAAATGCCGCAAGAGAAGAGTCCTTTAAACCGATAATAAACTGGTTGCCAAGTGGAGGCAGTGCTCTTCGAAATGCCTGCGGCAGAATGATTCTTTTCATCGTCTGGTAACGGTTCATTCCAAGCGATCTGCCCGCTTCCGTCTGACCTTTTCCGATCGATTGTATCGACCCCCGGAAAATTTCTGCTATATAGGCCCCGTTGTGGAAAGCCAGACCTAATGTTGCCGACCAAAATCCTGAAATCATCGCTATCTCGGTCAGACCATAATAGAAAACAAATATTTGCACGATTAATGGTGTACCTCTAACGATAAAAATATAAAAGTTCGCTATCCATTCTAACACTTTAATTTTTGATATTTTCATTAATGCAAAAAATAGTCCGATAAATATGGCAATGAAAATAGAAACAGCTGTCAGCTTCAAGGTTAGCCATGCAGCTTCAGCAAAAAGGTTTCTACTTTCTAATAACGCTTCACCAAATTTGATGATATTCAAGTACAAAACGTTCAGCTCCTCCTCATACCATGCTATCGTGAGACCCTTAGGCCTAAAATCTAAGTGATTCTTATTATTTTAAAGTGTAAAAAGAGCACGCCGGGCGTGCTCTTTTATTGACTTTTTCACTCTGGTTTTGTGGTGATATCTTCACCAAAATATTTTTTACTGATTTCCGTCAAAGTACCATCTTCGCGAAGCTTTTTAATAGCTTCATTAATGGCTTCCAATAGTTTCTCGTTATCTTTTGCGACTGCTACTGCCTGTTCACTACGCTCAATCATTTCTTTCCCTTCGATATTCAAACCTTGGCCCATCGCTTCTTTACCGGTAAGAAAGTCCGTAATCACTGCATCATGACGACCTTTATCCAGTGATTGCAATGCCACGACATCACTGTCGTAACTTTGAACCTTATCGGTAACCTGACTGGCGAATTTCGCATACGTAGAACCTTTGGAAACAGCAATTTCCTTTCCTTTTAAATCTTCCAGGGTTTCTACATCACTATCGGGGCGAACAAAAATCTGGGCACCTGAGTAGTAGTAAGGGGTGGAGAAATCTACTTCCTCTTGACGTTCAGGGGTGATGGTGTGGCTGGCAACCGCGGCATCAAAACGACCGGTTTTTACACCTTCAACAATCGATGCAAACTTGAACTTCTTTTGATTAGGCTCTAATCCAAGCTCTTCTGCAATCGCATTAGCTACATCGATATCAAAACCTTCCATTTCTCCGGAAGGTCCAGTATAACTGAATGGACGGAATTCACCTGATGCAGCAAAGGTGAATTTTCCATCTTCCACTAAATTATATTCACTTCCACCTTGAGCCTCCCCATTCTGTTTTTGTTTCGATTCTTCCGATTCACCGGCACCACAGGCAGCAAGTGTGAAAATCATAATTACACTAAATAAGAACAAAGATATTTTTTTCATTTTCTCGTAACCCACTCCTTTTTCTTTTTTTGAATAAGCACACTCTTCATCATACCAACCAATCTGACTTTTCTCAAAATTCATATCAGGCTATTATAGCGAACGAATCCTGTTTGAACCAGGAAGAGCATAGTAATCAGAGCTTTTCCTTAAAAATTCAGGGGGATACTCGACTTTTCAGCATTCAAGTAAACAAGAATCATCTCCACTTCTTTAATTAGCATTAAAAACTGTTTAATAAAAAAATACCCGACCATCCTGGGTAGATGATCGGGTATGGAGCTAGTTCAAATAGGAAAGCATTGCTGTCCATGCTTTATCTTTGCCTTCGCCTGTCTCAGATGAAAAAGGAATAACTATATCCTCTTCTTCAACTTCGAGGGTTCTCCTTACCTCTTTTATATGTTGATCCCGTTTGTTTTTTGGAATTTTATCAAGTTTTGTAGCAATCACCATTACCGGCAATTCAAAATATTTCAGGTAATCGTACATCATGATATCATCTTCGGTCGGCTGGTGACGAATATCGATGATTAAAGCGGTAGCTCGCAGATTTTCTCTCTCTGCGAAGTATTCCTCCATCATTTCGCCCCATTTTTTTCGTTCCTTCTTGGATACTTTGGCATACCCATAACCAGGAACGTCTACAAAATAAAACCTTTCATTTATTTTATAAAAATTCAATGTCTGAGTTTTTCCAGGTTTAGAAGAAGTCCTGGCAAGACTTTTCCTTTGAATCATTTTATTAATAAAAGATGATTTACCGACATTTGATCTGCCTGCCAGTGCAATCTCAGGCAAGTGATCAGCCGGGTACTGCTTTTTACTGACAGCGCTGATGACAAGCTCAGCATCATTTACTTTCATTTTTATCCTCCAACAAGGCATGTTCTAGTACTTCATCCAAATGTTTGACTGGTACGTATTCTAAATCATCACGAACACTTTTCGGGATATCCTCTAAGTCTTTTTCATTATCCGCTGGAATAATGATTTTTCGAAGCCCTGCCCGATGAGCACTGAGGGATTTCTCTTTCAGACCTCCGATCGGCAATACCCGCCCGCGCAATGTAATTTCACCGGTCATCCCTACTTCTTTCCTGACCGGCCGACCCGTTAATGCTGAAACAAGCGCAGTTGCCATAGTAATCCCGGCGGATGGGCCATCCTTTGGTGTAGCACCTTCGGGTACATGAATATGGATATCGTTCTTTTCAACAAAATCAACATCGATTTTTAATTCTTCTGCTCGAGAACGGATATAGCTGAAAGCTGCCTGAGCCGATTCTTTCATTACATCCCCAAGCTTGCCTGTCAAGGTAAGCTTACCTTTCCCCGGATATATCGAGACCTCAATAGACAGTGTGTCTCCTCCTGCAGAGGTGTATGCCAAGCCAGTAGCCGTACCGATTTGGTCTTCCTCTTCCGCCTGTCCATAGCGATACTTTGGACGTCCTAATAATTCTTCTAATAACTTTTCCGTTACAACTACACGCTTCTTTTCACCTGCAACTATAACTTTTGCAGCCTTCCTGCAAATAGAGGCAAGTTCCCGCTCCAAATTACGAACGCCTGCTTCCCTGGTATAAGTTCTGATCAGTTTTAACAACGCTTCCTCCCGAAATTGCAATTGCCCTTTTGTCAAACCATTTTCTTTAATTTGTTTTGGCAATAAATGTTCCTTGGCAATATGAAGCTTTTCAACTTCTGTATAGCCTGCAATTGATATGACTTCCATTCGATCCAGCAATGGACCGGGAATAGCAGCCATATTATTGGCAGTTGCTACAAACATTACTTTGGAAAGATCATAACTTTCTTCAATAAAATGGTCACTGAACGTACTATTTTGTTCGGGATCGAGCACTTCCAGCATAGCTGCTGATGGGTCCCCGCGGAAATCACTTGCCATCTTATCAATTTCGTCCAGTAAGAAGACTGGATTAATGGATTCTGCCCGCTTCATCCCTTGAATAATCCGGCCAGGCATAGCTCCGATATATGTACGCCTGTGGCCACGAATTTCAGCATCATCACGGATTCCACCGAGGGAAACTCGTACAAACTTGCGGTTGACTGCCCTTGCAATCGATTTTGCCAGTGAAGTTTTACCGACACCCGGAGGTCCTACTAAACATAAAATAGGTCCTTTGATGGACTGTGTCAGCTGTTGGACAGCTAAATATTCTAATACCCGCTCTTTCACCTTTTCGAGTCCATAGTGATCTTCATCTAAAATCCTTTGAGCATTGTGGATTTCTAAATTGTCTTCTGTCTCATTACTCCAAGGCAGCGATACTAGCCACTCGATATAATTGCGGATCACAGAGCTTTCAGCTGAACTTTGTGGTACCTTTTCATAGCGGCCTAGCTCTTTCATCGCTACTTCTTCAATACGTTCCGGCATGTCAGCCTCATGTATTTTTTCCCTTAATTCAGCTACTTCTCCACTTTTTCCGTCTTTGTCTCCCAACTCACTCTGGATGGCTTTCATTTGTTCCCGCAGATAATATTCTTTTTGCGTTTTTTCCATGGAGCGTTTGACCCGTTGCCCGATTTTCTTTTCAATTTGAAGAACTTCTTTTTCATTGCTTATTTGTTCGATCAGATGACGCAATCGTTCTTTAACGTTTACCGTTTCCAAAACCGTTTGCTTTTCTTTCAGTTTCAATGGTAAATGGGAAGCTACCATGTCGGCTAAATGTCCTGGCTCATCGATATCAGATACCGTATCCAAAGTTTCTTTACTGATTTTTTTTGAGATTTTGATATATTGTTCGAAATGTTGTAATAGCGTACGCATTAGGGCTTCTTCTTCATTGATGTTTCCATGCTTGTCTTGATTTGTTTCTACATCCACAACATAAAACTCTTCATTGGATGAGAATTCAAGAATTTCAGCACGGACAAGCCCTTCCACAAGTACACGGTTTGTACCATTAGGAAGTTTAACCATTTGTTTCACTTTAGCTATCGTGCCAAATGGGTAAATATCATCTTGTGTTGGATCATCAATGTTCATTTCTTTTTGAGAAGCTAAAAATATCTCATTATCATTCATCATTGCCTGCTCTAGGGCCTTGACGGATTTATCTCGACCCACATCTAGGTGTAACACCATAGAGGGGTATACAAGGAGCCCTCTTAGGGGCAGGAGGGGGATTTGTTTCTTTTGATTAGCTGTCATATTTTGCGCACCTCCAAATGGAATAGCAATTCCTTACTTTTATCGTATTAAATAGCATGGATATTGTAAAATAAGTAAGGCCTTTTGACCGGTTTCTTCCTGGTTTTTAGTGTTACCTATGTAGTATATTTCATCCTTTATAACATGCTGTATCATCCATCTGCGATTATTTGAAGAGCAATAATGAAAGGAGGCCGCGCTACAGTCTGATTGCAGCGCGGCCTGAACCTTCAGCTCATTCGCTTTGACGATACCTATCCACCTTATGCACTTTCTTTTGGTGATTCTTCATTATCATCCTGTACGGTTCCATCAGTCAATACCAGCTTCGGTTTTCCGTCTTCATTCAACACCGTTTCTTTGGTAATGATACATTTCTCAATATCATCCCGGGATGGCAGTTCATACATGACATCTAACATGATATTTTCAATGATGGAGCGTAAACCACGAGCTCCCGTTTTCCGCTCAATTGCTTTTCTCGCAATTTCACGAAGGGCATCTTCTTCAAATTCCAGCTCGACATCATCGATTTGTAACAATTTCTGGTACTGTTTAACAAGTGCATTCTTCGGTTGTGTAAGGATCTCAACCAAGGCATCTTCATCTAGAGGCAATAAGCTGCCAATAACCGGAAGTCGGCCGATGAATTCCGGAATCAAACCATAACGAAGCAGATCTTCCGGCAGGATTTTGGAGAGTAATTGACCTTTATCCAATTCTTCGTTCGTATCTTCTGAACCGAAACCAATAACCTTCTTACCAAGACGGCGTTTGATTATTTGATCGATCCCATCGAATGCACCACCGACAATGAATAAGACATTTGTGGTATCAATTTGAATGAACTCCTGATGTGGATGCTTTCTTCCACCTTGAGGAGGAACACTTGCCGTAGTACCCTCGAGAATCTTAAGCAATGCCTGCTGAACCCCTTCCCCTGAAACATCACGAGTTATAGAAGGGTTCTCAGACTTACGTGCTACTTTATCAATTTCATCGATATAAATGATACCTTTTTCAGCTTTTTCTACGTCATAGTCTGCAGCCTGAATCAGTTTAAGCAGGATATTTTCTACATCCTCCCCTACATAACCAGCTTCAGTCAATGAAGTGGCATCAGCTATCGCAAATGGTACATTCAAAATACGTGCTAATGTTTGAGCTAGTAATGTTTTACCACTACCTGTCGGCCCAATCATACAGATATTACTTTTCGCGAGCTCGACATCATCGTTCTTAGGAGTGGCATTAACACGCTTATAATGGTTATAAACTGCAACCGACAAATTCTTTTTCGCTTGATCCTGCCCGATGACATAATCATTCAGGATTTCACGGATTTCCTGCGGTTTAGGAACTTCCTTGAATTCTACTTCTTCTTCATTACCAAGTTCTTCTTCCACAATTTCAGTACATAATTCGATACACTCATCACATATATAAACACCTGGGCCAGCTACAAGCTTTCGAACCTGCTCTTGGCTTTTCCCACAGAAAGAACATTTCAATTGTCCCTTTTCATCATTAAATTTAAACATCCAATTCACCCCTTATTTATATCAGCCAAAAAATCTATAATCATTTCGGTCTCACCAATTTGCAAACAGTTTCTTTAGCCTATCATAACAAATATAAGTTGGCATACAAAGTAAAACACTATAAGAATGACACATTTTCTGTTACTTGCGTCAACCTCATTATGTAGATTTGTTACAGATAAGTCAAACAATAGAATATCACTAAATCCGACAAAAAATGTCGTTCTAAATACTGTCTGTCCCACTTCTTATAATATATGTAATGACAACCCACCTTCATTCTTACAGTTATAAATAGTCTATCTTTCCGGATGTCAATATATACATGGATATGAGAAAACAAGGCACGTTAAACGCGCCTTGTTTTTGAATGATTGATTATTTGGTTTTACTGTTGTTGACCAGCACATCGATTGCATTGCGGACTTTTAGATCTTCTTTGATCATGTCCGTGTTGCCACCTAGCATTTGTGTAAGATTAGCTACATCTGTTTGATACATTCCAGCCATGTTTTCCAACTCAGCGTTGACGTCTTCATCAGAAACTTCCACATTTTCTTCGTTAGCGATTGCTTCTAACGTCAAGTTAGTTTTAACCCGCTTTTCAGCATCTTCTTTCATCTGTTCACGAAGACCGTCCTCATCAGAACCAGTGAACTGGAAATACATATCCTTAGTCATGCCTTGCATTTGAAGACGCTGCTCGAATTCCTGGATCATACGGTCAAGTTCTGTATCAACCATTGCATCTGGAATTTCCACGTTCGCATTTTCTGATGCCTGCTGTACTAAAGAGTCACGCTTCGTATTTTCAGCGTCTGTCTTTTTCTGTTCTTCCAGGCGCTCACGGGTTTTCTTTTTCAAATCGTCTAATGATTCCACTTCTTCATCTACGTCTTTAGCGAATTCATCATCAAGTTCAGGCAGTTCTTTTGCCTTTACTTCATGGATTTTAACTTTGAAAGTTGCTTCCTTACCAGCTAGTTCTTCCGCATGGTATTCTTCCGGGAAAGTAACTTCCACTTCTACTTCTTCTCCAGCTTTTTTACCCTGCAGCTGTTCTTCGAAGCCTGGAATGAAGCTTCCTGAACCGATTTCTAAGGAGTAGTTGTCTGCCTGGCCGCCTTCGAATGCTTCACCATCTACAAAGCCTTCAAAGTCCATAACTACTGTATCGCCTTCTTCTACTTCTCCTTCTTCTTTTACCACAAGCTCAGCTTGCTTCTCTTGAAGTGTTTTCAGTTCATTTTCGACATCTTCGTCGGTAACTTCTGTATCCATTTCCTCTACTTCAAGACCTTTGTATTCGCCAAGTTCTACTTCAGGCTTTACAGTAACTTCCGCTGTGAAAGTTACCCCTTTACCTTTTTCAATCTCTTGAACATCAACTTCCGGACGATCAACAGGTTCAATTTCAGTTTCCTGTACAGCGTTCATGTAAGCTTCAGGAAGAACGATATCCAAAGCATCCTGGTAGAGAGATTCTACACCAAAGCGCTGTTCAAAAAGCTTACGTGGCATCTTCCCTTTACGGAACCCTGGCACCTGTACTTGCTTCACTACTTTTTTGAACGCTTGATCTAACGCACGATCAAATTCTTCGGCAGGGACTTCTACCGTAAGGACCCCTTGGTTACCTTCTTTTTTTTCCCATTTTGCTGACATAAATATTCCCTCCAACATCTATGATTCCCTTTCGCCAACGGCGAGGTTCATTTTTTCTCTGATTCTATTTACATACGAATCTAAATTTGCAACCACTACATTATAACATAAAAGAAACACCTTTCAACATATGTAACCTTATCCATAAGGAAATTACAATAAAGATAATGCTATTCTTCCATTATAAGAGTATAGTGCTGTTCACATAACAGAATTTCATGTTTGTATTCTTCCACATCTTCCACATCCTCGACGCCTGGGGATGGTAATTGCAAGTATTCATGACCAAGTTGTCTTAAAGCAGATACAATTTGGGGTACTTCTTCCTCTCTCGGAAATAATGGATAACGGACAAATAGGTAACGATAAAGTAAATTTTGAACTATATCATACATTGTCGGATTCTTTTGTTCCATATCACCCAGCCTCATTTTCATTTGCTGCATTACATAATCGGAATGAAGCTCTTTCAGTTGGGACGGATTGATACGCTCCGTTAACCCGAACTTAGAAACCTCCATATTACGATTAATCTGATGTTCCTGAAACCATTGGATAATCCCCGTTTTGATAATCGGGTGCAATCGCTCTGATGTAAGCAGGTCTTCAAATGGCTGGATATAAGGGGCAGCACTTAATTTTCTAAGTTTGATGATCGAACGCCATTGCTTATGTATATCTTCTTCACTCAAGCCTTCAAAAAACTCATCTATTAACTTGTTATTTTGCTGTTCATCATCTTCCTGTACCAGCTTCCTGCTAACTTCATATAATTGCCAGAATTGAGTGCGCATTTGTTGAGGCATTTCTTCTTCCTGGAATACCTCATCCAAAAGACTGACTAATTCTTCATATCGGCTGGTTTGAAACAGAATCGTCAAATAAATATGTAGGTATTGATAATAATTATCCTCATCGTATTTCATAAGGTATTCACAAAGTTCCTCAGCAGCTTCATACTTCCCAAGTTCCATTAAGCTGACAAGTTTTCCGGTTATGACATCGTGTGAGGCGACATCATGCTCAAACAATGGTTCAAAAGTTTCCAGCGCTTCCTCATAACGCTTTTCTTGTATGGCCTTTAATCCCTCATTTTCCAGCCTGGTTTTCCATTTGGGGAACATGACAATATTCCCTTGTTTCTTTTTCATAGGACACCCTTCCTAATCGCTCTATGTATTATTCTCTATTATCTTTCTATCTTTTCCCGACTTCAAGTAAAACAAACATTTTATTTATAAAAACCCCACCTGGAATTTTATTACTATCAGGGTGCAGTTTTGTTTTTTAGGAAAATAAAAAAAGCATTGGGGTTTCCCAACGCTTTGTATGTAGTAATAAAATGGCGTCCCAGGAGAGATTCGAACTCCCGACCCACGGCTTAGAAGGCCGTTGCTCTATCCTGCTGAGCTACTGGGACATGTATTAGAAGATATAAGAATGATCCTATTAAGTTGTTTATGGGACACTACTATGGTTTTTAGAAGAGCGGGTGATGGGAATCGAACCCACATCATCAGCTTGGAAGGCTGAGGTTTTACCACTAAACTACACCCGCACAATAATAGATGATTGCTTTAAGCCAGGTTCACGTACAATCATGTCTCTTCCTCTGCCAGATGATTCATGGAAGTTAATCCGTCGAGACAACTCGCAGCTTATTCGGTGGATGCTTTGCTCGTGGCTGAGGTTTTACCACTAAACTACACCCGCATAGATCAGTTAAGTTCAAGGATTAAAATATGTATGTAACCGGATGGTCGTTTTAGAGACAAGACTTATTATATTAACTCTCTTTTAGTTTGTCAACACCTAAATAGGTCAAAGGATTAACCCTCTGACCTTAAAGATGTATCAAATTTCAAATCTATCGGTTGATGATTCATATTGTAATACTGCAGTTTTATATTGCTTTTATCCGTCCAGCTTAACAGTGCATAAGTAGGCTCCCTATGATCCCGGGGCTGACGACAGCTGCCCGGATTAATGAACAGCCTATTGTCCACTTTTTCAGCACCTGCCATATGGGAATGGCCAAAACAGACAACATCTGCTCCCATTTCTTCAGCCCGGTAATTCAATGGCATTAATGTAGACTTTATATTGAAAAGATGTCCATGCGTAATGAAGAATGTCATGCCTTCGATAGTAAAAGACTTTTCCTCTTTCATATCAGGATCAAAGTCTACGTTGCCTTTCACATAATAATAGTCTTGCAGCTCTTCAGAAGTGAGTTCAAGCTCAGAATCGCCGCAGTGAATCATACCATCTACTACCTCTTCATACCTTTGCTTTATTTCCAATACCTCTTTTGTCATTCCATGACTGTCACTCATAATCAGTATACTTGGCATAGAACATCCCCCTCTTACACTAGTTCTTTCAGCCAGTCCTCCACTTTTCTAATGGCATCCCTGCGATGACTGATAGTGTTCTTTTCTTCAGGATCAAGTTCGGCCATAGATCGCTCATACCCTTTCGGAATAAACACAGGGTCATAACCAAACCCATTTTCCCCTTTTGGCTCTAAACCGATCCTTCCCTCACAAGTCCCCCGTTTTACAATAGCTTCTCTTCCAGGCTGGATGATAGCAACACTGCAAATAAACCGGGCGGTCCGGTATTCCGGGGCGACGCCTTCCATTTCTACTAAAACTTTTTCAAGGTTTTTTTGATCATTTTTTTCTTCGCCGGCATACCGTGCGGAAAATATACCAGGCCTACCATCCAGGGCATCTACTTCAAGACCTGAGTCATCCGCCAGCACTGGAATATTGAACTGTTTAGAAATCGTTTCTGCTTTTAATACGGCATTTTCTTCAAAGGTCTTGCCTGTCTCTTCAATGTCATCAACCGGCTCCTCTAAATCAAGAAGCGATCTGACCTGGATGCCATATTTATGGAATAATTCCTGAAACTCTTTAACTTTGCCAGGGTTTTTAGTAGCAATAATCAATTTTTTCATTTCTTATCACTTTCTACTGCTTTATCCACCTGGTCTTTGTAAGAACCGATCGCTTCTTGTTGAATAGTAAAAATTTCTGCTATTCCGGTCTGTGCTAATTCAAGCATATTCTGCAACTGGGACATAGAAAATGTTGCTTCTTCTCCAGTTCCCTGTAATTCTACAAACTCGCCATTCCCAGTCATAATCACATTCATATCTACGTGAGCTTTACTATCCTCTTCATAACATAAATCAAGTATTTCTGTTCCATCAGGAAGTACCCCTACAGAAATAGCTGCTAAGTAATCTTTAATTGGCATTTCTTTCAATACCTTTTTATCAAGGAGCTTCCCAAAAGCAAGTACTACTGCTACAAAAGCTCCAGTAATGGATGCTGTACGGGTACCACCGTCTGCCTGAATCACATCACAATCTACCCAGACAGTTCGTTCACCGATTTTATCCAGATCCACCACTGCCCGTAACGCTCGTCCAATCAGACGCTGTATTTCCATTGTTCTTCCAGAAACTTTTCCTTTGGAAGATTCCCGGATATTCCTTTGATCCGTAGCACGAGGAAGCATTGCATATTCGGCGGTAATCCAACCTTTGCCTTGCCCACGCAAAAAAGGGGGAACGCGGTCTTCGACACTTGCATTACAAATTACCTTCGTGTTTCCAACCTTGATCAACACAGATCCCTCTGGATGCATAACATATTCGGTTTCTATTTCAATTGGTCTCAACTGGTTTCTTTTTCGCTTGTCCGATCTCATGGTAACGTCCTCCTTTTTCCATATCCTTGCCCATCTTAACATAATTAATCAAAAATTCGTAGCAGCCACCATGGATACTGACACGTCAAAAAGCCCCCTTTGTCGGGGGCTTTTCTATTACTATAAACTATCTGCACCAGTGATATCATTTCTTGTTACAGGTTCAGCATATGGGGAGCCTTCTTCATTGTAAACTTGATCCACTCCATCCACCTGGACTTCCACCGCTTTTACATCAGGTCGTTCTGTCATTGTCATGACTAAGCTTTTCATAACGTGTTCAGAAACAGATTGCTTTTTTTGGTTGGAGAGTAATGCTTCATTGAATGATAATGTTAAGACCCCATCCTTCAGGCTTGTCCCTTTCAGTTCAGCTTCATCATTGAAAGCTGATAACAGGGGAAGATCAAATGCAGGTCCTTCCACTAATGCCTGGACGATCGATTCATAGGATTGGTCTTCCTTTGTATTTAGGTGAGTGGTTACAGGGACATAATAGAATTCCTGCTTATCGTTTTGGGCAGGATAGTAAAGCGTAACTGCTTTACTATCCACAGGATCAGCATCGTCACTAGCATATACATTAATTCCATCCGCCCTGGAAACTCCGCTCGAAATCGGGGTGCCATTGACAGGCATCACCTCTTGCTCATGGCCATTGATCCAGAGTTTAATGCGTTCGACGCTATCAAATTGGGTAAGGGTATAGGTCATGGCCTGTAAAATTTTCTGTTCATCTTCAGGAGCATAATCGGCAAATTCTTTTGAGACATCCACAATCATGGTTCCGTCCTTAAGGTTTAACCCCAAAATTTCTGTACCTGCAGGCAATACCGCTTCAAATCCATTAGGAAGCAGCTCCGTTACCGGACCGCCTTTCACCAGATACTCCAGAGATTGGGTGGCCACCTCTTTACTGGCAATGTTCGGAAGTTGTAAAGTTTGAGGTACTACCATTCCATTGGCGTCTAACAAATAAAGTTGACGGCTGGTAGTCCCTGTCGCTTCTTCGCTTGCTTCTTTGTTTGTATCCTCAGCCGTTTCACCGGCGTTCTTATCTGCTTCCCCACTATTCTTATCTATATAGTCTACGTCCTGAGGTGCGTCCATCTTTTCTATGGACTGCTCGCCTTCAAAAAAACAACCCGATAATAACAAAGTGCTCGACAGGCCGATAACCAGTGTTCCAATCACACGCATTTTCATGCTTTCCCCTCCTATGATGGTTTGTACTATTATATATACGAGCTCGTGGGGAATTTAGACCAATGACCTGAGGATTAAAAATTGAAAAAGCCGTCTGGAATCTATCCAGACGACTTTTACAAGGGGGAGATCAGTCTATGATTACCGGCTTTAAATATTGTATCGGTTCCTCAAACCACATATTGGCTACTTTTTCAAATTTATCCAAATCTCCAGTTGAGTAAAATTCATGGTTCGGCTTCTCTTCTCCCTGGTAACTTAAGTTCTGATAAGCTAAAATTAAACTCACTTCACGTGCAGTTTCTTCACCAGAGCAGATGACTTGTATATTTTCTCCCATTTCTCTTTGAATCAGATGCCTTATTATTGGATAATGGGTACACCCTAGAATCAGCGTATCGATGCCATTATTCACTTTCAATGGGTGAAGAGAATTTTTCACTGTTTCCTCAGCTACTTCTCCTTCTAATATCCCGTCTTCTACCATCGGTACAAACGCCGGGCAGGCCAGCCCTTTTACGACCAAGGATTTATCGGTAGCATGTAATGCTTTTGTATAAGCAGCACTGCTGATTGTTCCCTCTGTACCTATTACACCTACCCGCTTATTTTTACTTACCTTAATCGCAGCCCTTGCTCCCGGTTGGATGACGCCAATTACGGGAATATCCAGCTTTTGCTGCAGCTGATCCAAAGTGAATGCTGTGGCGGTATTACAGGCAACCACCAATAATTTTATATTTTTTCCAAGCAAATGATTAACCATTTGCCAGGTGAATTTAACCACTTCTTCTTTTGACCTGGGTCCATATGGGCAGCGCTTAGTATCTCCCAAATAAATCAATTGCTCATTAGGAAGCTGCCTCATCAGTTCTCTCGCCACGGTTAACCCGCCTACTCCAGAATCGATAACACCAATTGCTTGTCGCACTAACCTTCCTCCTCTTTCTTAGTTGACTGATCATTCTGTTGTTTGCTGATCGGATTCCAGCATTTGGTCATGAAGCATATGCAACAGCTGGTTTAGCGTTTCGACCTGTTCCTCAGGTACATTTTTCAATACACCCTCTAAATAAGCCTGTCGTTTTTCTATAACCTCATGAATAATCGCTGTTCCCTTTGCTAAGACATGTATGCGTACTACACGCCTATCCTTAGGGTCTCTAATTCGCTCCACCAACCCGTTTTTCTCCATTCGATCCATCAAATCTGTGGTAGTGCTGCAGGCAAGATTCAGACGATTTGAAAGTTCGCCAATTGTCATATCCCCTTTTTCTAACAGCCATTGTAATGCTAAAAATTGCGGGGCTGTTATCGGATAATGGTTTAATATTTCCCGGCCTTTTTGTTTAATAATACCGGATATGTATCTCATCTCTTTTTCGATTTCAGAAATTACTGTTGTTGTCTGGGTCTTAGCCACAATGAAGCACTCCTCAATGAATAAGCTTTTCCTATATTCTCATTGTTTCCCTATAAAAATTCAAGAAAGAAGTTTATAGATTTACTAGTCTTCTCTTAAAATATGCAAAACAACGATATGAAAAGCCTTTCTTATACTTTAATTCTTAGCAAGACTGAACTTTTTAAAGTATAAAAAAAGAATCACAAAAAACTTGTGATTCTAGAAGGAACGGCAGTTCATTAACCGTCAATAAAATGTGAACTAAAGCTTTAATTCCCCCATCCTTAACAGCTCAATGACCGCTTGGGATCGCCCCTTGACACCCAGTTTTTGCATGGCATTTGAAATATGGTTGCGGACAGTCTTTTCAGAGATAAAAAGTTCTTTTGCTATTTCTTTTGTGGTCTTATCTTGGACAAGGAGCTCAAAAACTTCTTTTTCGCGTTTTGTCAGGATTTGTTTTGGCCTGTAGTCGTTCTCCTTCAAATGTGTACCCCTCCTTGCTCTCTGAGCTGCCCTGAGAGGGAATTATTTAGTCATAATATCGTATGAAGAGAGATTGACTGCTGTTCCGCTTCTATTAAGATTTTGAAATTAATCCTAAATCTTGGGCTTGTAATAATGCTTCTGTTCGTGATCTGACGTTCAGTTTATTGAATATTCCAGTCAATGTATATTCTACACTACGCTGGGACATATGGAGTTTTTGTGCGATTTCACGATTAGTCAGACCGGCTGCGATTTCTTGAAGAATCGATTGCTCTTTTTCATTCAGGGAGATAGCAGCCCCTTCAGGGGAATCAACCTGATTGCTTGGACAAGCTTCTGTCCTTCGTAATTGTTTAAATAAATGAAGGGGGATGACTACCTCATCGCGTAATGCACACCGAATGACCGTAACCAATTCTTCCTTGCTTGCTGTTTTACTGACAAATCCAGAAATATCAGCTTCAACCAGCATATTAAAATGAGTGCTCAAATCAAAACCTGTATAAATCAAAATGATGATATCGGGAAAGCTGCGCCTCACCTTCTTTGCTAATTCGACTCCGTTCAAACCCGGCATGTAAAGATCAAGCAAGAGGATATTGTATTCATTTTCTCTCAGGTAGGTGCCTGTCTTTTCACTGTTAGAAATGACGTCCACTTGAATATCATCTTCTTGCTCTAACATGGCTTTTGTTCCCTCGCCAACAGCTGGGTGATCGTCAACGATTAATATTTTTTTCATGCTAATACCCCCTTGTTAACGGTAAGCGGGATGGAAATTTGCATCTGGAAACCTTCCCCAGGTGCTGTTTCCACATGCATTTCACCGAAAAAGCCATTGATCCTTTGCTCAATTCCTGACAGACCGAAATGAGAAAAAAGATCTTTTTGTACAGAATAATCCATCCCTATCCCATTATCAGCATAATGTAAATGAATGTTACTATCGTCACTATATAAGTGTAATCTTACAATTTTTGCATCTGAGTGTTTCATTGCATTGGAAAGTAGTTCCTGTACAATTCTATAGATTGCCAGGATTCTCTCCTGATCCAGTTCTGCGTCAAACCAGCGATCATCAAAATAAACTGTAAAATTTGATCGTAATTGGTATTGCTGAATCATATTCCGGAGCGACTGAACCAATCCTAATTCCTCAATGAATGCAGGACGTAATTCATTACAAGTTTCTCTGATCAAATGAATGCTGTCTAGTAATGATTCTTTAAACATATTCAATTCGGTTTTCAAGGTTTCAGATAAATTCGGCCGATGTTGTAATAAATCATCCACTTTCCTATACAAGTATAATTGCTCTTGAAGTACGGTATCATGTAGGTCAATGGATAGTTGCTTCCTTTGGTTTTCTGCTATCGTGAAGAGCAGACGTGACAGCCACGTTGGATATTGCTGGGTTTGATCATTTTTCAATGCTTTTAGTTCTTTCACCAGATCTTCTATCAACGATAAGTTCTCAAGCGCAATATTTGTATTGTGTGCAATAGTTTGAAGGTATGTTCTTTCATCTCGATTCAAGGATGTAAAATCTCTCTTTCCTGTACACCACAGTATGGTCATTTTATTCAATGAATGACCGACCACCATCCCAAATCCATCATTGGTTTCCAATATTTTTCCTATTTCAGCAGTCGAGTTTTTCAAATGAGCATCGACATGCTCAAATACACCTTCGGGAACATCTTTATATACACAATACATCTGTTTCTTCAAATTCTTTGAAAATACATAAACTTCTCTTATATTCAATACGTTTTTAATTTCATAACGTAAACGTTTCAACAGGTCTACTACATTCGTTTCCTTTTTCATATCCTGTGACAGCCGATGCATACTATCCTGATAACTGTATTTGGCTGCAATCAGTCTGCGCTGTAAGCGAAAGTCGAGACTCTCTTTCAAAGATAAAAAAATGATAAAAACGACATGGATGAATAAATATAACTGTACAAGTGTGATTGCAGGGAGTAGAGGGTCTACCAGCAAAGCTCCAACTACTAATATGGTAATACTGGGCAAAAAGCTGATAATCGTGTAGTACCTTACCCTCCCCATAACAAATGTAATATCCATTAATCGCTGTCGGGTGATCAAATATACAAACGTAACCGGTAAGGCAAAAGCAAACATAGCGGCAACATCCAACGGAATAATATGCTCATTTATAAGCAATCCCGGTATCAGATAAAATAAAAGATAAGGCAAAAAAGCGATGCTCATCCCAAGGTTTAAGTACTTGAACATCGGACCATAACGGGTCGCCCTGTATTTGAAGTACCCATAAAGGATCAACCCAAGTGAAAATAGAATCAAAAAGAATAAAAAGATAGCGGGAAACCTGTCCATAAATGCTGGATAGTATAGGGTCATCAAAAAATACGCTTCCGCGGAAGATATCATAGCTACAATACAATATAACAGTCGATAGACTAAGCGGGGAAACCATTTTACATCGAATTCATTAAAGTATTCATATAAGAAATGAATCAGAATTACCGGGGCAAAAAGAAACATAGCTACATTAAGAAAAGAAGCATATAGATCATCACGAATCGCCCCACTATTGGTCATATAGCCAAGCGCAATCGTCAAAAAAAATAATATCAACAGACGAGAAGAATGCTGTTGTTTTCCTTTTGCATAAAGGAAATAGGCAATCCCTGATATCACTAAAAAGAACAACACGGGCAAGATGATGTAAAGAAGCCAGTGCTGCAGACTAACCCCATCGATATTATCATATTGTATCCGTTGCCCTTGATGTTCGACGGTAAATGTGTTTACCTTTTCTATTTCACCATTCAAGGGTACAGAGAAGTGTTCAAGTGGAGGCTTACCGTCGATAGAAGTGACACTACTACCAAGTGGTACCTGGTTGTTGATCGCCCATCCCTGCTTTTCTAACTTTACAACTGTTATTTTTCCAGCCTTTTCCTCTACTTCTATTCCTATGTAGGGATAAGCCAAGGAAATATAGAACAAGTAACAAGCTGACAAAACAAAAAATAAACCTATGAATATACTTTTCTTGCTGAACATCCCCACGCTGCTCCTCACTCCCTTCGGTGCACTTTTATGATAAAAAGAAGTCAGCATGCAATAGCTGACCTCTATATTATACAAAATCACAGAAGATTTTTCGCTGTCAAATACAAGCAGTCGATTGAGTTGCCAGCTTTACTTTAAAGGATTCATCAAGAGGTACTGGTTTCCCTGTCGTAGAGTCGACCTGCACAAGCCTTCCCCGTCCGGTTAGTGCTATATCACCGTCCTGATTGACTGCCAGGTAATGAAGGTCAAAGGAAGTATTTCCGATTTCATCAGCTTTCACATAAATATCCAGCTTTTCATCAAAAAATAATTGCCTATGAAAATCACATTGAATGTCTGCGACCACCGGCACTGCTTTTGGCGCTTTATCCTTATGGATAACAAAACCTAAGTGCTTCATAAACTCAATGCGCGCTTCTTCAAAATATATAAAAGGAACTGTATTGTTCATGTGGCCGAATTGATCGGTTTCAGAAAAGCGGATATGTACTTGAATATTAAATTGAAACCCCTTTCTCCACTTCTCAAAGTCATGGATGTATGCCGTTCTTTTCATTGATACTTCCTCCATTCAGGTTATGTTGTTGTTATGTAACAAAAGAGCCTCTCCATAATAGGCGAGGCTCTTTGAAATGGGATAAGCGTATGATTACAGCTTATTGTCGCTGCCGAAAAAGCTTTTGAACGATTCAATAGCAGTATCGCGGTAAATTGCTGCCAGAGAGGTGGTCAACGGAATCCCTTTCGGACAGGATTGCACACAGTTTTGTGCATTTCCGCAACCCATGATTCCTCCATCTCCCATAACTGACTGCAGACGTTCACTCTTATTCATTTCGCCAGTTGGATGGGAGTTGAATAAACGAACTTGTGACATAGCAGCAGGTCCAATAAAATCTGACTTACTATTTACATTCGGGCATGCTTCCAAGCAGACACCACATGTCATACACTTGGATAATTCGTAAGCCCATTGACGCTTGCTCTCCGCCATTCGAGGGCCGGGCCCCAGATCATATGTCCCATCAATTGGCACCCATGCTTTGACGCGTTTTAAGGAATCAAACATCCTGCTGCGGTCCACAGCCAGGTCTCTGGTAATAGGGAAGGTGCTCATCGGAGCAAGGCGAATCGGCTGTTCCAGCTGATCGACTAATGCTGTACAGGATTGGCGTGCCTTTCCATTGATAATCATGGAACAAGCACCACACACTTCCTCAAGACAGTTCATATCCCAAAATACTGGTGTTGTTGCCTCCCCTTTAGCATTAACAGGATTACGTCGAATTTCCATCAACGCAGAAATAACGTTCATATTTTCACGATATGGGACTTCGAATGTTTCTTCATATGGGGCAGAATCAGGACTGTCTTGACGTTCGATAATGAGTGTTATTTTTTTCTCTTCACTCATGATCATTTACCCCCTTTGCTTTTTGAATAATCGCGCTTACGAGGCTTGATCAAGGATGTATCAACATCCTCATAAGTGAAAACAGGTTTGTTTTCAGCCTTATCGTAAGTTGCAATTGTTGTTTTTAGCCATTCTTCATCATTACGTTCCGGGAATTCAGGCTTGTAATGCGCTCCTCGGCTTTCGTTACGGTTATATGCCCCAAGCGTCATTACTCGTGCTAATTGCAGCATATTTTGTAACTGGCGGATGAACATTGCACCCTGATTGCTCCAACGGGACGTATCATTGACGTTAATACGCTCATAGCGTTCCATAAGTTCCTGTATTTTCTTATCTGTCTCCAGCAATTTAGCATTGTCACGGACAACTGTTACATTATCAGTCATCCATTCTCCAAGTTCTTTATGAAGCTGGTAAGCGTTCTCGTCTCCATCCATTTTCAGGATCTTTTCAAAGTTCTCTTTTTCCAGCTGCAATTGCTTTTCAAATACACTCTCATCAATATCTTCATACGTTTTCTCCAGGCCATCGATGTATTTTACAGCATTTGGGCCGGCTACCATTCCGCCATAGATGGCAGAAAGTAACGAATTGGCACCAAGACGGTTAGCACCGTGCTGGGAATAATCGCATTCACCAGCTGCAAAGATTCCAGGAATGTTGGTCATCTGATCAAAATCGACCCACATGCCACCCATAGAATAGTGAACGGCAGGGAAGATTTTCATAGGAACTTTACGAGGATCTTCACCGACGAATTTTTCATAAATCTCGATGATACCGCCCAGTTTGACGTCCAGGAATTCCGCATCTTTATGAGAAAGATCCAGATATACCATGTTCTCGCCATTGATTCCTAACTTCTGATTAACACATACATCAAAAATTTCCCGTGTCGCAATGTCACGAGGAACAAGATTTCCGTAGGCCGGATATTTTTCTTCAAGGAAATACCAAGGCTCGCCGTCCTTATAAGTCCAGACACGGCCACCTTCACCACGAGCGGATTCACTCATCAAACGAAGCTTGTCATCACCAGGGATGGCTGTTGGGTGAATTTGGATAAATTCGCCATTAGCGTACTTTACCCCTTGTCGATAAAGCGCACCTGCAGCAGACCCGGTATTTATAACAGAGTTGGTTGACTTCCCGAAGATGATTCCCGGTCCGCCGCTTGCCATGATTATTGCATCAGATTTAAATGCTTTTACTTCATGAGTGTGAAGGTTTTGAGCAACGACTCCCCGCCCTGTACCTTCTTCATCAATAATAGCCGAGATGAATTCCCAGCCTTCATATTTAGTAACTAATCCGTTCACCTCATGGCGTCGGACTTGTTCGTCTAATGCGTAAAGCAATTGTTGTCCTGTTGTTGCGCCGGCAAATGCCGTACGGTGATGCTGAGTGCCACCGAAACGGCGGAAGTCTAACAGCCCTTCAGGGGTTCTGTTGAACATCACTCCCATACGATCCAATAGATGGATTATGCCAGGAGCTGCGTCAGTCATCGCTTTAACTGGAGGCTGATTGGCAAGGAAGTCCCCGCCATATACAGTATCATCAAAGTGTTCCCACGGGGAATCACCTTCACCTTTA
Source organism: Thalassobacillus devorans MSP14 (assembly GCF_000496835.1). GTDB lineage: Bacteria > Bacillota > Bacilli > Bacillales > Halobacillaceae > Thalassobacillus > Thalassobacillus devorans_B. The sequence continues at coordinate 1,718,222 of NZ_KI543236.1, forward strand.
GTATTTACGGCTCCATTAATACCGCCTTGCGCACAAACAGAGTGAGAACGTTTTACAGGTACAATGGAAAGCAAATCGACGTGAACGCCTGCCTCCGCAGCTTTGATGGTTGCCATCAAACCAGCCAGGCCACCGCCGACAATAACTATATTTCGATCGCTCATTTTTAAAACTCACTCCCTCTAAGTACTATCATTTCTATCTAATTACGTTATGTTAAATTTAAACCCCGTAGGCGAATGTGAAAAGCGTGCGAACGCCTACATAGGAAACAGCCAAGAAAACAATGATACTTGCATAAGTCATGATACGTTGAGATCTCGGTGTCATCGTAATTCCCCAGCTGACAAAGAAAGACCAAAGTCCATTTGCAAAGTGGAAAGTTGTTGATACGACACCCACTACATAGAACCAGAAGAAGAATGGATTAGTCAAAATGTTCTCCATCAATTGGTAATTAAGGTCTACCCAGCCCAAACCAATAGCTATTCGAGTTTCCCACACATGCCATGCGATGAAAATCAAGGTGATTACTCCAGTATAACGCTGGAGCATAAACATCCAGTTACGGAAATATCCATAATTGGATACATTGTGCTTTGCCGTGAATGCAATATACACCCCGTAGATTCCATGGAAAAGGATCGGTAGGAAAATGATGAATAATTCAAGTACATACCGATATGGCAAACTTTCCATAAAATGTGCTGCTGCATTAAATGCTTCTGGACCTCGTGTAGCAAAAAAGTTAACCGTCAAGTGCTGGATCAAAAAGATCCCGATGGGAAGGACCCCAAGTAAAGAGTGGATTCTTCTGTTAATATAGTCGCGATTTCCCGCCATGTTTTACCCCCCTCAAGTTAAATGAATAGTTGGTTATATGTACATTATCACCATGGCTGAGGTTCCATATCAGAAGCATGTCAACCTGTAATATAACGGTGGCGCCTCAACAGGTATCTGAAATTAGAAAAGCCCGAAGACAGCGCTTCCTTAACTACAAAAGGTTTTGTAACTTCTCTATATGGAAACACCCATCCATTATAAAAGCGCTTTACAAAGCGCACGAACAAATTAAAGCATACGCATGAAACAGGCCGCAATCCCCCCATTTACACTTTTCCATGTTAAAGCAGTAGTGGGAAAGTATAAAAAATAATGGGGGTGTAAGCCCCGCTTCGCGTATTTTGTTGATAAATGTACAAAAAGTGACATATTTATTGTACTTCTATCAGGTGAGAGCGTCAAGAAGCCAACTTAATAATTTAGCGAAAGAAAAGATTAATTAAAAATAACTAAATCATTCGATTTTGGTTGCACTACGATCCAAATCAAGTAATAATGAATCATGTAGAAAGGAATGACCAAATATGAGGGGAAACACAACCAAGATCAACCTGGATCAATTACAGTCGCTTGTACATACAGGAGCAGGTTATGACTTGCTCAGGTACTATACACTTCCAGACTTATTGGGGAAAGAAGCACCTTTTCTTCTTTATTACATGGGGAAAAACCTGGCCAGAAAAAGCGAAATGACCACATTAGATGACATCATCCAATTTTTCCAGCAATTGGGCTGGGGTTCCTTGTCTATTTTACAAGAAAAAAAGAAAGAGACCCGTTTTGAACTTAGTGGCCATGTGTTAGAAAAAAGATTACAAAACCCATTACTTGAAATAGACTTCAGGATGGAAGCAGGTTTTCTAGCTGAGGCAATTACGCTTACCCAAAATGTGAATGGAGAATGTTTTGAAGAAATTGATGAAAAGAAGCACCGGGTTACATTTACAGTGATGCATACATAAATAAAAGAGCCAGCTTATTCTTCCGCTGGCTCCTTTTCTTGTTTTTGATTTAGTTGTTCCACTATCGTTTTTGCGACCGGTAATGGAATACCCAGCTTCGTGATATCTTCGGGTTTCGCATTCCGGATTTCTGCTACTGATTTGAAATGACGCAATAACAGTCTTCTTCGTTTTTGGCCGACACCCTGAATTTCATCTAATTCTGATTGTATGGCCCCTTTTCCTCGTAACTGCCGGTGGAATGTGATTGCAAACCGGTGGACTTCATCCTGAATCCTCTGAATCAGATAAAACACTTGAGATTTTCTGTCTAATTCTACTACCTGTGGCGGTTCCCCATACAATAATTCACTGGTTTTATGCTTATCATCCTTAGCAAGTCCACAAAGGGGGATATCTAAACCGAGTTCATTTTCCAGCACATCCATAGCAGCACTCATTTGACCTTTAGCCCCATCGACTACAATCAGATCAGGTAAAGGTGCTCCTTCTTTTAATACTCTGGAATATCTCCGGCGGATTACTTCCCTCATCGTGTCATAATCATCCGGTCCTTTAACATTCCTGATTTTATACTTGCGATATTCTTTCTTTTGAGGTTTGCCGTCAATGAACACAACCATAGCAGATACAGGATCCGTTCCCTGTATGTTGGAATTATCGAATGCCTCAATTCGTCTTGGCGTTTCAACATGAAGTTTTTCACCCAGTTTTTCTACAGCTTTAATCGTACGCTCCTCATCCTGTTCGATCAGTGCGAACTTCTCATCCAAAGCTATTTCTGCATTTTTCATCGCCAGCTCCACCAGCTCTTTTTTACGGCCCCTCATAGGAATATGGACTTTCGTGTCCAATACACCTTCCAGTAAATCGATATTTGTAGCAACTGGTACCAGCACTTGTTTAGGGTAAGGATGATTCTGATGAAGGTAAAAACGTCCGATATAGGATAAAAACGTTTCTTCCGGATCATCAAAGAAAGGAAACAGGGCAATATCACGTTCGATCAGTTTACCTTGTCTTACAAAGAAGACCTGGACACACATCCACCCTTTATCATAAGCATAGCCGAACACATCCCGATCAACCTGGTCATTCAGGGTCATTTTCTGCTGCTCCATTACAGACTCAATATGTTCGATTTGATCCCGCAGCTCTTTTGCCCGCTCAAAATCCAGGTCCTCGGATGCCTGATACATCTTTTTCTTAAGATCTTTTTTGATCTCTTTATGCCCGCCGTTCAAAAAAGAAGTAATATTTTGGACAATATTTTGGTTCGTTTCCTGAGAAACAGGATATTCACAAGGCCCAAGACACTGATGCATGTGATAGTACAAACAAACCCTATCGGGCATGGTATTACATTTTCTTAAAGGGTACAGTCTATCCAGCAGCTTCTTAGTTTCACGTGCTGCTAATACGTTAGGATAAGGGCCGAAATATTTCCCCTTATCCTTTTTGATTTTTCGTGTAACAATCAAACGTGGCTGCTTTTCTGCTGTAATCTTTAAATAAGGATAGGTTTTATCATCTTTCAACAGCACATTGTATTTAGGGTCATATTTTTTGATAAGATTCATTTCCAGAATCAGTGCTTCTATTTCTGAGGTTGTGACAATATATTCAAAGTCTACGATTTCCTGAACCAGACGCTGTGTTTTTCCGTCATGAGCTCCTCTAAAGTAAGAGCGAACTCGATTTTTTAACACTTTTGATTTTCCTACATATATAATCGTGTCATTTTTATCTTTCATAAGGTAACAGCCTGGCTGGTCAGGAAGGACAGCTAATTTCTCCTGGATTTGCTGGTTCATAACCACTCCCCTCCCATCTACGGGTGTATGATAAATTTATCATATTCTGCCATGTATAAACAGCATCATGAGCTATTCCGAATAAAAAAACCACGCTACTTAATGTAACGTGGCTTAGTATATACAAGGTTCATTATAATTAAGCGTGTTTGTTGATAAGGTCAGTAAGTGCTTCTTTTGGCTGGAAGCCGATTACTTGATCCACAACTTTTCCATCTTTAAAAAGAAGTAGCGTCGGGATGCTCATTACTCCATATTTGCTGGCAGTCTCCTGGTTTTCGTCCACATCCAGCTTCACAATCTTCACTTGATCGCTCATTTCGTCATCAATTTCTTCAAGAACAGGAGCAATCATTTTACAAGGTCCACACCAAGGTGCCCAAAAATCGACTAGTGCTAGACCTTCATTCGTATGCTCTGTAAAGTTTTGATCAGTTGCAGTTACAATTGCCATTAAAAATTCCTCCTCGAACAATCTTTTTTAACATAGATAGAGTATATCATGTCCTAAAATTAGTGGCTAATACTTTGTTTATACCACAAACCAGCTGCTCTTATGCACTAAAATACCGGAGCATAAAAATTTGCTCCGGTAACTTTCTATTAAGCGTTCACTTTAATTTGTTTGATTTCTTCAATCAACTTCGGCACTACTTCAAAGAGATCACCGACAATACCATAATCAGCTACATTGAAAATATTAGCTTCCGGGTCTTTGTTGATCGCGACAATCACCTTCGAGTTGGACATCCCTGCCAGGTGCTGGATAGCTCCGGAAATGCCGGCTGCAATATATAAATCGGGTGTAACTACTTTACCTGTCTGGCCAATTTGAAGGGAATAATCACAGTACCCTGCATCACAAGCACCACGCGATGCACCAACTGCTCCTCCTAACACTTCAGCCAGCTTTTCTAATGGCTCGAAGCCTTCAGCACTTTTAACTCCGCGCCCACCTGCTACAATCACTTTTGATTCTGATAAGTCGACACCCTCCGACCCTTTACGGACGATATCTTTAATGATTGTACGAAGATCTGCTATTTCAACACTTCTGGAAGTGATTTCCCCAGACCGGGTATCATCCCGCTCAAGTGCAGGAATGTTATTCGGTCGAATCGTAACAAAAATAATTCCGTCTGTAATGATTTTCTTTTCAAAAGCTTTACCAGAGTATATAGGTCGAGTGAAGATGACATTTCCACCTTCATTGCTCACTTCAGTGGCATCTGAAATCAACCCAGTTTCTAACTTGCTTGCGAGCTTAGGTGTCAAATCTTTCCCTACAGCTGTATGTCCCATAACGATTCCTTCAGGACTTTCATCATCAACCACCGCTTTGATCGCTTGCCCGTATCCTTCAGATGTATACGTTTTCAATTTTTCGTCTGAAACAGTGATGACACGATCTGCACCATGATAGACCATTTCATTTCCTTGTTCAGTCAGGTCACCTTCACCGCATAAAACTCCTACCACTTCTCCATCTGGACTAATTTGTTTAGCAGCCGCGATGGCTTCGAACGTTACGTTACGTAAAGCGCCTTCACGTGCTTCCCCAATCACTAGCATTTTCTTACCCATAAACGATTCTCCTTTCCCGGTAACTCCTATATATTTATAGTACCTTCGCTTCGTTTCTCAATAAGGAAACAAGTTCTTTCACTTGATCGTCAATTTCGCCCTCCAGCACTTTACCTGCTTCTTTCTCAGGTGGAAGGAAAATATCCACTGTTTTCGTTTTAGGTTCTACGTCATCTTCATCAAGATCGAGATCATCAAGTTCTAATTCTTCCAATGGTTTTTTCTTAGCCTTCATGATTCCAGGCAATGATGGATAGCGTGGCTCGTTCAGCCCTTGCTGGCAGGTAACGAGTAATGGAAGGGAAGAATCTACCTTTTCCACGTCGCCTTCCACGTCCCGTTCGATATGCACGGATTCACCATCTATCGTAATGGCAGTAATCGTCGTAACATAAGGGATATCCAATCGTTCAGCCAGACGAGGACCAACTTGGCCGCTCGCTTCATCGATAGCGACATTCCCGGCAAGGATGAGATCGACATCTTTATCTTCAAAGAAAGCTTCCAGGATTTTAACCGTAGTATATTGATCGCCATCCTCTAAATCATCTTCTGTATTGATAAGTACTGCTTTATCTGCTCCCATAGCAAGCGCAGTACGCAATTGTTTTTCTGATTCCTCCTCACCAATGGTGACAACCGTGACTTCACCACCATGTTCATCACGGAGGTTGATCGCTTCTTCTACTGCATATTCATCATATGGGTTAATGATAAATTCGGCGCCTTCCTCTTCAATACGTGCATCACTGATGGTGATCTTTTCTTCCGTATCAAATGTTCGTTTCAATAACACATAAATGTTCATACAAAAACCTCCCAGACTATTGATCGTTAAATTCAGGTTTTCTTTTCTCCATAAATGCCTTGATACCTTCTTTGGCATCCTTCGTGCCAAATGCTTCCCCAAAAGCTTCTGCCTCTGCCAAGACTCCTTCTTCAAACCTGGAACTTCGGGTATAAGTGACCAGTTCCATCACCTGACGAATTGTCGGTCCACTCTTTTCTGCAATTGTACTTGCTAACTTTTCAGCAGCTGTAAACAATTCTTCTTCTGGAAAACTTTTATTTACCAGACCTGCCTGCACAGCTTCTTCCCCGGTAATAGGAATACCGGATAACATCATTTCATATGCTTTGGCTGCACCAACATAAGCAGGGAGCCTCTGGGTCCCGGCAAAACCAGGGATGATACCCAGGTTCAGTTCAGGCAGCCCGAACTTTGCATGATCAGCTGCATAGCGAATATGGCATGCCATTGCCAGTTCCAATCCACCACCCAGTGCAGCCCCATGAATAGCAGCAATGATTGGGATGTGAAATTTTTCTACCCGATTAAACAGAGCCTGGCCTTTTTTGGAAAGACTTGTGTAATCGGATTCATTTTGCAGTGAAGTAAATTCTTTAATATCAGCTCCTGCTGAGAAGAATTTGCCTTCCCCCTTCAAAATGATCGCTTTGATGCTGCTATCCTCTTCTACTTCATCCAATCTGTCTGAAAGAGCCTCCAACAAGGATGTGGATAACGCATTTGCAGGCGGACTTTGTAATGTAAGTGTAGCTACATGATTTTCTACATGATAGGTTATGTTCCCCAAACCACTACCTCCCCTTGCTAAGTTCTATATGTCAAGCCTCGGACGATCAAATCATGGACCGCCCCGGCCTGGTCAACTAAATCGTAATGCTGTTCTTTCATCACCCAGTTGGTGACTGCTTCATCCAAGGTTCCGAAAATCATCTGACGGACCAGACGTGCGTCAATATCATTACGGAAAATTTCATCCTGGATTCCCTCTTCTATTATCTGATCAATAACGGTCAAATACCTTTTTAAAACTTCATTAATCTTCAACCGTAAATCCTTATTCGATTGCCTTAACTCCAACTGGGTGACGATAGCAAGATGATGGTCTGCTGTAAGCTGCTTAAAATGCATTTCAATCAACTTCAGTAACTTTTCAACCGCTGTCTGCTGCGAATTGGTTTCTTCTTCAATTTTTTCTATGAAATTCCCCATCTTCTGCTGGAATAAGGATACTAATATATCTTCTTTATTTTTAAAGTACAAATAAATGGTACCATCTGCCACCCCTGCTTGTTTTGCAATCTTTGAAACCTGCGAGGAATGGTATCCATTTTCAGCAATCACTTTGACAGCTGCATCTATGATTTGGGTATATTTCGGCTTATTTTTTTTCACTGCAATCTCCTGCCTTATCTCTTCTGAAAATGAATGAATGGTCATTCATCTATCATTCTACATCCCTATCTTGTTCCTGTCAATAAAAAGAAGAAGACAAGCCTCACCAGGTTATACGGGTTCCGTACTTCCTGTACCCTGTTTGTTTTTCTCTTCTTCAATGAGAGTTCTGCGCAAAATTTTACCTACCGCTGTTTTGGGAAGCTCGTTTCTGAATTCATAAACCCTCGGTACTTTATATGCTGCCATATGTTTTCGACAAAAATCATTCAATTCCTGCTCAGTCACCGAAGAATCTTCCCTTTTAACGATAAATGCTTTAACCGTTTCACCCCGGTAAGGGTCTGGAATACCTACTACTACAGCTTCCTGGACTGCCTCATGTTCATATAGCACTTCTTCTACTTCTCTCGGATAAATATTGAAGCCACCGGCAATTATCATATCTTTTTTCCTGTCTACTACATAAAAGTATCCTTCTTCATTCATATATCCCAAATCTCCGGTACGGAACCAGCCTTCAGCATCCAGTACCTGGTCAGTTTCTTCTTTTCGTCCCCAGTACCCTTTCATTACCTGAGGACCTTTCACTGCAATTTCCCCAACTTCCTCAAACTCTGCTTCTTCACCACTTTCCATTCTGAATATCTTCGCATCTGTATCAGGCCAAGGGACGCCGATACTGCCATTTACTCTCCGATCCCACACAAAATTAGAATGGGTGACCGGTGATGTTTCTGTAAGCCCATACCCTTCTACCAATTTTCCTCCTGTAACCCGTTCAAACCGCTCCTGAACTTCTATTGGTAAGGGGGCTGAGCCACTGATACAAGCTTCAATCGATGATAAATCATACTTTTTTAAAGCAGGGTGATTCAATAATGCAATATAGATAGTCGGTGCTCCCGGAAACAATGTTGGTTTTTGCTTATCGATTGTTTTCAAGACTTCCCCTGCATCGAATTTAGGCAGAAGAATCATTTTTGATCCCATCATTATTGATAGATTCATGACAGCTGTCATGCCATAAACATGGAAGAATGGGAGAACGCCGAGTACTATCTCCTCCCCTTTTTTACATTTATACAGCCAATGCATTGACATTTGAGTATTTGCCACCAAATTCAAATGAGTCAGCATTACCCCTTTTGGATAACCGGTTGTTCCTCCTGTATATTGTAATAAAGCAAGATCATCGGCAGGATCGATATCCACAGGGGTCACGGTGTCGACGGAAGAATGGAAAATATACTCCCAAAGATGCGTATCATGTGTTTGTTCCGGATTTACTACCAGTTTATATTGACGTTTTTGTATAAAAGGGTAGATTCGGTTTTTAGGAAAAGGAAGGTAGTCCTTGATGCCTGTGATAATTACATGTTCTACATCAGTATTCCCTTTGACATTGCTTACTTTAGGATAAAGGATATCCAGGCACACGATCATTTTTGCTCCAGAATCATTCAACTGATATTCCAGTTCCCTTTCCATATATAGGGGATTGGTTTGGACGACAACCCCTCCAGCCATTAATATGCCATAATAAGCTATTACTGACTGCGGGCTGTTAGGGAGCATGATAGCCACCCTATCTCCTTTTTCTACACCCAGTTTTTGCATATAAGCGGCAAATTTCTCTGTCTGCTGTAAAAGTTCCTCAAAGGTCATTTCTTTCCCCATAAAATGAAGCGCTTTCTTTTCCGGGTATAAATCAGCTGCTTCATATAAAAATTGGTGCAGGGCTTTTCTGTCATAATCTAAGGTAGCGGGAATTTCTTCTGGGTAATGACGATGCCAAGGTCTCTCAAATTTTTCTGTCATCAGAATTCCTCCCTTTATCTCGCTTATACTTATTATAACGATTTATGCCCATAAAAAGAATTATTATTTGAAAATTCGAAGAAAACAGCCTGGGTATATAGTATTAAAAAAAGGACAAAAGACGGACTTTGAAACCTGTCTTTTGTCAATTCATGATAATAAAAATTACACCGACAATAATAAATAGCGCTGAGACTACACCCAGCACCTTCGCTAATGTTTCCATGCTGATTATTCGCCCCTTAGATGATATTTGCACCTATAACAAAAGAAAGACCTACGGATATAACTAAAGAAATAAAACCCACAGCCCGGTTATCATTTTCTATTTCCGCATCTATTTTGAAATTAGGGGTAAGAAATTCATAAATGAAGTAGCCGCTCAAGAGTAAAAAGAAACCATATAATCCCCACCCCATAGTTTGCAATAAGGAATCATTGTGTTCAATAGAGTAACGAAAAATATTGGCAATACCGAATATTTTTCCACCTGTTGCCATGGCTACAGCTAAATTCCCGTCTTTAATTTCCTTCCAGTTGTTATACCTGGTCACCAGTTCAAAAACTGCCATAAATATAACCAAACATAAAATAACAACACTGTACCTTGCTGCAGTTTCAATTAAAGGGTGCTCCCAAAAGCTATTCATTTACACTCTCTCCCCCCAGTCTCTCAAGCTAATTCTAACACAGTAACTCCACCCCCGCCTTCGTTCATGCCGCCGGATCGGTGTGACTTGATAGCAGGATGGTTGTCCGCAAAACTTTTCACGCCATTTCTTAGGGCGCCTGTACCTTTGCCATGAATGATGGAAACTCTGGGGTATCCCGCCAATATGGCATCATCAATATATTTTTCTAAGCGGGTTAATGCTTCTTCATATCTTTCTCCACGTAAATCCAACTCCGTTTTGACATGATAGCCTTTACCTTTTACGGTTGCCATTGGTTTTTCCTTCAAAGGCTGTTCAGATTTAATAAATTCTAAATCTTTCCGCTTAGCCTTCACTTTCATTATCCCAACCTGGACTTGAAACTCATTTTGACTTATAACATCAATAACTGTACCGTTCTGATTCAGGGAAAGCAGCTTGACTTCGTCTCCAGCCTTCAACTCACGTTTACTTGTGCTTCCTGGTTTTTTTTGTTCTTGTTTTTTTTCAGCAAGCTCAGGGCGTGCTTCTTCTAACGTCTTACGCGCTTCAATCCATTCATGTTCCTTGAAATCTGCCTGCTGTTTCCGGTTACGCAGTTCTTTTACAATTTCTTCAGCTTCCCTTTTAGCCTTCTCTATAGCCTTTTCAGCCTTCTGTTCCGCACGCTGATAAAGTTGTTCCCGCTTACCCTCGAACTTTTTCCACTTATCTTCTAATTCACTGTGAAGCTCCTGGGCCTGCTCTAATATCTTCTCCGCTTCTTCATAATCCCGGTCAGCTCCTCTTGTGGATTCTTCCAGGGAAGCAATCATACTTTCCACACTTTTTGAATCACTGCCAATATGGCCTTTCGCAGTTTCAATTACGTGTTCATCCAATCCTAATCGTCTTGAAATCTCAAACGCATTGCTTCGCCCTGGAACTCCGATTAATAATCGGTAAGTAGGCTGCAGCGTTTGTATATCGAATTCCACCGATGCATTGATGACACCTTCCCGGTTATAGCCATATGCTTTCAATTCAGGGTAGTGAGTGGTAGCAATTACTCTGGCATCTCTTTGGACTACTTCATCTAAAATAGACATAGCGAGTGCTGCTCCTTCTTGCGGATCTGTACCGGCTCCCAGTTCATCAAATAGCACCAAGGTTTTGTCGTTGACGTGTTGGAGAATATCTACAATATTAGTCATATGGGAAGAGAAAGTACTCAGGTTCTGTTCGATTGATTGTTCATCTCCAATATCCGCAAAGACATTTTCAAACACTGCCATCTCCACACCATCTAAAGCAGGGATCTGAAGTCCGGATTGAGCCATCAACGTACATAGGCCGACCAGTTTCAATGTCACTGTTTTCCCGCCCGTATTAGGACCAGTGATAACAATAGAAGTAAAAGATTCACCAAGTTCGATATCATTTGCTACTACTTCTTCCTGATCGATTAACGGATGCCTCGCTTGTTTCATTTTAATGATTCCACGGTCATTCATAGCAGGCATGGCTGCTTTCATGGATTGTCCAAGCTTGGCTCTTGCAAACATAAAATCTATTTTTTCGAGAAGTTCAACATTTTGGTAAAGGAAAGATTCGTCTGAAGCTATTGCCTCTGATAATACTTTTAAAATCCGTTCAATTTCATGTTTTTCCTGAACTTTTGCTTCTTGAAGTTGATTATTCAAGTCCACGATAGCCTGGGGTTCTATGAACAACGTAGCACCGGAAGCTGATTGGTCATGCACGATCCCCCCGATCGCACCACGGTACTCCTGCTTTACTGGAAGTACATATCTGTCATTACGAATCGTCACAATAGCATCCGATAACATTTTACTTTTCGACTTCGTATAATTGTCCATTTTATCCCGTACTCTGCTTTCATAGGTACGGACGCGAGAGCGGATCGTCCGGAGTTTATCCGACGCACCATCCATAACGTGACCGTTGTCATCAATACACGTACGGATTAGCCGTTCTAATTCATTCAGGGGGACAATCCCTTCTACTAAATCACGCAGGATAGGGACCACCGGCTCTTCCATTTGGTCGATGAATCTTTTCATCTGTTTTCCGCCGTATATGGTAGAAGCGATATCCAGACATTCTGATGGGCTTAACACGCCGCCGATGGTAGTCCGCTTAATGCCAGGTTTAATATCAAAGATACCGCCGAGTGGGACATTGCCATGTAACCGGATCACTTGGGCAGCTTCATCTGTCTCGTTTTGCCAACGGACTACTTCTTCAAAATCAGTGGATGGCTTTAATGCGGCAGCTTTCGCCTTACCGAGTGAAGAAGCTGCATATTCTGCTAGTTGATCAACTATTTTTTTATATTCTAATACATGAAATACACGTTGATTCATGAGTGATTGACTCCTTTATTTCTTAGCTTTCCCTTGGAAAAGGCTCACCAGTTCCTCCTTTTTCCAGGTATTAATGACATTCTCTTTTCGCAGCCACCCTTTGCGTGCTGCTCCAACACCTATTTTCATATGATCCAGCATGGAATAATTATGTGCATCGGTATTGATAGCTATTTTGACACCAGCTTCCTGGGCTTTGATTAACGTTTCCCAACTCAAGTCAAGACGGTTCGGGTTTGCGTTCAACTCTAATACTGTTCCAGTTTGCTGAGCTGTCTCAATTAATATGTCTAAATCGACAGCATATCCTTTTCTTCTGCCAATCAGACGGCCGGTCGGATGGGCGATCATATGAACATGAGGATTCTCCATAGCATGTATTAACCTTTTCATGATCTTATCCTGGGATTGACTGAAACTTGAATGGATAGACCCGATTACAAAATCCATCTCTTCCAGAAATTCATCTTCAAAATCCAGGGTTCCATCAGGAAGGATGTCCATCTCAATTCCTGCAAATATATGAAAATCAACCATTTCATTATTCAGCTTATCGATTTCTTTCCTTTGTTTCCGTAAACGTTCTTCATTTAATCCGTTTGCCACTCGTAAATATTTAGAGTGATCGGTAATCGCAATGAATTCATAACCTTTCGATTTTGCTTCTTCTGCCATTTCCCTTATGGACTGGGCACCATCACTCCAGGTGCTGTGCATATGAAGGTCTCCTCTAATATCCTTCAGATCTACTAAATCAAATTCCTTCTCTGCTTTTTCTATCTCTCCTAAATTTTCCCTAACTTCAGGAGGAATCCAGCTGAGCCCAAAGTGAGCAAAAAAGTCTTCTTCTTTTTTAAAGGTAGTCACTTCTCCAGTTTCCACATTTTCGATGCCATATTCACTGATTTTTTCATTTTGCTGCTTTGCTAATTGGCGCATCGCCACATTGTGGTCCTTCGATCCTGTGAAGTGATGGAGTGTTGTCGCAAATTCTTCTGGTTTAACGATCCTGAAATCAATGTTGATATCGTATCCTTCATTTACAACTACAGATACTTTCGTTTCTCCTGATGCGATCACTTCCTCTATACCTTCATACCCCAACAATTGATCACGAGTTGCTGGAGCATCTTCCGATACAATGATAAAGTCAATGTCCTTGATCGTTTCTTTCATTCTACGTAAACTTCCAGCCCTGGAATAATGCTCTACGGTCTTCAAAGTATCCAGGAATGCTTCGATTTTTTCTGCTAGTGGAAGCATCATGGCAATCGGCAGTCGTTCTGGCCTGTTGTCCGCATCTTCCAATGCTCTGAGTATCTTTTCTGCTGATTTTTTTCCAAAACCCTGGAGTTGTTCGACACTTCCATCTTCACACGCTTTTTTCAGGGAAGCTGCATCCGTAACACCCAGTTCCTGATATAATTTAGAAAGCTTTTTACCCCCAAGTCCAGGTAAATCGAGCAAAGGCACTAAACCTTTAGGAACTTCTTCCTGCAGCTGCATCAACGTATCCGATTGACCGTTGTCTATATATTCATTTATAACTTCTGCAGTTCCCTTTCCTATCCCTTTCAACTTAGTGAAGTCTTCGATTTCACTTAAGGATCGCTCGTCCTGTTCTAAGGCTTGAGCAGCTTTTCTGTATGCAGATATTTTGAAAGGGTTCTCTCCTTTCAATTCTAAATAAACAGCTACCTGTTCCAGTAACTTAATAACCTGCTTCTTATCTACTGCCATGTCGGCCAACTCCTTTTAATGAGTGTAGTGATATCGTAAAGAAAAAACTTCTCCAGGTAAGAGAAGTTTTATAATAGTGCTGCTACATGCTCAAACCACAGCGTTTTCAGCTGTTGTGAGAACATTGGCGTGTGTTCGATTATTGCCTGGGCAATTCCGGCGTTATCCAGTGCATTTTGCACAGACTCAATCGGCATCAGGGCTGCGATAGAAAGTAAAATGAACAAAATCAGATACGTTTCGATAAAACCTAGTACGCCTCCCAACAATCCATTCAATGTTTTTAAAATTGGCAGGTCAGCTACGAAATCCAGCATAGAGGCGATAATTTGCACGATGATCTTCACACCAAAAAAGAGAATGGCAAAGGCCACCGCGTTATAAAAGGCTATTTCCAGCGGCAGGCTCTCCAAAAATACAGACCACTCTGCACTTTCTGGTAAATTCGGGTATGGCACCCACAGTGTCAGTCGTTCTGCAAGATCATCATAATAAAGTACAGCTACTACAAACGCGGCTATAAAGCCGATAATATGGAACAGCTGAAGGATAAAACCTCTCCGTAATCCATTCAGAGTTCCAATAATCAATATTATAATCAGTAATAAATCAATCATCTTGTTTTCTTTCCTTTTCTTCGTTGATTTTCAGCTTGTCAAGAAGCTCATTATACGATTCTTTCAAGGCTATGTAATCATTCATCGTGTTGACCGCAGTTAGTACTGCAAGTCTGGAAGTATCCAGCGAACGATTTCCCTCCTGGATTTCACGCATTTTTTGATCAACAAGTCCTGCCACCATTTTCACACGGGGAGCCGGCTCGTCTCCCACAATGGTATAGGAACGATTATATATTTCAACCGTAGTACGTGATTTTTTATTTTCTGAATGGGACATATTATCCCCCCTGACAATAGAATCCTAAAGTTTATATTAACACGAAGGAGAAAAATTGGGAAACTAAATCTATCGTATATTGCATGGTTCTGTCTTATTCTGTCGTCTGATATACTTATCATGAATGAAAGCAACCTAAACGTAGAAAGAGAGAGGAATTCAAACATGGGCCAAGTTGTACTTAAAGTAACAAAACACACCCTGAATAAAATGAAAATATATTATAAAGAACATTTAAAACCGGATGTGCCTCAAGCTGCCTTATTTGTGGCAAAAACGCCCGGAAGCACCATCACAGCCTATCAATCGGGCAAAGTTTTATTTCAGGGAAAAAGTCCTGAAGATGAAGCGGCTAAATGGGGGAAAGCTGACCAGCCTGTAAAGACAAAAGTTAGTAAGCAACATGCTTACCATCCGCCAGAATCACTGTTCACCAGTTCCCACATTGGCTCTGATGAAGCAGGAACAGGTGATTATTTTGGACCGATAACAGTTGCTGCTGCTTATGTAAAAAAAGAACAAGTCGCTTTGTTGAAAGAACTTGGCGTCAAAGATTCCAAGCATTTGACAGATGTTAAAATCCGCTCCATTGCTAAGGATATTATCCATTTGGATATCCCTTTTACATTATTGAAGTTGAATAATAAAAAGTACAACCAACTACAAGCTAAGGGTTGGAGCCAGGGGAAAATGAAAACGATGCTCCATCATCATGCTTTAGAAAAACTGTTAAAGAAAATAGAGCCGGAGCGTCCTGCCGGTATTTTAGTGGATCAATTTTCAGAACCTGAGGTATATAAAAGACATCTTGCCTCAGAAGGAAATAAACTACAGGAAAGTGTCTTTTTTATGACTAAAGCAGAAAGTCATTCCATCGCTGTGGCGACAGGATCGATTCTTGCAAGGGCAAGCTTCGTCAAGGCTATAGAAGATATCTCTACAGAAGTTGGGCTGACTATCCCTAAAGGTGCATCCCTCCAGGTAGACAGGGCTGCAGCTACTATTATTAAAAAGTTTGGAAAGGCAAAATTAGATGAGATTGCAAAAGTACATTTTGCAACTACTCAAAAAGCTAAAAAATACCTATAAACGTTTCTGGTTCCAATTCTCGGATATTTGTTATTTCCATCCAAACCCAAAAAGCTAAGCGCCCTTCGGAGGGAATACCTCCTTGGATTCCATTAGAAAAAAATGGGCTTGTCGCCAAGTCCTTATGGCGAAAGCCTAAGTGTTTCTTATACTTTAATCCTTTAACAAATGTAAACTTAAAAATCGAGTATGAAATCATTAGATTCATACTCGATTTTAAACTGGGTTTTCTATTGTTTTATCATGTTACTCTGGCTGCTTTGGCTGCTTTGGCTATTCATCAGGCTTTTCTTATCAGCCTCTCAATTCTGCCTGGTGCCTTTCCCCTACTGCGGAAAGGATTTTTTCATGCGCTTTTTCAACTTCCTCATCCTTCAGCGTACGGTTCGGATCCATATACAAGAGATTGAAAGCAATTGATTTTTTACCTGATTCCAAATGCTCTCCTTGATAAACATCGAAAATGCGAACATCCTTCACCAATGGAGCACCTGCTTCTAAAATTGTTTCTGCAACTTCTGCTGCGAAAGATTGTTCATCCACCACTAAAGCAATATCTCTGTTGATGGACGGATATTTAGGGATAGCCTGGAAAGCTTCTTCTTTCTCATAGCTGCCAAATAATACTTCCACATTCAAATCGAATACATAGGTTTCCTTCAAATCCAACTCGTTTTGCAGCTTTGGATGTATTTGGCCGATAAAACCGATCACTTGATTATCGAGCAATACTTCCGCTGTTCGGCCCGGATGCATATCTGGAAGTTTAGCCTGACGGTAAGTCAACTGCAAATCAAGTAATTTCGCCAACCCTTCTACGATTCCTTTAACCACAAAGAAATCGACGGATTTCTTTTCTTGCTGCCAAGGGTGAATGTGCCAGTCCCCAGTAAGGGCGCCTGACAAACGTAACTGTTCCTCCGGCTGTACAGTAACCTGTTCCTCTTCACTGATGAATACAGTACCCAGCTCGTAGTAAGCAAGATCTGTTTGTTTCCTTGCGATGTTATAAGAAAGAGATTCCAGAAGCTCTGGCAATATGCTCAAACGAAGGTGGCTGTGCTCTTCACTCATAGGCATCGCTAACCTGACGGGTGCCTTTGCTTGTTCTTTCACCTCTCGACTTACCAGCTGCTCTGCACGATTTGCTCTTGTCAGCGAGTAGGTAATCGTTTCATCAAGCCCTGCTCCTTGTAAATAATTTTTCACTTTTCGCTTCAATTGCTGTTGTAACGTGAGACCGCCAGCCTGCGAAGCTCCGCCTGGAAGTGTGTAAGGGAGATTATCATAGCCATAAACCCTTGCTACCTCCTCCAGCATATCTTCAAATAATTCTACATCTCCGCGGCGGGTAGGTACAATGACCTTGAACAATTCACCGTTTTGCTCATACCTAAATTGTAGACGGCGAAGAATATCGGCAATTTCTTCATCCGAAATGTCAGTACCAAGCCTTTCATTGATATGAGAAGTAGTGATTTCCACTCGCTTTGGCTCTTTATCCAGGTCATCGAACTCTACTACCCCATTTAATACTTTTCCGTCTGCATATTTCTCTAATAATTCACATGCTCTCTTACCAGCAAGGATGACCCTGTTAGGATCAACACCTTTTTCAAAGCGGGTACTGGCTTCACTCCTCAAACCATGATCCTTGGAAGACGTTCGCACTGCGTTTGGATGGAAGTAAGCTGCTTCTAAGAGGATATTAGTCGTATCCTCATGCACTTCGGAATCAGCACCGCCCATGACTCCAGCAATAGCTGTCGGTTGTTTACCGTTAGTGATCACTAAATGTTCAGGCTTTAAGGTTCGCTTCTGACCATCTAATGTAGTGATTGTTTCATTTTGCTTTGCTCTTCGGACGACCACTTCCTCAGTTCCGAAACGATCCAAATCAAAGGCATGAAGCGGCTGCCCATATTCAAGCAGCACATAATTCGTAATATCAACTACGTTATTAATCGGACGTACGCCTGAAGCTATCAAGCGGTTCCGAAGCCATAAAGGCGATGGACCAATTTTTACATCATTTATGATAAAAGCGCCATAATAAGGGTTTAAGTCAGGTGCTTCTACTTTGACAGAAATTTCATCTGCAGCCGGCTCTTCAACAGGATTGACCACTTCTTCCTGTGGGGTGAATGGCTGATCTAAGATAGCTGCTACTTCATAAGCGACCCCCAGCATACTTAGGCAATCCGCACGGTTTGGAGTCAGTCCCAGTTCGATAATAATATCATCCAGATTCAACAATTCAGCTGCATTATCCCCGATTTCCACTTCGTCATGGAATACAAAAATGCCATCTGTAAATTCTTTTGGTACATCTTTTTCATCTACGCCAAGCTCTTGTAAAGAGCAAATCATCCCGTTAGATTCTACTCCCCGGAGTTTAGCTTTTTTAATTTTGAAGTTTCCCGGAAGCACAGCACCGGGCTTAGCAACCGCTACTTTCTGACCAGCAGCGACGTTAGGGGCACCACAAATAATTTGCAGTGTCTCTTCTCCGACATCTACCTGGCATAAGTTCAGCTTATCTGCATTGGGATGCTTTTCACAGGACTGGACATACCCCACCACTACATGGTTCATTTTTTCGGCAATCGGTTCGACGCTTTCTACTTCAATGCCTGTTTTCGTTATCAGCTCAGCCAATTCCTCAGGCGTCTGATCATTTATGTCTACATAATGTTTCAACCAATTTAAAGACACTAACATGGTAGATCTCTCCCTTACGCTTTATGGTATTGTTTTAAGAATCGTATATCGTTGGTGTAGAAATGACGGATATCATCAATGCCGTACTTCAACATGGCAATCCGTTCCGGACCCATACCAAATGCAAAACCTGAATAAAGGTTCGGATCATAGCCTGCCATTTCAAGTACATTCGGATGTACCATTCCAGCGCCTAAGATTTCAATCCAGCCTGTTCCTTTACATACTGAACACCCATCACCTCCGCAAACCTTACAGGAAATATCCATTTCAACAGATGGTTCAGTAAAAGGGAAAAAACTGGGGCGAAGACGGATATCCCGTTCTGATCCGAACATTTGCTTGGCAAACCCATTTAATACTCCTTTCAGGTCACTCATCTTGATATTTTCATCTACGACGAGACCCTCTACCTGGGTGAATTGATGTGAATGGGTTGCATCATCGGTATCGCGTCGATACACTTTACCTGGACAAATCATCCGAACTGGTTCATGCCCGTCCTTTTGTTTCATCGTACGGGCCTGTACCGGAGAGGTATGGGTACGCAGCAGTAGTTCTTCTGTAATATAGAAAGAATCCTGCATATCGCGTGCCGGGTGCCCCTTTGGTAAATTAAGCGCCTCGAAATTATAATAATCCGTCTCTACTTCCGGCCCTTCTTTAATTTCGAAGCCCATACCGATGAATAAATCCTCAATTTCTTCGATGATACTAGTTAACAGGTGCGGCCCGCCTACCTGTACTGGACGTCCTGGTAAAGTCACGTCAATACTTTCCTCTTCGAGTTGCTGTTCCAGCGCTTCTTCTTCTAACTTACCCTGCTTCTTTTGAATTGCATCGGATATAGTTTCTCTAACTTCATTGGCTAGCTGTCCGATTACCGGACGTTCTTCTTTGGATAATTTCCCCATGCCGCGAAGCACTTCCGTAATTGGACCTTTTTTCCCTAAGTAAGCTACCCGTACATCTTGCAAAGCTTTCAAATCCTCTGCTTGTTTCACTTTCTCCAACGCTTCTGATTGCAATTCCTGCAAACGATCTTTCATTCAAAACTCCTCCTTATTCGATTAAAAAAACTGGCTTATACCTGTTTTTATTGCGAATGTATACTTTACTTCCTTTAACAAAATTAAGTTCATAAAGCATAAAAAAAATCTCCTCCCTGGAAAAGGGACGAGACTTTATGGCCGTTTCGCGGTACCACCCTTGTTGACACACGAATGGTGTGTCCACTTCATTACGGATAACGGATATACATCCGGGACACCTTTATGATCAGATGCCAGCTCCAGAGTGAAATTTCAATAATCACCACGATAGAAGTGCTCGCAGTCTCTGGCACTTCTTCCCTGTATCGATGTTATGATCATCTACTGGCTCCTTCAACGCCATTCGCTCTATAACTATTCATATATTATAGAAAATCATTTTCAATCTTGCAAGCCTATATTTTCATTTGATACATCAGAATGCCGGCAGCGATGGCTACATTCAACGATTCTGCCTGACCAGCAATAGGAATGTACACCTGTTTATCTGCTAATGAGATCATTTCCTGCTGAATACCAGCCCCTTCATTTCCCACTATAAGTGCGGCCTTTTCAGGGAAGGTTATCTGATGGTATGGTTCAGCATTTTCTAATGTGGACGCAAACACTGTCAGCCCTTGCTGCTTTAGCGAAGCGATCCATTCGAACAATTCCCCTTGAATAAGAGGCAGGTGAAACAAAGAACCTTGCGTAGCCCTTATTACTTTTTCATTGAAGGGGTCGACGGAACCTTTACCAATAATGACGCCGTCGAAACCCGCTGCATCTGCGGTTCTTATCAGCGTACCCAGATTTCCGGGGTCCTGGACAGCATCAATGAGCAGGACATGATGAAAAGAACAAAGTTCAAATACCTTCATTTCTACAACAGCTGCTATTCCTTGCGGAGTTTCTGTTTCAGAAATCGCAGAAAAGACCTCATCAGACACACGTGTAAACCTTTCTCCTTCAATCCACTCAGGAAGGTCGGCACCTTCTTTGACTATCACTTCTTTAGTTTCCCATGCACTTTTGATTGCTTCCTCTACCAAATGGTAGCCTTCAACAAGAAAGGATCGTGATTTTTCTCGTTCACGTTTCTTTTTTAATTTTATCCATTGTTTGACGCGTGTATTTTGTAAGGATGTCAGCATTACTTTACCTCTTTTTCTTAGCTTCTTTGACTATCATACATATTTTAAGGAAGAAAGGTCAAACTAACCAAAGAAAAAGTTAAAAAAAGGAGTGCTATTCAATGAATTTGAACTTACGTGAAGCTATTTTGTCTAATATTTCAGGAAATAACAGAGAGCAACTGGAAGCAACCATCGTTGATGCCATCCAAAAAGGGGAAGAAAAAATGCTTCCAGGTCTTGGTGTGTTGTTTGAATTGATTTGGCAGGAATCCAGCGAAAGTGAAAAAAATGAGATGCTTGAAGCGCTGGAACAAAGTGTACAGCAGCAATAACCAAAAAAAGCTCCGCCGATAAAGGCAGAGCTTTTTATTTAGTTGAAAGTAATTTCTTTGACAGTATCGGCATCCAGCTTTTTGATGACTTCTACAATCAATTTTACCGCATTTTCAAAATCATCACGGTGAAGCATAGCCGCATGAGAATGAATGTAACGTGTTGCAATGGTAATGGATAAAGCAGGCACACCATTTGCTGTCAAATGGATAGCCCCTGAATCAGTACCACCGCCTGCAATAGCATCAAACTGATAAGGGATTTCCTTCTCATCAGCCGTATCTACCACAAAATCACGCAGTCCTTTATGGGACACCATGGAAGCATCATAAAGAATAATCTGCGGACCTTCTCCCATTTTACTGGATGCATCTTTATCTGACACTCCCGGTGTATCCCCTGCGATCCCAACATCAACACCGAAACCGATATCAGGGTTGATGGCATGAGCAGAGGTACGAGCTCCCCGTAACCCAACTTCTTCCTGAGCAGTTCCTACGCCATAAACGACGTTTGGATGCTTTTCATTTTTTAGCTGTTTCAATACTTCAATTGCAATAGCGCAGCCGATACGGTTGTCCCATGCTTTAGCAAGCAGCATTTTTTCGTTCTTCATTTGGGTAAATTCAAAATAAGGAACGATCGAGTCACCAGGACGCACTCCGAATTCCTTTGCTTCTTCTCTGCTGGAAGCTCCGATATCAATAAACATATCTTTAATCTCAACGGGTTTCTTGCGAGCTTCAGCTGGTAATATATGAGGTGGTTTAGAACCAATCACTCCAGTGACAGAACCTTCGCGAGTCATTATTGTCACACGTTGTGCAAGCATGACCTGACTCCACCAGCCTCCTACTGTTTGAAATGAAATAAATCCATTATCATCAATACGGGTAACCATGAAGCCTACTTCATCCAAGTGACCGGCTACCATAATTTTTGGACCGTTTGCTTCGCCTGACTTTTTCGCAATCAGACTCCCTAAATTATCGGTATACACTTCATCCGCAAAAGGTGTAATATATTTTTTCATTACATCCCTAGCTTCTTTTTCATGACCTGGAATGGACTTTGCATCAGTCAACTCCTTTAACATGGTCAATGTTTCATCAGTTTTCGCCATATGTAATTGCCCCCTCGAAAAATTTTGACTATTTTATTATATCGTTTTTTCCTATAATAAACAAAATTTTTATAAAAACGCTTTCAATAACCTTCATCCTGCCTCTGATGATTCCGGGCATTTTTTTTATGGTAGGCATACTGGATTGCTTGTTCAGAAAAGCCTAACCCTGCTCCAAGGCTTAAATAGTTTGAAAACATCTGTTGAAAGTTTTTCTGCTTTGGAACTGATTTGAATTTAACTATATCCTCGTAGACTTGATGAAATCCTCCACTCAAATCATCTACTGGTTTAATTGGCTGTTCTTCGTAACGAAGTTCTTTCTCCAGCCCCAGGGAAAGCATAAAATGAAGTCCATCTACATACTCTTCCAGAATTACATCTTCAGGACTTGCTGGTTTTTGACTCCAGAATTTGAAGCATCTTGTTTCATTAGCCAGCTCCCCGACCTCCACGAGAAGTGCCAGCACTTTATCTTCAAATAAATCAGCCTCCTCCAGCTGGTGATTTGCTTCAATATAACGATCCAACTGTAATTGTGTTTGAAATAGTTCATCCCAATTCATCTTAAGTCCATCCTTTTTAATAAATTTCTATCATAAATGTATCATTTCATGAAACTTTTGGGTAATTTCATACGTAAACCAGTTAAGTAATTCCTATTTCAGGAGGAAACCTTTATGATTGTCATACTATTCCGGCTGTTGATATTGCTTGCAATCATTTTCATTTTTTATACGATATACTCCTATGTGACCAGTCCGGGCAGGAAGCTGGAACTGGCAAAACAGAGCAAAACCTTTTATTTTTATGATGATCCGGATAATACAAAACAAAATTTTTCAATGACCTATAAAGGGGTCCTTTTCGAAGGAGAAAAATATTTAGGCACAACTGAAAACGCCTTCGAGGTTGTTAATATCAATGTGTCTGCGAGGCAGCCAAACCAATTGAGAGGGATAGAACGCGAAGACATATATTTTCTTGAACAAGAAATCCTGATCCGCTACCCTTACGCCACTGTGGAGTGGAAGTACCCCCTTAATCGTCTGTTTATCCATCAGCCAAAAGAAGAAAGCGAACACCCTTCCTAAAGGTGGAATGTTCGCTTTTCTGTTCTCAGCCATTCGGCTGGAAGAATTCATTCAAGGTAATGCTGTATTGCTTCTTCCGGAATAAATAAGTAATGATGGCAAGCATAAACAGGAATAAGATCATCAGTGGCAATGAGATTCTGGATAACCATTGACCGACAGTTGTATATACAAAGGCCAGGGGGATATTGGATAAGAAAGAAGCCTTAACATACTCCTTAAAATCTACACAAATTTCAATCAGACAAAGGGATAAGAGATGAAAATGTATGAATGGAACTAAACGCAATACAGCCACCTGGCTAACCGTCAGCGAACTTTCCTGTTTCCACACTTTGTTTTTCAAACGCTGTAATCGTTTCAGTATACTGGGAACACTCTTGATTATCCGGTAAAACAAAGTGCTTGATAATGTAATTCCGACAATGGAATATATCGTCCCTGCTACAGCACCGAATAATACCCCTCCCGTAATACAGATCAGGACCACTGGTAAAAAGAACAACGGACGCAACACGTGAAACATAATGAATATTAACGGAGCGTACCAGCCACTCACCTCCATTACCTCCACAAAGCCAAGCGTAAATTGTTCCATGCGTATCCCCCCTATCCCATACTATGACAAGATTAGGGTTGATATAACTCCAGGACAAGGTATCCGACAAGAATTGCTTCTACGATCATCAGTAACGGAAAACCGAATTTAAATGCAGAGTGTTTCGTCTTATGACGAAAGCGCCGCATTCCCAGACTTCCACCAAGCGCACCTCCAAGTAGCGCAACACCCCACAACTGTTTTTCAGGAATTCTCTGTTTTTGTCTTCGAGCTCGATTCTTGTCGAAGCCCATCATCCCAAAAGCCAATATATTTACCATACATAAATAAATTATAAAATAAGTGAACAGGCTCATGACTGCTCTATCCCTTCTCTCTTAAGGAAGAATAAGTGGAATGCTGAGGTTGATTTTGCTTACCATAACACTGTGCACTTACCTTCCTCGACATTCCCCTATAGGAAAGAGGCCATTTCCGGCGTCCGGAAATGGCCTCTTCATTCAAACAATTTTACTTAAGTGCTGCTTTTGCTTTCTCAGCAAGGCTGGCAAAACCTTTTTCATCAGTAACAGCAAGATCAGCAAGAATCTTACGGTTTACTTCGATACCTGCAACTTTAAGACCGTGCATCATACGGCTGTAAGAAATGTCATTCATACGAGCTGCAGCGTTGATACGAGCGATCCATAGCTTACGGAAGTCGCGCTTTTTCTGGCGACGGTCACGGTATGCATATTGACCTGACTTCATCACTTGCTGTTTTGCAGTTTTGAATAAAGAATGCTTTGAACCATAATAACCTTTTGCTAATTTAAGGACACGTTTACGACGTTGGCGTGTCACTGTTCCACCTTTTACACGTGGCATGATAAATCCCTCCTATTTTGGATCATATATCTCAGTTGTCTTATTTTTTTGGCAGCATTTGAGCGATACGCTTCAAGTCGCCCTTAGATACAAGTGTAGCCTTACGCAATTTACGTTTTTGTTTAGTAGACTTGTTAGCGAATAAGTGGCTTGTAAACGCATGGGAGCGTTTCACCTTTCCACTACCTGTCTTTTTGAATCGTTTTTGAGAACCTTTATGGGTTTTCATTTTTGGCATGAGTTGTTCCTCCTTCTGCTTAATTCAATGTGTGCTTACTTTTCAGCCAATGGAGCCAGCATCAAGAACATGCTTCGGCCTTCCATCTTCGGCTTCGTTTCAACTTGTGCAACATCTTTGCACTCTTCAGCCATACGCTCAAGAACTTTTTGACCAAGCTCTTTATGTGTAATGGCGCGTCCACGGAAGCGTACAGAAGCTTTCACTTTATCGCCTTTTTCAAGGAATTTACGGGCATTACGTAACTTCGTGTTGAAGTCATGCTCTTCAATACCAGGGCTCAAGCGAACTTCTTTGACCTTGATGGTCGTTTGCTTTTTACGAGCTTCTTTATCTTTTTTCTGCTGCTCAAAACGGTATTTACCGTAATCCATGATGCGGCAGACCGGTGGTTTTGCATTAGGAGCTACCAATACCAAATCAAGGTTGGCATTTTGAGCAATCTCAAGCGCTTCCTGACGTGATTTGACTCCTAGTTGTTCACCGTTGTTATCAATGAGACGTACTTCACGTGCTCGAATTTTCTCATTAACGTTCATGTTATCTTTGCTAATAACCAGCCACCTCCAAATTTTTTTAGGAAATATAGAGATCTGTCATCGACAAGTGCTTTTAAACCAATAAAAAAAGTGTCGGCACATAACGATGCACCCACACGTATCCCATTCGAATTCAAAAGGATTAGTGACCTGCCAACTGCTGTACGCGTCGATCAGGTGAGAAGCGGGTGCTTCTACTTGTCTCAGATCCGTTCATTTGTTGTTCACCTAAAATATAATAGCATGGGATGAGTAACATGTCAACCATCCACCAGCATCCATCAGACTGACTATCTAAGGATATCGAAAACCATGGTGAAAATCAACAGGAAATGAAGCAGATTAACTATGATATAACTAAGAAAGACTTTCTAATCATATAACAATATTTTTTAAGAAAAAATCGAGTATAAAACCTTTTGGTCTCATACTCGATTTCGAATACATTATCGTTTATTCATGAACTGGCTTACTTTTTATTCAGGATCTTCTGGTCAATCTCGTTTTTGATTTCGGATTTGAATGTTTCTAATGGCTTAGTTACGGAATCTTTCTCTCCATAACGGCGGACATTTACAGAATTGTTTTCGATTTCCTTGTCCCCGATAACAAGCGCAAACGGCACTTTTTGAATCTGTGCTTCACGGATTTTATAGCCGATTTTTTCATCTCGCTCGTCGACTTCTACCCTCACGCCCGCTTCACGCATTTCATCTTCCAGTTTCTTAGCGTGCTCCAGATGAGCATCGGCAGAAACCGGAATGATTTTTGCCTGTACCGGAGCAAGCCATGTAGGGAATGCCCCTTTATATTCTTCGATCAGGAATGCGACAAAACGTTCCATGGTCGAAACCACTCCGCGGTGTATAACAACAGGGCGATGATCTTTTCCATCTTCTCCTACATAAGTAAGATCAAACCGTTCAGGCAGGTGGAAGTCCAGCTGTACAGTAGAAAGTGTCTCATCTTTTCCAAGCGCTGTTTTGACCTGGACATCCAGCTTAGGACCATAGAAGGCTGCTTCCCCTTCTGCTTCCACGTATTCGACATCAAGATCTTCCATTGTCTCTTTCAACATGGCCTGTGCTTTTTCCCACATCTCATCATTGTCTACATACTTTTCTTTGTCTTCTGGATCCCGGTAAGACAAACGGAAATAGTAATCATTGATACCAAAGTCTTCATACACGGCTTGCACGAGACGTACGACACGGATGAATTCATCTTTCAACTGATCGGGCCGGCTGAAGATATGAGCATCATTTAATGTCATCGCACGCACTCTCTGTAAACCGGCCAATGCCCCGGACATTTCATGACGGTGCATGGTTCCTAGTTCTGCAATACGAACCGGAAGATTCCGGTAACTGTGCAATTGATTTTTATAAACCATCATATGGTGCGGACAGTTCATTGGGCGAAGTACAAGGTCTTCATTATCCATTTCCATGACCGGGAACATATCATCTTTATAATGATCCCAGTGGCCGCTTGTTTTATATAAGTCGACACTGCCTAATACCGGTGTATAGACATGGTCGTAACCGAGACGTTCCTCTAAATCAACAATATAACGCTCAATGGTACGACGGATGGTTGCCCCTTTGGGAAGCCATAGTGGCAATCCTTGGCCGACTTTTTGATTAACTGTAAATATTTCAAGCTCTTTCCCAAGTTTACGGTGATCCCGCTCCTTAGCTTCCTGAAGCAGACGAAGGTATTCATCCAGCTGACCCTGCTTTTCAAATGCAGTACCATAGATGCGCTGCAGCATTTTATTATCACTGTCACCACGCCAGTAAGCACCGGAAATACTGAGCAGCTTGAATATTTTAATCTTGCTTGTCTGCGGGACATGGACACCACGGCATAAATCAAAAAATTCACCTTGTTTATAAATTGTAATCGGCTGATCTTCCGGAATATCGTCAATTAGTTCAATCTTCAGTTCATCCCCGACTTCCCGGTACATTTCTTTTGCTTTATCACGGCTCACTTCTAAACGTTCGATTTCCAGATTTTCATCCACAATCTTTTTCATTTCTTTTTCGATTTTAGGAAGGTCTTCTGGTGTCAATGATTCTTCCATATCGATATCATAATAGAATCCGCTTTCGATAACAGGACCAACACCAAGCTTAACATTTCCATACAAACGTTTGAGTGCCTGTGCCATCAGATGTGCTGTAGAGTGGCGAAGAACCTCCAGTCCTTCAGGATTTTTATAGGTTACGATTTCGATAGCTCCATCCTCTTCAATCGGACGGCGTAAGTCGTACATTTCCCCATTCAGCTTGATGGCAAGCGCTTGTTTTTTCAGTCCTGGAGAAATATCACCTGCAATATCTTCCCCTGTCGTACCTTTTGAAAATCCTTTGATATTTCCGTCCGGGAAAGTAATTTGAATTTGATCAGACATGGCCTTTCACTCCTATCCTTTTTGTGTAAATAAAAAACGCCCATCCCTCTGCTCCATTGGCAAAGGGACAAGCGTTAGCTCGTGGTTCCACCCTAATTCCCGCAATTCTTGCGGCTCTTTGACATCTTTAACGCAGACCATACGCTTTCTGCTACTATATATTCACAGAAAGGGTTCAGAGGTGGTGAACGGAAGTTCGTATGCAGGAAGCTTTCAGCCGGTGGCTTCCATCTCTTATGCATCGGTGACTTGCGTCCGTGTCCTCATCATTACCTTGATGTTATAGGATATGTACGTATTATAGCGATAGTGCAAAGAGAAATCAAGCCCATTTTCAATGAATGTGAGCTGGGTGATGGAATGGAAAAGCATGGACAGGTTTACAAATCACTCTTTCCTGAAAGATGTTGATGATCGTTTGTATCTTCGGTTCAGCCGGATCCCCATAGACATATATTCGCTTCGGCGCATATACC
This sequence comes from Thalassobacillus devorans MSP14, assembly GCF_000496835.1. Taxonomy (GTDB): domain Bacteria; phylum Bacillota; class Bacilli; order Bacillales; family Halobacillaceae; genus Thalassobacillus; species Thalassobacillus devorans_B. Next base: position 1,746,733 of record NZ_KI543236.1, read on the forward strand.
AGGGCTGTTGTGATACTATGATCGTCGATTCCCCCGGAAAATATACGTATTGGTTCTTTTTTTAATAATGCTTTTATTTCCGTTTTCGACAGCAGCTTTCCCTCATTTGAATAATAATGAAGTTGGCTCTGTTGTAATAAATAGAGTTCATCCACCTTCGAAGGTTTATCCTGCATATAGTGCCGGAGAGATTCCACCCACAACAGATAATCTTCCTCCCGTTTAAATTCATCAAGCGCCGCACCGATATAGCTAAGTAAAAGCGTACGTACATGCTGAAAGCAAAATGGCATCATTTCATTAAAATTAACCACACTTTTAAATTGAATTCTGTTTCGAACGAAAGTTTGTATCCGATCTTCAAGCGAAGGAAGTCTGACTCCCAGTTTTTTTCTCTGCTTTGTATCATTCAGCCAATCACAAATTTCCCTTATCCTATGAATTTCTTCCTCATCCTGATAATAGAATTTTTGACGGATCAGCTGATTTTGCCATAATGGCAGGCGGTATTTAAAAACCAATGCCGAGAGGATATTAACAAGAATATCTTTTTCACCCTCCCCCCACTCTTCTCCTATGAGAGAGACCTGGTTCCCTCCCTGGTCATCCCCTTTCCACTGGACCTGGAACTTCGCCCCCTCCTGCATAATGGCATCACAAAAAGTAATCGTCTCTTGCCGCGAAATAAAAAAGAAACGTATCATATTGGCCCCGTTCCCCCTAACAACAATCAATCTATTCTAACTATATGGACAAGGGGATGAAAAAATGCCCATACAGTTCGATAACTGTATGGGCACGTTGAAAATAACATGATTAACTTCTACGGTTCTCTCCATATAACGGGATAACTTCACTGACTTGCTTAATCCGTTCAATGATTCTGGATGCCTTTACGCTTTCCACATCTCCCCGATTCGTAGTGGTAAATACTTCTTGGAGCTCTTTTAAATTATAATTGGAGCTGAAAAACACTGGAAGGCGCTCCATCATCCTGTACTGCAGGATGGAACCCAGTATCTCATCACGGAACCAGGCTGACTGTGATTCGGCGCCAATATCATCCAACATTAAAACCGGAACTGTCTTGAATGCCTGAATTTTCTCATTCAATGTATCATCTTTTATCGATGATTTCATCTCCCTGACAAATTCAGGCATATAAATGATCATCGAGGGTATGTTCTTTTCGCTCAGCCTATTGGCAACAGCACCTAGAAAATACGTTTTTCCCACCCCGAATGGCCCGTGGAAGTAGAGGCCTTTTTGCGGCAATTCTTCCCGGATATCTTCTAAATATCCAATCATTTTTGCTATGGCGTCCGATCTATCATCATCTGACAAATCGATCCGTTCCAAGTTGGCTTCTAAAATTTCTTTAGGCATATAAAGGCTCTTTACAAGTGATTGTTGCTTCTCCTGGTGCTCCTGCCGCAATTTTCGTGGACATTTATCATAGGAAAGATGCAATTGTTGGCCCTCGACATCAAGGTTCGGTGTATAACCAGGAAGAATATTGATACAACCCTCTAACGAAGGACATTTCTCGCATTTTTTTGATTGACTATGATACTCATAAAGCTTCATCAGTTGTTTTTCCAGTGATTGCTGATCCAATCCAGGATGGTCCCTTAATAGCCTGGAAACCTCTGGTGAGGAAAGCAACTCTTGTTTTATCTTTGTAAAATGACCTTTAAAATTCTTATTTTCACGCATCCATTTCCTTAAAGAGGATTGTATCGGTTCCATCTTCCATCACACCCTGTTTATCAATTTCCATTATTGGTAATTCGTTTGATTCGTGCTGCAATTTCTTCTTTGTCAATTTTTTGAGAGCCCTGTTTTTCTTTTCTTTGTTCGGTATCATTCTCTCGCTCTTTGAACCAATCCGGAATAATTTCTTTTGATTGCTTTTTGACTCGGCCTTTATTATTTTTGCCCCACTGCTGATATTTTTGGTGTTCTGCTTTAGCCATGGTCATTGCCTGCCGAACTGTAGTGACATTCTTTCTCGCCCAGTGGCTGGCGATTTTCTCCAAATAAGCTTTGGAGAGTTTCATATCGGTTTTCAGTAAAACGTAGTGGACGAGAACATTCATCACTCCAGGTGATAATCCCTGTTCTGTCATAACATCACGAATCAATTTCAAATCCTGGGCAGAAGCTTCATTACCTGAAGATAAGTCCTCCAGTAATTCTCTGGGAGACTTTCTTTCAAGCATAGCGATAAACTGATCTTCCTTCGTTACATTTCCATCTTCAATCGGATCTTCGACAACTCTATCTTTCTTTTCTATTGTTTTAAGCGAGGTGACTTTTCCTTTTTTTGGCGATAGGTCGTGACATGCTTCTTTTAATTCTTCCACGACCAGTTGATTCTCTTCATTCAAAGCCCAGCCAATAGCTTTTTCTAAATCCTGGGAAGATAGATCATACAAAGAAGCCAGCTGCATCATAATCCGTTTATGGCGTACAGTCAATATCTTCTCAGCGGGGTACATCTTTTCTTTTAGTGACTGGTGTATCCATGTAAAGTCAATACGATCATCTTCCAGGTATGGACCCGGGGTTGTCTGCAGCTTTATAATATTTGCTTCTTTTTCCGGAGTTCTTGCCGTAAAAGCAGGTCCGGATTTCTGGTAGCCATGAAAAATTTCATCGAACGATGCGGTAATATTTTCACATTCTTCCAATGAATGTTTTTCTTTAAGGAAACGGTCACGTAAGCGACTATATTTGTCAGCTCCCAATTCATGATTCAGCAATAATGACAACATATCGTCATAAAAAAACTGTTCTGGTGAAAACGGAGGCTGTAATTGGTAAATAAAACAGGTACGACCTTCCTTTTCTGTGGAAAATGTCTGAATAAGACCGATCGCTTCCAACTTTCTGCGTGCATTATAGATATGATCCAGAGGAATTGCCAAATAATTCATTAAGGTATGGTGTGAGTGGGTTTCTGGTTTTGAGGATAAATCATGCTCACTCAACAAAGTCTGGTAAAGTGTAATTGCCTCTATACCTATGATAGGTTGATATAAATGAGATAACGACATACCAAAATCTCTCGGTATCACGCCATTCAACTGCACACTATAACCATCTACAGGCAACAACTTTCCAATAGAATGATTCATCTCACCACCCCCTGCTTTTCTATGCTTAGAAGAAAAAAGAGCCCGGTTATTGTTCCGGACATCAATCCTCTCGTTTAATCAAATCTTTTAACTCATCTAAAAAAACATTTATATCTTTGAATTGACGATATACAGATGCAAAACGTACATAAGCAACATCATCGACCTTGGAAAGGCGCTCCATTACCATTTCTCCAATATCCTCACTCGGCACTTCCGCATTACCCTGATTTCTTAATTCTTTTTCTACTTCCAGGGCGATCGTCTCGATTTCCTCTAATGCGACAGGCCTTTTTTCACAAGCTTTTATCAACCCGCGCATCAGTTTTTCACGACTGAATTCTTCCCTGGTCCCTTCTTTTTTGACCACGATCAACGGGACCTCTTCGATTCTTTCAAAGGTAGTAAAGCGAAAACCGCATTGTTCACATTCCCTGCGTCTGCGTATCGCTCTTCCCTCTTCTATGGGACGTGAATCCAGTACTTTTGTATTCTTGAATTGACAATTTGGGCATCTCAATTACAATCATCTCCACCGCTATACAACAAGCATTTATTCTATTGATTCAATTTATTAGCCATCGAAGATTCAATATAAGGCAAACTTTTTTTCAATTTTTCATTTAATTGGATAATCAGATTACGGCTAAAACCAAAGTCGACCGGAGCACCTGATTCCGTGGTTACTGAAAAATCCACCGCGGTTCTGAACGGTTTTACCATTACGACACTAGCTACGATAAATGCTTTCTTTTTACCTGAATAATTAACACTTATCTCACCATGCTCTTCTGAAGTAGAAAGTATTGTGAATGGTTCATCCTCGAAAATGTCCTTTACGGCCTGCAAGGCTTTATCTTTTGTAGTTTTAAAATAATGCGTTTGTAATGCTTCATCCTCATGATGTTCTCTTGTTTCCGAATGACTGGTGAAATATTTCGAAACAAACTTTTTCATGGAAATCTCCTTCTCTATTGACCTTTCCCGAACGTATACTTATTTTATTTTAACATGTTTTTTGGTCGAGCATAAACGACGACAGCAAAAAATGTCGGATATTATGTAGTAACAATATAAAAAAGCCACAGACACGCAGGCCTGCGGCATTTACCATTTTATTACAAAGCTTTTGATTGTTTGACTTCAACTGGACCCATTCCTCTGGGAACTTCTACGCTTTCGTTCGTTTGGGCTTCTAATGCTTCGACAATATAATCGGCTGCTACATTCGGGTCAATACGATCTCCACAGGTGTAAACATCAATGCTTGCATAACCATGTTCCGGGAAACTATGAATCGTCAAGTGAGATTCTGAGATAATGACTACCCCGCTTACTCCATGAGGAGCAAATTTATGAAAAGCTACCTCTCTCACTTCAGCGCCCGCCCTTAGTGCAGCATCTACAAATACTTTTTCAATATAGTTAATATCATTCAATTTATCCATATTGCAGTTCCATAATTCTGCAATAACATGTCTTCCCATTGTATCCATAATATGAAATCCCCCTTTTAGCGGTTAAAAATCGACTTCCAAATACTTCGGAAATAACTACCACGGGGGAAAGTTAGTCCAGAGAGGTCCTAACCCTTTGAGTAGCCATCTGATTACTAGAATTCAGAAGTTCAAAGAAATTATATATGGTTTACCCCTATTTTGCAAGATAATTATTTAAGGTAAACATACTATTTCATATTATAAATGACATGTGGGGGATTTGGCTAACTTATGATACACGTGCTTCCCGCTTTTGCTGTAATTTGCTGCCAACATGCTTAGCAAGATCCACTACACGGCAGGAGTAGCCCCATTCATTATCGTACCATGCCAGCACTTTGACTTTTCTATCTCCCATCACTATTGTAGATAAACCGTCGATGATAGAAGAGTATTCCGATGTCGTATAATCAATGGAAACCAGTGGTTCATCACTGTAATGTAATATTCCCTTCAAACCATGATCAGCTGCATGTTTGAACGTTTCATTTATCATTTCAACAGTCACATCCTGTTCTAAATCCACTACCAAATCGACAAGTGAAACGTTTGGTGTTGGTACACGTAAAGCCATACCATGCAATTTTCCATTCATATGGGGAATAACTTCTCCAAGCGCTTTGGCAGCACCAGTGGAAGTAGGGATGATTGATTGCGTACACCCACGGGCTCTACGCAAATCTTTATGTGGATTATCGACATTTTTCTGATCGCCGGTAAATGCATGCACGGTTGTCATCAATCCATTTTCAATTCCAAATTCATCATCAAGTACTTTTACTACTGGAGCAAGGCAGTTCGTTGTACAGGATGCATTCGAGATGACATCATGTTCGGCAGCGTTATATTCTTCATCATTAACCCCCATGACGATCGTAGCATCTACCTGCTTGCCTGGAGCAGTAATGATTACTTTTTTAGCACCAGCTTCCAGGTGCAGCCCTGCGTCTTCTTTTGTTTTGAATTTTCCTGTGGCTTCAATTACTACATCTATGTCAAGTTCATTCCACGGCAATTCAAGAGGATCGCGTGTAGAGCAAAGTTTGATTTCTTTCCCATCTATTTCCAAGCTGTCTTGAAGCGCTTTCACTTCTTTCCCAAAGCGCCCATGTACACTATCATATTTGATCATGTGAGCAAGTGTCTCTGAAGGATAGCTCGCATTGATGGCAACGACATCCAAAGTTTCATCCATCACTGCTCTGCGGAGTACCATCCTTCCAATTCTGCCTAGACCATTAATAGCGATGCGCGTTTGTTTCATAATAAAGAGCCTCCTATATATATGATATACTTTTAGTTACGTTTAATCACAAATAGTATAACACATTGTAAGCATTTTTGGTCAATAAAGTTCATGTTTTCATTAAAAAAACGACGCTTTAATAGCGCCGTTACCTAAATTGCTTTTATATAATCACAAAAACACATTCCATTTTCTCAATATCGCATGAAGCTGCTGATAAGATTCATGCTTCGTTCCATTGTTGTCAATGACTTCATCTGCCATCTCCGCTTTTTGCTGGACGGGCAACTGAGCATTAATTCTTTGTATTGCTTCTTCTTTCGTAGAGCCATCCCTTTCCATTAACCGCTCCAACTGGACTTTTTCGTCGACGTAGACCACTAACGTCTTATCTACCAAATGAGTCAGTTCACTCTCAAATAATAAAGGTATATCCATTACTACCGCTGGTACTTCCTGGTTACAGAAATGATCCCTCCGTTCGATCATTCGCTTACGGACCGCCGGGTGGACAATATTATTTAGACGTTTCCTTTTTTCCTCTTCTTTAAATACGATGGCTCCTAATTTTTTGCGATCGATCGACCCGTCTTCCCGCAGGATGGATGTACCGAATTCTGTGACAATTTCATGGTAGGCTTTTTCTCCAGGAATGACGACTTCCCTGGATATCTTATCCGCGTCAATTACTGGTATATCGTAATCGTCAAACATTAATGATACCGTACTTTTTCCGCTGGCAATACTTCCTGTAAGTCCAATTACTAGTGTCACCGAATTCCTCCTTATACTAACTTCGACATTCCTAAAAGTATTAACATGACCCCTGGTATAACCACAGCTTTATCCACCCATTTACTCCGGCTGAATCGATTACCGATTTTAAGACCGATGTAAAGTAAAAAGCTCGTCATGAAACCGATGGATAAAGCGGTGGCTACAGCGGGAAGTGCCATGAAAGCAGCACCGATCCCAGCCCCCAGGGTGTCTAATGACAATGCCAAAGCCAAAAGTACCGCCTCCCATCCTTTGATCGATCCTGAATTGTCGATATCTGCTAATTCAGGGTCTTTCAATATATCTGCCGGTGCAGACCAGGAGGACATACTTTCCTCTTCTGATGAGGTTGAAGGCATAATCAACTGAATCAAAAACCATGCTCCAAGGCCAATCAAAATAAAAGCTCCTAAATTTGCCGCTAGATGTTCTGGGAGAAAACGTCCCAAAAAGTTTCCCACTGTAATAGCTCCATAAAAAATTACAGATGACAAAACGGCAATAAGTGTCAATGGCAGCAAGGATAAGCGTATCTGCTTCAACCCATAAACCACACCTAGTCCCAGGCTGTCCATACTGACAGCCATCACAAGTAAAAATAAGGTAGTAAAGACTCCCATTGTACGATCTCCTTCAGCTATCTGGATATGAGATAGTATATGGGAACCTTTACTTAGTGTGTTACTGTTGGCAGTGTCTGCAATAATGAGTACCTCTATTGCTTACCTTAATTTTTTCAATCGGTGTTCCACAGCTCTTACACGGCTCCTCTTCTTTACCATAAACAAATAATCGCTGCTGAAACATACCGATTTGACCCTGACTGTTTACATAAGAACGGATCGTAGTGCCCCCCTGCTGGATTGCCTCCTCAATTGTGTCGATTGCGGCTTGTCTTACACTTTCGGCTTGATGCCTGCTAAGCAGATTGGCTTTACGTTCAGGGTGGACACCTGCTCTGAATAATGTTTCATCAACATAAATATTTCCCAGACCAGCTACTATACTTTGATCTAACAATACCGCTTTGATGGTACGCTGAGTTTTTTGTAATCGATTATAAAAATAGTCGAGGGTAAAGGAGTCATCAAAAGGATCCGGTCCTAACAAAGAGAGCGGCTTTTGGTTGATTTCCTCCCCTTTTTTAAATACATGCATCGTCCCGAATTTCCTTACATCATTATAACGCAGCTCCGTACCATCATCTAATTGAAAAATTACATGCGTATGCTTCTTCATTGGTTCCTCAGCAGGGTAAACGCCGTATTTCCCTTCCATTCGCAGATGGGAAACCATAGAAATATCGTCAAATTCGATAATTAAAAATTTTCCCTTTCGGTTGATCTCCTTGAAGGTTTGTCCTATCAGTTCCTGTCTGAAGGCTTCTGATTCCAGTGGCAGCTTGATGATATTTTCCCACAACACAGTGACATCCGTTACCTTTTTATTCAACACCAATTGGCGTAATGTTTGTCGTACCGTTTCGACCTCTGGCAATTCTGGCATTTGATTCTTCCCCTTTATTATTTTGCATCGTACCAGGTCGGTCCGTAAGAGGAATCGACCTTTAATGGCACATCAAGTTCTACAGTGTTTTCCATTACCTCAGCCACTATTTTTTGCAATTGCTCAATTTCGTCTTCGGGAGCTTCCAATATCAACTCATCGTGCACTTGCAATAATAAATTGGCTTCCAGTTTCTCGTCTATCAACCTGTAATGCAAGTCGATCATCGCTTTTTTGATTATATCCGCAGCACTCCCCTGAATCGGTGTATTCATCGCTGTCCGTTCTGCAGCATTCCTTCTATTAAAATTCCGGCTCGCCAAGTCCGGTAAGAATCTTTTTCTGTTCATAAATGTCGTGACATATCCCGTCTGCTTGGCTTCACGGACCGTTTCTTCCATATATGTTTTAACCCCTGGATAACTTTCTAAATACCGGTCAATAAAAGCTCTTGCCTCTTTCCTCGTAATACCGAGACTTTGCGACAAACCGAATTCACTGATTCCATAAACAATCCCGAAATTGACCGCCTTTGCCTGACGCCTCATTTCGCTGGTCACTTCATCCGCTTTGACTTCGAATACTTCCATCGCTGTCTGGGTATGGATATCCCGGTCTTCTTTGAAAGCTGCAATCAACTTTTCGTCTTTTGCAATATGAGCTAAAACCCGCAGCTCAATTTGGGAATAATCACTCGCAAACATAATCCAGCCTGGTTTAGAAGGGATGAAAGCCTGTCGTATTTTTCGCCCTTCTTCTAAACGGATAGGTATATTCTGCAGGTTGGGATCTGTGGAGCTTAACCTTCCCGTTTGGGTCAAAGCCTGGTTAAAACGAGTATGGATCTTTTGGGTATCCTTATCCACCACTTTGAGAAGTCCTTCGATATAGGTGGATTGCAACTTTCCCAGTTGACGATAAACAAGTAACTTAGGAATGATTTCGTGTTTTTCCTGTAATTGCTCCAGTACATCTGCCGACGTGGAATAACCCGTTTTTGTTTTCTTGATAACAGGCAGTCCAAGCTTTTCAAACAAGATCGGACCGAGCTGTTTAGGTGAATTCAGGTTGAACTTCTCACCTGCCAGCTCATAAACCTGCTCTTCAATTTCTTTAAGGCGACCCTGAAGCTCTTCTCCCATTTGCTTCAAGCGGTCCACATCAACCTGGACGCCAAGATGTTCCATTTTCCCCAGAATTAATGCTAATGGCATTTCTAATTCTTTATAAAGTTCCAACTGATTGTTCTCTTTTAACTGTTCTTCTACTTTATCTTTCAATTTATATAGCAAATCAGCTTTTCTAGCCATATGTTCTGCAAGTAATTCATCATCGGGGCGTTTAATTTTGGCGCCTCTTCCGTAGACTTCTTCATCATATTGTACGGATGTTTCCCCCATCCGATGGGCAATGGAAGGTACATCATGATTATTTTCTGAAGGGTTGATCAAATAGGAAGCCAGCAAGAGATCAAAATCAACCCCCTTTAAATCCACACCTTTGCGCAATAATGCTACTATTGTTTTCTTGGCATCAAATACCCATTTCTTCTGTTGATCATCCCTTGCCCACTCGCAAAAAGCTTTAGAATCAGCAGCAATCTCGACAGGAATAAAATACTTCTTGTCTTTATTAACTACTGCAATTCCTTCGATATCCGCATGGTGGTAATTCTCATGAAGCATTTCCACAAAAACTGCTTCCGTTCCTGTAAACATACCAGGAGTAATATCTGTAACATGCTCCACGTTTATCTCGGGCAACTCTTCCGCTGCCTCTTCCGCATCCTGATCAGAACCAGCCACTCTTCCCAGCAAAGACTGGAAACCAAGTTCCTTGAAAGCATTGCTTACATCACGGTTGCTGTAACCATCATAATTCAGGTCTTCAAGTCCAATAGAGACAGGAGAATCTCTCTTAATCGTGACTAGCTGTTTACTCATGAAAGCATCATCTTTATGGGTTTCAAGCTTTTCCTTAAGCTTTCCTTTGACTTCACTGATATTTTCGTAAAGACTCTCTAAGGTTTCAAATTGTTTCAGTAATTTCACCGCAGTTTTTTGTCCGACACCAGGTACACCAGGGATGTTATCGGAGTTATCTCCCATTAATGCCTTTAAATCGATGATCTGATCAGGCCGTATTTCCATCTTTTCCTTCATGAAAGAAGGGGTATATTTTTCTACATTGGTAATACCTTTTTTTGTTAGGGTCACATTTGTATGTTCAGAAACCAGCTGGAGAAGATCTTTGTCTCCTGAAATCACATTGGTTTCCCACCCTTGCTTTTCCGCTGAAGTGGCTAGCGTACCGATGATGTCATCTGCTTCATATTGTTCGAGCTGGTAATGTGGTATCTGAAACGTGTCCAGGAGCTCCTTTAATACAGGGAACTGCTCTGAAAGCTCTGGAGGTGTTTTTTGCCGCCCGCCCTTATATTCTTCATATGTTTTATGACGAAAGGTGGTCTTTCCTGCATCAAAAGCCACCAGAATATGGTTCGGTTTATCTTCTTCTAAAATGCGGAGAAGCATAGTGGTGAAGCCATAAACCGCGTTTGTATAAACCCCTTTATCATTGTTCAACAAAGGCAAAGCAAAAAACGCCCGATAGGCGATACTATTGCCATCAATCAATACTAATTTGTCTGCCATGATTCCACTCCTTCAAAATCTTTTTTAGTCTCCGTGGTTAATATGTTATTTAGTATATCTGTTTTTTAAGTATAAGGCTTGTCCTCTTGAGAGGGAGACCTTTTAAATCTAACATCATCATTTTCCATGCCACACAAATAAAGAACTACCTTCTCTATTCTACCATGATTAAAACAGAGAAGAAAAAAGACACTTTCCTGCTGAATATTTCACAATGGCCATAACTATATAAATATCCGGTTCACAAAAAAATAAATAAAAAAACGGCAGCTGTAACAGCTGCCGTTTAAAGAGAAACACCCTGGATGAAAGGGTCAGTTTTATCATAACAATGAGATTTAAAGGAAAAATTAAGCAATTGTTAATTTTGTGTTAAGTCTTTGGGTAGTGTCACGTGAAAGGTAGTCCCTTTTCCAGGCTCACTTTCGACTTCCAGTACTCCTTGATGTGCTTCTACAATATGTTTTGCAATGGCCAGGCCTAACCCGGTCCCGCCCGAATTCCGGCTTCGGGCTTTATCCACCCTATAAAAGCGTTCAAAAATACGAGGAATTTCCTCTTTAGGAATACCTATCCCTTTATCTGAAATCGATACTTTTACCTGGTAATCTTCTGAAGAAAGCGAAACTTTGACTTCACCTGCTTCAGAACTGTAACTTATCGCGTTAGTCAACAGGTTGAGAAATAGTTGCTTCAATCGAGCAGAATCACCATGAATGTATGTTGTTTCGGAAATTTGACTAACAATCCGGATGTTTTTCTTCTTAGCATTTTGATCGATGATAGTAATTAAATCCTGCATCAGTTGCTTCAAATTCACATTTTCAATATTCAGTTCAAAGTCTGACTTTTCTAATTTGGACAATTCCAGTAAATCCTTGATAAGAGATTGTAAACGAGTGCTTTCTTTATGGATGATCGTCAAGAATTGCTCCAATAAAGCCGGATCATCCATAGCCCCATCCAGCAGGGTTTCCGAAAACCCCCGAATAGAAGTTATGGGGGTTTTGAGTTCATGGGAAACATTGGCCACAAAGTCTTTTCGCATCTGTTCCAGCCTTTTTAAATCTGTTATATCATGAAATACCAGTACCACACCTTTCCATTTTCCACCTTCATTGAAAATAGGTGCTCCGGTAATTTCAATATGCTTTCGTTCAATATTGATTGGTAAAACGAAGCTTTCTCTTACAGTCTCTTCCAGCATGAATACAGATTTAATCGCTTCATGGATGGAAGTATAGGGGATGGCGTCATAATAAAGACGTCCTATATAATCTTTAGCCCCTCCTGTGAAGCTTTGTAAAAAAGCCCGATTAACTAAATGGATATAACCTTTATCATCAATCATCAACAGACCGCTTCCCATATTATTAATAACTGCTTCTAGTCGATTATCCTGCATATCCTGTTCTGTAGTCATTTCTTGCAGATTACGGGCAAGTATATTGATCGATTGACTTAATTTTCGAGCTTCTCCAAAATAGCCTTCATAAGTTCTGGCTTTATAATTGCCCTCTGCCAATTCAGAAGCCGCATCTGCTGCAGATCGGATTGGTCTTACATATTTGTCAAATATTTTATATCCAATAACCAGCACAATAATCAATCCAAGAAGTATTGTAAACAATATCAACAGCCAAATATTTTTTGTCACATTTTCCAGAGAGTCCACTGGTGTTGTTACAATTAATTTTCCAGTAATTCCACCTGTTTCAATAGGAACCGGATAATAATATTCGTTCCTGACGAATTGTCCTTTAGCTCCATCACGGTTGATCGCTGATGCGGTTTCCGTTATCTTTTCCACATCAGTTTGATTTGAATGGATAACATCAGCAGTATTTATTAAAATTTCGTCATTCGCGCTAAAAAAAATAAATGCAGTGTTCATTTCTCTACTAAACTGTTCCAAAGCATCCTTGTTCAGAGCAGTATTGTCGATATGCTCTTCAAAAGCCCTGGAATAATAAACACTTTCATCCTCTATTCGTTCCTCGAATAAACTGACAAAATACCCATGTGTAAGCTGTGCAAGTATTATCCCCAGCCCTGACATGATAATCAATACAAGGATCGTATAAGTAACAAGGGGACGAGAGTAAACTCTCATTTATTTCGGCTCCTCCATTTTATATCCAAGGCCGCGGATCGTTTTTATATAAACCGGCTTTTTCGTATCCGGTTCAATTTTTTCTCTTAGATGGCTGACATGCACATCAACAATGCGAGTATCCCCGACAAAGTCATAATTCCAAACTGCGCTTAATAACTGATCACGAGCCAGCACTTTTCCTTTATGCTGTGCCAGGTAAAGTAATAATTCAAATTCTTTAGGTGTGAAAGTCAACTGTTCGTTTTTGATAGATGCTTCATACCGCTGCGGATAGATGGTCAAATCAGCAATCTGGATAGCATCGGGCTTATCTTCTTTCACTACACGATTTGATCTACGTAAGATAGCTTTTATTCTGGCAATTACTTCTCTAGGACTGAAAGGTTTGGTCAAATAGTCATCTGCACCCAGTTCCAGACCTAACACCCTGTCGAACTCATCGTCTTTTGCAGTAAGCATAAGTATAGGTGTATCCATTTGATTCACACGAAGTTCCTTGCAAACATCCATGCCATCCATTTCAGGCAGCATGACATCCAGCACAATCAAATCAAAATCATCTGATTCAGCTTTATGTAAGGCTTCTGAACCTGTGTAGGCAACTTCTGTTTTAAAGCCAGCCTGTTCAATGTTGTATTTCAACAGGGTCACGATAGATTCTTCATCATCTACAATTAATATTTTTTCTGACATTCTGATCACCTCACAAAGAAACTATCTTTATCATACAATTAACCCTCTTGTTTGAACACAGGAATAAATTAAATTTACATAATCTTTAGGCTCTGGTGAACGTTTTTGTTGATTTTTATTAAGGAAATTACTCAATTATATGGCCGAATTGTGGTAGACTCAGTTTCAAAGTAATTTGGGTTCGTTACCGAGACAGGCGAAAGGATGGCTGGGAAACGATTCGCTTTCCAGCTTCATCGCCTAGACACTCGCGACATAAGCAGCCCATCAACAGGAAGAAAGAACACTTCCTTTTTGATGGGCTGCTTATGCGTGTCGTGTCTACCAAGGCGATTACGCATTCATTTCTTTCCTGTGGGGGAGCTGGCAAGCCTCCTCGGCCGTTTCACGACCTGTGGGGTCTCGCCTAGCCCCTTCTCCCACGGGAGTCTCACCGTTTCCCTGCCATCTTGTGCATATTTTGACGAACGAACCCCACGTTGTGAGAAGATATCTTCCACATTTACTGCATGAAAAGCTCAATGATCAGGACATAAGCTCTTTTCAGCTGTTAAGTTGGTGGTTCCGCATACCGATGTTTCCGTTTCTCTTATAAAAGCAAGGAGGGCCGGGAAATTGCGAGACTCCTGTGGGATGAACATGATAGGTGAGATCCCGCAAGGCGGAGCCTGAGGAAGCTCACCACATGTCCACGGAAAGCGAGTGATTTCCCGGACCTCCAAACACTTATCACCATAACGGAAACAGTTTCTCTCGAAACTGAGTCTTCAGCAAAAAGGAGCTTTAACTGTAATATCAATAGAGAGAGATTTATAATAACAAAAAACATTTTTATATTTAAAGGTTTTCCTGCTCTTTGATTCCTATTCCAATCAAATTGTCGTCCTCCTTGAGGAAAGCGAGCTGACTCTCTAATAGACCCTTACCAATCACAATGAGATGTTATTTTTATAAAGTATCGATTAAAAGAAAAACTTTAAAAAAGAACCAAGCCTGAATAGGCTTGATTTCCTTTTTTGTTTCAACTATCAATAAAAGTTTTCTAAGGATTTTGCAGTCATGGACTCTGGCTCATAAGGAGGAGAAACCACCATCACTCCTTTGATCACTTCATCCCCTTCTGCATCCTTGGCATGTACGGATATCGTTACTTTATGTTGAGAAACATCTATCTCCACTACCTCTAAATGAAACGAGATTTCTGCATAATGGTAGACCGGCTTTGGAAAATCAAGCTCCTGGCGCAGTATATGGCTGCCCGGTCCAGGCAGTTGCATGGATATCATGGAGGAAACCATCCCCTGCAACATAACGGTAGGTACTACCGGACGCTTGAATGGTGTTTGAGATGCATAATCATGTTGGATATAAAGGGGATTAGCATCATCTGACAAACCCAAATACATAAGAAGGTCGCGATCTTCAATTCTCTTCTCAGCTGTATATTTGTCCCCTGATTTCAATTCATGAATTTTTTTCCCTAGTTTTCGTTTTTTCCCTATCATTCCGTCGCCCCCCTTGAATGTAAACGCTTTCTTCTCGTTTGACAAAAAGGATTCGAGGCTGATCCCCGAATCCTGGTCTCTCTTATCTTTTATTGTAATATATTCAGTACATTTTTAACAGAGTCAGCAGATTTATCTAATTGAGCCTTTTCTTCCTCTGTCAAATCAAGTTCGATAATTTCTTCGATACCATTTCCACCAAGGATAGTTGGGACACCAAGGTAAATCCCCTTGTAGCCATACTCACCTTCTAAATAAGCAATGGAAGGGATAACTCGACGTTGATCTTTCAGAATAGCTTCAGCCATTTGTACTAAGGATGCTGCTGGCGCATAATAAGCACTTCCGTTGCCTAGCAGATTAACGATTTCACCGCCACCTTTTCGTGTACGTTCTACGATTGCATCCAGGCGATCTTTTGAGATCAATTTCTCTAGTGGAATACCACCTGCAAAAGAGTAACGGATCAATGGAACCATATCATCGCCGTGGCCGCCCAACACAAAACCGGTAATGTCTTTGACAGACAAATTCAATTCCTGCGCAACAAAAGTACGGAATCGTGCTGTGTCAAGCACCCCTGACTGACCGATGACACGGTTTTTCGGGAACCCGGCTTCCTGGAAGACAGAGTAAGTCATTGCATCTACCGGATTCGTGAGCACGATAATAAGGCAGTCTGGTGAGTACTTGACAATTTCTTTAGTCACACTCTTCATGATTTTAGAGTTGGTATTTACAAGATCTTCACGGCTCATACCAGGTTTACGCGCAATCCCGGCAGTAATGATGACTAAATCAGATTCTTTCGTATCTTCGTAGTTGGATGTACCGATAATTTTCGAGTCAAAACCCTGAACCGGACTGGCTTCAAGCATGTCCAGCGCTTTTCCTTTTGTCGGATCTTCCATGTCAGGAATATCGACCAATACTACATCCCCCAGTTCCTTTTGACCTAACATTAGTGCTGTTGTAGCTCCTGTAAAACCACCGCCGATAACTGAGATCTTTTTACGCTTGATTCCCATAAAAATCCCCTTCCCTATCGCTTGATTAGTCCATATTTTTGATTAGTGCATCGCCGAATTCAGACGTCTTAACTTCTGTAGCACCTTCCATCATGCGTGCGAAGTCATAGGTTACTGTTTTATTACCGATAGTTTTATCCATGGATTTGGTAATCAAGTTAGCTGCTTCTCTCCACTCCAGATGTTCCAGCATCAGTACACCAGAAAGAATGACGGATGATGGATTAACCTTATCCTGGCCAGCATATTTTGGAGCAGTACCATGTGTTGCTTCAAAGATAGCATGTCCAGTTTCCTGGTTGATGTTCGCCCCGGGAGCAATGCCGATTCCACCTACTTGTGCTGCAAGTGCATCTGAGATATAGTCTCCGTTCAAGTTCATTGTAGCTACAACATCAAATTCTTTCGGACGAGTCAGAATTTGCTGAAGGAAGATATCAGCAATCGCATCTTTAACGATAATCTTACCTGCTTGTTCTGCTTCGTCTTGTGCTTTGTTAGCAGCATCTTTACCATCTTTTTCCACAATTTCATCATATTGGCGCCACGTGAATACTTTATCTCCGAATTCTTCTTCCGCAACTTCATATCCCCATGCTTTGAAGGCACCTTCTGTGAATTTCATGATATTTCCTTTGTGTACCAGGGTTACGTTTTTACGTCCTTCGTTCAAAGCATACTCAATAGCTGCACGGACGATACGTTTTGTACCTTCTTCTGAAACAGGCTTGACACCGATACCAGATGTCTCAGGGAAACGAATGTTATTTACACCCATTTCATTTTGAAGAAAGTCGATGACCTTTTTCACTTCAGGTGTTCCTTTTTGCCATTCGATACCTGCATAGATATCCTCTGTGTTTTCACGGAAAATGACCATGTCTGTATCTTCAGGGTGCTTAACCGGGGACGGAACACCTGTGAACCAGCGTACCGGGCGGAGGCATGTGAACAAGTCCAGTTCCTGACGAAGCGCAACGTTCAATGAGCGGATACCGCCACCGATTGGTGTTGTCAAAGGACCTTTGATTGCAATTTTATAATCCCGGATTGTATCTAACGTTTCAGAAGGAAGCCATTCACCAGTCTTATCATAAGCCTTTTGACCAGCTAGAACTTCTTTCCACTCGATACTCTTTTCTCCGTTATATGCTTTATCCACTGCTGCTTCGATTACACGGCTCGCAGCTGCCCAGATATCAGGGCCAATACCGTCACCCTCAATGAATGGGATTACCGGACGGTCAGGTACGTTTAGTACTCCATTTTCTACTGTAATTTTTTCAGCTTGTGCCAATCTCATTACCTCCTAATATGTTGTTGGTATGTGGATTACATAATTATCATACGATAAATAATAATTAATAAAAAGGACTAGCCATTAGAATCCACTTGTAAAGGGAGTCTTCCCTTAAGGGACTCCCTTCCTGCAAAAAAATTATAACTTTCTGTTTATCGCTGGTCCAGTGATTTATATGTTTGCCCCTTCGGACCTACATATTCCGCACGAGGACGGATCAGACGGTTATTGTCATATTGCTCAAGAATGTGGGCCAGCCATCCGGAAATACGGCTTACTGCGAAGATTGGTGTGAAAAGGTCATGATCGACTCCCAGGCTGTGATAAACAGAAGCAGAATAGAAATCCACGTTGGCTGGTAAACCTTTTTCCTCTTTGATGTAATCTTCTATTTTAATAGACATCTCATAATATTTAGAGTGACCTGTCAATTTGGTCAATTCTTTGGACATTTCTTTCAGAAATTTAGCTCGTGGATCGCCTTTTTTATAAACACGATGGCCCATACCCATGATTTTTTCTTTATTAGCTAATTTCTCTTTGATATAAGGAACAGCATTGTCCACTTCGCCGATTTCTGTAAGCATCTTCATTACGCGCTCGTTTGCTCCGCCGTGTAGAGGCCCTTTTAACGCTCCGATTGCAGCTGTAACGCCGGAATAAACATCAGATAATGTGGCTACACATACACGTGCTGTAAAAGTAGAGGCGTTTAACTCGTGATCAGCGTGAAGAACAAGCGCCTTATTGAATGCTTCTACTTCGATATCCTCCGGTTCTTTTCCATTAAGCATGTATAGGAAATTCGCCGCGAAGCTAAAGTCTTTTTTCGGACTGATTGGGTCTTGTCCTTTACGAAGACGCGCAAATGCCGTAACGATGGTAGGAATTTTCGCCTGCAAACGAACAGCCTTCCGTTTGTTTGCACTTTCTTCCATTTCATCCGCCTCTGAATCATAAAGGCCAAGCATGGATACGGCCGTACGAAGAGCTGCCATCGGATGGACAGTAGATAAATCATACGATTTAAGGTGATCAATAACTTCTGCAGGAAGTTCCATGTTAGAAGCAAGATCATCTTTGAATGAATTCAGTTCTTGTTCATTAGGTAACTTTTGATTCCATAATAAATAAATAACTTCCTCGAAACTTGAATTTTCTGCTAAATCATCAATATCATAGCCGACATATGTCAGTTGATCATCGATGATGGAACTGATAGTTGATTGTGTTGCAATAATACCTTCTAGACCTTTAGTTGCTGTCATACCCATTCTCTCCTTTATTTTTGATGACGCTTTCTAAATATACATTTATTCGAGAAAACGCTTTACCAACAAGCTATCCATGTGAATAGGAAATCATCCCCACTGCTAATTATAAAACATTCTAAAAAATATGTGAATTGAAACCGGTTAATTTGAATAGATTTTATCATTTTTATGAATTTTTCAGCCGAATTTTGGCGGAATTCACCTGTTAATGAGGATGTGTATCTATGTATTGTTTTGAATTTTCATACAAATACAAGTAACCGGTCGCTTGCCCTTGGGGGTAAATGCAGGCACAGCTGCAAGCAAAGGACCTGTCATCATTGAAAAACTACCGCAAGACCTGGTAACGGTAATTAAAACGGGAGTGAGATGTGCTATTCACCTCTAATATATACTGGATAAAAAGACTCTTATTATATCCTATCATAATTAAGAATAAGAATGGTAATAGACAAGGTAAAAGCTTGATTTATAGTTCATCACTACAAGGAAGGATCGGACATATGGACATGATATTCCTCAATAAATTGATGCGCTTTTTAATCGTTTTGTCGGTTATATCGTTCACAT
This sequence comes from Thalassobacillus devorans MSP14, assembly GCF_000496835.1. Lineage (GTDB taxonomy): Bacteria > Bacillota > Bacilli > Bacillales > Halobacillaceae > Thalassobacillus > Thalassobacillus devorans_B. Next base: position 1,766,041 of record NZ_KI543236.1, read on the forward strand.
TTACACTCGCCTATTATGTATTTCAATATGCTTATCCCTTTTTGATTGCTTTTAGTATCGCCTTCCTTATGAACCCGATTGTCAATTTTCTTCATCAGCGGCTACATTTGCCGAGAGGGCTGTCCGTGTTTAGTGTTATCCTGACAATTGCTGGTATATGCGTTGGATTGTTAATCTTATTAGTGGTGGAAATAGCAAACGGAACAGCCTACCTGGCCGCAGAAGTGCCTGAGCATTTCAAATCTCTTATAAACTATATCCAAGTATTCATCTCTTCTACTATCATTCCACTTTACCAACGACTGCTCTCTTTCATAAGCACCCTTGATCCTTCTCAACAAGATGCCATTATTGGTAATATCCAGGAACTTGGCGAAAAAATAGCCCACCAGGGAGCTGCCATACTTCAAGACCTGCTTCAACGCATACCATTACTACTCAAAGAATTGCCAAATTATGTATCTGTTTTGACTTTCTCATTGTTAGGTACATTTTTTATCAGCAAAGACTGGCACAAATTCTCGGACAAACTATCTAAGAGCTTACCAGCCAAAGTAGTCTCTTCATTCTCTGAAGTTCTACTGGGATTAAAGCAGGCTTTATTCGGCTTCATCAAAGCACAAGTAATCTTGATTTCTATTACAGGTCTGACAGTTTTAATCGGTTTACTTTTTTTAAAAGTTGAACATGCTATCACCATTGCAATTCTGACTGGTGTTGTCGATTTAATGCCATACCTTGGGACCGGATTGGTATTCATTCCATGGATCATTTATATGTTTGTAGCCGGCAACCACTTCTTGACGATCAGTCTTTCTCTTCTTTACATGCTGGTAATCATTCAACGCCAGATGATTGAACCGAAAATCCTTTCCACAACTATCGGTTTGGATCCTCTGTTAACACTGATTGCATTGTTCGTGGGTTTTCAACTGTTCGGACTATCCGGGTTGATTATCGGTCCCGTCACACTCGTTATTCTTTATACGCTCAATCAGGCAGGTGTTTTCCTGGAAATTTGGCGATACATTACTGAGCCTAAATAAACCCCTGCTATTACCTGCAATTAAAAAATCAAGCCAACTAGCTGTGCTAGTTGGCTTGATACAATAATCATTTCGGATATATCGTAATGGTTCCACGATCCATCATCCGTCTGATCAATTTGCGTATCAATCGTTTAATTGGAGCACGCGTCGGGGGTAGTAATAAAAGGAAACCGATTGCATCTGTGATAAATCCAGGTGTGAGCAATACAGCACCACCTACCAGTATGCAAGCCCCGTCAAGCAGTGCATCTTGAGGCACTCTCCCATTCGCCATAGATTGCCGGAAATTATAAATTGTTTCCAACCCTTGTTGTTTTGCAAGCCATGCCCCGAGGACGCCCGTCAGTATGATCAATAGTACTACCCATAACGGACCAATGATATTGCCGGTCCATACGAGCAAACCGATTTCTAAAGCCGGAACTACTAATATGAATAATAACAACCAACGAAACATTGGCATGATCCTTTCTTGTTCAGTCTTTTTCTCTATTATACGACAAGCTCACAATAAACTAAAAAGAAAAGGATGACACTGCTCTGATTCTGCAATATCATCCTCTGAGTTATTTAAAGTACACCAGCATGTCCGCTGTAAATATCACCACGTGAGCTATCAATGGTCAGGTCGTCTCCGTCCTTAATCAGAGCAAATGCTTCTTCCACTCCAACAATTACAGGTATTCCCAGACTCAACCCAACTACAGCAGCATGTGAAGTCAAACCGCCTTCCTGGGTAATGAGCCCTCCGGCTTTTTCTATTGCTGGCATCATATCTTTATCTGTTCCATATGAGACCAGAATATCGCCTTCTTCTACTTTGTCCAATGCTTCCTGGGTGCTTTTGGCGATGACTGCCCTGCCGTAAGCAGAACTTTGACCAATACCCTGACCTTTCGCTAACACGTCACCAATAACATGAACTTTCATCAGGTTAGTTGTACCACTTTCTCCGACTGGTACGCCAGCGGTAATGATGATACGGTCTCCGCGCTTGACAACGCCGGATGCAATGCCGCGATCTATCGCTTCCCCTAACATATCATCGGTGGTAGCAGCCCTTTCACCCAGCACTCCATGTACACCCCATACCAGTGAAAGCAATCGTAGCACACGCTCATTGGAAGTGATAGCAACAATAGGAGCCTGCGGGCGATATTTCGATATCATCCGGGCCGTATGTCCACTTTCCGTTGGTGCTACAACCGCATTAACAGATAAGTTAATTGCTGTATGGGTAACGGATTGGCTGATAGCATCCGTAATTGTCAAATCGCTTGTTTTCGAACGTTCCTGGAGAATCGCTTTATAGTCAAGTCCTGTTTCTGTCTTCTTCGCAATGTTATTCATCGTTTGCACGGCTTCAACCGGATAATTACCTGCTGCAGTTTCGCCCGATAGCATAATTGCATCAGTACCATCGAATATAGCATTAGCTACATCAGATGCTTCTGCTCGTGTCGGACGAGGGTTACGTTCCATTGAGTCAAGCATTTGTGTGGCAGTAATGACGGGCTTGCCGACTTGATTACATTTTCGAATCAATTTTTTTTGCACCAATGGAACATCTTCTGCCGGAATCTCAACACCAAGATCTCCACGGGCAACCATCAGCCCATCACTGGCAGCAAGTATTTCGTCAATGTTATCTACCCCTTCCTGATTCTCGATTTTGGGAATGATTTGAATATGGGTAGCATTGTGTTTTTCCAAGAGCTCTCTGATTTCCAGTACATCGGAAGCCCTGCGAACAAAAGAGGCAGCGATGAAATCAATATCCTGTTCAATGCCAAATTCAATATCTTTAGCGTCCTTTTTCGTAATCCCTGGAAGGTTGACACTTACATTAGGTACGTTGACACCTTTTTTCGTTTTCAACAAGCCGGAATTCAAGACAGTTGTTTTGATTTCATTATTTTCTTTATCAACTTCTTCCACTTGTAACTCAATCAGACCATCATCCAGCAGAATTTTAGACCCTTGATGGACATCATCAATCAGACCAGGGTAGGTGACTGAAATACGTTCATTGGTACCTTCAACTTCCTCCATACTGACGTATAGGGTACCACCTTGTTCCAGTTTCACGCTGCCATCACGCATAACCCCTGTACGAATTTCAGGGCCTTTTGTATCCAGGAGGATCGCTATATTTTTATTGGCCTTACCGGCTGCCTCACGAATATTTTTAATCCGTTGACCATGTTCTTCGAAATCCCCATGAGAAAAGTTAAGTCGTGCTACATTCATTCCAGCCTCAATCAACTTGGTCAACGTTTCTACCTGTTCGGATGCTGGACCAATCGTCGAAACGATTTTTGTCTTTCTAATCATGATTTTCCTCCTCATTAAAATTCTCATTAGCTAATGATTTTATATAGATAGTTCTTGAGATAATTGATACATCTCCATATCAATGGAGTGTTTTTGGTTCAACGCCTCGATGATGTCATGGTCGACCAATTGATTGTTTTGTATGCCGACGATCCGGCCCGCTTTTCCAGACAGCAGGATATCAACAGCTTTCGCACCTAATCTGCTTGCTAAAACACGGTCAGCAGCAGTAGGGGAACCTCCGCGCTGTGTATGACCTAAGACAGTCACCCTTGTCTCCAGGTCCGTTGCTTCTTTAATGCGCTGCCCAAATTCAAAGCCGCTGCCGACGCCTTCTGCTACAAGAATGATACTGTGTTTCTTACCTCGTTCATGTCCTCGTTTCAAACGCTGGACAACATCGTCAAAATTCTCCTCACGTTCCGGCACAAGAATAGTTTCAGCACCATCAGCCAAGCCGGCCCATAATGCTAAATCACCCGCATCTCTTCCCATAACCTCGATCACGTATGTACGCTCGTGTGAGGTTGCCGTATCACGAATTTTATCAATAGCTTCAATAATCGTATTTAGCGCTGTATCAAAACCTATCGTGAAATCGGTCCCCGGAATATCATTATCGATGGTGCCTGGTACACCGATACATGGATAACCTTTTTCAGTGAGCTTCTTGGCCCCTCTGAAAGAACCATCTCCTCCAATGACAACCAGACCATCGATACCATGTTTCTTTAATTGCTCGATGCCTTTTTGCTGTCCTTCTTCGGTTTTGAATTCTTCGCAACGCGCAGAATATAACTTAGTACCGCCTCGTTGGATAATATCCCCAACTGACCCTAGTTCCATTTTTTCTATATTGCCATCGATCAATCCCTGGTAGCCATATTTGATACCATACACTTCCACATTATGGTAAATTGCTTTTCGCACTACCGCTCGAATTGCAGCATTCATGCCCGGGGCATCTCCCCCGCTAGTCAAAACTCCGATCTTTTTCATATCCAATCACCTCTTTCATAGGTTCCATTGCTTCTTTTGTTCCCATCTCAAGATAAATCTAATCTTAACCAATAGCAACATCGTTTCTGTGACAATTTTATGTTTATGCAGCCTTCACAATTAAGCTTGACTGTTTGCGAAAAAGATTATACGTGATGCACAAACGCTTGGCAAACAAGATGACACCTGGGTTGATAAAGGTCACTTTAATGAAAGCGCTACCCGCCCCTGAAGATACGAAAAGCCGCACATTTATACGAAAGTGCGACTTTTCCTCTATTGAACAATCCCGTTCAATTATAATGGAAGATCTGTATAATCTCCAATTTGTTTGTATTTTTTCCATCGGGCTTCTAATAATTCATCTTTGCCCAATTTTTTCAAACTTTCCAAAGATTTTTGGAGCACTTTATCAATATTAGCCGCTTGAGCTTCAATATCCCGATGTGCTCCTCCTCGTATTTCTGTAATGACGGTGTCGATAATTCCCAGCTTTTTCAAATCATAGGAAGTGATTTTCATCGTCTCTGCTGCATGTTGTGCCAGATTGGAATCTTTCCATAATAGCGCAGCAGCTCCTTCTGGAGAAATTACCGAATAAGTGGAGTTTTCAAGCATATGGATATGATCACCCACACCAAGCGCCAGGGCACCACCGCTTCCACCTTCCCCGATTACGATACAAACAACTGGAACTTCAAGACCGGCCATTTCCATCAAATTGCGAGCGATCGCCTCGCTCTGTCCTCTTTCTTCAGCCGCTTTCCCGGGATAGGCACCTTTCGTATCAATAAAGCATACAATCGGACGATTGAATTTATCCGCCTGCTTCATCATACGTAAAGCTTTGCGGTAACCTTCCGGGTGTGGCATACCGAAGTTCCGGCGAAGGTTTTCTTTTGTATCCTTTCCTCGCTGATGACCAACTATTGTTACAGGCATACCTTTATATTTAGCTATCCCGGCAACAATCGCTTCATCATCTCCATATAACCGGTCGCCATGCAGCTCGATGAAATCCGTAAACATTGCCTGGATGTAATCCAAAGTGGTCGGACGTTCAGGATGTCTTGCTAATTGAACACGGTTCCAGGGCGTCAATCGGTCGTAGACGTCCTCTTCCAGGTTTTCCAGCCGCTGCTCTAAAGTTTCGATTTCCTGGCTGAGATCCATTTCACTGTCCTCGGTGAGCCTTTTCAATTCTTCAATTTTACCTCGCAATTCGACCACCGGCTTTTCAAAATCCAACACTTGTTTCACGAATTTTCACCTCCTGGTTTATGGATATTTAAAATAGTTGCTAACTTGTTTTTAAGGTCATGGCGGTGGATTACACCATCCAATTGACCGTGCTTCAATAAGAATTCTGCCGTCTGAAAATCATCTGGCAATTTTTCACGAATGGTCTGCTCAATAATTCTTCTGCCTGCAAAACCGATTAAGGCTCCAGGTTCTGCGAAGTTAAAATCACCAAGAGAAGCAAAACTGGCTGATACCCCTCCTGTAGTAGGGTGAGTCATTACTGATATCATCAACCCACCATCAGCATGGAGCCTTTGGATAGCAACAGATGTCTTGGTCATTTGCATTAAACTCAGGACACCTTCCTGCATTCTGGCTCCACCTGATGCTGTGAAAATAATAAAGGGAAGTTTTTCTTTACGCGCCTGTTCGATTGCATTAGCAATCTTTTCTCCAACTACCGAGCCCATACTGCCCATACGAAATCTGGCGTCCATGACCGCGATAGCTGTTTCATTATTTCCAATCATCCCTTTACCGGTTACAACCGCTTCATTCAACCCCGACTTTTGGCGATCCTTTTCAAGCTTGGCTTCGTATTCAGGAAAACCTAAAGGGTTAGTGGACACCATATACTTGTCCCACTCTTCGAAGGAATCCTCCTCAACAAGACTTTTGATTCTTTCAAAAGCGTTTTGCTGATGATGGTAGCCGCAATGAGGGCAGACATTCAGGTTTCTTTCCAGTTCTTTTCTATAGTAAATCTTATGGCAGCCAGGACATTTCTGCATCACACCTTCAGGTACTTCCTGCTTGCCTTCCTGGCTTGGGATCGATGCATATTTGCGTTTTTTGTTAAATATATCTTTAAGCAAGGCTATTCCTCCTTTGGGACAAAGCTTCTATATTCCAATGTAGCGGAAGATGCACAAAATTATTGTCGTTTCCAGTCAACTTTCTTTCGACAAATTAATTCCTTTTTCATACCAGCTCCGCAATTCATCTATATTTTTCTTTTCCATACCTTCGATTACATCATGGTAAAAGGATGGCTGGAAGTCGAAGTCATGAACGGTATTGGCGAAACCGTCAATCAATTGCCACATCCTGTTTAATAACTCGTTACCGGATACCTCAAATAGATATTGAAAAAAAGCATGATGAAGCTTTGCCCCACTTTGCTGGTTATCGCTTAAAATTTTATGCAAAACTTCAATATGGGAAGATTCCACAGCTGTCATCACGTGGTGGATAACTTCTATTTCCAGCATCATTTTAGCAGCTGCTAACTCTTCTTTCGTTCGGGCCTCATGCAATATGAATGTCGATAGTAATTCTACCATATGATACGGTCGATAGGTACGCATAAAGGTACCTTCTCCTCGTCTGGTTTCAATCAATCCCAACAACTCAAGCGCACGAAAAGCCTCCCTGATGGAAGAACGTCCCACATTCAAAAGCTCACTTAATTCGCGTTCCGAGGGAAGTTTGTCTCCCGGACCCAGCTGATGTTGTTCTATATACATTTTTATTTGATGTAGTACTTCTTCATATACCTTTACTGTCTGAGTCCCGGACACAGGAATGCCACTCCTTTACTCCAACACCTGATCGTTATTATTCCCAAAATTTAAAGAAACAGGTTTACTTATGTAAGCGGGAGAAAGAAAGGCATACTCTCTCCCATACCCTTAATTTTCTTCATCAATCATGGTAAGTTTTCTCGTTTTTTCAGCTACTTCCTCAGGATCTACATGAAGACGTGCTACGCCGGACTCCATCGCAGCTTTTGCCACACTTGCCGCTACTTCCGGTGCCACTCGTGCATCGAATGGAGCTGGAATGACATAGTCTTCGTTCAATTCTTCAGCCGTTACAAGTGACGCAATTGCTTCAGCTGCCGCTATCTTCATCTTCTCATTGATTCTTGTCGCTCTGACATCAAGCGCACCACGGAAAATTCCTGGAAATGCGAGAACATTATTCACTTGGTTAGGGAAGTCCGATCTCCCTGTTCCAATCACACGTGCGCCTGCAGATTTTGCATCTTCCGGCATGATCTCCGGGTCAGGATTGGCCATGGCAAAAATAATCGGATCCTCATTCATGGACTCCACCATTTCTTTTGATAACAACCCGCCGACAGATACACCGATGAATACATCAGCATCTGTCATTATTTCTTCCAGGGACCCCTCTTGTTTATCTTTATTGGTGATTTTTGCAATTTCATCTTTCACATTGTTCATGCCATAATTGCGCCCCTCAAAGATGGCTCCTTTGGAGTCACACATGATTATGTCACGTACACCAAAATGATATAACAGCTTGATAATGGCTATGCCAGCGGCTCCTGCCCCATTCGCCACTACTTTTATATCGGAGAAGGACTTTCCGACAATTTTTAAAGCATTCATTAATCCTGCCACGGTTACAATGGCTGTCCCATGCTGATCATCGTGGAAAATTGGAATGTTCGTTTCTTTTTTCAATTTCTCTTCAATAATAAAACAGTTAGGAGCGGCGATGTCTTCCAGATTTACGCCCCCGAATGTAGGTTCCATCAGCTTCACAGTATTTACGATTTCATCCACATTATGCGTGTCCAGACAGATTGGGAAAGCATCTACGCCGGCAAAACTTTTAAATAACGCTGCTTTACCTTCCATGACTGGCAATGAAGCCTCCGGGCCGATATTCCCTAACCCCAATACAGCTGAACCATCACTTACGACAGCTACCATATTCCCTTTCATGGTATAATCATAAACCGATTCTTTATGGTCATAAATCTCTTTACAAGGCTCTGCAACTCCTGGAGAATAAGCAAGGCTGAGATCTTTAGCGTTTTTTATAGGTACTTTAGAATGGGTTGCTAATTTTCCTTTATTGACACGATGGATGTGTAATGCCTCATCTCTTAAATTTGACACCTGAAACCGCTCCTTTATAAACAGTAAATATGGATAATTTATAGATAAATCAAAGTGGTCTGACCACCATAGTTAGACTCCTTAATTATAACAGATGATAAATAGGTGTAAAGCAACATCCTTTACATCCCTGTAAATAACTTTCGAACTCCTGTTTCCTCTCATTTGCATTTACTTGTCTCTGTTTGTTATACCATTCCAACCGGGAGAGCATAAAAGAGAAAACGAGCCCGGCATACCAAAGCATGGATGCTGAGCTCATTTATCATTTAGTTGAAGCAGGAACGACAGATTCTTTACCAAAATAATCATGTAAGGCATGTAAACAATCCCTGGAAAGGTTCAGATAATAATCACTCGATAATTGATAAGTTTTTCCTTTTTTTGCATGGTGGACGATAACAGGGGTATTACCTGGGAAATGTTCGGCAACTTGTCTAATTGCCTGTAAAGCGTCAAATTCCTCTTGTTCTGTCAACTGTATAAACAGCTTTCTCTCCGTATCATCTCCATTATCGATACTGTCTTCAGAAAGTGGCTCAATAGTAGAAAGCAGCCATTGCAACTTATTTTTTCTGTTTTCTATATTTCCTTCAAAACGGATAAGCATCTCTTCCTGCAGCCAGGGTCTGACTTTACGGTATAATTCAGGAAAAATGACGGCCTCCGCCTCTCCATTTTCGTCGCTTATGGTTATGAAAGCCATTGGGTCACCGCGCTTGGTTCTGATTTGCTTAATCTGATCAACTACTCCACAGGATTTCAAATTTTTCTTCTGCTTTAACGATTCTATTTGAGTCAAAGTAATAAAACCGCTTGCCCGGAGCCCTTTTCGATAACTTTCCAAGGGATGGCTTGACATGTACGTACCGAGGACTTCTTTTTCCATTGTAAGCTGTTTGAGCTGAGAAAATGGTTCGGTTTCTACATAATTGACATCCAGCATTAAATCATCCTGGAAAAAGGAAGGCTGATCATCGAACTCCTTGAACAACTCCCCTTGTTCTATCGCCTGATCGATACTGGCAAGCAAACTTGCACGATTAGCGTGCGTTTCATCAAAAGCACCTGCCAGGATCAATGATTCAATCACTTGTCGATTCACAGCTTTCATCGGCACTCTTAAACAAAAGTCAAAAATATTTTTAAAAGCCGCTTGCTTTCGTGCATCTATTATCTCTTGCACCGCTTGAAAACCTACGCCTTTAATTGATAATAACCCCATCTGGATGTTTCCATTTTTCACCCGGAAACCAGCATAGCTAGTATTGATTGATGGCGCTGCTACTTTCACGCCGGACTCTTTCGCTTCCCGGATATATGCTGCCAGTTTTTCGTGATTGCCAGCATTGGAATTCATCAGCTCTGCAAGGAAGTAGGCGGGATAGTGAGCTTTCAAAAAAGCAAGTTGATAGGAAATCATACTGTAAGCCACAGCGTGGCTGCGGTTGAATCCATAGTTAGAAAACTTGACGATCCATTGGTATATCTCTTTAGCAACTTCCTCCTCATACCCATTTCTCTTTGCACCTTCAAGAAAAGCCGCTTGTTGTTCCGCAATCAACTCCTGCTTTTTTTTACTGACAGCCCTTCTTAAAACATCGGCCTGTCCCAGCGAGAACCCGGCAATTTGACTGGCTACCTGCATGATTTGCTCTTGGTATACCAGTACACCAAAAGTTTTCTCTAAAATTGGTTCTACATCAGGATGGGGGTATACCACAGAGGCTCTACCGTGTTTTCGGTCGATATAGACAGAAATATACTCCATCGGACCTGGGCGGTACAAAGCGTTAACAGCTACTACATCTTCAAAACGATTCGGTTTTAATTTTTGAAGTACGCCCTTCATCCCCTGGGATTCTAATTGGAAAACCCCATTCGTCCTGCCTTCTTTCAATAATTGGTAGGTAGCATCATCTTCGTAAGGAATCGAATCAAGAGAAAAATCACGCCGTGAAGAGCGGATAATATTAGCTTCAATCCGCTCTAAAAGAGTCAGGTTACGTAACCCTAAGAAATCCATTTTCAACAAACCGATGGTTTCTAAATCTCCCATGGCATACTGGGTAAGAGGGACGCCTTCATGGCCTGCCATCAATGGAACATCTTCCGTAAGTGGAGCTTCACTAATCACTACTCCAGCCGCGTGGGTCGATGTATGCCTCGGCAATCCTTCCAGCTTGGCGGCGATTTTAAATAGCAATTGAAGCTTTGGGGACTGGCGTAGGTACATAGCCAATTCTTCCGATTGCTTAACGGTTCCTACTATCGTTTTGTCACTGCTGACAGAGAACTCTTTTAAAATAAATGCTGCATCCTGTTGATCAATACCAATCGTTTTGAATAGTTCCCGTAACAGACTCCTTGCCGCAAACGTGCCAAATGTGATGATTTGGGCAACATGATCCGTTCCATATTTTTTAGTTACATACTGAATCACTTCATCTCTTCGATGATCGGAAAAGTCAATGTCGATGTCGGGCATTGATATACGTTCAGGGTTTAGAAACCTTTCGAAGAGTAAATCATAACGTAGTGGATTCACTTCTGTAATCCCTAATAAATAAGCAACCAGTGAACCAGCAGCCGATCCCCGCCCTGGCCCCACTTTGATATTTTGCTGTTTCGCATAGGTGACAAAGTCCCATACAATCAGGAAGTAATCACTGAAGTTCATGGAAGTGATAACCTGCCATTCATACTCCAGACGTTTAGCTGCCTGTGCTCTTTCCCCATCTTCTAATTCTTCTATTGCCTGATCACAGATTTCTTTTAAATACTCATCAGCAGTCTTCCCTTCAGGAACTGGATAAGAAGGGATTCGATGCTCATTCAGTGGTAAATCTACCCTGCATTGGTCAGCAAGTCGTTCTGTTTCTGTTAATATATCAGGCCACCAGTCTGAAAATAGCTGCTGCATTTCCACGGCTGTCCGTAAATGCCGTTCCTTATTTTCTATCTTCATATCCCCGGGAGACCACCTTCTGCCTTCTCTCATCGCTGTTAAGCAATCAAAAGCCTGGGCATCTTCCTGTTGGAGATAACGTACATCTTGTAACGCTACAGCTCTGGCACCATGGGCTGTTACGAACTGTCTCAACTTATCATGAAGCCTGCGCTCCCGCTCGAGATTATGATCCTCGATACCTAAATAAACACTTGAGGGCTCAAAAATAGCGGACCATTCGGTCAGAAAATCGTGAGCAGCATTGTCATTACCAGTTTCCAGATAGTGGGCCACTGGTGATCCCCCAGCAGGCAAAACCGAAATTACTCCGGACGTATAGTTATGTAAGAACTCTAAATCTACCTTTTTACTATCCTCTGACTGTATGTAGCTGCTCAATTTCAGCAAATTTTTATATCCTGAAAAATTCTTCGCTAATAATACAGGGGAAAATGCCTGGTCATTTGTATCCACTTTGATTATCATACCGAGAATCGGTTTGATCCCTTCTTTTATACATGCCTGGTAAAATTCAACGGCACCATGCATGACCCCCTCATCCGTCAAAGCTAGAGAGGTGAACCCTTTTTGCTTTGCTGTCTGAACTAATTTCTGAATGGTTATACTGCTCTTCATCAAACTATAACCGCTGCGGACTTGCAAATGCGTATACGACATTCTGATCACCTTTCTTCCTTATCTATATTATAGCTGATTGCCATAAGGGAATGAAACCACACCGCATACCTTGTCTCATGATTTCATATATTTAATAGAAATACATTAGTCCAGCTGGTAAGAAGGCAAGAGAGGGTTGGTAATTGTGGAAGAACGATTGATTGTTTCCATGATCCATGTTTTTTTCATTGCATTTGGTGTTATGGTCGGTGGTGCATTTCTTGGTAGTCTTGGCAGTCTTTTAACTGGAGAGGCGCCATATACTTCGATGGTACGAATTTCAAAAGGGTTAAGGATTTGGGCGATCGTTGCTGCAATTGGCGGCACATTTGATACGATCGCACGTTTTGAAAAAGGTATTTTTGATGGGTCAACCTTTGATATATTCAAACAAATTATGGTCATTATTGCTGCCATGGGGGGCGTAAAAACAGCGCTGTTATTTTTTCAATGGATTTTGCAAGAGGATATCACATGATGCACATTCCCACATATTATAAGCGGAGAGGGTGGCAGCGTTTTTTTGCCGGGGTAATTGCAGGAGCCATCATAGCTTATGGATTATTACTATACGTAAGTGGCAGTTTACTTGAACACTGGGTGGAGGAGAACATTCGTTTAAGAGGGAAGTTGACTGAGCTTGAATCTGCTTATGAAGGGTTATTGAACACACAGGAAGAGGAAGAAAAACAGTTCACTGTCCAACAAATAGAGATAGCCTTTACAAATGATAAGCGCCTGCAACTGGACCGTTTGACCAAACACCAACTAGAAACTTTGATCAAACACGAAATAGAAAATGTCATAGGTAAAAATGTAGAGGAAATTGGCAAAAACCGCGATTTGCTGATCAAAGCAATAGAGAACAAAAGGTTCAGGATTGATGATTTTACCTATCAGGTAGAAGTTGTCCAACTTATTATATACACACAACTCAGTTTCGAGTTAAGTATATCCATAGATACTTGACTAAGAAAAAATAAAATATGACAAAATGATGAAATTTTCAGAAAAATGTAGCGAAACGTTGTTGGATTTTATACAATATAGTTAGATAAATAGCAATACAAACCAAAGGGGTGAGTGATATGTTGATTATGGACCGTCATCGTCTGGTGGAGGAAAAGATTGCACAGCTTATGAACGGTTACACCGCATACGCAGAAACTGATGAACTCATCCGTCTAATGAAAAGAGATGTAGCCAGACGCCAGCTCAATGTCTTTTTCGACCGCACTGATACAGGCTGCTGGTTCATTCCAGTAGATCCGGTAGAGTCGAAACATTAACAGGTGGACCCTCACGAGCCCATTCAGGCTCGGAGGGTTATTTTGTTGATTATCCTTCCTGCTTATACTGCCGGCATACTTCTTCCAATTCAGCTGTTATTGCTTCTGTCTCTTCCCAGGAGTGTGCAGAAGCACCAGCTGCCATTGGATGCCCTCCGCCATTATGATTGGCAGCAACCCCGTTTATAACAGGACCTTTCGATCGTAATCGTACACGGATAACATCTTCCTCTTCTACGTAAAATGCCCAGGAAAGAACTCCTTCCACATCTCCAAGAACACCTACTAACTGGCTGCTTTCCAATACAGTCACTCCATACTCTTCCATGATATCTTTCGTAAGGCTGATCGTGCTCAACCCGGATGATGATACCGTGAAATGCTGGAGAATATAACCCTTCAGCCTGACAACATTCATTTTGGTATTATACATTCCATCATATAAACCCGGTCGGTCAAAAGGATAACGAACCAAGTCAGCCGCATACTTCAATGTCTTTGTCGTCGTACTTGGAAATAAGAACCTGCCTGTATCTCCAACAATTCCCGCATACAATAGACGCGCCCCGGCCTCAGTCAGCTTCAGTCCCTGGTTTTTAAATTCCAGGTAAAATTCGTAAACCAATTCACTTGTGGAGCTGGAGTCTGTGTCAACCCATTGAATATCGCCATACTGATCGACATTTGGGTGATGGTCAATTTTAATTACTTCTTTCCCCAGTGTGTAACGTTGATCGTCCACCCTCGCTTGATTGGCAGTATCGCACACAATTACAAGGGACTGTTCATAATCCTGATCCGTCACTTGGTCCATTCCAACCAGAAAGTTTAAAGAGGGGTCTCCCTTCCCGGTGAGCAGCACCGTCTTCTCCGGAAAACTTGCCTGGATGATTTCCTTTAAGCCACCGGTAGAACCCAGCGCATCAGGATCCGGTCTTACATGCCTGTGAATGATGACTTTCTCGTACTCTTTGATCTTTCCCAATATCTTTGTTTTACACATATAATTACTCCTTACCTTGCGTGTTTACTTACTATTTAATCATAGAAACCGAATAACAGGTAGCATATTTGATTAAAACAAGCTACAATAGAATTGATTTAAGACAACTTTAGGGAGTAGATTTCATGCTGATATTTTCCACTTTAATTCTCGTTTCTCTTATTTTGTACATTTATTATAAAGTAAATATAACCCGGACCAGGGACAGATTGACACAGCTTTATTTCAATGGAAAAGCAAGAATTTGTCTTGGAAGCTTTGTATTCTTTTTTGGTATTAATCAATATCTCTTTTATGAAACAAAACTCTCGCTTTATATTGGTCTTGTGTTCCTTGTATTAGGCGGCATGCAGATGTACTTCGGCTTTAAAAGCTCTCGCTATTACAAAAACGCGTATCGTCAACAGGAAGCAGCTTCTAACTGAATTAGGATAGAAAAGGCAGCGCATAGGAGCGCTGCCTTTCAGCTGTCTCAACGGTCGATCAGTTGTGCCATTAACAGGGCTTTCCCCACCAATGTCTTCTCATGATAAAGTTCAACGTCTACCTTAGCGAACTTCCGGCCAACTTCCATGATCTCCGGTTTTATTTCAATAACACTCTCTATTTGAACAGGTTTGATAAAATAAATCGCTAAATTTTCCACTACCAAATCGCCTTTTTTATATTTTCGCAGCAACCTGCTGCTTGCTTCCGTCACTAATGAGGTGAAGACCCCGTAAGAAAGACTTCCCAGCTGGTTGGTCATTTGTGGAGTTACAGAAACCTGAAACAGCATATTATTTCCTTCTTCTCCGATTACTTCCACCTGTTTGCTGACCAGATCATCTATCGTTTCTCCCACCTGTGGCTGTCGTTGAATGTGCTGGAGCGCTTTTAAAACATCCTGCCTGGAAATCAGACCTTGCAATTTATGATACTGGTCCACTACCGGCATAATCTCAATGCCTTCCCAAACCATCATGTGAGCAGCATTGGCCAGAGATGTTTTTGTTTGCACCGTCATTGGGTTTTTTGTCATTACTTTGTCAATGACTATACTCCTGTCTTTCCCAATAACATCCTTTGAAGTAACCATCCCAACTACACGATTGCTTGCGTCGACTACCGGGTACCTGCTATGGGAAGTGGCTTCATTCAATTCATGCCAGTTTTCAACGGTATCTGTCGTTTTCAAATAATAAGATTGCTCAAAGGCAGTATAAATATCCTCTACAAGCACGATTTCTTTTTTGATGAGCTGATCATAAATTGCCCGATTGATCATAGCTGCCACAGTAAACGTATCATAGCTTGTTGAAATGATCGGCAATTTCTTTTCATCAGCCAGCTTTTTGACACGCTCTTCCGTATCAAACCCCCCGGTAATCAAGACTGCCGCTCCTTCTTTCAGTGCTAATTCATGGGCATTCGTCCGGTTACCGACTATCAGTAACGACCCAGCTTCTGTATAACGCATCATCGCTTCCAGCTTCATCGCTCCGATAACGAACTTGTTCAATGTCTTATATAAACCTTCCCGGCCACCCAGCACCTGCCCGTCTACAATATTGATGATTTCTGCAAAGGTGAGGCGTTCAATGTTCTCTTTCTTCTTCTTTTCTATGCGAATCGTTCCGACACGTTCAATCGTACTTACCAGGCTTTGATTTTCAGCTTCTTTGATCGCTCTGTAGGCGGTTCCTTCACTTACATTCAATTCTTTCGCAATCTGGCGTACGGATATTTTATTGCCCACGGAAAGTGATTCAATAAATTGCAGAATCTGTTCATGTTTCGTAGCCATTGTCATTCACCATTCTTTCTAACTGTACTAGTGTTTATGTATCTAATTGTTATTATACAGATGCTACAGTCTTCCTGCAATTTTTTACAGAAAATCCAGCTAAGGGGTAATTGATTTTTTGCTCAAAATTTCAATTCGCATTTTTATTGCCTTATCTTCTGATTCAACTAAATGGCCGAAAAGTCGAAGAAGGCGCAGCCTGAGGAAGCTCACCGTCCGCCCATGGAAAGCGAGTGATTTCCCGGCCCTCCAGAAATTATCAACCGTAACGGAAACAGTTTCTCTCGAAACTGAGTCTTCAGGTATAGGGAGCTTTAATTGTGAAGTTAACAATGACATTTAACAGTGCCATTAAAAAACCGCCACTTCCAAAAGTGACGGTCTGGCTAAATTATAATTCGATGGATTCGCCTACTTCTAACGCTTTACCTGTCCCGGGACTCACTTTTTCAGCGAAAGCTTTCCCATCCTGATTGATCAAATCGAAGGTGTTATAGTGGATAGGAACAACCTGTTTAGCATCCAGCCACTTCGCTGCGACTAAAGCATCGTCTGGTCCCATTGTGAAATTATCTCCGATTGGCAGGAAAGCCAGTTCAATATCATTCATTTCACCAATCATCTTCATATCACTGAACAATCCGGTATCCCCTGCATGAAAAATAGTTTTCCCTTCAACCGTCAGTAAAATACCAGTCGGCATACCAGTGTAGACGGTGGTTCCATCCTCTTCGGTGTAAGAAGAGCCGTGAAATGCCTGGGTAAATTTCACTTTACCAAAATCGAACTCATGAGAGCCGCCAATATACATCGGATGAGCATTCACACCCTTATTACCAAGGTATTCTGCCAACTCGAACGGAGCTACCACCAGGGCATCATTTCGCTTAGCGATATCCACCGTATCCCCAACATGATCGTTATGACCATGGGTCAAAAGGATGACATCTGCTTTAACTTCATCAGCGTGGAGATCCGTGTTTCCATTCCCGGAAATGAACGGGTCGAACAAAATTGTTTTTCCGTTTACTTCTACTTTTACGACTGAATGACCATGATATGTTGCTTTCACACTATCCTCTCCTTCGTTCGTAAATTTACAATAGTCTCACTAGTAATTATCCCAAGCCTGCTCGTATTTTTCAATTAAATGAGGGTCGATCAATGTATTGGGTTTTAAGGGAACCTTATCCCCTTTCCGGTTGATTATTTCCCTATCTTCATCTTTTCCAAACACGGTAAAAGCATGGAGAAGATCTTCGGTGAGATACTTTGTCTCAACAGAAATATCGAGATCTTCCAGTTCAACCTTTTCCCGCGATGCCATGATAAAACCCCAATTACCGAAACTCGGAATATCAAGGTGGAAGTTTTCCGTCTTTAATCCTGTGGAGCGAATCGTTTCATCAATCGTCCAGTAGACTTCCGTAGCAAAAACAGGGCTTGTCGCCTGAATCATTGCTGCTCCACCTGGACGAAGATGATTCCTGATAAGGGAATAAAATTCGCGCGTATACAATTTATTCAGGCTTTCATTGTTTGGATCAGGAAGGTCGATGATGATAACATCGTAAAATCCCTCATCCTTCTCCAGAAACTCAAAGGCATCCTCGTTATATACCGTTACTTTTTCATCTTTCAATGCACCTTTATTTAGCTGGAGTAAATGGTAATTTGTATTGGCCAGCTCAGTAACAGCAGGGTCCAAATCAACAAGTGTGATTTCTTCTGGTTGTTTGTATTTCAATAATTCCCGGACTGCAAGACCATCGCCTCCTCCAAGGACCAAAACATTTTCTGCCTGCTCAGCCGCTGACATCGGAGGGTGGACGAGCGTCTCATGGTAACGGTATTCATCAGAGGAACTGAATTGCAGGGATCCATCGAGGTACAAACGCGTGTCTCCTTGTTCTTTAGTTAGCACTATTTTCTGATAGGCGCTATTTTCGTTATAAATAATCGGATCTTTATATAACTTCTGTTCAAAGGAAAACGCCATTTCCTCTCCAAAGAAGAGGCCCGTCAGCAATAGCAGGCCGATGATGGCCCCTGCCACGATATGTACCTTTAACCTGGCAATTTCTTTACGAAATAAATAAAGGACAGCCAATGCCACTGATAAATTGATTACTCCTACGAAAAATGCACTTTTTACCATCCCGAGATGCGGGCGGAGCAAGAAAACGAACAAAAGCCCGCCGATAAGCCCTCCCGCATAGTCTGAAAATAATACACGAGCTGTACTGCGATTTAATTCTACTCCTATATCATTCGCTTTCCGGATTAGGATAGGGAGTTCAAGTCCAGTCAACGCACCGACAACCAATGTCACCGAATATAAAAATAATGCATCAGTGCCATCTGGCGCGAATGAAGTCATGCCAAACATCATGAAGCTTGAAAAACCACCGATTAAAGCTACCATGAACTCGATCCAGATAAAAGCTATGATCAAACGCTTCATCACTCTTTCACTGAGAGACGCACCTATTCCCATTCCTGTCAGAAACAGGCTGATTGTCAAAGTATATTGTTTTACACCATCTCCCAATATATAAGAGCCCAAAGCCCCAAATAACACCTCAAATATGATTCCACAAATCGAGACAATACCTGAAGCCCAGTATATGAAATGGCTTTGCTTAATAGCATCTTGTTGCATAGTTGATCACTCCGTTGAACAGATAATAAAGAAGAAGGGCTATCTCCACAAGCAGAGACACCCCTCCCTGGACGATTGACTTATGTAATGGATGCACCGATTACAAAAGCCAGACCGATGGAAACTCCAACAGAGATGATTCCGACAGCTATATTGTTATCTTTCAACATCGTTTCCACTGAAAATTTCCTCGTGAACATTTCAAACAGGAAATAGGCAAGCATTTGCAGGACTACCCCATACGCTCCCCAAATCAAAGTGTCCCATAGTGTCAAACTATGATAGATAGCAAATGAGAGTATGATACAAATCCCGATTATTTTTCCGGCAATAGATAAAGCAACCGCAGTATTGCCTTGTCTAACTTCTTCCCAATCCTTATATTTCGTAGTTATCAATTCGAATACGGCCAGTCCGATCAATACGACGATGACTGCAATGACAAAATAAGCAAAAGTAGCAATGAATGGTCCCATACTTTCAACCTCCTAATAGATTATTTTCCTGCACCGGGTCCTCCGCCACGTCCCGTAGACCCTCGGAATGTACCTGTATCTCCTGAGCGATACCCCCCGTACATAGTGTAACCACCATAGCAATCATTCGAAGCCCGGCAACGTCCAGCCTGGTTTTCAGCCCAATTACTGGATCCCAGCATTCTGTTCAATACAGCATAGGTTAAAAGGCCGTTAAAGAATCCAGGTGAATAATGATTACGGACAAATTGATCGTTCGAAAGCTCAATGAACACCACGCCAGGTTTTTCTTCACTTTCCTTCATAATTACAAAATGATCCGGATAAACAAGTACCTGTTTACCGTTGTTGTAATCACTTTTCTCATCCGGCTCGAGGGTGTCAGCTAACAGATTCGCCAGTTCTGGTATCTTAAATTCCCTTGTGACATAAACCTTGGAAATGCCTTGATCTGTACGGACCGTATCAATTAATGGAAAGTGATTGCTTACAAGTTTCTCGGCATCAGAGGGGTCAGATTGCTGCAAAGAAGAGATGATTTTTTCTTTTGATGGCTCTTCTGGTAATTCGTCATATGTAAGAGCAGGATCTGAAAAGGAGCCTGAAATACCTCTTGATCTATCATTATTACCAGCAAAAATATTCATGAACAGTACAATGATGATGATGCCGACCCCAAATAAAACAAGATAGTCCTTCATATAGTTTCCTCCTTCCTGGAGAAAGTTTCTTAAGCCCATGGATAAGGGCCTGACATTTAGTCAGACCCTTCTTCCATAGCTCAAATATCTCTTTTCACTATGATCAGCTGACAGGTTATTCTTTACCCATTTTTTTCTTCAATGCCGCCAGCTCGTCGTCTACCCCGTCTTTCTCGAGAGCCTCGAATTCATCATCAAGGGATCGGCTGGCCTGCGACATATCTTCACTTGTTTCAGCTTCAGCTTCCTGTTGAAGAACTTTTTCTTCCATACGCTCGAAACCTTTACGAGAGTCATCGCTCCCAATACCGGACATCGTACGATTCATTTTTGTTCTTGTTTTTGCCGATTCTGCACGTGCCTTCAAGGAATCTTTCTTCAACTTCATTTGCTGGTATTCTTTTTTCATTTCATCTAACTTTTCACGTAGACTATCTGCATCTGATTTAGCTTTTTCCCATGATGCCTGCAATTGTTCCGCTTGATCCTGTTGGCTATTTTTATCTTCCAGGGCACGACGTGCAAGATCTTCGTTACCTGCTTCTATCGCTTGCTCTGCCTGCTTCATTCGCTTGTCGACAAGAGCCCGGGCATCATCGAGTTTACGCTTCAGCATCTTTTCATTGGCAATTTGCTTGGCGACGGCACTTTCTGCCTCGCGAATATCATTTTCCATATCACGCATGAATTGATCCAGCATTTTCACTGGATCTTCTGCTTTGTCCAGCATCGAATTCAATTCTGAATTTACTACTGTTTTAACGCGTTTAAAAAATTGGAACATCCTTAGTTTCCTCCTTAAATTTAATGGGAACCGGCTATGATTTTAATATCATATGGCTCAATATCATAACCATGACTAACTTCTGTGTCACTCCCCCAGGCTTCTACACTGAGATAGTCAGTCTCGTCCGCAGCGATATAATCCGCATAGGAAATCATCTGGCCATTGACATTCGCGCTTCTTCCTTCACCGACAACTCTTGCATCCCCTTCGCCATCTTTATGATAGGTTTTCCCTTCATATACCAAGGTTTTGGGGAAAGGTTTAGATACTGGAAGCTTGATGGTACGGTATATGCCTAACTCTAACTCATCGTCCATCTCCGCTGAGAGCCAAATCGTAGAGTGGCCTTCAAGCAATTGATAACCGAACCATTCATAGGCATGTTCCCTGTAAGTAATTTTTCCAACCACTTCATAATCCACCAGGTCATAGTTTACAATGTCCCCTACTTGAATGTTTAACGGGGTGCGTTCCTTTACTGCTGGTGCCTTTGCTTTTTTATTTGAAAATAAACGTGAAAACAGTCCCAGGACCAGTCACCTCTCCTTCATGAAAACGCTGCGTCACTTTCTTATACGATATAACCGAAAGAAAGTTTCATTTTAACTGAAATATTTAGATGATGCTATTAAAAACAGCGAGGAAAGCTTAAGCTGCCCTCGCTGGTTCGGTTATCACTCATATTCTAGTAAGGATTCAACATCTGAAAATTCCAGCTGGTGTGCTTCTGCTACAGCACGGTAAGTTACAAAACCATTCAAGGTGTTAATCCCTTTACGTAACGCTATATTATCCTGGCATGCCTGCCGGTACCCTTTGTTAGCAAGCTGCAGCGCGTAAGGGATTGTCACATTGGTTAAACCGATAGTTGATGTCCGCGGTACCGCGCCCGGCATGTTTGCCACGGCATAATGCACGACTCCATGCTTTTCATACGTTGGATTATCATGAGTAGTAATCCGGTCAGTGGTTTCAAAAATCCCTCCCTGGTCAATCGCCACATCCACAATGACTGAACCTTTCATCATGGACTGGACCATCTCATCAGAGACAAGTTTCGGAGCTTTTGCTCCAGGAATCAAGACAGCTCCAATCACTAAGTCTGATTCTGCCAGAGCTTCCTGAATATTCAATGGGTTCGACATAAGTGTATTGATCTCTGAACCGAATATATCGTCCAATTGACGCAAACGTTCAGGGTTCAAGTCGATGATTGTTACATCAGCGCCAAGACCCATCGCTATTTTCGCTGCATTGGTCCCGACAACTCCACCCCCAATAACGGTGACTCTTCCACGTCGTACTCCAGGGATACCTCCGAGAAGAATACCTTTCCCCCCATGAAGCTTCTCAAGGAATTGTGCACCTATTTGGGTAGCCATCCTGCCTGCAACCTCACTCATCGGTGTCAACAAAGGAAGAGACCCATTATCCAGTTGAACTGTTTCATAAGCAATGCTGACTACTTTTCGATCAATCAATGCTTTTGTCAGTTCAGGCTCTGGAGCCAGATGGAGATACGTGAATAAAATAAGTCCTTCATAAAAGTAATCATACTCTTCAGGAAGTGGTTCTTTTACTTTCATGACCATTTCCTGCCTCCATGCCTCTTTAGCTGTAGCTACGATAGTAGCGCCTGCTTCTATGTATTGTGAATCCGTAAAATTCGAGCCTGTTCCCGCATGGGTCTCCACATAAACCTCATGACCTGCGTTGGTTAAAGAAATTACACCTGCTGGAGTCATGGCCACACGGTTTTCATTATTTTTTATCTCTCTGGGTACCCCAATCTTCATCTTCATAACCTCCCAATCAATTGATCCAGGACGCTTGCCCTTCCCTTCATAATCACTATACCACTATTTCTGAAAAGTGGATAGATGACGCAGATGTAAGCCTTTACATTGTAACAAAAAAACTCTCTATTTACACATTTAATTTTTACAAAAAATCATGATTCACCGGTGACGATGGATGACATCCAGCCCTCCTGTTACTTCGTAAACTGCCCCAGTGATCATGTCGCTGTCTTCTTCACATAAAAATTCTATCGTGCGCGCGATATCTTCACCGGTACCTGACCTTCCTATTGGTGTATGTTCATCCCGAATTTTTCTACTTTCAGCAATTGTAGATTCTTTCATTTCTCCCATAATATTTCCAGGACAAATCATGTTTGAGGTTATTCCATTTTCAGCTTCCTCAAATGCAATGGTTTTCGTCAGCGATACCAATCCTACTTTGGCAGCCGCAAATGCAGAACGATAGATCCACCCGGAAGCAGCCCCCGCTCCCTGAAAGCCATAATTTATGATACGTCCGAACTTCTGTTTTCTCATATATGGAGCCACCTGCTGGAATAAATGAAATGATGCGTCCAAATTGCCGCGTATCATGGTATCCCATTCTTCCTGGGTGTAATCCAATAATTTTTTTCTTTTAAAAATATAAGGGCCGGCATTGTTGATCAAGTAATCAATTCTCCCGAATCGGTCTATGGTTTGCTGAACAAGTTCTATCAAATCCTTCTTTATCGTGACATCCACCTGAATGATTTGAATACGATCCTGGTGTTCGACCCACTCATCCAGAAGTTGTTCTGCTTTATCACGATCCGTTCGATACGTAACGGTGACAGAATGCCCCATTTCCAAAAAGCGGGTAGTGACAACTTTCCCTAGTCCTTTCGTGCCGGCGGTAATGAGGGCATGTCGCATAGATATTCCTCCTTCAGTCTTTGCAATTTTAAATTTTTTATGTAACTTTTTTATATTTTAACTGTAAACCTTTGTACTCTTTCTACTTTACTACAAAACTTGAAATAGGTTCACACTTAATGCTTTTCCTTTCCCGTTCTTCTGTCTTCGCTTATAGGTTTGGAACCAGGGTGGGAGTCAATTCCCTCGCCACAAAAAGCAAGCAAGGAGAATATATTTCCTTGCTGCCTTCCTATTCAGGAAATACCTTACCCTTGCTGTTTTTTCTCTTTCATCCGCGGAAATTCTATACTCCCTGACTGATAACTTTCATTGATTCCTTCCAGAGAGTTTTCCTCATCTTTGGAACTTTTCTTGATGTCTTTTTCCATATTGGCACCTCCCTTTATAATGTTCACAAAAGTGTTTGTTTTCATGTCTGACAACGTTTACATTAACAACATACTGCATGTTATAATAGAAGTATAAATTAAGGAAGGGAGCGTTCCATATGTCATTCGAGTATAGTAACATTGTAGTAGCAATTGATGGATCTAACGCTGCTGAATTCGCTTTTAAAAAAGCAATCGATATTGCTAAGCGTAATGACGCCCAGTTAATTCTTTCTCATGTTGTGGATACCCGCGCATTTGCTACGGTCGAAGCTTATGACAGATCTCTCGCTATCCGTGCAGAAGGTTATGCAAAAGAGTTACTGGATGAATACCGGGAGAAAGCGAAAACAGCCGGAGTAGACAATGTCATCATTGATATTGAATATGGTTCACCTAAAATAAAGATCGCTAAGGATGTAGCCCCAAAATATCAGGCGGACTTGATCATCTGCGGGGCTACCGGACTCAACACGATGGAACGCTTCTTTATCGGCAGTGTATCTGAACACATTACCAGATATGCAAAATGCGACGTACTCGTAGTACGGATGCCAGAACAAAAATAACAAGTTGCGGGAGGTTTTATGGAACAACTTTTCAATTATGACTCAAGGCTTCAACTTTATATTCCGGATCTTCCCCGCCCTTTTTATACCTATTCCCACATAGAACAAGCTTCGATTCTGGCAGAATGGGAAAATCATCGCGGGGAAATTCCTGATAAAATCAAGGAGCTGGAAATAGAAATAGAAAACTGTCTAGCACGGCTTAATAATGAAGATGACTTCGAAGCGTCCTGCCAGTTGAACGACCGGATCAGCCAGCTTGCTTCGATTATCAATGACTTATGGATCTGGTACCGGACAAATCCTGTCATAACCGCAAAAACCAGTTAGAAAGACCCAGCCACTAGGTGTTAGTGGCTGGGTTTGTTTATTTTAAATATCTTTTTGTATTTCCTGGATGATATGGCTAAGCTCCGGGAGAATCAATTTATTCATGGCAAGTTTCACTGCCCCACTCGAACCAGGTGTGGAGAAAACAGCCGTGTTTCTGCTGACACCTGCAATTGCTCTGGATAAAATTGCTGCAGATCCAATATCTTCTGTGTAACTAAGCATCCGAAAAATTTCCCCGAACCCCGGTATTTCTTTTTCAAATAATGAAGCGACCGTTTCAATCGTCACATCCCGCTTCGCAATTCCAGTTCCTCCATTGGTAAGGATCGCTTCAACCTCCGTATTACTGCATCCAATTTCTACTGCATCTCGAATTGCTTGTGCTTCGTCTTTCACAATACGATGATCGACGATGGAGTGCCCGTTTGATGCCAACAACTCCATCATCAATTTCCCACTTTTATCTGTCTCTATTGTTCTCGTATCACTCACTGTGATGATCATGCACGCTATTGATTTTTTTGCTTCTTGTTTATGCTCCTCAACGGACATCTTCCCCCTCCTCTTCCTTTGCTAGTAAATATCGATATTGATAAAACCTCAACGCGAATTCTGATACCCGGCGTGTCAAACGGTAATTGACAGTGGCGCCTACTGTCATGCTGACTAAAGGCAATCCTTGTATCAGCTTTTTACGAAACATTACGATAAACAGTGATTTGAGAATTTGCTTAAGAGGCTGTTCCAGCCAGGATTCATCCGTAAGGTCATCCGCACCCTCAAACACATAGGGGTGTTTGTTATTCCGCACTTCCTCCACCATAGATTCCCATGCTTCCTCTTGCATCCGTTTTGGCAAAGTAGCTGCGTGGAAGACACGCAACGACAGCATCATCTCATACGGATGGTTCATTTCATGACCGAACGACAAACCGATCATTTGGACAGCACGCAAATTCATTCCCATCATCAATGGAAAATCCAAGCCGAATAGAAGCAGGCCGCCGGTTCCAGTTAACCCTCCCTGGGCAAAAGAATACAGCCTGATCCGTGATATTTGCTGCTGGGCGATATATGTACGGCGGTCGATAGACAACCCCTTTAAATCAGATATATTTTCAATTTGATTATCAAAAACTCTACCGACCGTGACGATACGTTCCCTTGCTTCATTTTGAAAAGAAGTACCTTGAA
Source organism: Thalassobacillus devorans MSP14 (assembly GCF_000496835.1). Classification (GTDB taxonomy): domain Bacteria; phylum Bacillota; class Bacilli; order Bacillales; family Halobacillaceae; genus Thalassobacillus; species Thalassobacillus devorans_B. The sequence continues at coordinate 1,792,114 of NZ_KI543236.1, forward strand.
TAAAAGCATGAGTATGAAATAAGTAATTATCTAAATTACGAAAAAAGCGCTGTTTCCATTTAGAATCGATACCATCAAACATTTGATTGACCCAGGCATCATACATACGCTCAAAATCATTGGGCTGGTAATCAGTATGGTTCCTTCTCCATTGCTGGATATCCCTGCTCACTTTACTTCCATCGCTCATCTTATTGCCTCCCATTCTCCTCTTATGCCTATTCTTATTCTAGCTCGAATAGGAAAAAAATAAAATCCACGTATAAATAAAAACCAGGCACCACGTTTGTTCAGAAACGGATTGCCTGGTTTTATCATTAAGCGGATAGACGTACAGTATCACGGGCGATCATAACTTCCTCGTTGGTAGGAATGATCATTACTTTGACAGGAGAATGCGGATAATTTACAAATGCTTCTTTACCGCGTACCTGATTCAAAGATGGGTCCCAGTAAACTCCCATAAACTCAAGGCCTTTCAAGACACGTTCACGGATAGATGTACTGTTTTCTCCAACACCTGCGGTAAATACAATGGCATCTACACCATGCATACGTGAGGCATAGGACCCAATATATTTATGAATGCGCGCGGCGAATACTTCCAAAGCCAGCTCTGCACGTTCTTCCCCTTCTGAAGCTTTTTCTTCAATATCCCGTAGATCACTGGAGAAACCGGAGAGTGCCAGCATCCCGCTTTCTTTGTTTAATACATTCATCACTTCAGCAGCAGATTTCCCTGTTTTGTCCATGATGTAAGGAATCAAAGCAGGATCGATGTTACCGGAACGCGTTCCCATGGTAACACCTGCCAATGGCGTGAAGCCCATTGATGTATCAATTGACTTTCCGCCTTCAATTGCTGCAATGCTTGCTCCGTTACCGAGGTGGCAGGAAATGAGGCGCAGCTGTTCAATCGGAAGACCAAGCATTTCCGAAGCCCGTTCGGATACATATTTATGAGATGTGCCATGGAATCCATATTTGCGGATGCCATATTTTTCATAGTACTCATACGGCAGGCTGTATAAATAAGATTGTTCTGGCATAGTTTGATGGAATGCAGTGTCAAACACCGCTACTGATGGTACCTCAGGCAGTACTTGCTTAAATGCCCGGATACCTGTCAGGTTTGCGGGATTATGCAAAGGAGCCAATTCTGAAACCTCTTCAATCTCCTGGATAACCTCGTCAGTTATCAAAACTGAATCACTGAAACGCTCCCCTCCATGAACGACACGATGCCCTACACCATCAATCTCATTCAGGGATTCAATAATGCCAGTAGAAGTCAGTTTATCCAACAGCATTTTAACTGCTTCTGCATGATCTGAAATATCTTGTGTGGTCGTAACTTTTTCTCCGCCCACTTCTATTGTGAAAATAGAATCGTTGATCCCGATTCTTTCTACTAACCCTTTAGTTATTACTGTTTCTTCCGGCATCTCAATAAGCTGAAACTTCAAAGAAGAACTGCCGGCGTTGATTGCTATGATTTTACTCAAGGTTCTTCATCCCCTTAAATTAGGCTCACTAGTTTCATTCCACTACCATTTAATCACCCGCTGTGGCCAATTTCAAGATGCAAGAGTAAATGGTAACGTTTACGCAATAAAATCTTTATTTTCTCATAATTACGAAGAATGATTTTTTTCGAACCACTGGTTGATTTGGCCGAGAATATCAGCCATAGCATGATGGTTTTTAAAGGATGGTAGTTTCGCCAGTAAAGCCTCTTTTGGTGCTTTCGTATCTTTTCCTTTCTTTTGCAGAACCAAAATACTTTTAGCGTGTTTTTCTTCTTTAAATAACCCCTCTGGCAGCTGCAGCATTCCTACAATATGTGCATGCTCTCTTAAAAAGGCATTCAGTTGTGGTGCCTGATCACCTTCAAATAAAAAGTTAGGGACGACAAACATCAAATAGCCTCCCTGCCTGGTATAACGTAAACTTTGTTCGATGAATAAATGATGGGCGTAGGAATGTCCCTCTTCTGCTTTCAACTCATATTCACCGGCTTGAACATCATCTGGATAGTAGCCGACTGGTAAATCAGCTAAAACAAAGTCGACCGGTTCTAATAAAAATGGACGTAAGCTATCCTGGTGGAAAAATTCAATTTCTGATTTTTGCAGATTTGCATTAGCCAGTGCCAGTTTCATCAATGTTTCATCTACATCACTGCCATAAGCGGCAACCTGCTTGTCTAACTGGTTAAGCACAGCTGTCAGGAGGTTGGCTGTACCACAGGCCGGATCGAATATCCGTATCTCATGTGCGTTTTTGAATAATCGCTGGGTCAGATAACCCATAAACATGGCCACCGTATCTGGAGTGATAAGATGTTGTTGCTGAGTAGCACCCTTCATACCTTTCAAAATGGCTAACTGTGTCGCCTTTCGGATTTCCTCTTTCTCAAATTTATTCAGTTCGATTTCTTTCAAATGCTTTACCAATTGCTGTTTGAGCAAATCAGACATATCATCAAATGGTGCCTGGTGGAATAAAACATCCAGGGCGTCCGCCACAGATTCTAAGTATGACGTGTTCTCTTGAAGTTCTATTGCAGTAGCAGCTTCGTCGATCCATTCAAATACTTCTTCTACATGTGATTGTTCCATCCAACTGTTCCTCCTTACTGTTCCCCTGTACGTCAACTGTGATTCATAATCTAAAACAAGCAAATGGCGCATTCAATTTTAGAAATGCGCCATGTTGGTCTCTCGATATCATATTTACTATCCGATCATACAATTCATCTGTTAGCCAGTCAACTTACTTGGCTTGTTCCACTGCAGCAATAGCTGATTCATAATCCGGATGGTTTGTCGCTTCGCTGACATATTCCGTATAAGTGACCTTATTTTCAGAATCGACAACGAACACAGCACGCGCCAATAGACGAAGTTCTTCGATCAACACACCATATGCTTTACCAAAAGAAGCATCACGGTGATCTGACAAGGTATCTACGTTTTCAATACCTTCAGCACCGCACCAGCGTTTTTGTGCAAATGGGAGGTCCATACTGATAGTCAAAACTTTAACATCACCAAGTTGTGTTGCTTCTTCATTGAAACGGCGTGTCTGCTCGGCACAAACGCCAGTATCAAGAGAAGGAACGACACTGATCAATTTGACACTGTCTTTGTAATCATCGAGAGTCACTTCGCTAAGATCATTAGCAAGCACCTTGAAGTCTGGAGCCTTGTCCCCTACCTTAATTTCTTCCCCTACAAGTGTCACTGGATTTTCCTTAAAAGTGATTGATGCCATTTCCTCGTCCTCCTTGCTTTGTGTTTGAATAGGTAAATAAAAAAACTGCCTATCTTTATTATGAAGGCAGTTTCTAAACTTGTCTAACGTTAACCTATAAAAGGTCGGAAGAAGGACGCCTTGATTGTTGCTGCCCGCCGCTCTTGCTACCTTTTTGCAATAATTCCTGAATTTTTTCAATGACCGGAGGTGCTAAATCCAGCATTCTCTCGTAAAGATGCGTTTGTTCGTTCAAATGAATCATCTGTACTCCCTGCTTTCTAACAACTAAAAAAGCAATTGGAGTAATGGAGACACCGCCACCACTGCCACCGCCAAATGGCAGCTCTTCTTCTGATTGATCCTGGCTTCGTCCATCTTTCCCTTGATCCCCGCCACTTTTCGCTTTGAATTCACTGCCTCCGGCCGCAAACCCGAATCCAACTCTGGAAACCGGGATAATGATACTACCATCAGGCGATTCGACCGGCTCACCGACAATTGTATTGACATCAATCATTTCTTTCAGACTATCCATTGCTGTGGTCATTAGACCTTGAATCGGATGCTCATTCATGCTATTACCTCCTGCTAATCATCTGGCTTTTTCAGGCTATCTGTTCACGTATCGTAACCACACATATATAGCCTTACCAAGCCGGAAAGAAAATATACCATCAGCATGCACATGAAAGCATGGCATTTGAAAGGATGGCTCCACCCGGAAATGAGCAGGCTTTTTTATGGTGAACAATTGATTGATCAATTGTTCCAACAGGGAACCAATCGCGATCAGCCCACCAGCAACAGAACCAGTCGAAGAAGCGTTACCTGTTCCTACACGCATCATGCTATTCATTTTATGTATTGTTATCGCTCTCCCCATTTGCACCAGCTGATGCAGATTTAAATTCCTTTTTTTATTATCATCCCTGTTTTGCTGTCTCAAGAATTCTTCTGCTTTTTTCTCCACATGTGCTAGTCCTGTCTCACCATCTGCTAAATGGTTAAAATCAATACGCTTTCGATAAACAGGCAGAAAACCCAAATAAGCGACTAATGTAAGCCGCTTTTCAATAGGCAGGATTATCAAATGAAATTTGAGTGATATTCTGATGAATAGTAATCCGGCCAGTACGAACATCAACAATAAAAAGGTAATCCAAATCCATTCCATGAGACCTCACCTGCATATTAGTATCAACATTAGCCCAAACGAATAAACATATTTCTACAAACATTTTCATACAATGGGCGGCTTGGAAGCATTTCCCCTTACAACCTGGAGATGATAAAATAAAGATTACCAAGTAGAGGGAGGCATACATATGTCGAATAACAGACAAAACCTTTTTTTCTATTACCCACCGAACAAAGAGCTTGATATAAAGCTTCAGCCATTATTTAAGCTTGCTGAAGAAAATGGCTTTACCATTTTGGATGACTCGAAAAATGCCAATATCATAATCAGTGTCGGAGGAGATGGAACATTCCTTCAAGCTGTCAGAAAAACAGGATTTCGCCAGGATTGTCTATACGTCGGTATCCGGAGAGAAGACGAAGCAGGACTTTACTGTGATTTCAATATTGATGACTTTGACACAATGGTCGATTCGATGGTCAATGCCGACTTGGAAGTCAGAAGATTTCCGGTTATTGAAGCGACCGTCGATAATGAATCCACGATGCTTTGTTTGAATGAATGCAGTCTGCGTTCAACATTGATAAAAACAATTGTGGTCGATGTTTTTATTGATGATCGGCCATTTGAGACATTCCGCGGCGATGGTTTAGTCGTAGCGACACCTACCGGAAGTACCGGTTACAATAAATCGACCAAAGGTGCAGTGATCGATCCGAAGCTTCCTTGTTTCCAGGTAAGTGAAATCGCTTCACTGAATAATAATCGTTACCGGACACTCGGATCACCATTTGTATTAAGCGGAGAAAGAACGTTGAAATTAAGTGTCCAGCAGGATGGTAATGATTATCCAATTATTGGGATGGATAATGAAGCTTACTCTATCCGCAATATTAAAGATTTGTCCATTAATCTAAGCGACCGTGTTATCAAGACCGTTAAAATGAAGGATAATACTTTCTGGGATCGCGTAAAGCGAACCTTTTTATAAAATAATGAAGTCCTGGCACTAACTAAACGTGCCAGGACTTTATTATTTGCTCTGTTGATTTTTCATAAGTGCTTATTCAACAAAATGGCCGGATTATGGAAGACTTGATTTCGAGATGTTGTTGGAGTTGAGGGGCTTCGGGAAACGATTCGCTTTCCGCGGGGAAGCCGGCAAGCCTCCTCGAGCTAAAGCTCTGCGGGGTCTTGCCAGTCTATCCTTTCCCGCAGGAGTCTCAACCTTCCCCCATGCCCCTTGCCAATATAAAGCACTCGAAATCGTGCTTGTACTTTCTGTGTTATAAATACGCTATTCCTGATAAAGTTTCGAGACACAAATAAACGTATGGCGGCAGGGAAAACGGTGAGACTCCTGTGGGATGAACATGAGCGGTGAGATCCCGCAAGGCGAAGCCTGAGGAAGCTCACCACATGCCCACGGAAAGCGATCCGTTTTCCCTGCCGCCATAATCGCTACCTGAAATCTCGAAACTGAGTCTTCAGCTATTGGGAGCTTATCTGAAATTTCCCATAGCATTATTATTAAGTTCTTTGATATACAACTTCTCCATCTACTACAGTCATCGATACATTCGCATCGACAATTTCATGGGCTGCAATCGTAAACAAGTCACGATCCAATACAGTGAAATCAGCAGTGTAGCCCTCTTTAATTTTGCCACGGTCGTGTTCATGCTTGATTGCAAATGCACTTCCACTAGTATAGAGGGAAATTGCTTCATACATAGACAGCTGCTGGGAAGGATTATAAACTTTTTGATCATAACTAGCCCGCCGTTCGACTGCAGCTCGTATTCCTAATAGAGGATTGATTTCTTCAATAGGCGCATCAGAACCTCCCGCACAAGGAATTCCTTTGTCCAATAAAGTTTTCCATGCGTATGCATGCTTCAGACGGTGCTCACCGATCCGTTCGATTACCCAAGGAAAGTCTGATGCAACAAATGTCGGCTGTAAATCCAATATTACATTCAATTCAGCCAATTTCTCATATAACTCTTCGCGCATGATCTGTGCATGAATAATACGATCTCTTTCCCCAGTAGCCAGAGGATTTTTCTTGAGGATATCTGCAATAGTCTCAACTGCCTGATCTCCAATTGCATGTACGGCTACAGGCATTTGCTTATCCCTAGCCTTACGGATGAGCTTTTCTAAAGATTTCTTTTCATGGATAGCTACTCCACGATTCAGCGGGTCATCTGCATAAGCTTCTGATAGCCAGGCTGTTCTTCCGCCAAGAGCACCATCGGAAAATATCTTCATAGCACCAAGTTCTACAAAATCCGTGCCACTTTTGAACCTATAGCCATTATCATGCATATCTTCCACAACTTCATGATGTACCAATAAATGGGCCCGGAACTTCAATTGGTTTCCGTCAATGACTGCCCGAAAGGCATCAAAAGTTTTTTGAAAGCCGCCATAATAATTCAAGTCTTCACTGTGGCCGCCAACCAGCCCATTCATATGCATATCATTTACCGCCATCTTCAAGGCCCGTTCCAGGTACTGAGGAGTAACCTCGGGCATCGCTTGTTTGATAAGCTCCTGTGCTTGATCGTGAAAATAGCCTAGAGGTTCCCCGATTTCTGAGCGAACAATCAGTCCCCCTTGAGGATCTGGTGTAGCAGCAGTTACCCCTCCGAGCTCCATCGCCTTTGAATTGGCAAGCAGAGCATGGCGGCAAATTCTGGTCAACAGCATGGGATGATCGGTAGTGATTTCATCCAGTTCATCTTTATAGATAATCCGCTGATCTTCCCATTGATTCTCATTCCACCCCTCACCAATGATCCATTCCCCTTTGGGAATCTGCTCTGCATGCTGTCTCAATGCCCATTTAACTTCCTCGGCAGATCTCATAAAAGACAAATCCAGCCGTTGCAGACGCTCACCATGGCCAATGATATGCAAGTGACTATCTACAAACCCTGGGTACATGACATGACCCATCAAATTATACTCTTTCGTCAACTGTTTTTCATATGTATGATACAGTTGCTGGCTATTTCCTACTGCAATGATTTCACCATTATCTGTAACTACCGCTTCTACCCATTCTCCTTCCTTCTCCATTGTATATATTTTTCCACCATACCATAATTCAGCCATCATACCTTCTCCCTTCTTACTATGTATATTTGCTCCCCTGCAGTCACTTATTCTTCCTTATTGCACACATCACCCGGAAGAGTTTTTGCCATGGATCGCTCTTTTTCTGAATGTAAACAATTATAAGGTGATTAAATCCACCCTATACTCATCATAAAGAAAAGCCTTGCTGAAGAACAGCAAGACTTTAGCCATACATATAATTTTTTAGTTATTGTTGACCACCAAATTGTTGCTCAGCTTGTTGAACCAAGCGTTTAGTGATTTCACCACCAACTGAACCGTTGGCACGGGAAGTTGAATCAGGACCAAGTTGAACACCAAACTCTTGAGCGATTTCAGTTTTCATTTGATCCAAAGCTTGTTGTACACCAGGTACTACTAATTGATTTGAGCTGTTGTTGTTCGCCATGTTGTTTCACCTCCTCGTTACTTCTATCATGCGTAACGAGGATTTTTTTCATTCAAAACTCACACTGGTATTTGTTGCTAGTAGGTTAAAGGTTGTCACAAAGCATATTTAGAACAAATCTTTAAATTCATTTACAGACTCTGAAGCTGTTTGAAGTTTAAGCTCCATGATCTCTCTTTCCTCTACTGCTTGTTTAATATCTTCAGAAAAATCAACTGCTGATTCATAATATCTGGCTTTCTCTTTACTTGGCCTCGTTTTAGGGGATTTTGGTACAAAGACTGTACAACAATCCTCATATGGGCGGATAGAAATATCATACATACCTATTTGTTGAGAAATTGATATGATATCAAGCTTATCCATGGCGACCAACGGACGGATTACTGGATAATTGGTCACATCGTTGATAGCACTCATACTCTCCATCGTCTGACTTGCAACCTGGCCCAGAGATTCACCAGTAGTCATAGAAAGAATCTCCTGTTCTTTTGCAACAGCTTCACTGATTCTTAACATCAGTCTTCTCATAATGGTCATACTATACCCTTCAGGCATTTCCTGATGGATTTTTTGCTGAATATTCGTAAAAGGTATGAGATGAACTTTTAATTTAATACCGAAGCGAGTCAATTCCTGTGCTAAATCCATAACTTTCTGTTTAGCCCGCTCACTCGTGTAAGGAGGGGAGTGAAAATGAATCGCTTCAACTTCAACACCTCGCTTCATAGCGAGATATCCGGCAACCGGACTATCGATTCCTCCGGATAAAAGTAATAAAGTCTTGCCGGTTGTCCCTACTGGCAGACCACCTGCGCCAGGGTATTTTTTTGCAGTAATATAAACCGCGTCCTGCCGGATTTCCACAGAAATCTCTACATCAGGATTGTGAACATCAACTGTTACATCCTCTGTATTTTTTAAGATATGGCCGCCTAAACGCTGATTCATTTCCTGCGATCCAATCGGGAACGTTTTATCCGTACGTTTTGCAGATATTTTGAAAGTCTTTGCGTTTTCTGAATCATTAAAGGCAAACAGTGCTGCTTCTTTAATTTTATCTTCCTCTTTTTCAGTTCGAATGGCAAAACTTAAACTCTGAATGCCAAACACTTCCTGACATGTTTCCATGACTTTATAGGGATCTTCTCCATTTAACATGACATACATACGATCTCTTGTTTTCTTTAGTTTAGTAGCTGGATATCGTTTCAATTTATGTGTCACATTGCTTTGCAGCTTTTGCTCAAACTTATGACGGTTTTTTCCTTTAAGCGCCATTTCACCGTAACGCACCATGATTTGATCGAATTGCATAATTTATCTACCCCATCACTTTGTTTAATTCCGCTAGTACTTTTTCTAATTCACTTGCAAACATATCAATTTCTTCTTGTGTATTTTGATAAGACATACTGATTCGCAAAGCACTTGTCGTCCTGTCTTCTTTCAGCTGACAGGCAGCCAAAACAGCACTTTCATCTGATCGTTTGGAAGAACAGGCAGACATGGTGGAAATGTATATCCCTTTTTCTCCGAGCGCATGAATGACTACTTCCGGCTTAAAACCAGGCACAGAAACATTAATAATATGTGGAGCTGCCTCCGATGGTGAATTAATGATGACAAAAGGATTAACAGCCAGCCTGTTTCTCAACCGCTCATTCAAAGTTCTAAGCTTATTCACGGCTGTTGCTTTCTGTTGCATGCTCATTCGCAACGCTTTAACAAATGAAACATTCCCTGCCAGGTTTTCTGTCCCTGCCCGGTATGCCCCTTCCTGACCACCACCGTGATGAAGAGGGAAAAGTTTCGTCCTCCTTTTGACGAATAAAGCCCCAGTACCATTCAAGCCATGAACCTTATGACCTGACATGGTACATAGATCAATTCCACATTCATAAAAGTCCATATCTATCTTTCCAAGACCCTGGACATGATCGACATGGAAAAATATCTTTGGATACTCATGAACTACTTGTCCTATTTCACGAATCGGCTGGACAGTGCCCAGCTCATTATTCACAGACATGATACTGATTAATACTGTATCCTGCCGTATGCTTGCCTTAATATCTTCCACTCGTACCGAACCCGTTTCTGTAACAGGGAGGTAGCTGACTTCAAATCCTAAAGATTCCAAGGCCCTGCATGCTTCCAGAACAGAAGGGTGTTCGATTTGTGTTGTAATAATATGCTTCCCTCTACTCTGGTGTTCTAATGCAATCCCCTTTATCGCGATGTTGTTCCCTTCGGTTCCTCCGGATGTAAAAATAACCTCTTCGGGAGATACTTTCAGAAGCTGTGCTGCCTGTTTTTTGGATTGAAGTAATAAACGTTCCGCTTCGCTTCCAAATTTGTGGATAGAAGAAGGGTTGGCATAATATTGTTCTGCTACTTTTTGAAAGCTCTGGACGACTTCCGGATAAGGTTTTGTCGTCGCACTATTGTCTAAATATATCATCGGGATGTCCCCTTCAGCGTTATTTTGCAGTCTCATATATTATCATAACTTATGTTAAAAATAAACAATACAGGAACTGTCACTAAAGTCATGACGGTTCCTGTATTTATACTAATACTTATTTTCTGGATCTTCTCCAGCTTCTAATGAAGCCAATAAAGTATCAATCGAAAGACGTCCATCTTTAGAAACGTCCTCTACCCACGCTTTGGTAATCGCGGTTTCACCTATAATTGTGCCACCCACTGCTGTCTCTCTATCCTTTGCTGCCAAGTCAGCCAGTTCTGGAATTTTTGGTACACTGCGTTCCTGAATAACTATGCTATTCTTAACATTATGCGGCCGTGCTATAAGTGATTTATCTTGGGTGACTGCAATAAATATGACTGTTGACCAGATGCTAATGGTCAACAATCCTAATAAAGCGACTAGCCATGTTTTCATCGTCATCCACCCTAAACCAAAACGTTTTGTTGTGTTTTTAACCGGCTTAACCCATCCGGGTCGATCTCCTGAATAGCTTCCGCGGCTTGTTCAAGCGCCGTATCATAGTGGTAAGAACGAAATTCCCGTTCTGCTTCTGAGAGCCTGGCGGCAATCAATGGATATTGACTTCGATAGCGATTACCATATTGAATCACAGATTCTGCAAGCTGCGCCTGGTCCATTGTATAACTTGCTGCTTCAGTTACATGTGTGATCTTTGCTGAAGCATTGTCCAGGGCGGCATTAACTTTTGTCATTTCCAAAGGTTGCTGTTCTAAAGTCATAAAGACCTCTTGCAACTCCTCGTATGCTTGTTTTAATTCGACTGCCAATTCTTCAGGAATTCCAGGCATATTACTTTTATTTAATTTCCTATTGATATCCAGTAAAGATTGCTGCATCGAGACAAGTTTTTCCTTTGCTTCATTTTCATCTTTGCGCAACGTTCTGATTCGATCACTGAATTGTTTATGTTCCACTTGCAATTCTTCTAATTGTTTTTGGCAATCCTCAAGCTTGGCCTGTAAGTCGGTATAAGAAGTTGAATCATCTTCTAGTTTTTTCTGAAAATCAAGAAATTGTTTCTTGATCTTCACCATCCATTTTTCCAGCAATTGCTGTTTTTCCATATCTTCATCTTCGAAGTGGTAGGTACGCTGTAATTCTTGGACTTCTTCTTTAGTGGCAAGCAGAATTTGTTCTGATTCTTCCAGCACTTTCTGATAAGGCTCATATTGTTTTTCGATATTGTTTCGAGCTATCGCTTCTTTTTCAAGCAACTGATATATTTCCTGGATACGCACTTCGATTTCTGTGATAGAATCCTCCACCCCATCTAAGCTGCTTTGTTCCATGACAGTGAGACAGTCAGCAAGGGTTTCCCTGTGATTATGTATTTCTTTTTCAAACCCCAGATGGTTCAGGCGGTATCCTTCCTCTTTCATCTCTGCCATACCAGCCAGAATTTCATCTAACTGCATCGGTACTTCCTGCCGGCATTTTTTATATAATAATGGAAATGCAGAGATTCGCTGTTGAAGCTCCTCCAGAATAATTTTCAGCTGGTGGACCAGTTGCTTCGCTTCCATGTAATCGCCTTGTTCCACCAAATTCCGGTAATCGTCAAGCGTTTGCTGGATCGTATTTATTTCCTCGTCAAAAGCACGGTATGCTTTTCCATACTTATGGCGATTTTGGACCAATTCTTTTTTCAAGTCATTTAATAAAGGTTCAATATGTTCGACTTCCCGGCGGCTTGACTCTTCTGATTCCAATAGCTGTTCAAGTTCTTTGAATATTTCTTCTATGTCCTTTTCCTTGTCTTCCAGCTTCTTTTCTATCAGCTGGATTTTGTGCTTCGCTTTCCGGAATCGGTAACGGTCTGCCGCTTCTTCGACATCGAATAGATCTTCTTCGAGATCCGGAAGCTCTTGGGTTAAGATACTATCCCAGCGTTCCCGCCATGTTTCAAACTTCTCATGAGTTTCTCCCGACAAATTCAAATTCTTCACTTTTGAAAGCTCTTCTGTCACTTTTCGATTCATAATTTCCATTTTCCAATTTTCCAGTCGATCGACTTCATCATATATCTTTTTCCTGGCAATCAAACCATATATGATAAGCCCGATAATAACTAAAATTAACCCGATCAAATACTCCATAAACAGCCTCCTAACAGATGACACCTTTCAATAGAGGAAAATAGGCTCCAAAATGATAAATTGTTGTAATTATGATACCATGAGAACGATCATTTTTGCTAAAATATTTCAAAATAATTAACAATATGACATTTTCTTCTACACTAAAGGGGGAGTTTGATGATTATTGATGGTCATATCCATACACCATACTGTCCACACGGTTCTTCTGATTCGTTCAAAGCCTATATAGAACAGGCGCTGAAACAAGGTTATCAAACAATGACTTTCACAGAACACGCGCCATTACCCCCCTCATTCCATGACCCTGTGCCTGATAAAGACAGTGGAATGAAGCTTTCCCTAATGGAAAGTTATATTAAGGATATTCAACAAATAAAAAAAGAATATCAAAAGGAAATTGACATTCTCCTCGGACTCGAAGTCGATTATATCGAAGGGTATCAGCAGCAAACTTCCCTTTTTCTCTCTGAATATGGCGACGTTCTGGATGACAGTATTCTTTCCGTCCATTTTTTAAAGGGACCGAGTGGCAGATACCATTGTATTGACTTCAGTGAGTCAGCATTTCAGAAAGCTGTCGAAGATTTTGGTGCAATAGAAAAGGTGTACCAAAGTTATTTTTCTACAATAGAACAGTCTATACAAGCTGATCTTGGTCCTTACAAACCTGCCAGGATCGGACATATGACATTAGTAAGGAAGTTCCATCACAGATTTCCGTCTCCCTCGGAATGGGATAAACCAGTCCCGGAGCTGTTAAAAAAAATCAAGCAGAAAAGTTATCAACTGGACTATAATGGTGCCGGCTATTATAAGCCTGCCTGCAAGGAAAGCTATCCACCTCATACGATTGCTGCACAAGCTTACCGTGCCGGTATTCCGCTCGTGTACGGGTCCGATGCTCATACCAGTTCTGCTATCGGTCAGGGACTTGACCAAATTGATCAAACACTGATAACCGGCTGAGCACAAAGCATCTTCACCCACTTTTTCACCGTGCGGCTGTACTGTTGAGCAAAGTAGCTGTGCGATTGATCGAAAGTCACGAAATCTTTCCAATCATGCGGCATCGCATAAGGTGCCTGCAGCATGCCTTTGAATTGCAGGAACAAAAACTTTGTATCTCTTTTCTCTTTCACCACCGGTGCTACCACCTGTTGGAACAGGGCATATAGTAAATGGTTTTCTTTGGACAGGTAAGTGACGAGCATTTCCCGGACAAATTGGTTATCCAGAGAAAGCTCCCGCTGGATAAGACAGGTAAGTTGATGCCGGTCCTGTTTATAATGTAAAATTACTTCAATCAGACGACACAGGCGGTCAATTGGTTCTAATTCATCCAGGGCTTCCGCCTGTTGCTCAATCAAATCAATATAATCTTCATAATAATCGATAATCAACGTTTCTAAAAGCCCTTGCTTATTGGTGAAATAATAACTGATCAATGAGACATTTACAGCTGCCTCGCCCGCAATATCTCTTACCGAGGTACCATGGTACCCCTTGAGAAAAAATTGCCGACAAGCGACATCCATCACTTTTTGTCTGGTCGTGGTCTTTTTCATCAGGACATCAGCTCCTCTCTGTATTGATAAGAATTTCGCCGCAAATAAGCAAGAATCCTGTTAAAAGCGTTCGTCAAATCCTGCGCTTGCAGGCTCGAAAAATATCGAATCAAGAAACTGGAGGGGTATCAAATGTTCCAAACCATTCACTATAATGGAACCCGAGAAGAAAACTATCAACTATTAATCAAGCAGCTTGCCGCCTTGCTCGAAGGGGAAACCGATCAAATAGCTAACCTTTCGAATGCTTCTTCCTTACTGAACCAATTCCTGGCAGATGTCAATTGGGTCGGGTTTTATATATGGAAACAGGAAGAAAATGAATTGGTGCTAGGCCCGTTCCAGGGACTGCCAGCCTGTGTTCGTATTCCATCGGGGAAAGGAGTATGCGGAACAGCGGTTTCAGATAAACAAACCCAACTCGTCTCAGATGTACATGCCTTTCCCGGACATATCGCCTGTGATGCTGCAAGTCAGTCCGAAATCGTCGTCCCCTTGCATAAAGGCGGAGAGATCTTCGGAGTCCTGGATATAGACAGCCCATCTAAAAACCGTTTCGATGAAACAGACAAAAAATACCTGGAGAAATTCGCCCGAACACTGGAAAACAATCTCTAATGATAACTAGTAAATCTCAATTCTTCCTTGACTTCTCTATCTGTAGAGCCTATAATAGCCTTTGTGTAAAATAAATGGCAGCCTATGTGAACCTGCGTTGTCATCATTTTGTTCCTCTAGATAGGAGGTGCATCGTGTAACTCTCTGCTGCTGGAGCGATGGTGCATGAAAACAAAATGAGCATCGTGTGTGGGACACACTGTTTTTATTTTATGCAAATAAAATAAAAAGGAGGAAATACCTATGGCACGCTATACAGGTCCGACTTGGAAAAAGTCACGTCGCCTTGGCATTTCTTTAAGCGGAACAGGTAAGGAGCTTGACAAGCGCCCTTACGCTCCAGGACAACATGGTCCAAACCAACGTAAAAAACTTTCAGAATACGGTCTTCAACTACAAGAGAAGCAGAAGCTTCGCTTTATGTATGGACTAACGGAACGTCAATTCCGTCGCCTATTCGAAGAAGCTGGTAACATGAAAGGTATCCACGGTGAAAACTTCATGACTTTACTAGAATCCCGTTTGGATAACCTCGTTTACCGCTTAGGCTTGGCTCGTACTCGTCGTCAAGCTCGTCAATTGGTAAACCACGGTCACGTGACTGTTGATGGTGGACGTGTTGACATTCCATCTTACCGCGTGAAGCCTGGTCAAGTTATCGGTCTACGTGAAAAATCCCAAAACCTTGACTCTATCAAAGAAGCGGTAGAAGTGAACAACTTTGTTCCTGAATACCTTACTTTCGATGAAGAGAAAATGGAAGGTACTTACAGCCGTCTTCCAGAACGCGCTGAGCTTCCTTCTGAAATCAATGAAGCCCTTATCGTTGAGTTCTACTCTCGTTAATATGCTTCCACAAAAGCCATCCGATTACCGGATGGCTTTATTTATTACCCTCAACATTTAAATGTGGCCTTTACCATATGAAGGGTGGAAAGGTCCAGGACACTACATCCCTGCGGTGGCCTGGTAAGGTTCCAATGTTTATGCGAGATACTGATTTAAGAGTAAGGGTAAAAAGATATGTGTTTGTATTTACTAACAAAAAACGAGTATGGAAGGTTCCATACTCGTTTTAGTCTGCCATTTGATCGGTTTTTAATCGTTATCTGAACGACTTAGGAAAACCATCTTTTTCCTATTGGAATCGAATCATAAAATATTTCTTTTTGCCTCGGCGGATGATCGTGAAATTTCCCTCTATACGATCCTCCTCCTGCAATGTATGGCCAAGGTCCTGCTGGCGATTACCATTGATGTAAATTGCACCGTTCTTAATATCTTCTCGCGCCTGCCTTTTGGAAGATGAAATGCCCGCTTCTACCAACAACTCAACCAGACCGATTTCCTGATTATCTGTAGTATAGGCAGGAACATCTTTAAAGCCTTGTTCGATTTCTTCTCCAGTCAATGACTTGATATCACCACTGAACAGTGCTTCTGTAATACGCTGTGCTTGCTCTAATGCTCCCTTTCCATGAACCATCTCGGTCATTTCTTCAGCTAAGCGACGCTGTGCCGCGCGTTTTTCCGGCTGCTCTTGTAACTCTTTTTCCAATTCAGCGATTTCTTCCATTTCCAGGAATGTAAAAGACTTTAAGAATTTGATTACATCACGATCATCTGTGTTAATCCAAAACTGGTAAAACTCATATGGAGAGGTCTTTTTGCTGTCGAGCCAAATGGCGCCGCCAGCTGTCTTGCCGAACTTGCTGCCATCCGCCTTTGTTACCAGTGGGACAGTAAGTCCGTATGCTTTCACTTCTTCTTCTCCACCCGCACGTCTGCGAATGAACTCTAGACCAGCAGTAATGTTTCCCCACTGGTCGCTTCCTCCGATTTGCAATGTACAATTCTCTTTTTGGTACAAGTTATAAAAGTCTAGCGATTGCAGAATCATATAACTGAATTCGGTGTAAGAAATCCCCTGCTCTATACGGGATTCGACAGAATCTTTGGCAAGCATGTAGTTGATTCCAAAATGCTTTCCTGTATCACGCAGGAACTCGATTATATTGATGGAAGAAAGCCATTCATAGTTATTACGGGCAACTGCAGCATTCTCCCCTTTATCAAAATCCAACAGCTTGGCAAGCTGTTTCTTGATACTTTCGCTAAAGCCTTCCACTACATGTGCCTCATTCAATTGGCGCTCTGTGGAACGTCCACTCGGATCTCCAATCATCCCGGTGCCTCCGCCAACCAAGGCTATTGGACGGTGACCAGCACGCTGGAACCTTTTCAACATCAGAATTGGGAGCAGATGTCCGATGTGCAAGCTATCAGCCGTTGGGTCGAACCCACAGTATAATGTCACCTGGTTTTCCTCCAGATGCTTCTTCAACCCTTCTTCATCTGTAATTTGATTAATTAACCCTCTTTGTTCTAAGTCCTGTAGAATCTCCATGCTTTCACTCCTCCATTTAATACGGCTCAAACCAGCACGCCACGTGGTAAATATATCCATCAGGACAAACAAAAAAACCCGTCCTTAATAAAAAGGGACGAGCATTGTCGCGGTACCACCCTTGTTGCACGACAAGCGTGCCACTTGTATCGATAACGGCCTGGTTAAAAACCGTCTCCTGTCCATACAGAAGAAAGCTCCGGATCGTAATTCGCAAGATGAATGTGTACCGCCTCACAGCAGCCGGCGGCTCTCTGAATACAGGGATCCTCTTACTACTTCAATCGTTCATTGCTATTGCTATTTAACTTAATAATATTTTTAACATAGTCATTTAAAAAAAGCAATCTTAAATTCAATTCATCCATACCTGACACTGGCAGAATGTGTTATAATATAGACTGGAATTTTAGGAGGTCTTATTATGTCTAATAACCCATTAAAAGGTATAAATAAAGCAAAAATCCAAGAATTTTGGCAGAGCGGCAAATTGCAAAAATCCAGCCGAATCACCTATGATGTTGCCTGGAATATCATTTTGTTCTTTATTATTCTTGGTGTCATCGGCCTGTTTTTTGCCGGTGGTGCCGGCGCAGGATATTTCGCATCCCTTGTCAAAGACGAAACAGTCAGAAGCAAGAAGGAAATGAGTCATGATATCTATGATTATTCCTCCACCTCAGAACTCTATTTTGCAGATAATAAATACTTAGGAAAAATACGAACTGACCTGCACCGTGAAGAGGTTAAACTGGAAGAGGTCTCTCCATACTTAAAAAATGCCATTATTGCAACAGAAGATGCTAACTTCAAAGAACACGACGGGGTAGTACCTAAGGCGATCATGCGTGCTGTTGCACAGGAAGTGACGAACGCCTCGGTTAAAACCGGCGGTAGTACATTGACACAGCAATTGATTAAGAACCAGATTTTGACAAATGAAGTGTCTTTTGAACGTAAGGCTAAGGAAATTCTGCTTGCCCTGCGCTTGGAGCGTTTCTTTGAAAAAGATGAAATATTAGAAGCGTACCTGAATATCGTACCATTCGGCAGAGATGCGAACGGCCGCAATATAGCTGGTATTCAAACAGCAGCTCAGGGAATTTTCGATGTTGAAGCTAAGGATCTTTCCCTCCCTCAAGCTGCATTTATAGCAGGATTACCTCAAAGTCCTACCTATTACTCTCCATTCACCAATGGTGGAAAGGTAAAAGAAAGCATTGAACCAGGACTAAGCAGAATGAGGGAAGTTTTATCCCGGATGTTGGAAGGCGGCTACATTACCCAGGAGGAATATGACAAAGCAATCAATTATGATGTGAAAGCAAACCTGGCAAAACCAGAAACTTCTTCCGTGAATGAATACCCTTGGCTGACCTTTGAAGTGGAAGATCGTGCAACAGATGTTTTATCTAGGTATCTAGCAAAACAGGCCGGATACACGATGGAAGATTTAAAGAATGATGACGAGCTGAGAAAAGAATTCCAACAAAATGCCGAACGTGAACTGCGTTCTGGCGGTTATAAAGTTCATACTACTATCGATAAAGCTATGTACGATGTCGTCCAAAAAGTTAAGAATGAATATACCAATTACGGTCGTGATAAGACCACTCAATTGGAAGATGCTGATGGTAACATGGTAAATGTCACCCTTCCTGTCCAGGTGGGAAGTGTGATCATGGAAAATAAAACCGGTAAGGTGCTCGCCTTTATCGGGGGTCGTGATTTCTTCAATAAAGGTGAATTGAATCATGCCACTCAAGCACGTCGTTCAGCTGGTAGTACCATGAAGCCAATATTGGCTTATGCTCCCGGTATAGAGGAAGGCGTTCTTCACCCAGGCTCGGTATTTGCCGATGTCCCATATAGATATGAAAGCGGTAAAGAACTTGGTAACTACACAGGGAGATACCATGGTTTCACTTCCGTAAGATATGCGTTAGCGAAGTCTTATAACGTACCAGCGGTCAAAGCTTTCACTAAAGCCAGGAATAAAGTGGATATCGCCAAGTATGGAAAAAGCTTAGGCTTTACTACCATTCCAGAAGAACAATACAGCTATCAAACGACAGCGATCGGAGCGCCGGAAGTCACCATCGAAGAAAACACCAATGCCTTTGCTGCATTAGGTAATAATGGGCAATTTGCTGATGCCTATATGATTGAAAAGATTGTCGACAAAAATGGTGAAACCATTTACGAGCATAAAAGCAAAGCGAAGAAAGTCTTTAGTCCACAGACAGCTTACTTGACATTGGATATGATGAGGGATGTCCTTAAATACGGAACAGCCGCTGGTATTAAGGGACAGCTTACCAACCCTGGTGTCGACTGGGCAGGAAAAACAGGTACTTCCAATAGTTATAAAGATACTTGGTTCATTGCTACGAACCCGAATATCACCGTGAGCATGTGGATGGGATATGATTACAAACTACAACTGGATAGCAACGGCTATAGCAGTCGCAACACCACCCTTTGGGCACGTGTCGTCAATGCTATTTCAGAAGTCAAGCCCGATGTCGCCGTTCCTAACAGGAGCTTCCAGCGGCCGGAAGGTATTGTCCAACGATCTTATTGCGCTACCTCTGGGCTATTGCCTTCAGACTTATGTTCGAAAGCGGGCCTCGTTGAATCAGACATCTATAATGCTAAGTATGCACCTTCTAAGAGAGATGACAGTTTGATTACTGGAGGCAATTTCGTGAACGTGAAGGGTAAAACAGTCGTGGCGGGCCCTAATACACCTCGCGAATTTGTAAACGAAAGTTCAAGGGGAGTCATGTTGAACCCTGACTTCTTAAAAGAAAATAACCTGAATTCACCAGAGAAACTTCGTCATCTGATACCTTCCTCCGGAAAATGGAGCAATGTTGCTTTACCAAGCGGTACTGCTGCCAACGTATCAGAAAGTATCAACAATGACGGGCAAAACCCAGCTACACCTGGAGGAGTCTCCGCCAGCGGATCTGCTATCAGCTGGGCTGCTTCCTCCAGTAATGATGTGGTCGGTTACCGGGTATATCGTGCTTCTTCCAAAGGCGGTCCTTTCAGCCTGATAGGAAGTACGACAAACACGAAGTATGGATTTTCTGGATCTGATGGCTTTTATGCGGTTCGTGCGGTCGATTACTTTGGAATGGAGTCCTCTCTTTCTTCTTCTATCAAGGTAGGCTCTCCCGGGCAGCCAAGTGAACCTGAGGAACCAGCTGATACTCCTCCTGAAAAACCTAAGAAGGAACCGGAAGAAGAGCCTGAGGAGCAGCCGGAGCAACCGCCAGCTGATGATACGTCTGAGGAACCATCAAATAATGATGATTCGTCTTCTAGTGACACTGGCAGTATAAGTAATGGCAGTGGAAATAATTCAGGCAGTGAAAATGGTAACACGAATGAGAACACAGAAGAAGGTAACACGGATACTACGGATACCACTGATACTACTGAGCCTACAAACTAAAACAATATCGGATGATATCTTGTCAACTCCCATGCTGCGATGAGCAGTATGGGAATTTTTTTTAATCTACTTAACAAACCGGTACCAGCTGATAGATTCAAAATAGATAGATTTCATGTATAATGGAAGCAACAGTGATAATAACCTTTATAGCAGGTGGTGTATCGATGAAGCATGTAAAAACGTACCATTCCAAGGAACTGGATACGGAAAATGGATCTTTAACCATTGAAGGTCCCCTTACCTCTGAAGAACTCTCCAACTATGACTTTCACCCAGATTTAAATGCATTTCGCCCAGGTCCAAAGCAGTTCGAAGCAATCAAAAGCATTGCGGACTTTGAAGAGGGACGTATCATCATTGCAAGACATGAGAATACGATAGCCGGCTATGTAACTTATCTGCATCCAGACCCCCTGGAGCGATGGTCAGAGTTTCAAATGGAAGATTTGATTGAACTTGGCGCCATTGAAGTCATTCCGGATTTCCGAGGTGCCAGGGTTGGCTCTCATTTACTGCAGGTAGCGATGTTGGATGAGTTTATGGAAAACTATATTATCATTTCCACCGAGTACTATTGGCATTGGGATTTGAAGGGTACCGGACTTAGTATATGGAATTATCGTAAAGTGATGGAAAAAATGATGGCCGCAGGCGGGCTGAAACCAGCTCCTACCGATGATCCGGAAATCGTATCCCATCCCGCAAACTGTTTGATGGTGCGTATAGGTCAGCATGTTCCCGAAACTTCCATAGAGAAGTTTGATCAACTACGATTCTTGAACCGGCACAGACAACGAAAACAAGGGAGGTAATCCAATGCTTGTAGAAGAAATCATGAAAACAGACGTAATAACTATGGCACCTTCAGAGACAATCGGAAAAGCACTGCAGCTGTTGAATGATCATCATATCCGGCATTTACCAATTGTGGATGAGAAAAATCAAGTGATCGGAATTGTTTCCGATCGTGATGTACGCGATGCCAGCCCATCCATTTTTGATGAGTCGGAACCCGAAGAGTTTGAAAATGAAATACAAACCATCATGTCTCATCCTGTCATCACTGTCCATCCCCTCGATTTTGTCGAAGAAGTAGCAAGTATATTTTATGAACACGAAATAGCGTGTGTACCAGTGACGAAAGAAGATAAGCTCGTTGGAATCATTACAGAGAAAGACATGCTCTATACCCTGATTCAATTGACCGGTACTAATGTACAAAGCTCCCAAATTGAAATCAAAGTCAAAAATATACCTGGTATACTCCCGAAAGTGACGCAGGTGTTTGGGAAACGAAAAGTCAACATCAGTTCTGTTTTGATTTACCCTTACAAACCTGATTCCCGCTACAAAATACTTGTCTTCCGTATTCAAACCATGAATCCGATGCCTACCATCGAGGATTTGAAAGAAGCTGGCTATGAAGTATTATGGCCGAACATGCCGGGGATGTCATTATGAAATGTCAAGCAGGTTTCGTTTATTCCGATGCCTTCACACGGTATCATTTTCGAGATGATCACCCTTTCAACCAATTACGCGTCCAGATGACCAAAGAATTACTCGAATCGGAAAAAGTATTGGATCCTGAAAATCTTCTCACTCCTCGACTAGCTACAGAAAAGGAATTGGCGCTAGTACATAGCCCTACCTATATAGAAGCTGTCAAAAAAGCCAGTAATGGAGCACTGACAGAAGAGGAAGGTATGGAATTTGGTATCGGTACGGAAGACACTCCTATGTTTGCTGGTATGCATGAAGCATCTTCCCTATTAGTTGGGAGTACATTGACAGCTATTGATGCTGTGCTGGAAGGCGGCTATGAACATGCCTTGAACCTGGGCGGCGGCCTGCACCATGGCTTTGAAAGAAAAGCTTCCGGCTTTTGTATCTATAATGATGGAGCAGTCGGCATTGAATACATTAGAAAGAAATATGGCTATAAGGTATTGTATGTAGATACCGATGCCCATCATGGGGATGGTGTACAATGGTTATTTTACGACGAACCTAATGTCTGTACACTTTCTATCCACGAGACAGGACGTTATTTATTTCCTGGTACCGGCAATGTGACAGAGCGGGGACTAAAAGAAGGATATGGTTATTCTTTTAACCTGCCTATCGATGCTTTTACGGAAGATGAATCCTTTCTTGATTTGTATGAGTCTGCATTCAGGGAAGTAGTGGAATATTTCAAACCTGACGTCATTGTAACCCAGAATGGAGCAGATGCTCACTATCTTGATCCATTGACACATTTGTGTTCTACCATGAAAACATACGAACGTATCCCTCAGCTTGCCCATGAACTAGCCCATCAATATTGTAATGGACGCTGGATTGCTCTTGGAGGAGGAGGTTATGATATGTGGCGGGTAGTACCGAGGGCATGGGCACAGGTCTGGAAAACAATGCTATCCGGTGAGCCCTTTGAAGGGCAATTACCGACGGAATGGAAAAACAAATGGCAAAAGCACGCTCCTGTTGAACTCCCTGAATCATGGCAGGATCCGGAGGGTTTATTTAAGCCTATTCCGCGAAAAGCTGAAATCACAGAAAAAAATAAAAAAGTATTAGCTAAAGCGTTACAATTTATCCATAATCAAAAAAAATATAACCATTTATCTCCTTGATAAAAACCACCTGTGTGCTGAAATTCCAGCGAAAGCAGGTGGTTTTTATAGTTAAGATGAAGTTTTTTTACTGCTGTATGCAGGATCTAAAATAACAATTTCAACTCGCCGGTTTTTACCCCAATTTTCAGGTGAATCATTAGGTACTGCAGGGTGTGTATCTCCAAAGGCTACCGCAGTAAAACGTCCCCTATTCAAATTAGACTCTCCTGCAATATAGCGAATAACACTACTCGCTCTGGCACCGGAAAGCTCCCAATTAGAAGGATAGCGGAAAGTCGAGATAGGACGGTCATCCGTATGTCCTTCTACAGAAATATCGTTCGGTATATTCTTCAGCAATGTTCCGATCTTACCGAGGAATGGCTTTCCTGATTCTAACACCTCTGCTTCGCCAGAGTCGAATAATAATTGCTCCTGAAGCACCAGTACGACTCCACGGTCGGTACGACTTGCAGATATGACATCATTCAATTCATTGTTATCTAAAAAAGTATCCACTTCTTCAACTAATTGATTCAATTCGTGTTCTTTTTGAAGCTCATTATCTTCAGCGTCACGAACTGTGGAATTCACCTCACTCGAAGGATTTTCAAATTCATTCGATAGCTCACCATTCTCCTTCAGGTCGGTCTGTTCTGCAGGATTATCCATTTCTACAGGGGAAGGATAAAAATCAAAAATCATCCGATTACGAAAAGATTCAGAGATAGCTTCAAATTTGACCAGATCGATTTGTGACATTGAAAATAATAAGATGAAAAAAACAAGGATCAGAGTCATCAAATCAGAGTATGTAACCATCCAGCGTGGTGCGCCTTTTTCTTCCTTCTTTTTTATTCGATTCCTACGCCTCATTGGCTGCTTCCCCCACGTAGGCTTCTTCTTCCTGACTCTCCTGTTTTTCTTCCTCTGAGAGGAAGGCACTTAATTTCTCTTCCAGGATTTTAGGGTTCTGACCTGATTGAACGCCAATTACGCCTTCAATAATGATTTGTTTTATAAAAACTTCCTGCTCGGTTTTATTCTCAAGCTTACCTGCCATTGGGATAAAAACCAGGTTAGCCATTACAGTACCATAAAAAGTGGTTAAAAGAGCGACAGCCATTTTTGGACCTAATGTAGTAGGATCAGTCAGACTGTTCAGCATAAGAACAAGACTGATCAATGTCCCAATCATCCCCCATGCCGGGGCATATTCTCCTGCTTTTTCAATAATGGACCTTCCTCTTTGATGCCTCTCTTCTAAAGCAGCAATCTCAGCATCCATAATATCCTGTATGACCTCCGGTTCAATGCCGTCGACAGCCAATAAAATCCCTTTTCTTATAAAAGGATCCCCGACTTCTTCCAGCTCTGATTCAAGGGCTAATAAGCCTTCTCTTCTCGCTCTTTCAGAAAGTCTTATAAATAACGTAATCAATTCACGGAGGTTCGAATCATTTTGTTGAAAGGTCTCTTTGAATACTCTAAAAGTAAGCTTGATCTCGCTTATATTGAAATTAATGATAAGCGCCGCCACTAATCCACCTAGAATGATTACGATCGAAGAAACCTGGATGAATGATTGGACTCCGGAGGCCCCGCCACTGGAAAGAATCCCGAACATGATCATAATCGTACCTAAAGTAATGCCGACAGGAGTTAAAATATCACGCTTCTTCATACTCTCTCTCCCCAACTAATACGTATATATTCTACTCCTAATATCGACACCATTTTTACTTTGTTGAGTTTCTTTCAATAATTCGATGCGGAAGTACTACGTTTTGTTCCGTTACTTCTTCTTTGTTCATATATTTTGTCAATAAACGCATAGCTACTGCACCTATATCATACATCGGCTGAACGACAGTAGATAACGTCGGTCGCACCATTGTGGCAAGACGTGTATTATCGAACCCGAACACTTCAATATCTTCCGGTACCTTTAAACCAGAATCCTGAGCCCCGTGAATGACTCCAAGAGCCATTTCATCAGAAGCGACAAATATTGCAGCAGGGGCCTGTCCACCGGTATTCAACTGTTCGAATGCTTCAATGCCAGAGTCATAAGAATAATCGCCCGTCACAATTAAATCTTCCGAAACTACTCGTCCTGCCTCTTTTAAAGCGCGCTTGTACCCATCCAGCTTTTGGGTGTTGACCTCAGTATTTTCTGGTCCAGAAACAAAAGCTATTTGTTCATTATTATGGGATATCAGTAGCTCTGTTGCTTCAAAGGCTGCTTCTTCATAGTTGATATTTACAGATGGTGTACTTTCCGTTTCATCAATGGTTGCAGCCAAAGCTACTGGTACAGAAGCGTTATTGAATTCACGGATATGGTCATCAGTGATTTTACCGCCCATGAAAACAAGGCCATCTACCTGTTTTCCTAGCATTGTATTAATTAAATGGATTTCCTTTTCTTTATTTTGGTCTGAGTTGCTCAGAATGATATTGTAATTATACATCGTAGCGATGTCTTCAATACCTCTGGCCAGCTCTGCAAAAAAGATACTGGAAATATCCGGGATGATGACACCTACCGTTGTTGTCTTTTTACTTGCCAAACCTCTAGCTACTGCGTTAGGACGATACCCCAGATTCTCAATCGCGTCCAACACCTTTTTCCTTGTTGCCGGCTTGACGTTCGGGTTGCCGTTGACAACCCTGGAAACAGTCGCCATGGAAACATTTGCTTCTCTTGCTACATCATATATAGTTACATTCATGCAAGATTCCCTCCTCTAATTCTCTATTAAGTTTAATTTCAATAAACCAATCATATTATACTATTTTAACAACCGCAATAAAGATGTATATAGAGTTCCCCCTATTCAAATCATACCCCAAAACAGATAAATGTAAAATACACATATAACAACGAATAAAGATTATAAACTCTTTCCGTTCAGTTTTCCTCAAGGCGTGTATTTTATGAATAGCCACATGACAAGAACAAAAGCGTAAGCGCCTTGCTAGTAATGACGTTCGACTAAAAGCGGCACGTCCTCAAAAAAGACTTTGTCTTTTTCTGCGAAGTACATTCTAAGAAGTAGTTCTAGTGTGCCAACGTCGAACTGACCTGCATCCTCGAAAAAGAAAACCGCTTTTTCTTCGTGCGATGTAGTTCTAAGAAGCATTCCTTGTCCTGCAGGCCTCCGACAAGCTTAAGACAAGCCTCGGCGTGACGTTCTCTGTACTTTAATACAGACTAACTTTATTAAAGGATCAAAGTATAAGAAAAACTAAGGCTTTCGCCATTAGGAAGCGGCGATAAGCCAAGTTTTTCTAATCACAAAGAGGATTGACTTAAGACCTCGAGGGGGTAGGCGCTGGCCGATGAAAACGCCACGTCCTGTGGCGACATCGGCACTAGCACGTCCTATGCGTCGGAGCTGGATATGGCTCACCGTGTACAGCTATCCACAAATAGAAAATTATAATTTCCTTAGCCAAAAATAAAACCGGACTGAGATCGCCTCAGCCCGGTTCTTTTGTTCCCTATTGATTACTTGGTCAATTCCTTCATGAAGTCTTTGAACATATCAATGTCCATTTGTTGTGCAGAGTCAGAAAGTGCTACGGCAGGATCAGGGTGAACTTCTGCCATTACCCCATCTGCTCCAATCGCAAGTGCCGCTTTAGCTGCCGGCAGCAATAAATCGCGACGGCCAGTGGAATGTGTGACATCCACCATGACAGGTAAATGTGTTTCCTGCTTCAAGATTGGGACAGCTGATATGTCTAATGTATTTCTTGTGGCTTTCTCGTAAGTCCTGATGCCACGTTCACATAGCATGATATTGGCATTACTGCGTGAAATGATGTACTCAGCAGCATTGATGAATTCTGAAATGGTAGCTGACATTCCACGTTTCAATAATACTGGTTTATCAACAGAACCTGCAGCTTTCAGCAGTTCAAAGTTCTGCATGTTACGTGCCCCAATTTGAATGATATCGACATAATCAACAGCTTTGTATACGTCAGCCGGATTAACAATCTCACTGATTACAGCTAAGTCGTATTCATCAGCGACACGTTTCAATATTTTAAGACCTTCGAGGCCAAGTCCCTGGAAATCATAAGGAGAAGTCCTTGGCTTGAACGCTCCACCTCGCAGTATTTTAAGTCCTTGTTTCTTAACAGCTTCTGCCACGGCAGCAACTTGTTCGTAACTCTCAACTGCACAAGGTCCCATAATAAAATGGGGATTGCCATCTCCAATTTTTTCTCCATTTATATCGATTATCGTATCTTCCGGTTTTTTCTTCCGGGAAACTAGCAGTGCTTTTCGGTGGTCGTCTTCCTGCAGCTCCAGGCTGGCTTTAAATATCTCTTTGAACAATTGCTGAATGGTCGAGTCTTCGAATGGTCCATCATTATGTTCATTAATTTGGTCCAGCATTTTTCGTTCACGTACTGGATCAAAACGATTAACCCCCTGTGTATTCTTGACTTTTCCGATCTCTTGAACAAGTTCACCTCGTTTGTTTATCAGGTCGAGGATTTCTAAATTCACGCTATCCAGTTCATCACGTAATTGGTCCAATTGTTCATTACTCATGATAAAGCCTCCATTCCGTTTTACTTTGCTGAAAAAATTGATAATTTCAAATGATAATTACGGAACATTATATATGACTTCTGCTTTCTTGTCACCCCTTTAAAGCGATAAAATCTCAAAGAATTTTCACATAATAAATTGAAAACGTTTACAAATAAAATAAAAACGAGAGGTCAGGGTTTGCCTCTCGTTTGCTACCTGCTTAATCAGAGGAATGAAGCCGGTTTGAACTATCTTCTAACGCTTCTACTGTTACAGCTCCATGAGAGTCATGCCAAATCACTTGTTTATTATGAAATAACAATGCCTGGGGAGACTCGTGCTTGACCTCATATTCTTCTGCAATTTGATTAGAAAGTGGACGAGCTTCCTGAACATGAAGCATATAACATGGAATATCTGTTTTCTCATTGAACTGATCGTACTGCCTTTTCACAAAAGTACTGACAGGACATGTCAGGCTGTGCTTAAGGAGATAAAAGGCGTTTTTCTGATCTAATAAACGGTTGAATTCTTCTTCTTTGGTAATTACTTGTATGTCCATCTGGATCCTCCTATATATCTTAAACTAAAATGACGAGACTGAAAGCAGCCTCGTCACTCTTATTTATTTTGCATTGGTTGAAGTCGAAGCTTCCTGTTGTTTCTCTAATTCTTCTGCTGCTTCCTCAATCGCCTCTGCAACTTCCTGGGCTGCTTCCTCTGCTTCTGCGTCATCCTGTCCGCGGATGTTTCTTACTTTGTCACCAATGTTTTTAGTAGAATCTTTAAAACGTGTACCAAGTTCCTGGGATTTTTCTGTGATATTCTTAGAAAATTGGGATGAAGATTCAACGGCACGTTCTTTCCATTCGCCGCTTTTTTCTGTGGCCACTTCTTTCCATTCGCCGGCACGATCTTTCAGATAATTGGAGCCCTGATTTAGATCATCACGGAACTCACGTCCTGCTTTCGGTGCGAATAATAGTGCCACAACAGCACCAACTACCCCACCGATTAATGAACCGACAATAAAATCTCTTCCGTTTTCCTTGTTGTTTGGCTGGTTTTGCTTTTGCTTTTCACTCATTTTTAAATTCCTCCCTCTGATTTTCTTGCATCTTCTCTTTTATATTTTTTATATAAATTGATGGCCACCTGTCCCCATTTCATTGCCTGGGCTGCAGAATCTTCGTCATTGATCTTAGAAGATGTCAAGCTTCTTGATACGGAGCGGATGGACTGATTGAACTCCTGCACGGAGTCCCCTATTCCTTTCACTCCATCAACCAGTGAATTAAGCTTTTGGGATTTTTCACCGACATCCTCCGCCAATTTATTGGTTTTATTCAACAGCGCAGTCGTTTCAAGGGTGATTCCTTCCATCTGTTCCTCGACCCCTTCTAATGTATCCGCTACGTTGTTCATTGTCCGGGAAACTGACTTCAAGGTGATACTCAGATAAATCACCAATACTGCAAATGCTACCGCAGCTATAAGCGCAGCAATGTATAATAGAATTTCCATTCCCACTGTTCATCTCCTTTGTTATGTATTTTTTCATGTTAAAGTAAATACCCTGTCTCGATTATAGCTAAACTAAGATATAGGGACTATGGTTCTATTAATGTATTATTCGTTTTTAACCTCGGAATATCCTTTTTTTTCGTATCAATCTGCAAAAAAAATTTTAAGAATTTTAACACTATGTGTCACAAATACTCCTTTGCTTTTTATATTTAAGGATTTAATCACAAACCCTAAACAAAAAAGCTGTTCCAAGAGCATGCCCGCCAGCATCCTCTTGAAAAGGCAGCCTTTTTACATCAGCTATTCAATTGACCTTCATAAGCCTGCTGGTATTTTTGGATATCACCAGCGCCCATGAATACTAACACACTATTATCATATTCCTTTAAGACACTTGTATCTTCTGCCATAAGCAAATTCGATTCCGGAATAAGTTTCTGAAGATCCTGGATGGTCAAATTGCCGTTTTCTTCTCTTGCAGAACCGAATATGTCACACAAATAGATCGCATCCGCTTCCTGCAGGCTCTCGGCAAATTCTTTCAGAAAAGTTTTAGTTCTTGTGAAGGTATGTGGCTGAAAAATTGCCACGACTTCCCGCTCCGGATATTTTTTACGGGCAGATTCGATTGTAGCTGAAATTTCAATCGGATGATGAGCGTAATCATCTACCAACACCTGGTCCCCGACCTGCTTTTCCGTAAACCGCCGTTTTACGCCTTCAAAAGTTTTGATTTTCTTGATTTCTTCAGCTGACATGTCTTCATAATGACATAACGCTATCACACTCAGCGCATTTAATACGTGATGATTACCGTATCCGGGGATGATGAAAGTATCATAATACGTATTTCTTACAAATACATCGAAGGATGTCCCTTCAGGATTTTCCTGAATATTTTGTGCCTGAAAATCATTCGCATCCGCCAACCCGTAATATAAGACAGGGACGTTCGCCTGGATGTGCTGGAGATGCTCATCATCACCACATGCAATTATCCCCTTTTTCACTTGCTTTGCCATTTCTTGAAAAGCCTGGAACACATCATCGATACTGGTGAAATAATCAGGGTGATCAAAATCGATATTTGTCATAATTGCATAGTCAGGATGGTAGGAAAGGAAGTGGCGTCTGTATTCACATGCCTCAAATGCAAAATACTGACTGTTTTTATGTCCTTTTCCGGTCCCATCTCCAATCAAATAAGAGGTGGGATAATTTTCAGAGAGTACATGTGCCAATAAACCCGTTGTAGAGGTCTTCCCATGCGCTCCGGTCACGGCAATGCTTGTGTATTTCTGCAGCCACTCTCCTAAAAACTCATGATAACGATAATATGGCAGTCCCAGCTCTTTTGCTGCCAATATTTCTTCATGTTCATCATTAAAAGCATTCCCGGCTATTATCGTCAAACCCTCTTTGATATTTGCTTTGGAAAAAGGCAAAATTGAAATATTTTTAGCTTCCAATATTTCCTGTGTAAAAAAACGTTTGTCAACATCGGACCCTTGGACATGTTCGCCCGAGTCATGCAAAATTTGTGCAAGGGCACTCATTCCCGTCCCTTTGATACCAATGAAATGGTAAGTCGTCATAAACAAGTACCTCCAAAATTATTGAGTCACTTTTACTTAGTATATGTATCATACTAAAACTTGCGATTTTCAAATCTGCCAGTCAGGCCATTATTATAGCAAAGAAAAGCAGTAGATGAATGAGCAATTAGACATTTTTATACTTCCCTATTTTAGCATGGAATAACATGAAGTAAAAAGAAAGAAGTATTTATATGCACTTCTTCAGAATCATAATAAAAGAAAAAACTTACTTCCTCCCCAGGAAGTAAGTCTTCTTGATTATTACTCGTTATTTTCATCCGTCGATTGTGGCTGGAATGGCACCCTTTCCAAGCGGGGATTCGGGTTATAACGACGTCCTTCTTTTGCTTCCGGCTCTCCGTTCAGAAGGACATTATCTCCCGTGAAACCGATGTCTATTTTCAATAGACTCCCCCCTACACCGTACATATCGACAGGGACTTTCAGCTCCTCGAACATGCGGATTCTATCTTCTGTAAAACCTCCGCTTACCACGATTTTCACATGGTCATAGCCTTCTTTATCAAGTGTTCTTCTTAAAGCGAAGATTAGTTCCGGATTAACTCCTCGAGGATCGAAAGTACCCATCAGATGTTGATTTCGTAAGAAGTATTTATCGACCATACTGCGTGATGTATCGATACGGACGGCTTTTAATTCGTCGCCAAACTCGCGGGCCACTTTCAAAGAATCTGTGATCACATCATTATTGTAATCAACCAGTGCCATCAACTCATCTTCAGGAAATTGCTGATGGTAAGCTTTTGTCGCTGCAACAACATCCCCTTTGAACATTTGAATCAAAGCGTGGGGCATCGTCCCCATGCCCTCTTTTCCCCACCATTCATTCATGGCATGAGTAGCTTGTGCCGTCGATCCACCAATAAAAGAAGCATACCCATCCCCTGCCTGCTGTGTATAATGATCATCACGATCTCCCATAAAGATAATCGGCTTCTGTTTCCCGCTCGTCCGTGCTGCTTTTACTACATTATAAACATTCGTTGCTACAGACGTACGGCGAGCGAATATTCCATCTATAATTCCCTCTAAATAACCGAAGTTCTGATAAGGACCGGAAATGGTCATGACGGTTTCATACGGGCTTACTTTATCCCCATCCTTTAATGAATAAATTTCTAATTCTTCCGGCTGATCCGCAAATGTATGAATCAAAGCGATTACTTCATCTGTACCACATAAAACAGCATCATTCTTCTGGAAAAATTGCATGGTTACATGGTTATCCTTCAAGTGATTTTGTACTATTTCTTTCGTTTTCAGGAAATAAACGGCAGAAAACCAGCCTTCCCCCACTCGTTCATCAAACTTGAAAGTCTTATTAGTCAACCGATCGATTTCGCCATTTAACTTACGTGTGATTTCCTTCATAATTCTGCTCCTTATATAAGAAAAGTCCTTGTCCGAATAAAATCATTCATTTCTAATCATATAAAATCTGGTTAGCTAACACAAGCTATTTCTGAAACAGACTAAAAAAGCCGCTTTTTCCCGCCTCAAAACGCGAGGGAGAATAGCGGCTGCATGATAAGCAGGAATCGTTATTTCAGTTCGGCAGATTCACTTGGGTGAAATAATTCGTTTACTTGCTCTTTACTTAATAATACATCTCTTGGTTTACTGCCTTTTTGTTCCGATATGATTCCGTATTCTTCCATGTGGTCGATCAGCCTTGCAGCACGGTTGTAACCCACTTTGAATCTTCTCTGAAGCATGGACGCACTCGCGCCATTATGTTCGATAACAAAAGAGACTGCTTCTTCAAATAATTCATCTTGTTCGCCAGCTTCTGAGCTTGCTTGCATCATCAGTTCCTCTTGTTCAAAAAGGAAATTAGGTGGAGCTATTTTCTTTACGTGGCTTGTAATACGTTCGATTTCATCATCCGAAACGAACGCCCCTTGAATTCTTACTGACTGCCCGGAACCATTTTCCACAAACAGCATATCCCCTTTTCCAAGCAATTTTTCTGCTCCTGCCGTATCAATGATCGTCCGGGAGTCTACTTGTGATGATACACTAAAGGCTATCCGGGTAGGAATGTTAGCTTTAATCAATCCAGTGATGACATCTACGGATGGACGCTGTGTCGCTACTAACAGATGAATGCCACAGGCACGGGCTTTTTGAGCGAGACGGCAAATAGCATCCTCGACATCCTGCGGAGAAACCATCATCAAATCAGCAAGTTCATCAATAACGACAACCAGGTATGGCATTTTTTCTTCGACGCGGTTCTGTTTGATCATTTTTTGGTTATAACGTTCTACATCTCTGACACCTTCTTTAACGAACTTTTCATAGCGGTCATCCATTTCTTTAACTGCCCATTTAAGTGCCTTGGTTGCTGCTTTTACATCTGTGATTACAGGTGATACTAAATGCGGCAGATCATTATATGGCGCAAGTTCCACCATTTTCGGATCGATCAATAGAAATTTGACCTCTTCATGGTGGGCCTTATAGAGTAGACTGACAAGAATTGTATTGATACAGACACTCTTTCCAGAGCCTGTTGCTCCAGCTATTAACCCGTGCGGCATTTTTTGCAGGTTCGTCACTATAGGTGTACCACCAATATCCAATCCAAGCGCCACGGTTAAAGGAGAAGGATCCTCTGTGAAGTACGGAGATTCAAAGATTTCCTGTAACCCGACTAAGTCTGATTTTTCATTAGGAATCTCAATCCCGACCGCTTGCTTCCCTGGTATTGGCGCTTCGATACGTATCGCTTTGGCCGCCATACTTAGTTTAATGTCATCTGAGAGGTTTGTAATTTTACTTACCTTCACCCCAGGCTCAGGTTGAACTTCAAATCTGGTGACCGATGGACCACGCATAGCATTTATGACCTTCGCCCGGACATGAAAGTGGTTCAGGGTAGTCTCAAGTAATTCCATCTGGTGCTTTATTTGTTCATCATCTTTGTCGCGTTTTCTTATGGGGTCATCTAATAAATGTAGTGGTGGTTTCCGGTAAGCTGCTGCAGGCTTATCCGTTTCTTGCTTTTCTTCTATTTTCACTTCTGATTGTTTGACCGCTGTTTCTTTATTCTTGTTCCTTTTATCCCTGGGTGTCATGATGACATTAAATGGAACACTTTGTTTTCCTTTTTTGGAATGGTGTTTTGCTTGATTTCTTTTCTTATGTTGTTCTTTTTTCTCTACTGGCTTCCCGATATGGGTATGGGCATGAGCTTTAGACCTCTCCTCCTCATTGGAAGCAGGACCTTTTGGAAGCGTATCTTTTTCAGCAGGTTCAACTGGATCTGAATGTTCTTCAGGTTCCGGCGGCTGTTCATATACTATAGCTTCCACATTCTCATTTTCGTCTATCTGGGTTGTTTCATCTTTCGTATTTTCTGTAGCTACTGTTTCCTCTTCTTTTATTTCTTTGATAGATTCATCTGTTGTTTCATCTTGAACTGGTGTTTCTACTGAGGCTGCAATATAATCCTCTGAATTTACAACAGGATCCTCTTCAATCTTTGGAAGCTCTTCTTCACTGCTATCTTGCTGTTTCACTTGATCAGCCGCAAATGTCTTCTCTTCATTTATCTCCTCAGAAATCTCATCGACCTTTTCTTCTCCGTGATCCACTGGAATTTCTTCTAAAGGCGTAACGATTTCTTTTATTTCCGAATGGGAAGAAGCATCTTCCCTATAGCGGGCCAGCAGTTCTGATAGGCTCTCTGCCTGAGGCCGATGATCTCTTTCTGAAGAAGCTGTGTCATCTATTACCTTACTTTTTCCTACTCTCGGATGGTAGCCATAAATTGGCGAAGGTACTTCGGAAGGCTGAAAAGGGATATTGTTTACTTCTTCCCTGCTGCTTTCTTCCTTTTGATAACGTCTTTCATTTTTTGGTTTGTCGTTGTTTTTCCGGTTATGTACAGGGGTATACTCTTTTTTCGTTGTATAGCTTCGCTGCTTTGCACTTTCCCTGTCAGGGCTTTTAACCGGGTTAGCCTGATATTCGTGCGAAGGAGTTTGGACAGGACGACGACTGCTTTTATGTTCTTGATGCGGTGAACGATGATCCGGAATTACAGGAAAACGGAATTCGCCTTGCTTAGGATATTTATAAGCCATTTTCGTTTTTACATAAGGGTCATTATTTTCTTTGTGCTTTAACGTGTTATCAACCTGCATCGGCTGTTCAGATGTCTCGTTGGCTAAAATATCTTTCAGTTTTTTCTTCATCTGATTCCACATTTATATCACTCTCTTCTAACAAAGGTTTTATCTTATATTTTAACAGGTTTTTCAGTCATACAGGTTATTTTTTAAAATAAAAAAAGACTGTAGCGTGAAAATAGTGCTACAGTCATCTAATCTGAATTCTATATTTCAAAAACCTGGCCGATTTCATATCCATCTTCCAGCACAAGGATACCCTTTTCTTTAGGAGCATCCGGCATACCTAATTCTTTTGCTGAACAGATCATTCCCTGGGAATCCACCCCTCTTAATTTGGAAGGCTTGATTTTCATACCACTCGGCATGACTGCGCCAACCTTGGCCACAACCACTTTTTGGCCGCTATCGACATTAGGAGCACCACAAACGATTTGCAGCTTTTCATCACCTACATTTACCTGGCATACACTCAGCTTATCTGCATTTTCGTGCTGATCTTTTTCTTCAACATATCCAACGATGAATTTGGGAGACAAATCTAGATCCAACTTTTCGTCCAGGTCATTTTTTTCAAGAATGTTTTTGATTTTATCAAGCAATGACTCCGTAAGCCTGATTTTCCCATGCTCAGACAAATTCATATAGGAAGAAAGATTAAAAAGATTATACCCGAGCAAACTTCCATCACGCTGATCAGTAATCTTCACCACATCTCCGTGATGCTGCTGTTTAATATAGTTGCGATCTCCATCTTTGATTGGAAAAATCAGTACATCTCCGATTCCTTTGGGGTTATAAAATACATACATGCCTACTCGCCCTTTCCTTCATCTTTAGGTTTATTTTGAGCCAGAATGAATATGGGTTCCAGCTGTTTATCTTCATATAAAAATGATAATGAAGTGACTGGTGTTCGTCCCTCTGCAAAGAATTTCATCGCCATTTGAGCTAAAATGTCATAGCCGGCGGGATTTTGGACGTCAGCAAAAATCAGCACATCCTGATGTGGAATACTCAGTGCCAGTTCCCCTTCTGCCTTCGCTTTCATTTCTTCCAGTAATGCCTCATTCAACACCCGGCTGGCATCGTACCCGTCATTCGTCGATAGAAAGTAAAATGTATTCCCATACACTTCGTCTTTTTTCAAATCTACGGATAGTGAACGGACATTGAAGCTTGCAATTTCCCTAACACGATCCGCCGTCCAGCCTTCCTTCTCCAGCATTTCTTCATCAATCAGCTGATAGGATTTGCCGAGATCAAGGGCATAATAAATCCTTGTTTCGGCGGTGTGTTCCGAAAACAGCAGCTTTTTTCCTGAAGAAGTCTCGGTCGGAAATGATCCTGCACGGATAACAGGGTAAATATGTTGTTCTTTTCCTTCCAAATGATGCGTTTCATTCATAATCCGTAACGCTTCTTTGATATGCTCCTCTAATTCATCCAATGCTTCTTCACCGCGATTTTCCCACTTAGAGATAACGTTAGGCAAGGTAATGGTTATCCCCTGGCCAGATTCCTTCCATTCTACCCGGAATGTATCTTTATCACGGTTGAAAGAAGTACGCCACTCTTCCACTTGCAACCGATCTTCGAGTTTTCTTTTCATTTTGATGCTTGTCATTTTCATACCGTTTCCTCCTTTATTTTGGAGAGAAATCAATTACTTTGTCTATTTTAGCATAAAAAAACTGCGCTTCAACAATCGCGCAGTTTCTGACTATATCTTTAATCCGTCAATGAATGCCTCGATTTCATCTCTTGTTTTCCGCTGCTTACTGACAAAGCGGCCGATCTCTTCTGCTTTATGAAAGGCAAGGAAGCTGGGAATACCAAGGACTCCAAATTCGATGCAAATATCCAGAAAGTCATCTCGATCAATATATACAAAGTTATAATCTGAATATTTTTCTTCGAGCTCTGGAAGGAAAGGTTCAATGAAACGGCAATCCGGACACCAGTCAGCTGAGAATAACATAATTACCTTTTCTTTGTTTCGCCATTCATAAAATTGTTCTTCTGTTTTCAACTGTTCCATCTCTACACCTCCGCTTCCATCCTAACATAGCACCTGGTAAATCTGGGTCATGCTTGCTCAAATTCTTATTCATAATCAATTTTCATATCACCCGGCTGGATCCATCCCTTTTTCCGGAACCACTCTGCTATCAATAAACTGATGATTGCAGGTGAGATGATATGAAGTATCATTAACACCCAGAAAACCTCCCAACTGAACGCCATCGCCTCAAACGTCATGATTTGCCCCACGAACCCACTGGTGCCCATTCCAGCACCCATTGGGTTGTTTTCCATTTTGAGCCAAACAGTAGCGATGGGGGCCAGCACAGCCCCTGCTATCGTAGGCGGCAGAAGGATAATCGGTTTTTTTATAATATTAGCCACTTGGAGCATCGATGTGCCAACCCCCTGTGCCAGTACACCACCCAGACCGTTATCTCGATAACTGATGGCCGCAAATCCGATCATTTGTGCAGCTCCTCCAACGGTAGCCGCACCAGCTGCAATTCCATCTAACGAAAGCATTAATGTAATGGCCAGACTTGAAATTGGTGCAGTCAATGCTAATCCTAACAATACAGCGACAATTATCCCCATAATGAATGGCTGCTGGTCAGTCGCCCAAATGATAACTTCCCCAAACCACACCATGAAATTTCCAATTGGAGGACCAATGAAAGAACCGACGATAAAACCTGTAGCAATCGTAAGAAAAGGCGTTAAAATTATATCAATTCGTGTTTCTTTACTAATTAATTTACCTGTTTCAGTTGCAATCAATGCTGTCACATAGCTTCCAGCCGGACCTCCGAGTTCAGCACCGAATGCACCACTGAATAAAGCAGCGAACATAACAAGTGGCGGAGCCTTCAATCCATAAGCGATCGCTATACCAATCGCTCCTCCCCAAATTTTCACATCCATTGCGAATTCGCCCATTTCGATTAATGAAGCAGACAAGTATGGCCAGAAATCCAGCTGCTCCCCCATGGTCTTTATAATTAATCCTATTATTAGCGATGAAAACAACCCAAGAGCCATGAAACTCAATGCAGTTATAAAATATTCTTTTGCACTAAGAGTTACTCCTTTTTTCTCAAAGAAACGCTTCATTCTTTCCCCTCCCTAAGGTATGCAACCATTATATTTTACAAAAATATTTTACATGTGTAAAGACACTAAGATAGTAAAATAGTTTTTTCATTGGATGGGAGTTTTTTTGGATTCAACAAACTCTTTGCTATTAATGGTTATATAAGGATTACTTACTACTGTAGGAGCACATTTTGAATCATCTGGTAAGGGAACCAGCTTTGCAATCCTGGGAGGATTATTTATCATAACGGAAAACTTATTTCTTCAACCTATTTTAAACAAAAAATTCCCTGGGCAGGAAAACCTGTTCAGGGAACTTTAATAACTAATAAGCGATTGAATTAGCAATCTTCATCATCTTTTCTGCATCATCCATTAAACTGGCTTTTTCAGCGTAAGTTGTGACCTTTACGCCACCTACACCTACTTGAAGTTCATATTTTTCTTCCTCGTTTACGGGCATCACTCTTATATAACCAAAACGGCCTTCATCTTCGAAAGATTTTAACAACAGATGATTATCTTTTTCAGAGGCGGCCTGATAGTTCAGTTTACTTTTCCGTTCTTCTTTTGGATTATAAAATAATATAAATGTCTGCTCTCCCTCGTTAAGAATCAAGTTACTTTTCGATTCTTCTGAGATCTTCATGCTATCAGGGATATATAATGAAAATGAATCCGTCTTATGATTCGTTTTGGTTTCGTTCTTCTCAAAGGTCGATTTTGCAACTTCATATGTTTTCGAGATTGCATCTTCTTCAGACATAAAAAAACTACATCCCCCGAGTACAAAAACAAGAATAGTCAGAGTTAAACCAATCGTCTTCTTCATAGATTATTCCTCCTGCAACTCCCTCTTTTTACTTTCATGATACTATTGTTTGTTGATTTGACAAGTTCCATTTCGTTCCATCGCCTTTCAATGGACAGCTTCTTATAAATTGTCCATAATGAAAATGTAGGAACAAAGGTAATGAATGGGAGGAATTAATTATGGAACTGACCGTATATTTAGCCGGACAAATTCATGATGATTGGAGAAACGAAATCAAAAGTAAAGCAAAAGAAAAAGATTTACCTCTGACGTTTGTCGGGCCCCAGGAAAACCATGACCGCTCCGACAATATCGGGGAAGACATTCTTGGTGAACAGCCTGGCAGTCTGTTCAAGGATGATGCGGCATCCAGCATCAATAACTTCAGGACACAAGTACTACTTAAAAAATCTGATGTTGTCATCGCCTTATTCGGGGAGAAGTATAAGCAATGGAATACGGCGATGGATGCGAGTGCTGCTATTCACTTGAATAAACCAACGATTATTGTACGCCCTGATTCATTAATTCATCCATTGAAGGAATTGACGAACAAAGCCGATGTAACGGTCGATACTGTCGATCAGGCATTGGAAGTATTGCAATACATTTATGAATAAGACATTAGAGAACAAAATAAGGCTGCCCCATCGGTATGAATCACCTGATGGGACAGCCTTATTTTTTATTAAAGCAGGGAATTTGAAGTGAATTTGACTTCCTATTCAAGTAAATCTGATTTTCCCCATGAAAGGTTAAGCTTGTTCCGCTTTTTGCCTGTTTGCAAATTCATATTGTCCTTTCAAAAGTCTGGTAATATGGATGAACATTTCTTTACGATCTACTGCTGCATTAGTAAAAATACCAATCGCTCCTTCGTTTCTTCTTACCTCCTGCTTATCCGCATATTCATCCATGATATCGCCTAGTTCCCTTCCCTTTTCTAACCCTATCTTAATCTCTTCAGGTAATGGAATTCTTGCTCCACTGGCTAAATATAAGTTTTCAAATTCATCAACTAATGCGCCCCAATTACAAAGGTAAAGTTCATCAGCTATTTCCATCACTCCACCTTCTAAACCGAGCCCCATAACTCCTTTTTTCAT
Source organism: Thalassobacillus devorans MSP14 (assembly GCF_000496835.1). Classification (GTDB taxonomy): domain Bacteria; phylum Bacillota; class Bacilli; order Bacillales; family Halobacillaceae; genus Thalassobacillus; species Thalassobacillus devorans_B. The sequence continues at coordinate 1,832,210 of NZ_KI543236.1, forward strand.
TTTTGCACATTCTCTTGCACGGTTGATAGCCCCTTCCTGAGTTTCTTCATCAGAAAAAGGTTGAGCGGACACTTTAGATTCAACTTCTACTCCCTCAATATCGAAACTATGGAATACTTCTTTAACAGATTCTATTTTTGTAGGGTTTTTCGACCCAGTATATATACGAACCATTCTATTCACCTTTCTATCGAACAATTACTTCCTTACACTATACATCATTACCACCATTCAGGTCTATGGTTAAAAAGTCAACGTTGATCAGAAGCATTCCTCTCCTAAACCATAAATAAAATCACGCAGGCTTCAATTAAAGCTGCGTGATTTTATTTATGAATCCTTATCCATTATTACGAATTTGTGCGACCGTATTTTGATCTGTTGTTTTCACCAATTTTACCAACAGCTCTTTAGCTGCTGCATAATCATCTACATGAATAATGGAAGATGATGTATGGATATACCGCGAACAGATCCCTATCACTGCAGATGGTACGCCATCATTGGAAATGTGCACTCTTCCTGCATCTGTGCCACCTTGAGAGATGAAATATTGATAGGGGATATCATTGCTTTCAGCTGTATCCAGAATAAATTCGCGAATGCCGCGGTGTGTCACCATACTTCTGTCGAATATACGAAGAAGCGCCCCTTTGCCAAGTTGCCCAAACTCTTTATCATCTCCACTCATATCATTAGCAGGAGAAGCATCCAGGGCGTAAAAAATATCCGGTTGTATCATATTAGCTGCAGTTTGAGCACCCCGAAGCCCGACTTCTTCCTGAACAGTAGCACCAGAGAAAAGCTGATTGGGTGTAGCTTCCCCTTCCAATTCTTTCAACAGCTCTACAGCAAGCCCGCAACCGTAACGATTATCCCAGGCTTTTGCAAGGATTTTCTTCTCATTTGCCATTGGGGTAAAAGGACAAATTGGAACAATTTGCTGCCCCGGTTTAACACCAATCCGCTTAACATCGTCTTCGTCATCTGCACCAATGTCGATTAACATATTTTTCACTTCCATTGGTTTCTTACGTTGTTCGGGGGTCAGGTTATGCGGAGGTATAGAACCGATCACTCCAGTGACGGGACCATTTTCCGTAATTACTTGTACTCGTTGAGCAAGCATAACCTGGTTCCACCATCCTCCAAGTGTCTGGAATCGAATCATCCCATTCCTGGTAATTTGCGTAACCATGAAACCAACTTCATCCATATGTCCGGCTACCATTACTTTCGGGCCTTCACCTTTTTTGACCCCGAAAACCCCTCCCAGGCCATCTTGAATGATTTCATCTGAATACTTTTCCAGCTCTGATTTCATAAACTGACGTACCAGATGCTCATTGCCCGGTGCGCCAGGTAATTCCGTCAATGTCCGGAATAAAGATTGAGTTTCTTTATTCATTATGTATCGAACTCCTTTCGCTATAGTCACCATTTTACCGAAACTTTCGACTACTTTCTACTTTTCAGACTGATTTTAGTTTTCATTATGAAATACATTTAGTATACTAGTGGGAAAGAATACTTATTGAGGTGAATAGTGATGGATTGGAAAAAAGTCGCAATTGCGGCAGGTGCTGGTGCTTTAGCTGGCTATGTCGTCAAAGAACAAGTCTTCAACAAACAGGGGGTCACTCCTGAAAAAGCATTGAAAATTGCAAAGGAAGCTTTCAAAAAACAAGGACCAATCAGTGGATCCTGGATTTACATGAAACCAGAAGAATTGACTAAAAACGGAATGGACTATGAAGTATATCGCGGAGGTGTATCTAAGAGTCAGGATGGAGAAACCTCTCAATACGAATTCTTCATCGATGCACAAACAGGAACCATCGTTGATGTGGCTGAAGCAAATTAATAACAAAAGCCGTGCCGGTTTAATAAACCAGCACGGCTTTTGTTCATTTAGTAAGCATACCGATGGCGTTTCACCTCATCTATTTTCGTCTCATCCTGGTCGAATTTGATTGCCCGGTAATGGGCATCATGGTAAAAGGTATACCAGGCATTCCGTTCATAGCCATAGTTCATCCATTTTTGTTTTTCATGAACTGAGGTTACCGGATAATCATCATATGCCAGAACCCATAAAGGATTCTGGTGTCCATGTGTCGGCATGATGTCCGCCATATGGATGAATCGATCTTCTCCATCTTCAAATAAGATTATACTATGCCCATCACTATGCCCGCCTGTATGAATCATTTTCAAGCCTGGCAATAATTCCTTTTCTTCCTGAAATGTATGTACCTGACTTTCTACAGGCTTCCAGTTTTCTTCCCAATACGTATTAGCAGAACGGAGATTAGGATTTTTCATTTCCTTCCATTCCACTTCGGAAGTTATGATTTCTGATGCAGGAAATGTAGAAACAAGTTCACCTTCCTGCCACTGTGTCAATCCACAGGCATGGTCAAAATGAAGGTGTGTCATTAAAACCTTATCAATATCTTTTGTAGTCAACCCCAGTTTTTCCAGAGATTCATCCAGCTTCGATTCTTCCAAAACACCAAAGTTCCTGATTTGCTTTTCAGAAAATTTACCATTTCCTACACCCGAATCAATCAGGAATCTCTGATCGTCAACTTCCAATAAAATAGGGTCAGACCGAAGCTCAATTTGGTTCTTATCGTTAACAGGGTATTTTTTTGTCCATAGTGGACGCGGAACAACGCCGAACATCGCTCCTCCGTCCAAATGGGTAACGCCACCTTGAAGCCAGGTCAGTTTAGCACGTCCTACTTGCAATGTTTCCATCTGTTCCCCTCCTTTTGCTTACAAATTAAAGTGTACCATAACAGCAGAGAAGTATGGAAATACTATCAGTCCTTGAAAGAGATACGGCAACGATAAATCGGCTGGCCTTTTTCCGCAAACTTTTCCTCATATTCAGTAGGAACATTCAACGGATCATCCAGTTGGTGTAAATCGAGTTCCACCTCTTCCAAACGCATTCCAAATTGAGAAAAACTGATTAGCGAATATTCGAAAAGCTTTTTATTATCGGTTTTCATTGTGATGCTTCCATCCGGTTTTAAAATACTCTGGTATTGTTCTAAAAACGTATGGTATGTTAATCTTCTCTTTTCATGCCGTGTTTTCGGCCAAGGGTCCGAAAAATTAAGGTAAAGGTGGTCTACTTCATTTTCACCGAACAATTCCCTCAAATCCTCCGCTTTCTCATTCACCATACGGACATTGACTGTGTCAGCATCAATCACTTTCTTGACTGCCCCGACAATGACACTTTTAACACGCTCAATACCTACAAAATTGATATCTGGATGCTGCTTCCCCATCCCGGCGATGAATTGTCCTTTTCCGGATCCGATTTCCAAATGTAACGGCTGTTCTTTTGGAAAAAGTGTCTGCCATTCATTTTTATGGGCAAATGGCTCCTGGACAACGATGTGGTCATTTTCTCGCAGAAAATCATCTGCCCAAGGTTTATTACGTAAGCGCATATCTTATTCCTCCTCTAACGTCTAAACTTTACCATGAAATCACTATCTTAGAAAAGTTTTTAGCGAATATGAAGAAAAATGGCGTATACCTCCATCTATCACCATATAAACAGCTATACAAAAGATATATGACTTTTATCACCGTACATCCTTTTTCAGGAGCGATAACTGATGACTTAGTCATTTGGATTGTAAGCGTTTACTGGGATATGATTATAATCGTATGATTAACACTACAAACATGGAGTGAGTATTTACTGATGAAACTATTTACCAGTTTGATTGAAATGAGTGTAATTGCTGTATTTTCCGTGCTTTTCGCTGGATATGCTCTTTTCATATATCCATTCGAAAAATTGACACAACTCGTAAACCCCGAAGTTCGCAAAAATCAAGTCAAGTATGCACCACAAGCATAAAAGTCTGATTACGACATCATGAATATATTATCCAAAAAAACTTGGGCTCCTTAAAAGGAGCCCAAGTTTTTTGTATAGGAAACTGCATTTTTCAGCATTCTAAATTAAAAAGGGGGATCAATTCATGCCATTAACAATAAATGACCAGTTGAACGTCTTATACGATTTGCTTACAGAACATAGTGAGGATGGGTGTGGAACAGTTGCAGAATGTCAACAGATCGCACGCCTTGTCCATTCCCTGCAATCTAAACTGGGAAATGAGCCTGAACAAAATATACAGGATTATTTACCAGGTATTTATGATTATAGTCAACAAAGCTTATCAGACGAACAAATGACAGAACATATCTATAATAATCAAGCTAATTTAAAGCACTGGGTCAGTGCTCTGGCTGAGTTCAAAGATACCAGATATCATGATTAGCCATCAGTCGCATCAGCGAATCCGTTCGCTGAGCGGCTTCATCTATATCTCCACGCATGCGATGCCATTGAATAAAAGTCAATGATTGAGCTATCGCATACCATGTCATCCTTGTATACAGGTTCTCCGTTTCCTCCACCCCGTATCTTTCCAGCCAGGGTTTCCAATCCTCTTTAGGGATATACCAATGTAACAACATCCCTAAGTCCATTGCCGGATCAGCCACCATTGCGTTATCCCAATCAATTAAATACAGTTGATCATCCCTGGATAACATCCAATTATTATGATTCATATCACAATGACACACTACATGCTTAGCAGCTTTCACTTCGCCCAGTTTGGCTTCCAGATAATCGATCGCTATATAAATTTGTTTCCATGGGTCGATGTCCTTGAAAAGACGTTCGTTCTCTTTAATATCTTCAAGGATATCTTCCGGTAGCAGTGGATGTTTGCTTATTCGCATCAGCATGTCTAAAAGTTCGGAAGAATGATGGATCTTACTCAACAGTTTGGCTACCCGTGGATGTTTCATTTCTTCTTGTTTGAGTTCCCTGCCTTCCAGCCATTCCTGTGCAGTGATCACATCACCATTTTCCAACCTTTTTGTCCATACAAGCTTAGGTACGATTCCTTCTGCAGACAATACAGCCAGGAAAGGGGATGAATTCCGCTTTAAGAATAGACGTTTATTATTATTTTGTGCATAATAGGCCTCACCAGTTGATCCACCGGCTGGTGTAATGGTCCATTCTTCTCCAAGTATGTGTTCCAAGCGTTTCACCTTCAATTCCTCAAATCTTTAAGTATTGCCGTGCCATAAGCGGTATTTTAAGTATACATGATTTTCTTTCTATAGCCAGTAAAAGTTTTATCACGCGGTATGATACACGCTTTATAGAATATCTTATCTCCCAGACCAATTTCAAGAACAAGCTTCTCTATCCAAGGTATACTCTCCGCTTTTGCTCTGGTATTTCTATGCTGCAAAATCGACATGAGCACACTTCTCCGTCAATCTGCACCGGGATGGTAGATTGCGACTCTACAGTAATTGTTCTGCCCTTATATTGTTTAACTTCTCTTAAAGATGTGTGTTTCCCAAAAAACACAGTGATAAACAATAAAAATATTTTCCATTTTGGCAGCGATTCAACTACGATGACGGAGTAGAAGTCCTTATCAAGTCTTGCCTTAGGAGCGATTTTCATTCCTCCCCCATAATAGGGGTGTCTCGAAACAGTCACCATATACGCATCCTTTACATGCTTAACTTTACCATCAATAGAAAGGGTGATATCTAATGTTTTATATGTAGGAAGTACTGTAAAAAAAGCAATGATATAGCTCATGAACCCGATTCTCATTTTGTTAAAAGTTTTTTTGAGTGAGGAGTTATCCGCTTTATAAGCAACTTCAGCGTCCAGACCAAATCCTATACTGTTCATAAAATGGCGACGACCCTTATCGTCATTACGAAATACGTAAGTCCCGGTCTTAAAGGATAGGACTCTGGGTCGGTCTAAAATTCGCTTAAATAAGTCAACCGGATCCATATGTATGCCCGCACCTCGCGCAAAGTCATTTCCAGAGCCTGCCGGTATAAAAGCAAGAGGTATTCCGGGATAATGCTTTAAGCCATTCACCACTTCATGTAAGGTCCCATCTCCTCCTATAACAATCACAGATTTTATCGTCTCGTGATAAATTTCAGACACTTGTTTGGTAATCTCTTCTGCATGACCTTTATAATTGGTGATAAACGATCTGCATTGATTCGTCTGGAATGAATGTTCACGCTGAATTTTCTCTAATATACACGAGGCTCTGCCATTACCAGCTATCGCATTCACGATGACAATATGCATGTCTTCCCCCCTAGTTTATTGCAAAGCCTTTGCGAGCCTATTATACTACAAATAATGTAAGGGTAGTTCCTTCAGACTCAGCGCCACGAATTAACCCTAGATTGATTCTCCGTTTATGAACTCCTGTTCCTCCTCCCCCCATTCCGGACGCCTTATGGCAGTAGTCTGGCTATGTTTAAGCAGAGCTTCAGCAACTTTCAATTGCATATGTTTTAATGGTGAATGCAATTTTCTTTTTTCTTCAAACCATTTCTGAAATTCGTCTTTACCAATACAACTCGTATGAAAACTTTCTTCGGGAGATTTAAACTGGTTGTCAGGTGCAAGTATCACTTTTTTATAAGGAAAATCAATGTCATATTTGGAAAGAACACTTTTTACATATGTTTCACTTCTATTCAAAGCAAACATTGGGCTGATTATTTTTGACCTGCTTTGTTGATCTTCGATATACCAGATTCTGTTATCTGCTGGTAGAATTACCGAATTTGCAGAAGTCTCCATGAAATGAATGATCTCAATCCCTAATGGGCCAATCAGGATTGTATTTATTTCCATCGCCGCTTGTTTGACTTTGACCAGTGGAGCATACATGATAAGGAAGGTATCGGGAAACCGTTGTAAAAGGTATTTCAAGTGCTTATCACACTTATAATCCTTGTCTAAAAACGACGTTTCCCATAGAGTCGATGATGCCCACTTCAGTTGAACAGAAAAGATATCATCAAGAAAGGTCTGCTTTGCTTGTTCTAACGACATTGGAGGTTCGGGAGGAGGAAGCAGGTCATCCTCTTCTTTCCCTTGTCTTTTAAATAGACGTTTCCATTTAAATGGAGGTTTGACTTTTTCAGATGGTGCAGGATCTTGCATCAAACCTAAGCGCTGTTCGGTCCACTTTTGTTTCATTGTCTCCCAGTGCTGCTTTTTGGCAAGGATATACTCTCCCGGATACTTATATATATCGGTTTCATATCGGGAAATATAATCCTGAAGTTTAATTAACTGCGCCATTCTGTCACCCCAATTTAATCGTCTCGACTATTTCATACTTAGGTGTTTTCGCCGGATCGATGCGGAAAACATGGAACCGGTCTACCGGTAAAGTCATCGTTTCTTTCAATGTCTCCAATTTTTCAAGCGGAAAAGCACCCGTCTGTTCCGGTTTCCACTTTTTCGCTATGGTGATATGCGGCCGGTATGGACGGTTTTCTTTTCGGAAATCTGCAGCTTTCAGCCTTGTATCCACCATTTCTTTCAGACTTTTTAAAGAAGGATGATCTTCAACTTCCATGAATAGAACCCTCGGCTTTTGCTTTTGACCAAAGAACTTCAGGTCTGAGGTCTTGAGATGGAAAGGATCAGGGTACTTTTGAGCATCTTCCTTCAACATTCGTAGTACATCAGTGATATTTTCCGAATCTACTGCTCCGAGAAATTTCAATGTGATATGAAAGTCTTCTGGATTCGTCCATGTTTTATATTGTATCAACTGTTTGAGTTTTTTTTGCCATTCCATCAGCACCTCACGTATTTCCTCGGAAATAGGGACGCCAACGAAATAATGGGAGCTTCCTCCTTGCATGGTAATCAGCCTCCTTCTAATTTAATTTGCTTAGCTTCCCGTTTACTTACCACCACTATCAGCATTATCCCAGTAAATGTCATAGCAGAGAAAAAGCCATACATTCCGAATACATGGAATGCATCTATCCATACCCCACCTGTAAACGTAAAAAATGCGTTACCCAATCCATTTCCTACTGCAGAGTACATGCCTACCGCTGTCGCAATAACATCTTTAGGCGCAAGTTCCCTTACCAGAATCAAGGCAGCTGGGATATACAGTCCGACGGATACACCTTGCATGATAGTTGTCGCATAAACGATTCCACTGGAGGGTTCAAGTGTATATATAAACCATCGGACAAATGAAACAGAAGAGCTGACGATCAATACTCGAAAAATTCCCAGCTTATCAATTATAAATTGGGATATTTTCATAAAAGGAGCTTCACTTCCCGCAGCTAATAAAAACGCTATTCCTACTGCGGTTAGTGTCCCGCCGACAGTTAAAATAAATGTACCAAAATAATAATTGTTTGCTAAAACCGGTCCAAAAACTAAGAAATTTGAAATTAAAAAAATCATAAAACTTTTTTGTTTGGTTAACACCTTGATGCCTTCACGAAAAGATACGGCTACTCCCGCTCCATGTTTCGGGAATTGAGAGAGAGATAATAAAGCAATTATAAGCGCTCCGCTAAAAAACACGAATACCCAATTCAGTGATCCAGCTACCTCTGTGACACGTCCTAATACAAAAACTGCCACAGCAAATCCGATGGCTCCCCATAAACGGATATTTCCATATTGTTTCCCATGCTGCTGTACATAACTAAGCGATAAACTATCAGAGAGAGGCACAATAGCTGACTGAAATACTGCGATGACCAGCATACCAGCATATAAGAATATAAAGCCTTGCCAAAGCGGGTAAAGCAAACCCAAAACAGCAGCCAATAATGTCGCTATCGCGAGCAGCCGTCTAGTTCGTTTTGTATGATCGCTAATCATCCCCCAGACAGGTTGAATAAAAATAGTGACTAAAGGCAATGCAGCGATAACTAATCCAATTTGAGTATGGGTCAATCCTTTTTCTTCTTCTAAAAAGATAGATAACAGCGGAAAGAGGGCACCGAAACCGAAGAATGTGAAGAAATAGTATATCTGGAAAAAACGATACGTTTTATGCTTGTATTCCTGCATTTGGTATTCCCTCTCTTTTTATAGATGTCTCGTCATTTTGACAGTTGATAAATCGCTTCTGCATAAATAGCAATGGCTTTTATCATGTCATCCATGCGAACATGTTCATCTGTCTGGTGGGCGGTGTCCGGACTATCTGTAAACATTGCGCCGTATGCTACGCCGGCTTTCAAGGCTCTTGCATAGGTCGCTCCTCCGATTGCTTCTGCCCTCCGCTCACTGCCTGTCTGTTTATTGAATATATCTAATAACGTCTTTACCCCGGGGTGGTCTTCATCCATATATAATGGGAAGAGATGATCATAAAGTTCGTAGCTTCCTTTCTGAATTGCTGCCGTTTCTTTCATTTTGTTAATAATCCCTTCACCATCACTGGTAACTGGATAACGGATGTTGATACCGGCAGTGATGTCACCATTTTGATAGGCAAAAGATCCAAGATTGATTGTCAATGCCCCTGAAGCTTTATCCTGCGCGTTTATTCCGAAATTCGCACCTGTCGTTTCACCGAATTGTACGGCTAACCAGGAGAAAAACTCCTTTGCTTCTTTCGATAAAGGCAGTTGTTTCAAAAACTTGGCCAAATCGATAACAGCATTGATACCTTGTTCCGGTTTACTGGCATGAACACCTTTACCTTTAATATTCACTTCCACCTTATTTCCGTACCTATTTATTTCTCCCTTCACCTGCCGTGTGTGAAGAAAACCTTTAAACTCTTCCTCCAGATTATAAGCAGCACTAACCTGCAGCTTTGCTTTCGCAGTTTCAGGCACCATATTCAGGCGATCTCCACCTTTCATACTTTCGACCTGTATAACATTATCGGGAGATTGATTAAATGAAGGAAGTCGTAAATATCCATCGATCAATCCTTTTTCAGCATGAATGACAGGAAATGAAGCATCAGGAGAAAATCCGAACTCGGGCATTTCCTCCTGCCTGAAATAATAATCAATTCCCTGCCAATCTCTTTCCTCATCGGTCCCTATAATAAGACGTACTCTTTTTTTCGGCTCAAAACCTTGGTCTTTCAATAGTTTCATGGCAATATACGCAGCCATTACAGGACCTTTATCATCCTGCGCACCCCGGGCAAATAGCTTGCCGTCTCTGATTACAGGTTCAAATGGGTTACTGCTCCAGCCTCCACCGGCAGGTACGACATCAAGATGACCGAGAATTCCTATGAGGCCCTTCCCGTGACCATACTCTATGTGACCGGCATAGCCTGAAATGTTTTTTACTGAAAATCCATCTTCCTGGCCGATAGAAAGCATTTCCTTCAACACATCATCCACGGGTTTTCCAAAGGGATAACGTTCATCATCCTCATACACGCTGGGAATACGTAAGATTCTTTTAACTTTTTCTTCAAATTCCACCTGGTAGTCAGAAGCTAATGTAATAAATTTCATTCTGCTCCCTCGTTTCCAATGATTTTCTGATAAGTGACATGATCGCATATAGCGAAAAGCCTTGCTTTTTCGGGTATTGGTTCATCTAATCGCCGATTGATGTTCAAATCATTACCATCCGCAATTAATGTGGCTCCTTTATGCAATAAAGACTCAAAAGCATCTCGATAGGTCTTCCAATCTTTACGTTTAGGTATTAAATATAAATCATCTCCATGCGATCGGCTTAATAACTGACCATATATATTGGATACCCCATTCATAAAGGCTGATCTTACCGCCAATGAAGATACTGTTTCATTCGACACAATGAACTCGTCTACCTTAACATGTTTGAAGTTTTTGATATGAGCTTCTTCCATCACTTCCACAATCGTATGGACATCTGGTGCCAATGCCTCTACAGTGGAGGCAATCAACAAAGTTTTTCCATCAATCAATTGATCATCATTAATACGGTCATCTGCAAATATCATCACTGCTTTAGCAGAAGCTGCATTGGCTTTTACTAAAATATCCTTCTGAGAGGCATTACCTTTTATGTAGTGGATATTGTCTTTTAGGAAGGGAGCCTCTTTTAAATCATCTATAATGACTACCTCAGCATTTTCATACGTATCCATAATTTCTTTAATTGCAAAAGAGGCCTTTTGTGACCAGCCGATGATAATATAATGATTTTTCTCTTTATACACGATATCACCTTCCAAGCGTTTTTTTCGGAAGCTAGCAAAACCGTCAACCACTTTCCCTATAACGACACCAATTAAGCCTATCCCTAAAATATATAGGGTAACAGCTATCAAGCGACCAGCTATGGTAACTGGATAATAGTCCCCGTAACCTACCGTAGTTACGGTAGTCATTACCCACCAGAAACCATCAAAGTAAGTAGGAAAGTTTTCTTTTTCCACACTGACTATTAAAATCGTACTGATGATGATGAGCATCCCGCTAGATAGAAATAATACATAATTATTAATATTGACCATCTTGGCTAGCAACTTGCGAAGTATGTACATAACCTGCTCCCCTTTCTTAAAGTAATAGCTGTGTAAATTTAGTGAAATATCTGTAAATTCAAGCTCATTTTGTAGCATATATCATAATTTTTGGTGTAAACTATAAATAACTTCATAGGTTAGTATCACCCGCACATACAATTCCAACGAATGAATCTAAGGAGTGGTTTTTTGAATCATTCATCATCCCGTATGCTTAACCGTATTAAATCTGTTTATCTTTATATCAGAGAGAATGGGGTAGTTACGACTTCACAGCTAGCGGAAGAGTTCGGCATCACCGAACGTACAGCTCAAAGGGATTTGACAATTCTGGAATATAATGGTTTAGTGGATAGTCCACATCGCGGAAAATGGGCAACAACAGAAAAGAAAGTAAAAATTTCCTGAATAAATCAGAAAGTCACCCGGTCCACATGGCCGGGTGCTTTTTTATCCTTCCTAGAGGTTGGTTATTTCTTTCAAGTAAGTTACTTCTTCTTCCGATAATTCACGATACTCTCCTGGCTCCAGGTCTTCATCCAGCTGGAGCGTGCCCATGCTCATCCGTTTCAAATAGATAACGCGTTTTCCTACAGCTTCAAACATCCGTTTCACCTGATGGTATTTTCCTTCCGTAATGGTGAGTTCTATTTCCGATTCAGGGCCGGAGGCCAAAATTTTAAGCACACCTGGTTTGGTTACATACCCATCGTCAAGCGTGACCCCTTGTTTGAATTTCTTTATATCCGAATCCGTCACTTCACCATCTATGGTTGCATAATAAGTTTTATCGATATCTTTTTTCGGAGAAGTAAGTCTATGGGAAAGTTGCCCATCATTTGTAATTAGCAGCAGTCCTTCAGTATCTTTATCCAATCGTCCTACAGGGAATGGCTGGAATATAAGATCTTCAGGCTGCAATATCTCAATAACAGTTTCTTCTACTGTATCTTCCGTCGCTGATACAAGCCCACCTGGTTTATTCATCATCAAATAAATATATTCACGGTACTCAACCGGTTCCCCATAGACAGTGACCTGATCTTTATCAGGATTGACATGTGTCTTTGGACTATTCACAGTTTCTTCATTGACTCTGACATTACTTGATTTCAAAAGCGACTTTACTTCTTTTCTTGTGCCGTATCCCATATGAGCTAACAATTTATCAATGCGCATCATTTTCCTCCTGACTATTTTTCTTATTCAAGAACCGGTCCAATATTCTTATTTTACCGCCGAGTACCCTTTCCAGCAAAGTGGACTTATAGGCAAGCCACAGATAGCTTCCACCACCGATAACTACACCGGCAACCAAGACAACCAAAGCATCTAAGCGGCTTTCCAGTGGGTTCAGGAACATACCCAGCAGTAATTTAATAATCCATAGCAGGATTGCCATGATGGCTGTGAAAATTATTACTAGCAATGCGCGTTTAAATAAAGGCTGCATTGGGAAGTCTGCTTTTTTTCTTACCCTCCATAAATTAAGAAAAACAGCTGCGCCAACAGCAAGCAGAGTAGCAAAGATGGAACCTTTAGCTCCGAATGCTAAAATGAGCGGAATATTCAACGAAGCTTTAATAATCATGCCAGCAGTAAGACTGAAGACTGTAAAATTTTGTTGGTTAATGCCCTGCAGTACTGCGGCACTGACAGAAAATAATCCAAATAACAAGGAGGCAGGTGCGTACCAGGCCAGCCACATTCCTTTCATTTCAACGCCCTCGACACCATATAACGCACCATACGCTTCTCCGGATAATACAATCAGCCCTACCACAGCAGGGACAATCAATAAAATAACAATCTGAAAAACCTGGTTCATCTGCTTATGAAGGAGATGAACTTTTTGTTCTGTAAATGATGCTGTTACAGCTGGCAGCATAGATAAGGACAGTCCTGTTGCAAGTGTCATTGGAATAATGACAAGCTTATGTCCATACATCACAATAGCTGCATATGCGGTATCGGCAAGTTCCCCTTTTCCAGCTACGAACATGGCATCCTGGAACGTCAGGTTATCGATGAGCTGATAAAGCGGTATTGCTATCCCGACCAGTACAAACGGACCAGCATAACCAAGTAGTTCCTTGAACATTTTCTTTTGAGGAATATTATATGAGTATTCCTGCTGCTCAAGATGGCGGTCTAAGTATGGTTTGCGTTTTTTCCAGTAGACATACAATACGATTACTGAAGCAATTGCACCGATAAATGCAGCAAAGGTGGCGAAACCGACGGCCAATTCAATAGAACCGTTGAATATTTCTCTGACCACAAACACCGCAATCAAAAGAAATGCAATCCTGGCGACCTGTTCAATCACCTGGGATACGGCAGTTGGTGCCATGGATTCGTGACCTTGGAAAAACCCTCTCACTATACTCATACCCGGGATGATCAACAGAGCGAAACTAACCATTTGAATAACCCTGGTCGCATCTGTTAATGCAATTGTACTGCTTTCCTCATTCATAAAAGATTTTGCCAGCAGCTCAGCTCCAAAGAACATGATCAGGAACGCAACCAAACCGCTGAAAGCCATCAATTGCATCCCGGACTTCAATATTTTCCTGCTTGTTTCATAATCTCCGAGTGAATTATACTTAGAAACGAATTTAGAAACGGCTAGCGGTACTCCTAATGTGGATATACTGATGAATATCGTGTATGGTATATATGCAAAACCATATAACGTACCACCGGTGTCGCCTACCATTGCCTCAAAAGGGATAAGATAAATCATCCCTAAAAATTTTGATAAAAATGTAGCTCCAGTCAGGAGCATGGTCCCTTTTACTATTTTCGACATTTCTATTTATTCCACCTTCAATGATTGTAGAGTCGAACGAATCTATTTTACCATAAATAAAGATGATGCAAATCAAATAACATCATGATTGAAAGGAATGACTACATTGTCCTATGAAACAGCCATCATTGGCGGGGGACCCTCAGGCTTGATGGCAGCAATTGCTTCTGCTGAGCAAGGTGCCTCCACTATATTGATCGATAAGGGAAAAAAACTTGGGAATAAACTTGCTATATCCGGAGGAGGGAGATGTAATGTGACCAACAGACTTCCTCAAGACGAAGTAATTAAGCATATTCCTGGTAACGGCAAGTTCCTATACAGTGCGTTTTCGGTGTTTAATAATTACGACATCATTGACTTCTTTGAAGAATTAGGAGTGGCATTAAAAGAGGAAGATCACGGCCGGATGTTCCCGGCAAGCAATAAAGCAAAGGACGTGGTCAACGCCTTGCTTCACCGGCTGGATGAGTTAAACGTTGAGATAAGAACGAACACTCCAGTGGAAGCGATCGATTATGGCGAAAAGAGCCATACGATAATTCTAAAAGAAAAAGAAAAAATTACAACTAAAGCGATTGTGCTAGCTGTGGGAGGAAAATCAGTCCCCCATACCGGCAGCACAGGTGATGGTTATGCCTGGGCCAAAAAAGCAGGACACACGATTACAGAGCTGTATCCAACTGAAGTACCGTTAATTTCCTATGACCGTGTTATCAAGCAAAAATCCTTGCAAGGTTTATCATTACGAGATGTAGCTGTATCGGTTTTCAACAAAAAAGGAAAAGCAATTATCACCCATCAAATGGATATGATTTTCACCCACTTTGGACTTTCCGGACCTGCTATATTGCGGTGTTCACAGTATGTAGTAAAAGAATTCATGAAGGGGAATCGACCTGTTAAAGTAGAAATCGATACGCTCCCTGAGAAAAAAGAAATGGAATTAATAGAAGAGCTGCAAACCTTAGTAAAAGAGCATCCGAAGAAAAGTATGCGTAATTTGGTAAAGGGGATTGTTCCCGAACGCCTGATAGACTATACCTTAGACAAAGCAGGGGTCGAATCGGATGATAAAGCAGCAAATATATCCAATGAACAAATAAGAAAGTTCGTTGACGAACTAAAACATTTTACCGTTACCATACATGACACTCAATCGATTGAAAAAGCGTTTGTAACCGGTGGGGGAGTATCTATTAAAGAAGTAATTCCAAACACCATGCAATCAAAGTTAATGACTGGACTATATTTCTGCGGAGAAATCCTGGATATCCACGGCTATACAGGGGGGTATAACATTACTTCCGCTATGGTTACTGGAAGGGTAGCCGGCATGCATGCCGCTTGGGAAGCACTCGGTAGATAAAATAAGAAAAACGAGTGGCCCTCTAAGAGAGGCTTCTCGTTTTTCTTTGCAGGTAGGCCTGCTCCCTACCCAATTCTCTATTAATCAATATATTGATTTCTTCTCGCTTTTCATGGGTTATTTCCGGATCGGACTCATTCCAGTCCATCGCACAAAGAAAATAATAATTACGTATCCGCTTCAAATAAAAGGTAGTATTCGGAAACTGGTCAAAGTACCCTCTGACGACTCCTCTTCTATCGTATGCCCAGCGAATTAATTTCATACACACCACCCGAACGTATATTCTGTAACGCATTATATAATATCAGATAAGTCTGTCGGGGGCAACTAGTGTTTTCTGTGGATCTGCTTCACAATTTTTTCATGAAGAGGCTTATTCAACTAAAGGGACGAATTGTGGAAGACTCAGTTTCAAAGTAATTTGGGTTCGTTACCGAGACAGGGGAAAGGGTGGCTGGGAAACGATTCGCTTTCCAGCTTCATCGCCTAGACACTCGCGACATAAGCAGCCCATCAACAGGAAGAAAGAACACTTCCTTTTTGATGTTCTGCTTATGCGTGTCGTGTCTACCAAGGCGATTACGCATTCATTTCTTTCCTGTGGGGGAGGCTGGCAAGCCTCCTCGGCCGTTTCACACGATCTGTGGGGTCTCGCCTAGCCCCTTCTCCCATGGGAGTCTCACCGTTTCCCCGCCACCTTATCCATATTTTGACGAACGAACCCTACGTTATGAGAAGATATCTTCCGCATTTTCTGCATGAAAAGCTCAATGATTCAGGACATAAGCTCTTTTCAGCTGTTAAGATGGTGGTTCCGCATATCGATGTTTCCGTTAGTCTTACAAACGCAAGGAGGGCCGGGAAATTGCGAGACTCCAATGGGAGGATAGGACATGGTGAGATCCCGCAAGGCGGAGCCTGAGGAAGCTCACCGTCCGCCCATGGAAAGCGAGTGATTTCCCGGACCTCCAAACGCCCATCACCATAACGGAAACAGTTTCTCTCGAAACTGAGTATTCCATAAAAGGGAGCTTTAACAGAGTCATCTCTATAAAACAAA
>NZ_KI543237.1:0-179795 GCF_000496835.1 Thalassobacillus devorans MSP14
TGCACTAAATAGTGCATTGTTTTATTTCCTCATATAATGAAGAAATTGAATTGACGTACTGGTTGGTTCGTTCAGTTTTCAAAGATCAAATTAAAACTCAGGCCTGTCTTTTATCGACAGTAATAGAATTTTAGCACATTATCGAAGAAAATGTCAATAGTATAATAGATATTTTCTTCAAATGTCTTGTTTGGAAAAACTTTCGCTCAAGAAGCGACAGAAACTATATTACAGATTTTCTTTTTAATTGTCAACACTATAAATGATTTTTTTAAGTTGATCTTACAAAAACAAATGGAGTTGTCCTCAAACTTAACTGGACAACTCCATGCATTTGTTATGCAGCCGTAACATAATAGATATTTTTCTTTCTTTTTTTCCGAAAAATGTTTGCCGCTATTCTTGCTCCCCGTACATCATCACTTATGACAAGTACGTCCTTTTGACAATCAAGATGTTCCTTTAATGCCCGCGGCAAGTAACTAAGCGGGATGTTTTCTGCACCCGGATAAGGCGAACGGTGCGCAGAAATATAATCCCGGATATCTATAACACAGAAACGCTCATCAATGACAATTGGTTGCTCAATTCTTTTAAGTTTCCATCTTGGGACAGCATACCGAGTGACAACCACAATTGCCAGACTTACAAATAACGCAATCAATAATTCCACTTTCCATTACCCCTTCTATCTATTTAGGTTGGGTTTCCCCTTCCCAGTTCATCATACCGCCTTCTAAGTTGCGCACCTTGAAGCCCTGTTGATCCAAGTACTGGGCAGCATTCATACTGCGTCCACCAGAACGGCAAACCATAATATATTCCTGATTTTTATCTAAATTATTTGCAGCTTCTGGAATATCTCCTAAACGAATGTGTTTTGCCTGCGGGATCATTCCTTGTGCTACCTCATCATCTTCTCGAACATCGATGATTTGTACATCTTTATTTTCTTTTATCATATCTTGCACTTCTTCAGGTTTATATTCATGAATAGCCATCTTGCATTCCTCCTTAAGAACTTTTACCTTCACTAATTTTAAGCAATTTTTTCATAATGTCAAGGGATAGGTACCGGGGTATGAAAAGCTTATTCACTTATACTATATCTCATTTACCTTTATATTAAACAAAATATAGCTGAGCGGGCCATTATCAGGCTGCTCAGCTATATAATCAATTAGCCACGATATTGACAAGTTTCCCTGGAATAGCGATTACTTTTCTGACTGTCTTTCCTTCCAGCCATTCTTGGACCTTTTCATGCTCAATCGCTTGTTTTTCCAGATCCTCTTTGGAGGCATCTTTTGAAACTGTCATCTTGGCACGTACTTTGCCCATTACCTGAATAACAATTTCTACTTCATTTTCGACCAATTTAGACTCATCATAAGTCGGCCATTCCTGATAAGCGATGGTACCTTCATGGCCCAACTTTTCCCATAACTCTTCTGCGAGATGGGGTGCTACAGGGGAAAGAATTTTCACAAAACCTTCTATATATTCTTTTGGCAATATTTCCGCTTTGTAACCTTCATTCACAAACACCATCATCTGGGATATACCTGTGTTAAAACGTAGTCCTTCAAAGTTTTCGGTCACTTTTTTAACTGTTTCATGATAGACCTTTTCCAGTGTCTTATCTGTACTGTCTGTTACCTTTTCGGATAATTTCTCACCTTCTGTCACGACAAGACGGTAGATACGATCAAGGAATCGGCGTGCGCCATCCAATCCATTAGTCGACCAGGCTACAGAGGCATCAAGTGGTCCCATGAACATTTCATATAAACGAAGTGTATCCGCTCCATGGGAATCTACGATATCATCCGGGTTAACAACATTCCCTTTAGACTTACTCATTTTTTCGTTATTTTCCCCAAGTATCATTCCTTGGTTAAATAGTTTCTGAAATGGTTCTTTGGTAGGGACGACACCGACATCATATAAAACCTTATGCCAGAAACGGGCATATAGTAGATGTAATACAGCGTGTTCCGCTCCTCCGATGTAGATATCAACCGGCAGCCATTTCTTTAGTTTATCGTAGTCTGCCAGTTTTTCATCATTTTGAGGATCAATATAGCGTAGATAATACCAACAGCTGCCTGCCCATTGTGGCATGGTATTCGTTTCCCTGCGCCCTTTCATTCCTGTGTCTGGATCTGTTACATGAACCCAGTCATCAATGTTAGCTAATGGGGACTCTCCTGTACCAGACGGCTTGATTTCTGTCGTTTTCGGCAATACCAATGGAAGCTCTTGCTCGGGCACAGCTGACATGGAACCATCTTCCCAATGAATCATCGGAATTGGTTCACCCCAATATCGCTGACGGCTGAATAACCAGTCACGCAGGCGATAGGTCGTCTTCTTCTCCCCTTTACCATTTTCAACAAGCCACTCGATCGCTTTTTGTATGGCTTCTTCTTTATCAAGCCCATTCAACATTCCAGAGTTGATGTGTTTGCCATCTCCGGTATAAGCTTCTTTCTCAAGATCGCCGCCTTCAACAACTGCTACGATCGGTAAGTCATATTTCTGTGCAAATTCATAATCACGTTCATCATGAGCCGGCACTGCCATGATCGCGCCACTTCCATAACTCATCAGCACATAGTCTGCCACCCATATAGGTACTTTGTTGCCATTGATTGGGTTGACTGCGTAGGACCCTGTAAACACACCAGTTTTATCTTTGGCAAGATCGGTACGTTCGAGGTCACTTTTTGCTTTTGCAGTTTGCAAATATTGATCTACGTCGGGTTTTTGAGCATCTGTAACAATTTTTTCTACAAGCGGATGCTCAGGCGCAAGCACTGCATACGTAGCACCATACAGCGTATCCGGACGTGTGGTGAATACATCGAAGCTTTCGTCGTAGCCGTCAATATCAAAAGTCACTTCAGCTCCTTCTGACTTTCCAATCCAGTTGCGTTGCATATCTTTAATGCTTTCAGGCCAATCGAGCTCTTCTAAATCCTCGAGAAGACGATCCGCGTATTCCGTAATCTTGAGCATCCACTGCTTCATTGGTCTTCTTTCCACAGGATGGCCGCCACGTTCACTTTTTCCATCGATTACTTCCTCATTGGCTAACACTGTACCAAGGGCGGGACACCAGTTGACGGGCACCTCATCCACATAAGCCAATCCTTTTTCATATAGCTTAAGGAAAATCCACTGGGTCCATTTATAATAATCCGGATCCGTAGTATTGACTTCACGATCCCAATCATAAGAAAAACCTAGTGCTTTAATTTGACGGCGAAAATTATCGATATTCTGTTTCGTAAATTCAGCTGGATCATTTCCGGTATCAAGGGCATATTGTTCAGCAGGAAGTCCGAATGCATCCCAACCGATCGGATGGAGCACTTCATATCCTTGCATCCTTTTCATACGGGAAACAATGTCTGTCGCCGTATACCCTTCCGGATGGCCGACATGCAGTCCTGCTCCCGAAGGATATGGAAACATGTCAAGTGCGTAGAATTTCTTTTTATCGGAGGCAGCATCAGTCTGGAAAGTTTTTTCACTATACCAGTAGTCCTGCCATTTCTGTTCAATTTTCTTATGGTTAAAAGCCATAGCTTTTCCTCCATTCTTTTTTAAATATAAAAAAGCCTCTCATCCCATAACTGGGACGAGAAGCTTGTATTCCCGCGGTACCACCCAAATTGACGTATGACACGTCCTCTTCAGCATCGATAACAGTGATGAGCCGGCAAAAGCTACTTGCATTCACTTTTGCAACATCCAAGGTGAGTTCATCAGTTACAAGGTCAGCTTACACCTGCCGCTGACTCTCTGAATTTCTTGCAGGCTGATTACTATTCCTCTTCCAAGTCGTTTATCAATATATCTATCCGTATCTTAATGAAACGTGCGGGCTTTGTCAAGCAATGGCATAACCAGTCACGTGGCGATATCCCTTTTTGTAAAAGATAAATGGCTGATCAGTAAAAATACAAATAAATAAAGCATTAATACCGTTACAGAAAAGAGCGGGCTGATTCCTTCTATCATGGGCTTAGGCTGTAAATATTGGCTTAAGTCCGTATGAGTGAACAGATAAAACTTGACGAACGTGTATTCCTGAAATAAGAATACCAGCTGCTGTCCAGTAAACATAAGGAAAATCGATAAACCGATCGCCAAAGCGTTGGAACGCGACAAGGTCCCAATCATGAAAGCGAATGAAGTCATAATGATCATATTTACAAATGCAAGCCCATATAAACGAAGGGATTCAATCCAAACCGATTGTTCCACAATGTGATCCTCAACCATTGTGAGTAATACACCGTCCCCTTTTTCAAGAAAAACCAACCCTCCAATGATGGCCCCCAGATAGGTGATGATTGCTAACGTAAGAGAAAATAATAATGTAGTGATGTATTTTGCCCACAATATTTTTCCTCTTCTTACAGGGCGGATCGTCAATAATTTTATCGTTCCCCACGCGAACTCTGAAGCGACAATACCAGAAGCGATAATGACTGTGAATAAAACCGCAAATGTAATATTGCTCTTGGAATCTAATAGATATTGAATAAAGCTTGTATGCTGAGGAGGGGGAATATCATTCTCCAGACGGTGCCGGGCAATAGCCGCCTGATCTTGATAATAATTTTTTTCATGCATATTTTCCGATTGAGCTTCCTGCTGCTCATATACACTCATTTGCTGGCTGACTTGTTCCTCCCATGGCATGGTCTGGCTTTGTTGATTACTACTCCAGCTGCTTACAAAAGCAAACAAAAATACAGCTCCAATTAAAATGGCAATAAGAATAAAAGTACTGTTCCTTTTAAAGATTTTCATCCACTCATTCCGAATAAGACGTATCATTTCAGACAATTTGCTCACCTCCGGTCATTTCTAAAAATTCTTCTTCCAGAGTTTTTTTATGAGGAATGATTTCGTATACATCGATCCCGCTTTCTATGAATATACGATTGACCTTCGCAGATTGTTCTTTTTCCAGTTTAATCATTAAGCGGTCATTCACAACTTCTACTTCGATATCCCCAAAATTATCTCTTACTATTTGCCACGCTTTCTCTTTATCGGATACTTTGAAAAGAAATGTTTTTCGTTTGTCCTGATCACTCCCCTGTACAGACCGAATGCTGATTAACTTGCCTTGCTGGATGATCGCGATACGGTCGCACATCAATTCGATTTCTGAAAGCAAGTGACTGGATACGAAAACAGACACACCATCTTCAGTCGCTATTTTTCTTAAATACATTCGGAATTCCCTTATTCCCGCAGGGTCAAGACCATTTGTCGGTTCATCAAGTATTAAAAATTTAGGTTTATGAAGAATAGCTTGAGCAAGCCCTAACCGTTGCCTCATCCCAAGAGAATAAGCTTGAACTTTGTCATGAATTCTTGACTCTAAACCGACTTGCTTCACTACTTCTTTAATACGCTCTTTAGAAATATTGCCTTGCAAACGGGCGAAGTGGACCAGGTTTTGATAACCAGACATGAATTTGTACATTTCAGGGTTTTCTACAATTGCCCCCACCTGGGCGATGCTTTTTCTATAATTATCTTTGAGTTTATATCCATCAATCATCACTTCACCGGAGGTTACCTTCATTAAACCCACCATCATCCGGATCGTTGTTGTTTTTCCTGCGCCGTTGGGTCCTAAAAAACCAGTTACCTGTCCAGGGTATAGATCTAAACTCAGATCATCGATAATCGTTTTCCCGCCGATTTTCTTTGTTATATTTTTCAGTTGGACTACTGGTTGCTCATTCATAACCGCTCCCCCCTTCATACAATTTCTTCATCCAATCTACGACGTTCATTTGATATTTTATTCGGATATTCTCAGTTGATTGCTGCCCCAGTATCTTTCCCTCTCTCAAAACAATTACTTCATCAAGTAAAGCTTCGATTTCATTAATTTCATGAGTGGTGATAATCAGTGTCTGACTTTGTAAATCAATGTATTGGATAACACCCTGGACGAGCGAAGTACGTACCATCGGGTCAAGACCTGAAAAGGGTTCATCCAGCAAAATATATGGTGCATTCCTTGCAAGTGTAACTGCCATCTTCACCCTCCCTCTATTCCCTTTGGACAGATGTTTGATTTTCTCGGCACCCTCTATATCCATAAAATCCAGGATATCGCCTGCTTTCTTGGTTTGGAAATCCGAAAACTGGCTTTCGTAGAATTCCACAAGCTGGTTTACAGTGAAAAAAGGATAGAATTGATCGATATCCGACATATAGGCTACCTTTGTACTTATTTTGCGATCTGCCCGTTTTTCATCAACAAGCACTTCTCCATAAGTAGGCTGCAACAATCCGGCCATCAGTTTAAGCATTGTTGATTTGCCACTGCCATTCTCCCCAATGACTCCAATAATTTTCCCTTTTGAAAAGTGTATATCTATATCATCCAATGCTTTGTTCGACAAATACTTTTTTGATACATGCTGCAACTCAATCATCGTTTTCCTCCCTTTCCCCCTGGTACTGCGAAAGCCCTTCGACCATTTCATCTACCGTGAACCCCAGCTTGCCCATATCTTGAACAAAGGCTTCGATATACTGCTGTTTCATTTCCATACGGAGTTTTTGAAGGCGTTCTAGATTTTCTGTAACGAAAGTACCTTGCCCCCTCTTTGTTTCTACGATCCCTAAGTATTCCATCTCTCGATAAACACGCTGCATTGTATTCGCATTCACTCCGGTCTCGACTGCAAACTCTCTTACCGAGGGTAATTTATCTCCTGCTAGACGATCACCGCGGATAATTTCACTGGAAATTTTATCGATCAACTGCTGATA
Organism: Thalassobacillus devorans MSP14; assembly: GCF_000496835.1. Lineage (GTDB taxonomy): Bacteria > Bacillota > Bacilli > Bacillales > Halobacillaceae > Thalassobacillus > Thalassobacillus devorans_B. The sequence continues at coordinate 6,820 of NZ_KI543237.1, forward strand.
AATAGGTTTATCCGGTTTGAACTCCATCACCATAACTTACACCTCAACCTTTCGATCCATTAAAACAATGCTGAGGGTGTATAATACAGCAATAGCCAGCCCCCAGGCCAATAGCTCGCCGAGCACGACTGGGATACCTCCGGGCATATCTCCATGCACCGTTACACCAAATACACTTAACAAGTCACCAGATACACTTTCCATTTTAATTTTCATTTTTCCCCATCCGACTAATTGTTCATAAAAAGCTGTTGACCTAATCATAGAAGTGATCCCAGTGATAGCAACAAACAAAATAATAGAAATGACGATACTTAAACCACCAAGGTACGTTCTTAATATTTGATGGATGACCCATAAGAACAACAATAATACTGCCAGTAATAATGATTGACCAATAATGAACATATTAGCAACGACAACAGCCAGGATTAATTCACCGTAAGTCAAAACTACCCATTGCTTGGCAGTAAGTACGGTTATAAAACCGAAAATCGTCATCGAAACTACCATGAATAGTAAGGACTGGAGAAATTTCACTCCGATAAGCACGGCTGCTGATTGTGGACTATGAAGAAATAATTGCAGCTGATTCACTTCCCGGTTCAGACTGTACATGAGCAATGCCGATAAAATGAACATGTGGAGTACAAGTACTACCCCAGTTATCATAAACATGTGAGCCTCCTGTATGGAACCAGACACACCTACTGCGAATACCAAACCTACAATCAATATTACGAAGTAATAAACTTTCATCAATACCCATTCTTTTCTCCATAATCCAATAAAAGCTTTTCCTCTCACAGAATCATCCTTTTTGTGTTAGTGTACTAGGAATATAGTACACTAACACAAAAAGAGAAGCAATAATATTTAAATAAAAACTCTTCTTATGGAGGAAAGGTAGGGTACGCAAGGAAAAGGGAACTTAAACTGAAAAGCAGGCATAAAAAAACGGCCGGAGCGGCCGTTTTTTATGCCTGACTTACCTATGTTCCAGGTCATTTTCATCAAGGATCATATCATTCAAGCATTGACTGACCTGGAGATGAAGACGATGTAATTGATCCTTTTGCTGATGGTTGGCACTATGCATCAATTTATCGATTTCCATCTCTGTCTGTTCCAAGCTTTGCTGTGCTTCCGTATAACTGGCAGTCATCGGATAGCCATTCTGGTTGGCAAGAGACAATTCGTATTTCGCTTGCTCTAACCGCTGTTGAGCCTCCTGGATCATCGTTTCGATCGACGCTCTTGTCGCCATAGCAATCACCTCATCCTTTAGCTTGGTTAAAAGTCGTTTTTTTCATACGTGAATTTTGGTTAAGGAATCGATCAATGCTAAAATTGATTATCATACATTTTCGGGAAAGAGGAATGAAAATGACTTTAAAGAAAGTACTTGCTTTTGCTCATGACTTAATGAAGACTGCCATCAGGGAAGGCGATACAGCCGTGGATGCAACTTGTGGAAACGGCCATGATACTCAATTTTTAAGTAAGCTTGTCGGGAAAACAGGATATGTTTATGGTTTCGATATCCAGGAAGCTGCTATCAAAACTACCCGAGCCAAACTGACAGGCAAGCAACAGGAACAGGTTACACTTATTCAGGACAGCCATGATAAAATTGGAAGCTATATAAAAAATGAACACATCAACTCGGTAAGTGCAGCAATTTTCAACCTTGGCTATTTGCCCGGGAGCGATAAGTCTATTGTCACTACCCCGGATTCAACGTTGTCTGCAGTAGAGCAACTGCTTGAGCTTTTACAGCCGGAAGGTGTGATCGTCTTAGTGGTTTACCACGGTCATCCTGGAGGCAAGGCAGAAAAAGACCGGCTCTTAGCGTATGTGAAAAGCTTAGACCAGCACTTATTCCATGTACTCCAATATGGGTTTATCAATCAAAAAAATGACCCACCGTTTGTATTGGCAGTAGAAAGACGAAAATAAAACCCGGAAGACGCTTACAGCGATTTTCCGGGTTTTACCATATGATAGACCTTTGTATTATAATGAAAAAACTTCGCTTTCCGCCCACTGACTTTCAGTAAATCGCGAACAAACGTCTTTGCATTTTGCAGTCTGCTCACCTTTCTATCAGCCAGATACATTCCGACCAACCCTTCCTGAATCATTCCATGAAAGGCGGAATCAGGAAGCAGTTTTGTCCTTGCTTTAGTTTCTTTCACAAAATATACAAAACGCTGTCTCATTTCCTCTTCGGTTTCGTAATAGGAACAGAAATTGAGGTCACCTTCTATTTCATCCTCATGCTGGTCAATATAATAATCCAACAAGATATGCAGCCCTTGTAAAAATGGGAAGTAACTGTCGGCTACTTTCCTCGCAAGATTTTCATTCATCTTTCCGCCTAACGCGTAGGAAACCAGACAGAAAACCCCAAGAGTAGATCCTGTACATGCTGAAAATTCAAACCACTTAAGGTTATTACCAGTTTCGTATTGCGAGAACCATGTCTGCAACCTTGGAATCCTTTCTTCCTCCACCACGTGCTTATGTACTTGTAAATCATTATACAAGTTCCCTAGCTTGATAACATGCGGATGTGCTATTTGGTAATCATTTGCCTTAGATAGCACTTGCTGACATTCATGTACAAGCGCTTCAAGATATCCGCCATCATTTTGATCTTCACGGAATTTATAATAATTTTTCAATGAATTACCCGGAGTCAACGCGTCGGTCATTGCTTGATGAAGCATGCGAAAATCTTTCGGATCCATGGAAGTGCTCCGGTCACAGAGATTGTCCAGATAATCACTGATGGTTTGATAGGCTACAATGAATCTGACTGCTTGTTTATACTGATCTGCAGCTAGCAAACTATAGATCGATCCGCCTTCACAATGAAAAGTCTTGTTCTCAATACTTGCTAATGCCTGTTTGCGTAATTCCTGGTTCGGGATGGCTATCGCTTTTTTAATCCAGCCATCCAGCTCCTTATGGACTTGTGGAAAAACGTTACGATATACCTTCGCCATCATCGACCAGGCATTTGCAGGTGTACGTACAGCCAATGATTTCACCTCTCCTTACGCCCGGTCTCTTCTGCCTTTTGTTTCATAAATACTACAATGTGGCGGAGAACCGAGCCCCGCTCTGGCTCATTCAAAATTTCATGATATAAGTTTGCCCATTCTTTATAACTTTTTTCACTGATATCTAATTGATTGAACCAACGTTTTGTTTCTTTGATATCTACCATCATGTCCTCTCCGGCCTGCACGACTAGTGTCGGCACATCCGGATACTTATGGAGCTGTTTGAAGGCAAGGCTGATAGCCCTCACAAATTCCCAGTACCAACGGACTGAAACTTTTCCCAATATCAGAGAGTCTTCTTCATCTGCTTCGATGACACGCTTGTTACGAGTCACCTTTTCAGTAACGATAGGAGCTTCAACTTTGTATTTAGGATAAACCGCATCAAGCACACGGGAAAACAGCTTGACCGACCTGCTGGGTTCGTTCAAAATTCCAAGACCCGGGGAGGATAAGATGACTCCTTCGATTTCCGGATGTTTCTCTTGCATGGTTCGAATCGCTACCAGCCCACCCATACTGTGGCCTAACAAAAATATCGGCAGCCGAAATTTCACTGCCTCTTCCAGCCAATGACTTACTGTTTCGATGTATTGATCAAAACGGTCGATATGTCCACGTCGTCTTGTCGATTTTCCCTGACCAGGCAAGTCTCCATATACGACATGAAGACCTTGCCGCTGAAAAAGGGAGGCTATTTCATCGTACCTTCCTGCATGCTCAAATGCTCCATGTACGATCACTACCACTCCTACAGCGTCATCTGCGTACATTTTTTTCATCGGTTACTCCCCTTTATCGGCCATCGAATTTGCTATACTGTTAATAACTATATTATAAGGGGGATACCCATGTTTTGCGAATATAAAGGAAAGCACCCGAAAATTGCATCCTCCGCCTACATTGCAGAAGATGCAGTTGTTACAGGTGATGTCACTATCGGAGAAAATGTCAGTGTCTGGTTCAAAACTGTCATACGCGGCGATGTTGCTCCCACCTATATAGGTGATAACGTCAATATCCAGGATCTAAGCATGCTGCATCAGAGTCCAGATAACCCGCTTATATTAGAAGAGGGTGTAACCGTCGGACACCAGGTTACACTTCACTCTTCTCTGATAAGAAGACATGCTTTGATAGGGATGGGATCCCTGGTTTTAGACGGGGCTGAAATTGGAGAAGAGGCCTTTTTAGGTGCTGGAAGTCTTGTTCCTCCCGGCAAAAAAATTCCGCCTCGCTCACTTGCGCTGGGCCGCCCAGCCAAAGTAGTCCGAGAACTTACCGAAGCGGATTTTGCAGAAATGAACAGAATCCGTAGAGAATACGTTGAAAAAGGCCAGTATTATAAAAAACTGCGCGAACATTAAAAATTACAAAAATGTAAAAACTCCCTCTGCCAGCTGACAGAGGGAGTTTTTACGTATGTTGTCCTATTTATCTCGAAACTTTGGAAACAAAATCAGTCACGACGAAAATTTTCTCAAATAACCGCCAACTTGCTTTCCGGCTTATCTTCGTTGATCAAATCTTCAATAGGATAACGACGTTCCACAAAAATTTGGTGCCACAACATGAACATTAATACGGTCCATATCTTTCGACTGTAGTCTCCTTTATCCTGGCAATGAGCTTCAAGTAAATCGAGTATATATCCTTTATGGATATATTGATCCGTCTCACTTTCATGAATCAACATTTTCGCCCAATCATATAACTCATTTTTCAACCAGTGTCGAATCGGTACTGGGAAGCCAAGCTTCTTACGATCCAAAACGTGATCTGGTACGATTCCGCGAGAAGACTCGCGTAATATACTTTTTGTGGTGCCATTAGCAATTTTCATATCGACAGGAATAGCTCTTGCCACATCGAACACTTCCTTATCCAGGAAAGGTACCCGTAATTCTAATGAATTTGCCATGGTCATTTTATCAGCCTTCAGTAAAATGTCGCCGCGCATCCACGTATGAATGTCGACATACTGCATTTGATTAACGAGATCATATTCGTCAGCAGTTTGATATAATGACTCGGTCACCTGCTGATAATGGAAGTTACGGTAGTTGCGAAGCAGATTCTGCTTCTCTGCTTCTTCAAACATTTTTGCATTTCCGATATATCGCTTCTTCAAAGGTGTGGTACCCCGTTCGAGAAAGCTCTTACCTTTAACTCCTTCAGGCAGTTTTTCAGCAACCCGCCCTAATAAATGTTTAGCCGGTTCAGGAATCGATTGAAATATTTTCAACGATTCGGGTTCCCGATAAATATTATACCCTCCGAAAAGTTCATCCGCGCCTTCACCAGAAAGAACGACGGTGACATGCTTCCGTGCTTCCCTTGCCACAAAATACAAGGGTACACAGGCCGGATCAGCTAACGGGTCGTCCATGTGGTACATAATTTTAGGCAGTTTTTCGATATACTCCTGAGGTGTTATCGTATACGAAATATTCTCTACTCCCAGCTTGTCTGCTGTTTCTTTGGCTACATCGACTTCTGAATATCCCTCTCGCTCAAATCCAACCGAGAATGTCTGGATGGCAGGGTTGTATTCTTTTGCCATTGCTACAATCAAGCTGGAATCAATGCCACCGGATAAAAATGATCCTACAGGGACATCACTTCGCATATGCTTGGATACAGAATCATACATAGCCTCTTGAATTTGATTAATCCAGCTGTTTTTATCCATTAATTTAGGGTGGAAGGTTGCATGCCAGTATCTTTCAAACATAACTTCCCCACCTGGCTTTTGAATAAAATAATGACCAGGAGTTACCTTCTTAATATCTTCTGTCATCGTCCATGGTTCCGGTACGAATTGAAAACTTAAATAATGGTGCAATGCTTCTACGTCCACCTGCTCGCTGTCCCTTACCAGTGTCAGACTTTTCTTTTCAGAAGCAAAATAGGTTCCATTTTCATCCGAAGTATAAAATAACGGTTTTATCCCAAACGGATCACGGGCACCATATAATGTCTGTTCTTGTTTGTCCCAAATAAGGATGGAGAACATACCTCGCAAATCACGGAAGGCATGCTCGCGCTTGTGATGGAACAAAGCAGTAATCACTTCTGTATCCGATTCGGTTATAAAATCAAATCCCTGGTTCTCTAATTCCTCTCTGAGCTCCACATAATTATAGATTTCTCCATTAAACACTATCCAATAACGCTCATTCTCATAGCTTAATGGCTGCTGCCCACTTTCTATATCGATGATACTGAGGCGGCGAAATCCTAAGGAAATATATTCATCGTGGTAGTACCCCTCATCGTCCGGTCCGCGATGGGTAATATAATCGTTTTGTCTCTGAAAAGTTGCTAGTTCTTCCTCACTCATATAACGAGGCTGACTTCGAATCAACCCTATGAAACCACACATAATCGGCCACCTTCTTCATAATTTCTTTGTATCTTCTGTCAGATTATAACACAGAAAAACTCATTAACGATATTCAGTATTTTCCCACCTATTCATGGGGTAAACATAATCAAAAAACGGATCAAACCATCGGAGGCAGATCCGCTTTCCTATTTTAATCATCCAATAATTTTTTGAGTTCTTCTGCTTTATCCGTGTTTTCCCAAGGGAATATAACATCTGTACGGCCAAAGTGTCCATAAGCAGCGGTATCACGATAAATCGGACGACGCAGGTCAAGCATTTTAATGATGCCTGCCGGACGCAGATCAAATAATTCACGTATTTCAGCGACCAAAAGCTCCTCGCTGACTTTACCTGTTCCAAATGTATTAATAGCGATAGAAACCGGCTGCGCAACTCCAATGGCATAAGCAAGCTGTACTTCGCATGCCTCCGCCAAACCTGCTGCTACAATGTTTTTGGCAACATAACGGGCAGCATAAGCAGCAGAACGGTCCACTTTGGTTGCGTCCTTTCCACTAAAAGCTCCCCCGCCATGACGGGCATAACCACCATACGTGTCCACAATAATTTTACGGCCTGTCAAGCCGGCATCTCCTTGCGGACCACCAATCACGAAACGCCCTGTCGGGTTGAGGAAGTACTTCGTCTGTTCATCAATCAACTCGCGAGGTACCACTGGCTCAATGACATGTTTTTTCAAGTCTGCCTGAATCTGTTCCAATGTGATATCTTCTGCATGCTGGGTAGAAATGACTATTGTATCTACACGCAAAGGTCGATCATTTTCATCATATTCTATCGTCACTTGTGTTTTCCCATCCGGACGAAGATAGTCCAATGTACCATCTTTCCGAACATCGCTTAACCGCTTGGAAATTTTATGAGCAAGTGAAATCGGGAGCGGCATCAGTTCTTCCGTCTCATTATTCGCGTAACCGAACATCAGCCCCTGGTCCCCTGCACCTATCGCTTCTATTTCGCTGTCACTCATTTTCCCTTCACGGCTTTCCAACGCGACATCAACCCCGCCAGCAATATCCGGGGACTGCTCATCGATGGCAGTAAGTACAGCGCAAGTTTCAGCATCAAAACCGAACTTAGCTCTTGTATAGCCGATTTCTTTAATGGTTCGACGTACAATGCTTGGAATATCCACATAAGTACTGGTTGTGATTTCACCTGAAACCAGGACAAGTCCCGTAGTCACAGTTGTTTCACAAGCCACACGGGCGTTTGGATCATTTTTTAAAATTTCATCTAAAATGGCATCTGAAATCTGATCACAAATTTTATCAGGATGTCCTTCTGTGACAGATTCCGAAGTAAATAACCGGCGATTCGCAGGCATGCTAACAAACTCCTCCTTTATAATGTACACAAAAATCAGACGGAACTTCTCTCCCAGTACGAATGGGAAACTAACCAACTCTTCATTCATATTTTATTACTCCCCATCTGCGGGAAGTTCGATTTATGGTCTTATAAAAAAGAAAAACCCTTCCTATTGATGAGGAAAGGGGGTTGCTTCCTTTCGCTCTTATCGTTCAAGGATCATTCCTTGCTACAGGCTAGCACCTTTTCACATTCGTGATGGTTGCTGAGGTTTCATCGGGCCTGTCCCCTCCGCCGACTCTGGATAAGAGAGTATCCGTTCGCACTATATCGTAACTAAAACCACCGCTGTTGTCAATTAACTACTTCGATTATGCAGGTTGCAACTTCCATTCGGACACTTCCCTTTAAAGAATTTATATCGGTTCTTAGCTATCCAGCTGTATAAAGGTTTTCCCACTAAAGACATTCCGGGAAGACTGCCTAACAATCCGATAGGAGCTGTAGGCGGGGAGTAACGGAGCATGGTTACTACGGCATGATAACCTTTCTGCTTTGTTCCACCTCTTTTTATAATATGGATTTCCTGTTTGATTGCCGTTTCTTCCTCTCGTGACAAATTAGTTTCCTTTTTGTAATCTTGTAAGGATTTCCACTGAAAATTGTGACACCAGTCCAGTCGCTGAAATATACTTTTTGACTGTTGGCAAAGATAACATTGGGCATCATATAGCACTATATGTTTCAATCCATATTCCCCCTGGTTTTTTCTTACTCATTAATTGCAGCTAAAGCTCCCAATTGCTGAAGACTCAGTTTCTAGAGAAATTGTTTCCGTTACGGATATGAGCGTTTGGAGGTCCGGGAAATCACTCGCTTTCCATGGGGGTACGGTGAGCTTCCTCGGGCTAAAGCCCTGTCGGATCTCACCATGTACTCTACTCCCATAGGAGTCTCGCAATTTCCCGGACCTACTTGCGTATTTAAGAATAACGGAAACTTTCGCAGGCAGAGTCATTCAACCATAGTAACAGCTACAAAGAGGCCTAGTTTCCTGTATCATTGGGTCTTGGAATGTGGAAGATATCTTCTTACAACGTACGGTTCGTTCATCAAAAAACGGATAGGGTGGCAGGGATAAGAAATCAACAATAACGTTTAACACAAGTCTATTTTATAAAAAGGGGTATCTTTAACCAAAAGTGATCAAAGGTTCCTTACACCCTACTTTCCCCTCTACAATATGTATGAACAATGTTACATTATATAAGAATAATTAAATATATATAAGAATAATTAAATATGAAAAAAATATGACAGTAACAAAAATAGTGTGGATTAATAGAATGAATGTGTTATACTAATAATCAAATTAAACCACACTTGGTTTTCCAATGGGTTGAAACTTAATGCAAAGGCGGGTTTACGCGATGACAATTATAAATCAAATGTCCCAACTCTCTGATTTGTTATCACAGGAGAATGTTTTGAAAAACCTTTCTGTAGCACAATTGGTTGAAAAAACTTTACACCGAAATGAAGGCGTTCTCACATCTACAGGTGCTGTTCGCGCTACAACTGGTACTTATACCGGACGCTCGCCTAAGGATAAATTCATCGTTAAGGATGATGTTTCCAATAATACAGTGGATTGGGGCCCGGTAAACTGCGCAATCGATGAAGATGTATTTACTCGTTTATACCATAAAGTACTCGATTACTTAAGTGCCAAGGACGAAGTTTTTGTTTTTAACGGCTATGCAGGAGCCGATGATAATTATAGACTGCCGATTCAGGTCATCAATGAAATGGCATGGCACAATTTATTTGCAAGGCAAATGTTCATTCGCTCGACGGAAGAAGAATTAACGGAACATGAAGCGGAATTCACCGTTATTTCTGCTCCGAATTTTAAAGCGGATCCTGTAATCGATGGTACTAACTCCGAAGCTTTCATTCTAATTTCATTGAAACACCGTATCGTGCTGATCGGTGGTACGGAATACGCAGGAGAAATCAAAAAATCTATTTTTTCCGTTATGAACTACATGCTGCCTAAGAAAAACGTGTTATCTATGCACTGTTCTGCCAACGTAGGGCAAGAAGGCGATGTCGCTCTGTTCTTCGGTCTTTCTGGTACAGGTAAAACTACTTTATCAGCTGATCCATACCGCCGTTTGATCGGGGATGATGAACATGCCTGGTCTCCAAAAGGCGTATTCAATATTGAAGGTGGCTGTTACGCGAAAACCATTAATTTATCGAAAGAGAAAGAACCACAGATATATGATGCAATCCGATTCGGCTCTGTATTGGAAAATGTAATTCTGGATGAGGAATCGCGTAACCCTGATTATGATGATACATCTTTAACGGAAAATACACGTGCAGCTTATCCGATCGATAATATCGATAACATTGTTCTTCCAAGCGTTGCGGGGCATCCAAATACAATTATCTTTTTAACAGCAGATGCTTTTGGCGTTTTACCGCCTATCAGTAAATTATCCAAAGAACAGGCTATGTATCATTTCCTTAGCGGATACACCAGTAAGCTTGCCGGAACGGAACGAGGAGTCACCTCACCGCAGGCAACATTCTCTGCTTGCTTCGGATCTCCATTCCTTCCGCTAGCCCCTGCAACTTATGCAGAAATGCTTGGTGAAAAGATAGATCAATATAACACAAATGTCTTTCTTGTCAATACAGGCTGGACTGGGGGCGCTTTCGGTGAAGGAAACCGCATGAAACTTTCCTATACACGTGCGATGATCCATGCGGCCTTAGAAGGGGAATTGAATTCGGTTGAAACTCATGTCGATGACATCTTCGGGTTGGAAGCCCCAGTGCAAGTACCTGGTGTACCGGATGAAGTATTAATTCCAAAGCAGACCTGGAATGATCCAGAAGCTTATGACCAAAAAGCAAAAGAATTAGCGATGAAATTCCATGAAAACTTTGAAAAATTCACGCATGCAAGTGATGCCATCGCTAAAGCAGGCCCGGCTTACCGGGGCTAATATGACAATTGTTTCCTCATCTCCTCATATATAAAAAGAAGCGGATACGTGACAAACGTGTCCGCTTCTTTTATTTTTGCTGCAGCCACTCACACATCCGTTTAACTGTTTCACGATTGATTTTCGGCGGAAAATAGTGGTCGGTATCCGTGAATATCCAGCTTTCGTACCGTTTATTATTGACCTTCATAGCTTCCTGCAGGCGATAGGCGTGCTGGATGTCCACATTTTCATCTTTTGCACCATGAATAATCAACAAATCAGCTTCCATTCTCCTTAATTCATGAAGAGGCGTCCTGGCAAGATAGCGGTCAGGATATTTTTTTGGCGTTCCACCAGTCACTCTTTTCATCATCCGCCGAAGGTCTTCCCTTTCCCAATAAGTAAGAGTAACATCACTTACTCCTCCCCAGACTACCACTTTTTTCACTTGTGGCATTGTAATAGCTGTCCATAAAGCCATCACTCCTCCACGTGAAAAACCAAAAACGAAAATATCCTCCCCCACATTGGAATGATTCTCCAGCACTTTTATTCCTGAATATGCGTCATGTCTATCGTTTAGCGCGAAATCCTCACTTCCTTCTCCTCCCAGATTACCGCGATAAAAAGGAGCAAAAACAACAAAACCATGAGCTGCAAACTGAATGATCCTTCCTATGCGGACTTTTCCAACATTTTTTATTCCACCGCGCAAATAAAGAAAACCGGGATAAGTACCCTCATCTTTCGGTTCAACCAAAAACCCCTTCACTTTTAGGCCTTCACTTCTATAGGTAACCATATAGACTTCAAACCCTGGATGAGGAGAAGGGAATTTCAGCCGATCCACCATTTCGCCATTCATGAAAACACCTCCTGATTCCACAGTTGTGATTATTTTTTATATGGGCGTTCACACATTTTTTCAAAAACACATAAACTACATTAGTTATTCTAACCAACATCATACAGGAGGAGCTTTCCAAATGAAAAAAATCCAATTAGCGGGTATCGTCTTGATGGCAATTTTGCTGGCTGTTACCGCAGCATGTGGGCAGCAGCAAACTACCAGCTTGAAAGTCGCTGAGGTCACTCGTTCGATTTTCTACGCCCCGCAATATGTCGCGTTGGAAAAAGGATTCTTTGAAGAAGAAGGATTGGAAGTTGAGCTTAATACTACATGGGGCGGGGACAAAACGATGACTGCTCTTTTATCTGATGGCACTGATATCGCATTGGTCGGTTCCGAAACCTCCATTTACGTACACGCTCGGGGAGCGAATGATCCAGCTATCAACTTCGCTCAATTGACGCAGACAGATGGGACATTTCTTGTCGCCCGGGAAAAGGTTGAAAATTTTAAGTGGGAAGACTTGAATGACAGTACCTTTCTCGGTCAGCGTAAAGGCGGTATGCCACAAATGGTAGGAGAATTTGTCTTGAAACAACACGACATCGATCCACATGAAGATCTGGAATTGATTCAAAATGTCGATTTTGCTAATATACCCAATGCTTTTGCCTCTGGAACAGGGGATTATGTACAATTATTCGAACCCACAGCCAGCATCTTTGAAAAAGAAGGCGTAGGCCATATCGTCGCTTCATTTGGGGAAGAGTCCGGTCATGTGCCATATACCGTCTTCATGGCAAAAGAAAGCTACATCAACGAAAACGAAGAAGCAATCCGAAAATTCACCAGAGCCATCTATAAGGCACAGCAATGGGTCCAGGAACATTCTGCCATGGAAACAGCAAAAGTCATCCAGCCCTACTTTGAAGACTCTGAACTGGATTTGATTGCCACAGTTGTAGACCGTTACAAAAGCCAAGGCTCGTTCGCTACAAATCCATTGTTAGATGAAAAAGAATGGAATAACTTGAAAGCGATCATGAAAGAAGCAGGAGAACTTCCGGAAGATGTAAATCATGAAACCCTGGTCAATACCAGTATTGCTGAGGACATTATCAACGAATAGGAGGGTCCCCCATGTCACTGTTGACCGTCAACCAGGTTTCTCATCATTATTATTCGAAAAAAGATTATACCAAAGCCTTAGAAAATATCAGTTTCACCTTGGAGAAAGGGGAATTCATTTCGATACTGGGGCCAAGCGGGTGTGGAAAAACAACCTTGCTATCCATCGTTGCCGGACTGATTACGCCAACCCGAGGAGAAATCAAACTTGATGGGGATTCAGATCAAAAGGCGGGCAACAAACCACCTATGGGTTATATGCTTCAGCAGGATTATTTATTTCCCTGGAAAACGATAAAAGAAAATGTACTTCTCGGACCTAAAATCAATAAAAATCAAGCGTCTTCCCTGGAGCAGCGAGCGAGAAAAATACTGGAAGAAGTAGGCTTGCCGAATATCGGGGATTCCTATCCCGATGAACTTTCCGGCGGCATGAGACAACGTGCCGCTCTTGCACGGACATTAATCACAGAACCAAAGCTGCTTTTATTGGATGAACCATTTTCAGCATTGGATTTTCAGACAAAACTCCGTCTGGAGGATTTCGTCTCTCAGCTACTGAAACAATACAATAAGGCAGCATTACTTGTAACTCATGATATCAGTGAAGCGATTGTCATGAGTGACCGCATTATATTATTAAAACCGCGGCCTGGAGAAATTCAGGAGATATTCAGGATGCCCGGAGAGCTAAGAGAGCTCCCTCCTTTCCAAGCACGGCAACACCCCTCATTCCAGGAAATCTTCGATCAGGTGTGGAAGGAGATGAGCGCGCTTGAAACAAAGTGAAGCTACAAACAAAGAACTCCATCAGGCTTATGTGAAAAAATTAAAAACAGAAAAACGTTTGATCCGTTTTTGGCAAGCTTCCATATTCGTATTTTTTTTCAGTCTATGGGAAGCTGCCAGCCAATTTAGATGGATTGATCCGCTGCTCTTCAGCTCTCCAAGTAAAATCTACAACTTATTCATCACCAAGGTAAGCGATGGTTCCCTTTGGATTCATTTAAACGTAACCTTGTTCGAAACTATTGCAGGGTTCATCATCGGAACCATTGCAGGCATCCTGCTAGCAGCAATTCTATGGTGGTCGAATCGTTTTTCCAAAATCATTGACCCTTACCTTGTCATCCTCAACGCAATGCCAAAAGTAGCTCTTGGACCAATCATTATAGTTGCCCTTGGCCCGGGATATATTTCTATCATTGCTATGGGTGCAATTATATCGATCATCATCACCACTTTGGTGGTCTATAATGCCTTTCAGGAAATCGACAGCAACTATATTAAAGTATTGCAAAGCTTAGGGGCTTCGAAAAGTGTCTGTTTCAAGGAAGCGATCTTTCCTGCATCCTTTCCTACGATGATATCATCCCTGAAAGTGAATGTGGGGCTATCCTGGGTCGGAGTGATCGTCGGTGAATTCCTTGTATCAAAACAAGGCTTAGGCTATTTGATCATTTACGGCTTCCAAGTATTCGATTTCACGTTAGTTCTGTTCGCTCTCATGATCATCGCTTTCTTCGCTGCCATCATGTATCAACTCGTTGAAAAGCTGGAAAAAAAGCTGATTCGTCAATAAATAGTTTACATGCAAAGGAGCATCCACAAAGTACATGTGGATACTCCTTTTTTCTATCCAGATCACAAATATACTCTGTGTTTATTTAAACATAGATAGGTCCACAGACTCAGCCATTTTCCGGTAACCAGCATCATTGGGGTGGAGATGATCTCCCGCATCATACTTTGGCAGATAGCGCTCTGGATCCTCTGGGTCTCGTAACGCTTTATCAAAATCTATCACTCCATCGAACTCCCCGCTGGTTCTGATCCAGTCATTTACCTCCTGACGGGTTTGTTCCCCTGTTGACGTATACATTCCTGAGCCTTTAAATGGAGTCAAAGTTCCTCCATAAATTTTTAGACCCTGGTCGTGGGCAGCCTGGATGATTTCCCGCATTCTCCCGATTATTTTTTCTGAGTTATATTCTGGATGATGTCTGATGTCATTCAAACCCTGATGAAGGATCACTCCTTTGACACCTGTTTGACTGAATACATCCCGCTCCAGTCTAGCCAACGCATTTTCTCCTTTTTCAGGTGGACTATTTAGCAGTTGATTTGCTGATATTCCTGCGTTCAAAACGGACATTTTATTACCCATACTTTCCTGATTCATCCGGTTTGCTAAATAATCCGGCCAACGATGGTTTGCGTTTATTTTTGAGTAATTGCCATTTGCAATAGAGCTTCCCAGGACCACAACCGCACCTTTTACCGAAGCATCGGTTAATACATCTACTCCATCCAGCCAAAACCACGCTTCTTCTTTGTTTTTAAAATGCGAGCCATCAGAATCGGAAACCCGATTCCCATTCGCTATAAAGGTGGTTTGGATAGAGCGCGGGTGCCATGTGGCAGGACCGCTTTTTTTATCAACATAAATACTAACCGCTACATTTTTACCTCTTTTAACTTTAAGAGGAGCAGCATCACTAAATACTTTTTCCCCAGGCGGAATTGTCACCTTTTGATTGCCATCAAATGTAACTTTAGTATCCGTTCCGGCAACATTTCCAGCTTCTTTATTTGAAATGGCAGCATGCACCTCTTCAATTGTCAGGGGAGTTGAACCAAATGTATTAGATAAACGTAGTCGCATCTTCTCACCATCAATTTGAGGGTGTATGATCATACGGATCGTTTGATTCTCAAATCCATGTCGAGATATCCCTTCTGCAAAAG
Organism: Thalassobacillus devorans MSP14; assembly: GCF_000496835.1. Classification (GTDB taxonomy): domain Bacteria; phylum Bacillota; class Bacilli; order Bacillales; family Halobacillaceae; genus Thalassobacillus; species Thalassobacillus devorans_B. The sequence continues at coordinate 22,342 of NZ_KI543237.1, forward strand.
GGGACTGCATACTGGCGGTCCAGGCACCAACCCATTGTCCTGTATCTGTAGTGTTTTTCTTTGGATGCTCATTTTCGCCAGGCTGGCCTATGTTAACAGACAGAAAGTACGCCAGCATGATAAAAACAAGTACTCCAGATAAAATATATAAGTAACGTTTCATATGAACCTCTTGCCTTTCCTGATGTTAGTTAGTTTATTACTGCAAAAAAGTAGTTCAAGTCATTGGGATAGACTTGGACTACTCTTGGTGTTACATCAATACATTTTTCTCGATTTGCTTCATTTCATAGAAATAGCCTTGCTTTTCCATCAGTTCCTTAAATGAACCTGCTTCTACGACCTCTCCCTGTTCCATCACAATGATCTTATCCATGTTCTCCAGACCTGTCAAACGATGACTGATTAAAACAAGGGTATCTTTTTTGGCCAGGCTGAAGATATGCTCATAGATTGTTTTCTCTGTAAGCACATCTACAGAGGAGACAGGTTCATCTAACAACCACAAGCGCTCCCCTTTTAGCATAGCTCTTGCTACTGCCAGTCGCTGTCTCTCTCCGCCTGAAAGGTTTTCCGCTTTTTCAAAGACAGCATCATCCAATGAAAAATGATCAAGCTCCACACGCTCTAATGCGGCTTCCATGTCTTTATCGGTCAAAGCACCATCCGCAATCAGTAAATTTTCCCGAATTGTGCCGTAAAAGAAATGATTTTCCTGAAGTACGACATTTATTTTTGCCCATAAGTTTTCCTGTTCGACCTCACTGAGATTTACTCCATCCGCCAGGATCTTCCCCTTGTCTGGTCGAATCACGCCAAGGAGCAACTGCATAAGCGTGGACTTTCCAGAACCACTGGGTCCAACGATTGCCGTTTTTGAGCCAGCCGGAAGATCAACAGAAACTTCTTTGAGAGCTGGACGGTCTTCCCCAGGGAACGTAAATGTCGCCTCTTGAAAAGCAAGTGATAATGCTTGACCAGCTGGCAGCTTCTTTTCGATGATTGTATTGGGCTCAGATTCTTCATCCACTACTGAATAAAGACGTTTAGCCGCTCTGCGATTATCCTCCAAGTGTCCAGGTAAAACAGCCATGGGGAGGGCATTTTCAAACATCGTCAAAGATATCATGACAAGCATAGCAAGAAAGACACCATCAAGCTGTTCTGCAGTTACAAAATAAGCACCAACTGCCAGTACAAACCAGGAAACAGTAAAAGATACCATCGAATTGATGGAGTGATTGAACATTGCTGTTTTTCCTTCTCGCTCTTGTTCTGCAATATATCGATTGGACGTATCGTGAAGCCGCTGCTTTTTCCCTTGAAGCTTCTGATAGATTTTCAAATCCAGGAAGCCATAGAGAAATTCAGTCACATCGGTAGATAATTCAGCTCTGGATTCTCTTATTCGGCTATCCAATTTCTTCTGTCTGCGTGCAAACCAGGCTGGTATTACCAGCCCTGTCAGTATCAAACCGGCGAATAAAATGAATGCAATCCACCAGGAGTAGAAAGCAACAAAAAAGATAGTACTTAAAAACACTAATAAGAGAATAATCGGGGGATAAAACACACGTAAAAAGAAGTTCTGTAAGCTTTCCACATCCCCCACAATCCGCGCAAGCAAATCCCCACTACGATACTTTTGGAAAATACGCGGAGCCAGCGGCTCAAGCTTTTCAAAAAAAGATACACGGATATTGCTAAGCATCGTGAAGGTTGCCCGATGAGAAAAATATCGCTCGCCATAACAGCTTAGGGCACGGGCAAATCCCATCAGTTTCAAACCAGCTATCAAAAAAGCCAGCGTATACAGCGGAGGTGCGAATGCCGCTTTTGATACCAAATAGCCACTTGAACCAAACAAAGCAATGGCGGTAATCCCGGCCAGGAAACCAAACAGCACGGACAGAAAAACATCTTTCTTTTCGGTCATAATTTCTTTGATGACTAATTTCAAGTGGTTCATTGTGCTATGCCTCCCCGATGTGAAGCTACCATATTACGGTATTCTTGATTACCTGCCAATAATTCTTCATGCGATCCTTGTGCTATAAGCTTTCCATTCTCAAGAAATAATATCTGATCCGCATTCCTAATAGTATGAAGCCGATGAGCTACTGTAATAACGGTTGAGTTTTTCGCCAGGGCTTCGATCGACGCCTGTAAAATTCGCTCGGTATGAAGATCGAGTCCCGTAGTCGGTTCATCAAAAAGAATGACAGATGGCTTTTTTAAAAACGCCCTCGCTAATGCGACGCGTTGTTTTTCACCCCCAGAGAGCCCGCGGCCCCCTTCACCGATCGCTGTGTCCAATCCGGCCTCTAACGACTCTACCAACTCTTGAATCCCTGCTTTTTCAGCTGCACGTTCAATCTCATATCTCGTAGCAGCTTCGTTAGTGCCGATGGCGATATTATCGGAGAGTGTTCCGGCGAACAAGTAAGGATGCTGGGAGATATAACTCAACTGTTCGAACCATCCTGCTTCTTCATAGGAAAATAACGAGCGTCCATCCACTTCTATTATCCCTTCTGTTGGCCCAATCAATCCTGCAATCAGATGCAATAAAGTCGTTTTTCCTGCACCACTCCTGCCCACGATCGCTATTTGTTGATTGGAAGACAGTACTGCACTGATTCCTTTCAAGGCAAAACCTTCTTCCTTATAACGGAAACCTGCCTCTTTCAGCTCGATTACAGGTGGTTTATCTGTATAACGGAATGGTGTGTCCCCCCACTCGACTACCTGTTCTGTTTCTGTAAGTTCCTCGGATACTTTTTTAGCAGCGCCCATACTTCCGCGACCTGTGTGAAAAGCACTGCCTAAGTCGCGCAGAGAATTATAAAATTCGGGAGCCAGAACCAGTACAAAAAAAGCCGTAAAGAAACTGATACTTTCAAATACTATCAAACGAATCCCTACTTCAAGAGCGATAATTCCAATACTCAACATGGAGATGAACTCTAATGATAACGATGAAATAAAAGCGATTTTCAAAACTTCCATTGTCGCATCCCTAAAATTAAGACTGCTTTCCCGGATAGCTTCGTGCTGTTGTTTGGCACGTCCGAAAAACTTAAGTGTCGTAAGTCCTTGCAGAATATCGAGAAAACGCCCCGAAAACGCCGCCATTTCATCCATTTGTTCTTCTGATTTCTTTTTTGTTTTCAATCCGATGATAATCATAAAAGCAGGAATGAATGGAGCTGTGATAAGCATGATGATACCCGTGTAAATATGATGGTAAAATGCAGTGCCGATGATCATCAGTGGGACAACTGATGTCTGGATTACCTGGGGAACGTACTGACTAAAATAACTGTCAATTTCATCGACTGCATCCAGTATCACACTTACCTTTTGCCCTGATTGTCCCTGGAAGGATGCTTGTATGGGATTACGGGAATACTTATTCAATAGGGATTGACGAAAGTCTCTTTTTACTTTTGAAGCCATTTGAACACCAGTACGCCCACTCCAGTAAGTGAGCCCAGCACGAGCAATCATCACCGCTAATAATACAAGTAATACAGGAAGAACTTCTAAAAAAGAGTACTTTTGTAAAAATATACGGTCGACAGCAGCTACAAAAAGGTATGCCTGGCCAATGACCATCACACCCGTTAACAGAGCAATGATAAAAAGAAGAATTCGATCATGAGCGTGTGCTTTAGCCAGCTTTTTTAAATCATTCATAAGTGCACAGTCTCTCCTATATCATCTAAAATAATAAAACAACCCCTATTCGTGAAACAATTCACATAGTTATTATATTATATAAGCCTTATTCTACCCAAATCTAACGGTTTTTCGCCGTGAAAAAAGAACGCATTTATTTCATGCGTCCTTTGATTATAACATCTGTAATTTAATTATTTGTTCTAAGCTGTTGGGCAATACGCCATCCTTCATCATAAAACTGAAACGCTTATCTTTGCTTATATTGTCCGGTATAGAATCAAGCAGGACCGGTCCCGCTGTTTCAAAATAATGATGTTGTTGATAAATTCCTTCAATAAGTGCAAAATAAATATTCTTGATTATCGTACCGCCTTTTCCTGCAACATGATACTGGCCAAGGTAATTCAATTTTTTAATTTTGGCACCAGTTTCTTCTTTCACTTCCCGATGTGCAGCATCTTCTGCGGTCTCCCCTTCTTCAACTTTTCCACCCGGAAACTCAATGCCGCGATCTTTATGTTTGGTAAGCAACCACTGCGACCCGTATCTGCATATTACCCAAACATGTTTTGGTTGTTTAGAAAAAGGGTGATCATCAAAAGATAATTTCACTTCATTGTTATAATAGTCGTAAAATGTTTTCATCGCCGTTTTCAACTGCCTTTGACTGCTTCGTTAATTACTTATGATCAATTTCTTTTATAAGCCATTTACCATCAAATTCAAACGTTATGGCAATCGTATACTCACCGTAAATTTCGTTTGTATTGGTTTGGATAACCTGTTTATGAGTTTCATCTATATTGATGGTATCATAAGCTTCTCCATTTACAAACCAAGGCGGCGTCTCAGTCGGAAGAATATAAAGACCGGACTGCTTTTCCTGATAGAAATAGTCGACATATTTTTCTGCAGCTTGTTGTTTAGCAAAAGGTTTAAAATCCTTAAGCAACGCCTGTTTGCTGTCGTATTTTTCCACTTTATAATTTCTATCTACTTCCTGCACCAGCTGATTCATAAACTGATCTGTCCGCTTTTCAATCAAAGCTTTGTCCAGGGGCATCTTTTCCTTCCCGAATTCCGTTGAGGTCTGCTTATCCTCAACTGCTGAAGTTGCAGATTTCTGATGCATTTGCACGATGTTGGGCTGCTCTGCATTTAAGGACGGAGTCGTCTGCATGAATAACACGAACGGGACTGTGACAAATATGGACTTTCCCCATTTCACGGCTGCTGAATTTTTGGTCATTGCTGTATTACACCCCTTGAAGTTTATGGATTATAGTTTCATTATTCCTGTTAAAAATCATCCATAAACCCCTTTTGGAGAATGTCATTAAGAACTTGGCTTATCGTAAAGTACATATGGCGAAAGCCTATCTATTTTCTTAAGCTTTCATCCTTTAACAAAATTAAATTACTCTTAAGGGAAAAACCGTAAACATTATAAATGTCTACGGCCCTCTGTTGAATCACGATCTTCCAGGATACCCATACTGCCGATATGTTCTCTCGTTTTTTCATCCCCTAATTCATAAATGCGGCTGAATACTGTCCTAACTCCATTATCGAACTCTCTATTGGGCTCATCATCATGGTAATGGCGAAATGGTATATGAGAGCGCCAAAATGCTCTTTCATCAGCATTATGCACTTCATCAAAAAACCCACGAAGTTCAATCACTTCTTCTTCTGTTGCGTAAATAGTAAAAATATCATTATTTCCATCATGATTCACGGAAATTTCCTGCGAGCCTACGTTGACATAATATTTATTTTTTTCCATACCAACCCTCCTCATTTGCTTCATAGTTTTTGCCAGTAAGAGGAGAATTATTATATTGTATTTATTTTCAGCATATGAACAATGCATTTTCAACAACGATGGGGACAGACTTTACAGTACCCGCTCTCTTCATTCAACTTATAACTTAAACAGCAACACTTCCGTTCACGTGCTCCGCTTGGCAGCTTAGGCTGATAATGAAAATAATGAAAAGGATTCTTTTCTTCACCAAAAACAGCCCCATCGAGTTCATGGACAATGAAATGAAAGTCATCATAAATCTGTGCCAGCTGTTCTCCTGTAAAGTGTTCTTTGGCAAATCGTTCATAAAACCAGAACAGATAAATAGCAAAGTTTTCCCATAAAACATTCATGGATAATCTGGTCAATTGATTGATATGAAGAAATAAGGGCCTTACGTGTTCCTTGAATAATTGTGTAAGGTTTTCACGCAGCCACTTTTTACGCTCGAACGGTTCCGGAAGGGTAACTTCTATTGATACAAAATTAAGTTTTGGAAGCCACTTTTTATCTTCATCAACCCGGACAAGCCTGAAGTTCTGAGGACGAAAATCCGGGCATTTATTAAAAGCCGACATCATCGCAAGTATCCCAGTAACAATATAGTAACTGTAGCGTTTAGAGAAAATAGATGCTGTCGTTAAAAAAAACTGTGATTCCATAAAAATGTGGATTTCATCAAGTTTTTCTTGTAATCCTTGTCTCGTGAGAAGGTCAGAGCCATCAATGATTTCGTGTGGTTGTTCCTCTATTGGTTCTGAAAGATAACGAAAGTGATTCCGCATGAAAGCTTCTTCCTGCTCTGTCATATGAGTCATATTTTCACCTCAATATAATTCCGTCCATAATAGTATAAGATCAAATTTTGCTTATATTCCAACTATAAGTTTATGGACCTTTCTTCATGGTGTCAATGAATTTGATAATCATTTTCAATTAAAATCAGAGCTCTGTATCTTAAGATTAATCTCCTGTCCTTCACGTTACGTATGGTATAGCTAAGACACTTACTCGATTTTTCATGCTCTATAATAGAGAAAGGGACTGTCCCATAAGTCTGTAATAGACTAATTGGGGCAGCCCCTTTTTCATTAACCTTAGAAGTCATATTCTTTTATTATTTTTTGTGTGATCAATTTATACCCCTTTTCAGTTGGGTGCAAAGCATCGCTAAAGTACTTATCAGACTTCTTATCAAAAAGTCCATTCGTTTCAATGAATTTTGTTTTGGAATAATCGCTTACGATGTTCTTACTGGTTTCATTCCAATTTCCGACTACTTTTTCAATTTCCTTGGAAGATGGAAAGGGATTATATAACCCAAGATACAATACCGGTGCATCCGGATTTTTTTCTCGTATGATACTAAAAATCCTTTTCAGATTCTTTTCATAGTCTGCTTTTCCATGCTCTATTCGTTCATCATAGAGTTTGGCAAGATCTCCACCATTACTTTTAATCAAATCGTTGGTCCCGATAAAGATAATAATATAATCTGCTTCCTGAACATTTTCCTGGATCTCGGGTTTTTTTAGCTGCTGCAGCAGCCCATCTGTCTGTTGCCCTGGGATTCCATAATTATGAACAGTCACAGGATCTTCATGGTTTTTGCTTAAGAGCTTTTGCAGATCACCGACATAGCCAGTCCCTGTTTTATCGCCAACTCCATATGTCAGGGAATCTCCTAAAGCAACCAGCTCTTCGTTTTCGCTCGTCTTCGCTTTTTGCTTTTGTTGTTGTGCTACGAAATAAGAGATGGCTGAAATGATAACTAAAAGAACGAGTATAGAAATAAGTATTTTTTTCATATAAACCTCCCAAGACTAAATGGGTACCCTGGAGGGGCCGGAATGAAACCAGGACACATTTATTCAGTCTTATCCTTTTGATGTTATTTCCCTATCTTCATACCCGCCTATTAAAATTTTAATTCCTGATGCCATCTTCCTCTTATTCCATAAGCTTCCTCTGCTATAAAAATAAATCTCTGTTAAATCTGATTGTTGATTTTACAGAAAAGCTCCCAATTGCTGAAGACTCAGTTTCGAGATGGTTGGGTCCGTTACCATGAGCGGAATGGGGAATGGTTCGGGAAACAACTCGCTTTCCTGCGGGGGACCTGGCAAGCTTCCTCGGGCTAAAGCCCTGTGGGATCTCGCCTAGCCCCTTCTCCCGCGGGAGTCTCGCCGTTTCCCTTCCCATCCAGCCAGTTTTGTATTAAACGGACCCTTCAAAAAGAGAAAGAATGTAGCTGAAACTTTCAACTTGAGGCATTTTACAAAGGATGTAAAGCACTAAAGTCTTCAATCATAGGGTAGTTTTCTTAGGCTGATTTCGAGAACTTTGGATAGGCTACACTTGGTTGGACAGTTTCGTTAAGGTCAGTTACACTTTACTAAATATTTCAGTCAAGGAGACTAAACATGACCCCAAGGAACCGTCGTAACTTCACGGATGAATTTAAGAAGCAAGTTGTGCAGTTAAATGAAAATGGGAAACCTAGAAAAGAAATTTTAAAGGAATATGAATTATCATCCTCTGCCTTTGATCGTTGGGTTAGTCAGTACAGAAATGCGGGTTCCTTCAAGGAAGAAGACAACCGAACACCTGAACAAAATGAAAATATCAGGCTGCAAAAAGAAAACCAGCGTCTTTCGATGGAAGTTGATATTTTAAAGCAAGCGGCGCTGATCATGGGACGAAAGTAGATGTGATCCGGAACAACCGTCACAAATACTCGGTATCAGCAATGTGTGCCGTCCTGCAACTTCCTAAAAGTACGTACTACTATGAATCACAAGAAGCCGACACCTCTGAAGAAGAGGAACTAACCAGCCTGATTGTCGATATTTTTCATAAAAGCCGGCAAAATTATGGCACGCGAAAAATAAAGCACGAACTCCATAAAAAGGGGTATCAGGTCTCCCGTCGAAGGATCGGTCGGATCATGAGAGAGCAGGGGCTCGTCTCCAAATATACGGTGGCTCAGTTTAAGCCAATGAAAAGCACGTGCAATGAATCGGAAGAGGGAAATACGTTGAATCGTCAATTCGCTCAGGATAAGGCTCGTAAGGTTGTCGTTAGTGATTTAACCTATGTGCGCGTGCGTTCCAAATGGCATTATATCTGTGCGATTCTGGATCTGTATAATCGTGAGATTATCGGCTACAGCTCAGGCCCTCAAAAAGATGCAGCCCTGGTCCAGAAAGCTTTCGCTTCTGTTGGTGGAAACCTTGAGGATTTAGAACTTTTTCATACCGATCGCGGGAGTGAATTTAAAAACCAAGCTATTGAAGAGTTATTAGAAACCTTTAACATTGATCGCTCTTTGAGTATGAAAGGCTGCCCCTATGATAATGCGGTGGCTGAAGCTACGTATAAGGTGATTAAGACAGAATTTGTTTATGGAGAAACATTTGAAAGCCAGGAACAACTGGACCTGGCCTTATTTGATTATGTTCACTGGTATAATCATATCCGAATTCATGGTACCCTGGGCTACCTTAGCCCGATTGAGTTCAAGAAGAGACACCTTAATAAAATTGTCTAGTTTCGTGTTGACAATCCACTTCCCATGACAAGGGGCGTAGGGAAACGGTGAGACTCCTGTGGGAGCTGAGTGATAGATGAGGCCCCGCAAGGCGAAGCCTGAGGAGACTCAGCACACGCCCACGGAAAGCGAATCGTTTCCTGAAGCCCCTCAACTCCAACAATATCTCGAAATCAAGTCTTCCACAATTCGGCCATATTGTTAAATAAGGCTCTTATGGAATTATCCACAACAATATGAAACAGAGCCAAAAAATAAGCCCTTGGACCCTATAAGGATCCAAAGGCTTTACTTTTTTAAAAAACTTACATGCTAGTTTACTTGGAAAGCAGCTTCAACCCTGGTTACGTACTGTAGATACTCCCCGTCGATTTCAAAGCCGATTCCGGGTTCAGCAGGCACCTCTACTTTGCCTTTCTTCACTTTCACCTCAGGAACAATCAAGTCTTTTTCCCAGAAACGCGAAGAAGCAGAAATATCACCGGGAATTGAAAATCCTTCCAGAGAAGCGAGCGCAATGTTATGGGCTCGTGATATCCCGGATTCAACCATCCCCCCGCACCATACAGGAATATCAGAAGTCCTGCATAAATCATGAATCGCCATTGCTTCAGTCATTCCGCCTACCCGGCTAATCTTAATATTTATGACCCGGCTGCTTTTCATTCGGATCGCTTGTTCTGCATCAGCGAGTGATCTGATACTCTCGTCCAGACATAAAGGTGTTTTTAATACATTTTGGAGCTGTTGATGCAGGAAAAAGTCTCCGGCACGAAATGGTTGTTCGATCATCATCAATTCATGGGAGTCCAGTTCTTCCAAATAAGGAAGATCTTTCTCTTCATACATGCCATTCATATCAATCATGATAGGTAGTTCCTGGGAATATTCACTTACTTTTTGAATGGCCTGTGCTTCTTTATATTTTTCTACTTTAAGCTTATAACGCCTGTAGCCTTCCTTTTGATAATCCTCAATAACTTTGCCGATGTCATCGGATAAACTTAGAACCACTCCTGTATCTACCTGTCTACGGGTCCCCCCGATTAAATCACTCAGACTTTTCATCTTTTGTTTTGCACATAGATCCCACAGGGCAGCTTCCAAACCAGCCTTTGCCATTTCATTCCCCTGATAGCCGGCCAACATTACGGCAATATTGGACGGATGAGCAACCTTGTGCCATTCCACAGTCGGAATAAAAACCTTGTTCAACAATTCCCAAGCCGTATGGATAGTTTCCGCTGTATAAAAAGGCGTAGAAAAAGCCGTCACTTCTCCAAATCCTCTTCTGCCCTCTATATCAACTGCTTCTACGATTATAAGTTCCCGATTTAAAACCTGGCCAGCATGTGTATCAAAAGGTTTTTTCAACGGCATTTCTATGCGCCGGAGATGAATGGCTGCTATATTCACTACTTTTACACATCCTTCCGAAAAGCTGACAGTTCCCGTCTTAGCAGCTTATTAGAAGCATTTCGTGGAAGTTTTTCAACGAAGTGGACTTCTTTTGGACATTTATATCCTGCCAGGAGATCTCTGCAATAACAGAGGACATCCCTTTCGTTAAGTAATATCTCTTGTTCAGTTACCACAAAAGCTGCCGGCACCTGACCCCAGCGAGAATCTTCGATACCGGTCACCCCTGCTTCGACTATACCTTCCATGCCTGATAGAACACTTTCTATTTCTGCCGGGTAAATATTTTCCCCACCGGAAATGATCAAATCTTTTCGTCGATCCACCACATAGAGAAACCCTTCCTCATCCTGATAGCCAAGGTCACCGGTAGCAAGCCATCCATCAGAAAGCGCTTCTGCTGTAGCCTCCTCCCGCTTATAGTAGCCTTTTGTTACCATTGGACCTTTCACTTTGATTTCTCCGATTTCCCCACGTGGAGCATCGATTTCCAGCCAGGCGGTACTCAATGATTTTCCTGCAGAACCAAGCTTTCTTAGAGCGTCTTTGGGGCTTAACGTTACAATTTGTGATGCTGTTTCTGTCATTCCATAGGTTTGGAATACAGGAATCGCTCTATCCTTTGCTCTTTCAAGCAATGGTTTTGGAGCCGGGCCGCCACCAAGCAGCATACAGCGAAAGTGTTCCGGCAGCCGTTCATCTCTTAAGTCTTCTATCAAACGCTGCAGCATGACAGAAACCACCGATACGATCGTTACTCCGGATTTTTTAATGGCATGATTTACTATATGTTCGTCAAACCTTTCCATCAAAAAAACAGGCATACCATAAACAACATTTTTAATCAGTGCAGAAAATCCCCCTACATGGAACATCGGGAGGCAGATCAGCCATTTATCAGTTTGGGAAAGACCCAGATTAAGAGCAGAGCTGATAGCACTTGTCCAGTGATTCCCGTAGGTTAGCTGAACCCCCTTAGGGCTACCTGTGGTACCTGATGTATAGATGATAGTAAAAACTTCATCTAAGATTATTTCTTTACGGATGGCATCAGGGCTGCTTTTATGGGAGTTGATCAGATGATACTGGACAATGGGACAGTATGCTAGTCCGGCTTTTTGAATCGCCGCTTCTCCTTTTACATAAAAGTTATCCTCCGTAATCAAACAACTGACTTCAGCATCCTTGATCTGGAAAGCAAGCTCTTCGTCAGTAAGGCGAGTATTCAATAACACTGCCACAGCGCCTAAATAGCTGAGCCCGTGGAGGGCTATTACCATCTCCAGCCGGTTTGATGATAGAACAGCCACATGGTCACCTATTTTGATACCCTGTTCCTCAAAACAAGCCGCATATTGCTTACTTTGCTCATGCAGCTCTAAAAATGACAAGGACGAACCACCATCTGTTTCAATCGCTTGTTCATTTGGTCTTAATTCTGCTTGCTTCTGCAGCCAATGAGGCAGAGTCCTTTCCATATCTTAAACCTCCTTGGAATTGATCGTATCTGAAAAGAGAAGAAAGCATCAGCTTGCGCGCTTATATGCACGTACTGATGCTTTCCTCCTCTAAAAATTATACCGTATTTTTTTCCATCAAGGGAAACGGGGAAATTGTTTGAAGTCCGGCTTTCTCTTTTCTTTGAAAGCATCCCGTCCTTCTTTAGCCTCTTCCGTGGTGTAATAAAGCAATGTAGCATCTCCACCCATTTGCTGAAGTCCAGCCAATCCATCTGTATCTGCGTTGAAGGATGCTTTAAGGAAACGAAGGGCAGTCGGTGATTTTTCAAGCATTTCCTGACACCATTGAACGGTTTCAGTTTCCAATTCAGCCAAAGGTACGACCGTATTGACCAAGCCCATGTCCTTTGCTTCCTGAGCATCATATTGACGACATAGATACCAAATTTCCCGAGCTTTCTTATGACCAACAATCCGTGCTAAGAGTCCGGCACCATATCCAGCATCAAAGCTGCCTACTTTAGGACCTGTCTGACCAAAAATGGCATTGTCAGCCGCAATGGTCAAATCACAAACTACATGCAGAACATGACCGCCACCGATTGCATAGCCAGAGACCATTGCAACGACCGGTTTTGGAATGACACGAATTAAGCGCTGCAAATCCAGTACATTCAGGCGTGGAATTTCATCTTCCCCTACATATCCGCCATGACCGCGTACCGATTGGTCCCCTCCGGAACAAAACGCTTTGTCGCCAGCTCCTGCAAGTACTATGACCCCGATTTTAGAATCATCTCTCGCATAAGTAAAAGCATCCAGTAATTCGTTTACTGTCTGCGGACGGAAGGCATTGCGAACTTCCGGACGATTGATGGTGATTTTTGCAATACCATCATATGTTTCATAAAGAATATCTTCATAATTTCTTTCGTTTACCCATTCAATTGCCATGGAAACTCCTCCTTTAAAACGCTTTCCGCTTTTTATTCTAGCACGAATTCGCTGACAATTTCAGCAAAAAACTTTGGCTGTTCGACATGAACCGCATGCCCAGCGTGCTCAACTACGTTCAGCGTGCTATCAAACAGCTTTTCTTTCATACGTTCATTGATAGAGATAAACTTATTGTCCCACTCTCCGACAATCAGTTGTACGGGCAATTTCATCTGCTCCAGCTTTTCCCACCATGACGGCTGGATACCAGTCCCCATACCACGGAGTGATAGTGCTAAACCTTCGGCAGACTGGTTCATTCTTTCTTCCCGAATTTGACTTTGCACTTCCTCCGGGAGTTCACGCTGAGATGCAAACAAAGGAAGGTCTTCCCAAAAATGGACAAAGGGCTTTATTCCTTCGTCTTCCAACTTTTTGGCCAGTTTTTCATCCTTCCTAACCCTTGCAAGCTGATCATCATTCGATTCTAACCCTGGAGAGGCGCTTTCTAATATAAGTTTTGATACATACTCAGGATACAACAACGCAAAGGAAAGAGCTGTCCTTCCCCCCATAGAATACCCTGTCAGAATTATAGGAGAAGAGTTCAACTCGTCTACTAAGCTTTTCAAATCATGACAGACACGCTCCATCGATAATTTGCGTTCCGTGTTATAAATGGTTTTTCCATGCCCCGGCAAGTCAATCGTTATGATTTGCAGCCCATTCTTTGTTAGTACGTTAACTACATTATCCCATGTCCGGGTACTTCCGGTAAAACCGTGCAACATTATCATAGGGACGCCTTCTCCATTAATTTCAACCCAGTATTCCGTGTCATCAATTATATGGTACATACGCTCAACCCTTTAACTGTTTGCCAATCGCTTCTTTGACGCTTTCCCATTTCGCCTTATGATAAGGAACATTTTCTTCCCGAACCGTTCGTACCTCTATCACTGATAAACCAGGAGAAGCGTAACTATTGGCCAGCGCATTTGTATAGTCATTCCACGATTTTGCCAGGTGATAAGCGCCGCCATACGCTTCTACAAATGGCTGAAATTCAATGCCCATAGGGGTGCCGAACAACTCCTCATAATGGTCAGGGTGGCTGGCTTGGGGCAAATAGGAAAAAATACCGCCCCCATCATTATTTATCAAAACAATGGTGATGTTAAGGTTCTTTTGTTTTGCAATCAACAGCCCATTCATATCATGGAAAAACGATAAATCTCCAATCAACAATGTCACTGGTTTACCACGTGCGCCTGTTCCCAGCGCAGCAGAAACAACACCATCGATTCCGTTTGCGCCCCGATTTGCCATGATATCGATCTCTTTTGGTGTAGTCATAAAGAAAGTATCCACATCACGGATAGGCATGCTGTTTCCAACATATAAAATAGACTGATCAGGTATTACTTCTGCAAGCTGGACTACTGCATGCCCTTCATTCATCCCTTCTTCAGGGGATTCCGCAAGCAGCAGGTCTTTCGCAACCCGATTCATATCTTTCCATGTTTCAAGCCACCTATTCTCTACAATAGGCTCATCCAGGTGTTCAGCTAACTGCTCGGCAAAAATGACAGGGTCTGCATAGATGGCAGCAGTTTCGATGCCTGCTGGTTCACGGTAGCCTGCTTCCTGCTCCACTATTAAATGCAGCGGGGAGTTTAAAGTAGTCAGCCACTGCAAATAAGGCTTGGAAACCGGCATTGCTCCGAAACGGATAATAAACTCCGGCTGTAAAGCACCCTTTATTTCATCGTGCTTTAAAATAGCATCATACGTCTCAATGATATTATTTTTTTCATACTTGTTTGCTCTAAGCTGTGAGAGTGGGTCCGCTAATACGGGTGCCCCGAGACGCTTGGCCAAATAGGCGATCGCGTCACCAAACCCGGCGTCCATCTGGGGTCCGCAAACAATAACCCCTTTCGTAAACCTTTTAAGATCTTTAATCAGACTATCCAGGTAATTGCGATCAATTCCCCGCTTGCCAATGGCCGGGGTAAGTACTTTACTGTCCGTATCAGCTTCCCATAAACCTGGTAAAGAAAAATCAGGTATTAGCGGTTCCCGTAACGGGAGGTTAATATGCACAGGTCCATCGTTGCCAAGAACAGCTTCCTGAACAGCCCGGCCAGCAGTAGTCCTGGCATAACGGAGCATTTTCCTGCTCCCTTCTGGCAAAGCCAGATCATGAAACCACTTCACATAATCCCCGTACAAGCTCAATTGCTCTATCGCCTGGGGAGCACCTACGTCACGAAGCTCATGAGGCCGGTCTGCAGTAAGTACAATTAAAGGAACCCTGCTGTAAAAAGCTTCTATTACAGCAGGGTAATAGTTCGCAGCAGCGGTACCTGATGTACATACGAGCGCTACTGGCCCTCTTTGTTCTTTGGCCATGCCAAGGGCAAAGAAGGCAGCCGAGCGCTCATCCAGGTTCACCCAGTGATTGATTTTATCGTATTCCGCACAGGTCATGGCAATTGGAGTAGAACGGGAGCCAGGCGAGATGACAACATCCTGCACCCCTGCTTCCACTAGTCCTTGCACAAACTTGGCCATGTACCTTGTCAGTGTTTCGGTGTGTTCCATCATGCTCCTCCTAGTACGGCTAACATCGGTGTAAACTTAATTGCTGTTTCTTCATATTCCATTTCAGGATCAGAATCTTTTACAATTCCACAGCCTGAAAATAGGGAGGCCCTGTTTTTTTCAATCAATGCTGATCTTATAGCCACGGCGAATTCCCCATTTTGATTAGAATCGAACCATCCTACCGGTCCGGCATACCAGCCACGATCAAGGGGTTCAAACTCACGGATATATTCAATCGCTTCCTCTTGGGGTAATCCTCCCAATGCCGGGGTCGGGTGAAGTCGGGAAACGACATCCAATAAGGTATGCCCCTGTTTTAATCTTGCCCTTACTGGTGTATAAAGATGCTGAAGATTCTTTAATGGATAAAGTACAGGTGAAGCTGGAATATCGACATTTTCACTGCAGGACTCGATTGCATCACGTATCATCCGGACAACGAACTGATGCTCCTCCAAATTCTTTTCGTCCGTCAGCAGCTCCTGACCCAGCTGTTCATCTTGCTCAGGAGTCTCCCCGCGAGGGATTGTCCCGGCAAGACAGGTAGACAATAAGTTTTGATTTTCGACTTTAACCAGCCGTTCAGGAGTAGCACCGACAAATTGGACACCATCACTTTCAAAAGCGAATATATAACTGTTCGTCTGGGTATCTTCCAAATGCTGAAGTACTTGAGCTACGTCTACATTTTCATCAAACTTCAATCTCATCTCCCGTGCAAGCACTACTTTATCCACCACTCCGGCTTCAATATCCTCAGTTGCTTTCTTGACCATCTGCTTCCATGCTTCCGGTTCAATTTCTGTTTGTTCCAAAATTTCCGGGGCAATAAAAGAGTGATTCTTATCCTGCAACAGTACCGTTTTCGCTTCTTGCCATTGAAACTTCAACTGTTCTTTATGGTCATCCGGGTAAATGATGGCATTAATGGTAAGATAATGATCACTTCCCACTTTTGTCAGTAAATAAGCTGGAATTTCCAGCTGGCTGCTTTCAAAAGCAGTCCATAAGTCGGTGCTTTCTTTGAAAGGATCAAAGCTGAAACCTCCCATTGCTACCGGGCCGGTCCCCTTTTGCTCATAGCGATCGAACCTGTAGGCATGCTCCATCAACTGCTTCCATTGGGATTGGATATCCTGAAAACGATCGTTTTTTGGCGAAGCTAAACGTACAGCCGCGCCGATCCCTGCCATTACAAAATCTTCATCCGCACTTTTCCAGAAATGCCGGGTATCACCCATCACGGCCGCTCCCGCATAAAACAAAATCGGGTCAATTGGTTCTATATAATCAACGAAACTTACCAACTGCTGTCGATTGGTCTGTTTCGCTTTATTCAATGCCTGATCTATGACTTCATCCAGTGTAGCTGCTTCTGTATGAATCATAAGTGTCCCCCCTGAATACCAGGAATGATAGTCTTAGAGAATACAAAGACTAACCGATATATAAATCACCCTGCTTAAAAACGGGCGTATTACTTCCATCCTGTTTTTCACTTCCTTTTCTATTTTATTCTCTTTTTGATTAGGACTCAAGGAATCCCTACTTATATCCAATAGTTTCTTACATAGATTGACACTTTTCCCCTGATTCCATAAACTTAAGGTTGATTGTAATAATTTGATAGATATAAAGGGAGAGAACAACTATGAATCCGGTGCAAGATCAAAATATAAAAGCTTCCTTGAATGAAAAGGGAGGTTTTCAAATCTGGTGGCGTCTGCTTCGACCCCATACGTTGACAGCTGCTTTCGTGCCAGTTTTCATTGGAACGATGCTGGGAGTACTGGATGACGGCTTCCACGCAGGTCTATTTCTTGCGATGCTGACAGCTTCTATCCTCATTCAGATCGCAACAAATATGTTCAACGAGTATTATGATTATGCAAGAGGACTGGATAATGAAAACTCCGTCGGTATCGGCGGGACCATCGTCAGGGATGGCATCCCACCTAAAACGGTCCTGTCATTGGCACTTACATTATTTGGCGTTGCTATCCTGCTTGGCATTTATATTTCAGCAACAACCAGCTGGTGGGTCGCTGTAATCGGGGCTATTTCCATGTTATTCGGTTATTTATATACAGGGGGGCCTTATCCAATTGCTTATACTCCATTTGGTGAATTGGCAGCAGGGTTCTTCATGGGTACTATTATTATTGGCATCAGTTATTTCATCCAGACACTAACGATCCACGGAGGAGTTATTTGGATTTCCATTCCAGTCGCCATTTTTGTTGGTGCCATCTTACTTGCCAATAATATCCGGGATTTAGAGGGAGATAAAGAAAATGGACGGAAGACGATTGCCATCCTGTTAGGCAAACAGGGAGCTATCCGTTTTCTAGGGACATTATTCGTCACAGCCTATTCATTAACATTGATTTATATTATCATTGGCCTTCTGCCAATCTGGAGCATCCTTGTATTCTTGAGTATAAAGAAAGCAGTACCAGCAGTAAAAGGATTCATCGGTAAATCACAGCCAATAGAAATGATGCCGGCCATGAAGGCCACGGCTCAAACCAATACAATCTATGGTTTCTTATTGGGAGTCTCTTTGTTATTACAAATATATGTACCTATTTAACATCAAGCGGCAAAGGTTTTTGCCGCTTCTTTTTACACCCTGTAATGTTTCATTGAAGGCTTTACGGGAAATACTTACAAAGGAATGAGTGCAATGGAATTACAATTCGACAATACCATGATGGAAGCATTAGGAATGGAAGTAAAAGAGCTGAAGAAAGACAAGGTGGTCATGACGATGCCAGTCCAGGCAGCTACACACCAGCCATTAGGATTTCTTCATGGAGGTGCCAGTGTAGCTCTCGCTGAATCAGCAGCAAGTATTGGCGCGTTCCATAATATCAACCCGGAAACCCACCGGGTATTTGGAGTCGAAATCAACGCCAATCATATAAAAAGTAAACGTGACGGCATCGTGACAGCCATTGCTATTCCTCTCCATATCGGAAGGAACACGATGGTTTGGGAAATTAAAATCACCGATGAATCCGAAAAGCTGATTTCCATCTCCCGCTGTACGATTGGTGTTGTGCCTCTGTAACCAATCAAATCCGCAGATTACTCGAAAGGAGACTAAGGTATGCTTAGTGATAAACAAGTCCAGGAATTCAAAGAAAAATTATTGGGAATGAAAAAAGAAGCAGAAAAAGATTTAGAGAAATACAGTGACTCCATGGCTGACCAAGGCTCCTCCAGCGAGACACATCAGGAAATATCCGACATACCTGATCACCCCGGAAATCATGGAACAGAACAATTCGAACGTTCGAAAGATCAGACCTTTTATGAAAAAGCCCGAGAACGTATGATGGAAATTGAAGATGCCCTCCAACGAATCGAAGAAGGAAAGTACGGCATCAGTGAAAAGTCAGGTGAGCCAATCCCAGTTGAACGATTGGAAATCGAACCTACCGCTCGTTATACAGTAGAAGAAAGCAAGGAAATTGAAGGACGGTAATTCACCGTCCTTTTTTTAAGGAGAGAGTACTATCCAAAAACTGTTGTTTAGCAGGATTGCTCTTCCCAGTTGACCGACCGTGGTACAACTCCTTGCTAAACCAGCCTCTGGAGTTTAATGGCAACCTTTCTGGCATTTACCTTCTTTCAGATGAATTAAGATCAAACATTTCTTCTCTGAATGTAAAGAAACCTTGCCTGTATGAATCAGGCAAGGATTCTACGCTTGGAATTTATGTTAGATTGAAGCTTTTTTGCACAATCCATGGCTTCATTTTTATAAATAAGGGAACAAAAAGCACTGCAATGACAATGCCTTTTAATGCATTGAATGACAGAATACCTGCTATGACGGTTATACAAAAGACCAATGAAATTATATTTAATTAGGCACCTTTCTTTTTCCGAATAGGAGCTGCAGATAAGATATTAGCTTTTTTAAATCTCCTTACCTGTCTTCTTGTATAACAAAAAGCAAGTATTTCTTCCTCATTGACACTAAGGACTTTTACAAACCGATGGGTAAAATCGTTTTCTTTGCTGAAGTATATCAACTCTATTATTTTCCCATTTTCCCTCGCTCGACTTAGGATGTTATCCATGCTGATCAATTCGCCACCCCCCTGAAACAAAACGAACATTCGTTCTTATTATACCCTCAGTATATGCCAGCGTACACATGAAAATTCATCCATCAGAAGAACTTGGCTTGTCGACTTTAACAACGTTAAACTTACTTAAAGTGAAAAAAAGAGACACCATTATCTGGTGTCCCTTCCTCTAATAATTAGTCTTCAAGTGGGTTGAGGCTTTCTTTTCCTGTCATATTCGAAATCATCTCGACAAGCAAATCAATTTCCTGATCGATATCTCTGATACTTGCTGTTTCAACCGGAGAGTGCATATAGCGGAGTGGTAATGAAACCAGACTTACCGGCACTCCTTTTCCTGTTAAACGCATCCGGTCAGCATCCGTACCTGTCGCCCTTGGAGTCAACTCGTATTGTACAGCCATATTAAGGGATTTGGATGTCTTTTCTAACAGCTGATTGATTTTGCGGTTGATTGGGGCTCCTTTGGCAAGTACCGGTCCTCCATCCAGGCGTACATCTCCATATTTGTTGGTATTGACACCTGGATAATCGGTAGCAAATGTCACATCACAGGCAATCGCCATCGTGGGTTCGACACCGGCAGCTGCAAAATATGCTCCTCCCATGTTCGTTTCTTCATTGACAGTTGAAGCTGCATAGACGCCTACTTTCACTTTCTTTTTCGAAAGTCTGCGCAATACTTCTCCTACGATGAAGGCTCCTGTTCGATTATCAAGACCTCTTCCAGCTATGTAGCGGTCCATCATCAGCTCAGGTTCACGTTTATAAATAGCCAAGTCGCCGATTTGGACAAGTTCTTCCATCTCTTCCTTTGATTTCGCCCCACAATCGATAAATAGATCCTCCAGCCCGAAATCATCTTTGAGACCACCATGATGCTGTGCATTGACCCCAATAACCCCTGTCACAGTCTTTTGATATCCGAGTATTGTTACTTTCATGCCTATGGCAGCTTTCGGGTTAATGCCTCCCATTTTGTCAAAATGGAGATACCCTCTTTCATCAATACGGTTGATGACCAGGGCAATTTCATCGCTATGGCCTGCTAATAGAATTTTAAAGTCCGCCTTCGGATTCAATACAGCGATTGCGTTCCCCGCATTATCGGTGACCATTTTATCCGCATAAGGTTTCATTTCCTTGATCCATTTCTTTTGAATTTCCATTTCCATACTGGACGGGGATGGTGTATTTAATAAATCGAATAGAAAATCAAGACGTTCTTGCTTCATTTAACTTCCTCCTTCAAACATCACTGGTATCATGATACCAAAAAAACAGCTAGGTGAATAAGGATTACCTCACCTCCTGAACCTTTTTGATTACAGTTTCATCTTTTATTTCAAAACGGTGCATGAAACGTCAAAAATCGGGGAATGGATTGTTGATATGTTCAATATTAAGAGGAGGAGCTTTACATGACATTGGAAGAGTGGTTTCAAAAAGGTGTGACAGCGCAGGAGTATGTAGATTCGATGGAGAAATATCAAAAGGATCTCATTTATATATATGAAAATTTTCAGATACCTACAGAAGATCAGGGGTTTTTCGAACAGGTGCAGAAACAAAACCTCAGAGTAATCGTATTGACAGAGGATTGGTGTGGCGATGCCATGCTCAACATACCCATCCTGTTAAAATTTGCTGAAGCAGGTCATATGAATGTACATTTATTATCCCGTGATGAAAATCCAGAATTGATGGATCAATATTTGACCAATGGAGTTTCAAGATCAATTCCAATTTTCATCTTCTTCGATCCGGAAGGAAATGAAGTAGCTAACTGGGGGCCACGAGCAGAGTCAATTGAAACATTCATTCAGGAAGCAAAAAAAACATTACCGAAACATGATCCTGAAGATTTCAAGCTGAAACAGCAACAGATGTTTCAATTCATTACTAAATCGTATCGTGACAACCAGGATTTTTGGAAGGATGTATATGAAAGTCTGAAACAATCCCTAAATCAATTGGAATCAAGCCTGCCATAAGACGGCAGGCTTTTTTTATCTAGTATTATCCACTATAAAATTGACCATACTGCTGTTAAAAAGGAGGTGTCCCAAATTGTATCACTTCGTACAAGTATACTTTCGACTCCCCATCTTTGTACGCCTTTTTCTTACAGTTATACTATTCATGACATTTTTTGGGATAGTCATTCATTTTCTCGAGCCTGGACACTTCCCGTCTGTATTTGATGGTATTTGGTGGGCTTTTGTTACAGGATCTACGGTTGGATATGGAGATTATGTCCCGTTAAGCACCATAGGAAGAATCGTTGCAATCCTACTCATTTTGGCAGGCGGAGGGCTTGTCACTTTCTATATGGCAACTGTTTCTGCCAGTACTATTAAATATGAGCGTGATTTGTCCAACGGAAAAGTAGCTTTTAAAGGAAATAACCATATCATCTTCGTCGGCTGGAATGAACGGACCAGACAGTTGATTGAAATCATGCAAAGCCAAAAAGATCCCGAAAAAGTGGTAGTCATAGATAAAAGCATGAAAACACTTCCGTATAGCAAATACCCTGTTCATTTCATCAAAGGGGATTTTTATGAAGATGACATATTATTAAAAGCGAATATCAAACAAGCACGTAAGGCCTTGATAACAGCTGACCCATCTAAAAGAGAAGAAGAATCAGACCAGTCAGTTATATTAGGAATCGTTGCAATGAAAGGCTGTAACCCTGATTTAAATATCATTGCGGAAATTCTGACCGAAAAACAAGTCATCAACGCGGAACGGGCAGGAGCAAACGATGTGATTCGTTCCAATGATTTCATGAGCTCGTTATTTTACCATGAACTATACCGAAATGACCCGGTTCAGCCTTTTAAATTATTGTTGAAAATACTGACAGAGGAACAATTTTATGAGCTTACTCCTCCCGCCGATTTGATTGAACAGCCTTTTTCCAAAGGGGTCGCTTATTATGCAGAGAAGACGTCTATATTAATTGGATTGATCAGGCAGGATGCTTTACTGATCAATGTGAATCCCGATGAAACGATTTCAAATGACGACCGGTTGGTATTACTTTCACCGAAGTAAATGAGCTTCCAGTTCTCGCACGAGCTCTCTTCCGATCTCCACCATTTCATCCGGGATAGAAGCATCGGCATCTACCGGCTCGGAAAATTGATCGATAGATGCCTTACCTACACCAAGGTGAACATGGTCGTCCATTCCCCGTTGATATTTATGGGAAAGTAAGAACGGTTCCCCGACCTCCACGGTGACATGATAATCATCTAAATTCCCTTGCTTGGCTGCAATTGGGACACGAAGAAACTGGTAGCTCCCATCATCCGCTATCTTGTAATCAAAATACCCATGGTCATAATCCCAATTTCCACCAACTTGGTAACCGAGGGGTTTTAATGTCTGCTCCAATTCACTTAAAGTAAAAACTTCGCCTGTCAGTTTTGAAGTAACGGGGATCACTAACACCACTCCTTTTTATATTAACTTCCCCCGTATAGCTCAATCTTATGAATGTCATTAGAAAAACCTGGCTCATCACCAAGTACTTATGGCGAAAGCCTTAATATTTTCTTATACTTTTCAAAGATAAAAAACTAAAAGCCTCTTCCCTCGAAAGGGAGAGGCTTTTCGTCTGGCTTTACAAACGTTTTTCAAGCTCTTCTTTTTCTTTCTCGAAACCTGGTTTACCTAAAAGTGCGAACATGTTTTTCTTATAAGCTTCGACGCCAGGCTGATCAAAAGGATTCACTCCCAACAAGTAGCCACTGATCGCGCATGCTTTTTCAAAAAAGTAGACAAGGTATCCGAAAGTATAAGCGTTCAATTCCGGTACATGGACTGTCAGATTAGGTACCTGTCCATCTGTATGGGCAAGGAGAGTACCTTCATAAGCCTTTTCGTTAACTTGATCCACAGTTTTTCCAGCAAGATAATTCAATCCATCCATGTTTTGCTCATCTTCTTCGATTGTGATATCCGATTTAGGCTTTTCCACTTTCAAGACAGTTTCGAACAAGTCGCGCCTTCCATCCTGGACGTATTGTCCAAGAGAATGAAGGTCTGTCGAGAAGTTTGCAGAAGCGGGGAAAATCCCTTTCTGGTCTTTCCCTTCACTTTCACCGAACAACTGCTTCCACCATTCGGAGAAATATTGCAATGCTGGTTCATAATTAATTAGCATTTCGATGGACTTTCCCTTGTTGTAAAAGATGTTACGCACAGCTGCATACTGGTAAGCAGGATTTTCACTTAATTCAGAAGAACTTAATTCATCCATCCCTGCTTTAGCTCCATCCATCATGCTGTCAATGTCAATCCCGCTGGCAGCTATCGGAAGCAGTCCCACTGCAGTTAACACAGAGAAACGGCCACCGACATCATCCGGGACTACAAAGCTTTCATAGCCTTCTTCATCAGCTAATGTTTTCAATGCACCTTTTTGTTTATCAGTCGTAGCATAAATCCGCTTTCTGGCTTCCTCTTTTCCATACTTTTCTTCCAGGAACTTACGGAATAAACGGAATGCAATCGCAGGTTCTGTAGTGGTTCCACTCTTAGAAATCACATTGACTGAAACATCTTTGTTCTCCAACACATCAAACAACTCATTCATATAGGGAGCACTGATGCTGTTCCCAACAAAAAACACTTGCGGCGTCTGACGCTTTTCTGCACTCAACTCGTTATAGAAACTATGGTTCAGCATTTCCAGCGCTGCACGGGCTCCAAGATATGAGCCACCGATTCCGATGACGACAAGCACATCACTATCGGATTGTATTTTTTCTGCAGATTTCTTAATTCGGCTGAATTCTTCTTTATCATAATTCTCTGGCAGATCGAGCCACCCCAAAAAGTCGTTGCCTGCACCCGTCTTTTCATGCAATGCATGGTGAGCAAGCTTCACTGCTTCTTCCATGTAGTCTAACTCATGTGTACCAAAAAAAGGTAAAGCTTTTTCATAATCAAAGCGAATATGTGTCACTTTTATCCCTCCAGTTCGTCTAAATAAAACCAATCCATTTTCACTTTAGCGGAACAGCGGATGCAATTCAAGCACGCCCCTTGATGTAAACGGATACAAGCTGAAAATAATTTAAGAAGCCGCCTGGTGAGTTACCAGACGGCTTTATTGATGACTACTTTGACATTTTTAAAATAGCAGCTACATCTTTGTTTTCTAACTTATTGAAGTTACCGAAAGGTCCCCGCTTCATGGCCCGGTCGATAATCAAGTCAAATTTTGAATCGTCAATATCATAGTCAGCCAATGTTTCTGGTGCCCCAATGGATGACCAGAATTCCCTTAGTTTTTCTATGCCTTCCATTCCTGTTTCACGATCTGATTTTCCTTCCGGATTTACGTCCAACACCTTCACCGCCAGCCTCTTGAAACGAGCCGGATCGATGTCCAGGTTATGCTTCATCCAATTAGGGAACAAAATCGCCAACCCTCCGGCATGGGGAATATCATAGACCGCAGAAACGGCGTGTTCAATATTGTGTGTAGCCCAGTCACCACGGTATCCCATTTGCAGCATACCATTCAAAGCGACTGTCCCCGCATAAAGAATCGTTTCTCTATGTTCATAAGATTCCAGGTCATTCAATAACTTTGGAGCAGCGTCAATTACAGCTCTCAGAACCCCTTCACACATTTCATCCTGGACAGGTGACAACGTCGGGTTATGGAAATATTGCTCGAGAATGTGAGTCATCATATCAACTATTCCATAAATTGTCTGATCCCGGGGTACGGAAATAGTGTGTACGGGATCAAGAATGGAAAATGCAGGATAGGTGTAAGGAGGGTATCCCCACCCATACTTCTCATTTGTTTCCCAATTGGTAATAACCGCTCCACCGTTCATTTCAGAACCAGTGGCAGCCAATGTAAGGACAGTACCGAACTGTAAAGCTCCATCGGGGAAAGCTTTTTTAGTAACAAGATCCCAGGCGTCACCATCATATTTTGCACCTGCTGCAATGGTTTTAGTACAATCGATTACGCTGCCTCCACCTACAGCAATCAGATAATCGATATTTTCTTTTTTGCAAATGTCTACACCTTTTCGTACCGTGGAAATTCGAGGATTAGGTTCCACTCCAGCTAACTCAAATACTTCCGCTCCGAACTGAGTCAATTTTTCCATTACATTATCATAAATACCATTTTTCTTGATGCTGCCTCCTCCGTAAACAAGGAGCACCTTTTTAGTATTTTCAGGAAGTTCCTTTGGAAGTTGTTCCAGTTGATCTCTGCCAAAAATTAATTTAGTCGGGTTATGAAATGTAAAAGCATCCATAATTTAATCAAACTCCTTTCGCTACAATTATGGCTAAAGAACAAATATTTCTCAAAATATATGCATCATGCATATTATGCAAATTTCGAGCAAACCTAACCGTGAACATATTTTTTAATATTGGAGGTAAAAAAATGGATACACTTAAAAGAATAGCATTAATTTTAACGATTATCGGAGCGATAAACTGGGGATTGATCGGATTGTTCCAATTTGATTTGGTAGCTGCGATTTTCGGTGGCGGGGAGCAAAGCGGAGCCTTTGCCCGAATTATCTATACCCTGGTTGGAATCAGCGGGATTATCGCTTTGTCCTACCTTTTCCGTCCTGAATTAGAGACGGCTGATCGTACAGAACCAAATACAACCAGATAAAAAACAAGGCAGCCACGCTCCATGCGTGACTGCCATTTTTTAATTCAGGATTGAATTAATTGTTTTTATATGTCTTGGAACGATCTTCAGATTGCTCAATCCACTCCTGAAGCTTATCTTTCAATGTGTTGAAACCTGCCTGGCCATTATCCTGAGACTGTGCTTGAGCCGGCTGGGAATTACGTGGGCGACGCGGCTGTTTTTTAGGTGCCTCTTGAGTAGCACGGATAGAAAGAGAGTACTTGTTCTTCTCTTCATCAATATTCAAGATCTTGACTTTTACTTCATCGCCTTCAGATAAATGCTCATTGATGTCTTTTACATAACCGTGAGTCACTTCAGAAATATGAACCAAGCCTTGGACTTGATCGTCAAGGGCAACGAATGCACCATATGGTTGAATTCCAGTAACTTTACCTTCTAATACTTGACCTGTTTCGAACTTCTCTGACATGCTATACAACTCCTGATTTATATATTATTATACTTTTTACGCAATTATTGATTCTACCATATTAATGAGCTTCTGGCAAAGGATAGTCCAAAATTGCACCAAAAGTGCTAAGAAACAGGAAATATGACAGTATTCATAAAGGTTTTGTTGAAAATCCATGAAACTATGAAAAAAATTTAAAAAAATAGGTTTGAACTCGTTTAATTTCGGCAATACTTAATACCGTAAGACTTTCTCGTATTCCCCCTGTATAAGCAAAGCGAAGCAGCTTTGCTTTTTTTTTTGCTCAAATATTTTATACAGACTTTCCGTTCAATTTTAATATTTCCGGGAATAGAATGTCTTCTTCTCTAACGAAATGTGCAGTTACAGCATCCAAAGCAAAGCGGAGCGTAAGAAGTATACTGTTCCCTTTTTCTACTCCTGTTGAGTTTTCCTGATAGCGCTCTACCATAAATAAGAATTGTTTTATAAATTGTTTCATTTGCTGATGTTCTAATTCAAAGGTGAAATACAGATACCCCTTCTCCTCTATTTCCTTGGTCAAAAGTGGAAATAGTTCCCGTTCTTCCAGGGTCAGATGAGCTGATAACTGTTCATAAAAATGTTTAACCGGCACCACTAACCTATTCAATTCTTCATTAGAAAGTCGCACAGTCTGCTCAAGATCACTAAGCCAGCCATCAATTATTCCTATTTCACTGCGTAACGATTGATGATCTCTCAGAAACTGCTCCACCTGCATTCGTATATGACAGTCACCACGCAACATTTCTATCACCTCCAGTTATTCCTTAACAATATAGCGTAAATACATGCATTTAAACATGACGTTTGTCACTAACACTTTAAACATTTCACTAAAAACAGCATATTTCTCATTTCTTTCACTTTTGGGTTATGATAAATGTAGAAAGAAATCAACTGGAGGGATGATAGATGAGTCGTTTCAACGAAGTAAAAGAGCGAACTGGCACACGCTCCGTAAAATGGGATATGACAGAAAAGTTATTCAAATCAAATGAAGTTTTACCTATGTGGGTAGCAGATATGGATTTCCAGGCCCCACAGGCTGTCATAGATGCGTTGACTGAACGGGCAGCGCATGGTATTTTCGGCTATACGATAACAGATGAATTGGTAGAAGGAACCATATATGACTGGCTGAAAAAACAATACGACTGGACGATTGATACAAAATGGATCAGTTATAGCCCAGGTGTAGTTCCCAGTCTACATATGATTGTACAGGCATTAACCAAAAAAGGGGATAATTTACTTATCCAAACACCCGTTTACCCGCCGTTTTACAAAGTAATAGAGCAGCATGATCGTAACCTTATCCAAAACCCACTGATATATCAGGATCATCGCTACGAAATCGATTATGAAGACTTTGAAAACAAAATAGTTGAAAACGATGTTAAAGCGTTCATTCTTTGTAATCCTCATAACCCGGTAGGCAGAGTTTGGACAGAGGAAGAATTAAAAAACATGGCAGATATTTGCCTGAAACATGATGTCCTCATTTTTTCTGATGAAATTCACGCTGACCTGGTACTATCCGGACATAAACATGTGCCAATCGCTTCCATATCAGAAGAAATCAATGACAAAACGATTACTTGTCTTTCACCAACAAAAACTTTTAACTTAGCTGGTCTGCAGGCCTCTTATGTCGTTACCGCAAATGAAAAGATGAAAAAGTCCATGGATGATACGTTTCTTGCCCAGGGAATGAATATGTTGAACACTATGGGGATTACTGCATTAGAAGCAGCTTACAAACATGGTGAGGAATGGCTGGAAGAACTGCTAAAAGTCATCGAAGACAATAAAAACTATGCGGTTAAATATTTAAACGAAACCGGTCAAATTAAAGTAATAGAGCCGGAAGGGACATATCTCTTATGGCTGGATTGCACCAAAATGGGGATGGAACATGAAGAATTGAAAAGCTTCATGCAGGAAACTGCAAAAGTAGGCTTAAATGATGGAGCTTCTTTCGGTAAAGAAGGCGAAGGATTTATGCGTATGAATATAGCGTGCCCAAAAGCTACGCTAAAAGAGGGTGTCGACCGTATAGTAAAGGCTTTGGAGAACCGTCGGTGAAAAGAAGACGGGCCCCTGCTCAGGAGCCCGTCTTCTTTCTTATTTTTCTTTTTTATCTTGTTGTTCCATTGGATCTGTCGGCATTTTCCCATCATCGTTCAACTGAATTTTCCCGCAGGCTACACGGGCACCAGCATCTCCTGCAGGCTGTGAGAATCCATCATCCATTGCTTCATGGATGACTAAAGAAGTACCTTCCCCTTTCATCAGGGATTTTTTACCATCTAAAAGAGTCGCTTCCGGAAGCATGGCTTTGGCTTCGACTATCTTCCCTGATTCATCTGCTTCTAAATTAGGCATGTCTCCCAAATGAGAACCTTCCATATTCATCAAACCATGCATCTTTCCTGTGGGATTAAAGTGGTTGCCGGCACTAGTGAAGTCAGGTCCTTCACATACCGGGAATTCATGTACATGAAACCCATGAGCACCTGGTTCCAAGCCCTCTACATTCACCAGTACTTCTACTCCACCGGAAGTTTCCGTCAATTTAGCAGTGCCGATCATATCGCCATCTGCGTTATACATCCCGACTGTTGCATTAGACCTGCTATCATTTTGGCACCCTGCCATAACGAACAGCAGTAATCCTATCAAAAAACACTTTCTAAAATCCATGAGAAACGTCCTTTCCCTTGTTTCCCATAGCTTAACCAATTACCCTGTACTTTACACAGTAAAATAAGCCTATTACCTCCGAATTTCTCCTGCTTATAGAACACATAAAGGAACTCATAAAAAAAACAGGGGATTATTTCCCCTGTGGTTTATACGATAGTGAATCATCTTTCTTTGCTTGTTGGGAGCCATATTGTTCTTCTGTTCGTTCTTCTTGTTTTTTTGATACTCTCATGATCAAAAACATAACAAGTACTGCAAGCGCAATGAATACACCCAACGATATTACCGCCGGAATATATTCCGTTTTATCTTCCGGAAAATATAAAAACTCCATCATAAATGGCATCACTTCCTTATCAAGTTACATGGTAAGTATATCAAATTTTTCAATCGTCTTAAATATAAATACTTTTAATATTTGTTACAATAAGGCAAAGGAGGTATTGTCATGTCCGAACTTAATATTGGCGATGCTGTTATCGCCCATTATAAATCCGGCAGTTATATCGGTAAAATAATAGAAGATCGTAACCAATTTTACTTAGTAGAAGTGCTGGCAGTAGAAAAGCACCCGATGCAAGGCGATCTCCATAATCCTGGAAAAACTGAAGATGTTTTTTTTCATGAACGCAAAGCATTGAGTCACCATGAAAAAGCCAATATTTCTAAATCTGCTGTCAAATCATTTAATGGGGAAATACCTGAATACGAACAATCATTGCGAAATGCCATTGATAAGCTTAAGGACCGCTTGAAACGTAAAGAATCAGATTTCAATCAAAAAGCATTCGACCAGCTCGTTGCACTGGAAAAATCCTATTTCAATAATTAATCGAGCTGGAATGGATTGTGTGACCTTTTCCCACTGTAACTGGATTAGCTAGTAAAAGAAGCTGCCTATCTGTCATGGCAGCTTCTTTTAATTTCCGGGTACTTTTAAATTCTTTTTCTTCTTTTGGGGCTTTCCATAAATCCGATTGGTGATACCAGGTGCAAATTCGAATAAAGTCATGCCAAGAAAAGCGGCAATGACAATGTAAATCCCACTGAATATTTTTATACTTCCACTCGCAATTGTTGCAATCACTACAGAGAATTCTCCTCTTGCACATAATGATAGCCCAGCTCTTAAAGAGGACCTTTTCGAAAGACCAAACATCCTGCCTCCAAGTATACCTACAACGACTTTAGCGGTTACTGACCAAAGAACTAGTACCACTAATAACAATGGGAATGGGATACCATCACCGAATTCAATAGAAGTACCAAAGTAGACGAAGAAAGTGGGCAGCAGTAACTCTCTTACTGGCACAAGGGTTTGTTGAACGCGTTCAATATTACCGATCTCTGCCAGCATCATTCCGGCTAAAAACGCACCCAGCACTTCTGAAAGTCCAAGATATAAAGCGAGCCCTCCATAGGAAAGTGCTATCCCGACCAGCAAAGAAATTTTAAAGTCTTCATCATCAATTTTTTCAAGAAAATCCCCAAAACGTTTGAAAAGCGTCTTCCCAAGAAGAATCGCTCCTACTGTCAACCCGATGATTTTTCCGACCAGAACAAGCGAATCGATTACTGTAAAACTATCTCCTGAACTTATCCCTATCAATACCGCTATTGCAATTGGAGCGATTAAATCCTCGAAAATCAACAAAGCCAAAATGAATTCCGTCTCGGTATTCGCCATTCGTCCCTTATCGTCCAATAACTTTGCTGTTATGGAGGAACTGGTGGCATATGTAACCGCTCCAATCAGAAATGCGTTGAATAAGTCTATTCCGAATCCCATAGATAATACCATGGCGACTCCCATACTAAGAAAAACATCTAAAAAGCCTGCAGGCCATATTTTTTTAGCAATACCTCCAAGACGTTTGACACTGAACTCCAACCCTAATAAAAAGAATAATAATACGATTCCAATTTCACTGGCAAAATGCAATAATTCATTATCACTGACCACATCCGCCAGTACAATCCCCAAAAGAATATATAAAATGACATTAGGAAATTTGATCTTCAAGCTTAAGTAACCCAAATAAAAAATAAAGAGAAGGATCAATCCAGCTCCTAACAATGAAGGGAAGTCATGACCCATCATATTATTCCTCGCCTCTACATAATGCAGTCAAACTTTCTATTTGATCCTGTTTCCCTATAATCATCAATACATTTCCGGGTTCCAAGGTAGTATCAGCTTCTGGAATCGCTATTGTTTCATCACCCTGAACAATTCCAATAATAGTCGCCCCAGTCTTATTTCTTATTTCTGATTCTTCAATAGTTTTACCGGCAATCGAGGCATTGCTTTTCAATTCTA
This sequence comes from Thalassobacillus devorans MSP14, assembly GCF_000496835.1. Classification (GTDB taxonomy): domain Bacteria; phylum Bacillota; class Bacilli; order Bacillales; family Halobacillaceae; genus Thalassobacillus; species Thalassobacillus devorans_B. Next base: position 54,091 of record NZ_KI543237.1, read on the forward strand.
CCCAGTCAATGACAATTTGATTTTGAAAAACCTTCAGTTTGTCGGCATCAACAGGCTGATAGGTCGCACCAAGCAGTTGAGCCCCCAATTCTCTGGTTTCATCCGGTGTTAAATCCATAGCAAAATCTGCTTCCTCATTATCTTTATCATCAAAAAAATACAACTCCCGCTTTCCTGTATGGTGGACAATCAAAACGAGCATGCTGTCTTCTCCGGTTTTCAGAGAGATTTTCTGTCCGATACCTGGAAGTTTTGTTACTGAGATATTCATCCTTGACCATTCCTCCTTGTCAATCGCTATACGTTCAGTGATTTATATATTAAACAGTGTCTCCATATTAACACTTTTTTGTATTATATAATAAAAACACTGAGTATGTTATTATCCTTTCTAAAAATGGACGTTTCTAAATGGTTCAGTTAATCGTTGTTTATATTTCATAAATGTCTATTCCATAAAAGAGCCGAAAAGTCGAAGACTTGATTTCGAGATAAAAGGGATTCTTTACCATAAAAGAGTCAGGGCTGGTTGGGAAACTACTCGCTTTCCAGCTTCATCGCCTAGACACTCGCGACATAAGCAGTCCATCAACGGGAAGAAAGAACCCTTCCCTTTTGCTGTTCTGCTTATGCGTGTCGTGTCTCCCAAGGCGATTATGCATTCATTTCTTTCCTGCGGGGACCTGGCGAGCTTCCTCGGGCTATCGCCCTGTGGGATCTCGCCTCGATCCTTCTCCCGCGGGAGTCTCGCAGTTTCCCCACCAACCCATCCGAAGGATGGAGAAACGAACCCTTCTTTTAGCTGAAGATGCTTTCATTTTAACTGAATAATATCGAATTCTGATGCACGTTAGAAGCACGCTTTAATCAGAAGCTCTCCTAGTGTTTGAAGGTCTGCCTACTGATGTTTCAGTTTTCCTAATCAACGCAAGGAGGTCCGGGAAATTGCGAGACTCCAATGGGAAAATAGTACATGGTGAGATCCCGCAGGGCTTTAGCCCGAGGAAGCTCACCTTACGCCCATGGAAAGCGAGTGATTACCCGGACCTCCAAACGCTCCCTACCTTAACGGAAACAGTTTCTCTCGAAACTAAGTCTTCAACAATAACGAGCTTAACTGAACGATTAAAACAATATTTAACAGAGACAAAAGAAAAAAGCCCGTGTCAACGGACTTTCCGGCGACAAAGGCTTAAATTTGCCTGCGTGGCAAAAATCAATGCTTCTATTTGTTCCAGTTTTCGATGCTGCTCTGTTACCCAATCCTCTTGTTCCATCCCTCCAGACAGTCCATTCATTTTTCCTACATCCATTTCTTTTAACAGGGCTTGCTTTTCTGCTTCCAATCCGCTCAGCCATCCTTGGATAGCGACAGTAGAATTGCCTTGCATCACAACCCCCTCCTTATATTTCTATTTTACCTTTTTTGAATCGCTTTCAGTATCGTTAATGAAAGATTTTTTTGAAAGTTGTGTGAATGAATACTGGTTCATAAAATGCGACAAAATGTTGTCATGACACGTGTTGTAAGCGATACATTTGTTTTTGAAAAGGTACTATGATAACTTGGATTTGTACGAACACAATTTGATCGATGGAGGTTATGAAATGAGTGTACATATTGGCGCAAAGCAAGGAGATATTGCAGAGACAATTCTGCTTCCAGGCGACCCTTTACGCGCAAAATATATAGCTGAAAATTTTTTAGAAGATGCGGTCTGTTATAATGAAGTCCGTGGCATGTATGGGTATACAGGTACCTATAAAGGAGAAAGAATCTCCGTTCAGGGAACAGGGATGGGTGTACCTTCCATTTCCATTTACATTAATGAATTAATGGAAAGTTATGGTGTAAAAAAACTGATCCGTGTCGGTACATGCGGAGCATTGCAAAAAGACGTCAAAGTCCGTGATGTCATCCTGGCATCGACCTCTTCTACTGATTCCCAAATGAATCGCATGGTGTTCGGCGGCATTGACTATGCTCCAACCGCTGACTTCACGCTACTGAAAAATGCTTATGACACCGGGGAAGAAAAAGGGTTAAAACTTCGGGTAGGAAATGTTTTTACAAGTGACAGTTTTTATCGTGATAATGCTATGGATCTTTTCAACCAATTAGCCGACTACAATGTCCTTGGGGTAGAAATGGAAACGACGGCCCTCTACTCGCTGGCAGCTAAATATAATCGCCAGGCACTGTCTGTATTGACTGTCAGTGACCACATTTTGACTGGTGAAGAAACTTCAGCTGAAGAAAGACAGACTACCTTCAATGACATGATCGAAGTAGCATTAGATGCTGCTATAAAATCATAAATAAAAAGATTGGTTCCATAATCGGAACCAATCTTTTTTATTCGCTTATAATATAATTTGCTAAGGTTCTCGCCATGATGCCTGTAGGTCCTTTTGGCCCTAAATCATGTCCGGATTCGGCTACGGAAGTTCCAGCAATATCAATATGCACCCAGGGCGTCTCCTCAGCAAATTCAGCTACGAATGCCCCTCCCATGATCGGGTGCGCTTTTCTTGTTGGCGAATTATTCAGATCTGCTATACTGCTCGACCTTACTTGTGCTTGATAATCTTCATTATATGGCAATAGCCACATCGGCTCACCCGCTTTATCTGCAGCGCGTGTCACCTGATCATAAAAATCCTGGTTATTGGTCATTGCTCCTGTCATCCATTCCCCGAGCGCTGTTACCATTCCGCCTGTCAATGTAGCGACATCAATCAACTTACCCGCACGATGATGTTTAGCATAAGTGATACCATCTGCTAAAGCGAGCCTTCCTTCTGCATCCGTATTCAGTACTTCTATTGTTTTTCCGCTTAATGACGTGATGACATCATCGGGCTTGAATGCACTTCCTGAAATCATATTATCCGTTGAGGGAATGACTGCCACGACATTCTTCTGAGGTTTCAGCCTTCCTATCGTATCCATTGCTCCTAAAACCGCTGCTGCACCGCCCATATCCCCTTTTATACCGGGCATACCTGTCATAGACTTAATCGAATAACCGCCTGTATCATAGGTTATCCCTTTCCCTACCAGTCCAACTACATCCTTCCATTCATTAAGTCCGTGGTATTTCAACACAATCATTTTAGGCGGCTCTTTTGAACCCTGATTGACGGCGAGCAATGCCCCCATACCTAACCGCTGCATATCTTCTTTTTCAAGAATTTCCGTTTCGAATCCATGTTCGTCCGCGAGAGTCAGGGCAAATTCAGCCATATCACTGGAAGTCAATAAATTGGCAGGTAAATGTACCAAATATCGAGCAGTGTTAGCACCTTTGCCGAAGGCTTCACCTACTTTAAGGGAATACAACAACCGATCTTCTTCCTGTTCCGTTATTAATGTCAAATCATCAATTACTTTTTCAGATCGGTAGTTACTCGTTTTGTAATGAGAAAATCGGTAGGTTGCCATTTCCATTGCCTCAGCTAAAACTTCAGCTGTTTCCCCTTCCTGGAACTGTCCGATAGCGAAGCTGTCAAAAGCTATTGCCGCCTGTGTAAGACCATCCTTCTGCAGTTGCTGGAATAATTTTCCGAAGGCTTTCTTCAATGTGAGGTTTGTCAATTCTTTCTTTTTACCAAGCCCAAGAAAATAAATACGTTTTGCCGGTACCTTACCATAAGTAAGAATTTTGGACACGGCTTTATAGTGATTGGAAATATCATTGCTTTTCACATATGTATCCAGTTTCTCATCAAATTTGTCATTGAGCATCTGATAGATTTGCTGCTGGTTTTTATTTTCATGAAACAACCCTACTACCAATGCCTCGTCTTCCTCCCACAAAGTTTTACGGATAGAAAACATGGTACGTCACCTCCAAATATAATTATACACGAATTCTTTTTTCTCCCTGATCACTACTTCAGATATAAATAAAAATGTGGTAAACAAGGAAGCGAAGACCATTCAACACGGGCATCTTCTGTTGGAAGTTGTGATATAATAGTCAAGCAATCATTTATAAAAGAAATCACCTCATGGATTGTTATTCCCCAATGAATACCATCATATCGTGACAGATATTGACGGGCTGACAAGAGCATAGACCGTGAACCTTTCAAATTGCCATAACTATAGTGATATAATGCTACACAAAAGTGCAGCATTCCTTTAATAAAAAGATTCCTTCGATCTGTCAGCCAAATTTCTTCCAAGAGATCATGGCATGTATAATAATCTCCTTCATTGAAGGATATGAAAAACTCATAATAAGCCATTGGATATGAATTGCACATGTCCAGCCTCCGTTGGTTGTAAAATTCATGTTACATCTATCATATCAAAGGGAACATTTAAATTTATAGTCTTACAAGCTGGAAAGGATGACTGGAAAATATGGAGTTGCTTTATAACTTCCCATTGTGGGCTGCTATTTTAGCGATTTTGTTCGCACAAGGGGTCAAAGTTCCCATACGCATGATTGCAACGAGACACTTTAATCCCGGGCTCGCTTTCAGTACAGGCGGTATGCCTAGCAGCCACTCTGCAGCAGTGACAGCATTAGCCACAGCTGTAGGGCTGCAAGAAGGTTTTGATTCCTCTATGTTTGGAATAGCAACTGTTTTCAGTATTATAGTCATGTTCGACTCGACCGGTGTTCGAAGACAGACCGGTGAACAGGCTATCGTATTGAATTTATTGATGAGTGATTTTCAACGATTTGTGGATGAAGCGAAAATATGGAATAAAAAGCAGGAATTCGAAAAACGGGAAGAACTGAGGGAACTGCTTGGCCACCAGCCAATTGAGGTATTTTTCGGCGGCCTTACCGGAATCTTGTTGAGTATTATTTTATACTACACTATTTTCTAAGAATAAAAACGCAAGCGCCTTGCTCACCCCCGACAAGCTTAAGCCAAGCCTCGTCGTGACATTTTTGGTCACAGAGAGGATTGACTTAAGACCTCGAGGGGGTAGGTGCTGGAGCTGGATGAAGCCCACTGCAAAATGTTATCCCAATCATTAAATTTTATCATATCCTAGACATTAAAATTGCCCGTCTGTATCGGTTCTTACAGACGGGCTTTTACTTAATTTTTCAGGATATCTTCCCGAAATACTTGTAATGCTTTATCATTATTCCACTTGTGGAATTGTTCTTCTGTTAATGTTCCGTCGCCTTCTTCAATCACATAAACATCAACTGTCTGTTTTCCCCATTGACTATATACATCATCAACGGTGTTGTAATAGAGATCAATTTTATTTCCTTTGATTGCAGAGCCTTTATCGGCCACAACACCATAACCATATCCAGGTATGAACAATACCGTGCCAATAGGAAATACATCTAAATCAGCGGCAATCGTAGAGTATAAATCTCTTTTTACCTTAATGCCAGAATAAGTGATTCCATAACCTGGATGGTCAGGACTTTTGCCTGTGGACTCTACACCCGCGGTATAACCAGTTGCTATCACAGTAGTGCTGGGGTATTTATCCAGGTCTACTGTATCTTTCAGGGTTTTTGGCACTCCAGTAGATGCATTGCTTATATACTGTTGATCGGGAAGTTTGTGTTTCAAAGATTTTTCATTTAATACAGTTTTTCTATAATCCAGCTTATTAGTTTCTAATGAGACCAGTTGATGTTCTCCCGTAAACCATAATTTCAAATCACCAGCTGAGACATTGGATATGGTCGTAGCTGTGGTATACAACGCCCCCACAAATAATAAATTGTATACACCTCTGTATATCCATTTTTTCCATTTCATTACTAACACCTCTCTCGGTGTCATCATGTCCAATCCTTCCAGAATTTATTCATATAACCAAACACCAGTTAAAAAGCTGCCACTGAACTATTGTTATATTTTTACAAATGGTTAGATAAAAAAACCTTCCTGCTGTAATAAGCAGGAAGGTTGAAATGAGCATCAAAACATCTGATAACCACTTTTTCTAAGCATGCGTATAACAATTCCAGCTGCAATGGTACCAGCGAATCCTCCGGTCAAAATCAATATATCAAATAATTTCAACTCGGTAATCATACCAAGCACTTTCGGGAATGCCCAGGATGGTTCTGTGAAGTATTTTCCCATAGTAAAATCATCGACAATCAAAAAGATGATTACCGGATAAACGGCAGCCATAAACCATGTCGACCTTAACAACATATTCAAAATGAAAGCTATTGAAAAAAACAATACAAAATATAAGAGTATTCCTATTACTAATTGAACAAAATCCAAAACGCTCCCCCTCTATGTAAGTACATAAGGTTATCTAAACGATTAACCAGGCTAAAATTTTATATGCTGATTTCCAATCTACATTTTATTATGAGTTCAAGAAAAAAGCAAAGGCGGAGAACCGCCTTTGCCATGATTAATGGAAGATATTGAACTTACCTTTCTTTAGTAAAAGTCCGATTCCGCCAAGTTTTAAGAGGTAGCGGTTATCGATGACTTTTTTCATTACCGAGGCAGACCAGCCGAACAACTTTTTGTCATTGAATACTACGCCGATTGCATCGTCATGACCCAGTGACGCTACAGTTCCTTGAATATTAGGCTCGAATGGTTCTAACTCTTTTTCGCCCCTAGCCAAGACTTTGATGTTATGAGCAACTGTATCCGCCTGTTGAATTGCCATTTGAGCAGTAGGCGGGTATGGACGGTCTGTTTCTTCGTTGATAATCAAGGCACAATCTCCGACTACAAATACATCATCATAATCAGGAGTACGCATGTCTTCACGTACTTTGACACGCCCGCGCATCGCTTCGAACCCTGATTCTTCTACAATGGAGTTACCTCGTACACCAGCAGCCCATACCACAGTATTAGAAGGGATCTCTACGCGTTGTTCATCTTTCTCATACACGAGGCCTTCCGGTGTCACTTCTTTGATCATGGCACCAATCTTGAATTCAACACCACGGGATTCTAATGAGTTCATTGCGTACTCTACCAGAGCAGGGTCAAAACCAGGTAGTGCTGTAGGAGCAGCCTCAACATTAATGATTCTCACTTTTTCACGAGGAATATCATATTCTTTACATAATTCAGGCACACGGTTTGCCAGCTCACCTACAAATTCAATACCGGTAAATCCAGCGCCACCTACTACTATATTGAGAAGCTCTTCACCTGGATTGTTTAAATTGTTATATTTTGCAAAGTTATATTCGATATGTTGACGGATAAGTCGGGAACTATTGATATTTTTAATACCAAAGGCATGCTCTTTTAAGCCAGGAATACCAAATGTCTCTGCTTCAAAACCTAGTCCAATGACAAGGTAATCATAGTCTAGTGTTGTGTTCTCCAAGGTTACCTTTTTTTCATCCGGCTGGATAGAGATGACCGTATCCTGGATGAAATTAACCTTACTGGTATCAATGACGTCTTTTATCTGGATACGTGTGCGATCATGATGCAACGTACCTGCCGCATTTTCATGTAGCCAGGTAGTTTGATAATGATAGCTGTGTTTATTTACTAAAGAAATATTCGCCTCATTAACACCCATGCTTTTTTGTAATTTGACAGCAGTCATGATACCGCCATAACCTGCACCTAAGATGACAATATTAGGTTTCTTCATGATTATCACTTCCAATTAGTATTTTTCTGCATGCTCTCCTACTCTGTTACGTAGATGTATGTGACTGATTTCACACACGCTTCCATAAAAAAAGAACACAAATTCTATGATATTTTGTCACAAAATCGTAATAACTTTTTTCTAGTCACCATCATAGACCCTTTTAAAATAATTTTCAACCCTTTCTCAATTTATCCGAATCTTAAGAATTCTGATTCATAATCGACATAATCGTCAGGGTAAATCACATAAGGTGTAATTTTATGATAAAATGGAAAAGGTTGCAACAATTTAGTTGGAATAGGGGGAAAAGTTATGAGCAATCAAGTACATGACATTACGGTCATCGGGGGAGGGCCAGTCGGCTTGTTTACTGCTTTTTATGGCGGTATGAGGCAGGCAAGTGTCAATATCATTGAAAGTCTTCCAGAACTTGGAGGACAACTGACGGCTTTATATCCAGAGAAATACATCTATGATGTAGCAGGCTTTCCTAAAGTCAGAGCCCAGGAATTGGTTGATAATCTGAAGGAACAGGCAATGGCATTCAATCCAACTGTTTCTCTTGATCAATCGGTAGAGAAAATTGAACGTCTCGAAGATGACACGTTCAAACTGACCACAACAAAAGGAGAGCATTATTCCAGAACAATTGTTATTACAGCTGGTAATGGCGCGTTCAGCCCTCGTAAACTGGAGCTTCCGAATTGTTCCGATTACGAAGGAGTCAACCTTCATTACCACGTTCCCGATATGAATAAATTTGCAGGTAAGAAAGTAATGGTTTGCGGGGGTGGAGATTCTGCTGTCGACTGGGCGTTAATGTTAGAGTCGATTGCAGAGGAAGTAACGCTTGTACACCGACGTGATAAATTCCGCGCCCATGAACATAGCGTCGAAAAACTGATGGAGTCTAAAGTCAATGTGAAAACACCATTTTCTCCACAAGAAGTGATCGGTGATGATTGCATCAGGCAGGTTGTATTGAAAGAGACGAAAGGCGACCGTGTCGAAACAACAGATATTGATGACCTTATCATCAATTATGGTTTCATTTCTTCTTTAGGTCCAATCAAAGAATGGGATCTTGAAATAGAAAAAAACAGTATCGTCGTCAATTCTAAAATGGAAACGAACATTCCTGGCATTTATGCAGCCGGCGATATTTGCACTTATCCCGGTAAAGTCAAATTGATTGCTTCAGGTTTCGGTGAAGGCCCAACAGCTATAAATAATGCCAAAGCGTATTTGGATCCAGACGCCCGGGTGCAGCCGAAGCACTCTACGAGCATGTTTGGCCAATAGAACATAAACATATAGAAAGCCGCGACCTTAACAGGCGCGGCTTTTATCTTTAAATGGTATAGTCTCAAGGCAAAACCAGATCAGCAGCTTTCATCTGGTGTACCTGCGTTGGTCGCTGTCTTAAACGAAGAACCGCAACCACAGGATACAATGGCGTTCGGATTATCAATCGTAAATCCTCCGCCCATCATGTTTTGTTTAAAGTCAATGGTAGTGCCTTCAATAATCGGCACATCCTGACGATGGATGACGACAGGAATGCCATTATTATCTTCTATGACATCAAGCTCTTCATTGATATCCTCTTCAAATCCCATTGCATAGGATAATCCACTGCAGCCTCCACCTTTGACACCGAAACGCAGACGAACGTTATCAGATTCTTCTTCCTTCATCATTTCCTGGATCTGCGAACTGGCAGCATCCGTAATATTGAGAATCATCCGTGTCTCCCCTTTCTTATCGATATAATAAGTATACTAAATATCATCCGTATCATTCAAACATGCCGGATTAGTAATAAAAAGTTCCTGTAGCTATTATGTCGGCAGGTCCTGTCATCCATACCCTGTCATTTTCATCCCAGCGAATAACAAGGTCCCCCCCGCTCAAATGTACAAGGATTTCAGAATTCTTATCAGAATAACCGTTCAATACAGAAGCAACTCCAGCAGCACATGCGCCGGTGCCACAAGCCTGAGTAACCCCGGACCCCCGCTCCCACACACGAAAATGTAACTCTTCTTTTGAGACGACTTCCACAAACTCTACATTGACCCCTTCTGGAAAACGTTGATCTTCAGTAATGATGGGACCCAGTTCATATAATGGAGCCGTCTGAATGTCTTCCACAAAGAAAACTGCATGGGGGTTTCCCATCGAAACTGCTGTCAATTCAAGGGGATGATGGCTGACTTGAAATGATTCAGCCACTACCCCCTCCTTTTCCTCACCAGCCATAGGGATTTGCGAACGGGACAACGCAGGTTTCCCCATATCTATCGTGATAGTGGAAACTTTTTCGTCATCCACTGTCACGGAAGCATCAACAACACCTGATTTCGCTTCAATAGTAAAAGATGTATCGTTTACTATCCCGTGTTCATACGCATATTTAGCAACACATCGCAGTCCATTACCACAATTACGCCCTTCTGATCCATCTTTGTTAAAGATACGCATTCCTACTTCTGCCTGGTCGCTGGGATGAATCAGGATAAGACCATCGGAGCCGATGCCGGTATAAACGTCTGACACCTTCCTGGCGAGTGCAGGCAGGATTTCTTCTTTCAGACTGAATTCAAATGTATCTACAAATACGTAATTATTCCCTAGTCCGTGCATCTTAATAAACGGTATTTCCATGGCAGCCACTTCCTCATCTCATTATGATATAAAAATAAGCCGCACAGCTGGTGCACGGCTTTCTGTTGCTTATCAATATCAGAACGGGCACTTAAAAAAGGGGATTCTCTTCTAGGTGCTGATAAATATTTTCAACAAGCTCGTCAGCACTATCTGCCGTTACCCGCTCTCCATTGACTAAAGCGAACAAACTTTGAGCGCATAGCCCACAATGACTTAAACACCCATATTCTATAACATCAAGATCTGGATCTTTTTCCAGCTCTTCCATTGCCTTTTGAGAACCACTTGCTAAGTTGTTGATGCAAAATTCAATAATCGGATTCATCTTCGTCACCTCTTTAACCTAGATGAACCCCCCACTAACCATCAATATTAGCATATCCTGTTTTGATAGGACAACACTGAGGTCTCAGGAAATCGGCTGAAAACCCTTTTTGTCCAGCGCCTGGAAGATAGTTTTTAATCTTGGATTTCCTTCACCGACTATTTCACCATCCATGACGACAAGGGGATAAAATAATTCATCATCCAGCAGCTGTTGCACATAGGACTGGTGGGGTCCATCCTCCTGCTCGGAGTGAATATCGATATACTGATACTCTATGCCGTCTTCCCCATATTTCCGGGAAATGGCAGCCTGCAGCCATTCATACGTTTCTTTTGAGCCAGGTGAATTTACACAACTTGCACAAATTTGATCAGCTCCATAGACAAAAAGCTGTACCGGATCGTTTTTCATGTTACCGCCTCCACAATTGTACTGTACCTATAATTCCATTTTACAAAATAACCAAAAAAAGATAAAATGAAAATAGTTCTCAATACTTTCAAAAGCGAAGGCGACCGCTTAGCGACGATTGGACTGGACTGATCCGCAGGAGACTAGATTCACTTGAGTTATCGCCCCAATGGCGAAACTCGTAGTGAATTTTGTGCTCGTAAGCGAAAAGAAGACACAAAGAGCGTTAGCGATTTGATGTCGCCTTATCGTACAGAGGTGAAGGAAGTACACGAGTCGCTGGGAGACGGAGCTGGATGCCAAAGAGTCAAAAGCTGAGGCGACCCGCTTGTCGACGATTGTTGAGAGAACATGAAAGAGAGTTTAGCCATAGAGAAATTAAAACCAATAGATAGATTTTTACATGATTACGATTTATAATGTGAGTATGAGAAAGGGGAAGATCGCTTATGCAATCTCAAGTTCAGGAAGTACTGAATAAGCTGCGTCCATTTTTACTTCGTGACGGTGGAGATGTGGAATTGGTGGATGTTGAAGAAGGAATTGTCCGTCTCCGTCTAATGGGTGCATGCGGAAGCTGCCCAAGTTCTACTATTACTCTAAAAGCAGGTATCGAACGCGCACTAGTTGAAGAAGTGCCTGGTATCCGCGAAGTAGAACAGGTATTTTAAAACACTATCTTAACATGTCGGGGCTGCCCTGAAGGACAGCCCTTTTCTTTTTGTGTTTTTTAACAATACTCCCGGAGCCCTGATGCACCTTGTCTTAACGCTGGAGAATTCTGTTTTCTTTGTTTTTTAACTCTGCTATCTTAGATGTATTGGTCCTAAGGAAGTAATGTCCTTAATTTGGTCTATTCACAGGAGTTTTGGCTTGCTGTCCATATAATACATCTTTGACATTTTTCAGGCTGAGCTCCATCATCGCTTTTCGGGTTTCAACACTGGCAGAGCCTATATGCGGAAGACAGACTACTTGATCCAGCTCTAGCAATGGATGGTTTTCATCAATAGGTTCCTTGTCAAAAACATCTAATCCAGCAGCTTTCAACTCTCCTTTTATAAGAGCTTGATATAATGCATTTTCATCCACCAGGGGGCCTCTGGACGCGTTGATGAAGATAGCACTGTTTTTCATCTTTTTGAATGCTTCTGCATTAAATATCCCTTTTGTTTCCTCGGTCAAAGGTGCTAAACACACAATATAGTCTGCAGTTTGGATCAATGTCTCAAAACTATTGTAAGAGGCTCCAAGCTCTCTTTCCGCTTCTTCCTTACGTGAACGGTTATGGTATAGAATATCCATCCCGAACCCTTTTGCTCTTCGTGCGACTGCTTCTCCAATCCTCCCCATTCCAACGATTCCTATTGTTTTATGATGGATGTCCGTGCCTGCTAAAAATAATGGTGACCAGTTTTTCCATTTTCCGTCTTTGATCACTTCGTTAGCTTCGATAAGTCTTCTGGCAGTTGCCATCATCAAAGCGAATGTTAAATCAGCAGTTGTTTCTGTCAACACGTCTGGAGTATTGGTTATCTGGATGCCATATTCCGTTGCGGTTTCGACATCTACATTGTCATAACCTACAGCCATATTAGCTATGATTTTCAATCGCTTGCCACGGTCCATCAACTCTTGATCGACTTGATCGGTAAGCATGGTGACTAACCCGTCGCTTCTCTCTGCTTCCTCCAGCAATCTATTTCGATCAACTGGTTCATCTGTATCTTCCCACATCGTGATATCCAGCGATTCTTTAAATTGATTCACTACTTCCTCCGATAGTTTTCTTGCAATGAAAACCTTGGGTTTTGTCATAACCATTCTCCTTCCATCGTTAAATATAAAGCTTACCCATGATTTTAGCATAAGCTCTTTAGGGAAAGAAAAAACTTCCCCCGAAACCCGACGAGGGAAGCAAGGAAAGTTACCTTTTTACCAATCAAGTACAGGAATTTTTAATTCATCCGTATTTATCCCCAGCGCATGAAAGAAATGTTTCAGCTGTTGCTCATAACGCCTTTGATACTTGAATAGAAGCTTGGTTTCATTTATTAAGTTTTCTTCGAATGGATGGCTGTATACTTCCTCATATTTATCCAGCAGATGAACCGGGAAGAGCAATCGGGCATACAATAGTCGCAAGCCGAATATGGATAATGGTGATCTTGTGTGATAATCATAAAAAAACGCTGTGATTTCTTCTGTGGACCGGCCGGTCATCAACTTATACCGCAAAGCTTCTGCCAGGTCGCGGGCCGGGTGATCATACCTGATTTGATCGAACCAGAGCAGGCGTTGGGAATGTGGTGGGTATCTGTCAAAAGTGAAGGTCGCCTGATCTTTTTTTTGATGACGCGTCTCCTGTTCGCTCTCTTGCACGTATTGGATAGCATTTTCCCCTACGCCAATAATATAAGGAGCGGTGTCGATCCATAACCGGTGCATATCACCTACCGGTCGTTGCTGATGCCATTGTTGTATCGATCCTTCAAAATGATCAATCCGATTTCCCCACAATGTTTTCCATTGACCATAAGTGGAAAGACTCGGAAGGTGATAGGGATAGGTGGCCCCCAACTCGTGAAACCGTGCCAATTCATGACCAGATGCGGGGATACTTAAGGAAGCATCCAAATTAGTTTTACCAATGACGTACGTACGTTGATTTTTTTTTATTTGATAGCGGCTTTCGCTTACATGAACAGGGCAGACTATATTCTTCATTCCAGCTTTAGACAAAAAGTCACATGCATGCTGAAGTTCTTGATAAACTTCTTCCCTCCCGTATGCCGGAAGCACAAAATAAACTTCATCCTTGTATATATAGCCACGCTTCTGATCAAACTCAACAACGGAGGTATTTGTAATGTCGATATAATCGGATATAATGTCTTCCACAATGCATGCACTCCTATCCAATGCTATAATAGGTCAATACACCAAAAGAGTAATCCTTATGTTTTATCTTCCATTCGTGGGGGAAGCTTATTTTATAAAAGGGAGGTCAATAGAGTATATATGAATGAAGAGAGAAAAATGAGTCAATTAGAAAAAAAAGCACGGGAATGGCTTAATGAACGCGGAGTGACCATTAACGATATATCTGAACTGGTCTATTACTTACAATCCAAGTATCATAGCGATCTTACAATTGAAGAATGCCGCTTTAATGTAGAGAAAGTACTTACCAAACGCGAGGTACAAAATGCAATTCTGACCGGAATCCAACTGGATGTTTTAGCAGAACAAAAAGGTCTCGAAGAACCATTGCAGAGCACCATTGATAAAGACGAAGGACTTTATGGAGTCGACGAAATCATTGCACTGTCTATTGTAAATGTTTATGGTTCAATCGGATTTACGAATTATGGTTACATTGATAAGCAAAAACCCGGGATTCTGAAAAAGCTGAATGATAAATCGACCGGGGAATGTCATACGTTCCTTGATGATATTGTCGGGGCCATTGCAGCCGCTGCTTCAAGCCGCCTGGCACACAGCGCTGTCGGTGAAGAAGAAGCAGAGGACGATGAGTAAAGATGAAGAAGCCGCCTCTCCGAAAAGGGATAGACGGCTTCTTTACTTACAAACGAGTGATCCATTCCTCTAATGAATCTACCGTGTAGGTCGGTTGCTGGTTATAATTTGATAAATCTTCTTTTGAGGTAACTCCGGTAAAGACCATCAAGGTATCTATACCCGCATTCATGCCTGCTTTGATATCTGTATTATAATTATCTCCAACCATCAATACTTCGTTTTTATCATATCCTAATGTTTGCATGGCCTGCTCCATGATAATCGGTTCAGGCTTCCCAATGAATACCGGTTCGACACCAGTACTTACAGTAACGACAGACGTCAATGATCCATTTCCAGGCAGCATGCCCTGTTCTGTCGGGATAGCAACATCCCCATTTGTAGATAAGAAAACAGCGCCATTACGGACATTAAGGCAAGCTGCAGCTAATTTATCATAGGTGATACCACGGTCAATCCCTATTATTACATAATCAGCGTTCTCCTCTACCAGATTAAGCCCGGCTTCTTTTAAAGCTGTCAGCAGCCCTTCTTCTCCAATAGCATATACATCCGCCCCTGGATGCTGATCTTTGATATATTGGGCGGTAGCCATGCTAGTGGTATAAACCTGCTCTTTGGCCGCTGGTATATCCATGTGGTTCAGCTTATCTGCCACCTGTTCCGGTCTTCTGGATGAATTATTCGTGACAAATAGATGGGGCAGCTTTTTGTTATTTAATTTTTTGATGAAATCAGATGCAGCTTCAATTCGCTCGGTACCACGGTACATTGTTCCATCCAAATCAATCAGATATGCTCGATAGTTTTTCATTCGTACACCTGCTTTCTAATGTTAACAGAAAAACTTCCCGCACCATAAATGCGAGAAGCTCTCATTCACTCTTATGGGTAATTTGAAAGGCACAGCAGGCTTCCCCGCTTACCATGCTCTGTTCAGCCACTACTTTGCTGTCTTCCAGAAGATTGGAAAACACTCGCAATTCCTGTCCGCACATACCTTGATAGTTACGGGCGATATTCCAAATCGGACAATTATATTGCTTTAATGTATAGGAATAATCGTTATTTTTTTCCAACTCAACCATATACCCATTCTGTTCTTGTATATGAGCCAGTTTTTCGACCCGTTGATGAAAATCCTCCTCAGGCATTTGAGTCTGAAATTCTTTCTTTAAACGTTCTGCCCGTTGCTTTAACAAATCGTACACCATAGGCTTACCGTATAATGATTCAATGTCTTTCAATAATTCCACTGAAAAGGATTCATAATGGCTGGTAAAAGTATGCTGACCTTTTTCTGTCAATTCATAATAATTCAATGGCCGTCCGACAGATTGACGAACTTGTCTTGCCTGGACCAGTTTCTGTCTCTCGAGGTCATGAATATGCTTCCTTACAGCAATTTCAGAAATCCCGACTTTTTCGGCAAGTTCTGAGATTGTAAGGGTGTTATTTTTTTTCAATAAAAGTAATAGCGTCTCTTTCGTAGAGGATTGCTTCATCAACCATCACCTCTTCTTTCTTTCATTATAAAGAATAGTAAGAAGAGAGTAAATTTATAATCCTGTAATTTGTAATATTGTCACAGTTTATGAGTTAGAAAAAGCAGAAACCGGACCTAGTTCCTCATCCAGATATCTTCTTATGGCTGCCGGGAAATTGTCAATGACCTCACCGGACTCTTTCCATATAGCATGGATGGACCCATGATCGATATCCAGATAATCCTGGATAAGCATTTTACGAAGCCGTATAAAAGACTTGAATTGTTCCTGATGGGCTTCAGGGATGACTTTTTCATCGGTAAGGATATCAATAATATCCTCATAGCTCCCAGGGTCACGCATAATAAACCCATCAATCATCATATTTCCTACATCAATGATTGATTCAATCGTCATATGAGTGATTCGTTCCAGGCTTAACCTTTCTAAAAACGATTCAAACGCATGATTTTGATATTCATTAGTGAGACCTTCCATGAAAAGCAATGTACTTTCAATTTTTTTTCGATCAACAAAATACATAGCAGCACCTCCATACAAATGCATCATAACCTAATTCTTTCATCATGATATCACATTTACATACATAACAGGAAAAGGATGCATATTTACGTAGTTATACAAACTCTGCTATCATATATAAGGACTTTAATGTATCGGAGGAGAAGTAATTGGATAGAGAACTCGCATTAGAATTAGTACGTGTAACCGAAGCAGCTGCCATAGCCTCAGCACAATGGATGGGACGCGGCGATAAGATCAACGCAGATGACGCAGCTACCTCGGCCATGAGAGCTATGTTTGATTCCGTAGCAATGGAAGGTGTCGTAGTCATTGGAGAAGGAGAATTGGATGAGGCACCGATGCTTTATATAGGTGAGGAATTAGGTAATAAGACCGGTCCTGCTGTAGATATTGCTGTCGACCCGCTGGAAGGCACAAATATAGTCGCTAAAGGTCATAACAACGCCATGGCTGTCATAGCAGCAGCAGAGCGAGGTGCCCTTCTTCATGCCCCGGACATGTATATGGATAAAATTGCCGTCGGTAAAAATGCCAAAGGACTTATTCATCTTGATGATCCGATTGAACGTACCATCGATATTGTAGCACGCGCCAATAACAAACGGGTAAGAGACCTGACTGTCATTATCCAGGAACGGGACCGCCATGAAGACCTTATCCAGCGAGTAATCCAAAAAGGGGCACGAGTCAAGCTGTTTGGTGACGGCGATGTGGGTGCATCAATCGCTACATGCCTCCCTCATACAGGAGTAGACTTGTTCGTTGGCAGAGGTGGTGCTCCAGAAGGTGTAATCTCCGCTGCGGCAATCAAGAGTTTAGACGGCGATATGCAGGCTCGACTAGTACCTCAAAATGACGCTGAAAGTGACCGCTGTAAAACGATGGGGTTAGAGGACCCGCTGCAGTTATTGACGATGGACGATTTAGTTAAAAGCGACGACGCCATTTTTGCTGCTACAGGTGTAACTGAAGGTGAACTTTTGAATGGTGTGAAATTTCTGGGCGGTGATTTGACCGAAACGGATTCCATCGTCATGCGAGCTAAAACGAAGACCGTTCGCTTTGTGAAAGCTCACCACCATCTTTCCCAAAAGCCTCACTTGGTCATGAATGAAAAATAAGGAGGAATCAGAAATGGAAGAAGAACGTTTCTTTCTCTATGATGAACAAGAAAAAAGCGATACCCGTTTCGTAAGTTTCATGGGAGCGACCCACCGTCATGATTTAGCCCTTGTAAAAACAAGCCGCTATTACGGGAAAACACTGGTTCTCGATATTCAAGGCAATCGTTTTGCAATCATCGGCCATGATGACCTTGAAGAACCTGGCTACCTGGAGCATGCCTTCAATTTAAATGAAATTGACGCGGAAGAACTTCGTGAATTTTTAAGGGAAGCTATTTAATATATATAAAAACCCTTCTTTAGCTTGAAGCCAAAGAAGGGTTTTTTAGTTGATTTTTTTCAATAAAAAATAGGCACATCCAAAATTACAGTACTCGTATAAATAATCCTCGAGTGTACTGATTTTTGTATCGAAAGTAGCTTTTGGATTCTGATCATCATAAAATCCCCGCAAGCGCAGCTGACCGTATCCCCAGTCACCCACAATATAATCATACTTGCTCAAAATATCACTGAACCGCTGTTCTATAGCTTCCACCTGATAACCATTCCGATAATCTCTCACGATTTCATATTGTTTACCAAACAATTCAATCATTTCCATCACCTCTTACACTAACTAAATTTTATCATACTTTTCACTATATAGTCACAGGGAATATTTAATTCGTATGAATTCACCGGCTTCGCCCGAAAATAGTTACAGGGGGAACATATAAAAAAGGAGGAAACCAAGTGAACAAAACCTTTGCAGCATCCATCCTTATAAGCGGTATATTACTGGGAGGGTGTGCAGGACAAGAAGATGAAAATGCAATGGACCGTTATGGCAATAAAGATGATAACCAAGGAGCATTGAACGGAAATGCTATGGATAATTACCAGTCCCCCGCTGAACGGGATGGGGAGGGAGATATGACTGATCAATTAGGTTATGTCCGTTATGACAAAAGCCAGGTGGATCCCCAAGGGGATTATTCTACAAGCGTGAACCGGGAAGAAACCGCCGATATGATAACGAAAATGATTTTAACCATGGATGAGATAACGAATGCAGGGACATTGGTAACAGATGACGAAGTGCTGATCGCTTATGAGAAAGCAGATGAGATCGACCGTAACCAGGCAGCTGATATGGTCAAAAAGACAGCATTGAGTCTTGTTCCCCGTTACTACGAAGTTTATGTATCTGATCAGGAACAATCTTTTGGGGATATCCAAAGTTTAAGTAATTCGAGTATTAATGATAAAAATTACGACAACGTTCTGGAAAATGCCATTAAGCGGATGCGGCAATCCCCGCAAGGCGAAGCAACCTATAATGATGAAACAAAATCAAAGACAGATCCACGGGATTCAACAAATAATATGATGAACGCTAAATAACCACACAGGAAAGTGGATACCCACTTTCCTGTTTATTTTATCTCTTTCCCTCTGTTTCACTTATTTTCCATAAATAGTTGAGCCCGGCATTTCACAAGCTAAGGTTATCAATTGGTTGGAGTGACGAATGATGAAACGAACAGCTATGTTTATCTTCCTTTTCTTTATGTTTGCAGGTGCCTTATTTTCCTCTATTGCTTCAGGTGCAGAAAAAAGTGAAGAACAGATAAAAAAAGAAGAAAACCAAACCCGGATGAACTTATATAAAAAGACCGCTGCTACTACGCTCATTCCCTGGTACTATCTGGCAGCAATTGACCAGTTTGAACGTCAGGTGCATGAAGACTTTCCTGAGGATAGGGTAACCGCTATCCAGCCGGAAAGTGTCTTTTGGAATGGCTTGGATAACCCAAATCAATCAGATAGGCAATCCCCATTGATAACAAAAATGTTCAACGGATGGGGAGATGATGGAAATGGCGATGGAATTGCAGATAAGAATAACGATGAGGACGTATTATACAGTATCGCATCGTACCTTTCTTCCTTTGGTCATAATCCAGACGATATAAAGATCGCTTTATGGCAATATTACCATCGTGACTTAAGTGTTCAAACGATCATGAATAATGCACGTGTCTTCAAACATTTCGGTACCATCCATTTAACAGACCGGAACTTTCCTGTCCCGCTCCATGCCAACTATAGCTACCGTAGCACATGGGGGGATGCAAGGGGATTCGGTGGAAGAAGGATCCATGAAGGTACAGATATTTTCGCTAATTATGGCGTTCCCGTGCAGTCCACTACTTATGGAGTCATTGAAATGAAAGGGTGGAACAAATATGGCGGATGGCGCATTGGTATAAGGGATATTTTCAACATTTATCACTACTATGCGCATTTGAATGGATTTGAGGACGGTGTAAATGTCGGCGATGTTGTAAAACCCGGGGATGTCATCGGTTCTGTAGGAGCCACAGGATATGGACCTCCAGGAACCTCCGGTAAGTTCCCTCCCCACTTACATTATGGCATGTACAAAGATAACGGATATAGTGAGTGGTCGTTCGACCCTTATCCTTATTTAAAAAAGTGGGAACGGATGTCCAGAGATTAACAACCGCAAATTATAAAGCACTAAAATAGAGCGCCGTACAATACCATGTACGGCGCTCGATAGTTTATGATTTAGATTTGCGTACAGCATTCATAATACTTGCTGTCAGACCTCCCCATATAACAACCATGCCAATAACCATCATAACAATTGCACTGCCTGTCATATTAAACGACCTCCTCTTTGCTCTGTGATTCTTCCTTCAAAGAGCTCGCATGCCAGCGTTTAAAGGTTAGCAGGATGCCGACTACTAAAGCAAAGGCTGCGACAGACCATCCTCCAAAGAGGATGAAGGCATCCGAATACCCTTCATAGTTACCTGTCTCTGTATCAAATTGTTTAGTTAGGTTCTGTCTGAACAAGTCAAACATCATATAACCAAGAACTATAGGTGTAATGCCCCCTAAGCTGATTTTCCACCAGCTGCCCAGACGAATATCAGAAATAGCATTTGCATGGTTTTGAAGATCAGTAAGCTTACGAAGGAACCATGCAATCATGACGACCTCCACCAGTCCTACAAAGGCTACACCGAACTGGTTGATGAAATAATCGGCGGCATCCAGGAAGTAAAGACCACCCTGGGTTGAGAATAAAATAGATGTTAAAGCAGCCAAACCGCCACCAATTCCTACAGCTGCAGTTCTGGAAAGACCCAGCTTCTCTTTGATCCCTGCTACATAGGTTTCTGAAATAGAAATAAGAGAAGATAAACCAGCAAGAACTAATGATAAGAAGAATAAGAATCCGAATAATCCATTCAACGCAGGCATTTCGTTAATGATTTGCGGGAATACAACAAAGGCAAGGCCGACTCCGCCACTTACTACCTCTTCTACACCCACACCATTTTGCTGCGCCATGAAACCTAATGCACCGAACACACCGATACCGGCGAGCAGTTCAAAACTTGAGTTACCGAAACCGGTAATGAAGGCATTGTTTGTAATATCCGATTTTTTCGGAAGATAACTGGAATACGTAATCATGATCGCGAATGCAATAGATAAACTGAAGAAGATCTGTCCGTAGGCTGCAACCCAAACACTTCCACTCATGATCGTATCAAAATTTGGTGCAAAGAAGGTTTGAAGACCTTCTGCCGCTCCAGGCAAAGTAATAGCACGAAGCACGATAATCAGGAATAGTACTACAAGAGTTGGTATGAAAATTTTGTTAGCAACTTCAATACCCTTCTTGACACCCTTGAATAAGACACCAAGAGTGATCAGCCATACGAAGATTAACGGGAAAAACACACCAGGTACAAGGCTTCCTGTTTGACCAGGATCTACAGATAAGTTCAAATAATCACTAAATAAGAAAGCCTCAGTATCCTGTCCCCAGCTTAAGTTGAATGCAAAGTAGCTGTAAGAAATCGCCCATGCAATGATTACGGCATAATACGTGGAAATGACGAATGAAACCAATACGGCCCACCAGCCAAGCCATTCTGTCTTTTTATTCATTCGAAAGAACGAAAGTGGAGCTGAACCGCGATACTTATGACCAATGGTAAACTCCATGATCAATAACGGAATACCAGCAGTCAATAGGGCGAATAAATAAGGGATAAAAAATGCTCCCCCACCATTCTCATAAGCTACTGCGGGAAACCGCCAAATATTACCCAAGCCGATAGCAGAGCCCATGGCCGCTAATATAAAACCAGCCCGCGTCCCCCATTGTGAACGTTTTTCCATTTTGTAAGACCTCCCTTTGTTTTAATTCTCCCTCACTCTTCTATTATGCTTGTATTTAAGAGAGAATGTTATAAAAATTTATTTTTTTCAGATAATTCAACTTATCTGCTTGTATTATACCGTGACTAAAGAAGGGTGTCAAAGAAATATTAAATTATTCAGATTTTTCTATCATAGGAAAAAACAAACAAAAAAAGCGCGTCATCACTTTAACGCGCTTTTTATAATTACTGATTATTTTCTTTCAGCGAAGGTGAAAACAGATGAATCAATATACCTATAGCGCTTGTAATGACCAACGTAAGAATCAATGGGAGAACTACTTCCCCGGTAAATCCTAAAATAAGATAACCAATTCCTGCAGCTGCTGCGGCAATCAAGGCATAAGGTAATTGAGTAAGCACATGATCGATATGGTTAGCCCCCGCTCCAGTGGATGACAATATCGTTGTATCAGATATCGGAGAGCAGTGATCTCCAAAAACTGATCCTGCCAGAACTGCAGATAAAGCTGGCAGGATCAGGCTTACATCTTGTATAGCAGCAATCTCTCCAGCTATTGGCAGCATGATCCCGAAGGTTCCCCATGAAGTACCAGTTCCAAGCGCCATGAATCCGGAAACGACGAATATCAAAAATGGCAGATATGCCGGGCTAATGGAAGCTTTTTCTACAAGGCCGGCTAAATATTCACCAGTAGCCAATTGATCAATCACTGAACCGATGATCCAGGCAAATACTAAAATATAAATAGCTGGAAGCATAGCCTTCGTCCCTTCCCACAGCACATTGCCCATGTGAGATTTAGGACCCGGCTGAAGGCCGTAGAATATTGCCGCTGTAATAACAGACAATAGTCCTCCTGTGAACAAGGAGATATTCACATTCGTATTTTCAAAAATCGATAACAAGGTAGCCGTTCCTTCTGTATTTTGAATACCTGTAACCATCATGGCCCCTATGGTTCCGATAATCAACACAGCAATCGGGACTAATAAATGATATATTCTGCCGTTATCATGCGGCTTGAATTCATCATTCAAATCCCCCGGGATATCCCCACGTGATGGGTCAGTGACTTCCCCTGTTTCCAATGCTCTCTTCTCATGTTTTCTCATTGGACCCACATCAATCTTCATATATGCTGCCATAAATACTAATAATAAAGCAGCAAACACATAAAGATTGGCAGGTATCATTTTAACAAAAGCTTCTAAAGGCTGATAATCAGATATCTCATTCGCCACGAGAATACTGCCGATTGTGCCAATGATGTAAGCACCCCAGCTGGAAATCGGCGAAATAACCGTCACTGGTGCAGATGTAGAGTCAATAAAATAAGCAAGTTTGGCTCGTGATATTTTATACCGGTCGGTTAATGGCCGTGCTACCTGCCCAACTGCTAAAGCGTTGAAATAATCATCAATGAAAATGATTATTCCTAAATATGCCGGTACCGCCTGAGCACCCGTCCTTGTTTTAATACGATTGATCGCCCATTCACCAAAAGCCTTGCTGCCCCCAGAGGCTGTCATGAAAGCAGTCGCCATTCCAAGCAGGATTAAGAATAAGAATAAATAAATATTCCCCATATTCCATCCTTCCAGAGATAACAGCTTAGCGGTGTCAACGATGAATATTTCATAGAACATCGTCCAAATTGCTCCTGCCGTCTCCATAATACTGAAGTCATATAGAAGTAAAGCACCTACAATGATTCCGATGCCCAAAGACAATATGACCTTGCGTGTAACAATAACCAATATAAGCATTAAAATTGCAGGTATCAAAGAGTAGATTGTACCTTCCATGCTAATTCCCCTCCATATCTGTGATTCTTTAGATGGTCACATTCTTTTTGAATGTGGGGATGCCATGGGTGTGTGGATATATACTACTGTGGTAAATGAGGAATAAAAAAAGAGCAATGAAAGAAAAATAATCTTTCATTGCTCTTGGACAGCAAATTTGATTATCCTTCATTTCGATCAGTAGCGCACCATGCATCCATATCTTTAGTATGCATGACAGTGCCTTTCCTATTAGGAAAAGCACCAGCATTTCCGTATTCGACCATACTTCATGCTTCGGCAGACAGCCCTTTTACCAACCATCCTCGTTGTCATTCTCCAGTTGATTACTCATGCAGCCTGCGCCTCTACCTCACCGATCTGATAAGGTCACGCAATATTAAAATTTCCTCGAGTATTGTATCAATTAATAATTAATTATGCAAGAGATTTTCTAAATAGTCTCTGTTAATTCTCAGTGCTGATTTTTAAGTTGAAGACTCAGTTTCGAGACTTTAGGTTGCGGTTATGGTGGCTGGGAAAACGGATCGCTTTCCGTGGGCATGAGGTGAGCTTCCTCAGGCTGCGCCTTGCGGGATCTCACCGATCATGTTCACCCCACAGGAGTCTCACCGTTTTCCAGCCACCATACGTTTATTAGTGTCTCGAAACATCTTTTAAATACGTGCTTTTGGAAGAAGGCATACTCAATTTAGCATTGTAATAGAAATTTGATCACACTAGGGGTGGACTTTCCAATCACGATTTCGAGTATCTTTTATGGCAAAGGGCGTAGGGGAACTGCGAGACTCCTGTGGGAAATGCGTGTTAGATGAGACCCCACAGAGCGTCAGCTCGAGGAGGCTCATCACTCGCCCACGGAAAGCGAGTTGTTCCCCAACGCCCTTACCCTCTTACAATATCTCGAAATCAAGTCTTCGACTTTTCGGCCATATAATTGAATAGGTCTTATGAGGTTTTAAGGAGATGGATCGACTTGGAACCCATCCATTGGTAAGGAGAATGAAGGTGATTTCTGACTTCCTGACCCATTATAGAAATCCGGCACTTCTCCCATGATTGTACTTTGATCAACTGGGATATCAGCGGTCACCACGGTGGTGCGGGTAGAAAACGGGATGACGATCCGCACGTCGACTTCGATATGTATCGTCAATTCAAACATAGCTGCATTGATCCCGTATTCCGTTATCTTATTTTCCACATTTGACTGCACATAGCCAATAACTTCAAATTGGACCGGTACCCGAGGTCCTAAGTTGGCTAATAGCACATTGTTAGTAGCCTGACCGATTGGAATTTCAACTAATGTAGGTGATTGCCTTTTATCTTCTGGAGTTTCCTCTTCCTCCTCTTCAAGGGGGACATCCAGTGGAGTTCCAGGATCTGGTACTTCTCCTCGCTCCATTTGTTTCAAGTAATTCTGAACCCGAAAAGTCGTATTACGTAATACTCGATTTACTACTACCGAATTCCAGCCCATATATACAATGTTCCCACTTTCATCCTTCTCCATTTTTACAAGATCTTCAAAACTGAGATCATCGGCAATCCGTTTACTAACTGCTTCTAGGATGGCATCACGGCCAAACTGTTGCGTTTTGGTTTCAGCAATCTCTATCAAAGTCGGAGTAATGCCACGATTGATTATCCATAAGCTTAAAAAGGTGAAAAAAATGAAAAAGATGAACGTAACTATAAAGATACTGGCCATTGAAGGAGGCCCATGATTTTTCGCATATTTGCCCAACTGCCATACCCCCTTACCACATCTTATGTAGGGGTGGAGTGAAATAGTATAAGCCTATCATCGAAAGTCAAAATCCCAGTGAATAATCAACAGTATGAATTGTATGGGAGTCCATACCTAATGGAAATTAGAAAAGCTCAGAGCTATAGGCTCTAAGCTTTTTCGGAGTTAATCTTCAACTTTTCAAACTGGGCTATCATTTATGAGGTAGACGCAAGCTTTAACAACGCGTCTTTCCCTTTCATCCCTGGTTGCCATCCCTTTTCTTTACTGGCATCTGTCACCTTTTCAAGTGGTGCTTCCAACAGTTGTTCAATGGTACGAACACCAAAAGCACGGCCGGCAATCACCTTACGATTTGCCAGTTTTTCACTTAATAAATCCACATCAAGAGCAGCACACATGATATAACCCTCATCATTCGATACAATCAGCAAGTTGGTCTTAGGAAGTGCCACCGTTATTGCAGTAAAGGGGTATTCTTCTATGAAAATCGGTTTTACATTGATGATGGTCCCCACATCCTTTTTGTTTTACCTTATGTGAAAGGCAGTAAAGGTGTGAGTAGAATATGAAAAGCTCTAACGCCTGTTTAAAGCGTTAGAGCTTACATTATTTTTCGCGTTTCAATGTCGCTACAAGCAAATCCCTCAATAGTTCGGGCATATAATATTTTTTGTTCTTCGCATATGCAACTTCAGGAAGCAGACGGCCAAAGGTGAATGTATCTGCAGTAGCAACCTGATACACACCGTCAGGCTTTAATGATTCTCCTTTGAAAAGCACTTCTTGTATCCGTTCATTACCTAGATCATCTTTTTTCGTATGAATTTCAACTCCGGAAAACACCATACGCCCAATAACCTCGCCTCGAAAGCCAAACCCTTTCAACTTGACTTCGGTAAACTCTTTAGTATGGGCAGCCCGGATTACTTCAAGAAGTTCATCTCCATTCAATTCCACCTTACAGGGGTTCATCGGATGTGGGCAGATACGATGGACATCTTCATAACACACCTCGCCGGCACTTAAATGATCGAGTAATACACCTGCATTAAGCATCGCAATATCAGCTTCCGTCCATTCTTTTAGCGTATCCACCAAACCTTTCATCAATTTTGTTTCGTGGAACCAGCCGACTTCTTCCGAGACAGGTAATTGCGTTACGTGCTCTTTCAGATTAGCTGTCGCTTCTTCCTCTATCGCTCGTAAAGCTTCAACAGTGACCTGATCTTTTGCCATATCTTCGGTAGGGATGGCATAGGCCTCTTTTCCAGTCAGTTCCCCTCGTTCATGGTCCCACTCCAGCATAACTTCTCCAAGGTGTGTACCATGCTTGCCTGCAGCGGTCAGTAACGTATTTCCGATAAACTCACCACTTCTGAACAAGTGGTGGGTATGCCCTCCTATGATGATGTCTATTTCCTTAAAGCGGCGGGCTATTTCTTCATCATCATTAATGCCAAGATGTGACAATAAAACGATGATATCTGTTTGTTCGGATAATGCCGAAAGTTCCCGTTCCAGGGTTTCATACGGAAGTTCGACACTCCAGCCAAGCATGCTATAAAACAATTGGAAGGGAGCAGTCAAACCAATGACCCCGATTTTCACTCCTTGCTTACTCTCGACCACTTTATGGTCTTTAAGCCATAAGGGCTGTGGTTCCTTCTCTCTTTTCAAATTGGCACATAACACTTCGAAATCAGCTTCATCATACAATTCGTACAATCCTTCACGCGATAAGGTAATACCTTCATTATTTCCAAGGTTGGCAAAATGGTATCCTGCCTGATTCAACAGCTCGACATTCCCTTTTCCCATCAGTCCTTCAGCAATGGGATGGAACCTGTCTACATGATCCCCATTATCCAGCAGCCAATAACTTTGGCCCTGTCTTTCCCGTTTATCTTTTTGTTGATTAAAATATCCAATAATTTGTGGCCAATTTTCAAAATGGCTGTGAAGATCATTCGTATAATATAAGAATATTTTTTCCTTCATCATCAAATCTCCTTATCCTATACCCTTCAAAATTAATCGAATCGCTACAATTATCAGCATCACTCTAAGAAGCCATTCGACGTACTGTCCTTTCAACACTTTATTCACTTTTGCCCCTAACATGCCACCTAAATATGCTCCAGGGATAAAAGCCAGTGTGTATAACCATTCTACATTACCCAATAGGATGTGGGTAACAGAATTAGATATACTCATAAAGAAAATCATAAACATCGAGGTAGCTGTGGCTATATGAGCTGGAAAGCCAAATAACAGGATCATAGCCGGCACCATCAAGGAGCCTCCCCCGATTCCAAATAAGCCGGACATCATCCCGACTGTAAACGCCAGCAATCCACCAGCATTCGGTGAATAAGCATACCGGTATGTTTCTCCACCAAGTTCCATTTTCCTTTGTATGCCGCCCCGATTTTTTTCTAATAGAGCTTGATTATTTTTTCTCGGCAGGAAAAATACTCCGAATACGAGTAGCATTAATATCCCGAATAATAGCGAAAACTTCCCGGCAGAAAAAAACTGATTCAGATAGGAACCCAGAATTCCTCCCGGGACACTGCCAATAAGAAAAATCCATCCACTCTTAAAATCCACCCGCTTACTTTTCATATAGGATAACGCGGAGGACATACCTGTAAAAATCATCGTAACAATAGATATTCCTACTATTTTTTGAGGTGTCGCCCAACTGAACGCCTCGAAAGCCTGGCTTAAGAACAACATGACAGGGACGAGAATGATTCCCCCGCCAAGCCCGGCAATACTCCCGAAAAAAGCCGAAACCAGTCCAATAAGTACAGAAATGATTAAAACGAATACCATTTTTTCACATCCATATTACATTTTCATACTAACATATCATTGTTTATGTAGAGCATGGAAGAGATTATAAACTCTTTTCCATACCCATACCCGTTAAGAAACAAGAAAAACCGTGCTGCTGATTCATATCAGCAGCACGGTTCATTTTAAATTGAAAGTTATCGGGGATTAACCGATGGAACCTTCCATTTCGAACTTAATCAGACGGTTCATTTCAACTGCATATTCCATTGGCAGCTCTTTAGTAAATGGCTCGATGAAGCCCATGACGATCATTTCTGTTGCTTCTTCTTCAGAAATACCGCGGCTCATCAGATAGAAGAGCTGCTCTTCAGAAACTTTGGATACTTTCGCTTCGTGCTCTAACGAAATATTCTCGTTCATGATTTCGTTATAAGGGATAGTATCAGAAGTTGACTGATTATCCATGATAAGGGTATCACATTCAACGTTGGAACGTGCGCCTTCTGCTTTACGTCCGAATTGCACAATACCACGATACGTTACTTTACCACCATGCTTGGAAATAGATTTAGAAACGATGGAAGAAGACGTATTTGGTGCCAGGTGAATCATTTTAGCACCGGCATCCTGATGCTGTCCTTTACCTGCCAGAGCGATGGACAATGTCATACCGCGGGCACCTTCGCCCTTCAGGATAACTGCTGGGTATTTCATTGTCAGCTTGGAACCAAGGTTACCATCCACCCATTCCATAGTTGCATTGGCATCCGCAGTAGCACGCTTTGTAACGAGGTTATAGACGTTGTTCGCCCAGTTCTGGATCGTAGTATAACGGCAATACGCATTTTTCTTAACAAAGATTTCAACTACTGCACTATGCAGGGAGTTTGTTGTATAGACAGGAGCTGTACAACCTTCTACATAGTGGACAGAAGCGTCTTCGTCAACGATAATCAACGTACGCTCAAACTGCCCCATATTTTCTGAATTGATTCGGAAGTAAGCTTGTAGTGGCGTATCCACTTTAACACCTTTTGGTACATAGATGAAAGAACCACCGGACCATACCGCAGAGTTCAATGCAGAAAACTTATTATCAGAGGGAGGAATTACTTTTCCGAAATACTCTCTGAAAAGTTCTTCGTCCTCTTTCAAAGCAGAGTCTGTATCTTTAAAGATGATTCCCTGTTTTTCCAAATCTTCTTGCATATTGTGGTAAACCACTTCAGATTCATACTGTGCAGATACACCTGCAAGGTACTTCTGTTCTGCTTCAGGGATACCCAATTTATCAAACGTATTCTTGATTTCTTCCGGTACTTCATCCCAGGAACGTTCAGAGCGTTCAGACGGTTTTACATAGTAAGTGATTTCATCGAAATCAAGTTCGGCAAGATCCCCGCCCCACTGAGGCATCGGCATTTTGTAAAAATGCTCCAATGACTTCAAACGGAAGTCAAGCATCCATTCCGGCTCTTCTTTATAACGGGAAATTTCCTCAACGACTTCTTTTGTCAGTCCCCTTTGAGTACGGAAAATTGAAACATCCTTCTCATGAAACCCATATTTATAATCTTCGATTTCTGGCGCCTTTTTGGCCATAATCAAAAACCTCCTTTTGGTGTTATACCGTGACTAAGACTGTCCTTGTTCGTCAACACCTTTTTCCATAGCCTTCCATGCCAATGTGGCACATTTGATTCTAGCCGGGAACTTCGATACGCCTTGCAGAGCTTCGATATCCCCCAAATCAAATTCCTGTTCATCAATCTCTTTTCCTTGCATCATATCTGAAAAGAGCTTTGACATCGCCAAAGCATCTTCTACACGCTTTCCTTTGACGGCTTGCGTCATCATGGAAGCAGAAGACATACTGATGGAGCATCCTTCCCCATCAAACTTAGCATCTTTGACCAGCCCATCTTCTACTTGCAGCTGAAGCTGAATGCGATCACCGCAAGTAGGATTATTCATGTCGATGGACATGTGGTCGTCTCCTTCAATGGTTCCACGGTTACGCGGATTTTTATAGTGATCCATGATGACTTGTCTGTAAAGTGTATCCAGGTTATTAAAAGACATCGCCAAAATACTCCTTTGTTTTTTGTAATCCTTCGACAAGTCGATCAATATCTTCTTTTGTGTTATACAAATAAAAGCTGGCACGGGCAGTAGCTGAGACATCCAGCCACCGCATCAACGGCTGTGCGCAATGATGACCGGCACGGACCGCGATGCCTTCCGCATCAAGCACGGTAGCGACATCATGCGGGTGTACATCATCAAGATTAAAAGTGACCAGACCCGCACGTTCTTCCGGACCGTAAATAGTCAGGCCATCTATCTCCCTCATACGTTCCATCGCATAGTTGACGAGTGTGTGTTCGTGTTCTGCAATCTCATTTAAGCCAATTTCATTAATGAAGTCGATCGCTGCTCCCAGCCCGATGGCCCCGCCAATAATCGGCGTTCCACCTTCGAATTTCCAAGGGAGCTCTTTCCACGTAGAGTCGTATAGGTTAACAAAATCAATCATCTCTCCGCCGAATTCAAATGGTTCCATGTCATTCAGCAGGGCACGCTTGCCATAAAGTACTCCGATACCTGTCGGACCACACATTTTATGACCCGAAAAAGCGTAAAAGTCACAGTCTAAATCTTGCACGTCTACCTTCAGATGAGGTGCACTTTGTGCTCCATCAACGAGCATGACCGCTTCATGACGATGGGCGATTTCCGCTATTTCTTTTACAGGATTGATTGTACCAAGAACATTGGAAACATGCATGACTGCTACAATTTTAGTTTGATCCGTAACGGTTTCTTCTACATCTTTTAAATCAATGGTACCGTCTGCCTGGAGCGGAATATATTTCAAGGTAGCTCCAGTAGCTTTTGCCACTTGCTGCCAGGGTATGATGTTGCTGTGATGTTCCATAGGAGTGATGACAATTTCATCATCCTCGCCAAGTTCTGCACGACCATAGCTGGAAGCTACTGTGTTGATTGCGGTTGTCGTTCCACGAGTGAAAATGACCTCTTGGGTACTATGAGCATTGATGAAGCGGCGGACCTTCTCACGGGCTCCTTCATATTCATCTGTAGCTTTTGTACCAAGTGTATGGACCCCTCGATGGACATTGGAATTATAACTACGATAATATTCATCCAGCTTTTCAATGACAGAAACTGGTTTTTGTGAAGTAGCGGATGAATCCAAATAGACAAGTGGGTGTCCATTAACCTCTTGATCCAAAATCGGAAAGGATTGACGGACAGCTTTTATATCCATCAATTTACTTTCCCTTCAATCACTTGTGTCAACTGCTCCTTCACTGCATCAATCGGCAGTTGATTTACTACAGGAGCCAGGAAGCCATGGATGACAAGGCGTTCCGCTTCTTTTTGTGAAATACCGCGGCTCATCAAATAGAATAATTGCATTGGGTCCACACGGCCTACGGATGCTGCGTGACCTGCAGTTACATCATCTTCATCAATCAGAAGAATGGGATTTGCATCCCCACGGGCATCTTTACTTAACATCAACACGCGAGATTCCTGTTCTGCATTGGACTTAGTTGCACCGTGTTCAATTTTACCAATGCCATTGAAGATGGCAGTAGCTTTATCCTTCATGACGCCGTGCTGAAGGATATATCCTTCAGATGCTTTCCCGTAATGGACAATTCGCGCAGTGAAGTTCTGCTTTTGATTTCCTCGTCCCACCGATACTGTTTTGGCATCACCAAGGGCGTTATCACCCATCAGGTAAGTGTAGTTTTCCGAGATAGTATAACCATCATTCATTTGTCCAAGTGCCCATTCAATTTTTGCATCGCGGTCCGCGACCCCCCGGCGATTCACATACGTAGTAGTACCGGCGCCCAGGTTATCTACAGCTCCAAACGATACTTTTGCATTATCATGAGCAAATACTTCAGTAAGAATATTAGTAACTGCTTCTTCCTCTTCATTATTATGTGAAATATAATTTTCCACATAAGTCACAGAACTGTTCTTATCTGCAACGACAATAACATGGTTGAATAGTGCAGCCTCTGGATCTTCCTGCCAGAAAATTGCCTGAAGCGGTTCTTCCACTTGTACATTCTCCGGCACATAAACAAACACTCCGCCATTCATTAGAGCCGCATGCAATGCAGTCAGACGATGTTCATCTACTTGGATTCCGTCTTTCATATAATATTTTTCTACAAGATCGCTATATTCTTTAACCGCTGTTTTCATGTCCGTGAAAATTACCCCGTTATCTTTCAACGATTGAGATAAAGAAGCGAAAGCAGGACGTTGATCTTTTTGGATCAATAAATTTTGTTCATCTTTATTCTGGTCAATAAAGTTCAGGATTTGATCCGGTAGTTCAGCTAACGACTCCATTTTCTCACCACGTAAGTCGTGCGTGAACTTTGTAAAATTCCAGCGGTCTATTTTGGTTTTGTCAGGCTTTGGCATCGGCAGGCGTTCCGCTTGCTGCAATGCATCCAGACGAAGGGTTTTCATCCATTCTGGTTCGTTCAAGCCTTCAGAGAATTTGCTGACATATTCTTTGTCGTACCCTAGTGAGATTTCTACTGTCATGGTATCCCTCCTATCTGTTTACGCTTTTTGACCTACAGTTTCATCTTCAATTCCAAGCTCCTGCTTGATCCAGTCATAACCTTCGTCTTCCAGACGTTGAGCCAGTTCCGGCCCCCCGGACTTCACAATGCGGCCCTTCATCATGACGTGTACTTTATCAGGAGTAATATAGTTCAATAGACGTTGATAGTGAGTGATGATCAAGCAGCCGAAGTTGTCATCACGCATCTGGTTAATTCCTTTAGAGACGACTTTCAAGGCATCGATATCCAAACCAGAGTCAATCTCATCCAGGATAGCAATAGCAGGCTTAAGCATCATCAATTGAAGGATTTCATTACGCTTCTTCTCGCCACCGGAGAACCCTTCGTTAAGATAACGCTGGGCCATGTTCTTATCCATCTCTAATAAGTCCATTGTGCCGTCCATCTCTTTGATGAATTTCATCAAAGAAATCTCATCGCCTTCTTCACGGCGGGCATTGATGGAAGAGCGTAGAAAGTCAGAGTTTGTTACCCCACTGATTTCGCTTGGATACTGCATTGCAAGGAATAGACCCGCTTGTGCGCGTTCATCCACTTCCATTTCCAATACATCTTTACCATCAATATAAACTTCACCTTCTGTAATTTCATATTTCGGGTGACCCATGATCGCTGATGCCAATGTAGATTTCCCTGTTCCGTTCGGACCCATAACTGCGTGGAATTCTCCACCGTTTATAGTCAAATTGACACCTGTTAAAATTTCTTCACCTTCGATCGCTACGTGAAGATTTTTGATTTCTAAAGTTGATCCTGCCATAACTGATACCTCCATATCTATTGTGAATCATTTTTGATAAAAGGATCCTAATCCATTCTCAATCTATTCTCATTACAATCTTATATCATTTCGAAACTGTTATCAACTTTTTTCACTGTATATACCAGACTTTCTAAACCATTAGGTTTAAAAAATCTACTTTATTAGGATAACACGGACTTTCCTTATTATATAGGTATAAACCAAAAAAATCAGGTGGTTTGCTGCCACCTGATTTTCCTAATTTATTATTTATGCAATTGACGATCTACTTCAGCCACTATTTTGCGGCTTTGTTCGTAATCTTTTTGACGACGCTTTTCAACTTTTAACCGCTGATCTAACTTGTTGCTATATTCCGCATAGCCAATTCCGTGGGATTGCTGCATAGCTTTCTCCATTTCGGAAGTATAATTCAGCTTAAGTTGGTCGTTAATAATAAATCAATCCTTTCGGTTTTTGTATGCTATTAAGTGTAGCACAGGTATATTACCCTGACCAAAGCGCATTTAAACCAAAATAACGGGATGGTATACTAATTGTATTTTTATACAACATTTAACAGGGCACCAAGGATATATAATCAAATTTGCTCCTCGTTGCTCCATTTTGCTCGAATTATACTTAATGTTGCAAATTTTGCAACTCTTGATACGCTTCTTGTACTAAAGTGACAGCCTGACTCATTGCAGCGCCGCCCCCAAAGGCAGCAGAAACGCCACAGGCCTCCATGATTTCTTTCTCGCTCGCTCCCTGATCAATACATCCTTTAGTGTGATAGATCATACAATACTCATCTTGAGCAACAACGCTAATACCTAGTGCGATCAGCTGCTTTTCCTTTTCTGAAAGTTCACCAGCCTCAAAGGCTGCTTCCGTAAAAGCGTTGAAATGATGTGCAATCTCTGGCATTTTCTCAGTAAATGTTCCAATACCATGCTTATATTCTTGGAGATATGCTTCTGTGAATGTCATTTTTTGTTCTTCCATAAAAAAACCTCCCAGGAATAAATACATATTAATGCTAGTATTAGCAAAAACATGGTTACTATCCTGGGAGGAAACTGTTAAAAAATGTTATTTTGAACCATCTACGGGTACTATCGCTCCATCATATTCTTCTTTCATAAATGTTTGGATTTCTTCGGACCGTAATACTTCTACAAGTTTCTTTAATGCTTCTGAGTCTTTATCTTCACTTTGAGCTGCGATGACATTTACATAAGGTGATTCAGACCCTTCAAGAATAAGAGCATCTTCACTAGGATTCAGACCAGCTTCAATTGCATAGTTGGTATTGATAGCAACTAAAGCATCTTCTTCACGCTTATAGTTGGATGGGAGAAGTTCTGCATTGATACCATCGTCAAATTTCAGGTTTTTCGGATTTTCAACGATATCTTTGATGGTAGCATCTACCTTCTTCACATCTTCATCCAGCTTGATTAGTCCTTCTCTTTCTAATAAGGAAAGAATACGTCCATGATCCGCAACGGAACGACTTAGTAATACATTGGTTCCCTCGGGCACCTCATCCACACTTTTGATGTTTTTAGAATAAATCCCCATCGGTTCAATATGAATCCCGCCGAGGTTGACAAAGTCATAGCCATTTTCAGCCATTTGTGTTTCCAGATAGGGAATGTGCTGGAAATAATTCGCATCAATCCGTCCTTCTGCCAGGTCTTTGTTAGGTAAAACATAATCCTGGTACTCTTCAATCTTTAGTTCAATACCTTTCTCTTTAAGAAGCGGTTTTGCTTCCTGAAGTACTTCCGCATGAGGGACGGAAGTAGCCCCTACTTTAATTTCCTTTTTATCTGAAGATGATTCATTCGAGCCAGAGTCTTCACCTGAGCTGCCGCACGCAGTCAGCACTACTACTAATAATCCTGCTATAATACCTGTTAACCATTTTTTCATAACTATCCTTCTCCTTTTATTTATCTTTTATCTAATGAACGTGTCAGGAAGTCCCCGATGAATTGGAAAATGAACACGATGAGGACAATTAACACAGTACATACAAATACCACATCAAAATCACTACGCTGGAAACCATAAAAGTAAGCGAAGTCGCCTAAACCACCTGCGCCGATCACACCTGCTACTGCAGTGTAGCCAATCAGAGCGATGGCTGTCACCGTAAGACCCGATACAAGGGCTGGCATGGATTCTTTTAAAAGTACTTTGAAGATAATCGTTGAATTTTTAGCCCCCATGGATTTTGCTGCTTCAATTACTCCTCTATCAACTTCTCTTAAAGCTATTTCAACCAGTCTGCCGTAAAAAGGGGCAGCCCCAATGATCAAAGCCGGTAATGCAGCTTTAGGTCCACGAATCGTTCCCATCAGAAAGTCAGTAAAAGGGAATAACAAAAGTATTAAAATTATAAAAGGGATTGCACGGAACACATTTACAAACGCAGCCGTAATCCAATTAAGGACCTTATTTTCCCATAATCCTCCGGGTCGGGATAAATACAACAAAAGACCAAGTATTATGCCTAGAAACATTGTTCCAATTACAGATATGATGGTCATGTATAATGTCTCATTGGTAGCAGTGATCATATCCTGTATCTCCACATTAGGGAATAATTTATTGAACATTCGAGATCACCTCCACTTCTACAGAAGTGTCCTGGATATAGGCTTTAGCTTTTTCAATTTCCTTCTGATCGCCTTCTACGTGGACGAACAATGTACCGTACGCACCTTTTTGAGTCTGGGTGATTTTCCCATGCAAAATATTCAAATCAATGCTAAACTTCCTGGAAAGTTCGCTAATCAATGCCTGATTCGTACTTTCCCCTACAAAATGCAGGCGCAATACTTTACCTGACTTATAATTCTCTTGTATCAAATCAAGTGAATGGTCTTGATCAGGGTCTCCCATTACTTGATCCACAAATTTTTTAGTTACCGGACGCTTAGGGTGCAGGAAGACATCTAAAACATCCCCCTGCTCTACCACTTTCCCACTTTCCATTACTGCGACGCGATGGCATATCTTTCTGATTACATGCATTTCATGGGTAATCAATATAATCGTAAGCCCCAGCTTTTCATTGATATCTACTAATAAATCAAGAATCGAGTCGGTTGTTTCAGGATCCAGTGCAGATGTCGCTTCATCGCATAATAACACTTTCGGTTTATTAGCGAGCGCCCGAGCAATCCCCACGCGTTGTTTCTGTCCTCCACTTAGTTGGGAAGGATAAGCATTTTCTCGACCTTTCAAGCCAACCAGCTCAACCAACTCTTTAACCCGCTCCTCTCTTTTTTCTTTTGGAACTTTAGCTATTTCTAATGGAAAAGCAATATTATCTTTGACCGTACGTGACCAGAGCAGGTTGAAATGCTGGAAAATCATCCCGATCTCCTGTCGGGCGAGTCGTAAATCATTCTTTTTCATACCGGTTATTTCTTGATTATCGATCGTAATCGAACCTGATGTAGGATCTTCAAGACGATTCAATAAACGAATGAATGTACTTTTACCTGCCCCACTATATCCGATGACCCCATAAATCTCTCCGGATTGTATGTCCAAATCAAGATTGTCCACTGCCATGACATCCTGATCTTTTGTATGAAAGACTTTTGTCAGTTCTTTGATTGAAATCATTTCGTGATGCCTCCTACAAGCATTTTTCATGCTCTTAGAATTAAAAAAACGCCTTTTCTGCTTACGAGAACAGAAAGGCGCTTATGTATCAAGCTGCTCCGTTCTCTTATCTGTCAGAATAAAATACTCTGCAGGAATTGGCACCTTTTCAAGCATAGTAGCTTGACGGTTGCCGGGCTTCATCGGGCCAGTCCCTCCGCCTCTCTTAATAAGAGATACTATTTTATTGCTTTAATCCTTTTAAGTGTCACAAAAAGGATTGTAGCACGAGAGAAAAAAACTTGTCAACAAAATTCACTTTATTTCGACCTCCGTTTAAGGTTACTATGAAGAGCTTCTTCAGAACCCTCCAGGAGATAACCTGCATACCATGCTTTTTCACAGTTTTTTCATGATAGGATTTATGAAAGGATATTTGTGCAAATGAGGAGGAACACCAATGGAAAAAGCACCACTTTTTCAATTACCTGAGATACATTCCGGAAAAGTCTACGATTTGAACAAAGATATCGGAAAAGTGATTGTACTGACATTTTGGGTCTCCTGGTGTCCGGACTGTTCCAGGGATTTGCCTATGAAAGAACAATTGTATCGCTCTATGGATTCAAATAAAGTCCGTATGCTTACCATCAACGTTGCAGGTCGCGAAAGAAGCAGCCAAGCTGGTGAGGAGTTTGCTGCCAAATTTCTGACACAGCAAACTTTAGTTGATGAAGGAAGGAGAGTATACGAGCAGTATCAGTGTACCAGTGTACCCACAACCGCTATTATTGACCAAGATGGATATTTGGCAGCAAGATTCGACGACCAGGCAGAATTCCTGGAGATAGTAGAAAAAGTTGGGGAGCTAGTGGACTAGAGAAAACCGATACCACCAGTCGGCTTTTTTTAGTGGAGAAAACTTATCACAAACCACCGAGTTGATCTTACAGATAAGCTCCCAATTGCAGAAGACTCAGTTTCGAGATACATTGTTTCCGTTACGATAGTAACGGTTTGGAGGTCCGGGAAATCACTCGCTTTCCATGGGCGGACAGTGAGCTTCCTCAGGCTCCGCCTTGCGGGATCTCACCATGTCCTATCCTCCCATTGGAGTCTCGCAATTTTCCGGCCCTCCTTGCGTTTGTAAGACTAACGGAAACATTGGCAGGCAGAGTCATCCAGCCATACTAATAGCTACAAAGAGGCCTTGTTTCCTGTATCATTGGGCCTTGTTTGGCGGTGAATTTGGAAGACATCTTCATGTATGGCAGGGGTTCGTTTCTCCCATCCTTCGGATGGGGTGGTTGGGAAACTGCGAGACTCCCGCGGGAGAAGGAGCTAGGCAAGATCCCGCAGGGCTTTTGCCCGAGGAAGCTTGCCAGGTCCCCCGCAGGAAAGAAATGAATGCGTAATCGCCTTGGGAGACACGACACGCATAAGCAGAACAGCAAATGGGAAGTGTTCTTTCTTCCCGTTGATGGACTGCTTATGTCGCGAGTGTCTAGGCGACGAAGCTGGAAAGCGAGTAGTTTCCAAGCCACCCCGGACTCTTTTTTAGTAAAGAACCCCCTTTTCTCTTGAAACTGAGTCTTCCATAATCCGGCCATTTTGTTGAATAAGCCTATTTGAAAAGATCGATAAGAACGTTTAGCAGAGCCTTGCACTTAAGTATATTCGTCAGAAACATCCTCTGGAACAATCATCAAAAAAACAGCCCCCTGGCAAATCATGCCATGTAAGGCTGTTCATTCTTTATTTCTCGGGAAATAACATTAGGAATTGACGTATTTAGACACCGCTCTATGCATATAAGTCACCGAATGAAAAGCATAAATTTTATCCTTGATTTTACCCTCTGTCAGAATTAATAAACAAGGTACACTTGTAATTTGATATTCCTGCATAAAGGCCGGGTGGACGGCAGCATTCAACTCCAAAAACAAATCCTTCCCCCACATTGCCTCGATGGTATCTAACATCTTTCTTGCCATGTGACAAGTTCCACAAAACGGGCTATGAATGAAAAGAAGTGCAGGCTTATCTTGTGGGATTGTTTCACTATTCGATGCTAATTCAAGCTGTTCCATCATAACCCCCTTCCCTTAAATCAGATAAATTGGTTTGACATTGAAATGCTGGCTTAAGAGTGCTCTGGCAAGCTCAGGTTCAGGTGTAGTAGCTACTTCACGATAAGCTTTATCTATATAGATATGCTCTGCATGGGGGAGTTCGTATGTCAGTTGTTTACGTAATTTATGCCCCGAATCGTCCTCATCCACCATAATATATACGGCACGATCATCCAGGTTATAATCTAAGATCATTTCTTCCATACGTTCAACCCCTAATGTGCCGTGGGTACACAGGATTTCTACCTGCTCATCCAATATCTTATTAATATGTTTTTTATCAGTAATCCCTTCAACTATAAGAATGGGCAATTGATTATCATGTTCCATCTGGGATCCCACCCGGTTCACTTAGTAAAACAGACCATGCTTTTATGATAGCATGGTCTGAGGTTAATTAACGATTATTCAACACCAGCCGCCACCATCACAATCTACATATTGACGGACTTTTGGCGCCTCTTGTTTTAAGGTTTTATTTGCAAGCTGGCGCTGTCTGCCAATTTCTTTGGCAGCTTTCTTTGAAGTGAAATTATCGGTTTTATTCATTTTATCCATCAGGTCACCCCTTATGTATAGAGTTCCCATTGAGAATAAAATTAATCTTCCGAGATCATTTCTTCATATTGTTCAGCAGTCATCAGTTCGTCCATTTCAGATTTGTCAGAAGGTTCCACGATGACCATCCATGCTTTTTCGTAAGGGGATTCGTTAACGAATTCCGGACTGTCTTCCAATTCTTCGTTAATTTCCACTACTTTACCACTAACTGGCGCGTACAGCTCAGAAACCGTTTTGACGGATTCCACACTGCCAAAAGGCTCGTCCGCTTCCAACTCATCTCCAACCTCAGGCAATTCAACGAAAACAATATCCCCAAGCTCGGATTGTGCGAAATCAGTGATTCCAATACGTACTTTTTCTCCCTCTGTTTTTACCCATTCGTGCTCTTCAGAATAACTTAGATCTTTTGGTAAACTCACGACTAATCCCTCCAAATTATAATTATTATAATTAAACTGCATTATTAACATAAAAGCTTTTTGCCTATAATGCTAATGATATGCTCATTCCCTGTTTCATCATTTCCAAGTATTCTCGAAAACAGTTTCTTTAAACCCTACCGTCACCTGTTTTCCATCTGTAACGATCGGCCTTTTGATCAGCATACCATCTGATGCTAACCATTCCACCATTTCAGATTCACTGGCTTCCTTCAACTTATCTTTCATTCCCAGTTCGCGATATTTTTTTCCACTGGTATTAAAAAACTTTTTCGCAGGAATACCGCTTTTGTCTATGTAATCCTGCAGCTGAGTTTGATTAGGCGGATTTTCGACAATATGTATAGTTTCGTATTCTACGCCGTTTTCATCCAGCCATTTTTTTGCTTTTTTACAAGTTCCACATTGTGGGTACCAATAAAAGGTTACTGCCATAAGCTCTTTCCCCCTTACGATTTACCATGCCTATATTCTATCACAACTTTGGAATACATTTCATTAAACAGGGAAAGCGGAATCATATTTTTCTTAAATACCCTGCTAAAAATCCCTTAAATAAATACAAGACCGGCTCTTATTGCAGCCGGTCTTGCTTAGTCCGTGCGTAATGGTGACCCCCCAATACCTTTCGAAGCAGCTTAAACGATATATTTTTCTTCTTTAATTAAGTTCGCTGCGATTTCACGTTTTTTCGCAATAACGTTCGTTGGTGTGTGCCGGGTTAATTTCTTTAGTGCCCCAAGCATCATGCGCAAAGTATCTCCATTTTCGGAAGCAATTAACGTTTCTTTCGCATGAGCCTCGATGCGATTGAATGCTTCCTGCACATAAACTTGTGTATAAAGAAGCTTTTGCTGTGCTTTTTCTTCAGTTTTATTCATTGCCTTTTCTGTCCGAAGCAGCGCTGACTCCATATTGTAAATTTCAGCAACGATATCCGCAATATTGACAAGTAATTCTTGTTCCTTTTCCAGCTTTTCTCCATATTTCTGGGCAGCCAGACCAGCCGCTACCAGCGCTATCTTCTTAGCATTTTTCACTAAATATTTTTCTTGATCTAATGGCTCTCTCCCTGGTTCTTCAGGCATCATCATCATTATTTCTTCTTGCAGGGACTGAGCTTTTTGCAATAATGGTAGTTCACCTTTCATTGCTTTTTTCAACAATGTTCCAGGAACAATCATCCGGTTAATTTCATTGGTACCCTCAAAGATGCGGTTGATACGGGAATCCCGGTAAATACGTTCCACTTCATACTCTTGCATGAACCCATAGCCACCGTGGATCTGTACAGCTTCATCTGCTGTAAAGTCCAGCAATTCTGTACAGAATACTTTATTCAACGAACATTCAATGGCATATTCTGCGATAACTTTCGCTACTTCCTTACCATCTTTAAGCTGTTCTTCGGATAATTTACCCATGCTTTGTTCAAAAAGACCGACCGTGCGGTATACAGAACTTTCATTAGCATAAGTATTGACTGCCATGGAGGCAAGCTTTTCCTGGATCAATGAAAAGCTGGAAATCGGGGTTTGGAACTGTTTGCGCTCATTTGCATATTTCACGGCAAGTTCGATTGCACGTTTGGAACCACCGACTCCTCCAATGGCAAGCTTATACCGACCGACATTTAAAATGTTGAAAGCAATGACGTGACCACGCCCGATTTCCCCAAGTACATTTTCTATAGGGACTTCCGCGTCTTCTAAAACCAATGTACGGGTGGAAGAACTCTTGATTCCCATCTTCTTTTCTTCAGGACCCGTCGAAACACCTTTATATTCCCTTTCAACAATAAATGCTGTAAATTTATCTCCATCAATCTTCGCGTAAACAACAAAGACATCAGCAAAAGCCGAGTTTGTAATCCATTGTTTTTCCCCGTTCAATACATAATGAGTACCAGCTTCATTCAATTTAGCTGTCGTTTTTGCACCCAGTGCATCGGAGCCTGAACCAGGCTCAGTCAATGCATATGCTGCAATCAATTCTCCTGTCGCAAGCTTTGGTAGAAATTTTTGCTTTTGTTCTTCATTACCAAAAAATACAATAGGCAAAGACCCTATTCCTACATGGGCCCCATGTGTTACCGAAAAGCCGCCTGCGCGGGAAAACTTTTCTGTAATCAAAGAGGAACTGATTTTATCTAAACCAAGTCCACCGTATTCTTCCGGCACATCTACCCCAAGCAAACCTAGTTCACCGGCTTTTTTCAACAGTTCCACAGAATGTTCGAATTCGTGGTTTTCAAGGTTATCAATTTTAGGAACCACTTCTCCTAAAACAAAGTCTTCCGTTGTTTTGGCGATCATCCAATGTTCATCTGTGAAGTCTTCTGGAGTAATGACATCTTCTGCTGCAACATCCTCGATTAAAAATCCGCCGCCTTTAAACATTTTTTCCTTTGTTTCACTCATTTCATTTTCCTCCTCTTATAATAATTCGAATATTCCAGCAGCACCCATTCCTCCACCGATACACATAGTTACGACACCAAATTGTTCATTGCGGCGCTTCATCTCATGCATCAAGGTAAGGGTAAGTTTGGTACCGGAACAGCCAAGTGGGTGTCCCAGTGCTATCGCTCCACCGTTCACATTGACTTTATCAGTATCGAGCCCCAGCTCACGGATGACACGCAAGGACTGAGAAGCAAATGCTTCGTTCAGTTCAAACAGTCCAATATCAGATTGTTCCAGTCCTGCCAGCTTTAAAGCCTTTGGAATAGCAGCCACAGGACCAACACCCATGATTTCAGGTTCCACACCTGCAACAGCAAAAGAACGGAACTTAAGAAGTGGTTTCAGCCCTTCCGCCTCTGCTTTTTCTTTATCCATCACTAACACTGAAGCAGCGCCATCACTCATTTGTGAGGAATTACCTGCAGTGACTGTGCCCTTCAAAGAGAACGCAGGCTTCAGTTTTCCAAGCACCTCCTGTGTAGTTCCTGGACGTACTCCCTCGTCCCGGGTAAACAATTTGGTCATTTCCTTAACTTTATTACTTGAATCAACAACCCGGTCAGTCACTTCCACAGGAACGATTTCATCTTCAAACCTGCCAGCCTCAATTGCTGCTGCCGCGCGTCGATGGCTCTCTACAGCAAATGCGTCCTGGTCTTCACGGGAAATCTGGAAACGGTTAGCTACTTCTTCCGCCGTATGTCCCATCGACATATAATATCCCGGAGCATTTTCAACGATTTCGATATTAGGTTTGATCACATGGCCGGGTACAGGAACCATACTCATTGATTCCGCCCCGCCTGCAATAATCGAGTTACTATGCCCAAGCATGATTCTTTCTGACGCATAAGCGATACTTTGCAACCCGGAAGAACAATAGCGATTTATAGTGATTCCCGGAATAGTATGGGATAAGCCAGCTAATGCTCCAATATTTCTCGCCATATTCATCCCTTGCTCTGCTTCAGGAATCGCACAGCCTATAATGACATCATCAATTTCCCCATCATAATTTCCTGCCCGTTTCAATGTTTCTTTTATCGTCAGTGCAGCTAAATCGTCTGGTCTTGTATTGGCAAGCGTCCCCTTTTTCGCTCTGCCAACCGGGGTACGTGCCCCTGCTACAATTACTGCTTCTTTCACATTTCCTTCCCCCTTTGAGTGGTTTACTGCTGTCTAGTTACGTAGCGG
The DNA here is from genome assembly GCF_000496835.1 of Thalassobacillus devorans MSP14. Taxonomy (GTDB): domain Bacteria; phylum Bacillota; class Bacilli; order Bacillales; family Halobacillaceae; genus Thalassobacillus; species Thalassobacillus devorans_B. Next base: position 98,182 of record NZ_KI543237.1, read on the forward strand.
TTTTCCTTTCAAGAGCATATGCTGCATCCGCTGTTGTGTTTTAGGTTCACCGATCAGGCTTAAGAAAGCCTCCCGTTCTAAATCCAGCAAATATTGCTCATCAACAAGCGTTCCTTCTTTTAAGCGTCCCCCTGCTAATACAAACGCAAGCTTATCCGCAATTTTAAGATCATGCTCAGATGCGTAGCCTCCCAGACCTAGTGATTTTGCTCCCAATAACATCGTGGAGTACCCTTGTTCACCAACCACAGGGAACTTATTACGTTTTGGCGCCCTGTAACCTGATCTCGCAAGCCCAAGTACTTTTTGCTTGGCATCATGAAGCAAGTGATCTCCATTTACACTCACTGCATCCTGCTGATCCAGAAAGCCGTTTTCCCTCGCCTCTTCGCCGGATGTAGATACTTTTGCCATTGCTATTTTTTCAAAAACAGCATTTGCCACTTTTTGCAAATCGAAATCTATACCTTGAGGAATATTACGCAAATGCTTCAAATAAAGCTCTTTATTTCCTCCTCCTCCAGGAATTAGCCCTACTCCGGCTTCCACAAGACCCATATAAGTTTCTTGTGAAGCCTGGATGGCGCTGGAAGGAAGGCAAACTTCAGCTCCGCCACCTAATGTCATTCCAAATGGAGCGGTGACAACTGGTTTATCAGAATACTTGATGTTCATCATCGCATCCTGGAATTTCTTAACGACTAACTCGATTTCAAAGAAATTGTAATCCTGAGCTTCCATCAACATCATTCCTAAGTTCGCACCGACACAGAAATTTTTACCCTGATTCCCGATAACAAGCCCTTCAAAGTTCTGATCCACTTCTTCAATTGCATCATTGATCATTTGAATGATATCCAACCCGATTGCGTTGCTTTGAGAATGGAATTCCAGGCCGGCGACCCCATCACCAAGGTCAATCAAGCTCGCGCCTGCATTCTTTTTAATTACATCATTCGTTTCTTTCAGGAGCTTGAGATTAATTTCTTTTTGATTGAAGTCTTTCTGCTGATAGTGGCCATCAGAAAAGTAGTAAACGTTTCCATTTTCTTTTTTATAAAAGGATTCGTTACCATTCGAAAGCATCTCCTCAATCCATGCAGGCACAGGCATGCCTTCCTCTTTCATTCGTTCAACTGATTTCTTCAGCCCGATGGCATCCCACATTTCAAAAGGTCCCAGTTCCCATCCAAATCCCCATCGCATGGCTTCATCGATGGAAGGAATATCATCGGCTATTTCACCAAGTAATTCTGCGGAATAAACCAGTACAGGTGCTGCCACTGACCAAATTAAATCACCTGCACGATCCCCTTTGGCAGACACAAGTGCTTTTAGTTTACGTTTCGTACCTTTTTCTTGCTTCGCCATTTCCGTTGCTTTGGTCTTTAGTTTTTTCCGTTCTTCATACTCAAGGGTTTCTGGATTCAACTCATATATTTCGCTTCCTTTTTCCCTTTTTTTCTTAAGGAAGAACCCTTGACCGCTCTTAGATCCTAACCATCCCTTATTCTGCATTTTTTTCATGAATGCAGGTACATCAAATACCTTCTTTTCTTCTCCTTCAACTTTCTCATAAACGTTATTTGCTACATGGATGAAAGTATCAAGTCCAACTACATCAAGCGTACGGAATGTAGCACTTTTAGGACGGCCTATCATCGGACCCGTAACCGAATCTACTTCTCCGATTGTATAACCTTTTTCCAGCATCTCCCGGACAGTGATGAGCAACCCATAAGTCCCAATCCGATTAGCGATAAAATTCGGTGTATCTTTTGCTTCGACAACACCTTTGCCCAGGACATCTTCGCCGAATTTCTTCATGAAAGCAACGACTTCAGCGTCTGTATTATTAGTCGGGATTACCTCCAGCAATTTCAAATACCTTGGCGGATTGAAGAAATGGGTACCTAGAAAGTGTTTCTGAAAATCTTCCGAACGTCCTTCTGCCATCGCTTCAATAGAAATTCCTGATGTATTGGAACTGATGATAGCCCCTGGCTTACGATATTCATCAACCTGAGCATAGACTTTCTTTTTAATCTCAAGGTTTTCAACAACCACTTCAATTACCCAATCAACTTCTGATAATTTTCCCATATCGTCTTCCATATTGCCGACCTGGATCATATCCAAATTCTTTTTACTTGTTAGTGGGGAAGGTTTCTGTTTCAACAGTCCCTGCTTGTTTTCTGCTGCAATGCGGTTCCGTACAGCAGTATCTTCTAAGGTCATTCCTTTTTTCTTTTCCTTATCTGTCAGTTCACGTGGCACAATATCCAACATTAAAGTCGGGATTCCTACATTGGCCAGGTGAGCAGCAATACCGGCCCCCATAACACCAGAACCTAATACTGCTGCGCGCTTGATTTTACGATTCATTGGATTTCCCCCTATCCTTTTGAATGAATACTCATTCATTTTAGAGCTAAAAAAATAAGATAGTCACCTATCAACATCTATTCTTACTATAAAATATTTTCAGACATTTCGCAATCGTTTTTATGAAACTGAGGAAAATTTTTCTTTTAATAGTTAATATAAAGGGTTGCCATTTATCTCTTAAATGGTTCTCTTTCGATCTTAAGGAAAATGGAGAGGAGAATGACCCGCATGATGGTAAATACAACGTAGCGGGCCTTTCCAAACGTCCACTCCATTAACTCCATTAACTTCATTACTCCTCATTTTTTCAGAATACCTTTCAGCACGAAGGCTACATTGGCAGGACGTTCAGCGAGACGACGCATATAAAATCCGTACCAATCATTTCCGTATGGTACATATACTCGCATTTTGTAACCTTCATCCACTAATTCTTCCTGACGCTCAACCCTTATGCCGTATAACATCTGGAACTCAAATTGTTCTGTGGGAATATTGTGTTCTCTCACTAACTCTTTCGTGTATTCAATTATAGCATCATCATGTGTAGCCACTGCGGTATAGTTGCCATTCAGTAAATGTTTCTTAATAATCTTTTTAAAATTCTCATCCACATCTTTTTTCTCCGGGAAGGCCACTTTAGGGGATTCCTTGTATGCCCCTTTGACCAGCCTCAGGTTCGGACTGTATTGATCGAGGTCTTCGATATCCTCTGCTGCACGATATAAATAGGCTTGCAGTACAGTACCGACATTATCGTATTCTTTACGAAGTTCCTTGAATATATCGATTGTTTTTTGGCAGCGTTCGTAATCTTCCATATCAATAGTCACGAACACATCATGTTCTTTACCCGCCTGGAGGATCCGGCGCATGTTCTCCATTACCAACTCATAGGAAATATCCAGTCCCATCGATGTCATTTTCAAGGATACCTGGGAATCCAGACCGTTGCTGGAAATAGCTTTAATCGCTTCGATGCACTCATCCGCGGCAGCTCGTGCTTCTTCCTTACTGTCGATGAACTCTCCTAAATGATCCACAGTGACGGCCATCCCTTTTGCGTTCAACTTACGTATCGACTCAACCACATCAGATATAGTCTCCCCTGCAACAAACCGTGCTGCTCCGAATCGCAATCCGTACCGTTTAGCCATTTTAGTAAAAAATTTATTTTTTGATAAAAACAGAAAGAAATTGCGCAATAATTGTTCCATGATGCATCCCCCTACACCAGACTTTTATCTAATTATGTGAAAATTTAAACTTGTAATCGTTATCACAATATCATTCTATCATTTTTCTCAGAAAGTGGGTAATATTTCGCAAAAACAATCGAAAAACAGGAAAAAATATTGGTTCATGTAAATATTACTCGTTTTCTCCTTCAATTTCTCATAGTAAAAGCTGTTTAGGGCAAAATAATCCCGATAATCAACAAGGAGGTAATATTATGCAACAACAAAATCAGCCTGGTATGCAGCAGGCACAGCCTATGCCACAGCCGCCTAATATGGTAAGTGGTAAAGATCAACTTTATATCACTGATATGCTCTCATGGAACTTGAACGCATGTAAAAAAGCTCACTTTTACGCACAGCAGTGTCAGGATCCTGAACTTCAGGCAGCGTTAGAGCAAGCAGGACAGATGCATCAACGTCATTATGATAAAATTCTGGAACATTTGAACGCTCAATCTCAGCCGTTAAACTAAAAGGAGTTGACATAAATTGAATCCTCAAAGCCAAAAAATTCAAAATCCTGAAACAAACGTCCCTAAGACACCACAGATGAATGAACGCGACTTCATCAATGATCAATTATCCACAGAAAAATACATTACTGCTTCCTACAATGTAGCAATGAATGAAGCAAGTAACCAGAACCTGTATAATGATTTAGCTGCCATTTTCAAAGAAACCCAGGACTGCCAACGTGATATGTTCAACCTCATGTTCAAAAAGGGCTGGTACAGTTTAGAAGCTGCTGACCAGCAAAAACTTCAGCAGTCATACCAGCAGTTCAATGGATATAAGAACCAGCTCCCTTATGGAGGGTAAAAAAAGAAAGGCTGTCACCTGGAGAAGTTCTCTCCACATGACAGCCTTTCTGGTCATTACCCAACTACATCGTAGCCCTGGTCTTCAATAGCATCTTTCATTTTTTCTTTCGTTACGAAAGCTTCGTCATATTTAACATCTACTTTCCCCGCATCAAGATGGACTTCGACGCCGTGTACACCTTCTAATTCTTCCAGTGCACCTTTTACAGCCTTTTCACAATGACCACAAGTCATTCCATTTACTTCTAAAGTCATTTCCATACGTTAACATCCTTTCTTAGCAAACTTTATTTTATAGTTTAACCCGCTTCAATCGAAGTGAGTTAGAAACAACACTTACAGAGCTGAACGCCATTGCAGCTCCTGCAATCCATGGAGCAAGCAAACCTGCAGCTGCGATAGGGATTCCGGCAGAATTATAAGCAAGTGCCCAGAATAAATTTTGACGTATATTTTTCATCGTCTTTTGACTTAACTGGACTGCCTTAGGAATCAACGTCAATTCTCCGCCTAATATCGTAAGGTCAGCTGCCTCGATGGCGACATCTGTACCTGTTCCGATGGCAATACCTACATCAGCGATAGCCAGTGCAGGAGCATCATTGATACCGTCCCCGACCATGGCTACTTTTTTATCTTGCAACTGCAATTCTTTCACTCGTTCTGCTTTTTCCTCCGGTACTACCTCTGCAATGACCCGGTCAATTCCCAGCTGGCGGGCTATCGCTTGGGCTGTCCTTTCATTATCCCCTGTCAGCATGACCAGTTCGATATTCGCTTCCTTCAGCTGTCTTAAAGCTTCCGGTGCTGATTCTTTGATCGTGTCAGCTACGGCAATGACACCTTCAACTTTATCGTCCACTGCTATCAGCATAGCGGTTTTTCCTTTATTCTCCCATTGTTCCATGGTTGCTTCATATGCTTCATATTCCACATCCAGCTTACGAATTAACTTCCTTGTGCCGATTTGTACTTCTCTACCTTCCAAAATGGCTTTTATGCCATGACCTGGCACAGCTTCAAAGCTGCTTGGTTCCATCAGCTCAATTCCTTGTTGTTCTGCATAGGTGACGATTGCATCCGCTAATGGATGTTCTGAACTTTTTTCTGCGCTGGCAACCAGCTGCAGAATGTCTGATGAACCTTCATAGTTAGTCACTTCCGGTGTGCCTTTTGTCAACGTACCGGTTTTATCAAAAACAACTGTATCAATCTTATGCGTATTTTCTAAATGTTCGCCGCCTTTAAACAGGATTCCCTGCTCAGCACCTTTACCAGTGCCTACCATTATTGAAGTAGGTGTGGCTAAGCCCAGAGCACATGGGCACGCGATAACTAATACCGCAATGGAAGCTACTAAGGCAGATGCAAAATCACCAGGCGAAACCAGAGAAATCCAAACGATGAATGTTCCTATAGCAATTGCTACTACAATGGGGACAAAATAGCCGGAAATGACGTCCGCCATCCGCTGTATCGGAGCTTTTGACCCTTGAGCTTCTTCAACAACTTTGATGATGCCAGCAAGTGCGGTGTCTTTCCCTACCTTAGTTGCTTTCATTTGAATATTACCATTTTTATTGATAGTTGCTCCAATCAGTTTATCACCAGGGTCTTTCTCTACCGGAATGGATTCCCCGGTAATCATCGATTCATCCACCGAAGTATTTCCTCTGATGATTTCTCCATCGACTGGAATTTTCTCACCTGGTTTGACGATCAGAGTATCGCCAACGGCGACACTCTCCAGCGGGACCTTCACTTCTTCACCATCTCGTAATACGGTTGCTTCTTTCGCTTGCAGATTAAGCAGACTGGAAATAGCCGCTGTAGTTCGCCCTTTCGCAACTGCTTCAAAGTATTTCCCTACAAGAATCAATGTTATAAGAATGGCACTTGTTTCAAAGTAAAGATGTGGTTCCATTGCAGGATTTCCGAGCGACCGTAGAACTTCAGCCAGACTGTAAAAATAAGCGGCACTCGTACCTAACGCGACAAGCACGTCCATATTGGCACTTTTATTCCTTAAGCTCTTAAAAGCTCCCACATAAAACTGCCACCCGATGATGAATTGTACTGGTGTCGCCAACGCAAACTGGAACCATGGGTTCATCAATAAATCCGGAATCGACAAGCCGAGCAGATGATCGAACATGGTTAACAACAGTGGAAATGAAAGGATTGCAGAAATATATAATTTTATCCGTTTCTTTTTCAATTCCTCTTCCTTTTGTGAAGCTTTTTCTTCGCGATCTGCTCTAAGTGCAGCGTCATAACCCAAATTCTGAATGCGAGCGATAATATCGTTCTCATCGATATCCCCGCTATATTCCACAGTAGCTGTTTCGCTGGTCAGGTTGACCGTTGCCTGTTGCACGCCTTCCGTTTTATTCAATACTTTTTCGATTCTTGCAGAACATGCAGAACAGGTCATTCCTGTAATATCAAACTCTGCTTTTTCGGTCTTTACTCCATAACCCAGTTTTTCAATTCGTTCCGAAACATCTTCCGGTGAAACTTTGTCTGGATCATAAGTGACCCGGGCGTTTTCCATTGTCAAATTCACATTCGCTTCTACCCCGTCCATCTTGTTCAGTACTTTTTCAATTCTTGAGGAACAGGCAGAACAGGTCATCCCGGTGATATCAACGGAAAGATTTTTTTGCTCAGCCATTTGGAACCCCCCTTTCTATTTTGCGAATTGTTTCATCACTTTCATCAGTTCTTCAATGGATTGATCACCATTACCAGCCTTGATAGCATGGCTGACACAATGCTTGGTATGACGTTCCATCAGTGAAAAACCGACTTGATTCAATGCTTTATCTATGGCTGAAATTTGCACCAGTATATCTACACAATACCGGTCGTCTTCCACCATTTTCTGAATACCTCTAACTTGGCCTTCTATCCGCTTCAAACGATTCAGAACCTTTTGCTTCTCATCTTCTGTTCGTGGCTTGACCGGCTGCTTTCCGCTATTCTCAGGTAAAGATTCAGTCAATGTTTCCACCTCCAATGATTCATACTTACACTATACCCCCGTATAGTATAATAGTCAAATAAAAAAAACTGGCATGTCGCCAAGTCTTTATGGCGAAAGACCTAAGTGTTTCTTTTTAATCCTTTAACAAAGTTAATCTTTCTCAAAGTATAAAAAAGAGCAGCAATTTGCTGCCCTTAGTATTACCTATTTCGCTTCATTGATTGCACTTATCATTCTTTCCTCTATATCCTGTGCGATTTGATTCAGTTCTTCATCTTCCACAAATTCAATCAATTTGGTAGGTTTCGGCATCCCGATTTTTGTTTTGCCTTCACTTTCATGGACAACGATTTTACAAGGGAGGAAGTAACTTACCAATTCATTTTTTTCCAGAACTTTTTTTGCCTCTGTCGGGTTGCATACTTCCAGAATACGCACTGGTTTCTCAAAATCCAGCCCTTTATTATTCAAAGTGGCTTTGACATCAAAGTCCCAAAGTACTCCGAACTTATCATTTTTCAACTCTGCTTCTAGAGCTTGTACCGCTTCATCCATGCCTTTGTTTGTCTCCACTGTGTAATGAAACAATTTAATTACCTCCTTTAAGTTCTTTTCACTTACACATTATACCCTATTTGGTATAATTAAAACGAGTGATACACTTTCAATGCTGCATACTAAATAAACAGGCTAATTGTTGAAAGCGTGTCTATTCTAACCTATGATGACATTGTAAAGAGGGGTGAGATAATGCAGATTACAGATGAAGCTAAAACTGATATTATTCAAATTTTAGAAGATAATGATGCAGAAGGTATCCGGCTGTTTTTAGCAGGAATTGGCTGAGGCGGGCCACAATTAGGACTGTCCCTGGACGGGGCAGAAAAAGATGATATGCTGGAAGTAATCAATGGAGTCAACGTTGCCATTGACCCTCATATTAAAGATATGACCGATTCTCTTCGCCTGGAAAAGCGGCCACATGGCCTGGTTCTGGCCGGTATCCCAGCAGGGGACTGCTAAGAATGATTGTCAATAAAAAGCGCGGTACGTCAATTTATGACGGCCGCGCTTTTTTATTGACAATACTTTTGGATAGCCTTGTGTAAGGAACTGATGAACCGGAGCCCAAGCTTTAATTGCAGTTGATTGATTTTTTGAGCATGGTCAGGATTAACCCCTATTACTACTATTTCTATCCCCATGTATGATAACGATTGGACAATATTCTGAAACACCACTATTCCATCATGGTGGATGTCACCGACAGCAGTTAAATCCACAAGAATAGTTTCTTTATCGGCCTGTTGTGCAGCTTCAAGCAGGTTATCACTGATTGTATACATTTTTTCATCATTGAGATCACCGAACAGTGGGACTAACGCAGTAGTGGAAGAGAGTTCAATAAAGGGAGCAGAAAGCCGATTATTTTCATCAATTGCTTCCTGAAGTTTTTCTTTTTCCTCCAGCAATTCAAAATTAGTGTTACTTAACCGGGAACGAAGCTCTCCTAACGATACCGTTATATCCGAAATCCGCTGATCTTTTGGAATTAGCAGGAGTTCTGCCTGAAGGTCGTTTTTCCAATGGATATAAAGATCTATTAAGAGCGGGTCGAGCTTTCGTTCCCCCTGATATATATTGATTTCCACTTTATTTTTGTTCTTGGCGGGGCTCACTTCTTCCTGTACCTTAGAAATACTTCCCTCGTCTACTAACTCGAGGAAGTTACTGGATAAATCAGTTATTTCTTCTACTTCTTTGCTGAAGTAAAGAACTTCATACTGTCTATTTATAATAAGGTATGGAACAGAAAAAATATTTTCAACTAGTTTCATCCATGACTCCCGCTTTCCCTTTAATGTGCAACTCTTCTAATTCATTTAGACCTTTAATCACATGTGTTCGCTCTGTTTCAAAATTGGATAAATCATATTTTTTAACAATTCTGCCGCCTATGATGATAGCAGGGTTCCACTTTAGTTGACTAAAGACCTCTGTCATTTTCTTCACCATTGGTAACCGGTAAGACAACGCAGCAGATATTCCAATTACATCAGGCTTCCATTGATTGATCTGGTTTAATGCATGGTCAAGTGGTAAATTGGGCCCGAGATAACGTACACGCCAGCCTTTTTCGCGATAAAAGCTGGCAACCATCTTAAGACCTAAATAATGCTGTTCTTCTTCTACCCCTAATAAGACGACCTTTTTACGTTTTTGTTTTGTTGCTTTATCGACGTAAACCCCTGTATCGAGTCTGGATAGAACGAAATCGCACACTGCAGTGGCCAGATGCTCATCTGCCACCGTGATTTCGTTTCTTTCCCATAATACTCCGATATGGTACATGGCAGGGGTAATAATATCTTCAAAGAGATAAAGCTTCGGATAATTAGTAAGGAGTTCATCCACAAATGCCACTGCTTCATCTTCCTTACCTTTCAGTAAATACCCTGCCAGTTCTTCTGTATATTTTTTATTCATTTTAAATCACCTCGCTTAGGACCGGGAATCCAGCTCTTTTATACCAGCTCGCAAATATTCCTGATATGCTTCACGTTCTTCTGACTGCTCAAATGAAACTTCTTCCATCCATTTAAGCAGTCGTTCATAATTATCGATAATCAGCTGTGTTCCTACTCCTCTCGAAGTTAGAACGCTATTCAGCCAATTTGTGTAATCAAGAAAGAACGTGCTGTTTCCCATCTGAAAAGCCGTATCCAAATGGTCTAAATGGTGATGATTATCCTCCAGGGTTCGTATTCTTCCTGATTCCCCGAACCTCCCCACCAACTCGGGATAAGCCTGGTATATATCCTCCACAACCAATTCCACTAATTTCTGTTTTTCTGATATTCTCATGTAGCCACAACCTTATACTGAGAAACCTTTGGTACAATACCAGTCAGTTCCTGGTCAGGGTAGTTCTTTTCTAAGTCATGAATCCGCTTAAAATCTTCGCTGCGCACCCATTCTAAATAGGCTTCCTTTGATTCCCATTCCATATGAACGGTAAGCTCCCCTGCACGCTTGTCATTTTGCAGCAGTTGAAAGGAAAGAAATCCCTCTGCTTTATCGACAGACTTACTTCTATTATTGTAAATTTCTATTAAGTCATCCGCTTTATGATCAGGTACTGTAACCGTTGAATCTACGATATACATTAAAAAACTCCTTTACGCTCACGCCTAAAAGCTTATTGTGACAATAGTATCATATATGCCAACCCCTGTATAACATAGGGTTTTAAATTAAATCAGGTCATATGTATTGACGGTAAGAAATGATTCTCACCTGTTTCTGCGATTGAATAAAAAATGCTTGCAGGGATGGTTCCTGCAAGCACTTTTTATTATTGATTCACTACTTCATTAATGACTTTCATCTCTTCGTGGTCAAGCATGTTTTTATTAACAACATCCGTAACCTCTTTATTCATATTTTCTGTCAGGTCTGCTGCTTCCTCTTTGTCACCGACTATATATATCCGTTCCCATTGATTATCCTTAGCAAGCTTGTCCAACTTGGGAGCAAGACTTTTATACCAGCGATAGCGGTTCGCTTCAAAACGTTCCTGGAATTGTTCCTGCTTGGTACTCTTGCCACCTGAACCCATAGATGGCTGAGCACGATGCGGACCAGTGTGCTGTCTCCAATCTTCCGTATCAAGATCCAATTCGAACATTTGTGTCTCCTTCAAGGTCCCCAGTTCTGTATCCAGAATCTTGATAGCTTCTTTTTGCGTCAAAATTATTCCTGTTTTAGGGAACTTGTCATACATCTTTTTCAACTGATCCACTTTTGCTGTCTCTTCCCAATGGAATTCCGTTTCGACTGGCATCTGAAAACGTTCCGCAAACCATACGCTATCATCTGCAGTAGCGAAAACAACCAGACTCTTAGCAAAGTTTTGCTCGTTTTCCTGGACGTAATTTTCTACTTTTTCTTTTACTTCCCAGAAATTTCGTTTTTCATCAGAATCTCCATCTTCTTTTAAATAGCTTTCGAAGTTATTCAAGCCATTTTTCAAGTGGATTTTCCATTCCCCACCTTGTTGATCAGGGTCAGATGGATCTGTATTTAAATACATGCTGAATACACGCTGTGGTTTTTCTAAATATACACTTTCTAACTTTTTGATTTCTTTATTCATATCCATAAGGCTACATCGACTCCTTTGTTAAATACTGATTATCTATTAGGTATGTAACCGCGATAACTTATACTCAAACCTGCTCCCTTAAAATTCCCTTAAAAAAGTACCCCTTAAGAGGAAAGGATATTAAGATTAGAGCTGTATTTTTTCCTATTTATGCGTAGGAAATGATGGAACGATTAAATTTTCTTCATTTTGTTCTCCGCCTTAACATATAGTCGAGCAGGGCTTTTCTCCTAACAAAAAACCTGCTCCCTTACTAGGGAACAGGTCTTCAGCCGGCTATTACTCAGTACCGCCGGTCCATTTTTTAATCAAATCGCGATGGTCTTCAATCCATGCCTTGGCACCTTCTTCAGCAGATTCAGCTTCGTTGATTTCAGCCATTAAACTTCCTAATTGATCGTCATTTAGCTTAAATGCATCAAACCATTTCACTACTTGAGGCTGGTCCTCTTTCAGACCCAGTCGGGCTGCGTATGAAATGTTTTCAGAATCACCATATATATTTTTAGGATCTTTTAAAATTTTCAGATCCATTTCCGAAAAGGTCCAATGCGGCTTCCACAGTGTCACAACAATAGGCTCTTTATCTTCCATGCTATTTTTTAATTCCGATATCATGGTCGGCTCAGATGATGCCTGTAAAGAATAGTCCAGCCCATATTCTTTTATGACTTTATCGGTTAAGTTCATGATGCTTGCTCCTGCATCAATTCCCACAATTCGTGAATCAAATTTCTCTTTATGAGCGTTAAGGTCTTCAATAGAATTTACTTCTTTGACATATGATGGCACAACCAAGGCTAAGTCGGTACCTTCATACCACGTTTCCCGCCAATCGATCTCATCTTTAAATTTCTCATAGAAAGGCTTATCGGTGTTTGGAAGCCAAATTTCCATTCCGATATCAAGATCACCGGAAGATAAAGCTTCATACAGCGCCCCTTTTTCTACATTTTTCAATTCCACATTGTACCCTTTTTCTTCTAAAATAATCTTCCACATGTTAGAAACAGCCACATTTTCAGCCCAGTTATTCATTCCAATGGTGATCGTGCCTTTTCCTTCTCCTTCACCACTGGAATTTCCACCATCTTCGCCCCCCGATTCATTCCCGCCGCAAGCAGCTAATATAAGTACAAGGGACAATAATAAAACAGGTAAGTATTTACGTAAGTTCTTCATATTTTTCCTCCTTTTAATATTATTGTGATATAAAACCTCTAAAATAAACCAGCTAACCAATATTTCACACATTTATAGATTTTAACACAAATTACATACAGTTTGAACTTAATAAACTGTACAAATCACTAATAGGATTACAGGAATATTTCTTTGACTAAATTTTTATTACAATTGCTGATGAAATCAACAGAAAGAGATAAAATAAGGAGAGGAATCAAATGTGGGAGTTTGAAGGGTAAAGAATTTGTCTATACAATAGTAATACATTCCCACGAACCATGAAGGAGATACATGCGCATGAAAGCTGCTGAACTAATCAAAAACATCAAACATCATAATGCAACCAGCTCATCAGCAATGTCAACAGACATTGTTGATATTTCCTGCGATTCACGAAAAGTAGGTCCAGGAACGTTATTCGTAGCGATTCCAGGCCATAACACAGATGGTCATAATTACATAAAAAGTGCTGTAGATGGAGGTGCATCACTTGTAATTGGTGAAAAAGAAAACACGGATGCTTCCATTCCATATATAAAGGTTGAAAACAGCAGGGAAGCATTAGCTCAGGTAGCTAAAAGCTTCTACATGAAAGACAAGTCTTTTCCTAAATTGATCGGAATTACTGGTACGAATGGGAAGACAACTACCACTTATATGTTAAAAAGTATATTTGAACAGGCTGGATATTCGTGCGCTACCTTTGGGACCGTCTCCTATATCGTAAATAATGAAGCGCATGAATCTGCAAATTCTACGCCTGACCCTCTGACGTTTTATAAACTTCTATCAAAAAGTAAGGATGAAGTCGCTATCCTGGAAGTATCTTCCCATGGAATCAGGCAAGGGAGGGTCCATGGTCTCTATTTCGATCATTTAGTATTCACGAACCTCGCCCATGATCATTTGGATTACCATGCAAGTATGGAAGATTATTTTGAAACGAAAGCCAGCTTGTTTCAACAATTGAATAGTGACGGAAAGGCAGTCATCTATACCGGACAGGAGTGGGGGAAAAAACTGGCAGAAAGATTGAAACACGAAGGAAAACAAGTATATACAGTAGATTCTTCTCCCTCGGACGATGTAATTGTAGAGCCCGAAAAAGGTCAACTGATTCATGAAGACAAGCGGATATATCTTTCGTTGCAAATGCCTGGAGTCCATAACTTTCATAACGCAACTTTTGCTGCTCTTACTTCCTATTTAGCAGGGATAGAGTGGTCTTCCATTACAGAGACATTGGCATTGAAACTACATGTCCCGGGGCGTTTCGAAGAGTACAAGCACCCTGGAGGTGCAACCATTATTGTAGATTACGCCCATACTGCTGATGCGTTGGAAAACATTTTCCACACTGCTGCAAAGGAAGGTGCACGTCGTATCATCCATGTATTTGGATTCCGGGGCGGGAGAGATCGTACCAAGAGAAAAGAAATGTTACATGTCAGTGCTTCGACGGCTACACGTTATATATTGACTGGCGATGACTTGTATGGTGAAAAACCTGAAGCCATGGAAAAAGAATTGAAAGATTTGCATCACACTTATGGCACTGCTTCAGGGAAAGTCATTTATGATCGAACTAAGGCAATTAAATACGCTTGGGACAATGCGAAGCCCGGTGATTGGATTATTATATCCGGGAAGGGCCATGAAACCTACGAACAAGCATACAAATATCCGGTTGATTCTGATATTCATTGTGTTGAATTCCTGGATAGATTTTCAAGGAACCCTCAAAAGAAACTAATTCAGAGTTGACATTAATTGTCAACTCTGCCATTCCAATATTTCTATCCTGTTACCGAAAGGATCCTCCAGGTAAATACGTTTTGCGTTTGGCAGCTTATCATCTTTTTGATAGGCTGCCTCCTTTTTGCTCAAGTGACTCATTAGCTGGTCAATATTTTTAACAACCAAGGCGGGATGAGCTTTTTTGGCAGGGATGAAATCTTTTTCTATCCCTATATGTATCTGCTGATTTCCACACTGGAACCAGACTCCTCCTCTTTTCTTTAATGCTTCTGGTTTTTCAACCTCCTCCATTCCTAATAATTCTGCAAAAAACTTCCTGGCCTGATTTTCACTTCCCTCAGGAGCTGCCAATTGGACATGGTCGATTCCTTCAAAAACGAACGTCATTTAATCACCTCATTTTTAGCTTGCGTTCTGTTAAACATGTTTTTTTCATAAAAGGCTTATTCCACAATAGGGCCGGATTATGGAAGACTTGATTTCGAGATGTTGTTGAAGTTGAGGGGCTTCGGGAAACGATTCGCTTTCCGTGGGCGTGTGCTGAGTCTCCTCAGGCTTCGCCTTGCGGGGCCTCATCTATCACTCAGCTCCCACAGGAGTCTCACCGTTTCCCTACGCCCCTTCTCATAGAAAGATTTCGAAATCAACCTTATGGAAAATCGGCAATGATAATAAAAACAAGACTTTGGCACCGCTATACCTTTTAAAATGAAGATTTCAGCTACATTCTTCCTTCTTTGGAAGGGGCCGTTAAGTATAGAAATGGCTGGATGGGAAGGGAAACGGCGAGACTCCCGCGGGAGAAGGGACTAGGCGAGATCCCGCAGGGCTTTAGCCCGAGGAAGCTTGCCAGGTCCCCCGCAGGAAAGCGAGTTGTTTCCCGGACCATTCCATTCCTCTCATGGCTACGGCCCCAACTATCTCAAAACTGAGTCTTCAGCTATTGGGAGCTTATATGTAAAAAAACAGTACAGAGGTTTAACAATGATTAGCTTATTAATTCTTAATTCGCTCTAAAACGGGATAAATCCTTCTTGCCAGCCAGAAATAGGAAAGGCCCGTTCTCCTTCCCTATCCATAGACAGGTGTTGAATAGAACGGACCTATTGGCTACTTTCATTATTTCTTGTTCATGCGGTTATCCGCTGCCCGTGAACGTGCCTGTGCTTCTTTATCTTCATGGTCAGCGAATTCTTCCGAAAATTCTACATCACGAGCATGTGCTTTCTTCGCATATTTCGGAGTTTGCGGAAGTGAGGAATCATTTTTTCCGTTCGCTTTACGGTGATCATCTCTACCCATTGTATCCACCCCTTTTCTATTTTCATCAAGCTTATTATATGTAGGAAGAAATAAAATAACCGGATAGCTCAGCTTTCCCTGTCAATCCCAGACTTGAAATTCACTTACATTTGGATGATAATTAAAGGAATTGCTCCCTAGGGTTCCGCACAAGGCTGTTGGTCTGGTCCGAGAGGGAGCCCACAGCTTAGCTGTGACACGGAGGGACAAAAGCCCGGGAGATATCCGCAGAGATATCTCCCTTTTTTTATGAAGAAATGGGGAATAAAAATGTCTGGAACATGGTTGAAAGTAGTGCTGGCTGCCGTGTTTGAAGTTGGCTGGGTCATCGGGCTGAAACATGCTGGCAGTGCATTGGAATGGACAGCCACGGTGATAGCTATGGTTGTAAGCTTTTATTACTTAGTTACTGCCGGACGGACTCTGCCGGTAGGAACTGTATACGCGGTATTTGTAGGGTTAGGCACCGCCGGCACTGTCTTGTCGGAAATTTTATTTTTCGGTGTACCTTTCCAACTGGAAAAAATTTTATGGATCGGTTTACTCCTCGTAGGAATCGCAGGTTTGAAAATGGTGACAGAGAATGGCGCTAAACAAGGAGGGACAGAATGAGCTGGTTTTACTTACTGATTGCAGGATTCTTTGAAATGAGCGGTGTCGCTATGATAAATAAGGTCAATCGTGATCGTAATCTTACTTCTCTCCTTTTAATGCTCCTGTTGATGGCAGCCAGTTTCTTATTTCTCAAAATAGCTATGGCAGAGTTATCGATGGGTATCGCATATGCGGTATGGACCGGGATAGGTACAGTTGGCAGCACGATTCTGGGAATGTTCTTTTACCAGGAACCAAAAGATAAGAAACGTGTTTTTTTTATTGGAATGATTATCATAGCAACAATCGGGTTAAGAAGTGTTTCATAGTAAAAGCCGGCTCTTCTAGCCGGCCTTTTTTCCTTTAGTATCCCACTTCAATGGAGGCATTAACCATATACATTAAATCGTTACTATCTTCTTTATCTTCTAAAATAATTCCACTTGTCGTGATCATTCCACCGTCTACAACTTCCACGGATACAATGCCATAAGGGATAGCCTGTTTTACTTCGTTTTCATCTAATTGTTCTTGATCCCGAGGAACAGCAAGCTTGACGTTCACCTTCATGTTATCCAAAGAACTTTCCGGCAGCGCTTCTTCGATACCTGGCATAGAGTTAAAATTGATCGCATCCTGAATGGCTCGTAAGGATGCCTTAGTAACATCCTGACCGTGAACATCAATTCCCATACCTGTTTGGATAAAGAGTATTTTATCCATTTTATCCTACTCCTTTCGAATCAGTATAAGTTAATTTTCCTTTCACAGGACACATAACCGTTTTATTGGATTATAAATCAGCAAATCCTCTAAAATAATCTTTTTGTAACATCTGTATTATGATCTTCTTCCAAACCCGTCTTTAAAGCAATTCTCCATCTCAGATTAATTTTTTTTCATTAATATTCTTGGTAATTATACCCAATATTGCCGGAACACTAGTTTTGACCTAGTTTTCATCTTTTCCATTTGGGTATCAACAACAGTAAGGGTCATCACCATTTCATTAGTTCCTCAATACTTCCAGAAGGAGGTCGTGCATGAGTAAAACGGAAAAGTTAAAAGAAAATGCAGCAACCACCAGTTTAGCTGGAGGGCTTTCACTTGCTGCTTCTTCTCTGCTTCTTCCAAAATTCAGGAAGAAGATAAAAAAAGGCGTGAAGCAAACTTCTGAATTTGTGGAAGATAAAGTTCCGAGAATGGCAAGAATCATTGATCGAGCCGATGACCCCGGCGACTTAGTGGAAGAAACACAACAAGAAGTTAAAGATGAAATGGCCGATCAGATGAAAGAACAGTTTAAAGAAAGTATTCAGAACAAAGTCAACGAAGCATCAGAGAATTTGCAGGAAGCACAGGAAGAAAATGCTGACAAAGTTCATTCCAACGCCGAAAAAGTACAGGAAAAAGCTCAAAATGCTTTACTGAAGTTTCGAGAAAAACTTTCCGGGGTAAAAGAAGCCGGTGAAGATTTTCAAGAGGAAATGAGCAAAAAGACAAACGGCTCTGATAAAAAGATAAAAGGGGTTAGCGATATCAAAGGTGCAAACAGCATTAAAAGTTCTACCGATATTAAAAGTTCTAATGATATCAAAAGCGCCAAAGATATTAAGCACCCTTCAAATACAAAATCTTCCAGTTAAGTTTAAAAAAGAAAGGGGTATTTATTTATGGCAGTACAAAAATCAACCGATAGTAGTAGCTTGGCAGAGGTCATTGACCGTATTCTGGACAAAGGAATTGTCATTGATGCCTTTGCAAGAGTTTCCGTAGTAGGTATTGAATTAATTACAGTCGAAGCTCGCGTAGTCATTGCAAGTGTGGATACTTGGTTACGCTACGCAGAAGCAGTTGGACTTTTACGCGATGAAGTAGAAGAAGAGGGTCTTTCCGACCGTTTATCTTCACGTACAGAAAGCCAATCTAATTCTCAAAATGAACGCAGTGGGTTCAGTATTTAATGAATTGGAGTCAGAGCACTGCCTCTGACTCTTCCCTATTTTATTAATTAAAGGTGAGGGTGATCGTGAAGATTATGAAAGTAATGGATGAAGTAAATCAATTTTTCACTGAAAATATAGCTCCTCCTCATAAAATTATTTCTGTTCGTAAATATAAAGAAGAGGATAATGAAGATAATGATACTGCCTGGAAAGCTATGGTAGAGGTCATCGAAGAGAAGGAGTATATGAAAAAGTACGCCAATGACCAAATGATTGGTCTTTATGAAGTGTTTTTAGATAAAGATGCTGAAATCACCGGGTTTTCCAGAATCAGCCTGAGATATCGCAGTGACTTGGAAGAGCAGCAATCATCCTGAGCACCTGGATTTCCTACGTATTAGGAGGATAACGAATGACCGTATTAAAAGAAGTAAGACAGCAGCCCCATATCAATAATGAAGTATATAAACATTCTTCCTATTATCAAGGCTTAATAAAACGATCATTACGATACCTTTCCTCCGGTTATCCAGTCCACTTTACTGGTCCTTCCGGGATCGGGAAAACAACACTCGCCCTTCACATAGCCAAACAGCGAAACCGGCCTGTTATGCTGCTCAATGGTAACAAGGAATTGTCGAATCAAGATTTGATTGGCGCCTTTACAGGCTATCAAAGCAATAAGGTGAAGGATAATTTTATTCGTACCGTCTATAAAACGGAAGAGAATGTGACGGAATCATGGACGGATGGAAAATTGCTGGAGGCCGTAAAGCATGGTTATACGCTGGTTTATGATGAATTTACCAGGTCTCAGCCGGAAGCGAATAACATTTTTTTGTCAATACTAGAAGAAAGAATCCTCCCTTTATATGGGACTAAACGGAAAGAATCGTTTATACGTGTGCATCCGGAATTCTCTGTGATTTTTACGAGTAATCCGGCCGAATATGCGGGTGTCTTCCAATCACAAGATGCCTTGCTGGATCGAATGATTACCTTGCCCTTGGATCAAATGGATCACCAGGCCGAAGTGACTGCTGTCACAAGTAAAACAAACCTATCCCAGAAAACAGCGGAAGCCATTGTAGAATTCGTGGTTACTGCCAGAGAGTTATGTGAGAGTAATGAGCAAGTGCAAGGACCCAGCCTAAGGGCTTCCATCATGATTGCTGAAATGGCAGAGAAACATGATATTCCTATTGACGGAAGTGATGAGGAATTCCAGGAGCTGTGTATGGATATTACCTGGTTCCCTTTACAGACTTGCACACCAAGAGATCAACAGCCACAACTTAAAGGAAAGCTTCTGGAAGCTTGTAAAAAAATAAAGTCGGGTGAGTGAAATGCAAATGGATAAGGATAAAGGAATATATATATTTTGTGCTATACAAACAAAAGAGGAACATGATTTTACAAGTATCAATTTCGAGGGTGAAACAAGAGAAGTATTCACCATTCACTATGAGGATGCGGCAATGGTAGCTGCAGAAATGCCAATGAAAATATACCATCCAAGTAAAGAAAACCTAATGATGCACCAGAATGTTATCTCAGAGGTTATGCAGAAAATGGATACAGTCGTACCGATCAGCTTCGGGAATGTTTTTCATTCTAAAGACGATGTAGTTGCATTGACAAAAAGCTTGTATCCTCAGCTGGAAACGCTCTTCCCTAAAATAAAAGGCAAAATCGAACTGGGATTGAAAGTTGTTGGAAAGAAAGAGTGGCTGGAAAAAGAGATTGCTAAAGATACTAAGGTAGCTAAACAAAAGGAAACCGTTCAATCCAAATCAGAATCGGCAGGTTATTTTGATCGCATACAATTAGGTGAAATGGCCACAAAATTTTTCCAATCACTACAAAAGGAAGCGGAAACTGAAATTCATGAAAAATTGACCCCACTGGCAGTATCCTCTGAAATCAATGAGCCTATTGGAGAAAAAATGCTATTGAACGGTGCTTATCTTGTTGAGAAAGATATGGAAGAAAAATTCGATGAAAAGGTCAATGAGCTTCATGAAAAATGGAAGGATAAAGTAGATTTCAAGTACACAGGACCTTGGCCTGCTTATAATTTCATCAATATCAAACTTAAAGTGGAGGAACCTTCATGATACAAAAATTATTCACTTCCCCATTGAATCTCGTTGTCAAAGTAGGAGAAAAGGTAAAGGAAGAAGTGGATAAAGAATTGTATGACCTGGAGACTATCCAAAAGAAATTAGTTCATCTGCAGATGATGTATGAACTCGAAGAAATCCCCGAAGATGTATATAAAACCCAGGAAGAAGAACTGCTTCTTCGTTACGAGGTAGCGAAGAAGAAAGAAATGGAACAATGGAACGAACTGACCAAACGTTGAAAGTGAGGAAGCACAATGACTGAACTAAAATATTTATATGGAATTATACCAACAGACGAAATAAATCAAACCCCTCTTCCCTCTTTCAAAGGTTTAGATGAACAACACGAATTGTATAACATCGCCTTCGATGGAATGGAGGCAATCGTTTGCGATCTGGAAGAAAGTGAATACAATGAGTCTGCCCTGGAGGAAAAGACCTCCGATGTGCAATGGGTGCATGAAAAAGCTTTCCATCACCATGAAGCAGTAATGAAACTTCATGAAATTTATACAGTCATACCGATGAAATTCGCAACGATTTATTCCAGTAAAACTAACCTGGAAGAAACATTAACCAAACATTACCAGGAAATGACCCGATTACTTTCCTGGCTGAAGGGTAAAGAAGAATGGAACCTGAAAATTTATTGTGACAACGATTCGCTCAGGGAGCGAACCGCTGCTCACAATTTGACTATAGAAGAAAAGAAAAAAGAAATAGAACAAATGTCGCCAGGAAGACAATATTTAGAGAAACGCAAATTAGACCGACTCATCGATCAACAATTGGAGAAGGAAAAAGAGCAACACTCCTCTTCCATTCATGACCAGTTGGCCACTTCTTGCGTAAAGACGGATATTAAGAAAAATTGGAATAAGGATGTAACAGGAAGAACCGACGAAATGTGCTGGAACAGCGTTTACCTGCTCGAGAATCAGGATGTAGAGAAGTTTTTGGGTAAGGTGAAACAGCTGCAGGCAGAATGGAAAGAAGCAGGATTCACACTTGAATTGACTGGTCCATGGCCTGCTTACCATTTTTCGAAACTGAAGTGAAGCGAGGGGGATTCATGTCACATAGACAAGAGTTTGAAAATAAGGATGTAGGGCTTATCGATGTGTTGGATGTTGTTCTGGACAAAGGTGTAGCGATTAAAGGCGATCTTATCATATCGATCGCAGGTATTGATTTGGTCTACCTTGATCTCAGAGTATTGATTTCATCCGTTGAGACACTCGTACAGTCTAAACTCAATGGCGATGGGCAGTTATCCTCTGAGCAATTCGATAAAGAGAAGGAGGCGTTGGACCATGTCACAAAAACTTGATCATCGTCCACAAAAAAGCGGCAGAATCAGTTTAGATGAACAAGGCGCTGAACAAGGACTCGCACAGCTTGTTTTGACCGTAATTGAATTACTGCGCCAGCTGGTCGAGCGTCAGGCACTCCGCAGAGTCGATGGCGGTACTTTGACCGAAGAAGAAATCGAACGGCTCGGAATCGCCTTGATGAATTTGGAAGTTAAAATGGATGAGCTTAAGGAAATATTCGACTTAGATGATGATGATTTGAATATCGATTTAGGACCATTAGGCAACTTATTATAAGCACACTTCAAGGAGGTGGCGCACATGGCAATCGAACAATCTACCCAATCCAGCAATCTGGTAGACGTACTGGAAACCGTTTTAGATAAAGGTGTTGTCATCGCAGGTGATATACGGGTAGGCATCGCTGACGTCGAACTGTTATCCATTAAAATACGGTTAATTGTAGCTTCTGTTGATAAAGCGAAGGAAATCGGCATGGATTGGTGGGAAACGGACCCATATCTGAACTCCAAAGCCGCCAATAAAGAACAGGATCAAAAACTGAAAGAAGAGAATGATGATTTGCAAAAGCGAATTGAGGAATTAGAAAAGAAAATGGGAAAAGACAATCGTTTAGTATAATATTACTAATATTTTAATTATATTTAATTACTTTAAGGAGGAATTATCATGGCAGAACAACAACAAAAAACACAACAAGTAAAAGAGGAAGTTAAGAATAAGGCAGAGAAGGCAAAAAGATCACTGGGTAAAAAGGACGTAGCGACAGGAACAATCATCGGAGGTGTAGTTGGAGCCGCAACAAGTCTGTTATTTGCTCCAAAGGCCGGCAAAGACCTAAGAAATGATATCTCTACTCAGACTACTACCGCTGTTGGCAAATGCAAAGATTTCAGCAATTCTACACGCGAAAAATGTTCAAATTGGAAAAATACAGCTACAGAAAAATCTCAGCAGGTAAAAGAGAAGTTTAAAAAGAACAAAGAGGATGAAGAATCTTCAGAAGAACAGTTTGCAGATGAGCAAACTGCAGAAGGCCGAAACGAAGCGGCAGCAACAACAGAAGCCGATACTTCTCAAGATAAACAAACAGAAAACAAAGTACAGAACAAGCAGGAAAATAAGCAGCAAACCAAAGATGAGAATAAACAAAACAAGCAAAATAGTTCGAATAAAAAACAAGAAGGAGAAACAACCCTTAAAACGAATGACGATACAGCAAAGTAATAGTTAGGAGGCAGCGGTTATGAGTAATGATGATGTACTTTCCATGTATGTCAAAGCGGCTAATAAACATGATTTTAATTTAGCCATCACGTTGAATGTCAATGGAGCGCTCGTTACCGGAACTACTATCTCTGCTCAGAGCTATTTTGAGAAAATCAGCGAAAGCTTTGAAGATGGTAATGATGTTGCACAGTCATTAAGTGACCAGTTGAAAAGTGCCAGTGATACTGCTGAGAAGAGCAGTTCAGACGAAGCACAGTTTATCCACTTAAAAGAAGCCCAGGTATACTGCGGTGACAGCAACCCTACACCTTCTAAAGGTAAATTCCTATGGAGAGGAAAGCTGTCTGAAGTAGATGGCTTCTTCCTCGGAACCATCGCAAAAGATAAGTAAAAGATAATTAAGATACAGAGATTAATACGACTTAATACGCTAATAGAGAAAGAATAAAGCCCATTAAAAAGAATTCGACCGACCAAAGTTATATCACTTTAAACCATAAAAAGGATGGACCATCATGAGGTTCATCCTTTTTTCAATA
Source organism: Thalassobacillus devorans MSP14 (assembly GCF_000496835.1). Lineage (GTDB taxonomy): Bacteria > Bacillota > Bacilli > Bacillales > Halobacillaceae > Thalassobacillus > Thalassobacillus devorans_B. The sequence continues at coordinate 121,797 of NZ_KI543237.1, forward strand.
CAACAGATTTTTCAATCACAGGCATGTCTTTTTTTATTGAAAGCCTTGGAACCGAAGTAGATCTGGCTGCCTGAAAATTACCAGGACAGACAATCGATACAATCATTCACTAAATGATGAGTTATGCTATAATAAGCAAATAACCAGAGAAGAAATGAGGATTATTATGCTTACTTTTGAACAAAAAATATCCATCATGGAAGAATTCGGAGAGTTGACTCGTAAGGATGTCTCACTTGGCCGAGTGAACTTTCATTTTTATGGAAGTTTATTCGATAAAACGATTGTCGCTTACCACCTTCATCCTAATGGCAATGGCTTTGTTTATACAGGAGACATGCACGGGTTTGATTCTAATCAAAAAGGACTAGTCAATATTAGGGATTATGATGAAACCCAGCTCCGGAATATAGTTAAGGCTTCTATTGCCAACCTGTCAAGTGATGCGGAAATATCCCACAAGCAAGTATGGAGAGGACCGGAAGATCAATCCCTGCTTCTTGTCCAGGAAGATTACTTTTGGAACATTTATACCGGTGATATGTTAGAGGATAGTTTTGAAACATACAATGAAGCGGAAGCTTATTTGAAGGAAGAAGGCTTCATCCGACTATAAGAAAAAGACGAACCCTTTAAGAAAAGTTCGTCTTTTTCTTATTAGTAGAACATTCTATTTTTAATAGCTGTGACTTGCAGTAGAGATCCCCATGTTTTATGTCCTCTTTCCTGTATTCTTGCTATCGCCTCACAAAAAAGATGTGCAGTAGTCAAGGCATCACCTGAAGCGGTATGACGTTCGTATATCCTTGTATCCAACATCCCTGCGTATTCAATTAAATCTTTTCTGCCTTCTGTAGGATACAAATATTTTAATAAACTGAGGGTATCTACTGCTCTCGGCTTGGGAAATTTATATCCCGCCCGTGACAATTCACATTTCATTAAGGTGATATCAAACTGAATATGATGACCGATCAGGCAGGTAGTCTTATTTGCTTCTGCCTTTTGAAAAAAACTATTTATTGCATCATAAGCTGCTGGTGCACGCTCCACGTCCCTATCCTGTATCCCTGTCAACTTGACAATACGTTCCGGTATCACCGTTTCAGGGTTTACATAGGTTTGGAATACTTCCTCTTCTTCTACAAGTAATTTCCGAACCGGCACCGAGGCGATTTCAATCATACGATCTTGTTTTTGAACATGAAAACCTGTCGCTTCTGTATCAATGACTTGGAAATTAATATCTTCCAGCCTTGTCGATAAGGGGATGTCATCTTTCAAATTAAAATGGAATCGTTTGGCTTTTTTTATCATGGTTGTTTTTTCCTCCCACTCCCCTTAAAGCGAATACTGGCTCAACATCGTTGTTTGCAGCTTTCTCATTTCTTTTAAAGCCCGTATCAGCTTCTCTTTGTCACGTGTAGAAAACTGAGAAAAAGTTACAATAGAAGACGGAGCCTTGCCAGCTGTAATACTTCCCCATTTTTGCTTAATATATAGGTCCATTACTTGCGATAGAGCATGCCTTAAATCGGTGGCCAGCCAATCCGTGATAATATCTTTTTCCACTAAAGCCTGTAGTTTCTCAACCGTAGTACCTTCCAGAATATGATGGGAAAGAGAAAGAATCTGTAGAGCATGATGAAATGGGAACAAAACTTGTTTTTTCAAGTCCAGCTGCTTTCGCTCAATCCGTAACAGGGCTCGGATCGGCTGCTCTAAACTGGGAATCTGATTTTCTTTTTCGACCTGGGCCAATCGATATAAAAAGATACTTGATCTTTTAAGGTCTTCCCTGACCATCCGGATGAATGCCGTATGCAAACCATCCGACCCATAAAGTTTCCGGAAAGAAAAAAAGTTCTGTGCCAGCAGCAAGGACTCGTTTGTGGACCTCATTGCCCATTTTCTTAAGGTTTCGTTCCATTTTGACATGGAACCGCGCCACATCAGTTCACTGGCCATCATTTTCCCTTTACATCTTTCGTACCCGGCTATTTCAAGATAATTTGTAATTTCTTCTCCCAATTGTGCAAAATACTCATCCACTTCCTTTTTACGGAGACTCTCCACGTCTTCATAAACAAGGAAGTGATCCTGGTCTGTCAAAACAAATTGTTCACCTCGACCGGCGCTTCCCATTTGGTACCAGACGAATGGCACAGGGGGTTCCCCTGCTCCTTTACGTTTCAAGGAGTCGATAGCTATCGTTACTGCCCGTTTGGTCAACCGGTCGTAAAGTTGAGTCAATACATCCAATACATGGAGAGAGGGAACATTATCTCTTATCAGCATTGCCAAAATGTCATATATTTCTGTTTTGACTTCATTTAAACGATCAGCTTCTGTCTCCTCGACCTTCCTGATTGCCGAGAACATTTGACGATTTTTCTTCCGTAGGAGATCAGCCATGGTTATCATCCCGACTACCTTGTCTTTACCGTCTACTACAGGCAGATGCTTGACTCCTCTTAATATCATTTCAGATAAGGCATGATAATAATAATCGGCCCGATGAATGTGATAAGGGTGTTCAGTCATGATCGTTCCGGCGTGCTCACGGACCGATTTATTACTGGTCACTACCCGGTTCACAAAATCCTTCTCGGTAATAATTCCTTCTAAACGGCCATGATCTGTGATAACAATAGAGCTTGCTTTTTCTGCTATCATTTTCTCCGCAGCTTCTTGTATCGTCACATAGCGATCAACAGCAGTCGCAGGTTTAGTCATAATATCCTGGACACGTAACAGGAATGGATCACTCTCTCCCAATTCATGGGCAAGCCTGACCTGCTCTGCCAAAGAAACGTAGACATCTTTAAGCCTTGAGACAACCTGATGGAGGAAATAATCACGGATATCCTCATGGCGCCATAATCTTCCCAGGACTCCATAAGGGATATAAAGCCCCACCACAGTTTCCACAGCCCGGATTTCAACCATGTAGGCATATGCATCCTCGTTACTTATTCCGAGAAAGTTGCTGAGGCTGCCAAGGCCAAGAATTCCTCCCTCCTGAACAACCTCCAGCACTTCTCCTGCTTCCTGATCCTCAGCGGCCGCATAAACCTCCGCTGTGCCGGAAGTTATCACTAAAATCCCTTCCCGGCGTTTTTGGGCATGGGCAATGACGGCACCATCAGGATAAAGTCTTTCTTCACATTGTTCATATAACTCACGGTAGTAATCATCCGTCAATTTTTGAAAAATGGGTTGATGCCGAAGCTTTTCCCGGACACGGTAACTACCTGGTGGAGTTTGGTACGTCTTCTGTGTCATCCATCCAGACCTCTCCATCTCTATATGTCATTTGTTCCGGATAACGAAGATCAATGACCTCTTCCTGCACTTCTTTTACTGGTTCTTTTGTAGCCAAAGAAACTATAACATTCGTTAAAATGGCAGCACTGGCTCCAAATACACCTGCGCCGGTGTCAATAATACCTAAAATCGTGAAACCCCCAAATTTAGCTGCGAATATATAACCAAGGGTGACAGATAAACCGACCACCATCCCCCAGATGACACCTGGACCGTTTGACCGTTTCCACCAGACACCGAGTAATAAGGCCGGGAAGAACGAGCCGGATGCTAACGCGAATGCCCAGGCAACAATCTGAGTGATAGCCCCTGGTGGATTCAATGCCACCAGGCCGGCAACAACTGTTGCGATTACAATTGACCAGCGTCCGACAAGAAGACGTTTTTTCTCACTGGCATTCGGGTTAATCGAGCGGAAATAAATATCATGAGACAATGCAGCCGAAATAGCGATCATCAATCCACCGGCAGTAGACAAGGCCGCTGCCATTGCACCAGCTGCCATCAAGCCAATCACGAAAATACCAAGGTTCGCGATTTCAGGCGTTGCCATTACAACAATATCGTTACTGATCACAATTTCCTGCCACTGTAATATGTTATCCCCATTCGTATCAGCAACGGACAGCAGACCAGTGTCAACCCACGATGCAGTCCATGCCGGCAAGTTACTGATAGAGGATCCGGCTACCTGTGTCATTAAAATGAAGCGGGAAAATGCCGCATATGCCGGAGCAGATAAGTAAAGTAACCCGATAAACAACAATGCCCAGGCTCCACTCCAGCGAGCGGCTTTCATGGTAGATACGGTATAAAATCGAACGATGACATGAGGCAGACCAGCTGTACCCGCCATCAAAGTAAACATTAAAGCGAGAAATTGCCATTTTGTTCCTTCGGTAAAGGGAACAATATACTCTGTGATTCCGAGATCCTGATCAAGCGCTCTCATTTCATCAATGACCTGGCCATAAGAGACCCACGGCATCGGATTACCCGTCAGCTGCATGGCCATGAAAATGACCGGAATCAAATAGGCAATAATCAATACAACGTATTGTGCCACCTGCGTCCAGGTAATCCCTTTCATTCCTCCAAGTGCAGAATAGAAAGCAATTAAAACAACACCGATCAAAGTCCCTACAGCAGCGTTCACTTCCAGAAGACGTCCAATAACGACACCAGAACCGGAAAGCTGGCCTACAGAATAAGTGAAACTGATGATGATTGTAGCAATTGCTGCAATCAATCTTGCTGTATTGCTTCGATAACGGTCCCCAATAAATTCAGGAACGGTATAACGCCCGTATTTTCTAAGCTGGGGAGCAAGCAGGAATGTTAATAATAAGTAACCGCCTGTCCACCCCATAATATAAGCTAAACCATCATAGCCAAGAATCATGACTGTCCCTGCTAACCCTATGAAAGAAGCAGCACTCATCCAGTCAGCACCGATTGCCATACCGTTGAATACAGGAGGAACGCCGCGACCAGCTACATAAAAGTCCGAAGTAGCCTTCGCTTTGTTATATAAAGCGATTCCTATGTACAGGCCAAATGTGGCAACTATTAGTGTCAGGGAAACAAGAAATTGTGCATCCATACGTTGACCTCCTTAAAATCTACAACTGGATCTAATTCAGTATATTTTTTGGAATTAATGATCATATGTTTTGCCAGCACTTATCGATTCATTTCTTTTTGCATCAATGCCATACTTTTTATCGATTTTATCGCTCACAACAGCATTAATGAATAGTAGAATAATGAAAGTCAAAATTGCCCCTTGAGCGCCCATATAATAATGTAAGGGAAACCCATTGAAGGCGATCTGAGATAATGGCTCCGCAAATAAAACTACACCATAAGAAACAAGAATCCCGATAGCTAAATAGATGATGATCATGGTTGTCCTGGCACGGAAATAAGCGTCAGCTACACTTTTCTCGATTTTCTTCATGTTCGGTCACCTCCCTTCAATGTTTTGTTAATGTTATTCAAGCCGCTTAGCTGCGCAAGTTAAAAATGAAACGGATCGTTTCCCAAAATGGCACCGGAATCATGATGATTTTCACCAGCATAAAAATAAACACAGAAAGAAACGGCACAATCAGGAAAAACGGCTTTTTCTTGTTTAAGGCAATGACTACAGATACCACGGTAATCACTGCGAAAATCAAAACCCAAATCATGTGTGTTCAACCACCTTTGAAAGCGTTATCAAAAAATGTCAGATCTTGTTTATGTATTTAGTTAGAAACCATATGCCCCCTTCCATGCTTTACTCCATTAGTAAATGACAGAAAATTATTTCTATTGCTATTATTCTAAAGTTGCAGTTTATTTGTCAAGTTATATATCAATATAAAACCATTTCCTACTGTACTAAAACACCCCAGGACAGTCTTGATATGGCTGTCCTGGGGTTAAGGAAATTTTATATTTTTTCTACAACATAGGCTTTCTTTTCCCGATAATATTTTTCTCCATCTTGAGAAGAATGTTCAAAGAAACCTTCAAACTCCTGGATAACCTTATACTCCCGATCCGGCTCAGTGAATAGGTGACTCCCATTGTTAGAAAGAAGCAATACATCTTTTGTTGATACAAAACTATCCAGTTCCTGAGCGGAATAATTATTTCCAGGTTTTAATGTATTGAAACCACTGTTAGTCATAAAATATTCCCACCTTCTTTTTTTAGAACAAGTTCCCAGGAAGGGAACGGTTAAAACATGATTACATTACTCATGGAAATAGTTCACACACATCAAAGTGACAAGGATAAGCAAACTAATGATGTAAAGGGAAGGGGGTGTATGAGGAGTGCAAAGACGAAATATCCAATGGCTTCCCATCATTGCATCTGTAGGTATCGGAGCGGCAACTTACAGCATGATGACTGGCCAGGGCGGTCAATTGCAAAATATGATTCCAAGTTTGACGAACATGGCTGGGCAGAACCAACAACACAAGCAAGGGTAACTTGGCCTTTAGGTCAAGATTAAATAAAGGAAACGGACTCTCCTGTCAGGATGGGTTCGTTTCTTATCTTTATACAGCTGTATGCAGGATGAATATATGGAATAGTTGGCAGGCTAAGGATTGGAGGTGAAGAAGATGAGCAAGAAATCGACAAACAGAAGCAAGGGGCAATCTGCTCCTAATATAAACCCTCAAGGGCTTACAGAAGACACAGCTGAACAGCAGCCCAAATCCCAGTTAGAACAACGAGCCAAAAAAAGCAATACAAAAATTTAGTAAAGAACAAAAGCGCAAGCGCCTTGCTAGTAATGACGTTCGACTAAAAGCGGCACGTCCTCAAAAAAGACTTTGTCTTTTTCTGCGAAGTACATTCTAAGAAGTAGTTCTAGTGTGCCAACGTCGAACTGACCTGCATCCTCGAAAAAGAAGACCACTTTTTCTTCGTGCGATGTTGTTCTGGGAAGCATTCCTTGTCCTCCAGGCCTCCGACAAGCTTAAGACAAGCCTCGGTGTGACGTTCTTTGTATTAAAGGATCAAAGTATAAGAAAAACTAAGGCTTTCGCCATTAGGAAGCGGCGATAAGCCAAGTTTTTCTAATCACAAAGAGGATTGACTTAAGACTTCGAGGGGGTAGGCGCTGAAGCTGGATGTGACCCACTATTTAAAGTTATCGACACAAAGAAATTTTATAATTTCCTAGACAATGAAAAAGGAGCACCTTACAGCGCTCCTTTTTCCTATTTTCAGCTGGAAACATGGACTTCTACTTGATCAGATATTTCATCATCCTGGTATAAAATGCGTTGATGGTTATTCAAGACCAATGCTACTTTGACTGCGTTATTACCCTTTGGAAGTTCTAAGTTATAATATTCACCGTACAACCGGTTTATCTTTACCCCATTAATATATATATGCCCATGGCCTTTTTGAAAATCAATTACAGATGAACCAGCCAGCTCCGGGGTGAATGTAAAATTCTTCTTATCGACTTGCAGCAGCCAGGATCCATCAGCCAATTGGTCAACACTGACTTTGACTTCTGGAACCTCCACTCCCTCCGGAATTTCCACTGCAGGATGCCCAGAAGAATGCAAATGATCATTTGTGCTGGTGAAATAGAAGAATAACACTAAGAACAACAAAAACAGACTGGAATAACTCCATAAATTTCTCACAGTATCTCCCTCTTTCACTGACTTGTCAAACGTGCCCGCCGTTTTATCATAAAACCGATGCCCGCTAACAATAAACCAGAAGCCAGGAATGCCAGGTCATAAAGAAGTGGATTCTCAGACAATGGCCTTACTCGATGAACTTGGAGAATATGATGGTCGACAATTCCTTCGATTAAGTTGAAGACCCCTCCACCGATGAACATTCCTCCGACAAATAAATGACCACTTGTCCCTAACTGGTTATTTTTTGCATCAAAAAATATTTTAAAACCGCCCCAGATAAGCATGGCAGAGAAGGCTGCTGTAAAGAGCCCATCCGTTATAATTTCCATACGAATATTCCCGCTATCAATCATGTGGTGCCACTGCAACAGCTGGTGAAAGACGATGCCATCAACCGCTCCCAGAATTCCATGTCCTAATATTAAAGCGGCAAAGAATAAATTTTTATCTTTTTTATTCATTATTAATCCCACCTATCCTGCTATCGTTGTTACCAATATAGGGGGTTTTTATACATAAAAAAGAGCCAGCCCCAGGCTGACTCTCTATTGTTAATCCAATTCCAAATCTGTCACTGCACCTTTTGCAGATGATGAAACCAGACGAGCATACTTTGCAAGTACACCTGTTTTGTGTTTAGGTTCCGGTCTCTGCCATTTCTGACGACGCTGTTCAAATTCATCTTCTGTTATATCAAAATTAATTTCCTGTGTTTCACTGTCAATCGTAATGGTATCCCCTTCTTCCAGGAGCCCAATTGGTCCTCCCACGACGGCTTCAGGGGCGACATGGCCGATGACAAAGCCATGAGACCCCCCTGAGAAGCGCCCATCCGTGATCAGAGCCACTTTGCCGCCAAGCCCTCTTCCGACGATCATTGATGTGATTGAGAGCATTTCCGGCATGCCTGGTCCACCCTTAGGGCCAACATTGCGAATGACCAGCACATCCCCTTCTTTAATTTCTCCGCCTTCAATCGCTTTTGTAGCGTCTGCCTCACTATCATAAACTCGTGCAGGGCCCTCAAAGCGGCTGATTTTCAAGCCTGACATTTTAGCGACGGCTCCTTCAGGTGCCAGGTTGCCCCGCAGTACAACAAGCGGTCCCTCAGGTTTAATTGGTTTATCAAACGGCAGAATTACTTTCTGTCCTTCTTTTAAAGGTGGAGCTTCCGCCAGGTTTTCAGCTACTGTTTTTCCTGTCACCGTCATGCAGTCGCCGTGCAGTAATCCATGCTCATGAAGCAGCTTCATGACAGCTGGTACACCGCCCGCTTCATAAAGATCCTGCATGACATATTTCCCGCTCGGCTTCATATCTGCGATAAATGGTACCTTCTTACGTACATGCTCGAAATCATCGAGCGAAAGATCGACGCCAGCTGAATGAGCCATTGCAGTTAAATGTAAGAGAGCATTAGTTGAGCCTCCCAGCGCCATGACAACTGTGATTGCATTTTCAAAAGCTGCTTTTGTCATGATATCCCTTGGATATATTTCTTTCTCCAACAATTCAACCACTAATTCACCGGCCTGGCGGCATTCTTGTTCTTTATAATCATTTACCGCCGGAGTGGAAGATGAACCTGGGATACTCATTCCTAAAGCTTCCACTGCAGATGCCATGGTGTTGGCTGTGTACATACCGCCACAGGCACCGGCGCCCGGGCATGCATTGCATTCTACCTTGTGAAGCTGTTCATCATTTATTGTGCCTTCCTGGTATTGACCTACTGCTTCAAAAGAAGAAACGATATCAATATCTTTTCCGTCCAATTTCCCCGGCTGGATTGTCCCTCCATATACATAGACGGAAGGTATATTCATTCGCCCAATTGCCATCACACAAGCTGGCGTCGTTTTATCACATCCTCCGATGGCAACGACGCCATCAAGTCGTTCAGCGTTTGTCACGGTTTCAATCGAATCGGCAATTACTTCCCGGCTGGGCAGGGAGTAATGCATCCCTTCATGCCCCATCGCAATACCATCAGAAACAGTAATGGTATTAAAAATCATAGGCGCTCCGCCATTGTCTGAAGCACCACCTTTGGCTTCTCGTGCCAGACGATCGATATGTACATTACAAGGGGTTACTTCGCTCCAAGTACTAGCCACACCGATCATGGGCTTTTTAAAATCTTCATCTTCAAATCCGACTGCTCTGAGCATGGAGCGGTTCGGAACACGGTTAACGCCTTCACTGATCACTTTACTGCGTATACGTAAATCCTTTTTGTTTTCCATCGGTACACCTTCCTATTCAGATATTTAAGTCAGACGATTAACCTGAATCGAGACTATTATTATGTAATGATACTAATTTGTCGCCTGCTTCGCAATTAATTTTCTGAATATATCAAGTTTTTACATAATAAAAGCGCTTTCTTTATTGTCAGATCGCCTATATAAAAATTTTGACAGTTATGTGAAGGACAAAAAGTATTGGAACTTGCACGTAAACACCTTGTAACTTCACCTGGGTACTGCTCATATGCTAATATATTAGAATGACTGGTGACGATCATAATTTTTTAACGGGAATGATGTACATGGGAAATAAACAGAAAATCTATGATAAATTGATGGAAATTGTAAAAGAAGAAAATGTGAAAGTCGATGAAATGCTGAGAGACCACCTATATACCAAACTTGGCGGAAAGGCTGATTTCTTTATCACCCCGACCTCTTATGAAGAGGTACAAAATGTGGTCAAGTTCTCCAATGAAGAAAATGTACCCTTCACCTTACTCGGAAATGGCTCAAACTTGATTATCAAAGATGGTGGCATCCGCGGGATTGTCATCAATTTAAAACATCTTGACGATATTTCCGCAGAAGGCAATACTGTCGTAGCACAAAGCGGAGCACGGATCATCGATACTTCCTACTACGCTTTAAAACAACACTTATCCGGCTTAGAGTTTGCATGCGGAATCCCGGGCACAGTCGGAGGAGCACTGTATATGAATGCCGGGGCCTACGGCGGAGAAATCAAAGACGTACTCGACTATGCCTATGTGGTCGACAAAGAAGGAAACCTTGTAAAACGGCTGGCTTCCGAACTCGATTTAGATTACCGTACCAGCAATATACCGGATAACGGTGATATTGTCCTCGAGGCAACTTTCAATTTAAAACCGGGAAATTATGAAGATATCAAAGCTGTCATGGACGATTTGACGTATAAAAGGGAATCTAAGCAGCCTTTGGAATACCCGTCATGCGGAAGTGTTTTCAAACGCCCGCCAGGCTATTTCGCCGGCAAATTGATTCAGGACAGTAAACTTCAGGGTACGAGCATAGGCGGTGCTGAGGTTTCCACGAAACACGCCGGATTCATCGTAAATAAAAATAATGCTTCCACTACTGACTATATTTCTTTAATTGAACATGTACAAAAAACAGTAAAAGAAAAATTCGGGGTCGATTTGGAGCGGGAAGTCCGGATTATCGGTGAAGATCCTGAGTAAATGGTGACTGCACATCCTGGTATGTGCAGTTTTTTCTTTTTTCTTTTCGGCAAAATCCTACAATGCTTCTCATTCCTCAACTACATAGTACACACAATCGTCATTAAACGACATTTTTCAGCTTAGTCAACTCGATGTTTGTAGAAAGATTTATTGTTTAACCTCCAGCAAAAGGCGGTATAAAGCTTATATACCGGTATAGATCCTTCCCCTCCCTTTTCACCATGATGATCTCCACGATATTCCAAACTAATTAAGGAGAGAAAATTCATGAAAATCAAAGTACGTAGTTGGCAGATGTTAACCAGGCAGGATAAACTGTTTATTCTCAAAGCAGTCAGTCAACGGTCCAGGGTGATGAAAAGTGCTTGAATTTAGGGATAAAAAAATAAATAGATACAGCTCTCAAATACTTAACCTTTCTTAACCTTCCGTGACACGCAAAAACAGTCGCGGAAGGTTTTTACTTTTATAAAAGACTTGTCGTATAAAAGTATGAGTATCATTGGAAAAACCTGGTGAAAGCCAAGTTTTTTTCTTGTCTTCTTCTCCTTGATAATTGCATTGATTAAGTCAGCTATAACATCCCCCTAAGTATTAAATTAAAATAATTATAAAAAGATATTGATTTTTCATTGAGAAGTGTTATCATTAGTTCAGGTTGTGAAAATATTTCATACGAGGTGGTACTTTATGAGCAAAGATAAAAATAAATTGACGACTAGCTGGGGAGCCCCCGTAGGAGACAATCAAAACTCCATTACCGCAGGTTCCCGTGGACCTGCCCTGATTCAGGATGTCCACTTACTGGAAAAGCTGGCCCACTTTAACAGAGAACGGGTACCTGAGCGCGTGGTGCATGCGAAAGGCGCAGGGGCACATGGCTACTTTGAAGTTACTAATGATGTATCCAATTATACGAAAGCTGACTTTTTGTCTGAAGTAGGAAAACGTACCCCGTTATTCGTACGTTTTTCTACCGTAGCAGGAGAAAATGGATCTGCTGACTCTGTCCGTGACCCACGGGGATTCGCTGTCAAATTTTACACAGAAGAAGGCAACTATGATTTAGTCGGTAATAACACGCCGGTCTTTTTTATACGGGACGCAATTAAGTTTCCTGATTTCATTCATACCCAGAAACGTCACCCGAAAACACACTTGAAGAACCCTGACGCGGTTTGGGACTTCTGGTCTTTATCACCAGAATCATTGCACCAGGTTACCATTTTAATGTCAGACCGAGGTATACCAGCTACATACCGGCATATGCATGGTTTCGGCAGCCACACATTTAAATGGACAAATGCAGATGGACATGGACATGGCGTCTGGGTAAAATATCATTTTAAAACAGAACAAGGTATCAAAAATCTAACAGAAGAAGTGGGGACAAAGCTGGCAGGGGAAAACCCTGATTACCATACAGAAGATCTTTTCAATGCTATTGAAAAAGGCGATTATCCAGCCTGGAAATTATATGTTCAGATAATGCCGCTTGAAGATGCTGAAACTTACCGCTTTGATCCATTCGATGTCACTAAAGTCTGGTCCCAGAAAGACTATCCATTGATGGAAGTCGGCCGCATGGTGTTGAACAAAAATCCGGAGAACTATTTCGCTGAAGTAGAACAAGCTACCTTCTCTCCTGGCACACTGGTACCAGGCATTGATGTCTCCCCTGACAAAATGCTGCAGGGACGCTTGTTCGCTTACCACGATGCCCACCGTTATCGTGTGGGAGCCAACCATCACGCACTGCCGATCAACCGTGCGCGGAATGAAGTAAACAATTATCAACGTGACGGACAAATGCGTTTCGATGATAACGGCGGAAGTTCGGTCTATTACGAACCAAACAGTGCCGGCGGCCCCATTGAGCATTCAGATGCCAAACAAGCAGCGTACCCAGTATCAGGGGTGGCAGAAAGCGTTGCTTATGATCATAATGACCACTACACGCAGGCTGGAGATTTGTACCGCCTAATGTCCGAGGAAGAGCGCGAACGCCTTATTTCCAACATTATCGGTGCTATGCAGCCAGTAGAAAGTGATGTAATTAAACATCGGCAAATCCAGCATTTCTATAAAGCCGATCCGGAGTACGGTCAGCGTGTCGCAGAAGGTCTGGGATTGTCGGTTAAACAGGAAGTTTGATCCTTCCCATTCTCAATTATTTTTGATTTTTATCAATTAGAAAAAGGAGATTCTCTTTAGCAGGGAATCTCCTTTTTACATTATTTGTTCTTTACATCTTTCATTTTCCAGTTTTGTATCTGATCTGTTTCAATAATTGCAATCACCACATCATCTACATCGGGATCCTCTAACACGTTGTCCCTTACCCTGTATTTGATATCATCAGCTTCTGCCAGCGTCATCCCTCCTCTTAACTCGATAGTACCATCCACGTGATAATTTTCTCCCTCGCGGATAATACGAAGCCTTTTGATATCTTCAACGTCTTTATCGCTCATAATAATGGAAGCGATCCTATTTTCTACACTTTCCGGAGCAGCAGTCCCAATCAGCCCCATCGTATTTTCGTACCCAAGCATCAATGCGATGATGATCAACAATACACCAATCAGTATTGTTCCTATTCCATCCAGGATATACAAGCCGGTGAAGTGGGCTAAAACCACGGCTATTAAAGCCAAAATTGCTCCTGATGTTGCAATGATATCCTCATAAAAAACAAGCTTTGTTGGCGGAGCTGCATATTTGATGTTTTTAAATGATGCAGAAATCACCTGCATGCCTGAGGCATCCGCTCGAGATTCTTTGACTATTTCTTTCATCGCTTTGATTAAAATAAAACCATCGACAGCGATAGATACCAGTAAAATCAGTACGTTGAGCCAAAAACTTGTCGATGCTTTCGGGTGCTGGATGATTTCCCACCCTTTTAATATCGTTTCATATGCCATAATGCCGATGATAATGACAGCGACCAGCACAAATAAATTAACTACCCGGCCGAAGCCGGTCGGAAACCGTTTGGTCGGCTCTTTTTCTGCCAGAGCACTTCCGAAATACACAAGCCCCTGGTTCGTAGCATCTGCGATGGAGTGGATTGCAGTAGCCATCATGGCCCCGCTCCCACTTACTGCTGCCGCTATGCTCTTGATGATCGCAAGTCCGGTGTTCCCCAGTGCAGCCACACCTGACGACTTGTTACCTTTTTTCAGAAGTTCGATGAAAGCCATATGTCCAACTCCTCTTGAAGTGAAATAAATTCCCTCTGATTTCTTATTATTAACCTTAACTTACTGATAATGCATTCACACCTATCTGACAAAAAGAATTACTCTAAAAAACTGTAATAATTCTACTTTTAGCATATAATGATTGTAAGAACGTATGTTCCTATATAAAAGGGAGGAAATGATATGAAAGCTTGGGAAGCCGTCTATATGGCAGGAATAATTGATGGAGAAGGAAGCATCACTTTAACAAGAATCCATAAAAATGAACATAGAAGACCCTGCATCACCATTTCTTCCACCGATAAGGAACTTCTCATATATCTACAATCATTAGGTGGGGAACAATTATTAATAAAAAGAATTATAACCCGGATACACATTTAAATTCCTATACCCTAAACATTAAATTAAAAACCGAAGTATTAGCTGTTTTAAATCATGTTCATAAATTTCTACGAGTTGCCTGGAAGCATAAGCGAGCATTGTTGATATTAGAAGAATATAAGCTTGTAACCGTAAGGAACGGAAAATATTCGAAAGAGGCATTAAAGAGGAAATTATCTTTTGAGGAAAAGTTTTTTCATCTATGATTTAATTCATATTGAACGGAAATGTTGAATTGCTTTTTATTATTTAATCTATCATTTTTTAAATATTGAAATATTAAAACATAAAAAATAGACCAGCTTTAGCTGATCTACGTAGTTTGATGGAGACGGTGGGACGTGCGCTTCCATGCTTTCGTCATGGCACTGACTATATCTTGAACCTGTTCTTTAAGGTCCTCTGGCGTATTATGCGAACCATAGACTTCCTTTAAGGAGAGTTCACATCCTAGTACTACCAAATCAGGTTGGCAGCCTATAAGTCGATACACGGCTGTTGGATTACTCCACATACCGCTCGGTATTGCCTTATCACGCTAGGTGACTTAGGTTTCACCGATAAAGCCAGATTTTCACTTATGTGTTACCACATAAGGCGACTATTAACTAATCGAACCCACGTCCAGAGATATCGGCACTCAGGCTTCTACAAGCGTAGTCGGTATATTATGCTTCGCCACCTGTTCAGCCTACCAACAGGCTTCCCAGGCGCTAGCCTGATTAGTCTCTTCGTCTCTCCTCAGGCGGTGGAGAAACGCGTAGTCCGCTTCAGTTTGGGACCCTTCAATCTGGCACACGGACAATGCCAGGAAGGATCAGCTCAAGTCAGCTTACGCTGCTAGAGCTAGGTTATCGTTAGATTCGCCAGTTATATTTAGGCAAATGACGTTTTACGAGCCGTCGCCTCGACTTGCAACCTGAGCTCGACCTATCCCTGTCGAATCCGTAACGTCCCCGTTAGGATTAAATAGGCAAGCTATTATTTAATTGTGCTTATTGTCTTCATCGACAACTACCATTATAACATAACTTCACACATAATCAAAAGAGATGTCTGACAGCATTACCATCATTTAGTATCTCTCTTTCAACGCTCTGTCGATGTCCCGCTTCATTTGTTTCTCTTTCAATACCTGACGTTTATCGTATTTCTTTTTACCTTTCCCAAGGCCAAGCAACACTTTTGCCACGCCATTCTTAATATAAATTTTTAACGGTACTAAAGAATAGCCTTCTTGCTGCGTTGCACTGATTAAACGGTCGATTTCTTTGCGGTGAAGGAGCAGCTTCCTCGTCCGTGTCGGTTCATGATTGTACCTGTTCCCCTGTTCATATGGAGAAATATGCATATTATGGAGAAACACTTCTCCTTTTCGGATGGTGGCAAAACTGTCTTTCAGGTTGACCCGCTTCGCCCGGATCGATTTAATTTCTGTTCCCTGCAGAACCATGCCGGCTTCAAAAGTTTCTTCTATAAAATAATCATGACTGGCTTTTCTGTTTTGTGCAATTGCATTCCCTTTTCCTTTTGGCATAATGGTTCCTCCTCTAATTGCCGTGAAGATTATTGTACCAAAAAAAAGGGCTTATTCCAATAAACAGGCGTGGGAATAGACAATCGTAAATAGCATGTGCGATTATATTTTTGGGAATTTCTTTTAGAAAACTTGGTTTATCGCCAAACACTTATGGCGGAAGCCTTAATTTTTCTTATACTTCAATTCTTTACGATGGTTAAACATATCTTAATGTATAAAAAGGGGCGGGGGTAAGTGGAAAAACCACAAGTGATGAATATCCGAAAACTGGATCGGAAAGATTTAGATAACCTGAAACAGATGGATACAGGAATTGAAGATGATTATGTCATCCGCATCTTTCCAAGACTTATCGAATCGAAAGAGCACGAAATTTTTGGCTTATTTCAAGAAGGAACTTTGATGAGTGTAGCTGGATACACCACTTTTGCTGATAAATTTGCCATGCTCGGCAGGATGCGTAGTGATCGACGCTATACCGGAAAAGGATATAGCACGGAGGTAATGACCCACATTGCTGAACGATTAAGTAAAGATCCAGATATAGAATGGATCGGTGCTAATACTCAAACCCATAATTACCCTGCTCAGCGCGTAATTGAAAGATCAGGAATGAGACCCGGACCTGTCCATTACTATGCTATTTTAAAATCAAAAGCTGTGTATCCAGGTGCTACAGGGCCGATATGGAACAGGATAAATGAGCTTCATGAAAAAAGGAAGCTATTGTCCAGACTTACATCTAATGCTCTAGAGGTTTTCCCTTATGAATGCTATTACCCGCTCCCATTTGATAAAAATTTATTTACTGATGACTACTTAGATGAATGCACTTTTTATGTAAGCCCGTCGGAGGACAGGTTTGTCATATTCCGTAACGATCAGAAGGGAAGTCTTCATACCCATGTAAAGTATTTTTGGAATGATCACTACGAGCAGCCAGGCTTTTTTGAAACTGTCTATCATAACTGGGACGAAAACCCGGAAGCAGCTGGAGCCTGGTTTGATTTTTCCGAAACAGGATTCAAAAACATTCCGGATCCATCTATTTTTGAAGTCCAAAAACCCTGGCGGCTCTATAGTAGATGGTTATAGCGCATCTAGAAAAGCTGCCAGTAATATACCGGCAGCTTTTGTATAGGATCATTTCTTTTTCTTTTTATTTTTCTTTCTTTGTTTCAACCCTTTGTTGTTATAAAAGGGCTTCTTACTTTTATTTTTACCCTTTTCTTTCTTCTTCCCGCTCTTGTTTTCAGAAGTGCGATTGGCACTTCTTGTTTTTATGACTTTCGGTTTGGCGTCAGGATCACGTTCTTTCCTTGGTTTCATGCCGACAATTTCAAAATCGACTACACGCTCTTCCAGGTTCACATTCGTCACTCGTACAGTCACTTCGTCGCCAATACGGAAGACATTACCTGTCCTCTCACCAATCATCGCATATTGCCGCTCTTCAAAATGATAATAGTCATCCGTCAGATAACTGACATGGACCAGTCCTTCTACTGTGTTTGGCAGTTCGACGAATAGTCCAAAGCTGGTCACAGAACTGATGACGCCCTCAAATTCTTCTCCGATTTTATCTTGCATGTATTCGGCTTTCTTTAGATCATCTGTTTCTCGTTCCGCATCGACTGCCGCACGTTCCATTTCAGAGGAATGACGAGCGATTTCAGGCATTTTCTCTTTCCAGTGCTGCCGGGTTTTCTCGTCGAGCTTCTTATCCACCAGGTACGTCCGTATCAAACGATGGACAATTAAATCCGGATATCTCCTGATTGGAGAAGTGAAGTGTGTATAAAAGTCCGTTGCCAGCCCAAAGTGGCCGATACTTTGCGGGTCATATTTCGCCTGCTGCATGGAACGGAGCATCAATTTTGAGATAATCATTTCTTCCTGTGTACCTTCAATACCCTCGAGGACCTTCTGCAAAGCCTGGGGGTGGATTTCATTCGCTGTACCCCGCACGACATATCCCAAATTTGCAACGAATTCAAAGAAATGCTGAAGTTTATCAGGATCTGGGTCCTGGTGAATCCGGTGGATGAATGGCACATCCATCCAATGGAAATGCTCGGCTACAGTCTCATTGGCAGCGAGCATGAATTCTTCAATCAACCGTTCCGCCACAGAGCGTTCACGTAGTTTGACATCCACAGCTTTTCCTTGTTCGTCGACTATGACACCGGCTTCTTTGAAGTCGAAATCGATAGCTCCCCGTCCCATTCTTTTTTTCCTCAATGTTGCGGCGAGTTTACCCATGTCTACAAACATAGGTACCAGATCTTTATAACGTTCCATTAATTCCGGATCCTGATCTTCAAGAATCTTATTCACGTCTTTATAGGTCATACGCTCATTCGTCCTGATTACACTTTGGAAAATCTCATGCTCTACTACTTCACCACTACTGTTGATTTCCATTTCACAGGATAATGTCAGACGGTCTACCTGTGGGTTCAAAGAACAGATACCGTTAGATAACCGGTGGGGGATCATCGGAATGACACGGTCGACCAGATAAACACTTGTCGCTCGTTCAGCAGCTTCCTTGTCGATCGGAGATCCTTCTTCCACATAGTAAGAAACATCCGCTATATGAACTCCAAGTTTGAAGTTTCCGTTTTCCAGCCGTTTGACCATTACAGCGTCATCTAAATCCTTCGCATCAGCACCATCAATGGTAACAATCATTTCATTGCGTAAATCACGACGGTTTTTGATTTCCTCCGGTGAGATTTCATCCGTAGTATTTTTTGCCTGTTCTAATACCTCATCAGGGAAATCTAATTTGATTCCATGCTTATAAATAATGGAAATGATATCGATTCCCGGATCATTCTTATGACCAAGTATTTCCTCAACTTCCCCTTCAGCACTCATCCGGTCTTCAGGGTATTTAGTGATTTTCACAATTACCTTATGACCATCCGCAGCACCATTGGCCGCTCCTTTTGGGATAAAAATATCATTCGGTATCCGTTTATCATCCGCAATGACAAATCCAAAGTTTCTACTTGGCTGATACGTACCCACAACTTTGTCCGTAGCCCGCTCCAGAATACGGATGACTGTTCCTTCCGGCCTTGCTCCTGATTCATCTCTTTTTTCCACACGGACCAGCACTTTGTCATTATTCATGGCAGAGTGCAAGTCAGAATGGTGAATATATATATCATCTTTGCCTTCTTCGTCCGGTATCAAAAAGGCAAACCCTTTGGCATGCATCTGGATTCGGCCGCGAATCAAGTTCATTTTTTCCGGCAGACCAAAACGGTTTTTACGTGTCCGTACTAATTCCCCTTGTTCTTCCAATTCATTCAGCGTCTTCATGAGGTCTGAAAAGTCATCGGCTCCATCGAGCTCAAGCGTTTCTTCCAGTTCCTGGACTGATAGTGGTTTTGATGCTGTTTCATTAAAAAAGTCTAATACCTTGCTTTTTATTTCTGTACTCAAAACGCTTCATCCTCCTTTATCGTTCCGTGACACTCCGACCCTGATGGAACATGAACTCAGTCCCAGTCTAACGATTCTAAAAACTCGAGTACATCTTGATGGAGCTCATCCTTTTCCTGGTCCATAGTGATGACATGCCCCGAATTCTCATACCATTTGATATCTTTTTGATCGGATTCCACATTCTCAAATATATAATTAGCGCTTTCCTTATTAATCATCTCATCTTTAGAGGCCTGGACTACGAACGTCGGTGTGTAAATGTGGTCGACATGATCATGAACTTCGTTGATGAACTGCCCCAGCTGCTTGAACATATCTTCAGACTGCTCCATCAGCTCTTCTACTTCATGTTGAATCGTAGCTTTGTCTTTTCCTTCTAGTTGTTTATATTCTTTTGCTTTGAAGCGATATCCTGCCGTCAATTGTTCTTCATTATCAAAAAACATGGGAGCACACATAGGGACAACGCCTCTGATTTTTTCTGTAAAAGCGAGCTTCAGTCCAAGAACCCCTCCAAGTGACAAACCTGCTACAGCAATTTTTTCATATCCTAAATCACGTAAATGATTCAAGGCTTGCTGAACATCTTCCCACCACTGATCGGGCGTTGCCTTAGTCAATTCTTCCGGTGGCAGACCGTGACCACGATAAATAGGTGCATGGCTGGTATAACCATGTTTCTGCAGAAAGCGTCCCATCATCCTTACATCTGCGGAATGTCCTGTGAATCCATGTAGTAACAATACCGCACGTTCTCCTTCTTCAAACGTGAACGGTTGTGGTTGTTTGATTTTCATAAGTATAGTTCTCTCCTTATCTTTGTAATTCCCTATTAAGTCCTTTTTCATTCTCTTTTAGTCAGCCTTTTTATTTTAGCAGACAGCATCCGATACTACCTACCTGTTTGCTTTGCAGATTCCCATTCATACAAAAGGAAAGCCGCGCTGATCAGCACGGCTTTCCCGGTTTCATTACTAACTTAATACATAAGCAGCTAAGAAGGCGAAAACGAAAAAAAGTACTCCGGTTACGATGGTAGCTTTATGAAGCACAGCATCGATTCCCCTTGCTTTTTGCTTACCAAATAATTGCTCAGCCCCACCGGAAATGGCACCAGACAGGCCTGCGCTTTTACCGGATTGAAGAAGAACTAGAACGATCATGACAAGTGTATCAATTGTTAATAACGTGATTGCAAGTGTTTGCATGATGTGACTGACACCTCCTAAGAACGCACAAATACATAATGTAAATGTAGCACAAATTCCCATCCCAGGCAAGATAATATCCCTGTTTCCCATGACAAATCCAAAGGCAGTAAACATGAATGTTTTTAGCTGTTTCTGTTCACATGTATGACACTTATTGATTGTTTTTGATTGATTTTGATTGAAAAATGAAAAGGCTTCCTTTATGATGAAAGCAGGATATTCTGAAAGGAGTGTCAGCCCATGTTGACACCTGAGCGCCATCAAACCATTCTAAAGCTGCTTCAGGATAAAAAAACAGTCAAGATGAAAGAACTGGTGGAAGCTGCCAACGCCTCAGAATCCACTATCAGGCGCGACCTCAGTTATTTAGAGGAACAAAGAAAGCTCCGTCGTGTTCATGGAGGAGCATCCATAAAGAGTGCAGCCAGCGAAGAGCTAAGCCTCCAGGAGAAAAAGACTGTCCATTTGGCTGAAAAGCAAGCTATCGCCAAATATGCGGCCAGCCTGGTACGGGATGGCGATAGCATCTTTCTTGATGCTGGTTCGACCACTTACGAGATGATACCTTATTTATCTCAGAAAAATGTTCTGGTCGTCACCAACGGGCTTTCCCTTTTGGAAACGCTGACGGGCTATGACATAGAGACCTATGTTGTCGGTGGTCGAATTAAGCGAAAAACACGGGCAGTTATCGGGGCACACGCTGTCGAAAGCTTAAAACATTACCGTTTCGATAAAAGCTTTCTCGGTATCAACGGGGTCCACCCCAAGGAAGGATTCACTACGCCAGACCCTGAAGAGGCAGTTGTAAAAAAAACGGCTCTTCAATTATCCGGAGAAACTTTCATTTTAGCGGATTCCTCAAAATTCAACGAAATTACATTTGCAAAAGTTGCAGATATACGGGAGGCAGGCATCATTTCTGATGCACCCGACGATATCCTGCCAATATTTAAAGAACTAACTGAAGTAAAGGTTGTGACACCATGATATATACTTGTACACTGAATCCTTCCATCGACTACATTATGCATGTAAGTAAGTTTGAACCAGGAGGATTGAACCGCGCTGAAAAAACTTTTTATTATCCGGGTGGAAAAGGGATTAATGTTTCCCGCGTGTTGAACAAACTGTCAACCCCGTCCACAGCCTTGGGGTTTGCAGGGGGGTTTACCGGACAGTTCATCCGTTCTTTCTTAGATGATGAAGGGGTTTCCCACCATTTCATTGAAACCGGTGAACCCTCCCGCATCAATGTCAAAATGAAAGCGGGTGATGAGACCGAAATCAACGGACCTGGGCCCTCTATCACAACTGGGCAGCAAAGAGAACTGTTATCTTCTATTGAAAAATTGTCACCTGAAGATACTTTAGTGATTGCAGGAAGTGTTCCTTCTTCATTGGATAAAGATATTTACCTGAACATCGCCGACATATGTAAACAAAACAATATTTCTTTAGTTGCTGATACATCTGGTGAAGCACTTCAACAGCTGATCGGTTCTCCCGTCATGCTGTTGAAACCGAACCACCACGAGTTAGGTCAGTTGTTCGAGACAACTGTCACTACGAAAGACGACGCGGTCTTTTATGCAAAAAAACTGGTCGAGCAAGGTGCAGAGAACGTCATTGTTTCTATGGGCGGGGATGGTGCTGTTCTTGTTGATTCAAATCATGCTTTGCATGCTAATGTCCCACAAGGACAAGTGAAAAACTCAGTTGGAGCCGGAGATTCAGTAGTAGCCGGGTTCCTGGCAGCTCTATCGAGCGGCAAGAACCTTGAAGCAGCCTTACGATATGGAGTAGCTGCCGGAAGTGCTACCGCATTCAATGATGATCTCTGTAATCAAAAAGAAGTAGACGGATTACTCAACGATATTGATATTACCGGGTTAAATTAAAGGAGGGATTTCCATGAAAATAACAGATTTATTGAAAAAAGACACGATTCTGTTAGATCTTTCCGCTCGTTCAAAAGCGGAGGCAATCGATGAACTGGTAAGTAAATTGGATCAGGCAGGCCGTTTGAATAATAAACAGGGTTTTAAAGAAGCTATCTTAGAACGTGAAGCACAAAGCACAACAGGAATAGGTGAAGGAATTGCAATCCCGCACGCTAAGACCAGTGCTGTCAAAGAGCCAGCCATTGCATTTGGGCGCTCATCAGAAGGCCTTGATTATGAATCCCTTGATGGACAGCCGACAAACCTGTTTTTTATGATTGCGGCTTCAGAGGGCGCTAATAAGACTCATCTGGAAACTTTATCCCGCTTATCCTCGTTCTTAATGGATAAAAAATTCCGTGCCCAGCTTGAGCAGGCTAAAACGGAAGATGAAGTCATAGAAGCCATAAATGCCAAAGAAGCAGAAGAAGAAGGCGAAGTGGAATCAGAAGGTAAGGCCAACAGAATCTTAGCCGTTACCGCATGTCCCACTGGTATCGCCCACACTTATATGGCTGCCGATAAATTGAAAGAAACAGCCAAAGAAAAAGGAATAAATATTAAAGTACAGACCAATGGTTCTAGTGGAGTGAAAAACCGCCTTACCGACGAAGATATCGCAGAAGCAGACGCAATCATTGTGTCAGCTGATACAAAAGTAGAAATGGAAGGCTTCAAAGGTAAGCCTGTCATTGAAGTACCAGTCGCAAAAGCTATCCATGAACCTGAAAAGCTGTTGGATCGCGCTGTAAAAAAAGATGCTCCAATTTACCAGGGAGGCGGCAATTCTTCTGAGCGCTCTTCAAATCAAGGAAATCAACGTTCAGGTATCTACAAACACTTGATGAACGGTGTTTCCAACATGCTTCCATTTGTAGTAGGGGGCGGGATCTTAATTGCCATTTCCTTTTTGTTCGGAATCAATGCAGCTGACCCGTCCAGTGATCAATACAACCGTTTTGCTGAAATGCTAAGCATTATTGGCGGAGATAACGCCTTCTTCTTACTTGTTCCAGTGCTGGCTGGTTTCATTGCGTCCAGTATCGCTGATCGCCCGGGCTTTGCTCCTGGCATGGTTGGTGGTTTAATAGCAATCACCACTGGTGTGGAAGGAACGAGCGGTTCTGGTTTTCTTGGCGGTCTGATCGCAGGTTTTCTTGCTGGTTATTTGACACTTGGAATTAAAAAACTGCTTGAGGGCTTACCTGATATGCTTGATGGTTTAAAAACCGTGTTATTTTATCCTGTACTTGCCATTTTTGGTACCGGGATGGTCATGCTGCTAATCAATCCACCATTGACCAGAGTTTACAGTGGTGTACTGAGCTGGTTAGAAGGAATGGGCGGCACGAACCTGGCTGTCGTAGGACTGCTATTAGGCGGCATGATGGCGATCGACATGGGTGGACCGATCAATAAAGCTGCTTATACATTCGGACTGGCGATGATTGACGCACAGAACTATGAATTCATTGCGGCTATTATGGCTGGAGGTATGGTTCCTCCACTAGCTATGGGTATCGCTACTTTGATTTTTAAAAACAAATTCACACCACAAGAACGAGAAGCAGGAAAGACAGCCCTTCCTCTAGGAGCATTTTTCATTACAGAGGGTGCTATTCCATTCGCAGCTGCTGACCCGGTAAGAGTTATTCCTTCTCTTGTAATAGGTTCAGCTGTTGCAGGGTCCCTTACCATGTTGTTCGGAATTCAATTATTTGCCCCACATGGAGGGATTTTCGTATTCCCGCTCGTTGAAGGTGGATGGTATCTTTATACAATAGCTATTTTGATCGGAGCATTTATCAGTGCTATTATTGTAGGATTCTTGAAAAAAGACCTGCAAAAAGCTTAAAATGGTATAGTTAAGATGTGAACAAAGAGAACCCTTTTGAGGAGGAATAAATCATGAAAGAAAAAACTTTTACAATTACATCGTCTGATGGCGTACATGCACGCCCGGCTACCGTACTTGTTCAGAAGGCAGGAAACTTCGAATCAGAAATCAACCTGCACTATAAAGAGAAAGCTGTCAATTTGAAATCCATCATGGGAATTATGAGTCTTGGCATCCCATCCGGAGCAGAAGTGAAAATTACAGCAGAAGGCAATGACGAAGAAGAAGCTATTCAGAAGTTAGAGGAAACTATGAAAAACGAAGGCCTGGGGGAATAACAACATGAGTCACATCAAAGGGATTGCGGCTTCCAGTGGTATTGCTATCGCAAAGGTATACCGTCTGGAGGCTCCAGACCTTTCCTATAATAAAAACAATGTCGATGTTCCAGAAGACGAAGTCAAACGGTTACATGAAGCACTGGACATTTCCAAATCTGAACTTGAGAAAATCAAGGAACATACGAAGAAATCACTCGGGGATGAACATGCAGAAATCTTTTCTGCCCACCTGCTGGTTCTGAGTGACCCTGAATTGATCCAGCCGATTGAAGATAAAATCAAATCTGAAAATGTCAATGCTGAAGCTGCGCTGGATGAGACAGCGAATATGTTCATTGATATGTTCAAAAATATGGATAATGAATACATGCGCGAGCGTGCCGCTGATATTCAGGACGTAACCAAGCGGGTGATGGCCCATTTACTTGATGTAACATTCCCCGATCCTGCTTTGATCAATGAAGAAGTGGTCATCGTAGCGGATGACCTGACCCCTTCTGACACAGCTCAGTTGAACAAGCAATACGTCAAAGGGTTTACGACAGATATTGGCGGTCGTACTTCTCATTCAGCTATCATGGCACGTTCATTAGAGATTCCTGCAGTCGTGGGTACGAAGGAAATTACCAGAAAAGCTGAAAAAGATGAAAAAATTATTGTTGATGGGATCGACGGCGATGTTATCGTCAATCCAACTCAAGAAGAGTTGGATACTTACCAGCAAAAAATGGCTGATTTTGAAAAGCAAAAACAGGAATGGGCGAAGCTCAAGGATGAGCCAACCGTCACAGCGGATGGAACGCACGTCGAACTTGCTGCCAATATCGGTACACCAGATGACGTCGAAGGTGTATTGAATAACGGTGGCGAAGGTGTCGGTCTTTACCGTACCGAATTCCTTTATATGGGGAAAAGTCAGCTCCCAACCGAAGAAGAACAATTTGGAGCTTATAAATCTGTCCTGGAGCAAATGGGAGACAAGCCTGTCGTCGTCCGTACGTTAGATATCGGCGGTGACAAAGAATTGGATTACCTCGATCTCCCTAAGGAATTGAATCCATTCCTTGGTTTCCGTGCCATCCGTCTGTGTCTGGAACGCGATGATATTTTCCGTACCCAATTGCGGGCGCTTTTGCGTGCCAGTGTACACGGTAACTTGAAAATCATGTTCCCGATGATCGCTACGCTGGAAGAATTCCGTGAAGCGAAAAACATGCTAGATGAAGAAAAATTGAAACTGAAAGAAGAAGGTCATGACATTTCAGATGATATCGAAGTTGGTATCATGGTAGAAATTCCTGCGACTGCGATGATTGCACGTCAGTTCGCTAAAGAGGTTGATTTCTTCAGTATCGGAACAAATGACCTGATTCAATATACAATGGCTGCCGACCGTATGAATGAACGGGTTTCCTACTTGTACCAGCCATACAATCCGGCGATATTGAACTTGATCAATAATGTTATCGAAGCTGCTCATGCAGAAGGCAAATGGGCAGGCATGTGCGGCGAAATGGCCGGTGACTCCATTGCTATTCCTATCCTGCTTGGATTGGGGCTTGACGAGTTTAGCATGAGTGCTACTTCCATTCTTCCTGCCCGTACACAATTGAAGGACTTATCTAAAGAAGAAATGGCTTCCTATAAAGAGAACCTGCTATCTATGGGTACAGCCGATGAAGTAGTGGCATTTATTAAAGAAAAGACAAATCAATAATAGTAATGAGAGGCAACTTATGCCATAATAAACAAAAAAGAAGGGGATCGCTCTCCTTCTTTTTGTTCATTATTATAGGGAAAGAAGGATAACCATGACGTTCACTATCATCATGATCATTTCCGTGATCATTGTATTAGGTATAGCAGCAGCTTTTGGTTTTGCAGTAAATTCCGGCTACAATTATAAACACACAGTAGATCCGCATCCTGATGATGAAGATAATAATTCGGAACATAATGCTGAAAATGAAGCTCAAAAAAGCTGACGCTTTCCTGGAAGGCATCAGCTTTTTGTATTTTTACTTAT
The DNA here is from genome assembly GCF_000496835.1 of Thalassobacillus devorans MSP14. Classification (GTDB taxonomy): domain Bacteria; phylum Bacillota; class Bacilli; order Bacillales; family Halobacillaceae; genus Thalassobacillus; species Thalassobacillus devorans_B. The sequence goes on from NZ_KI543237.1 coordinate 148,712, forward strand.
GAAAATCAAGGCCCGAATGAACCTCTTCTACATACCCGGCGCGAATCACAAAATCCCCGAACCGTTCATTATCCTTTTTCTTCTCTGCATAATCGAATAATATAGGTTTTAATTCAGCAAGAATTTCTTGTTCTCCTATATTTTCACGGTACAGTTTATTCAAACGGTCGCCCGTGAAACCGGCACCCAGATACATATTATATTTTCCTGGGGCTTTCCCGATAAAGGCAATCTCGCCCAGAGCAGGGCGCGAGCATCCGTTGGGACAGCCGGACATACGAATGACTATTTCTTCGTCTTCAAGACCTGCTTCCTTAAGCATAACTTCGATTTTATCAAGCAGCACAGGAAGATAACGTTCGGACTCGGCCATTGCCAATCCACATGTAGGCAGAGCCACACAAGACATGGAATTTCTCCGCAGGGCAGAATTCTCTTTACCATCGGTCATGCCGTATTTTTGGACAAGATCATTGATTTCCGACTTCTTTTCTTCCGTTACATTAGCGATGATTACATTCTGGTTCGGAGTAAGCCGAAAATCACCAGTATGGATTTTGGCAATCTCCCTTAACCCTGTCTTCAGTGACTGTTCTCTGCTATCCTTGATTCTTCCATTCTGAATAAATAAGGTCAAATGCCATTTCCCGTCCCCTTTAATCCAACCATAACGGTCGCCGTTATTTTCAAAGTGATACGGACGTTGTTCCTCCAGTTCCCATCCAAGCCTTTCATTCAATTCCTTGATAAGCCAATCTACTCCACGTGCATCAATCGTATATTTGAAACGGGCGTTCTTCCGCTCGGACCGGTTTCCATAATCGCGCTGGATGGTAATGATGGTTTCGGCAACTTCTTTAATTTTATCTGCTGGACAAAAGCCGATTACCCGTCCCAGCTGAGGGTAAGTGTTTGTATCTCCATGGGTCATACCCATACCGCCACCGGCAGTAACATTAAAACCTCTCAGTACGCCATCTTCTATAATAGCAATGAATCCTAAATCCTGTGAAAACACATCTATATCATTAGAAGGAGGAACTGCTATACCGATTTTGAATTTTCGTGGCAGATAATATTTACCATACATTGGCTCGATTTCTTCAGGCTCTCTGCTATCAGCGACTTTTTCCTCATCCAGCCAAATTTCATGATAGGCTTTCGTTTTCGGAAGTAGGTGATCACTTAATTCCTTCGCCAAATTATAGACCTCTGCATGTGTTTCTGACTGGTATGGCTGAACATTGCACATGACATTCCGGTTAACGTCCCCACAAGCAGCAATGGTGTCCATTAACGACTGGTTCATCTTTTGAAGGCTTTTCTTCATATTCCATTTTAAAACACCATGCAGCTGGAACGTCTGGCGGGTGGTCAATTTTAGCGTCCCATTTGCGTAATGATCGGCTATCTCATCCATGGTAAGCCATTGCTCAGAAGTTGCTACGCCACCTGGCAGTCGGACACGCACCATAAATTGATAAGCTGGTTCAAGCTTCTGTTTTCTACGTTCATTGCGTACATCCCGGTCATCCTGCTGATAGCTGCCATGAAATTTTAACAGCTTGGTATCGTCATCCTTTATTCCAGCTGTAATCGGGTCGGAAAAGCTTTCCTCAATTGTACCCCGCAGGTAGTCGCTTTCTTCTTTTATATTTTCCATTTCACTGGGCGGGCCATGATATTGCTTGGATTTCTGATCTGTCATTACCTAAACTCCTTTCCCTTTATGTCCCTGTTTACCTAGTAAACGTCACGCTGGTACCTTTTTTCCTGTCTCATTTTACTTAGATAATCTTCTGCTTCTTCCTTTCCCATACTGCCTTCCTGTTCCAATATGGTCAGCAGGGCATTTTGAACATCATGAGCCATATGTTTTTCATCGCCGCATACATAGATGACTGCTCCTTCGACTAACCATTGGTAAAGCTCTTTGCTTTTTTCCAGCATCCGATGCTGGACATAGACTTTCTCCTCCGTGTCCCGGGAAAATGCAACATCCATCCTGGTAAGCACACCTTCCTTCAGCCACTTCTGCCATTCCGTCTGGTAGAGGAAGTCTGATCTAAAATGCTGTTCGCCGAAAAACAGCCAAGTTTTTCCTTCTGCTTTGATTTCCTCCCGCTCCTCCAGGAAAGCCCGGTAAGGTGCCACCCCTGTACCTGCCCCGATCATGATGATAGGTGTATCAGGGTTTTCGGGAAGTTTGAAATTAGGGTTATGCTGAATATAAACTGGAAGCGCATCGCCTGGCTGGGACCGTTCTGCACATTGGACGGAACATACACCCGAGCGGCTTCGCCCGTGGGCGTCATACCTTAATGCACCAATGGTAAGATGTACTTCATCAGGGTTGGCCTTCAGGCTGCTCGCAATCGAATACAGACGAGGCGGTATTTTTCGCAAAATAGGGACGAACTCCTGCGGGGAAGCTTGCAGTTTATAATCCTTGATAAGATCAAGAAGATCTCTGCCTTCCAGATACTCCTTCAATTCTTCTTTCTGTTCCGGCTCGATCAATGCTGCTAACTGTTTGTTTCCAGTTAGCTCTGCTGCCTGTTCCAGTAGCGGCTTCGTCAGCCGGGTAATTTCAAAAAAGGATAGAAGAGCTTCCCTAACGGATCTTACTTCCCCTTGTTTATCTACCTGCACTGATTCTTCCGGATTCCACCCCAACGCATCCATAAGCTGATCGACGAGGACTGGATCATTTTGCGGAAATATCCCTAAACTGTCGCCTGGCTCATACATAAGATTCGAACTTTCGAGATCCAGTTCCAGGTGGCGTGTCTCTTTATTTGAGCCTCTGCCATTCAGGTTCAGGTTCTCTAAAATTTCCGCATCAAATGGCTTTTTTCTTGAATAGACCGGGGCGGAAGATGAATCTCCTCCAGTTGTTTGAGATACTGGAGAATTACCTTGCTCATTCCGGCTTTCATTCAACCTGTTTAATACGCCTTCAAACCATTCATCCGCAGAATCTTCGAAATCGACATCGCAATCAACTCTTGAATGAAGTCTTTCCGCTCCTAATTCCTCCAGACGTTTATCAAAATCTTTTCCTGTCTGACAGAAATACTCGTAAGAACTGTCTCCAAGGGAAAGGACAGAGAAACGGACGTTTTGGAGCTTTGGAGCCCGTTTACTATGAAGAAATTCGTAGAATGAGAGAGCATTATCCGGTGGATCTCCTTCGCCATGGGTACTGGCAATGATCAATAAATCCTCTGCATCCTTAATGGACTTTGGTTTAAAATCGTCCATGGAAGAAAGCGTGACGGTAAAATCCTTTTCTTCCAGTTTTTTTGTCAATTCATCTGCAAGCCCCTGACCATTCCCTGTTTGGGAACCAAAAAGGACTGTCACTTCTCGGGCAGCAACCGCCGGCGCCTGAACAGGAGCAGTTGCTGCAGAAACCTCTCCATGCCCCTCTATTGTTGCTGCTGATTCTCCTCCAAAAGAAGCAGCCAGACAACCGCTTAACCAAATTTTCTGCGCCTCTGTCAATGTTGGCAAAAGGCGATTCAGATGTTCTACCTGCTCTTTAGTAAATGGACTATTCTCTACCTGAAACTGCAAAACTATCCACCTCACAAAATTAATCATTAGAAAAACTTGGCTTATCGCCAAGTACTTATAGCGAAAGCCTTAGTTTTTTACTTTAACCCTCTAACAAAGTTAAACTTTTTTAAAGTATTATATACGGCACACGCTGCTTAACCTCTAACGTAGTCATGGACTTTGTCCTTGCCGGTAGTGGTGATCAATAGCCACAACCATCGCCCCCATTTTAGAATCCTCGGGCTGAAGAACATCAGTAATGCCTTGGGCCGACAGCTCACCCGCTGTCACTTTCCCAATCGCCGCTGCTAACACTCTATGGTTAAAAGCTTTTACAAGAATTTCACGGCCAGTTTCGTCATGGAATAAGTTTCTGACCTGGGTTTTACTAGTGAACACAACGGTATCCAGATAAAGATCGGCAATGTCATACTTCAGACTCCTGACCACTTCCGTGAGCGGCTGCTCATAAAAATAAGGCTGTGAAAGATAAACATTATTTCCGAGATGCTCCAGGGAATTTTTCAATTTGGCATCTTCCTGGTTATATGCCTGCAAAAAAATATCTCCGCCGCTGGAGTCAGCATGAAAAGCTGACAGAAGGTTTTCCATTGTTCCATCTGAGGAAACACGTTCTGCCTGAAGTGCATTCTCCTTCAGCCATTGCATCGTTTTCCTACCTCTAACTGCAATTTTTGTTTGGCTTAATTTATTGACAAACTCTTTATGAACGCCTGCTGTTTTTGCTGCTTCTTCCAGGGTAGCTGCCCCTATTCCTGTGGTTAAAACAACCCAATCAAATGGTTTCTCCAGGAAATCATAGATGTTTTTGCTGCTTATATCCTTATTCAGATGCTGCATCCCCTGTAGCGGATAAATAACAGGGATGCCGCCTTTATTCCGAATCATTTTGCTGATGACTTCGGCTTTTCTCTCTGCGGCTATCCCTATCCGTTTTCCCTCCAGACTACTCATATCTCTCCCCTCCTTCTGCCAGTCTCTTAAGCCATAGAATTATCTGCTGCTGTTTTTCTTCAGTTCTAAAAGACTCATCCAAAAGTTCATGAAGAAATTGGCGCTTCTCCTGTTTACTAAGTGGAGTATTCTTAATCAGCTGCCGGCACTCATATAAAAAATCCACATACATTTCAAAATCAGGTTCAAACCGGTTTTCCAGTTCTTCCTTTATTCGGGAAGTAAGTATAGGACTGGCTCCATGGGTGGATACAGTAAGAGTCAATTTCCCCCTTTTCAAAAAAGCAGGAAAGTGGACATTACCCCCGCTCGCTTCCCCAGCTGCATTCACGAGCGGAACCTGTGAAGACGATTGAAGTACAGACATATTGACGGACGGGTCATCCGTTGCCACGACGACCATAAATGCTCCTTCCAAGTCATCAGGTTCAAAAAGCTTTTTCTTCCAATTGACTTTTTCCTGTTTCCGCATCTTTTCTAATTCCGTATCCAATGCTGGACTGATGACTGTTATTAAAGCCCCGCCCTGGAGGAGCACCCTGGCTCTTTTAGCTGCCACCTTCCCTCCCCCGATAATGACTACACACCTGCCTTTGAAGTCGATCATCAATGGTTGAAAATTGACTTCTTGCTGTTCTGCGAAATCATTCCCCATGACCATTCACCTTCAGTTTCCTAACCGGAATGATTTCATAGACCCGTTCCGCCAGCGCTTCCACCATCTTCGGGTGGTCGCCGAGATGCTGACACAAAACAACTGGTTGACCGGACTCCTGATAATCCCGGACTCTTTTTTGCATTGACTGTATTAAAATGCCAGTGAACCATAGATATGGCACAACAATCGTCAGGCTGTATCCTGCTTGAATGGACTTTTCCAGACCTTTTTCAAAAGAGGGCTGACAGGCAGCCAAATAACAGGCATCTACATTCATTCCACCCATTCTTTTGCGAAGCTTCTCCTGAATCATCTGTATTGCCATAGGCGTTTCAGGATTTCGGCTTCCTCTGCCTACCAGGAGAATATTAGCATCCGGGGGAACAGGGGCATGCGTTTCTTTGATACGTTCGACTAAAATATCGATCAGCCGATCCTGTACTCCAACCGGCTTTCCGTATTGAAATTCTATATCAGGGTACTTGTTTTTGGCTGCTTCGATTTCCTTAGGTATATCCGTATAATAATGGCCTGCACGCAGCAGTAAGACTGGAATAACCGCAATCTTATCTGCTCCCTTTTCCACCAGAAGTCTGATCCCTTCCTCCATATCCGGCTGAGCTAGTTCCAAGTAACAGATTTCCTGAAGTCCGATACCCACTTTATGCTTAACGGCTTGAATGCAATCAACCGCTTGTCGTCTAGCCTCCGGAACCCGGCTGCCATGGCTGATGTATAGTATTCCTTGCATAATGACCGGACCTCCTTAATTACTACCCGACAACAGAGTCGACAGGCTGTGTTGCCTCTGAATTCAGCTGCTCAAACCACTGCAGCTGATTACGAAGTTTTACGACTTCCCCCACTATAATCATGGACGGGTTACTGATTCCTTCAGCCTTTTGTACGATATCTTCCAGGGTTCCAGTCACTGTGAACTGGTTTTCAGTCGTACCCGATTGCACAAGAGCTACCGGTGTTTCACGATAACAGCCATTGCGGATCAGCAGATCACAAATCTCCGGCAGTTTTTTCACACCCATATAGATACAAAGCGTATCCATGCAATTTACAACGTGTTTCCAATACGATTCCTCTTCTGAACTGAGCTTGCTTACACCTGAAATGAAAGCGACAGAAGAACTGTAATTACGGTGGGTAACCGGGATTCCGGCGTAGGCGGGAGCAGCCACCCCTGAAGTGACTCCGGGTACTATTTCAAAGGGGATCCTTCTTTTAGCCAGCTCTCCCGCTTCCTCTCCTCCTCTGCCGAAGATAAATGGGTCTCCACCTTTGAGACGGGTGACTGTTTTTCCCTGTAAAGCAAACTTGCAAAGCAGACCATTTATGGTTTCCTGGGTAAGTGAATGATTATCAGGACTTTTCCCGCAGTAAATAAGTTCAGCGTGAGCCGGAGCTTCTTCAAGCAGCTGTTCATTGATCAGCCGGTCGTATAAAATTACATCTGACTGCTGGATCACTTTCAGTCCTTTTACGGTAATGAGGTCAAGATCCCCAGGGCCTGCTCCGACCAAAAATACTTTTTTCATCTTAAATGATCACTCCTTTTCCCCAAATCAGAACTCATTTGGCACCCTTACAGCCATTCATTTTTCTCGAGAAAAGAAATGAGCTGCTCTGCACATTCATCCACACTATATACGTTCGACTCCAGTACCAGTTCTGGTGAATCTGGTGCTTCATATGGGGAATCAATTCCCGTAAATCCTTTTATTTCTCCATTTCTTGCTTTTTTATAGAGGCCTTTTGGATCTCTGGACTCGCACTCGGACAGCGGGCAGTCGACATGCACCTCCAGAAAGTCACCAGATTCGACGATATCCCGGACACGGTCCCTGTCTTCCTGATACGGAGAGATAAATGCGGTCAAAACTATGGTCCCGCTATCTGCGAACAGCTTGGCGACTTCTCCGATTCTTCTTATGTTTTCTTTTCGATCCTCTGGTTTAAACCCAAGATCTGCATTCAATCCATGCCGTATATTGTCACCATCCAGAATATAGCTTTGGATACTTCTTTCATACAGCTTCTTATTCACTTGATTGGCAATGCTTGATTTACCTGAACCAGACAGCCCTGTAAGCCAGACTACTCCACTGTGATGGCCGTTTTTGTTCCGGTAATCCTTCGTTTCAATTGCTGCTTGGTGCCATACAATGTTCGACCCCAATCCGCTCACCCTTCCTGTCCTTGCTTTACGGTATTCTGGCTGTTCAATCCATTGATCAGTATTTCGACGACTTCAGGACGGCTGAATGTTTTCGGAGGCTTTTCCCCATTTCTTAACAGCTCCCGTACTTTTGTCCCTGACAATATGACATGCTGGTCGTCATCATGCGGGCATGTTTTATGAGAGGCCATCCCTTCACATGCCAGGCAGTAAAAGCTATGTTCAAAAAAGAGGGGGGTAATTCCAAGCTCTTCGGATTCAAAATTACTGAAGATCTTCTGTGCATCATAAGTGCCATAGTAATCACCAACACCAGCGTGGTCACGCCCGACTATGAAGTGGGTGCATCCGAAGTTTTTTCTGACTAGCGCATGGAATATAGCTTCCCTTGGACCTGCGTAACGCATTGCCGCATTAAAGACTGCTAATGTAACGCGGGCTTCCGGGTAATAGTTTTTTAATAAAACCTGATAGCTTTCCATTCGCACATCGCTTGGAATATCATCACTTTTGGTCTCACCGACCAATGGATTCAGGAACAGTCCATCTACGGTTTCCAATGCTGCTTTTTGAATGTATTCATGGGCGCGGTGGACCGGATTTCTTGTCTGAAAGCCGACGACGCGTTTCCAGCCGAGCTCTTTAAATAATGCCCTTGTTTCAGCTGGATCCAAGTAAAACTTTTGATCATGTTCCCGTTTAGGACGCTCCAGCAATTGAATTTTCCCTGCCACATAAAAATCAGGACGGTCATATAATTTCCTGACCCCTGGGTGCTGGTATTCCGTAGTCAAATATACTTGCTCTGCTTCCCTCTCTTTATCTGGCTGATAAAGCTCTTCGATTTTTATCTGTCCATAAACGGTCTCATCCTTACGTAACTCTGCTGTTTCTCCTGTATTTAAGCTTTCTGCCTGTTCCTTAGAAACTGGCAAAGTGATTGGGATACTCCACGGTGTCCCATCAGCAAGCCTCATTTTTTCGACAACAGATTCATAGTCTTTTTTATTTAAAAAACCTTCTATTGGGCTGTAGGCCCCAGTAGCAATCAGCTCGAGATCGCTTAAAGCCATAGCATCGAGCTCGATAATTGCCGATGCTTCCTCCCAGTTTCCTTTCAGCCGGTTCACTAGCGTTCCTCCGTGGGGTTCAATAAGTGTCATGAATAGTTCCTCCTTATGTTAGTTTTATGTTTATTTCTTTTCTTCTGCAGGTACATGAAGACCGCATTCTGTCTTGTTAAAACCGCTCCATCTTCCAGCTCTTGAGTTTTCTGTACCCTCCACGGCAAACGTGCAGGGAATACAACCGATGCTCGGATAATTATTATCGTGAAGTTCGTTGTAATCCAATTGATTTACTCGGATATAATCCCATACGTCTTCCCACGTCCAATGGATAAGCGGGCATACCTTAATGGACTTGAAGCGTTCATCTTTATTGACAAAATCAGTCTTGCTCCGGCTTAGGGATTGCTCACGCCTCAACCCGGAAATCCATGCATCCACTCCGTTAAGAGCATCCTCCAGGGGCTTTATCTTCCTGATATAACAGCATTGGTCCGGGTTCTTTTTCCAAAGTGCTGGACCATGCTGTTGTGACTGCTCTTCCAGAGTCAAGTCAGGCTTTTTCATATGAATGACAAGATCAGAGTATCTCTTTTTCACTTTCTCAATCAGGTCATAGGTTTCCTGAAAATGAAGACCAGTATCAAGAAAGACGATTTCTGCATCTTTTTTCACTTTTGCAATCAAATCAATTAAAACAATACCTTCCGCTCCAAAGCTGCAAGCATAAACAAGAGACTGTCCGTATGAATCATAAGCCCATTTCAAGACCTCAGACGCCCCTTTTGTATCATCCACAGGCTCCCAGCCTTTAAATGGGTCTCCCGGAAAATCTTTATAAGTAATTGCTGGTTGATTCATTCGTCCCCTCCTCCAATCAATTGATTTTGTTTATACAAAGTTTCCTTACTTACACTTAACTTATAAATCCGATGAGTTAACTTGGTTTTATGTGATTGATAAACATGATATGTGGAATTAAAAATAATGTCAATACTAATTAAAATATTTATACTTTTTTCCCAGTAATCATGATCATTTCAGCATGCAGGAAGCTGCTGTTCGTGCCTGGGAATAATCGTTTCCAAGGTCACTTTGGGCTGATTTTTCCAATCAGGCTAATAGAACCGGTTTTGTATTCCTGCTTGACAAGTTATGGATATTCCTTTAGATTGAAAGCTATTATTTCAGATTACGGTATTAGCTATTTTAAATTTATTTTTTTGAACTTAATCCCGAGTAAACTCATAGGTTTAGTATTAATAAGTTGGAGGTTGATTAACTTGAGAAAATTAATCATTTTTACACTAGTAGGCTTTTTTGCCCAATTGATTGATGGTGCGCTCGGAATGTCATACGGATTAACCTCATCCACCTTATTAATTGCATATGGGGTAGCTCCTGCGGTGGTCTCTTCATCTATCCATATGGCTGAAATAGCTACCACAGCCGTTTCCGGTTACTCCCATTATAAATTCGATAACATAGATAAGAAATTAGTTCTGCCATTAATAATCCCCGGCTCGATCAGTGCTTTTCTCGGAGCTGCCTTTTTGAGCAGCCTTCCCGGTGAAAAGATCAAACCATTTATTTCAATCTTCCTCCTCCTTTTGGGGGTCTACATTGTGGTTCGGTTTTTACTCATGAACACATCAAGTGTAAAGCGGAAAGAAGTTCCTGTTAGAAAGTGCTTCCTATACCCTTTAGGTGCCTTAGCAGGGTTTTTGGATGCTGTCGGCGGAGGAGGCTGGGGGCCGATCAACACACCGGTCCTTCTATCAAGAAAAGGGGCCTTGCCCAGGAAAGTGATCGGTACAGTGGATACAACTGAATTTGCGATTACTATCTCTGCCACGTTAGGATTTCTACTATTCTTAGGTTGGGAACAGCTTCACTGGTTATGGGTAGTATCCTTTATGATCGGAGGGGTAGCAGCAGCACCGCTGGCTGCATGGCTTGTACGAATCGTCCCGTCATTCATACTTGGAGTAGGGGCTGGAGGTTTTATTATTCTGACTAATTTACGGACTCTTCTACTTGCAATGAATATATCAGGAGACATGATGGTTTTAATTTATATTGTGATGGTACTGGGATGGCTGGCAGCTATCATCACCTCCATACGGAAAAATTTTCATTTTCAAAAGAGAGAAAGAGTTGTGGATCCTAAAGGAGAAAATTTCGGGTAAAAAAGAGTTGTAAATAACACCTGCTGAGTAAACAAAGAGAGAGTATTAAAAGTAGAAATCTCAGCAGGTTTATTTTAAACCAGCTTACAGAAATTTTAAAGAATGCTTCAACCATTCAGTTGCCAATCATTAATGAAATTCACTTTCTGTTCGATTGGTGTCCGCCTTTTTGGCTTAGGTATTTTATTAGGATACCCCATCTGTAATACAGAAACAATTTTATAGAGCTCAGGATCGATTCCACACGACTTGGAAAATTCCCTATCGTAAATATAAGGGTTTGTCGTCCATAACACTCCGACTCCATGTTTCCATGCCATTAACTGTACGTTTTGAATAAAAGCGCAGACAGCAGCATAATCCTCTTCAAACAGACGCAAATCCTTACCTTTTTCCATATATATGATCGCATGGTGCGGTATAGATAACAGATGATCTTTTATACCTTCCATGAGCTTCCCCTGTTTTTCTTTATCATAACCTTTGGCATAACCTAGACGCAGATAACTTTCCGTAACCTGCTCAGCAAAAGATGCTACGGCTTTATTTTGGATAATATGAACTTCCCAAGGCTCTTTCATCCGGTGTGTCGGCGCCCACGAGGCCGCAGCGAAAATAGATCTCAGAATGCTTTCTTCCACATTTCGATGTTTAAAATCATGAATTGACCTTCTCTGTTTAATTGCCTCATAGATTTCCATCCATTCCACCTCCTCTGTCTATCAATAAAGTGAAAGTAACGGAAACATAGAAAAATGTCAAAACGTTACGAAAAAATAATTAAAGTTATTGTTTAGATAACGTTAAAAAAATCAGGTAATAAATACTAAGAAATTCTTCCTCTTTCCATCCATATAACTCATTGCTAAATAACTAAACACTCCCCATGAATGATGAACATTCATTATTTATTCCACCTATTTTCCTGAGTATAAATACCTTCCTTTTCATTCCTGCATTTACATTACTTAACAACCAGTTAAAAATCACCTCGTATAATGGCAATTGTTCCAAACATTTCGAACATAGAGAGGAGATATTGCATGACTGAGAAAAGGGTAATAGATGATTTGATTCAAAGGTTGAACGAAGAAACATTGCAAAAGGATGTCGACCGCAGAGGATTTTTGCATGGTGCGGGTAAAATTGCAGGAATATCTTTAGGAGTAGCAGTTGCTCAATCGATGGGAGGCATAACTGTTGAAGCGCAGGAGGAAGAGTTCGAAAGCTACCCGTTCACACTCGGTGTAGCCTCAGGTGACCCACTATCTGACAGCGTAGTTTTGTGGACAAGATTAGCTGTCGACCCAATGAACGGAGGCGGCATGCCTGAACGTAACATAGCAGTGAAATGGGAATTGGCTAAGGACGCACACTTCCGTGATATTGTGCAACGTGGTACTGAAGTAGCCAGCCCAAAACTTGGCCATTCCATTCATATAGAAGCCGCGGATCTGGATGCTGATACCATCTACTACTATCGTTTTAAGGTTGGAAAAGATTACAGCCCGGTTGGAAAGACAAAGACACTTCCAGAAAGTAATGCACCTGCAGCAAGTCTTTCGTTCGCATTCGCTTCCTGCCAGCAATATGAACACGGCTATTATACCGCTTATAAACATATGGCAAAAGAAGACCTTGATCTTGTCTTTCACCTTGGTGATTACATTTATGAATATGGACCGAATGAGTATGTTGCTTCAACCGGAAACGTACGGGCACATAAAGGTCCGGAAATCATGACGTTGGAAGATTATCGCAATCGTCATGCTCAATATCGTTCCGATAAAGATCTACAGTCAGCCCATGCCGCTTTTCCATGGGTAGTGACTTGGGACGACCATGAGGTTGAAAACAATTATGCAGATATGATACCTGAAAAAGGACAATCAGTAGAAGCATTTGTTAACCGTCGGATCGCTGCCTACCAGGCTTACTATGAACACATGCCGCTCAGAAAATCATCCATGCCTCATGGACCGGATATGCAATTGTACCGTAATTTCTCCTATGGCAACCTGGCAAATTTTTATGTATTAGATACACGGCAATATCGCTCCGATCAGGCTAATGGAGACAAAAGCTCTCCACAAACCGAAGAATCCCTTGACCCTTCACGCACATTATTAGGCGACAAGCAGGAGCAATGGCTGCTGGATAATCTCGACCAGTCGCAAACACACTGGAATGTACTGGCACAGCAAATCTTCTTCGCCAAAAGAAACTACGGACCAAGTCCGGAAGAACCTCGGTTCAGCATGGACAGCTGGGATGGCTATACACCAGCCCGCCAGCGTATTACTGACTATGCAAGCAGCATCGATTTAGACAATCTCATTGTGTTGACCGGTGATGTTCATGCTAACTGGGCATCCACCCTGCTGGCCGACTTTGATGATTTGAAATCTCAGGTGCTTGGTGCGGAATTTGTCGGAACATCGATTACATCCGGGGGAAATGGAGCCGATAAACGTGCAGACACTGACCGTATTTTAGAGCAAAACGATCATATTAAATTTTTCAATGACTACCGCGGGTATGTTCGCTGTGAAGTCACTCCTACTCAGTGGAAAACAGATTACCGTGTACTTCCTTTTGTATCCAAACCTGGTGCAGACATTTCCACTCGAGCTTCCTTTGTTTACGAAAAGGATCAAGCTGGCCTCAAGGAAGTATCAGCAACCATCGTTCCAGAAGGGAAGCAGTCATCCAGTGAAGTAGAGGAAGACCGTCATAAAGCACATGATCGTGCCCATAAAAAACAATTTCGCAAAGAAAAACAGTTGAATTGAAGGAATAAGCTATGGATGGTAAAAATCAGCAGCTCATCGGACATTTAGAAGAACTCAGGAACCGCTTAATCATCACAATCGTATCATTCATCGGATTTCTTATAGGCGGATTTATTTTCGTAAAGCCCATTTATGAATGGGTGATCAGGGGACTGGACACACCGTTGGCAGTTCTGGGTCCCAGTGAAATTCTCTGGGTCTACCTGATGCTTGCCGCTGTCATTTCTATGGCAGCGACCATACCCGTAGCTGCTTTTCAAATCTGGCGGTTTGTTGCACCTGCATTAAGCCGGGAAGAGCGTAAAGTGACGCTGCGGTTTATTCCAGCAATGTTTTTTCTTTTTATAATCGGTCTTGCATTCGGATACTTTCTATTATTTCCCCTTGTGCTAGGGTTTTTGACCTCTCTATCTGAAGGTCAATTTGAAATGATGTTTACGGCCGATAAATATTTCCGATTCATGCTGAACATGACTGTGCCTTTCGGACTGCTATTTGAAATGCCGTTAGTCGTATTGTTTTTGACAAGGCTTGGCATTTTGAATCCACTTCGCTTAAGGAAAGCTAGAAAATTCGCCTATTTTGTGATGGTGGTAGTTTCGGTTTTGATTACACCTCCAGATTTTTTATCGGATGTGCTTGTGATTCTTCCACTCTTGACCTTATATGAAATCAGTATCAGTTTATCCTCTTTTGTATATAAGAAACGTCTGGCAGCAAACTCAGCCAGCCAATCTGCAGCGTAAATCAGATTTCTATCAGGAGGTATGGAAATGACCAAAAATATGAATCGCCGCGATTTTTTGAAAGCAGGCGGGCTAAGTACAGCAGCAGTTGCTTTAGGTTCTACTGGTCTGCTTTCATTCAATGAATCCAAAGCCCTTGCTTCACCGAAAGCAGCCAGGAATTCCTTTCGGGGATATGGCCCATTAGTCAAAGATCCTGGAGGCGTCCTTGACCTTCCTCAAGGATTTCAATATCGGATTATCTCAGAAGAAGGCGGTCTTATGGCCGATGGCCGGCCCATCCCTGAAAAATTCGATGGCATGGCAGCCTTTCCGGGTAAGAACAACTCTACGGTACTTGTACGAAATCATGAATTGAGTGGAAATACGAAATATCCAGTCATAGGCAGGAATCCTTATCAACGGGAACATACTGGCGGCACTACTGCTTTGGTTGTAGATGCCAATCGCAAAGTTCAGAAAGAATACGTCACTTCCTCTGGCACCATCCGCAATTGTGCAGGCGGAGCCACTCCATGGGGGACATGGCTGACATGTGAAGAAACCCTGCAAGAAGGACATGGTTACGTTTTTGAAATCGACCCATCTGATCCGGAAAATAATTTATCCAGAACACCGATCCGTGACATGGGAGCTTTTTCCCATGAAGCTACCGCGATTGACCCTGCTACAGGCATCGTCTATTTGACAGAGGACGCCGGGCCTAGTTATTTCTATCGCTTTATTCCTCATGACAGAAGTCAGCGGACCGGTTCCTTACAAAAAGGCGGCGTCTTGCAGGCAGCTGCCATGGAAGAAATGAGTATGGACCATACAAGTGAATTCCATAGTGGCCAAAGATTTGGAGTAGTGTGGAAAGATGTCGACCCTGAGAAACCTACCCTGGATGCTGGTCGAAAAGGCTGCATCCCGTTCAGCAGACTCGAAGGAGCCTATTTTGAGGGCGGAGTCTTCTGGTTTGACGACACTTCTGCAGGCGACAATAATCTTGGACGTGTATATCGTTATATTCCAGCTACAAATACATTAGAGTTGTTCTACGAGTCAACTGAGTCCAATGATTTGGAAATGCCGGACAACATTTGTCTCACACCATGGGGAGATCTTTGGATTGCAGAAGACGGCGGCGGAACCGACCGGATAATCGGAATGACCCCTGAAGGGGAAACTTATTTATTTGCCGAAAACCGGTTGAACGGATCCGAACTTGCAGGACCCACTTTCTCTACCCAGGGAGATACTTTCTTTATCAATATCCAGACACCGGGTATCACCTTTGCCATTTGGGGACCGTTTGCGAGTAAAAATACAGGAAGACAGCGCCAGATGGGGCATGCTGTACCACCAGCACCATACGCCCCGAAAGTATCAGATAAAGTATCTGCCTTTGCGGAAATGGAGGGAATGTCTGCTCTTGAAGCAGCGGCATTCCAGAGACATGGTATGCCAATATTATAAAAATTCGGAGGTGTAATGAATGTTATCAAATATCGGAATTCCAGGGTTAATCCTTGTACTAGTCATCGCTTTAATTATCTTTGGGCCATCCAAACTGCCGGAAATCGGCAGGGCATTCGGAAGCACATTGAAAGAATTCAAGAACGCTACAAGCGACCTTGTAAATGGAGATGGAGGATCCCAGGAAAAGGAAAAGCAAAAACTTAAAGCTGTAGAAAAAGAAGACCAAAAAACCGGAAGTTAAAAGCGGATGCCATATCCGCTTTTTCTTTTGTATTCTTTTATTGCTTTTGTAAAACAATCATGTTGATATACAGTTAAAGCTCCCAATTGCTGAAGACTCAGTTTCGAGAGAAACTGTTTCCGTTACGGTTAAGAAGCTCTGGAGGTCCGGGAAATCACTCGCTTTCCATGGGCGGACCGTGAGCTTCCTCAGGCTTCGCCCTGCGGGATCTCACCATGTCCTATCCTCCCATAGGACTTTGACTAAGCTTCCTGAATAAACACCGCACGAAGAAAATGCGTAGCATTTTCGAGGAGTCTCGCAATTTCCCGGCCCTCCTTGCGTTGGTAAGGAAAACGGAAACATTGATATGCGGACCCAACCCTTCATCCATAAGAAGAGCTTTTTATTAATAAAACCCTGCTTAGAACCTGCATCATAGTTCCATATGATTTGTGGAAGACATCTTCATCTATCGCAGGGGTTCGTTCCTCCCATCCTTCGGATGGGGTGGTTGGGAAACTGCGAGACTCCCGCGGGAGAAGGGACTAGGCGAGATCCCGCAGGGTTTTAGCCCGAGGAAGCTTGCCAGGTCCCCCGCAGGAAAAAAACGAATGCGTAATCGCCTTGGGAGACACGACACGCATAAGCAGAACATCAAAAGGGAAGTGTTCTTTCTTCACGTTGATGGGATGCTTATGTCGCGAGTGTCTAGGCGATGAAGCTGGAAAGCGAGTAGTTTCCAAGCCACCCCTAACTCTTTTTTAGTAAAGAACCCCTTTTATCTTGAAACTGAGTCTTCCACAATTCGGCCGTATAATGAAATAAGCCGATTGATAAATTAACACCTATATTTAATTAAGTTTTATAATTAAAAAACTTCTATCTGGCAGTTTTTACTGTTATCAGGGATTAAAAAAGCTTGCAGGAAAACCAGATAGGTTTCCTGCAAGCTGAGTATATCCACTCTCAAATTATTTGTTCAAGTTATAGAAAGCCTTGTCACCAGCATAATACGCAGTGCCGAGCAATTGGTCTTCGATACGAAGTAATTGGTTATACTTCGCAACACGGTCCGTACGGGATGGTGCACCGGTTTTGATTTGACCTGCATTAGTAGCAACGGCGATATCAGCGATCGTCGCATCTTCTGTTTCACCGGAACGGTGAGAGATGACTGCTGTGTAGCCAGCTTTCTTCGCCATTTCAATCGCTTCGAAGGTTTCTGTCAATGTACCGATCTGGTTCACTTTGACAAGGATGGAATTACCGATTCCTTCTTCGATTCCGCGGCTAAGCTTCTTGGTGTTTGTTACAAACAAGTCGTCGCCGACAAGCTGGACACGATCGCCGATACGGTCAGTCAGCATCTTAAAGCCTTCCCAGTCATTCTCATCAAGACCGTCTTCAATGGATACGATTGGATACTTATTGATCATCTCTTCGTACCAATTCACCATTTCTTCAGAAGTACGGACAACGCCTTCACCTTTCAGGTTATACTTGCCGTCTTCATATACCTCAGAAGCAGCAACATCCATTGCAAGCTTCACCTGTTCGTCAGGCTTATAGCCGGCAGCTTCGATCGCTTCAATGATGGTGGAAAGTGCTTCTTCGTTGGACTGAAGGTTCGGTGCAAAGCCGCCTTCATCACCAACACCTGTATTGTAGCCTTTTTCTTTCAATACCTTTTTCAAGGAATGGAAAATTTCCGCTCCCATACGCAATGCTTCACGGAAGTCCGGCGCGCCTACAGGCATAATCATGAATTCCTGTATGTCGACGTTATTATCCGCGTGTTCGCCACCATTCAGAATGTTCATCATTGGAGTCGGTAGTGTTTTAGCTGCGAATCCTCCAAGGTATTTGTACAATGGAAGACCTACAAAGTCAGCCGCTGCATGAGCTGCTGCCATGGACACACCCAGGATCGCATTAGCTCCTAATTTACCTTTGTTCTCTGTACCATCAAGTTCCATCATCAAAGCATCAATGACAACCTGCTGTGTAACATCCAACCCTAACAATTCAGGTCCGATTTTTTCGTTGACGTTTTCTACTGCCTGCTGTACACCTTTCCCAAGATAGCGGTCTTTGTCTCCGTCACGAAGTTCAACGGCTTCATATTCACCGGTAGAAGCTCCACTTGGTACCAGTGCAGAACCGAATGCTCCGGATTCTGTATATACTTCTACTTCAATTGTAGGATTACCGCGGGAGTCCAGTACTTCACGTGCATAAACATCTGTAATATATGGCATTGAAAAACTCTCCTTTATGAAAAAAATTATTTTTTAATTAATGATTGACCTGTCATTTCTTTTGGTTGTCCGACTTTAAGCAGCTCTAGAAGCGTCGGCGATAAGTCAGCCAAAATACCGCCTTCCCGGAGCTCCACGCCTTCCTTTGTCACAATGACTGGCACAGGATTCGTCGTGTGTGCAGTCATCGGCTTTCCTTCTGGCGTAAGCACTTCGTCCGAGTTGCCATGATCAGCTGTAATGATGGCCTGTCCACCTTTTTCGTGGATTTTATCCACGACTTTGCCAAGGCATTCGTCTACTGCCTCGATCGCTTTAATGGTAGGTTCCAGCATGCCAGAATGGCCGACCATATCCGGGTTCGCAAAATTCAGGATGATGGCATTATGCTTATCGGCATCCAGCTCTTTTAAAAGAGCATCTGTCACCTCATAAACGCTCATTTCCGGCTTAAGGTCATAAGTGGCTACTTTTGGTGAGTCGATCAAAATCCGTTCTTCTCCAGGAAATTCCGCTTCACGGCCGCCACTCATAAAGAACGTAACATGTGGGTACTTTTCTGTCTCAGCTATACGGAGCTGTTTCAAATCATTTTGTGACAGAACTTCTCCGACAGTGTTATCAAGATTCACTGGTTCATAAGCCACTTCGCCATCCACCGTTTCACTGAATTGCGTCAACCCTACAAAATGCAGGTTCTTCGGTGCTTTATCTCCGCGATCGAAGTCTCTGAAATCTTCATTAGCAAATGTTCTTGAAATCTGAATCGCGCGGTCCGGTCGGAAGTTATAGAAGATAACGGAATCTTCTTCTTCTATTTTAGCTTTCGGATTACCTTCCTCGTCAACTATAACAGATGGGAGCACAAATTCATCATAAATTTCATTCGCGTATGAATCATCTACAACTTCCATTGCACTGTGATAAGTCGGGCCTTGACCATAAACCATCGCATCATAGGACTTCTTGACACGATCCCAGCGCTTGTCACGATCCATGGAGTAATAACGCCCGGAAATCGTAGCAATTTCACCTACACCCAGCTCTGCCATTTTATCTTCTGTCTGCTGGATATACTTCTTAGCAGACTTTTGACCAACATCACGACCATCCAGGAAGCCGTGGACATATACTTTCTTCACATCATGACGGGCAGCTAATTCCAACAAGGCAAACAGGTGATCAATATGGCTATGGACCCCGCCTGAAGATAACAAACCAAAGATATGCAATGCTTTATCATGCTGTTTGGCATGATCGATTGCCTTCACGAATGCTTCATTTTCAAAAAAGTCGCCTTCTTTAATCGATAAGTTCACTCGTGTCAGGCTTTGATATACGATACGCCCCGCACCAATATTCAGATGTCCCACCTCGGAATTCCCCATCTGGCCTTCCGGAAGACCAACAGCTTCACCGGATGCCTTCAGCTGCGTATGGGGAAACTGGTTCCAGTAACGATCGAAATTAGGTGTATTGGCCAGCTTGACTGCGTTACCTTTTTCTTCATCACGCAGAGCATAGCCATCTAAGATGATCAAGGCTGCTAACTTATTGTTACTCATGCTTACCTGCCTCCACAAGTTTTAGGAATGAATCAGCCTCAAGGCTTGCTCCGCCTACTAGTGCGCCATCGATATCAGACTGACCAAGCAGGTCATCGACATTTGCCGGCTTGACACTGCCGCCATATTGGATACGTACGGCTTCTGCTGCCTCTTCTGAAGAAAATTCTTTTACGATTTTACGGATATGGCTGCATACTTCATTTGCATCTTCAGCAGAAGAAGTTTTGCCTGTTCCGATAGCCCAAATTGGTTCATAAGCGATAATGACTTGTTGAACCTGCTCATCACTCAGGCCTTCGAGTGCATTTTTCACTTGTGCTTCGACATGATTCATCGTTTCATTATTTTCACGCTGCTCCAATGTTTCCCCGACACATACAATTGGTGTCAACTCGTGCTTGAATGCCGCATGGACCTTTTTGTTTACGTCTTCGTCTGTTTCACCAAACAGCTCCCGGCGCTCAGAGTGTCCAAGTACGACATAAGAAACTCCCAAGTCTTTCAGCATGACTGGGCTGACTTCGCCTGTGAAAGCGCCACTCTCTTCAAAATGCATATTTTGAGCACCGACTTTTAAAGGAGTGCCTTCTGTTTCCTTGACTAGCGTGTGAAGAAAAGGAAATGGTGCACAAACAACGGATTCTACTTGTTCTTCGCTTGGCACTTCATTTTTAGCAGCTTGTGCGAATTGCTCAGCTTCATTCAAAACTTTGTTCATTTTCCAGTTTCCTGCGATTACTTGTTTACGCATATGCTCACCTCTCCTTTATTACTTATCGTTCAATAATGCTACGCCTGGAAGTTCTTTTCCTTCCATGAATTCCAGTGAAGCTCCTCCACCTGTGGATACGTGATCCATTTTGTCAGCAAATCCGAATTTCTCTACGGCTGCAGCCGAATCACCGCCACCGATCACTGTGTAGCCTTCTGTCTCAGCAAGTGCTGCTGAAACATCTTTCGTTCCATTGGCGAATATTTCAAATTCGAATACTCCCATAGGTCCGTTCCAGATGATCAGTTTGGAATCTTTGACGACCTGACTGTATTTTTCCCGTGTCTTAGGTCCGATGTCAAGGGCTTCCCAGTCACCAGGAATGCTGTCGATAGATACCTCTTTCGTATTCGCTTCACGAGAGAAATCATCAGCTACAATGACGTCCTCCGGCATCAGAAAGTTGACATTGTTATCTTCTGCTTTTTGCATGAATTGCTTTGCCAAATCGATTTTATCTTCCTCAAGTAATGACTTCCCTATTTCATAGCCCTTGGCTTTCAAGAAAGTGTAAGCAAGTCCGCCACCGATGATCAGGTTATCGACTTTATCGAGTAAATGATCGATGACACCAATTTTATCTTTGACTTTTGCGCCACCGATAATTGCTGTGAATGGGCGGTCAGGGTCAGAAAGAGCCTGTCCCAGCACATTCAATTCTTTTTCCATCAGGAAGCCCGCAACTGCCGGCAAGTGTTTAGCTACTCCAGCTGTAGATGCATGGGCGCGGTGTGCCGCACCGAACGCATCGTTTACATAGACATCAGCCATCGCAGCAAACTCTTTTGCCAGTACCTCGTCATTCTTTTCCTCACCAGGTTCGAAGCGAACGTTTTCAATCAATAATACATCGCCGTCTTTCATATCTTTGATAGCACGATTGACTTCATCACCGTAAACTTCGTCCGTCTTCGTAACAGTACGCCCCAGCAAATCGCTCAGGCGCCTGGCTACAGGGTCCAGACGAAGCTCATCATGAGCCTCTCCTTTTGGACGACCCAGGTGGCTGGCAAGAATGACTTTTGCTCCGTCCTGAACTAAATGTAAAATTGTCGGTAATGCTGCTTTAATACGTGTGTCATCAGTAACTTCTCCGTTGCTCATTGGTACATTGAAGTCAACTCGGCAAAACACTTTTTTTCCTTGTACCTCAATATCACGGATTGTTTTTTTATTCACAGCGTTGGACCTCCTTTTGGTATGAAAATCGTCTTAAAAGCGATAAAGGAGGAGGACTATGGACCTCCCCCTTCATTTTACATCATATGATTCGACTCTATCTGAATTAAAGTCCCTTTTCTTTAAGGAATGCAGCTAAGTCGACACAACGGTTTGAGTAACCGAACTCGTTGTCGTACCAGGAAACGACTTTAACCATGTTATTTTCAATTGCCATAGTGGAGATGGCATCAATGATTGAAGAGTTAGTGTTTCCATTATAGTCACTGGATACGAGTGGTTCTTCACTGTAACCAAGAATTCCTTTCAATTCACCTTCTGCAGCTTCTTTCAGTGCAGCGTTAACTTCTTCGACAGTAACATTCTTATCAAGCTCTGCCACCAAGTCTACGATAGAAACGTTTGGAGTTGGAACACGCATAGCCATACCATTCAACTTGCCATCCAATTCAGGCAATACTTTTGCAACAGCTTTTGCTGCACCAGTTGTAGTAGGGATGATGTTTTGTGCAGCAGCACGGGCACGACGGTAATCCTTATGTGGCAGGTCAAGGATTTGCTGGTCGTTAGTATAAGAGTGGACAGTTGTCATCATACCACGCTTCAGGCCGAACTTGTCGTTAAGCACTTTTGCAAATGGTGCCAGGCAGTTCGTTGTGCAGGAAGCGTTAGAAATAACGTGATGGTTGTCTGGATCATAAGCAGAATCGTTTACACCCATAACCATTGTAAGATCTTCTTCTTTTGCAGGCGCAGAAATAACTACTTTCTTAGCACCAGCGTCCAAGTGTTTCTTAGCATCGGCACGGTTTGTGAAACGACCTGTAGATTCGATAACTACTTCTACGCCAAGATCGCCCCAGCCAAGTTGTGCTGGATCTTTTTCAGATAATACAGTGATTTCTTTTCCACCAACAACAAGGTTGCTGCCATTAACAGTTACTTTCTCTCCAAGTTCACCATGTACCGTGTCATATTGCAATAAGTGGGCTAGCATTTCAGCGTCAGTCAAGTCGTTTACTGCTACCACTTCTACGTCGTTATTGTTTAAAGCGGCACGGAAGACATTACGTCCAATACGTCCAAAGCCGTTAATACCTACTTTTACTGTCATTATAAAATTCCTCCTTGATAATGGTTGTTTATTATTATTTATTTAAAGGGAAATTTCTTCCCTTACCAGCTGTTGAGCTGCACCTTCATCGGTGATAAGCACATTGCTTTTCCCAGGTTTGAAATAGGAAGCAATCGCCCTGGCTTTTGATTCTCCTCCAGCCACAGCAATTACCTGCTGGGAATCCGTGAGATCCTCAAGCTGCAGTCCGACCGTCCTGGCTTTATGGACTATGTCGCCTTGTTGGTTAAAATAATATCCGAAGGCTTCCCCGACTGCATGCCACTGCTTGATTTTATCAATCTGCTCCGGTGGTGTCTTTCTTCTTTCGGCCATGGTGAGGGCATTTCCAATCCCATGTATGACGGTGTCAGAATTCTTGATCAGACCAAGAATTTCTCTGATCGACGGCTCGGATGTTATCGAGTGATAAGTATCTTCACTCAATGGGTCAGGTACATATAAGAGGCGGTAATCCCCTTTCGCTTTCCTGGCCATCTCTACACAAATCGTGTTGGCCTGATTTTCGACCTTTTCCCCCAGGCCCCCTCGCGCTGGTACAAACAAACAATCAGGCGCCCCGGTGAGTGGAGTCATCATTTCGGCAACTGCCGCCATCGTAGTGCCCCCGGTTATCGCTATTGTGCTGCTCGATTCGAGGATACTTTTCAAATAATGGACACAGGCTCTGCCCATTTCCTGCTTTACCCAAGGAAGCTCATCGCTGTCCCCTGGAACGACCACAACATGGTCTAAATTTAATTTTTCCCTTAACTGTTTTTCTAAAACACTGATTCCTGAAACCTCTTTGATGAAATCAGCCAGCTGATCCAAAACCATTTTGCCATCAACAGTAATCTGCATCCCTTTTACGGTGATGGCAACGAAGCCTTCTTGCTTAAGAAAATCGACCTCACTGCGGATCGTCCGTTCCGCAAGTTCCATATTTTCTGCCAGACTTCTTCGTCCGACTGGTTCCATCAGCTGGATATAATGCAGGATTTGATACCTTCGCTGCATAATATCGAGTAAATCAGGGAAAAGTTTCTTTTGTAAATCAATTAAAGCTCTCATGGAAAAGCCCCTTCAAATATAAGAATTCCACCTCCGGGATGATTTTGTCCCGACTAGTCAAATTTCGTCCCACGCAGAGCAAAAAAATATTTTCTACATGATTAAATATAACAGTACCCAAATAACGCCGCAAGTAAAAAAAATCAGCTATTTTTCTTGTAAACGTTCTCTTAACGAAAAAATATCAATTTGTTCACAATTCAATTCTTCATCTCCGATTTTAATCACAGGTATTTCAAATTGATACCTTTCCAGCAATGCATCATCTTTATAGATATCTTTCTCTAAAACTGTAAAATTATAATCTTTTTTCAAAATTTCCAATAATTCTTTTGCATCATCACACAGACAGCAGTTTTCCTTTGAGTATAAAATAATTTCTTTCAACACCAGCCACCCTCTTCTCCTGTAAGCTTTTAACCTTACTTTTTTCTTGTACCATCTGTCACTATATATAAACCACGTTCACATATAATCGGGCGTAAGCCAACTTGTCCTGCTCCACCTCCACTACACAGTATAACAAATGAATCTGAAGAAAAACCTGGTATGTCGCCAGTACTTATGGCGAAAGCCTTAGAATTTTTTATACTTTAATCCTTTAATAAAAGTTAATCTTCCTCAAAGTAAAAAAGGACGCTATGAAGCGCGCCCCTTATGATCATATAAACCCAATTCAATTTTAGTATTTTTCGATTCCAGAAATTTCAATAGTTCTTTTGCCCGTTTATCAGGACTTCTTTTCAGTGAGGCGTAATTGAAAGATAATTTAAGCTGGGAAGCCATATCAAAAATATGGATACGCCGATCTTCAGATATCTGTTCCGTATACAAAATTTTGTAACGAAGTAGTTTCGTTTTCAACACCCCATTTTATGATGAGACTGGCATACAGCACTCATGTTTTATCTCCTAACTATCATAACATGGTTTCTGCTATATAAAAACATCTGTTCGTTGACGATTGTTTTACAACTTCCGTAATATTTTCCAATCTCTCTGTTATATCTTAGTCTGAGGAGGCTCAGCGCATGCCCGCGGAAAGGGAGTTGTTCCCCACCGGACCTTTATTCAGATAAACATCTCGAAATCAAGTCTTCGACTTTTCGGACCTATTATTGAATAAACTCTTATGTATAATCAACCACAGTCTTTAATAAAGCCTTTCCGATAAACAAAAAAAAAGCATCTGGTCATAAAAACCAGATGCTTTTTATTATAGCGCGCCCGAGAGGATTCGAACCTCCGACACATAGAACCGGAATCTATAGCTCTATCCAGCTGAGCTACGGGCGCAAAATGACATGCATTGATTATTATAAGCACATACGCACAAAAACGCAAGAATTAATTTTCTTCCCTTCTTTCATTTTTTAAAGTTAACAGGACTTTTTATTTCTCTCTAATTTTTTTTGAGAAAAAAGAGATTTAATTCGTAATTTTCAGAATTTATGTATAATAAAAAGCACATCAAATTTAGAAGTTCTTGTCACAAGGAGGATCGCTATGGCTGATCATCTTCCTATTTTGGAAGTAGAAAATTTACATACTCATTTTTTCACGAAAGCTGGTGTCGTCAAAGCTGTCGATGGCGTTAGTTTTTCGGTCAAACCAGGAGAAACATTAGGAATAGTCGGTGAATCCGGCTCAGGTAAAAGTATAACTGCCATGTCAGTGATGAAATTAGTTCCATCCCCTCCGGGGAAAATCGTATCGGGAGACATCCGTTTCCAGGGAGAAAGCTTATTACTTAAAAAAGAAAAAGAAATGCGAAAAATTCGAGGGAAGGATATTTCGATGATTTTCCAGGATCCCATGACTTCCCTGAATCCTGTCTTCTCCGTTGAAAAACAGATGATGGAAACGATTCTTACCCACGAAGATATGAACAAACAACAAGCACGCAACCGTGCCATTGAATTACTCGACCTTGTGGGTATCCCTGATGCTGCTAAGCGATTAAAAAATTACCCCCATGAATTCAGCGGAGGGATGCGGCAACGGGTGATGATTGCAATGGCGCTGGCATGTAATCCGAAAGTGCTGATAGCCGATGAACCCACTACTGCACTGGATGTAACCATCCAGGCGCAAATACTTGATCTTTTGAAAAGATTACAACAAGAACTGGGGATGGCGATCATCATGATTACCCACGACCTTGGTGTAGTAGCCGAAGTGTGTGACCGTGTCATGGTGATGTATGGTGGCAAACCCGTAGAATTTTCAAGTATCAAGGAACTATTCGACCACCCAAAACACCCTTATACATGGGGCTTACTGTCATCAATCCCTCAAATTCACAACCGCAAGGAAAGACTGGAAGCGATCAAAGGTCTTCCACCTGATTTACGGGACTTACCGAAAGGCTGTAGTTTCGCTCCCCGTTGCACACATGTTCAAGAGGAATGTCTGACAAAGGATCCTGCACTATTGGAAGATGAAGCAGACCACTTTGTCCGGTGCCTGCTCTATGAACAGGAAGAGAAGGTGATCATTCATGAGTGAACTATTACGTGTCCAAAACCTGAAAAAGCATTTCCCTATATATAAAGGTGCCGTGTTCCCGAAAAAGACCGGTGCTGTACAAGCAGTCGATGGCATCTCTCTAACGGTCAAAAAAGGAGAAACCCTTGGGTTGGTCGGGGAAAGCGGATGTGGAAAGTCTACCGCCGGCAGAACCATTTTAAAATTACTCGATCCAACAGAAGGGCAAATCATTTATAAGGGACAGGACATTACCAATGTCAAAGGGGAGGAGCTGCGGAAGCTGCGTAAAGAAATGCAATTGATTTTCCAGGATCCATATGCTTCTCTGAATCCCCGGAAAACGATCGAGCAGACAGTAACCGAACCGATGAAAATTTTCGGTATGTCAAAAGAGAAACGCCAGCAAAAACTTGATCGCCTCTTGGAAGTGGTCGGACTCGATACTTATCATAAATCCCGTTATCCACATGAATTCAGTGGAGGACAACGGCAGCGTATCGGGATCGCAAGAGCATTGGCACTGGATCCAGAATTGATTATATGTGATGAACCGGTTTCGGCACTGGATGTTTCCATCCAGGCTCAAGTCATCAATCTGATGGAAGACTTACAAAAGGAATTCAACCTTACTTATATCTTCATCGCCCATGATTTGAGTGTCGTTCATCATATCAGTGACCGTGTAGCAGTCATGTACCTTGGTGAAATCGTTGAAACAGGAGAAGTCGAGGAACTTTATGGGAACCCTAAACACCCTTATACAAAAGCACTGCTTTCGTCCATTCCCGAGGCCCGTCCTGCAGAAAAACGGGAACGGATCATGCTTCAGGGAGACCTTCCCTCTCCTTCCAACCCACCTCAGGGATGCAAATTCCATACGAGATGCCCTTGGGCAGAAGCTATATGCAAACAGGAAAAACCGGTCTTAAAACAGGTACCTGGCGCAGAACATCAAGTGGCCTGTCATCTCGTTAAGGAGGTGGTCGAAGCTACGGAACCGACACCTGTCTAATACTTATTTTATTAAATTTCCATAAGGGGGAACTAATGTGAAGAAAAAAGCACTTTGGATGTTACTGACACTGTTTGCAATGATGGTGCTGGTTGTCGCTGGATGCAGCAGCAACGATGAAGCTAATTCGGAAGGTGATTCTGACAGCCAGGATACTGCTGATTCTGCTGAGGAAAGCAGCGGCGGAAGCGATACATTCGTATTTGGCCGTGGAGCAGACTCTGAACAACTGGACCCTTCCAAAGTTACAGATGGTGAGTCCATTTATGTCACCAATCAGATTTATGACACACTTGTCCGTTATGAACAGGAAGGAACAGAAGTCAAACCTGCTTTGGCTTCCGACTGGAAAACTAGTGAAGATGGTCTGAAATGGACGTTCCAACTACGTGATGATGTAAAATTCCATGATGGCACCGATTTCACTGCTGAAGATGTCGTGTTCAACTTCGAACGATGGACAGAGGGAGCAGAATATGTCTATTACGGTTACATGTTTGGCGCATCTGAGGAAGATCCAGGCGGGATCATTGAAAAGGTGGAAGCTACCGGTGACTATGAAGTCACTTTCACCTTGTCTGAGCCAAATGCACCGTTTTTGAATACTCTAGCTATGCCTCCATTCGGTATTGCAAGTCCGGATGCTATTAAAAAACATGGGGAAGATTATTTCAAAAACCCAGTAGGTACCGGCCCATTCGTATTTGAAGAATGGAAACAGGATGACAGCATTACGTTGTCTAAAAACGAAGATTACTTTGGTGAAACAGCAAAAGTGGATAAAGTCATCTTCCGTGTCATTCCTGATAATGGCGCACGCTTTATGGAACTCCAGGCTGGTTCTATTGATGCAATGAACGGAATGAATCCACAGGATATCCAACAGGCAGAAGAAGATGATGCCCTGCAAATCATCCGTCGCCCATCCATGAACGTTTCTTACATGGCAATGAATACGGATAAAGAAGGCCCTCTGCAAGACAAGAAAGTCCGTCAGGCAATCAATCTGGCAATTGATAAAGAAAAATTGCTGACATTATTTGAAGGTATCGGGAAGCCGGCTAAAAACCCAATGCCACCATCTCTTTGGGGATATAACGATGAAATCGAAGACTATGGCTATGATGTCGAAAAAGCAAAATCATTGCTGGCTGAAGCAGGATATGGCGATGGCATGAGCTTGACACTTTATACCATGTCTAACCCTCGTCCTTACTTGCCGCAACCGAAATTTGCAGCACAGGCTATCCAGGAAATGCTTAAAGAAGTAAATATTGAAGTAGAAATCGTAGAAAACGAGTGGGACTCTCACTTGAGTGCTACCGAAAATGGCGAACATGATATGGCGTTCCTTGGCTGGACTGGTGACAATGGCGACCCTGACAATTTCCTGTATGTCCTTTTGGATAAAGATAATGCAAAGAAAGGTTCTGCAGGAAACATCGCTTTCTATAAAAACGATGAACTTCATGACATCCTGAAAAAAGCGCAAACGGAGCTGGACCAGGATAAACGAAGCAGTCTTTATAAAGAAGCACAGGAAATCATTCATGAAGATGCACCTTGGTTCCCAATTGCTCATACTACACCACCGCTTGCTGTTAAAAAAGAGGTTAAGAATTATATCCCTCATCCAACAGGAAGTGAACCGTTCAACTACTTAGAATTGAACTAATTGAGGTTAATGGAAGGGAACCCCCCTTCCACCTCCCTTACGATCAGGCAAAGAAAAAGGCTGTATGAAAACAAAGGGTTGGGTTCTTTATATAGGAATCCTTCCCTTTGCACAGCTTTTTAAATTTGGAGGAATGCAGCATGCTCAATTATATTATCAGACGTCTTGTATCACTTGTACCCGTGGTCATCGGCGTATCTATACTCGCTTTTTCACTCATGCATCTGGTGCCGGGCGATCCTGCCAGAAGTATTTTAGGAGAAAAAGCTACAGAAACCCAGCTGGAAATGCTGCGGGAAGAATTGAATTTAAATGATCCTCTAATTGTCCAGTATGGTAATTTCATGGGGAAAATCGCTACAGGAGATCTTGGTGAGTCCATTAAATCAAAAGAATCGGTTGCAGCCGAAATAGGCGGCCGTTTACCTGCAACCATCGAGTTGACACTGTTTGCTATGACCATCGCCGTCGTAGTCGGAGTACTTGCCGGAGTGATTGCTGCCGTAAAACAATAC
The DNA here is from genome assembly GCF_000496835.1 of Thalassobacillus devorans MSP14. Classification (GTDB taxonomy): domain Bacteria; phylum Bacillota; class Bacilli; order Bacillales; family Halobacillaceae; genus Thalassobacillus; species Thalassobacillus devorans_B. The sequence continues at coordinate 178,232 of NZ_KI543237.1, forward strand.
TCTTGGTTTGATAACCTCAGTATGAGTGGTGCATTGTTCGGTGTTTCGATGCCGATATTCTGGCTGGGCTTAATGATGATTTGGCTATTTTCTGTTGAATTGAATTGGTTGCCGCCATCCGGAAGGCTATCCAATGATATTGAGTTGACAACCGTTACTAACCTGTATTTGTTAGACAGCATCCTGACCTTGAATGGTGAAGCATTCGTCGATGCACTAAAGCATTTATTGATGCCAGGATTAGCGCTTGCAACCATTCCTATGGCCATCATAGCTCGTATGACCCGTTCAAGCATGTTAGAAGTCATGAAGCAGGACTACATACGGACCGCTAACGCAAAAGGGCTGGCCGGCCGGTTGGTCGTCTTTCAACACGCATTAAAAAACGCTTCCCTTCCGGTTCTCACTGTCATTGGATTGCAGTTTGGATTCCTCTTAGGAGGTGCTGTATTGACGGAAACGATTTTTTCCTGGCCGGGAGTAGGCCGTTATGTCGTCGATGCTATTCTCAGTCGTGATTATCCAGTAGTACAAAGCACAATATTAATAATCGCTGTCATATTTGTATTGGTGAATTTGATCACTGATATCCTGTATACGTTATTCGACCCTAGAATCAAACTGGATTAGGAAAGGATGTGGAAGACTTGGCTGCAGAAGCAAAAGCGGATCAAATGGATTCAGCACTAAAACAAAAGAAGAACTCGAGCCTTTGGCTTGATTCCTTATCCAGGGTAGTCAAAAGTAAAACGTCATTAATCGGATTGATCATCATATCATTATTGATCATTATCGCGGCGTTCGCGCCTCAAATCGCTACTCACTCCCCTACCGACCAAAGCATTATCAATCGCTACCAGGCCCCTTCAGCAGAGCATTGGTTAGGAACGGATGAACTTGGCCGGGATATATTCTCCCGACTCGTCCATGGTTCACGGATCACCATCCAAATCGGGGTGATCACCGTAGGAATCTCGATGATAGTCGGCGTGTTTCTCGGTGCGGTGGCAGGATACTTCGGCAGGTGGGTCGATCAGATTATCATGCGCCTGATAGACATTATGATGGCTTTCCCTAGTATTCTATTAGCGATTGCCCTGGTTGCCGTCTTAGGAAAGAGCTTGACCAATGCCATGATTGCTGTCGGCATCGTCGGTGTCCCCCACTTTGCCAGAATTGTGCGGTCGACTGTTCTATCTGTAAAAGAAACGGAGTATATCGAAGCCTCCCGGGTCATTGGAGCTAAAAACGGCAGGATCTTATTTTCACATGTATTGCCAAACTGTTTGGCACCAATCATCGTTCAGGCTACCCTGACAATAGGTACTGCTATTCTTGATGCGGCAGGATTGAGCTTCTTAGGTTTAGGAGCACAGCCTCCGCTTCCAGAATGGGGGGCGATGCTTAGTGATGGACGCTCGGCTCTGCAAACTGCCCCATGGGTGGTCATGTTCCCAGGCTTCGCTATTCTGCTGGTAGTACTTGGATTCAACCTTTTGGGTGACGGCTTACGCGATGCACTCGATCCACGACTAAAACAATAAGAGCATAATCTTCCATTAAC